>NZ_QZCX01000003.1:0-1509789 GCF_026127385.1 Verminephrobacter aporrectodeae subsp. tuberculatae
CACCAGATCGCGGCCGCTGACCGTGGTGCTGCGGAGCACGGGGGCCGTGGTGTCGGGAGCGGAGTGGTTCGTTACCGCCTGGTTCGTGAGGTTGGCCGCGTCGTTGCCCGCTGCGTCTTGCAGCACGTCGGGGTCAGCCGTGGGCCGGGTGTAGCCCAGGGTTATCGCCTCGGTGCTGTCCACGTCACGGTTCAGGTGCAGCGTGAGGGTCTTGGCCGTGGCATTCACCGTGACGTTCTCGACGGCGATGGCCACGCCGCTGGCGCTGCTGACTGCAAAGGCCGTGGCAGAGGCCGTATGCGTCGCGTCCAGACCCAGGCTGCTCACCTCGGTATAGCTCAGCACCAGCTCGCGCCCGCTGACCGCGGCGCTGTCGAGCACGGGCGCCGTGGTGTCGGCTGCGGAGTTATTCGTTACCGCCTGGCTCGTGAAGCTGTCTGCGTCGTTGCCGGTTGCGTCTTGCAGCACGTTGTTGCCGCTCGCGGGCTTGGTGTAGCCGAGGGTCACCGCTTCGCCGCTGTCCACGGAACGGCTCAGGCGCAGCGTGACGGTCTTGGCCGTGGCATCCACCGTGACGCTTTCGGCGCTTATGGCCACGCCACTGGCGCTGCTCAGCGCAAAGGCTGCGGCCGGGGCCGTATGCGTCGCGTCCAGACCCAGGCTGCTGGCATCGGTGTAAGTCAGTACCAGATCGCGGCCGCTGACCGTTGCCGTGCTGAGCACGGGCGCCGTGGTGTCGGCCGCGGAGTTATTCGTTACCGCCTGATTCGTGAGGTTGGCCGCGTCATTGCCCGCTGCGTCTTGCAGCACGTCGTTGCCGGTTGCGGGCCGGGTGTAGCCGAGGCTTAGCGCTTCGCTGCTGTCCACGGCACGGTTCAGGCGCAGCGTGACGGTCTTGGCCGTGGCATTCACCGTGACGCTATCGACGGTGATGGCCACGCCGCTGGCGCTGTTTACTGCAAAGGCCGTGGCAGGGGCCGTATGCACCGCGTCCAGACCCAGGCTGCTGGTCTCCGTGTAGGTCAGCACCAGATCGTGCCCGCTGACGGTCGCGCTGCTGAGCACCGGGGCCGTGGTGTCGGCTGCGGAGCCGTTGCTCACCGCCTGGTTCGTGAGGTTGGCCGCGGCGTTGCCGGCCGCGTCTTGCAGCACGTTATTGCCGCTCGCGGGCCGGGTGTAGTTCAGGCTCAGCACCTCGGTGCTGTCCACGTCACGGCTCAGGTGCAGGGTCACGGTCTTGGCCGTGGCATGGACCGTGACGTTCTCGACGGTGATGGCCAGGCCGCTGGCGCTGCTGACTGCAAAGGCCGTCGCGGGGACCGTATGGGTGGCGCCCAGGCCCAGGCTGCTCACCTCCGTGTAAGCCAGCACCAGCTCGCGCCCGCTGACCGTGGCGCTGCCGAGCACGGGCGCCGTGGTGTCGGCCGCGGAGTTGTTTTTCACCACCTCGTTCGTGAGGTTGGCCGCGTCGTTGCCGGCTGCGTCTTGGAGCACGTCGGGGCCAGCCGCGGGCCGGGTGTAGCTCACGGTCACCGCCTCGCCGCTGTCCACGTCGCGGCTCAGGCGCAGCGTGACGGTCTTGGCCAAGGCATTCACCGTGACGCTATCGACGGCGATGGCCAGGCCGCTGGCGCTGCTCACCGCAAAGGCCGTGGGGGGGGCAGTATGCGTCTCGTCCAGACCCAGGCTGCTGGCCTCGGTATAGCTCAGCGCCAGAAAGTGCCCGTTGACCGCGGCGGCGCTGAGCACGGGGGCCGTGGTGTCGGCTGCGGAGTTATTCGTCACCGCCCGGTTCGTGAGGTTTTCCACGTCATTGCCTGCTGCGTCTTGCAGCACGTCGGGGCCAGCCGCGGGCCGGGTGTAGCTCAGACTCACCGCCTCGCCGCTGTCCACGGAACGGCTCAGGCGCAGGGTCACGGTCTTGGCCGTGGCATGGACCGTGACGCTATTGACGGCTATGGCGACGCCGCTGGCGCTGCTCACCGCATAGGCCGTTGCGGGGGCCGTATGGGTAGCGTCCAGACCCAGGCTGCTGGCCTCGGTGTAAGTCAACACCAGATCGTGCCCGCTGACCGTTGCCGTGTTGAGCACCGGGGCCGTGGTATCGGCTCCGGAGTTGTTCGTCACCGCCAGGTCCCTGAGGTTGGCCGCGTCATTGCCGGCAGCGTCCTGCAGCACGTTGTCGCCCGCGGGCTTGGTGTAGCCGAGGCTGACGGCCTCGGTGCTGTCCACGTCACGGCTCAGGAGCAGCGTGACGGTCTTGGCCGTGGGATTGACCGTGACGTTCTCGACGGTTATGGCCACACCGCTGGCGCTACTCACCGCAAAGGCCGCGGTGGGGGCAGTATTTGTCGCGTCCAGGCCCAGGCTGCTGGCCTCTGTGTAAGTCAGCACCAGATTGCGCCCGCTGACCGTTGCCGTGCTGAGCACGGGGGCCGTGGTATCGGCTGCGGAGTTATTTGTCACCGCCCGGTTTATGAGGTTTTCCGCGTCATTGCCGGCTGCG
Source organism: Verminephrobacter aporrectodeae subsp. tuberculatae (assembly GCF_026127385.1). Taxonomy (NCBI): domain Bacteria; kingdom Pseudomonadati; phylum Pseudomonadota; class Betaproteobacteria; order Burkholderiales; family Comamonadaceae; genus Verminephrobacter; species Verminephrobacter aporrectodeae. The sequence goes on from NZ_QZCX01000003.1 coordinate 2,507, forward strand.
TCTTGCAGCACGTCGGGGCCGCTCGCGGGCCGGGTGTAGTTCAGAGTCACGACCTCGCTGCTGTCCACGGAACGGCTCAGGCGCAGCGTGACGGTCTTGGCCGTGGGATTGACCGTGACGCTCTCGACGGCTATGGCCAGGCCGCTGGTGCTGCTGACCGCAAAGGCCGTGGAGGGGGCCGTGTGCGCCGCGTCCAGACCCAGGCTGCTGGCCTCGGTGTAAGTCAATACCAGATCGCGGTCGCTGACCGTGGCGCTGCCGAGCACGGGGGCCGTGGTGTCGGCTCCGGAGTTGTTCGTCACCGCCTGGTCCCTGAGGTTGGCCGCGTCATTGCCGGCAGCGTCTTGCAGCACGTTGTCGCCCGCGGGCTTGGTGTAGCCGAGGCTGACGGCCTCGGTGCTGTCCACGTCACGGCTCAGGAGCAGAGTCACGGTCTTGGCCGTGGGATTGACCGTGACGTTCTCGACGCTGATGACAACGCCGCTGGCGCTGCTCACCGCATAGGCCGTCACAGGGGCCGTATGGGTGGCGTCCAGGCCCAGGCTGCTGGCCTCGGTATAGGTCAGTACCAGCTCGCGCCCGCTGACCGTGGCGCTGCCGAGCACGGGCGCCGTGGTGTCGGCCGCGGAGTTATTCGTTACCACCTCATTCGTGAGGTTGGCTGCGTCGTTGCCCGCGGCGTCTTGCAGCACCTGATTGCCGCTCGCGGGCCGGGTGTAGTTCAGGATCACGGCCTCGCCGCTGTCCACGGCACGGCTCAGGAGCAGCGTGACGGTCTTGGCCGTGGGATCCACCGTGAGGCTATCGACGGTGATGGCCACACCGCTGGCGCTGCTTACTGCAAAGGCCGTGGTGGGGGCAGTATTTGTCGCGTCCAGACCCAGGCTGCTGGCCTCTGTGTAAGTCAGCACCAGATTGCGCCCGCTGACCGTTGCCGTGCTGAGCACGGGGACCGTGGTATCGGCTGCGGAGTTGTTCGTCACCGCCCGGTTTATGAGGTTTTCCGCGTCGTTGCCGGCTGCGTCTTGCAGCACGTCGGGGCCGCTCGCGGGCCGGGTGTAGTTCAGGGTCACGACCTCGCCGCTGTCCACGGAACGGCTCAGGCGCAGCGTGACGGTCTTGGCTGTGGGATTGACCGTGACGCTCTCGACGGCTATGGCCAGGCCGCTGGTGCTGCTTACCGCATAGGCCGTGGAGGGGGCCGTGTGCACCGCGTCCAGACCCAGGCTGCTGGCCTCGGTGTAAGTCAATACCAGATCGCGGTCGCTGACCGTGGCGCTGCTGAGCACGGGAGCCGTGGTATCGGCTCCGGAGTTGTTCGTCACCGCCTGGTCCGTGAGGTTGGCCGCGTCATTGCCGGCCGCGTCCTGCAGCACGTCGTTGTTGGTTGCTGCTCGGGTGTAGCCGAGGCGTACCACCTCGGTGCTGTCCACGTCACGGTTCAGGAGCAGCGTGACGGTCTTGGCCGTGGGATTGACCGTGACGTTCTCGACGCTGATGGCAACGCCGCTGGCGCTGCTCACCGCATAGGCGGTTGCGGGGGCCGTATGCACCGCGTCCAGTCCCAGGCTGCTGGCTTCGGTGTAAGTCAGAACCAGATTGCGCTCGCTGACCGTGGCGCTGCTGAGCACCGGGGCCGTGGTATCGGCTCCGGAGTTGTTCGTCACCGCCTGGTCCGTGAAGTTGGCCGCGTCATTGCCGGCAGCGTCTTGCAGCACGTTGCCGCTTGCGGGCTTGGTGTAGCCGAGGCTCACCACCTCGGTGCTGTCCACGTCACGGCTCAGATGCAGCGTGACGGTCTTGGCCGTGGCATGGATCGCGACGCTCTCGACTGCGATGGCGATGCCACTGGCGCTGCTGACCGCAAAGGCCGTGGAGGGGGGTGTATGGGTGGCGTCCAGACCGAGGCTGCTGACCTCGGTGTAAGCCAACACCAGATCGCGCCCGCTGACCGTGGCCGTGCTGAACACCGGCGCCGTGGTATCGGCTGCGGAGCTGTTCGTTACCGCCTGATTCGTGAGGTTCGCCGCGTCATTGCCCGCTGCATCTTGCAGCACGCCGTTGCCGCCCGCGGGCCGGGTGTAGCTCACGTTCACCACCTCGCCGTGGTCCACGGCACGGCTCAGGTGCAGCGTGACGGTCTTGGCCGTGGCGTCCACCGTGGTGCTGTCCACGGCGATCGCGAGGCCGCTGGTGCTGCTCACCGCAAAGGCCGTGGCGGGGGCCGTATTGATTGCGTCCAGCCCCAGGCTGCTTGCCTCGGTGTAAGTCAGCACCAGAGTGTTTGCGTTGACCGTGGCCGTGCTGAGCACCGGGGCCGTGGTGTCGGCTGCGGATTGGTTCGTGACCGCCTGGTTCGTGAGGTTGTCCGCGTCGTTGCCGGCGGCGTCCTGCAGCACGTTGCCGGTCGTGGGCTTGGTGTAGTTCACGCGCACCACCTCGCCGTTGTCCACGTCACGGCTCAGGTGCAGGGTGATGCTCTTGCCCGTGGCATCCACCGTGACGTTGTCTACGCTGATGGCCACGCCACTGGCGCTGCTGACCGCAAAGGCCGTGGCGAGGGCCGTATGCGCCGCGTCCAGACCCAGGCCGCTCGCTTCGGTGTAGCTGAGCACCAGCTCGCGTCCGCTGACCGTCGCGCCGCTGATCACCGGGGCCGTGGTGTCGGCGGGGGATTGGTTCGTCGTCGCCTGGTGCGTGAGGTTGTCCGCGTCGTTGCCGGCTGCGTCCTGTATGACGTCGGGGCCAGCCGCGGGCCGGGTGTAGTTCACGTCCACCGTCTCGCTGCTGTCCACGGTGCGGCTCAGGCGCAGCGTGACGGTCTTGGCCGTGGCGTCCACCGCGGCGCTCTCGACGCCTATGGCGACGCCGCTGCTGCTGCTCACCGCGAAGGCCGTGATGGGGGCGGTATGCGTCGCGTCCAGACCCAGGCTGCTCGCCTCGGTGTAGCTGAGCACCAGATCGCGCCCGGTGACCGTGATGCTGTGGATCACCGGGGCCGTGGTATCGGCTGCGGAGTTGTTGCTCACCACCTGGTGGATGATGCTGTCCGCGGCGTTGCCGGCGGCGTCCTGCAGGACCTCGTTGCCGCTCGCGGGCCGGGTGTAGCTCAGGTTCACGGTCTCGCCGTGGTCCACGGCACGGCTCAGGCGCAGGGTCACGGTCTTGGCCGTGGCGTCCACCGCGGCGCGCTCGACGCTTATGGCCAGGCCACTGCCGCTGCTGACCGCAAAGGCCGTGGCGGGGGCCGTATGCACCGCGTCCAGACCCAGGCTGCTCGCCTCGGTGTAGGTCAGTACCAGATCGTTCCCGTTGACCGTGGCCGTGTCGAGCACCGGCGCCGTGGTGTCGGCTGCGGTGCTGTTGCTGACCGTCTGGGCGATGAGATTCGCCGCGGCGTTGCCGGCTGCGTCCTGGAGCACGTTGCCGCTCGCGGGCCGGGTGTAGCCCACGCTCACTGCCTCGGTGCTGTCCACGTCACGGCTCAGGTGCAGCGTGACGGTCTTGGCCGTGGCGCTCACCGTGACGTTCTCGACGGCTATGGCCACGCCGCTGGCGCTGCTCACCGCAAAGGCCGTGGCGGGGAGCGTATGCGCCGCGTCCAGGCCCAGGCTGCTGGCCTCGGTGTAGCTCAGCACCAACTCGCGCCCGCTGACCGTGGCCGTGCTGAGCACGGGGGCCGTGGTGTCGGCCGCGGAGTTATTCGTTACCGCCTGGCTCGTGAGATTCGCCGCGTCGTTGCCGGCTGCGTCCTGCAGCACGTTGTTGCCGCTCGCGGGCCGGGTGTAGCCCACGTTCAGCGTCTCGATGCTGTCCACGTCGCGGTTCAGGCGCAGCGTGACGGTCTTGGCCAGGGCATTCACCGTGGCGCTCTCGACGCGGATGGTCAGACCGCTGCTGCTGCTCACCGCAAAGGCCGTTGCGGGGGCCGTATTCGTCTCGTCCAGACCCAGGCTGCTGGCTTCGGTATAGCTGAGCACCAGATCGCGTCCGTTGGCCGTGGCGTGCTCGAACGTCGGAACCGAGGTGTCGACCACGTAGTTTTCCGACTGCCCGGGGGTCCCCTCGCCGGCGTTGCCGGTGACGCTGTGCACGTGGGCAGGGTCCAGCGTGACCTGGTTGGTGCTGGCCTCCACGTTCGCCGTGGGCGTCAGGGTGGCGCTCCAGACCGTGCCGTCTGCGTTGGCACTCCAGTCGGACAGCGCGCCGTTGCTCGCGCTCGCGGCGGCGGAGATGTCCTGCACCGCCGTGTTGAAGTGGAAGCTGACGCTGGCGGTTTTTCCGGAGGCCAAGCTGCGCTCGCTGAGCGTGATGGCGTTACTCGCGCGCAGCGCGGGCCGCACGGTGTCCACGGCGTAGTTTTCGCTCGTGACGTCGCTGCCCGTGGCCGGGTTGCCGGCAGCGTCCGCGGTGCCGCTGAGGGTGTTTACGTGGATGGCGTTGCTCGCCGCCGTGGTGTTCACCGCGGGGGTCAGCGTGCCGGTCCAGACCTTGCCGCCTTCGGAACTGCTCAGATCGGACAGCGTGCCGTGGGGCACGTTCAGGTTCGTCTTGCCAAAGCCGATCACCGCTTCGCTGAAGGTGATGGTGACGCTGGCCGTCGCGCCGGCCTTGAGCGCGCGGTCGTCGATGGCGATGCTGCTGAGCGTGGGCACGGCGGTGTCCACGGCGTAGTTTCCGCTGGCGACGTCGCTGCCCGTGGCCGGGTTACCGGCAGCGTCCGCGACGCCGCTGAGGTTGTTTACGCTGATGGCGTTGCTCGCCGCCGTGGTGTTCTCCGCGGGGGTCAGCGTGCCGGTCCAGACCTTGCCGCCTTCGGACGCGCTCAGATCGGACAGCGTGCCGCTGGGCACGCTCAGGTTCGCCTTGCCAAAGCCGCTCACCGCTTCGCTGAAGCTGATGGTGACGCTGGCCGTCTCGCCGATCTTGAGCGCGCTGTCGGCGATGACGATGCTCAGCAGCCTGGGCGCCGCGGTGTCCACGCTGTAGTTTTCGCTGCTGACGTCGCTGCCCGTGGCCGGGTTGCCGGCAGCGTCCGCGACGCCGCTGAGGTTGTTCACGCTGATGGCGTTGCTCGCCGCCGTGGTGTTGGCCGCCGGGGTCAGCGTGCCGGTCCAGCTCAGGCCGTCGGCGCTGCGCGTGAGCGCGCCGAGCGTGCCATTGGGAGCGGTCAGGTGCGCGGCGGTCAAGCCAGTGACCGCTTCGCTGAAGCTGATGGTGACGGTGGCCGTCTCGCCCGCCTTGAGCGCGCTGTCGTCGAGCGTGATGCTGGTCAGCTGGGGCGCCGTGGTGTCCACGCTGTAGTTGTCGCTGCTTGGCCGCTGCCCGTGGCCGGGTTGCCGGCAGCGTCCGCGACGCCGCTGAGGTTGTTCACGCTGATGGCGTTGCTCGCTGCCGTGGTGTTCGCTGCCGGGGTCAGCGTGCCGGTCCATGTCAGGCCGTCGGTGCTGCGCGTGAGTGCGCTGAGCGTGCCATCGGAGACGGTCAGGTGCGCGGCGCCAAAGCCATCGACCGCCTTGCTGAAGGTGACGGTGACGTGGGCCGTCTCGCCGATTTTCAGCGCGCTGTCGTCGAGCACGATGCTCAGCAACTGCGGCGCCACGGTGTCCACGCTGTAGTTGCTGCTGCTGACGTCGCTGCCCGTGGCCGGGTTGCCGGCAGCGTCCGCGACGCCGCTGAGGTTGTTCACGCTGACGACGTTGTTTGCCACCGTGGTGTCTGCCGCCGGGGTCAGCGTGCCGGTCCAGCTCAGGCCGTCGGCGCTGCGCGTGAGCGCGCCGAGCGTGCCACTGGAGACGCTCAGGTGGTCCTTGTTGAAGCCGGTGACCGCTTCGCCGAAGGTGATGGTGACGGTGGCCGTATCGCTCGCCTTGAGCGCGTTGTCGTCGAGCGTGATCTGGGTCAGCTGGGGCGCCGTGGTGTCCACGCTGTAGTTGTCGCTGCTCACGTCGCTGCCCGTGGCGGCGTTGTCGGCCGTGCTTTTTACGCCGCCAAGGGTGTTCACGTGGATGGCGTTGGTCGCCGCCGTGGTGTTCGCCGCGGGGGTCAGGGTGCCGGTCCAGACCTTGCCGCCTTCGGCGGCCGCCAGCTCGGACAGCGTGCCGCTGGACACGCTCAGGTTCGCCTTGCCAAAGCCGCTCACCGCTTCGCTGAAAGTGACGGTGACGCGGGCCGTCTCGCCGATTTTCAGCGCGCTGTCGCCCAGCACGATGCTCAGCAACTGCGGCGCCACGGTGTTCACTTGGTAGTTTTCGCTGCTGACGCTGCTCCCCGTGGCGGTGTTGTGCGCGGCGTCCTCGACACCGGCAAGGCTGCTCACGCTGATCGCGTTGCTCGCCGCCGCGGTGTTCTCCGCGGGGGTCAGGGTGCCGGTCCAGAGCACGCCGCCTTCGGACGCGGTCAGATCGGACAGCGTGCCGCTGGGCACGCTCAGATTCGCCTTGCCAAAGCCGGTCACCGCCTCGCTGAAGCGGATGCTGACCTGGGCCGTGTCGCCGATCTTGAGCTGGCGGTCGGCGATGGCGATGCTCAGCAGCACGGGCGGCGTGGTGTCCGGGGTGTTGTTCTGTATCTGCCGCTGCGCGAAGCTCGCGGCGTCGTTGCCGGCTGCGTCCTGTATGGCGTTGGCGTCGTTGCCGCTCGTGGGGTCGGTGTAGGAGACGCTGACCGTATCGCCGGGGCCTACGGCGCTGGCCAGCGTCAGCGTCACGGTCTTGGCCGTGGCATTCACGCTCACTGCGGTGACGGCGTTGGCCACGGCGGCGCCATTGACGCGCAGCGCAAAGGCCCCGGTGGCCGGGACATGCGCCGCATCCAGGCCGATCGCTTCGATGTAGCTGAGCACCAACTGGTTGCCATTCACCGTGTTGGCCATGGCGTCGTCGCTGATCTGCGGGGGGCGTGCGTCCACCGTGTAGTCGCTGCTGGAATCGATCTGGCCCAGCCCGGCGTTGCCCGAAGGGGTGAGCACGCGGGTCATGTCCACCGTGACGCGGTTGCCCGCGGCCTCCGCGTTCGCCGCGGGCGCCAGGGTGGCGCTCCAGACCTTGCCGCCTGTGTTGGGATTCCAGTTGGACAGCGTGCCGTTGGCCGCGCTCACGGCAGCGGAGATGTTTTGTACCGGGATGTCGAAAGTGACGGTGACGGTGGCGGTTTCTCCGGTCTTCAGCATGTTGCTGCTGATCGTGATGCCGTTGGTGGTGAGCCGGGGCCGCACGGTGTCCACGGTGAAGTTTTCACCGCGCGGAACGGTGCCCGTGATCGAGTTGCCCGCAGGGTCCTTTATGTGGATGAAACGCGTTATCTCGACGATGTTTACTGGCGAGATGGTGTTCTCCGGCGGAGTCAGGGTAGCGGTCCAGACCGTGCCGTCTTCGGAGGAGCTCAGCTCGGACAGCGTGCCGATTGACGCTGCCAGGCGCGGCTCGGCTCTGAGGTTGATGTTGAGCACCTTTTCGCTGAAGGTCAGGGTGACGGTGGCCGTCTCGCCGGCCCGCAGGTCGTGATCGCTTATGGTGAAGCTGATCAGCGTGGGCGGTGTCAGATCGATGAAGTAGGCGTTGCTTTTAACGATTCTGCTCAGGGGTTTGTTGCCAGCCAGGTCCGTCACGCCGGCGTTTTCGGTATCCAGGGAGATGGTGAGGTTGGCCCCCTCGGCGCCTGCGTTCGGGGTCAGCGTGGCGACCCAGCTCGTGCCGTCGGTGTGTAGCTTGAAGTCGCTCAGCGTAGCGTTTTGCGCGATGAGGCTGCGCATGTCCTCCAGGTCGAAACCGACGACCGGTTCGTTGAAGCTGAGCTTGACGAGGCTGGTTTCTGTCGCTGTCAGGCCGCTGCCGTCCACCTCGATGGTGATGACGGGCTTTACGGCGTCGATGTTGTAGAGGACACCCGGGACGTTCATCGTTCCCGTTCCCGCTTCGCCCGCGGTATTCCTCACGCCGGCAAGGTTCACCGCGACGGAGTTTTGGGACGTTGAGGGATTGTTCCACGTGAGCCCCGATGTGATGGTGACCTGCCAGGTGTCGCTGCTGCCGTCGGCGCCGGGACTGACGGCGCTCACGCTGCTCACGCTGCCAGCGTTCGGGCGCAGACTCACGTCCGTTGTGCCGAATTCCTTCACCGCTTCGCTGAATTTGACGGTGACGACAGTCGTTCTCCGGTTGAATCCGATGGCGGTTTCGCTGATCGAGTGGCCGGATGCGGCGAGTGTGGGTGCGGTCATGGTGTTTTTCCTTTCCGGTCCATCAGAACCAGATCCCGTGCGCTTGCGCATCGGACGTCTGCCCGACGATGGGCAGCAGCATGTGCGCCGCCGTGCCGGGGGCGGTAATGATTCCGTCGGTCTCGCCGTCGGCGTCAAAAGCGCCGCCGTCCTTGATTCGGAAGTCGAGCCGCAGGCTTTGCCCGTTCCGAGCCATCTTGCCGCTGGCCTCGGTGTAAGTCAGCAGCAGATTGCGGCCGCTGACCGTGGTGCTGCCAAGCACCGGGGCCGTGGTGTCGGTGATGAGGTTGCTCACGTTCTGGTGCGTGAACCCGCTGAGGTTGTTGACGACGGCATTCACGCTGTTGATGCGCACCGTACAGGCAGCGGAATGGGCTGCGTCCAGGTTGCTCGCATCGTCGTAGACGGGCGTCACGGTGTTGCCGTCGATCTTCGGGGCGTTGGCGCCCTCCAACTGGCACCCATCGCTCAATGCGACGCTGCGTGCCGTGAAGTTGGTAGTTCTTTCGGAAAACGTGAAGGTGACGGTGGTTGTTTCTCCGGCGGACAGGCTGGATTTCGCCAAACTGATTCCGGTGAGGATGGGCCTGGTGTAGTCGGTGCGGTAGAAGAGAAAGGGGGTCACTATGTCCGTGTCGGGCCCCGGGTTACCCAAATGATCGGTGATGCTTCCGGCTCTCACGCCGATGGTGTCGTTAGCCGTCGAGGCGGCGTTGCCACCCGCGATCGTTTGCAATGTGACCCGCCAGACATCGGAAGATCCGTCGGCGTTGCGGTTTTCCGGGACGGAGGCCGCTCCGATCACCTTCGAGCCAGACTTGGTCAAGAGCACGTCGGCCGCATCGAAATTCATTATCCCTTGGTTGAATCGGATGGTGAAGATTACGGTGTCGTATCCCGTGTCGATTCCGATGGCAGGACTGGTGGTTCCGCCGCCGGTGAGGATGATGGGCATGGTGATTCTCGTTTTTCTGAATGGACTGCGTGGGGGTTTCCGGATTCAGCTTTGGCCTCGCCTGTGGTCCATGGACGCAGGCGCCAGTGCCTGCCTCATGTATTCATGCCGGCGACGACGGCCCGGTATTTGCCGGTCGGGCGATTTCCGGTTGCCCGCGATCTGCCGCAGCGAATGCCACGTGCGGATTCATTCGGGGGGATTTGTCGTGGACAAGGAAATTCCCTTGACTGCATCAACAAGTTGTTTTTCATCATACGTTTTGGTACTGCATCGCTCCGACAATGGTTTAGGAAACTGCCACCCATTTCATGGAGAATGGATGGCCTGTTCCTGGCCCATGCAGGTCGACGAAACCGGGTAGCGCTGATCCTCACATTGCTGTCGTTCTGAATGGCTTGAATGATGATTTTCCTGATTGTTCTGCGATGCAAAATGTAAAGTCAACGCATCTGAGCACGTGTTTTGCAGTGCAAAATAATGGCGTCGTGGTGAATATGTTTTGCAGTGCAAAACAAGAGAGGGTTTTGACCGTGGAAATTTCTGGCGCACGATGCGCTTGAATCCCGTGCGGTTCCTCTGGTATCGGAATGCTTGTCGTCCAAGAAACCGGGGTGGCGCAATGGGGGATGGAAATGGCTTGGTCCGATCACTTCGACGGACAAGCATTCAAGAACGAAGCGGTGGCAAGATTGCTGCTGCCGCACAGTGCAGCAGGGGCATGCGCGGGCAGTCGGTATTGCAGCGGGGGCACCGGATTATTGGCACGGGGATGCGCAATCCCGGCTCACCCGGGGCCTGGACGGCGGCCCATCCGCTTGGAGGCCGCAATTACCACGGTGGCGATCAACGGGGTGAGAGAGCGCCGCTGCGGGCACGGTGTGTTCCCGGCGAACGGGACCTGGGATGCCCGTGCTCAGCGATCCACGCTCCGCGGATGTGCCGCCAGCGGGCAGCGTCCCATGCGCTTCAACGAAGGCGTCTGCTGTTTGGGTAGTGTCGCGCGGGCACTGCGTGCCCAGCTTCGGGCCGCCCGGCATGCGCTGTGCACGGGCGCCCGTGTGTTCGAGTCGGCACGCGGGTCAGGAGGCGCCACACTCACCCATCGTCCGCCCCGAACGCGAATCGGTCATCGAAACACATTCCGGCGCGGGCGCTCGCCCGCTGCCCGCGCAGGCAACGTTGCCCAGGTGCAACGCAGCACCGGGGCGGGAGCCGGAATCCCGGGTGATTCCGGCGCGCGCCAAGGGCTTGCCCCGGGTCAGCGGCCGGCGTGAACCCGCTTTGCCGGGCTGCGCCCCGGGACCCCGTCAGAGCCAGAAATCATTCAACCCCGGATCGGACATCTGCCCGACGATGGACAGCGGCATGTGCGCTGCCGCGCCGGAGCCGGTGATGTTTCCGTTGGCCTGGCCGTCGGTGTCGTAGGTGCCGCCGTCCTCCAGCCGGAAGTCGAGCCGCAGGCGCCCACCCTCGAGCACCATCTTGCCGCCGTAGGGCTCGCTCGCCAGGTTCACCCAGGTGCCGGCCGCGCCCTTCATCCAGTAGCCGTTGATTCCCTGCGCCGCGTCCACGTAGAGGCTGAAATCCTCGGTGTGCGTATTCGCTGCCAGTTTGGCCTGGAAGTTGGTCAGCCCAATGGGCGCCTCCAGCGCTCGGGGCATATCGGCGGGGGCGGCTTTCTCCTCCAGCTTGGTGATGTGGGTGTCGTGGTCCGCGCCGGGCTTGCCGTTCTGACCGCCTGCCGTCAGGGTGGCGTAGGTTTTCGCTGACGTGCCCGCGGTTGTGACGCTGATCGAACTGACCGAGGTTTGCGCGCTGTCCTTGATCCCGTCTCCGTTGCCGTCACCGGCCACGGAGGGAGATCCATCGGGGCGGGCAAGACCGGGGACGCGGTCTTCGACATCGTTGGAAACGCCGTCCGCGTCCCCATCCGGCGCCCGGTCCGTGCTGCCGCCGCCGCTACCGCCCCCGCCGCCGCTGCCGGAGGAGGCCGCGGTGTCGTTTGTCACCTTCTGTTCGGTGAAGGTTGCGGCGTCGTTGCCTGCGTTGTCCTGTATGGCGTTGGCGTTGTCGGAGGGCGTGGGGTCGGTGTAGGAGACGCTCACCGACTGGCCGTAGGCCACAGCGGTGCTCAGCGTCAGCGTCACGGTTTTCGCCGTGGCATCGACGGCGACTGCGGTGACGGTGTTGAGCACCCCGCTCACGAGCACCGCGAAGGCTCCGGGGGCCGGTATGTGGCGAGCGTCCAGGGCGTTCGCTTCGGTGAAGGTGAGCACCAACTGGTTGCCGTTGACCCTGGGCGCGCTGGTGCCCGTGCGGACGAGCGCGGGGGGCGTCGTGTCCCGTGCGTTGGCCACCTCCATGGCCGGGAAACTGGCGGCAGCGTTGCCGGCCACATCCCGTATGACGGCCTTGCCGGTCGTGGGCTTGGTGTAGGCAACGGTCACGCTCTCACCGCCGGTCACGGCGTCGGTCAAGGTCAGGGTCACGGTCTTGGCCGTGGCATCCACGCTGACTGCGGTGACGGTGTTGCGGACCCCGTTGACGAGCACCGTAAAGGCTGCGGCACTCGCCGTATTGGCTGCGTCCAGACCCAGGCTGCTCGCCTCGGTGTAGCTGAGCACCAGGCTGTGCCCATGGACTGCTGCGCTGTTTATGACCGGGGCCGTGTCGTCGGCTGCGGTGTTGTTCACCGCCGCCTGGTTCGTGAGGTTGTCCGCGTCGTTGCCGGCCGCGTCCTGCAGCACGTCATTGCCGGTCGTGGGCCGGGTGTAGCTGACGGTCAGCGTCTCGATACTGTCCACGGCACGGCTGAGCGTCAGCGTGACGGTCCTGGCCAAGGAATCCACCACGACGTTGTTCACGGTGATGGCCACGTCCCTGTTGCTGCTCACCGCATAGGCCGCAGCGCTCGCCGTATGGGCCGCGTCCAGACCCAGGACACTCGCGTCGGTGTAGCTGAGCACCAGAGTCTGCCCGTTGACCGTGGCGCTGCTGAGCACCGGGGCCGTGGTGTCGGCTGTGGTGTTGTTCGTCACCGTCTGGTTCGTGAGGTTGACCGCGTCGTTGCCGGCTGCGTCCTGTATGACGGCGTTGCCGGTCGCGGGCTTGGTGTAGCTGACGCTCAGCGTCTCGATCCTGTCCACGGCACGGCCAAGCGCCAACGTGACGGTCTTGTCCGCGGCATTTACCGTGACGCTGTTCACGGTGATGGCCAGGCGACTGTTGCTGCTCACCGCAAAGGCCGTGGTGGGTGCCGTATTGGTTGCGTCCAGGCCCAGGCTGCTGGCCTCGGTGTAGGTGAGCGTGAGGGAGTTGCCGTTGACGGTGGCGGTGCTGAGCACCGGGATCGTGGTGTCGGCTGTGGTGTTGTTCGTCACCGTCTGGCTTGTGAGGTTGTCCGCGTCGTTGCCGGCTGCGTCCTGTATGACGGCGTTGCCGGTCGCGGGCTTGGTGTAGCTGACGCTCAGCGTCTCGATCTTGTCCACGGCACGGTTGAGCGCCAGGGTGACGGTCTTGGCCGTGGCATTCACCGTGACGGTGTTGACGGTGATGGCCACGCCCCTGTTGCTGCTCACCGCAAAGGCCGTGGTGGGCGCCGTATTGGTTGCATCCAGGCCCAGGCTGCTGGCCTCGGTGTAGGTGAGCGTGAGGGAGCTGCCGTTGACGGTGGCGGTGCTGAACGCCGGAGCCGTGGTGTCGGCTGTGGTGTTGTTCGTCACCGCCTGGCTCGTGAGGTTGTCCGCGTCGTTGCCGGCTGCGTCCTGCAGCACGTCATTGCCGGTCGCGGGCTTGGTGTAGCTGACGCTCAGCGTCTCGATCCTGTCCACGGCACGGCTAAGCGTCAGCGTGACGGTCTTGTCCGCGGCGTTCACCGTGACGGTGTTGACGGTGATGGCCACGCCCCTGTTGCTGCTCACCGCAAAGGCCGCAGCGGGCGCGGTATTGGTCGCGTCCAGGCCCAGGACACTCGCGTCGTCGTAGCTGAGCACAAGATTCTGCCCATTCACCGTGGCGGTGCTGAACGCCGGAGCCGTGGTGTCGGCTGCGGTGTTGTTCGTCACCGCCTGGCTCGTGAGGTTGTCCGCGTCGTTGCCGGCTGCGTCCTGGAGCACGTCATTGCCGGTCGTGGGCTTGGTGTAGCTGACGCTCAGCGTCTCGATCCTGTCCACGGCACGGCTAAGCGCCAGGGTGACGGTCTTGGCCGCGGCATTCACCGTGATCCTGTCGACGGTGATGGCTACGCCACTGGTGCTGCTCACCGTATAGGCCGCGGCGGGTGCCGTATGGGTTGCATCCAGGCCCAGGACACTTGCGTCGTCGTAGCTGAGCACCAGAGTCTGTCCATTCACCGCGGCGCTGCCCAGCACCGGGGCCGTGGTGTCGGCTGTAGTGTTGTTCGTCACTGCCTGGCTCGTGAGGTTGGCTGCGTCGTTGCCGGCTGCGTCCTGTATGACGGCGTTGCCGGTTGTGGGTTTGGTGTAGCTGACGCTCAGCGTCTCGATCCTGTCCACGGCACGGCTAAGCGTCAGCGTGACGGTCTTGTCCGTGGCATTCACCGCGGCGTTGTTCACGGTGATGGCCAGGCCACTGCTGCTGCTCACCGCAAAGGCCGCAGCGCCGGCCGTATTGGTTGCGTCCAGGCCCAGGCTGCTGGCCTCGGTGTAGGTGAGCGTGAGGGAGCGGCCGTTGACCGTGGCGGTGCTGAGCACGGGGGCCGTGGTGTCGGCTGAGGATTCGTTGGTCACCGCTTGGTCTGTGAGGTTGGCTGCGTCGTTGCCGGCTGCGTCCTGGAGCACGTTGTTGTCGTCGGCTGCGGGGCGGGTGTAGTTGACGCTCACCACCTCGTTCCTGTCCACGGCGCGGCTAAGTGTCAGGGTGACGGTCTTGGACGTTGCGTTCACCGTGACGTTGTTCACGATGATGGCTACGCCATTGGCGCTGTTGACCGTAAAGGCCGTGGCGGGTGCCGTATGGGTTGCATCCAGGCCCAGGCTGCTGGCCTCGGTGTAGGTGAGCGTGAGGGAGCGGCCGCTGACGGTGGCGGTGCTGAGCACCGGGGCCGTGGTGTCGGCTGCGGTGTTGTTCGCCACCGCCTGGCTCGTGAGGTTGGCCGCGTCGTTGCCGGCTGCGTCCTGTATGACGGCGTTGCCGGTCGCGGGCTTGGTGTAGCTGACGCTCAGCGTCTCGATCTTGTCCACGGCACGGCTGAGCGCCAACGTGACGGTCTTGTCCGTGGCATTCACCGCGGCGTTGTTCACGGTGATGGCCAGGCCACTGCTGCTGCTCACCGCAAAGGCCGCAGCGCTGGCCGTATTGGTTGCGTCCAGGCCCAGGCTGCTGGCCTCGGTGTAGGTGAGCGTGAGGGAGCGGCCGCTGACGGTGGCGGTGCTGAGCACGGGGGCCGTGGTGTCGGCTGCGGTGTTGTTCGCCACCGCCTGGCTCGTGAGGTTGTCCGCGTCGTTGCCGGCTGCGTCCTGTATGACGGCGTTGCCGGTCGCGGGCTTGGTGTAGCTGACGCTCAGCGTCTCGATCCTGTCCACGGTACGACTAAGCGTCAACGTGACGGTCTTGTCCGTGGCATTCACCGCGGCGTTGTTCACGGTGATGGCCAGGCCACTGCTGCTGCTCACCGCAAAGGCCGCAGCGCTGGCCGTATTGGTTGCGTCCAGGCCCAGGCTGCTGGCCTCGGTGTAGGTGAGCGTGAGGGAGCGGCCGCTGACGGTGGCGGTGCTGAGCACCGGGGCCGTGGTGTCGGCTGCGGTGTTGTTCGCCACCGCCTGGCTCGTGAGGTTGTCCGCGTCGTTGCCGGCTGCGTCCTGTATGACGGCGTTGCCGGTCGCGGGCTTGGTGTAGCTGACGCTCAGCGTCTCGATCCTGTCCACGGTACGACTAAGCGTCAACGTGACGGTCTTGTCCGTGGCATTCACCGCGGCGTTGTTCACGGTGATGGCCAGGCCACTGCTGCTGCTCACCGCAAAGGCCGCAGCACCCGCCGTGTGGGTCGCGTCCAGGCCCAGGACACTCGCGTCGTCGTAGCTGAGCACCAGAGTCTGTCCATTCACCGTGGCGCTGTGAGTCTGCGCGTGTTGCCGGCTGCGTCCACCGCACGTGGCGCTGCAGCGTGTCGGCTCACCGTGTGTTGTGATGGCCGGCGACTGTTGCGCTCGGGGCGGTTCGTGAGTTGCGTCCAGTCGTTAGGCCAGGATGCTGGCCTCGGTGTCACCAGGTGACGGCGCGGCTGCCAGGGTGACGGTCTTGTTGGCGCTGACGTTCTGGCGATGTGAGGACTGGCGCTGCTCACGGCAGCGGCCGTCTCGTCGGTGTGGTGTTGCCGTTCGTCACCGCGCTGGTCTCGTGAGCTGTGGTGGCTGCGTCGTTGCCGCGCGTTGCCGGCTGCGTCTTGCAGCACGTTGTCGCCGGTCGCGGGTTTGGTGTAGTTGACGCTCACCACCTCGGTCCTGTCCACGGCGCGGCTGAGCGCCAGGGTGACGGTCTTGTCCGCGGCGTTCACCGTGACGCCGTTCACGCTGATGGCCACGCCACTGGCGCTGCTCACCGTATAGGCCGTGGCGGGCGCGGTATTGGTTGCGTCCAGGCCCAGGATGCTGGCCTCGGTGTAGGTGAGGGTGAGGGAGTTGCCGCTGACGCTGGCGCTGAGGAACACGGGGGCCGTCTCGTCGGCTGTGGTGTTGTTCGTCACCGCCTGGCTCGTGAGGTTGGCTGCGTCGTTGCCGGCAGCGTCCTGGAGCACGTTGTTGCCGGTCGCGGGTTTGGTGTAGTTGACGCTCACCACCTCGTTCCTGTCCACGGCGCGGCTAAGCGCCAGGGTGACGGTCTTGTCCGCGGCGTTCACCGTGACGCCGTTCACGCTGATGGCCACGCCACTGGCGCTGCTCACCGTATAGGCCGTGGCGGGGGCGGTATTGGTTGCGTCCAGGCCCAGGATGCTGGCCTCGGTGTAGGTGAGGGTGAGGGAGTTGCCGCTGACGCTGGCGCTGAGGAACACGGGGGCCGTCTCGTCGGCTGTGGTGTTGTTCGTCACCGCCTGGTTCGTGAGGTTCACCGCGTCGTTGCCGGCTGCGTCTTGCAGCACGTTGTTGCCGGTCGCGGGTTTGGTGTAGTTGACGCTCACCACCTCGGTCCTGTCCACGGCGCGGCTGAGCGCCAGGGTGACGGTCTTGGCCGTGGCATTCACCGTGACGCCGTTCACGCTGATGGCCGGGCCACTGGCGCTGCTCACCGTATAGGCCGTGGCGGGGGCGGTATTGGTTGCGTCCAGGCCCAGGATGCTGGCCTCGGTGTAGGTGAGGGTGAGGGAGTTGCCGCTGACGCTGGCGCTGAGGAACACGGGGGCCGTCTCGTCGGCTGTGGTGTTGTTCGTCACCGCCTGGTTCGTGAGGTTCACCGCGTCGTTGCCGGCTGCGTCTTGCAGCACGTTGTTGCCGGTCGCGGGTTTGGTGTAGTTGACGCTCACCACCTCGGTCCTGTCCACGGCGCGGCTGAGCGCCAGGGTGACGGTCTTGTCCGCGGCGTTCACCGTGACGCCGTTCACGCTGATGGCCACGCCACTGGCGCTGCTCACCGTATAGGCTGCAGCGGGGGCGGTATTGGTTGCGTCCAGGCCCAGGATGCTGGCCTCGGTGTAGGTGAGCGTGAGGGAGTTGCCGCTGACGCTGGCGCTGAGGAACACGGGGGCCGTCTCGTCGGCTGTGGTGTTGTTCGTCACCGCCTGGCTCGTGAGGTTGGCTGCGTCGTTGCCGGCAGCGTCCTGGAGCACGTTGTTGCCGGTCGCGGGTTTGGTGTAGTTGACGCTCACCACCTCGTTCCTGTCCACGGCGCGGCTAAGCGCCAGGGTGACGGTCTTGTCCGCGGCGTTCACCGTGACGCCGTTCACGCTGATGGCCACGCCACTGGCGCTGCTCACCGTATAGGCCGTGGCGGGGGCGGTATTGGTTGCGTCCAGGCCCAGGATGCTGGCCTCGGTGTAGGTGAGCGTGAGGGAGTTGCCGCTGACGCTGGCGCTGAGGAACACGGGGGCCGTCTCGTCGGCTGTGGTGTTGTTCGTCACCGCCTGGTTCGTGAGGTTCACCGCGTCGTTGCCGGCTGCGTCTTGCAGCACGTTGTCGCCGGTCGCGGGTTTGGTGTAGTTGACGCTCACCACCTCGTTCCTGTCCACGGCGCGGCTAAGCGCCAGGGTGACGGTCTTGTCCGCGGCGTTCACCGTGACGCCGTTCACGCTGATGGCCACGCCGCTGGCGCTGCTCACCGTATAGGCTGCAGCGGGCGCGGTATTGGTTGCGTCCAGGCCCAGGATGCTGGCCTCGGTGTAGGTGAGGGTGAGGGAGTTGCCGCTGACGCTGGCGCTGAGGAACACGGGGGCCGTCTCGTCGGCTGTGGTGTTGTTCGTCACCGCCTGGCTCGTGAGGTTGGCTGCGTCGTTGCCGGCAGCGTCCTGGAGCACGTTGTTGCCGGTCGCGGGTTTGGTGTAGTTGACGCTCACCACCTCGTTCCTGTCCACGGCGCGGCTAAGCGCCAGGGTGACGGTCTTGGCCGTGGCATTCACCACGGCGTCGGTGACGGTGATGGCCACGCCGCTGGCGCTGCGCACGGCATAGGCCGCGGCGGGGGCGGTATGGGCCGCGTCCAGGCCCAGGCTGCTGGCCTCGGTGTACGTGAGCACCAGCTGATCACCGTTGACCACGGCGGTGTTGATCACCGGGGCCGTGGTGTCGGCTGCCGCTGGCGTGTTGTTCGTCACGGCCTGGTTGCGGAAGTCATCTGCGCCGTTGTTGGCAGTGTCCTGTACCGTATGGCCGGCCGCAGGTCTGGTGTAGCTGACGCTCACCGTCTCCTCGTGGGTTACGGCGCGGCTCAGCGTGAGCGTGACGGTCTTGGCGGTGGAGTTCACCACGGCGCCGGTGACGGTAATGGTGGTGCCAGCGGTGGTGCTGACCGTAAAGCCTGCGTTGTCCGCGAACGTGCGCCCTTGCAGGTTGCTTGAATCCTCGTAGCTAAGCACCAGCTGGTCGCCAGTGACCTTGGGGCGCCGCGTGTCGCCGGTGGTGATCAGTTCCGGGGCACGCCTGTCCTCCAGTTTATTCACCACCTCCGTGGTCAGGATGCTGTTCAGGCTATTGCCCGCTGTGTCCCGTATGCCGTTGCCGTCATCGGGCGTGTTGTCCCGGTAGGAGACGGTCACTTTCTGACCATGTTGCACGGGGGTGGTCAGAATCAGTGTGAGGAGCGTGGCAGCGGACGTGTCGCCCATGACGATGTCAGTGACGACGTTGGGTACGCCATCCACGAGTACCGTGAAGTCCGTTTTGGCTGGTCCGTGGCTCGTGTCAAAGGGGTTCTCTTGGTGGCTGAATTGGAGCAGCACGTTCTCCTGCTCGCGGACCTGGGGGCGATCGTCGACGGTGGTGATCAGCTGCGGGGCGGCGGGATTCGGCGTGTTGTTCGTCACGGCCTGGCTGCTGAGGTCCGCCGCGTCGTTGCCCGCTGCGTCCTGCACCACGGCGCCGGATGTGGGTTTGGTGTAGCTGACGTTCACCACCTCACTGCTGGTCACGGCGCGGCTCAGCGTGAGCGTGACGGTCTTGGCCGTCGCATTCACCACGGCGCTGCTCACGGTAATGGCCGTGCCCGTGCTGCTGACCGTAAAGCCTGCGCTGCCCGAGAGCGCGGCCGGGTCCAGGGTGTTGGCTTCGGTGTACGTGAGCACCAGTTGGTCGGCGTTGACCGTGGCGCTGAGGAACAGCGGGGCCACGGTATCTCGGGTGTCCACGGAGTAGTTGGCGCTGGTGACTTCACCCGCGCCGGCGTTGCCAGCGTTGTCGGTTACCCCGGCGAGGTCTACGTTGATGACATTCGTCGGGGCGTTGGTGTTGACCGTGGGCGTGAAGGTGGCCGTCCAGACCGTGCGGTTGGCGTTGGGCGTGAGCGCGCTCAGCGTGCCGTTGGTGCACGTGATGTCTCTGGTGTCAAAGCCGTTGACGGACTTGCTGAAGGTGAAGGTGACGGTGGTGGTCTCGTCCGCGGTGAGCGCGCGGTCGGCGATCGCGATGGTGACGTTGAGCTCACTGTTGGTACCGGGCGTTGTGGTGGTGGCGGCTGGGGAGGTGGCCATGGTGATTTTCCTTTTCCTGATGGGATGTGCGTGGTTTCTGGATTCGGCTTTGGCGCAGCGTCCCCCATGGACGCAGGCGTGCTTGCTTCGTGTGCCATGCCGTCGGTGACGGCTTGGTTACGGACTCGCCGGGGGGCGATTTCCGGTTGTGTGGGATCTGCCGGAGCGGATGCAGCGTGTTGACTTGAGTCAGGGGATTCGCTGGGAATTAATGAAATTTCCTTGCTTGTATCAGCAAATAGTTTCTTTTTCGTACGTGTGGGTACTGCATTGCCCTGGGTAGTGATCTAAGTAATTTCCACAAATTTCATGAAAAAACTGGCGAATTGTCTTGATTGTTGGCGGGCCGATGTGGATCTGGGCTGTAATGATGCGTACGGTAACTTTTAGTCCTGTGAGTGGCAGCAGTTCGGCCGATTGTATGGTGCCAAGAAGTAAAGTCAACGAAACAGCACTGATTTTTCATTTTGAAAAGTAACGGCTTGCGGTTGACGGCGAAAGGGTCCAGCGTTGCTGCAATTTCCAAGCGGGAGTGCCTGTTTGCTGTCCGGGCAAACGGGCGTTTCCTGGCTCAGCGGACGGCGCGTAGCCGGCCTTGCCGGGGGCGTTTCTGGCGCCTCTTTGGCGTCCAGACGCGCAGCGGCGGGGAGCCCTGTTCGCAAGAACGAAGGCGTCCGACGCAGCGATTCTCAAAAGGCCTACATCGCCCTGAAGCGGTGCGCGTGGAGGCGGCTCACGGGCAGTTTCTCGGGGCGTCCGGCCAGTTCCAGGTGCAGCTTGCCCGCCGCGTCGCGCGCCACGGCCGTGATGGCGCTGGCACGGACCAGGGTGCCGCGGTGGATCTGCCAGAACACCTGGGGGTCGAGTTGGGGGATCAGTTCCTTGAGCGGGGTGCGGATCAGGTATTCGCGCGCTGCGGTGAGCACGCGCAGGTATTTGTCCGCAGCCTCGAAGTACAGCACGTCGGCCACGGGCACCATATGGATCCGGCTGCCGCTGCTCGCCTGGATGAACGCGAGCGGCGCTGCTGCTGCCGCCACCGGCGCGGCGCCGGCCAGGCCCGGCGTTGCCAGCAGATGGCGCAGTTGCGCCATGGTTGCTTCCAAATCAATGGCGTTGGACGCTCGGGGCATGCGGTTCACCAGTGCGTGCCGGAGTCTTTGCACGGTTCCTTGCAGCCGCGCCGGTTGCACGGGCTTGAGCAGGTAGTCCATGGCCTGCGCTTCAAATGCCTGCACGGCGTACTGCTCGTACGCGCTCACGAACACCAGCGCCGGAAATGGGCGTGCGGCGGGGTCGGGCCAGGCGTCGGCCAGTTGCACGGCGGCGTCGAGCCCGCTTTGGCCGGGCATGCGGATGTCGAGGAATAGCACGTCGGGGCGCAGCGCGAGCGCCTGGCGTACGGCCGACAGCCCGTCGCTCACGCTGGCGAC
This sequence comes from Verminephrobacter aporrectodeae subsp. tuberculatae, assembly GCF_026127385.1. Taxonomy (NCBI): domain Bacteria; kingdom Pseudomonadati; phylum Pseudomonadota; class Betaproteobacteria; order Burkholderiales; family Comamonadaceae; genus Verminephrobacter; species Verminephrobacter aporrectodeae. Next base: position 23,251 of record NZ_QZCX01000003.1, read on the forward strand.
GATTTGCAGGTCGGGCCAGGCGCGGGCCAGTTCCTGTTGCAGTGCGGCGGCAAGCAGGGGCTCGTCTTCGGCAATCAGTGCGCGGGCTGTGGGCGGGGTCATGGGGTCCGATTCGTATTCGAGAACCCGAAATCAATGAGATGCGCAATGTCTTCCCGGGTTTCGTCGAGCTGTACGAACGTTGCCTGGCGCGCAGCCAGGGAATCACGGTTGAGCAACGCGGTCAGTATGGCCTTGTGTCTGGGCAAGGAAAGCGCGTGGGCGTCGGGATGTTGGTTGCTGAGCTTGATGGACTCTCTGAGTGCCAATGAAAGCATGTTTCCGATGTAGGCCAGCAGGTCATTGCCGGTGGCCTCGGCGATGCGGCGGTGAAACGCCAGATCCGGCTCCAGCAGTTCCTCGGGTGTGCGCGCCGACTCCATGTCCGCATACGCTTGCGCGATGCCGTGCAGCGCCTCGGGGGTCGCCACCTTGGCTGCCAACGCGGCAACTGCGGGCTCGAAGACGTGCCGGACCGTGAGCAAGGTTTCAACGAACTCGGGCTGGGGCTTGGTCTGGATCAACCAGTACAGCACGTCGGGGTCCAGGAGATGCCAGTCACTTCGCGCGCACACGATGGCTCCGGCCTTCTGTTTCGGGACCACCAGACCCTTGGCAACCAGAACCCGGGTGGCTTCGCGCAGTACGGGGCGGCTCACGTCGTATGCCGTGCACAGGGAGGCCTCGGCGGGAAGCCTCGTGCCTGGCTTGTACTCACCGGAGACGATGCGCATGCCCAGATCCCGGACGATCCGGGCGTGCATGCTTTTGCGCTCCGGGGGCCGGCGGTAGCCGAGGTTGCTGTTTGGCGTATTCATGGGGAGGGGCAATCGGATGGAATCCGCCGGAGCATACCCACCCGGTGCTGCGCTTGCCGTGGCTCACGCCGGCTTGGTATTGCGGGTGACGATCACGTTCCAGGATCCGGGCCGAAGGCGTGCGGTGACGCGGTGGCCGTCGATCTGTACGTTGGCATTCGGTTGGGGCGCTACGTTGTCTGGTGCCGCCTTGGTGTTGCTTGCCTTCATGTCCGCGTGGTGGAGTTCCGACGCATCGACCAGCCGCTGCTGATCGCCCAGTCCGCGCAGTTCGATGGAGATTTCCTGCGTGTCGCTCAGGTGCCGATTGAGCGCGAAGATGGCGGTCTGACCGGTTTCATCGTCGTGCACCACGCTGGCGCACAGATAGGCAATCTCCGGGAAGGTCTTGGCCTGGTACGCGGGGGAATGGATGACCGGTCGCAGAACACGCCCGCGCGCGTAGCGGGAGGCCTGCGCGAACGGGTGGAAGATGGTCTGGCGCCATGCCGCGCCGCCTGGCTCGGTCATGATGGGGCCGATCACGTTCGCCAACTGGGCCAGGCAGGCGGTTTTGACACGGTCTGCGTTGTTCATCATCACGATCAAGGCGCCCCCCACGGCGAGCGCGTCCTCCTGGTTGTAGACCTCCTCGACGAGGCGGGGGGCCTCGGGCCAGCCGGGCTTGCGCCGATGGTCGATGCTGCGCGCCTTGTACCAGACGTTCCACTCGTCCACCGACAGCATGATTCGCTTCGTCGAGTGCTTGCGTGCGGCGACGCTGTCGGCCACTGCGGCGACCTCCCGGATGAAGAGCTCGGTCTGCTCGATGTTGCCCAGGAATTCGGCGGTCGAGTCGTGCGGATTTTCGAAGTAGGTATGCAGGGAGATGAAATCGACTTCGTCGAAGCAGTGCCCGAGCACCGTGTCTTCCCAACTCCCGAAGGTGGGCATGTCGTGCGTGGAGGAGCCGCAGGCCGCCAGTTGCACGCGGGGGTCCACCATGCGCATGAGCTTGGCGGTTTCCTTTGCGATTCTTCCGTACTCGTCTGCCGTTTTCTGGCCAATCTGCCAAGGGCCGTCCATCTCGTTGCCCAGGCACCAGAATTTGATGTCGTGTGGCTTCTCGTAGCCGTGCTCGCGGCGCAGGTCGGACAGCCGGGTTCCCGTCGGGTGGTTGCAGTATTCGAGAAAGTGGCGTGCCTCGTCGGGGCCACGGGTGCCCAGATTCACGGAGATCATGGGCTCGGTCCCCACTGCACGGCACCAGTCCAGAAATTCGTTCGTGCCGAACTGGTTGGTCTCCGTGCTGAACCAGGCCAGGTCGAGCCGCCTGGGGCGCTGGTCCTTGGGGCCTACGCCATCCTCCCAGTTGTAGCCGGACAGGAAATTGCCGCCAGGGTAGCGCACGATGCTCACGCCAAGCTCGCGGCTCAGCGCCATGACGTCGCGCCGAAATCCTTGCCCATCCGCAGTGGGGTGGCCGGGCTCATAGATGCCGGTGTACACGCACCGGCCCATGTGTTCGACGAAGCTGCCGAAAATCCGGCGGTCCAAGTTGGATACGGTGAAGTCGCGGTCGACGATCAGTCGGGTGGAGATCATGGTGGGGGTCTTTCCATCTTTCAGCGAACGCTGTCGAGCAGTTTGTTGACACGGGTTTCAGCGGCTTCCTGCACCTGCGCCACCGGCTTCTTGCTGAGCAGCATGTTGCCGATCTCCTGACCCAGGATGGTCTCGATGGCGCGCTGACGGGGGATGCTGCCGGGCATGCCGCGGCCGGTCGTGGCGATCTCGGTGATATTGCTTCGCATGGGCAGACTCTTGAACGCGGCACCTTCGATGACGGTGCGATTCGCCGGCAGGTGACCCGTGCGCGCCCATTCGCCGTTGTTCTCCCACAGGAACTTCATGAAGTGCAGCGCTGCCTTGCGCTGGGCCTCGTCCTTGGCGCCGCCCCGGAGCATGACCCAGGTGTGGCCTCCGGCAAACACGGCCTTCTTCGCGTAGAGCTGTGCGAACGGAACCACCGTGTAGCCCTTGTAGAGCGGAGACTCGACCTTCTCCGACTGGACGATGAAGTCGTCGATCTTCCAGGTGCCAACCACCACGACGCCGGCCTGCCCGTTGACGAAAGTCTGGTTTGCAGCGCCGTAGTCCAGGTTGGGTGCCACCAGGCCTTCGCTGTAGAGCTTGCGCATCAACTCGAGCACTTGTGTGGCTTCCTTGCTCTTCACGTTCAGGCGCGGCTTGCTGCCGGCGCTGAAGAGATCGGCATCCTGCTGGTAGAGCAGGGAGAGGAAACTGCGCACGTTGGCCGCGTCCGAGTTCGTTGCAGCCCATGCGAAGTAGGGCTTTCCGGTCGCTTGCCTGAACTGGCGCGCCTGCGCCAGGAGTTCTTCAGGCGAGGTCGGCAGCACGGGCGAGCCGTTGGTCCTGGTCAGGTCCGCCTTGTGCATCAGGTTCAGGTTGATGTGCCAGAGCCAGGACCATGTGTCGAAGGGCAGCGCATAGGTCTTGCCGCCGATCACCGTTCCCTTCTTCGCATGCTCGGTGAAGTCGCTCGTATGGATGCCGACCGATTGGAAGCCGTCGTCCAGGGGATCGACCAGCTTTCGTCCAACGTAATCGCCGAGCGACGAATCATGCATCACGGCCACGGTCGGCACGTCCCGCGCCACGATGCGGGCCGTGAGCTGGTCGTAGTAGGGGCCCCACTCGACGATCTGTGGCTTGACGACGATGTTCTCCTTGTTGGTCGCGTTGAAGTTGTTCACCAGCGTGGTGATGATTCCGCACTCGCCGCGGGCCGCCTTGAAGTCGGTCGATTTTCCGTAATCGGCCTCGCAAGAGCCAAAGAAGCGCGCCAAGGTGATCTCGACTTTTTGCTGCGCAAGGGTTGGCGCGGACAGGCCCGCGGCGAGCGCGATCCCGGCGGCTGTTTTTCTGAGGATGGAATGCATGGGCGGGTCTCCTGGTTGGAATGGTGGATTGCACTGGATGCGCCGTCATCGCATGGGCCTTCCAGCCACCGCAGCGACGATGTACTTCTGGAAAAACAGGTAGAGCACGAAGACGGGCAGACCTGCGAAGACGGCCTGCGACATCAGGTAGCCGATGCCCTCGGACTGGGCGAAGTTGGTCTGCGTGGACGCGAGACCGAGCGTGAGCGTGTACATCTGCGGCCGGGACGCCGAGATCAGCGGCCACAGATAGTCATTCCACGCGTGCAGGAACGTGAAGATGCCCAGCGTGGCCTGCGCCGGCAACGACAGCGGAAGGATCACGCGCAGGAAGATCTTCAGGCGCGAGGCGTTGTCCAGCATCGCTGCCTCCTCGATGTCGCGCGCAATGGCCTGGAAGTACTGCGTCATCAGGTACACGCCGAACGGCGTTGCCAGACGGGGCAGTACCAGCGCGGAGTACGTGTTGTGCAGGCCCAGGTCAGCGAAGATCGTGTGCAGCGGCACGATGATGGCCTGCTCGGGAACAGCCAGACCCGCCAGCACGACAAGGAACACGGCGTTCTTGCCAGGGAACTCGGTGCGCGCGAACCCGTAGCCAGCCAGCGAGGCGAGAACCAGCATGGCGAATGTCTGCACCCCGGCCACGATCATGCTGTTCAGCGTCCAGCGGAACACGGACGAGGTGCCGATGATGTCCGCGTAGTTCCTGAGCGTGAACGGGGGCGAAAACATCACGTCCGTGTGCACGGTCAGGAACTCGTTCGGCTTGAACGAGAGCGCGAATACCCAGATGAGTGGAGTGATCCAGAGAATCGCCAAAACGATGACCGCGCCAAGGATCATCCTGTTTCCCCACTGGGGACCCGCCGTGTTTTGCATGGATGCTCTCCGATTCACTGCGCTTCCTTGCGACGGGCCCAGACCTGCGCGGCCATGGCGATCAGCATGATCGCGAACAGCACCTGGGAGGCGGCAGCAGCGTAGCCGAGGGTCCAGTGCTGGAAGCCGGCCTCGTAGATGAACTGCACGATGGGTCGCGAACTGTCGTTGGGCCCGCCTTGCGTCATGAGGTGGGCTTGGCCGAACATCTGGAACTGCAGGATCACTTCGACGATGGCGACCAAGGCCACCGTGCGCCGGATCGCAGGCAGTGTGACGTGTCTGAGCGTGCGCCAGCGGCTGGCGCTGTCGAGGGCCGCGGCCTCGTAGACCTCGTGCGGGATCTGTTGCAGCGCGGCCAGGAACAGCATCATCGGCAAGCCAATGATCCACCACACGGTGACGACCACGATCATGGGCAGCGCCCACGTTTCGGACGTGAGCAGGGAAACGGAGGGCAGACCGAGCGCATGCGTCATGTTCGCCAGGAGCCCCTGATGCGGCATGAGCACGAGCTTCCAGACCAGCGTCACGATGGTCACGGACAGGACGGACGAACCGAAGAAGATGGCCCGCAGGGTTGCGGCAACCCGCCCGGGGCGGTTGAGCGCCAGAGCCAGCGCCAGGCCCAGGGCGACGAAAACGGGTGTGGACATGAGCACGAAGGCGAACGTGTTTCGCACAGCAGTACGAAATATGGCGTCGGCCCATAGTTCATGGTAGTTGCGCAAGCCAACGAACTCTGCGCTGTGCGACAGCATGTCGACTTCCTGCAGGCTGATCCAGAGCCCCTTGGCGAGTGGTACCACGAGAAGCAGTCCGTACACGACCAGAAAGGGAGCGATGAACAGTGCGTTGCTCCAGTGCGCGCCAGCGCGTGCGCCCGGGGAGCGGTGTCGCGTGGACGCAGCGGCCGCAGTGGCCGCAGTGGCCGCCGAGAGGGCTGTGGCGCTCATGCAGTGGGCTCCGGAAATCCCTCTCTGCCCTTATCCCCGTGGGGAGGGAAGGGATGCATCCATGGTGTCTTGGCGGCGTGGTGGGCCTTTCCGCTGTGGTCAAAGAGATGCGCCGCCGAAGCGTCCAGCCGCAACCCCACCACGTCACCTGCGGCGATATCGCTGTCGCGCGGTGCATGGGCGACGACCGTATCCCCCGACCTGAGCGCAATATGCGCGTGCGTCTGGTCGCCCAGTCGTTCGATCACCTCTGCTGTGCCGACGAGCGCGCCCGCGCTCTGCGGGTCGGCCAGCGAGAGGAACTCGGGGCGAACGCCCAGTTCCAGTTGGGCACTGTCTGGCAGGCCCGCTTCGGGGACCGTGGTCTGAACCAGCGTGCCGTCGGGCAAGCGCACTGCCGCGCGGCCTGCGGCACCTTGCCCGCGCGTGACCTCCAGGAAATTCATCGCGGGTGAGCCAATGAACGAGGCGACGAAGCGGGATGCCGGCTTGCGGTAGATCTCCATCGGCCTGCCGATCTGCTCGATGCTCCCCTGCTTCATCACGACGATGCGGGTGGCCAGAGTCATCGCCTCGACCTGATCGTGCGTGACGAACACCATGGTCGACTTCAGGCGCCGGTGCAGCCTGGCGATTTCCACGCGGGTGCGCGCGCGCAGCGCCGCGTCGAGGTTGGACAAGGGCTCATCAAACAGGAACGCTGCGGGTTCCTTCACCACCGCACGGCCGATGGCCACGCGTTGCCGCTGTCCGCCGGACATCTGCGCCGACTTGCGCTTGAGCAGTGGCTCGAGTTCCAGCATGCGCGCAGCCTCTTGCACGCGCCTGTGGATTTCGTTCGCGGGCATGCCCACGTTGCGGAGCCCGAACGCCATGTTGTCGTAGGCAGTCATGTGGGGGTAGAGGGCGTAGTGCTGGAACACCATGGCAACTTGGCGTTCGCCCGGAGGCAAGTCGGTCACTGTCCGCCCGCCGATGCGAATTTCACCGCCGGACACGGGCTCCAAGCCGGCGATCATCCGCAGGAGCGTGGACTTCCCGCAGCCCGATGGACCCAGAAATACAAGGAACTCCCCGGGATCGACCGTCAACGTGAGATCTTTGATGACATCGACGCCGCCGTAGCGCTTGTCGATTCCGGTGAGTTGGATGCCTGTCATATCGTTCTCCAGCCGTCGCTTGGCATGCGTTGGCTGGAGAAAATATAGTCATACTTAACCATGGAAACATCCGGATAAACCCCGCTGTACATGGTTTCTTGGACCGAATGTAGTATGACTACATGCCCGAGCGCCGTGTGGTCGTGTGTGGTCGTCTGTGCGCGCTTTCCCCCCGTGACTCAGCGCGGACGTGTCGAGGGGGCAGGGGCCGGATGCAATGGAAAACGGACGCTGGCGCAGGTTCCTCCGGCACGCGAGGCCAGCAAATCGAGAGTGCCTGCGGTGCCGTGCAGGGTGCTTAGCCGCTCGCGCACCTGCGCCAGGCCAAAGCCTTGGGTCGGGATCGGGGTGGGCAGGCCCGCGCCGCTGTCGTGGACCTCGATCAGCAGCCGCGGGCCGGGGCAGGTGCTGGCGCGCACGCTGACGTGGCCGCCCTCCACCCGGGGTTCGATGCCGTGGCGGATGGCGTTTTCCACCAGCGGTTGCAGCAGCAGGGGCGGCACGGGCGTGTCGCGCAGGGCCTCGGGCAGGTCCAGCGTGTAGCTCAGGCGCGACCCCATGCGCACGGCCATCAGTTCCAGATAGTCGTGCAGGCGCCCGAATTCGTTGGCCAGCGGATGCTCCGTACCGCGCGACGCGCCGAGCGTGGCGTGCAGGTAGGCGATCATGCGGTCGAGCATCTCCTGCGCGCGTGCCGGGTCGGTGTCGATGAGCACGCGCAGGTTGGCCAGCGTGTTGAACAGCATGTGCGGCTCCAACTGCGTCTCCAGCAGCCTGAGCCGCGCCTCGGTGGCCTGGGCGTGCGTCTCGGCCATCCTGGCCTGCATCCATGCGTTGCGGCCATTGTTGTAGAAGTAATAGATACCGGTGATGCTGGCCAGCAGCGAAATGCCGATGGAGATGCGCAACTGCGCGCGCGCCGCCACGTTCCACGTGGACCAGCCGCACCACCAGTCGGCCAACTGGACGCCGCCCAGATAGCCCAGGATGGTGCCCGCCACCGGCAGCAGGATGCCCGCAATGCCCGTGGGCCAACCCCGGCCTGCGCTCGACGGGAAGAGGTGGTGTCCGAAATAGATGAGCGCCCAGGTCAGCATGCCGATGGCCAGCGAGTAGCGCAAGGGGATGCCGTAGCCCATCTCGGGGCGGAACGCGTATTGGATGGCCGCGATGATCAGGCAGAAGGCGATGGTTTGCAGGAAGCGGCGCAGTGCGTTGAGCCAGTCGATGCCCATGGCGCTGCCGCGCGGGCCGCCGGCCTTGCGCAGCAGTCGGTCGATGGCGTCAGGTGTCATGGTGCCGAGTTTTCGGGAGGCTGGGAAGGGAGACGAACGGTGGCTCTTTCGCGGTTGCAGCCCGTCAACCAAGGCAGGGTTCGGGCGGCTTGGGCGCGTGCATCCATTCTCCCCCGCGTGTGCGCAATATGCGCGCGACGATGCACGAAATAAAACACGGGATGGGACACGCCGCAGCGCGGGAATCGGGTCGCAGTAGCATTGCTGGCGCTGTGCTCCGGGAGCCATCCGGATGGGGGCCAGCGCCAAACCAAAGGAGAAAAATAATGAATGATCGGTCACCGACGCAGCAGGCCACGCATTGGCTCACGGGTCTTGAGCGTGCCCTGGCGCAGGGCGATGTTGCGGCAGCCGTCGCGTTGTTTGATACCGACAGCTACTGGCGCGACCTGCTTGCGTTCACCTGGAACATCAAAACCTGCGAAGGCCCGGCCGCGATCGCCGACATGCTGGCTGCCGTACTCGATGGGCTGAAGCCATCGAATTGGCGCATCGAGGGCGAGGCCAGCCAGGACAATGGCATGACCGAGGCCTGGTTCACTTTCGAGACGGCGCTTGCCCGGGGGCGGGGCCTGCTGCGCCTGCGGGGCGATAAATGCTGAACCCTGCTCACGACGATGACTGAACTCAAGGGCCTGGAGGAGCGCAAGGGCCCGACGCGGTCGATGGGCACCACGCATGGCGTCGTCCCCGGGCGCAAGAACTGGATCGAGCGCAGGACCGAGGAAGAGGCCGCGCTGGGTGACAGCAAGCAGCCCTATTGCCTGATCATCGGTGGCGGTCAGTGCGGCATTGCGCTGGCTGCCCGGTTGCGGCGCCTGGACGTTCCGACCATCGTCGTCGAGAAGCACGCCCGCGCCGGCGATAAGCGGCGTCACCGTGGCGCAGATCAGGGAGCACTCCGTGCGCCTGAGCGATGGCGATGAGTTGCCGGCGGACCTCATCGTCTATGCCACCGGTTACGGATCAATGAATGAGTGGGCTGCCCAATTGATCTCCAGGGAAGTCGCCGACAGGGTCGGCAAATGCTGGGGCCTTGGCTCCGGCACCACCAAGGACCCCGGCCCCTGGGAGGGGGAACTGCGCAATATGTGGAAACCGACCCGGCAACCGGGTCTGTGGTTCCATGGCGGCAACCTGCATATGTCGCGCCATTGTTCGCAGTTCCTGGCGCTGCAATTGCAGGCCCGCATGCACGGTATCCCGACGCCGGTCTACGGCATGGGCGAGGTGCACCACCTCAGTTAGTGTCCTGCCCTGCGAATAGCGGCACATGAAACTGCGCCTTTCGCGCCATGGCGGCGTTGCAAATCCTCGCGATACCTCCGGGTATCGCTGCGGTTTGCGCCTTGCCATGACGCGAAATGCATCCGTTTCATTTTGTGCCGCTATTCGCAGGGCAGAACACTAGCCTGCATGGTCGAGGTTATTTCCGCGCAAAGAAAACCGCGACGCCCCGGGTTTCGTCGGCGTTCGTCGCGGTAATGGTCAGGCGGTTCTTTTCCGGATTCACCGTGGCGATTCCGCTGAACGCGGTGTTCACGGTGGCCGCACCCTCCGGGCAGCTTTCGCTGAACTGTGCCTTGTAGGCGTCGGTGTCGGCCATGGCGGCCAGGCTGCCCGTGTACTGGCAGCCGGTGGTCGAGTTGCCCGTCACCTCGCCCGCGGCGGCCACCGTCCATTGGGTCGTCTGGCTGTTGCTGCCCAGGGTCGTGCTCCAGTTGCCCGCCACGTCCGCCTGCACGGCGGGGTTGGCCACGGTTTCGCTTTGGTCGAGCACCAGGGGGGTGGGGTTCACGCCCGTGAAGGACAGGCGCTTGGGAGTGGCCGTCAGATCCGGCGTGGCCGTGGCCATCGTCGGCTGGCCCACGGCGTTGTCCGGGCTCAGCGCGTAGGATTTTCCGTTTGCCTGGCGGTCGTTGCGCACCAGCAGTTTCACGAGCCGGCTGCCGTCCTTGGCGAGGATCCAGGCGTCGGCACTGCCCGTGGCGTCGGGCATGATGACCGCCGTCATGGCCACAGTCGCGCCATCGGGCGTGACCCAGCGCCCTTTGAGTTGGGCCGGGTCGATGGCGTTGACGGGGTCGATCGCGTCCTCGTTCTCGTCCTCATCCCAGTCGCCGCCGCCGCAGGCGGTCAGCAGGGCCGAGATTACCAAGACGGCCAAGGCTGCGAAAAAGAGGGGACGGATTCGGGAGTGAACCAGGAGATCTGCCGGGGGTTGCGTCCTGGTTCGGGTTTGCATGGGTGGTTGCATCATTGTTGTTTCTTGTTTCTATCGGGTCTTGGAGGGGGCAGGGGGTTTCTCGTGCGCTGTGGCTGCGCGGCTGGTCGGAAGCAGATTGCGTGCTGCCCCGTGCATTGGCACGGCGGACTGCGGCATGTGCACTGCAGTTGCGGAGGGCGGCTGCCGTACTTCGGGAATGTTGCCCGGTCTGCCTCTCATCCCCTATTGAGGCGGTTCAGGTCTTCCAGCCGATTGCTGCCAGCTTGTGGCGGATTGGGTTCCTAACAGATAAGAGATTGCTTGTCACTAGAACTTATCAGGCTAGGAATTCTACCGGAATGGGAATAGGGGTTGGACAAACGGATGGACAAACGGGCAGACGCCCTGCTGGTTGCGCCGGGGACTCGACGATCCGGTGGTCCCCGCGCCCCAAGATTACGGGACGGCGCGCAGTGCCTCGGACGCGGCCATGCGCTCGAGTTGCGCGCACACGTCGGCCATTCGGCCCGCAATGAGGAAGCGGCCCGTACCAGAGTCGGAAACATGTTGCAGCACCCTGGCCGGACGGGGGGCGGTTTTGTCCGCCGTCAACGGCGCAGGAAAGGCGGCGTTGCGGCTGTCGCCCATGCTGCCGGGTGCGGGGGAGCGGTGGTTTCCATGTGGTTGCGCGGATTCTGCCGCTCGGGCCATGGCCGCAGCACCGTTCCGGGTGCTCGTCGGCCTTTCGGGATGCGTGGGATGCGTGGGGCACACGAACTGGCGCCTCGAGCGGGAAAAAAGATTTTGCAGAACGGAAAGGGGGAATAGGGCAATTTCCATGGGAAAACTCCAAGGGCCGGGGAAGAAGGAAGGAAGGGCGCTTGCGCGTTGGCAGCATCGGGTTCACATCAGCATGGTGTTGCGGATGAGCCCGACGGCAAGGCCCTCGATTTCAAAAGGCTCGCCGGGCTGGACCACGATGACCGGGTAATCGGGGTTTTCGGGCAGCAACTCGATGGCGGTGGCGGTGCGGCGCAGGCGCTTGACGGTGACGTCGTCCCCCAGGCGGGCCACGACGATTTGGCCGTTGCGCGCCTCGCGCGTGGCTTGTACGGCGAGCAGGTCGCCGTCCATGATTCCGGCGTCACGCATGGACATTCCGCGCACTTTCAGCAGGTAGTCCGGTTTGCGCTGGAAGAGGCCGTTTTCCACGCTGTAGGTCTGTTCGACGTGCTCCTGCGCGAGAATCGGCGAGCCTGCTGCGACGCGCCCGATCAGGGGCAGGCTGAGTTGCGCCAAACCGGGAATGGGCAGTTTGAATGGGCTGCCACGCGCTGCGTTGATGGCGTTCAGCGCGTCGCTGTGCAGGCGGATACCGCGCGACGTGCCACTGCGCAGTTCGATCACGCCTTTGCGGGCCAGGGCCTGCAGGTGCTCTTCTGCGGCGTTGGCCGATTTGAACCCCAATGCGGTGGCAATTTCTGCGCGGGTGGGTGGGGCACCGGTGTGCGCAATGGCGGTCTGGATGAGTTCCAGAATCTGTTGCTGGCGGGCGGTGAGTTTCGGGTGCTCGTGCATGCTGCTCTCCAATGGGGTGGTTGCAGGAGTGAAAAAACTGGAATTTCATCCAGTTACTGTATTTTTCATCAGTTTTTCGGGGTATGCAAGTGGGCGCGCAAAAAATTGTGGTTTTGGGCACCGGGGGAACGATTGCGGGGACTTCGGCGCGGCTCGGGGACAACCTGGACTACATCGCAGCCCAGTGCGGGGTGGAGCAGCTGCTTGCGGCGGTTCCCGCTTTGCAAACGTTCGCCGCGGGCACGCTGGTGGCAGAGCAGGTGGCCCAGATCGACAGCAAGGACATGGACTGCGACGTGTGGTGTGCGCTCGCCCTGCGCTGCGCGCAGCATTTGCAGGACCCCGCAGTGCGGGGCCTGGTCATTACCCATGGCACCGATACGCTGGAAGAGACCGCGTGGTTTCTGCACGCCGTGCTCGATGCACGCAAGCCGGTGGTGCTGACCTGCGCCATGCGCCCGGCAAACGCGCTCACGCCCGATGGCCCCCAGAACCTGCTCGACGCCGTTGCCGTGGTGCAGGCCCCCGGTGCAAGCGGGGTGCTGGCCGTTGCCGCGGGCCAGTTGCATGGCGCGCAGCAGGTGCAAAAAGTGCATCCGTACCGGGCCCATGCATTCAGTTCGGGGGACGCAGGCCCCCTGGGCTGGATTGAGGAGGGTCGGGTGCGCCTGGCGCAGGCCTGGCCGCCGGCGCCAGAAAACAAATCCCGCGAGGTGCTTGAAAAATTGGCCCATGCCACGCGCTGGCCCTGGGTCGAAGTGGTCCTCAGCCATGCGGGGGCCTGCGGCATGGTGGTGGATGCGCTGGTGCGCGAGGGGGTGCAGGGCCTGGTGGTCGCGGGGACCGGCAATGGGTCCGTGCACCATGCCCTGGAGGCGGCCCTGCTGCGTGCGCAGAGCGCGGGGGTCCGGGTGCTGCGCGCCACGCGCTGTCCCGAAGGGCAGGTGCTTGCCCGACCCGGCGATTTGCTGCCCGCGTCCCGCGGCCTGTCCCCGGTGAAGGCGCGTGTTGCCCTGATGCTCGATCTGCTGTGAGCGCCGGCGGTCCCGGTAGATCAGCGCTCCGGGTTGGTTCGGCGAAACAGCAGGAGATAGTCGTTTTTGTCGGTGGGGCGGGAGATGCTGGCCTGGAACTCCCACTGCGCGGCGTCGGGCATGTACGCGGAGAGCGGCCACGCCGTGCCGTCCGTGAGCAGCCACTGGCACGCGCCCTGCGGGTCCGTGCGCTGCAGCGACAGCCGGCCGTGGTATTGCAGCGCCGCGACCTGCGCCCGGTTCAGGCGCAGCGTCTGGATGCATCCCGGCGCCGGACCCAGCGCCGCGACGACGCTGCGCACCTGCGGGCCATAGCTGCGCGCATAGTTCAGCAGGGGCAGCCACAGGGTCATGAGCAGCAGCCAGCCCAGCGTGGCGCCGCTCGCGGGCAGCACCAGGCTTTTCCAGATGGGGACCCGGTCGCGCGCCGCGCGCCACCAGACCAGGCCGCACCAACCCAGGCTCGCGGCCAGGGCCACGAGCAGAGCCAGTGCCGAGAACTGCGGCACGAAGCCGGGCGCCAGCTTGGCCACGTTGGCCGCGGGTTTGGCGGGAAATCCGGTCTGCAGGGCAATCCAGATGACCCAGATTGCCAGCGCCGAGGTGCTGAAGAACAGCAGGGTGAACCAGTCGATCAGCGCCGCCACGCTGCGGCGCAGCGTCGGCAGTGCAAAGGCGGCCAGCGCGGCCATGGCCGGCAGGCCCGGCAGCAGGGCCCGGTCCGCGGGTCGGGTGCCGAGGGTGGCGGCGATGGACAGGCCCAGGAAGCACAGCGGCAGCAGCAGATGCCGGTGGCCCTGGCGGCTGAAGATCTGCTTGCGCCAGCGCCACATGGTCCACAGCGCCAGCGGCCATGCGGGCCAGCCGAACCACAGCAGCAAGCGCGCAAGGCTCTGCCAGTCCCTGAGCACGGAATCCAGGCCCACGATCCGCCAGCGCCACAGGTCCAGGCTCCAGGCCATCAGCGCCGCGGCCAGCGTGCTGGCCGCCAGCGCTGCGCCCCACCAGGACCGGCGGCGGTCCGTTGCGCTGCAGGATCCGGATGCATGGAACAGCAGCACCAGGCTCCCCGTACCCAGCAGCACCGCGAGCGCGGGCGCTCCGGCCAGTGTCAGCCCGGCCATGCCCAGGACCAGGGCCACGGTGCACGCCACGGGACGGTACGGCATGGCGGCCACGGCAAAGAAGAGCAGCGCCGTGCAACTGAGCTGGACCAAGTGGCCCGTGACTTCGTGCGACAGCTGCGCCAGGCCCAGGCAGGCGATCAACGCGAGCAGCGCGCCATCCGCGATGGCGCGGGCATAGTCGGTCGGACTCGCTTCCCCCCCGAACGCAAAGGCCACGGGCTGAGCCCCCGGGCTGCGTGCAAGGTAATGCACACCGTACCAAGTGGCCGCCAGCGTCATGAGCAGCAAGGCGGCAAACGGGACGCGCACGGCGAATTCGGCGGACATCCACGGCGGCGCAATGCGGATCGCCCACGCGCCCAGCCAGTAGGCAAGCAGCCCCTCGGTTTCGGGGGGCATGCCGCCCAGCAGGGGGCTGAGCCATGGGGTGTGCCCCCGGGCCAGTTCCAGCATGTAGCCGAAGGCCGTGATGTCGGCGCTCTTCCACGGATCGCGTCCCACGGAGCCCGGCACCACGTAGGCGATGCACAACAGCGTCAGCGCCCAGCGCGGCAGGGGGCTGACCGCATTCTGGGTCACGATGGCGGGGGTCGGTGGATGCACGCGCCAAGAATAAGGGATAAGGGCCGCCTGGAAACGGCGCCCGATCCGTGCAGAACCGGCCTTGCCGGGCCGCTATTGCTGCGTTCTCCCTGGGGGGAAGGCGCGAAGCAGGCTCAAAGGGAGGGCATTTTGGACTGGAGCGCCCGCGCATGGACCGCCTGCGCCGGGAGTTCCCGGAGCAGGTGGTCGCTCCAGACTTGGCGCCAGAGGCGCGCGCCCGGCAGGCCGTGGCGCAGGCCCAGCATGTGGCGCGCGATGTGCGGCCAGGGCGTGCCGTGCCGGGCCGCTTCGCGCTCCATGTACTGCAACATTGCAAGCTCCACCTCGTCGCGGGTCAGCGGGCAGGGTTCGCCCCCGTGGTACAGCGCGTCCCAGCGGGCCAGCCACCAGGGGTTGTGGTAGGCCGCGCGGCCGACCATCACGCCGTCGAGCGCGCGCAGCTGCTCTTGCACCAGCGCATCGCTGTCCATGCCGCCGTTGATGGCCAGGGTGATGCCGGGGAAGTCGGCCCTGAGCCGGTGCACCACCGCGTAGCGCAGGGGCGGGACGTCGCGGTTCTCCTTCGGACTCAGGCCCTGCAGCCAGGCATTGCGCGCGTGCACGATGAACACGTTGCAGCCCGCGTCGGCGAGCGTGCCCACGAAGTCGCGCACAAAGCCGTAGTCCTCCTGCCGGTCCACGCCGATGCGGTGCTTCACCGTCACCGGCACGTCAACCTGGTCCTGCATGGCCCTTATGCAGTCCGCGACCCGCTGCGGGGCCTTCATCAGGCTGGCGCCGAACGCACCGCGCTGCACGCGCTCGCTGGGGCAGCCGCAGTTGAGGTTGATTTCGTCGTAGCCCCATTGGGCGCCGAGACGCGCAGCCCGGGCCAGGTCGGCGGGGTCGCTGCCGCCCAGTTGCAGGGCCACGGGGTGTTCTTCGGCATGAAAGCGCAGATGCCGTTCGGTGCCCCCATGGATGACGGCGCCCGCGTGCAGCATTTCGGTGTACAGCCGGGTCCGGCGGGTCAGCAGCCGGTGAAAGTAGCGGCAGTGGCGGTCGGTCCAGTCCATCATGGGGGCGACGGACATGCGCCAGGGATTCGGGGTGGATGGCACGGGGAGAAAACCAAAAGCAGGGGAGGGCGCCCCTGTCAGCAGGGCTGCGGCGGGGCCATTGTCCCACCGCCGGAGTCCCACCAGTCCCGGCCCCGGCGCCCGTCACGCGGGCCGGGCGCTGGAGCGCGCCGCCACCCGCGCGCCGACCAGCGCAGCCGATGCCACGCCCAGCGCCAGCGCGCCGGCCGCGCCATGGAAGATGCCCGCGGCCAGGCCCCGATCGAGCAGGGCGCCAAAGGTCGGAGCGGCCAGGCAAAAGCCCAGGTCGAGCCCCGAATACACGGTGCCGTACACGCGGCCCGTGGCGCCCGCGGGGGCTGCGCGCTTGATCAGCATGTCCCGCGAGGGGCCTGCCAGCCCCGTTCCCAGCCCCGCCACCGAGGCCAGCAGCAGCGCCGCCAGGCCCGGAAAAAAGCCCATTCCCACGAGCATCAGCCCCGCTGCCGAGCCCAGCAGGCTGAGCGCGATGGTCTTCTCCAGCCGCTGCACGCGACCCACGAGAAAGCCCCCCGCGAGCATCCCCGCAGCGCCGCACAGCATGTAGCCCGTCACCACCATGGCTGCCACGCCGGGCTGCAACCCATACAGGGACTGCAACGCGGGGCCGGAGAAACTCTGGATCGCGCCCAGGGAGCAGGTGCTCCAGAAAAAGAACGAGAAGCACAGCCACACCGAAGGCAGCCGGAGAAACGCCAGCGGATGCTCCGGCGCCGCCGCGCTGCTGCCGGCCCCGGCCAGCTGCGACCCGGCGCCCCGGCGGTCGTCGAGCGCCCCGCGGTTGTACAGCACGGTGGCCAGCACGGCCAGGGCCAGCAGGGCGGCGCACAGGCAGGCGCTGCGCCACGATCCCGTGGCCGTGGCGATTCCGGCCATGAACACGGGCGCCAGCGCCCAGCCCAGGTTGCCGCTGATGCCGTGCACCGAAAAGCCGTGCCCCAGGCGCAGCGGTGATACGCGCTTGTTCAGGATGGTGAAGTCCACCGGATGGAACGGGGCGTTTCCCAGACCGGCCAGCGCGGCTGCGAGCAGCAGGCCCGCGTAGCCGGGCGCCGCAGCCGCCGCCAGGGCCGCGGCCGCAAAGACCGACAGCGCGCAGTACAGCACGGGCGTTGCGCCCACGCGGTCGACCACAAAGCCCGAAAGGGCCTGACCGACCCCCGAGACGATGAAGAACACCGAAACCAGCAGGCCCAGTTCGGAGTAGCTCAGGCCGAAGTCCCGGATCAGCCACGGGAACAGCGGGGGCAGCAGCATATGAAAGAAGTGCGAGCAGCCGTGGGCCAGACCGACGAGGCCGATGGTGCGGGCGTCCTGGCGCAGGGGAGTCGGCTGGACGCTGTCGGTGGACGGGGGGTGGGTCATGGCGGTGATCTCAGAACGTGTCCAGGGTCTCTTGGGAAGCCTGCCGGCGCTGCAGTGGACTGCACAGTCCGGCCCGCGGTGCGCGCGCCCATTGCTCGGTCCAGGCCCATAGCTGCTGCACGCCGTCGGTGCTCGCAGCAGGTTGTTGGAGGCCGTGGTCCGCGCCGTCCAGCCGGTGCGCGCACAGAGCCGCCGGGCGCCGCGCGGCACGCTGTGCGAAGCGCTCGTAGGCAGCGGCGGGCACCCGGGAATCGTCTGCGCCCCAGACTTGCAGCACGGGCCAGGGGCCGTCGGTCAAAGGCTGCGCCACCGGCCAATGCCACAGGTCGCGCCAGTAGCCCAGGCTGCGCCCCTGGATCAGCGCGTCGTCCGGCAGCGCAGTGGCCCGCGCCCTGCCCAGGGCCTGCCACTCGGCCTCCCGCCCCAGGCGGCGGGCCTGCAGCGCCCCACTCTCCTGCGGGTCCAGCCCGCTGGAGGACAGCAGGATCAGCCCCGCCAGATGCGGCACCTCGGGCGCCAGCGCGGGCAGCAACTCGGCGCCCTCGGAAATGCCGACGAGCAGTTGCGGCAGGGCGGGCTGCCCCTGGCGTTGCCGGGCGTCGGCACGCAGGGCTGCGCGGGCATGCGCCAGCCAGGCGGACAGGCGGTCCTGGCGCAGGAAATCGTGCGGGCAGTCGGCAGGCGCCGTGCGCGCCTCGGGCGCGACCCCGGGTTTGTGCAGCAGCAGCACCTGCGCGTGCAGCAGCCCGGCAAAGTAGCGCTCGGCAAAGGCCCCCATGCCCGCGCAACCCGACCCCGGCAGCACGATGACGCGGTAGCGCAGGGGCGCGACCCGTTCCTTGCGCTGGAGTGCGGGCAGGAGGGCCGCGCCGTCACCGGGCAGCGGGTGCGCAAGAAAGGCGTTGGGGGATGCTGCGGCGGGCGCCGGCGCCGGCGAGGCCGCGCAGCCCCCCAGCAAAGCGGTCGGCAGCAGCACCAGCCAGAACCAGCAGGACCGCATGCAACACGGCTTGGCTATTTGAGGATCAGGACCTGCTCGGGCGCTTGGGGTGGCGGGGCCGATTCGACCGGTTGGGGCATGGGCTGGCCGGCCTGCGGGGGCACTGCGGGCGGCGGGCGCAGGCCGCGTGCCAGGTGGGCGTCGGTGTAGCCGAGTTGCGTGGCCAGCTGCTGGTAGACGCTCTGCGCCAGCGAGAGCGAGGTTTCACGCATCACCTTGGCCCGGTTGGGCGGAGCAATATCGCCGCGGATCGACAGGATCTTGGTGTCGTTGCCCTCCCCCTGCGCCGAGAACGCGGCCTTGATCTCGTAGGTCTTGGTGTCGATCAGCGAGAAGTCGGCGAGCAATTGCAGGCCGTACTGGCGCGTGGCGCTGGAGCTGCCCTGCAGGGGCGAGAGCGCGTCGGTGAACTCGACGCTCGAGACCACGCCGAACAGCACATGGTCGGCGCCGTTGAATTCGCCCTTTTTGATGCGCGCGATCACGTCCGCGACCTGCGGCTGCGCCTGGGGTTGCGCCATCTTGCCGCCCTGCACTTGATTGAGTACCTGCTCGGCCTTGCTCGGCTGGGGCCGTCCGGCGTCAAAGCCCTTGCCCTGCACGAGGCGGAAATAGCTGCCCTGCAGGAGCGCGCCCTTGATGTCGTTGGTGTAGCCGCCGAGCTCGCGCTGCTCGATGTAGCTGTAGCGGCCGGCCACATAGGTGCCGCTGGCCTGCTCGGAGGCCTGCATGGAGTGGCTGCCGGTATGCGCGCCCGAGCCGCCCTGGGGGCCGTGGCTGTAGCTGCCGCTGTGGCTGCCACCCGCGCTCATCTGGCTGCTGTGCTGGTAGGTGCCGGCCACGAAGTATTCGGACACGCGCTGCGCGTAGGCCAGGTCGGTCACGGCGATCCGGGGCGCCGCGCCTGGCCGCGCCGGGGCGGCAACGCCCCAGGCCGGGGCGGTGAGGGTGAGCACGGCCAGGGCCGTGTGCAAAATGGTTCTGCGCTGCTGCATGGTGGTGGTTCCTGGGTAGCGCGCCGTTCAGCGCTTGCTGGTCTTGCGGATTTCTTTCTCGTCCTGCCATTCGACCGTGCCTTCCTGCACGTCGAACAGCTTGAGCGTGAACTTGTAGTACACGTCCTTGGTATTGCTGCTTTGCTTGACGATGCTGGAGAGCTCCCCCTCCATGCTGTACTTGGCCGCCGTCATCTGGCCTATCTTGGCGGTGCTACCCTGCTTGTACAGGCCGCTCTGGTTCTGGCGCTGCAACTCGTCGACTCCGGCCTGCATTTCGCTGATGGAGCGCACGAAGCGCACCTTGCCCGACTTGACCAGCGCCGTCTGGATCGAATTCATCACGTTGGTGGTGTCGATGTACTCGCTGGTCTTGTTTTTCACGGTGGAGATGGTCACCGTGGGGCGGCCCTGGAAGATGCCGGTTTCGAGCAGCCCGCCGGTCATCTTCTCGGCGATCAGTTGCAGGTCGGTGGAGCCGAATTCGTTGGTCACCAGCTCTACCGCCTTGGCGTCGCCGTAGTCCACCTGGCGGTCGAAGCGCACGGTCGGCGAGGACAGGTCCGTACTCTGGCAGGCCGCCAGGGCCAGGGTGATCGCCGCAAGGGCCAGGATGCGCGCGCTGCGCGCGGGGAGGGTTTTTTCTTGCATGGGTTTCGTCCTTCGTGCGCCGGTTTCAGCGCAACTCCACATTCATTTCAAGGCGCAGGTCGATTGCAGCGCTGGTGGGCGCCACGCTTTTGACGGTCTGCTGGCCCAGGCCGAGCACGCGCATCTGCTTCCATGCCTCGCCGTCGCCCACCGGGCCACCCAGGTTGTCCAGCCACTTGAAGCGGTAGAACACCGTGCGGTCGGTGCGGCCCACGTTGGACAGGTCGGCCTGCACCGTCAGGATGTCGTTCTTGCGCACGATGCGCATCTCGCGCACGGCAATGCCGTGGGCTTCGCCACGCAGATTGATCTTGGAGGCCACGGCCAGCGGCGTGGCCGGGTCGTGCTGCTGCGCGTGGGCGGCGCTGACCGGGGTCAGCAGGGCCGCGCATACCACGGCGGGTACGGCGGCGAGGGCAAGGCGGGGTCTCATGCAAAAGGCTCCTTGGGGATGGGAAACGATCGGAATGCTCCGATTCACGGGAGTTGGCGCGGCGCGGTGGCCGCGGGATTGGCCGCCGTGCGCGGGGGGCGCTTGCTGGCGCTGCGCGCAGGGGCGGCGGCAGCGGCAGGCGGCGGCGCAGTGGGCACTGCTGCAACGGGCGCCGGGGGCGGCGTTGCGGCAAGCGCGGCGGTGGGTAGTTGGCCGAGCGTGGCGACGTCGCCGATGAGCACGCTGTTTTCATACATGCGCAGCGGCACCAGCGCGTACTGGCCGTCGATCTTGATCGGCGTGGGCAGTTCGCGGCCATCGATGGAGACGCGGTGCTCGCCCGGCGGCAGGTAGCCGCGGGCCACGTACACGCGGCCGGGCAGCATGCGCCACATGCGGTCGTCGGCCTGCTCGGTGAGCGTGGATGCGGCGATGCCAAGCAGCCCCCCGATCAGGCCGCCTTGTTTCTGCAACTCGTTCTGCACCACGCCCTTGGCTATGGCACGGGTGACGTTACGCAGCACCATGCCGGGCATTTCGTCCTTGAGCACGCGGCGCGCCATCACGTTCAGGTCAACCACTTTTTCGAGTTTCAAATCGCTGCCGGCGGCCGACAAACGGGTCAGCAGCGGGTCGTGCGACGGCTCGATCACCGGGTAGGAAATGCTCGCCGTGATCATTCCGCTCCCGGTGGGAACGGGCAGCGTAAAGGCCCTGGACTTGCGCGCCGGAGCGTCGCCGGCCTCGATCACGAAGAGCACGTCGGTCATGCGCTGGCGGCGCTTCCAGGTGAAGCCCGTGCGCTCGTCGAGGCCGCGCAGACCCTCTTCGAGCACCCCGGTTTCGGGCTTGAGTTCGATGGCCTTGCGGTAGCCGGGGGCAGCCAGACCGGGCTCGTTGAGCACCTCGTACAGGAAGCCGGCCAGGTAGTGGCTGAGCGCGTTCTGGTAGCCGTTCCTGAGCGCCAGCACCTCCGGATCGTTGAGCGTTTGCACGGGGTAGCCGTTGATTTCCTTGCCGCCGGCTGTGGCGCCCTTGGACTTGGCCTCCTCTTCCGCAGCCAGGGTTTCCTTGGCGCGGAATTCGGCAATCACGGCCTCGCGCTCGTGTGTGCGCTTGACGTCCACGCGGGCGTTCTCAAAGTCGCCCACCGCGACGCGGTTGAGCGCCAGGCGCGTGGTCAGCCAGACCTTTTCGTAGTCCTGGCCCTCGTAGACCTTCAGGCGCTCGCTGATCAGCGTGGCGCCCACCATGCCCAGGAGCTTGCCGGGGTTGGTCTTGGCGGTGTCTTCCCATTCCTTGACCTTGTTGTCGGCAAGCAGGAAGGCCTGCGTGCTCTCGGGGTAGCGGCGGTCCATGCGCAGCAGTTCACCGCGCTCCATGTTGAACAGCAGCGCGGTCCTCTCCTCTTCGGTCTTGGCCGTGCTTTCGAGATGCGTCAGTGCCGCGGCAATACCGCCCGCGCGCCCGGCGCTTTGCACCTCGCTGGCCAGTTTGTCGTGGCTCTGCATGTTGGCGCAACCGGAGAGGATGGCGCTCAGCGCCAGCCCCCACAAAAGGCGCGCAGGGCGTGGACGAAAACGGGACTGGCTGTTGCTCATGAAGAAGGTTCCTTCCTGTCGGATTCTGCAAGCGATGCTGTTGGAAAGCTGTTACCGAGATTGGCTTTTTGTTTAGTTGACTGACCGAATGTTAATCATTTTAGCCATAGTCCGGCCCCATTTGTTCAGCTGCCCGGACCGTTACAGCAAGGCGTACCTCCGCCTCAGCGCTTATAGAGGCCGGTCAGGGTGGCCGTGGCGAGTGTGTTCTGGTAGATCATGAAGCGCAGCACCGCGTTGGGCGTGCTGCCCGGCAGCCCCAGCTTGGGTACGCTCAGCGCGTGCACGGTGAAGATGTAGCGGTGTGCCGGCGAGCCCTTGGGGGGGCAGGGGCCGCCGTAGCCCGTGGTGCCGTAGTCGTTGCTGGCCTGGGCGCCGATTGCTTCCAGATCGCCGGGGCCTGCGCCGGCGGCGATTCGGGTGACGGACGGATCGACGTCGAACAGGATCCAGTGCCAGAAGCCGCTGCCGGTGGGCGCGTCCGGATCGTAGAGCGTCAACGCAAAGCTCTTGCTGCCTTCTGGCGCGCCCTGCCATTGCAGCGCGGGCGAACGGTTCTGGCCGCTGCCGTCGAAGCCGTCGTACTCGTGCACCCGTTGCAGCGGATCCTGATCCTTGAATTCAGGCGATGTCAGTGTGAAGTGGCTCATGCAATCAATCGGGCTGCACATTCCATTCGCAAGATCCCTCTGCGGTGGGGTGACGAACAGGGATGACCGTGGTCGGACCCGTTTGCCATCGCACTCGATGGAATCTTCGCAAGCCTGGGTTGGTGAACCCATCCTTTCCATACATTGGTTGATCTGTCTGTCGTGCAACCTGCCCTGCACGGGCTGGCGCACGGCCCTTCTTGGTACGCGCTGTCATGGTAGCGCCCATGGCGCCGGGGGTGATCATATTGTGTGCAAGGAGGTCGTGCCGGCGCTGCCTGCGGCGCGCTTCTTCAGTTCACCGAAAGTGATCAACTCGCCAGCCAAAGCGCTGGCGGCCACGCTGGAGGGGCTGGCCAGCCAGACCTTCCCGGGGCCGGAGCGGCCCGGGAAGTTGCGGTTGATGGCGCTGACCGTCACCTGCCCGGTCGCGGTGGAGGCGCCCGGTCCGCAGTTGGCGCAGGCGCCACAGCCTGGCATGAGCATCTCCGCGCCCACGGCCTGGAACACCGGCAGCATGTTCTTTTCCGTGCAATAGCGCCGGACGTCCTGCGTGCCGAACTGCAGGAACAGCGACACCCTGTCCGGCACCCTCAGGCCGTGCGCCAGGCCCCAGGCGAATACTTCCAGGTACGTGTCGAAATCCGCGCGCTTGCCGGCGGTGCAGGAGCCCGCGTAGGCAATGTCCACCGGGACTCTGCGGCCGATCCGGCTGTACGGCACGCCATTGCCCGGGTCGCCCGGGGCGGCAAACAGGGGTTCGATGCGCGTGCAGTCAATGGAGATGCTGCGCTCGTACACCACGCCCTGGTCGCTGCGCATCCAGGGCTCGATGGTGACATCGACGCCGCGGCGCTCCCGGAGGAAGGCCACAGTGCGCGCGTCGGGCGCCACGATGCCGGTAAAGCCCCCCAACTCGGCGACCATATTCGTCAGGGTGGCACGCTCGTCCACCGACATGCGCTCGGTCACCGGGCCGGTGTACTCGAACACCATGCCGATGCCGCCGCCCTCGGCGATGCAGGGCGCGCGCAGCAGTTCCAGCACCACGTCCTTGGCGTGCACGCCGGGCTGCAATTCACCGTGCAGTTCCACCCGGAACACGCCCGGATAGTTGCAGCGCACCAGGCCCGTGACCCAGGCATTCGCCATGTCGGTGGCGCCCACGCCGAAGCACAGCGCGCCCAGCGCGCCGGAGTGCGGCCCGCACGGATGATGCGCTGGCTGAGATCGTCGTGGCCGTCGGTGAACTCGTGCAACGCGATGGCCTCGCCGGCCTGGATGCGCTCGATGAGGCCGGTGTCGGTGGAGGTCAGCAGGCCCACGTTGTGCGCGTTCTGGCGGTAGATGCGCTCGAAGCTCTCGGCGATCACCAGTCGGACGCCGGCGGCCAACTCGGCCATGGGGCTGTTCTCGCGCGAGGAGCCCTTGCCGTAGCGCTTGCCGCCGACCACCACGGCAAAGCCGGCGCGGCGGATCGCGCCCTTGCCGATCGGTGTCTCGTCGCGAATGCGCAGGCCCACGTAGGGATAGTCACCGAGCCGCTCGTCGCACACGGTCATCACGGTGGTGGGCGTGATCTCGTCGGTGGAGACGTTGTCGCGCAGTGTTCCCGCTTGGGCCGGCGTGAAGTCCACACCGGTGAGCTGCAATGCAATACGCTGCGGATCGTCGCAGAGGAAGAGGATCCTGCCGTTGAAAGGGATGCTGGAAGGGGTTGCCATGGGAGTGAGAATTCTTTACAGAATCATTGTGCGTATACATAACAGCACGCGACAATATGCTGGCACTCCAGCCATGTCAACGAATAAATCTTTCAGATGAGCAACACCCCGGACGCCAAGCCAACTTCCAGTGACTCGGTCTACCTGAGCTTGCGGCACAAGATCATGAACAACCAGATTCCGGGCGGCAGCCACCTGTTGGAGGATGTGGTTGCGCAGGAACTGGGGGTCAGTCGCACGCCGGTGCACGCGGCCCTTGCGCGCCTGGAGTCCGAGGGCCTGGTCCAGGCGGTGCGCCGACACGGTTATCGCATCACCCCCATCACGCTGGCCGACATCCACGAGATCTACCAGGTGCTGTCGCCGCTGGAAACGGTGGCGGCCGAGTTGTTGGCGCAGAAGAACCCCAACGACCAGGAGGTGCAGGCATTGCAGGAATGCGTGGATGGCATGGCCACTGCCCTCGAGCACGACGACCTGAACGCCTGGGCCGCAGCCGACGAACGCTTTCACGCCCGGCTGGTGGATCTGTGCGGCAACCAGCGCCTGGCGCGCATGGCCAAGCTGATGTTCGCCCAGTCGCACCGGGTGCGGCTGTTCACCCTGAGGCTACGCGACAAGCCGGTCGGTTCGGTGCAGCACCACGGCGACCTGGTGGACGCCATCCGGCAGAAGCGACCGCAGATCGCGCGCAAGATCCACGGCGCGCACCGCCAGGATTGGTCCAGAACCCTGGAGCAGCTTCTCAGCTCGCTGAATATCCACCAGATCTGATGCATCAGCTGATGCGCGCGCGCTCGTACAGCCAGGGCTGGCGAGCCCGCTGATCCTGCTCGAACTGGTCGATCCTGGCGGCCTGCTGCAAAGTCAGGCCAATGTCGTCCAGGCCATGGAGCAGGCAGTGCTTGCGCAACCCGGTCACCTCGAAGCGGAACTGGCGACCGTCCTCCAGCGTCACGGTCTGCTCGGGCAGGTCCACGCTGATCTGGCGGCCGGCGGTGGCCTCTTGCTGATCCAAGATTGGTCCAGGACATCTGATGCATCAGCTGATGCGCGCGCGCTCGTACAGCCAGGGCTGGCGAGCCCGCTGATCCTGCTCGAACTGGTCGATCCTGGCGGCCTGCTGCAAAGTCAGGCCAATGTCGTCCAGGCCATGGAGCAGGCAGTGCTTGCGCAACCCGGTCACCTCGAAGCGGAACTGGCGACCATCCTCCAGCGTCACGGTCTGCTCGGGCAGGTCCACGCTGATCTGGCGGCCGGCTGTTGCCTCTTGCATTGCGGCGGCCACTTCCTCGGGGCTGAGGATGACCGGCAGCAGGCTGTTCTTGAAGCAATTGTTGTAGAAGATGTCGGCGAACGAGGGCGCGATGATGCTGCGGATGCCGAAGTCGTACAGTGCCCACTATCAGATCTGATGCATCAGCTGATGCGCGCGCTCGTATAGCCAGGGCTGGCGAGCCCGCTGATCCTGCTCGAACTGGTCGATCCTGGCGGCCTGCTGCAAAGTCAGGCCAATGTCGTCCAGGCCATGGAGCAGGCAGTGCTTGCGCAACCCGGTCACCTCGAAGCGGAACTGGCGACCGTCCTCCAGCGTCACGGTCTGCTCGGGCAGGTCCACGCTGATCTGGCGGCCGGCGATGGCCTCTTGCATTGCGGCGGCCACCTCCTCGGGGCTGAGGATGACCGGCAGCAGGCTGTTCTTGAAGCAATTGTTGTAGAAGATGTCGGCGAACGAGGGCGCGATGATGCTGCGGATGCCGAAGTCGTACAGTGCCCACGGCGCGTGTTCGCGCGAGGAGCCGCAGCCGAAATTCTCCAGCGCCACGATGAGCCTGGACTTGCGCCACGGCTCCTGGTTGAGGACGAAGTCCGGGTTTTCCGACCCGTCGTTGCGCATGCGGTATTCGCGGAACAGGCCCCAGCCCAGTCCGGTCTTGGTCACCCACTTGAGCATGTACTTCGGGGTGATCATGTCCGTGTTGATGTTCGCGATCGGCATGGGCGCCGCGTAGCCTTGGACGCGGGTGAATTTTTCCATGGGCTTCACTTCCAGTCGCGGACGTCGACGAAATGGCCGGCGATGGCCGCAGCGCCCGCCATGGCAGGGCTCACCAGGTGGGTGCGGCCGCGCGGGCCCTGGCGGCCGACGAAGTTGCGGTTCGAGGTCGATGCGCAACGCTCCTGCGGTTGCAGCCGATCCGGGTTCATTGCGATGCACATCGAGCAACCCGGCTCGCGCCATTCGAAGCCGGCGTCGATCAGGGTCTGGGCGATGCCCTCCCGCTCAGCCTGGCGCTTGACCCACCCGGAGCCCGGAACCACCAGCGCCTGCACATGGCGGGCGACCTTGCGGCCGGCCACCACTTGGCTCACTGCACGCAGGTCTTCAATGCGGCTGTTGGTGCACGAGCCAATGAACACCTTGTCCAGCGCAATGTCCGAGATCTTCTGGCCCGCGCGCAGGCCCATGTATTCCAGCGCAGCGGCGGCGGCTTCGCGCGCGGCCTCGTCCTTGGCGGTCGCCGGGTCGGGCACCACGGCGGTCACGGGAACCACGTCCTGCGGGCTGGTGCCCCAGGTCACCATCGGCGCCACTTGGGATGCATCGATCCCGACCTCGGCGTCGTAGTGTGCGCCCGGATCGGACGGCAGCGATTTCCAGTAGGCCAGCGCTTGCTGCCAGTGCCCGGCCTGGGGCGCGCCCGGGCGGCCCTGGAGGTAGCGGAATGTGGTCTCGTCCGGCGCGATCAGGCCCGCGCGCGCACCGGCCTCGATGGCCATGTTGGACAGGGTCATGCGGCCTTCCATGGACAGCGCCTGAACCGCAGGGCCGGCAAACTCGATCACGCAGCCGGTGGCGCCGGCGGTACCGATCTGGCGAATGAGGGCGAGCACCAGGTCCTTGGCCGCCACACCCGGGCGCAGCGCACCCGTGCAGGTGATGCGCATGTTCCGGGAGCGCTTCTGGATCAGCGTCTGCGTGGCCAGCACGTGCTCCACCTCGGAGGTGCCGATGCCCACCGCGTAGGCACCGAAGGCGCCGTGGGTGGAGGTGTGGCTGTCGCCGCAGACGACGGTCATTCCCGGCTGGGTCAGCCCCTGCTCGGGGCCCACCACGTGCACGATGCCCTGGCGCGGGTCCTCGTAGCCGAAGTAGGTAATTCCGAACTCCCGGGTGTTCTGGCGCATCAGCGCAAGCTGCACCCTGGCTTCGGGGTCCTCGCAGTCGTCGGAGCGGCCAGGCGTGGTGGGAATGTCGTGGTCGGCAACGCCCAAGGTCGCGTCCGGTCGGCGCACGCGCCGGCCAGCGAGGCGCAACCCGTCGAATGGCTGCGGCGTCGTCACTTCATGGACGAGGTGCTGGTCGATGTACAGCAGCGTGCTGCCGTCGGAGAATGCGTGCACGCGGTGCGCATTCCAAATCTTGTCGTAGAGGGTCAGGGGCATGCTGAAGTGCGCGGTGGCTTGTATTCGTATATCTTAACGTATACGTAAACCGTGACGCAAGGCTGCGTAGCAGCGCTCCCTGGCTAAGATGCCTTGGCGCGGTACCGACATGCCCGCATTCTCACAAATAGTTCTTGAAATACCATTCTCGAACCACTACCATCACAGCGAGTTTCGACAAGGAGCAGCAATATGGGTCCACTCAACCGCATCACGCAACAGCCGGAAGTCATGGGGGGCAAGGCGTGCATTCGCGGAATGCGCGTCACGGTCGGCATGGTGGTCGGCCAAATCGGCGCAGGCCACAGCGTCGATGAAATCCTGACCGACTTTCCTTACCTGGAGCGCGACGACGTCATGCAGGCGCTTCGCTACGCTGCATGGCGTGCGGATGAACGCGAGGTCACGCTGGCCATTGCATGAAGCTGCTGGTCGATATGAACCTGTCGCCGCGCTGGGTCGATGTGTTGACCGATGCAGGGATCGAGGCGGCGCATTGGTCAACGCTCGGGGCCTACGACGCACCGGACTCGGAGATCATGGCCTATGCCAGCGCGACCCACTGCGTGGTGCTGACACACGATCTGGACTTTGGTGCGATCCTCGCTACCACCCATGGCGAGAAGCCCAGCGTGGTGCAGATTCGCGCCGAGGATGTCAGCCCGGATGTGATTCGCAAACAGGTCGTCATGGCATTGCGGCAAATGGCCTCCGAACTGGAAGATGGCGCGCTCCTGACGGTCGATCCGAAGCGCACGCGCTTGCGCTTGTTGCCGCTGCAACCGAGGGGGCAGAAGGGTGAAGCTGGGCCGCAAAAGCATGGAATCAAGGCGCGCTGAAGTGGCTGCGCGCGTTTGCGGCTGCGCGCTGCGTGCGATTCGATCATGCTGATCGGGTATGCGCGTGTTTCGACGCAGGATCAGAATCTTGATCTGCAAATCGAGGCTCTGAAGAAGGCCGGCTGCAAGAAGGTTTTCGACGACAAGATCAGTGATAGCCGGGCAGAGCAGCCTGGTCTGGCCAAGGCGCTGGAGATGCTGCGCAAGGGCGATACCCTCGTCGTGTGGAAGCTGGATCGTCTCGGCCGGAGCGTCAAAAATCTGCTGGATTTCGTCACCGGCTTGAGCATGCAGAAGGTCCAGTTCAAAAGCCTCAGCGACGCCATCGATACCGGCACGCCGTCCGGCCGGTTTTTCTTTCACGTCATGGCCAGTCTGGCCGAGATGGAGCGTGCGCTGACGGTCGAGCGAACGCGCGCCGGGCTGGAGGTCGCCCGCCGGCTCGGACGCACGGGCGGGCGCAAGCGACAGATGACCGACAGCAAGATCGAGTCAGCCAAGAAGCTGCTGGCCAACGGTGTGCCGCCTCGGGACGTGGCCAAGAATCTTGGCGTGTCCGTTCCTACGCTCTACCGCTGGATTCCGGCTTCCGCAGCGGCTTAGCTTGCTATCCGCGCCCGCGGGCGGCGTGCATCAACCCTGGGCGGCGAGTGCCTTGACCACGGCGTCGCCCATCTGCGCCGTGCCGACCCGGGTCGTGCCCTCGCTGTGGATATCGGGCGTGCGCAGGCCCTGGGTCAGCACCTGTTGCACGGCGGCTTCGATGCGCTGTGCAGCGGCTTCCTGGTTCAGGCTGAAGCGCAGCATCAGCGCGGTGCAGAGGATGGTTGCCAGCGGGTTGGCCAGGCCCTGGCCGGCGATGTCGGGGGCGCTGCCGTGGCTCGGTTCGTACAGACCCTGCTGGCTGCTGTTGAGCGAGGCCGAAGGCAGCATGCCGATGGAGCCGGTGAGCGTGGCGGCTTCGTCCGAGAGGATGTCGCCGAACATATTCCCCGTGACCAGCACGTCGAAGGACTTGGGCGCCTTGACGAGCTGCATCGCGGCGTTGTCCACGTACATGTGCTGCAACTCGACGTCGGGATATTCCCGGTGCACCCCGATGAGCGTGTCCCTCCAGAACTGGGAGGTTTCCAGCACGTTCGCCTTGTCCACGCTGGTGAGCTTTTTGCTGCGCTTGCGCGCGGCCTGGAAGGCCACGTGGGCGATGCGCTCGATTTCGGGCCGGGAGTAGCGCATGGTGTCAAACGCTTCCTCGGCGCCGGGGAACTGCCCGTCGATTGCGGTTCGGCGGCCGCGCGGCTGGCCAAAGTAGATGTCGCCGGTGAGTTCGCGGACGATGAGGATGTCCAGGCCCGCGACGAGTTCGGGCCGGAGGCTGGACGCGCCCACCAACTGCGCGTGGCAGACGGCGGGGCGCAGGTTGGCGAACAGGCCCAGGTTCTTGCGCAGCCCCAGGATCGCCTGCTCGGGACGCAGCGACCGCTCGAGCTGGTCGTACTTCCAGTCGCCCACGGCGCCAAACAGGATGGCGTCGGACTGCCTGGCGAGTGCGAGCGTGGGCTCGGGCAGGGGGTGGGCATGCGCATCGTAGGCGGCGCCGCCCACCAGGGCCGATTCCAGTTCGAACTTCAGTTCCAGCACTTCCAGAACCTTGACGGCCTCGGCGACGATCTCGGGACCGATTCCGTCGCCCGGCAGGACTGCGATTTTCATGGCTTGTTCCGTTCTCGATGGCTATGCATGCATATGGGGGCAGGGGGCAGCAGGAGGAGGATCAGGGCGGCATGCTGCGTGCGAGCCAGGGCATGGTGGCCAGGCGCTGGTCCTCAAAGGCCTTGATCTTCCCGGATTGGCGCAGGGTCAGGCCGATGTCGTCCAGGCCGTTGAGCAGGCAGTACCTGCGGAAGGCCTGTACTTCGAACGGGATCTCGGCGCCCTGCGCGGTCACGATGCATTCGCGCTCGAGGTCGATCACGAGTTGGTAGCCGGGGAAGGCCAGCACGTCGTCGAACATCCGGGCCACGGTGTGGTCGGGCAGGGCGATGGGCAGCAGGCCGTTCTTGAAGCAGTTGTTGAAGAAGATGTCGGCAAAGCTGGGCGCGATGAGCGCGCGAAAGCCGAACTGCGCGAGCGCCCAGGGCGCGTGCTCGCGGCTGGACCCGCAGCCGAAGTTCTTGCGCGCCAGCAGGATCGATGCGCCCTGGTAGCGTGGCTGGTTCAGCACGAAGTCCGGGTTCGGCCTGCGGCGCGCCGGGTCCTGCCCGGGCTCGCCCGGGTCCAGGTAGCGCCACGCGTCGAACAGGTTCACGCCGAAGCCGGTCTTCTTGATCGACTTGAGGAACTGCTTGGGGATGATGGCGTCGGTATCGACGTTCTCGCGGTCCATGGGGGCCACGAGGCCCTTGTGCAAGGTGAATTTCTGCATGGCGTTGTCCTGGTTTGGCGACTGGCCTGGCGGGCTCAGGCAAATGGGCGGATGTCCACGAAATGGCCGTGCACCGCAGCCGCGGCGGCCATCGCGGGGCTCACGAGATGGGTGCGGCCGCCGGCGCCCTGGCGGCCTTCAAAATTGCGGTTGCTCGTGGACGCGCAGCGCTCGCCGGGCTCCAGGCGGTCGGCGTTCATGGCCAGGCACATGGAGCAGCCGGGTTCGCGCCATTCAAAGCCCGCGGCCTGGAAGATGGTGTGCAGGCCCTCGCGTTCGGCCTGTTCCTTGACCAGACCCGAGCCGGGGACCACCATGGCCAGCTTCACGTTGCCGGCCACCTTGCGGCCGAGCTTCCTGAGCACGGCCGCGGCCTCGCGCATGTCTTCGATGCGGCTGTTGGTGCACGAGCCGATGAACACCTTGTCGAGGGTGATGTCGTGGATCGCCTTTCCGGGTTGCAGCCCCATGTAGCTCAGCGCGCGTTCGATGGCGCCGCGCTTGTTCACGTCCTTCTCCTTGTCCGGATCGGGGATGCGGGCGTCGATTCCGAGCACCATCTCGGGCGAGGTGCCCCAGGTCACCTGCGGCGCGATCCGGGCCGCGTCGATCCGGACGGTGGCGTCGAACCGGGCGCCGGCATCCGAGTGCAATGTGTTCCAGTACGCCACGGCCTGCTCCCATTCCAGGCCCGTTGGCGCAAGCGGGCGGCCCCGGACGTAGTCAATGGTCCTCGCGTCCACCGCCACCAGCCCGGCGCGCGCACCGGCCTCGATGGCCATGTTGCAGACGGTCATGCGGCCCTCCATGCTCAGCGCGCGGATCGCCGCGCCCGCGAACTCGATGGTGTAGCCCGTGCCGCCCGCGGTGCCTATCTGGCCGATGATGGCCAGCACCAGGTCCTTGGCCGTGATGCCCTTGGCCAACTGGCCATCGAGCAGCAGCAGCATGTTTTTCGCCTTGCGGGCGAGCAGCGTTTGCGTGGCCAGCACGTGCTCGACCTCGGAGGTGCCGATGCCGTGCGCCAACGCGCCAAACGCGCCGTGGGTGGAGGTGTGGCTGTCGCCGCAGACGACGGTCATTCCGGGCAGGGTGGCGCCGTTTTCCGGGCCGATCACATGCACGATTCCCTGGCGCTGGTGCATGAACGGAAAGAACGCGGCGGGCGCGATCTGCGCCATGTTGTCGTTCAGCGTGGTGATCTGCTCGCGGCTGATCGGGTCGGTGATTCCGTCGTAGCCGCGCTCCCAGCCCGTGGTGGGCGTGTTGTGGTCGGCCGTGGCGACGATGGAACTCGTGCGCCAGACCCTGCGGCCCGCCGCGCGCAGGCCCTCGAACGCCTGGGGGCTCGTGACCTCGTGCACCAGATGGCGGTCGATGTAGAGGATGGAGGTGCCGTCCTCTTCGGTATGGACGACATGCTCGTCCCAGATTTTGTCGTACAGCGTGCGGTCCATGGCGGGGGCTTTCTGCTCTCCAAGCGGGGGATTGGATTCTAGTGGTGCGTCAAGCCGCAAGCAGCCGGGGGAGGGCAGGGCGCCCCGGACGGCGCACAACCGCCCGGGCCGTGGCCGCAGGCGGTCGGGCAGAGGGAGCGCGGCTGTCAGCTGAAGAAGTTCTTGAGCCGGTCGGTCCAGCTCTCGCCGCTGGGCGAATGGCGCGCGCCGCCCTTCTTCAGCGAATCCTCGAGTTCGTGCAGCAGCTTGCGCTGGTGCTCGGTGAGCTTGACCGGCGTCTCCACGGCGATATGGCAGTACAGGTCGCCGGGGTAGCTGGCGCGCACCCCCTTGATTCCCTTGCCGCGCAGGCGGAACTGCTTGCCCGCCTGGGTGCCTTCGGGAATGTCGATGGCCGCCTTGCCCGCGAGCGTGGGGACCTCGATCTCGCCACCGAGTGCGGCCGTGATGAAGCTCACGGGCACCTGGCAATGCAGGTCGTCGCCGTTGCGCTCGAAGATGTCGTGCTTCTTCAGGCGGATTTCGATGTACAGGTCGCCCGGGGGGCCGCCATTCGTTCCGGGCTCGCCGTTGCCGGTGCTGCGGATGCGCATGCCGCTGTCGATGCCGGGGGGAATCCGCACTTCCAGCGTCTTTTGCTTCTTGATCCTGCCCTGGCCATGGCATGCCGGGCAGGGTTCGGGAATGATCTTGCCCGTGCCCCGGCAGTGCGGGCAGGTCTGCTGCACGCTGAAGACACCCTGGCGCATCTGCACCGTGCCGCTGCCCCGGCAGGTCGCGCAGACCTTGGGGCTGGTTCCGGGCTTGGCACCGCTGCCGTGGCAGGTGTCGCAGCCTTCCCAGGAAGGGATGCGGATCTGCGCATCCTTGCCGCGCGCGGCGTCTTCGAGGCTGATTTCCATCGCGTAGCTCAGGTCGCTGCCCCGGTACACCTGGCGCCCGCCGGCTCCGCGCCCGCGCTGCTGGCCGAACATCTCGCCAAAAATATCGCCGAACGCCTCGGCAAAACCGCCAAACCCCTCGGCGCCCGCGGTGCCGGGGCCACGCATGTTCGGATCGACCCCGGCGTGGCCGTACTGGTCGTAGGCAGCGCGCTTTTGCGGGTCGGAGAGCATCTCGTAGGCCTCCTTGGCCTCCTTGAATTTCTCCTCCGCGGGCCTGGCCGTATCCCCCTGGTTGCGGTCGGGGTGGTACTTCATCGCCAGCTTGCGATAGGCCTTTTTGATTTCTTCGTCCGAGGCGTTCTTGGGTACACCGAGGATTTCGTAAAAGTCTCTTTTGGACATGGTCATTCTGAGCCCGATTGGAACAGGAACGCCGCGCAAGCCCCGTCAAAGGGGCCCGCGCGGCGGTTGGAGCAATGGGGCCTGTTTTCAGCCCTTCTTGACTTCCTTGATTTCGGCGTCGACGACGTTGTCGTCGTCCGCCGACTTGCCGGACGCTGCGGCCCCTGCTGCGGCCGCAGCACCGGTGGCCGCAGCGGCCTGGTCCGCCTGCGATTGGGCGTACATCTTCTCGCCCAGCTTCTGGCTCGCGGCCATCAGCGCCATGGTCTTGTCGTCGATCGCGGCCTTGTCCTCGCCCTTGAGGGCTTCTTCCAGGGCCTTGAGCGCGGCGCTGATCGCGTCCTTTTCGCCCGCCTCGAGCTTGTCGCCATGCTCGGCCAGGCTCTTGCCCACGCTGTGCGCCGTGGTCTCGCCCTGGTTGCGCGCCTGCACCAGTTCCAGCTTCTTCTTGTCGTCGGCGGCGTTGAGCTCGGCGTCCTTGACCATCTGCTGGATTTCTTCCTCCGACAGGCCCGAGTTGGCCTTGATGGTGATCTTGTTCTCCTTGCCCGTCCCCTTGTCCTTGGCGCCCACGTGCAGGATGCCGTTGGCGTCGATGTCGAACGAGACCTCGATCTGCGGCGTGCCGCGCACCGCCGGCGGGATTCCCTCAAGGTTGAACTCGCCCAAGAGCTTGTTGCCCGAGGCCAGTTCGCGCTCGCCCTGGAAGACCTTGATGGTCACCGCGGGCTGGTTGTCCTCGGCGGTCGAGAAGGTCTGCGCGAACTTCGTCGGGATGGTCGTGTTCTTGGTGATCATCTTCGTCATCACGCCGCCCAGGGTCTCGATGCCCAGCGACAGCGGCGTCACGTCGAGCAGCAGCACGTCCTTGCGGTCGCCCGAGAGCACCTGGCCCTGGATGGCGGCGCCCACGGCCACGGCCTCGTCGGGGTTCACGTCCTTGCGCGGATCCTTGCCGAAGAACTCCTTGACCTTTTCCTGCACCTTGGGCATGCGGGTCATTCCGCCGACCAGGATCACGTCATGGATGTCGGCCACGGCCACGCCCGCGTCCTTGATGGCCACGCGGCAAGGATCGATGGTGCGCTCGATCAGTTCGTCGACCAGCGACTCGAGCTTGGCCCGCGTGAGCTTGATGTTCAGGTGCTTGGGGCCCGACGCGTCGGCCGTGATGTAGGGCAGGTTGATGTCGGTCGCGGCCGAGTTCGACAGCTCGATCTTGGCTTTTTCCGCAGCTTCCTTGAGGCGCTGCAACGCCAGGACATCCTTGGACAGGTCCACGCCCTGATCCTTTTTGAACTCGCCGATGATGTAGTCGATGATGCGCTGGTCGAAGTCTTCACCGCCGAGGAAGGTGTCGCCGTTGGTCGAGAGCACTTCGAACTGCTTTTCGCCGTCCACGTCGGCAATTTCGATGATCGACACGTCGAAGGTACCGCCGCCCAAGTCGTACACGGCGATCTTGCGGTCGCCCCGGTCCTGCTTGTCCAGGCCGAAGGCCAGGGCCGCGGCGGTGGGCTCGTTGATGATGCGCTTGACGTCCAGGCCGGCGATACGGCCCGCGTCCTTGGTGGCCTGGCGCTGGGCGTCATTGAAGTAGGCGGGGACGGTGATCACGGCCTCGGTCACGGGCTCGCCCAGGTAGTCTTCTGCGGTCTTCTTCATCTTGCGCAGGATGTCGGCGGACACCTGCTGCGCAGACACGCGCTTGCCGCGCACCTCGATCCAGGCGTCGCCATTGTCTGCGGCGACGATCTTGTAGGGCATCAGGTCGATGTCCTTTTGCACTTCCTTTTCGCTGAACTTGCGCCCGATCAGGCGCTTGACGGCGTACAGCGTGTTCTTCGGGTTGGTCACCGCCTGGCGCTTGGCCGAGGCGCCGACGAGGATGTCGCCGTCCTCCTGGTAGGCGACGATCGAGGGCGTGGTGCGGGCACCTTCGCTGTTTTCGATGACGCGCGTGGTGTTGCCTTCCATGATGGACACACAGCTGTTGGTGGTGCCCAGGTCGATGCCAATGATTTTTCCCATGATTTTTCTCCGGATGCTCGAATGGTGGATTGGATGCTTGCTAACTTGTGGATAACCCGAGGGGGTTCAAGTCAGCCGGGCCGATTTTTTTGCCGCTGCGCTGCGCCGGTTCATTTCGGCGCCGTGACGGTGACGAGCGCGGGGCGCAGCACGCGATCGGCGATCGCGTAGCCCTTTTGCAGCACGGCCACGACGGTGTTCGCCTCCTGCTCGGCGGGAACGACGCTGATCGCCTGGTGCTGATGCGGGTCAAAGCGGGTGCCCGCTGCGGGGCTGATCGCCAGCACCTTGTTGCGCTCGAGCGCCGAGGTCAGCTGGCGCAGGGTGGCGTCGGCGCCTTCGCGCAGCTGCTGCGGCGTGGCCTCCTTGATGGCCAGGGCGGCGTCCAGGCTGTCGGCCACGGGCAGCAGGCTCTCGGCAAAACTCTCGATGCCGAATTTGCGCGCCTTGGCCACCTCGTCTTCGGCGCGGCGTCGGGCATTCTCCGCCTCGGCCTTGGCGCGCAGGAACTGATCGGCCAGATCGGCGCTTTGGGTTCGCAGTTCGGCCAGCTCGCTGCGCAGGCGCTCCAACTCGTCGCTCGCGTGCGCGACGGCTTCGGCCTCGATTGCTTCGGGGGTGGGGGCGCTTGGGGGTGCGGGGGGGATATGGTCTGGCATGTCAGGGTCGGGAAGTCGATGAAACAGTACGCGCGGGAGTTCGGGGCAGGCCGGCGTAAATCAAGGTCTGGCGGTGAAGTGTCCCGCAGCGCGTCGTGCGACGCCGGCATTGCCTTGGATGATGCTGGGGAGGCCTTGATGCGTATCTTGGCGCACGATTCTCTGAGAAGTTAAAAAATAACTTGAAATTTTGCTTTTTTTCTGCAAAATTCTATTTAATTATGGAGAATTCAATGCTGATCGAGTTTCGTGTCAAGAACTACCGCAGTCTGCGCGACGAGCAGGTGCTCAGTCTTGTCGCATCCAAGGACAAGACCCTGCAGGACAGCCACACGCAAGCGACCGGCATCCGTGCTGCCCCCTTCCTGGTGCGCAGTGCGGTGGTCTATGGTGCCAACGCGAGCGGCAAGTCCAATCTCATCAAGGCGCTGCAAAACATGCGTGCCGTGGTGACCGAATCGGCGACAAGCAAGCCGGGTCAGCCCTTTGCCGCGCAGCCATTTCAGCTCGATGCCGATTCCATCGACCAGCCCATTGAGTTCGAGGTCACGTTCCTGCGCGATGGTGTGCGCTACCAGTATGGCTTTGCCCTGAGCACACAGCGCGTCGTCAGCGAACACCTGCTGGTGTACCAGGCATTCAAGCCCCAGCGGTGGTTCACACGCCGCTTTGACGCCGGCACGGGCAAGGATGTCTACGAATTCGGCTCCGGCCTGAAAGGCCCGAAGAACCTGTGGGAACGCGCCACCCGCCCGAACGCATTGTTCCTGTCGATGGCGGTGCAACTCAATAGCGACGCCTTGCGCCCGGTGTTCGACTGGTTCGAGAATCGCTTGCTCATCATCAACGAACGCGCGGACTTCCCTCTGAAACGGTCCATTCAAGGGCTCCAACAGGCGGACGAGAACAAGGAGATCTGCAACTTCCTGTCGGCCGCCGATACCGGCATCACCGGCATCACGGTGGAAACACGCCGGGTCCAGGTCCCCAGGATTTCTCTGTCTGACTCGAGGGCCGGTAAAACCGGAATGCAATCAGAAGAAATGGTGGAACACACGCCACGCTTCCACCATGTCACCGAACGGGGAAAGGCCGTGTTTGATTTGCTGGATGAATCCAGCGGCACACGCAAACTGCTGGTCTTTGCCGGACCGGTGCTGGACATCCTGCGCGACGGACAGACGCTGCTTGTCGACGAGCTGGACACCAGCTTGCACAGCTTGCTGCTGCGCGAACTGGTGCGGCTGTTCCACGACAGCGAGATCAACACCGGGGGTGCACAGCTGATCTTTACCACCCACGACACCTCGCTGCTGGATGCGCCAGATCTGTTCCGACGCGACCAAGTGTGGTTGGTGGAAAAAGACCGCGATCAGGCCTCGGCCTTGGTCAGTCTGTCCGAATTCAGCCCGCGCAAGAACGAAGCGCTGGAACGCGGCTATCTGACGGGGCGTTACGGCGGGGTGCCCTTGCTCAACCCCCTGGGGCTCAAACACTGATGGGCAGCGACAAGCACCTGAGAAACCGCACTTCCCAACCAGCGAGCAGGTAGCAGGCCAACAAACTGACTGACTGACGCAGAGGGCTTGGGGTCCCCGGAGCTTTCCTGGCACAGCTTTTGCAGCTGTTTCTGGGATACAAGATGGGACTCCAAGTATGGTGCAAGACATTTCCCGAGAACCAAGCGGCCCCGAAGGCGCCCCCCAGGCATGGATAGAACGCTTTGAGCAGCCCTTGGTAGCTTGCAGCAGCGGCTCGCTGTCCGGGCTGCGCTTTGCGATCAAAGACAACATCGACGTACTGGGGTGGCCCACCACCGCTGCCTGCGCCGAGTTTGCCTACCGGCCCCGGGCGCACGCCACGGTGGTGCAGCAGTTGCTCGATGCTGGTGCAAGTCTGGTCGGAAAAACCAACCTGGACCAATTTGCCTGCGGCCTCAGCGGCACGCGCTCGCCGTATGGCGCGGTGCCAAATGCGTTCAACGCCGACTATGTATCGGGTGGATCCAGTTCCGGATCGGCCTACGTGGTGGCCACTGGCCAGGTGGACTTCGCGCTGGGCACCGACACCGCTGGCTCGGGTCGTGTGCCGGCCGGGCTGAACAACATTGTCGGCATCAAGCCCAGCCGGGGGCTGCTGAGCACGCGCGGCGTGTTGCCTGCGATGCGCAGTGTGGACTGCGTGTCCATCTTGGCGCGCACGGTGGCGATGGCCGCCCGCGTGCTGCAGGTGGCGCAGGGGGCGGACGCACACGACCCGTATGCGCGCACTCTGCAACTGAGCCATACGCCGTTTGGCAGCCGCTTTCGCTTTGGCCTGCCCGAGCCACTGGAGTTCTTTGGCGATCGGGCCGCGCAGGCCGCTTTTTCCGAGGCGGTGCAAAGACTCACGGCGCTGGGCGGCGTGGCCGTTGCGATTGACTACCGCCCGCTGGCGCAGGCCGCCGCGTTGCTGTACGAGAGCGCCTTGGTGACCGAGCGCTACGCCGCATTGCGCGCGTTCTTCGATTCCCATGAAGGCCAGGTGATCGAGCCGGTGCGCAGCATCATCGCCAAGGGGCGAAGCTTTTCCGCCGCCGACCTGTGCGCGGCACAGACGCAGTTGCGCGCCTGCGCGCAGCAGGCGGGCGCGATGTGGGCCAGCATCGACGTGCTGCTGGTGCCCACTGCGCCGACCCACTACCGCATTGCCGCGATGCAGGCCGACCCGGTGGCGCTGAACCGCAACCTGGGCTACTACACCAACTTCGTCAACCTGTTGGACTACGCGGCGATCGCCGTGCCCAGCAGCATCCGCGCCGACGGTCTGCCCTTTGGCATCACGCTGATCGGCCCCTGCGGCAGCGACTGGCCGCTGGCCGAACTGGGCCAGCGCTACCACCATGCCAGCAAGCTGTTGCAGGGGGCGCTGCAATGGCCACTGCCAGCGCCCCAGGCGCTGACAGGCATCTCCCCGGCGGCCCCGCAGGCGCCGCCGCCAGACAGCGCCCCGCGCATGAAGATTGCCGTGGTCGGTGCCCATCTGTCGGGAATGCCACTCAACGCGCAGCTGGGCGCGCGCGGTGCGCGCCTGCTACAGGCAACCAGCACGGCCCCCAACTACCGCTTGTATGCGCTGCGCGGCAGCACACCCCCCAAGCCCGGCCTGCGCCGGGTGCCCGAGGGCGGCAGCGCCATCGCGCTGGAGGTCTGGGAGATGCCGCAAGCACAGGTGGGCAGTTTCCTGGCGCTGATTGCGCCCCCGCTGGGCCTGGGCCAGGTGGAATTGGCCGATGGCAGCTGGGTCACCGGCTTCATCTGCGAAGGCCATGCGCTCGAAGCCGCACAGGACATCACTGCGCATGGTGGCTGGCGCGCCTACCTGGCCGCGTGCGAGCCCGCTTGAACACAACCCGAACAGGAACTCCCCATGAGCACTCCCCCCGAAGACGCCCGGACCACCGCCCTGATCGACCGCCGCCGGCTGCTGCGCCAGGGTGCGGCCACGCTGGGGGTGCTCGCAGCGCCCGGCATCGTGCGTGCCCGCAGCGCGGTAAAGATTCGCATCGGCTACTGGCCCGTGGCCGCCGGCCTGCCCTTTTTTGCCGCAGTGGAAAAGGGCTACTTCGAGGAAGCCGGGCTCGGCGTGGAGCCGCTCAAGTTCGCCGGCGCCCAACAGGTGATGGAGGCCATGCTCGCAGGCCGCAGCGACGGCAGCGCAAACGGCACCGGCTCCGGCAACCTGGGGGTGGGCGAGTTGGCCTCGCCCGGGCTGTTCAAGATCATTGCCACCAATCCGAGCAACGCCCGGTACGTGCTCGATGAATTTCTGGTGCCCAAGGACAGCCAGGTCAAGACCATCGCCGAGCTCAAGGGCAAGCGCATTGGCTGTGGCCCCGGCATACAGAACAAGGCGCTGGCCAGCGCCGTGCTCGAACGTGCCGGCGCCACCGGTGTCACCGTCACCGAGCTACCGATAGGCCAGCACGTGGCAGCGCTGGCGGCCGGCCAAGTGGACGCGGTCTACACGCTGGAGCCCACCGGCACCGTGGGCCGGCTCAGCGGCGTCAGCCGCGTGCTGGAAGCCGGGGTGATTGCCAAGTACATCCTGGGCGACGCGCAAGCGCCCTGGCATGGCGGCTCAGCGACGCTGACCACCGAGTTCATCAAAAAACACCCGCAAGAGAGCAAGAAATACATCGCCGCCTACGCCCGCGGCATCGCGCTGGTGCGCGAGCAGCCGGACGAGGCGCGCAAGTATCTGGCGGGCTACACCGCCATCGAAGGCCCGCTGACAGGCGCCGTGCCGCTGGCCTCGTACATGCTCTACAACGAGTTCAAACCGGCTGACGTTGCCGCCTTTCAGAAGTTCTTCGACCTCTTCACCGACAAGGGGGTGTTCGATAAAAAACTGGATGTCTCCACGCTGCTGTTCAAGGACTGATCCATGGACCGCCGCGCAAGCCTTGCCGCAGCCAGACGCACGAGCGTGCATTGGAGCCTCCTGCTGCCCTTGATCGGACCGGCTGCACTGTTCATCGTCTGGGACATCGTGGTGCGCGCCGGCATGATCCGCGCGATCTTGTTGCCGCCACCGGCGGCCACCGTGCTCACGCTGCTCACCGGCCTGCTGGGCGGAGCGCTGCTGAACGATTTCTTGTTCACCCTGTGGCGTACGCTGCAGGCCTTTGCCATCGCCGCGCTGGTCGGTGTGCCGCTGGGCGTGCTGCTGGGCAGCAACGAGAAGGCCTACCGCAGCGTGGAGTTTCTGATCGACTTCTTCCGCTCCACACCCAGCTCGGCGCTGATTCCGCTGTTTCTGCTGATCTTTGGCGTGTCGGACATCAACAAGGTGGCCATCGCTGCATTTTCTGCCTTGCTGATCGTGATCTTCAACAGCGCCTACGGCGTCATCAACGCGCGCAAGCAGCGCATCATGGCGGCCAAGGTGATGGGGGCGTCGCGCTGGCAGATTTTCAAGGACGTGCTGATCTGGGAAAGCCTGCAATCGGGCTTTGTCGGTCTGCGCTCAGCGGTGTCGATGGCGTTGGTGATCGTGGTCGTTGCCGAGATGTTCATTGGCTCGGACAACGGGCTGGGGCATCGCATCATCGACGCGCAACAGGTGCTCAACGTCAGGACCATGTACGCCGCGATCCTGGCCGCGGGCGCGCTGGGCTATGCGCTCAACGTGCTGTTTCTGGTGCTGGAGCGGCGCATCGTTCACTGGAGCGGACGATGACGACGCAAGTCCTCCATGGCCCGGTGTACGCCGAGGTGCCCGCGCCGGTGTTTACCCCGGGTCCCCAGGGCACCCACATCACGGTGCGCGGCCTGACCAAGCACTTCGCTGGCTGGCCGCTGTACGAGAACTTTGACCTGAACATCCCCAAGCACAAGATCGTCTCGGTGTTCGGCCCCAACGGCTGCGGCAAATCGACGCTGATCAACATGATCGCCGGGCTGGTCGCGATCGACAGCGGGGAGATCCTGTTCGACGGCAAGTCACTCAAGGACACCAAGATTGGCTATGTGTTCCAGAACTACCGCGAGGCCCTGTTTCCGTGGCTGCGCACCATCGACAACATTGCCTACCCGCTCCAGATCGAGGGCCGATCCAAGGCCCAGGTTGACCGCCGCATGGCCGAGCTCGTGGAGTCGTTTGGCGTGCAGTTCGACCTGAACCGCTTTCCCTACGAACTCTCCGGCGGGCAGCAGCAGACCGCGTCCATCATGCGCGCACTCGCGCCCAAGCCCGAGGTGCTGTTTCTCGACGAACCGTTCTCGGCGCTGGACTTCGAGATGACGCTGTTCATCCGCGAGAAACTGCAGCAGGTGTTCATGCAAACCGGCACCACCATGGTGCTCGTCTCGCACGACCTGGAGGAAGCCGTGTACCTGGCCGACGAGGTGCTGCTGCTGAGCAAGCGCCCGACCCGGGTGGCGGAAATTCTGCACTACGACGAGCCGCGCCCGCGCACGCTGGCGACGCTCAGCGCGCCGGGCTTCATCGAGACGAAGAAGCGGAGTCTGGAAATCTTCCAGCGCGAGGTGCGGCGATGACCGATGCCGGAATCCTGGCCTGCGTGCAGGCCAGCGCGGCCACGCTGGGCTTGGTACTCGATGAGGCCCGCGCCCGGCGCGTGGCCGCGCATCTGGCGCAGATCGAACAAATGGCGCAGCTGCTGCTGGCCGCGCCGATGGAGGCGCACGCCGAGTTGGCCGGGACGTATGTGCCCCTGGCCTTCCCTTCGGCATCCGGCACGCACACCTGCGGTGAAGACGATGGCCCATGAGATGCGTGGCATGACCAGCCTTGCGCTGGTCCGCGCGATCGCCGCAGGCGAGATCAGCGCCCGGGAGGCCTGCTTGGCCAGCGTCGCGCG
Organism: Verminephrobacter aporrectodeae subsp. tuberculatae; assembly: GCF_026127385.1. Lineage (NCBI taxonomy): Bacteria > Pseudomonadati > Pseudomonadota > Betaproteobacteria > Burkholderiales > Comamonadaceae > Verminephrobacter > Verminephrobacter aporrectodeae. The sequence continues at coordinate 65,915 of NZ_QZCX01000003.1, forward strand.
CATTCACGCGAGCAACCCGGCGATCAACGCCTTCACCCGTTGCTGCACAGCGCGCGCGCTGCGCGAGGCCGAGGCGATCGATGCCCGCCGCGCGCGCGGCGAACGGCTGCCGCCGCTGGCGGGCCTGCCCTACGCGGTCAAGGACCTGTTCGACGTCGCCGGTGAAGTCACCCACGCCGGCTCCAAGCTGAATCGCCAGCACCGGCCCGCGGCCCAGGACGCCTTTTTGGTGACCCGGATGCAGGCCGGCGGCGCGGTGCTGCTGGGGCGGCTGAACATGGACGAATACGCCTACGGCTTCACCACCGAAAACACGCATTACGGAGCGACCCGCAATCCGCATGATCTGACGCGCAGCGCCGGCGGCTCATCCGGCGGCTGCGGCGCTGCGGTGGCGGCAGGCCAGGTCGGCATGGCGCTGGGTTCGGATACCAATGGATCGATCCGCGTGCCCGCGTCTTTTTGCGGCATCTGGGGTCTGAAGCCCACCTTCGGGCGCCTGTCGCGCCGCGGCAGCTACCCCTTCGTGCACAGCATTGACCACCTCGGCCCCATGGCCGATTCGGTCGAGAGCCTGGCGCTGGCCTACGATGTGCTGCAGGCCCCGGACCCGCTCGACCCGGGCTGCCACGCACTGCGGGTGCAGCCGGTGGGCAGCGCATTGCAGCAGGGCATCGAGGGCCTGCGGGTGGGGCTGCTCGGGGGGTACTTCGATGAGCACGCGACGGCCTCGGCGCGTGCGGCCGTGCGCTCTGCCGCCCAGGTACTCGGCGCGAACGATCAGCTTGCATGGCCCGACGCCGCGCTGGGCCGCGCTGCGGCCTTCATCATCAGCGCCAGCGAAGGCGGCAGCCTGCACCTGCAAGACCTGCGCACGCAGGTACAGGAATTTGAACCGCTGTCGGTAGATCGTTTCATTGCCGGCGCGCTGCTCCCCGCCGCCTGGTATTTGCGCGCGCAGCGCTTTCGCCAGAGCTACCGCGACCAGGTGAACGCGCTGTTCCGGCATTGGGATCTGCTGCTCGCCCCGGCCACACCGGTGGCCGCGCCGGTGCTGGGGTCCGAGTGGCTGGATATCAACGGCACGTCCATGCCCACGCGGGCGTCGATCGGCCTGCTCACGCAACCCATCTCTCTCGCCGGTTGCCCGGTGGTGGCGGCACCCATTTGGCCCACGGGCACCGGCGGCCTGCCGATCGCGGTGCAAATCATTGCCGCACCCTGGCGCGAAGACTTGGCACTGCGCGCTGCGTGGGCGTTGCAGGCGGCCGGCTGCGCGCATCTGAAACCGGTGGAGATCTGAGCCGTGGATACCAACCTTCCCGACGTGCTGGCCGAAGTCACGCGGCAATGCCGGCGCTACGAGCAGGCGCTGGTGCACAACGACGTCGCGCTGCTCGACGAACTGTTCTGGAACAGCCCGCACACGCTGCGCTACGGCGCCACCGAAAATCTGTACGGCTACGCCGCGATCGCGGAATTTCGTGCGGCGCGCGCGCCGCAGGGCTTGCAGCGCAGCCTGCTGAAAACCGTCATCACCACCTACGGGCGTGACTTTGCCACCGCGAACATCGAATTCCAGCGCCCGGGCAACCCCGGCATCGGACGCCAAAGTCAGACCTGGGTGCGCACCGATCAGGGCTGGCGCGTTGTCGCCGCCCATGTGAGTTGGCTGCAATGAAGCACCGCCCGATTCGTCCTTCATACCCATTACCCATCCATCCCCCGGAGAACCCACGCCATGAAACCCAGTCCATTGAATCGCCGTGACACGCTCAAATCCCTGGCGGCGCTGGGTGTTGCAGGAGGGGCCTGGGGTCAGAGCCTTGCGGCGCAAAACCCGCCAACGCCACTGATCGTCGGCGTGATCTACGTCGGCGCGCGCGACGACTACGGCTACAGCCAGGCCCACGCCCAGGCGGTGGCCGAACTCAGGAAGTTGCCGGGGGTCCAGGTGGTCGAAGAAGAAAACGTGCCGGAGACTGCGGCGGTGCAAAGAACCATGGTCGGCATGATCAAGCAAGACGGCGCCACGTTGCTGATCCCCACGTCCTTCGGTTACTTTGACCCGCATATCCTGGCGCTGGCTCCGAAATACCCGGACGTGCGCTTTGCCCATTGCGGCGGCCTGTGGACCGAGGGCAAGCATCCCCGGAATGTGGGCAGTTTCTTTGGCTACATCGACGAATGCCAGTACCTCAATGGCGTGGTTGCCGGCCATATGAGCCCGAGTGGAAAAATCGGCTTTGTTGCTGCCAAGCCGATTCCACAGGTGCTGCGCAACGTCAATGCCTTCTTGCTCGGCGCGCGTTCGGTCAGGCCCGGTGCCAGTTGCCGCGTGATCTTCACCGGCGAATGGTCCATGTCGATCAAGGAGGCCGAGGCCACCAACAGCCTGGCCGACCAGGGCGTGGACGTGTTCACCATGCACGTGGACAGCCCCAAGGTGGTGGTCGAGACGGCGGCCAGGCGCGGCAAGATGGTCTGCGGCTACCACGCCAGCCAGGCCCGACTCGCCTCGCAGTCCTACCTGTGCGGGGCCGAGTGGAACTGGCTCACCGCCTGCCGGACGTTCGTCGCTGCGGCCCAGAGCGGCAAACCGCATCCGAACTTCCTGCGCGGCGGCCTCGGCGAGGGCTATGTGCGCATGTCGGCCTACGGCGCAATGGTCAGCGAGGCCGCCCGAAGGAGCGCCGACGCCGTCCGGGCCCAGATGCTGGCAGGCCAATTCGATATCTTCAAGGGACCGCTCAAGGACAACCAGGGCAAGCTGGTGCTCGCCGCCGGCAAGAGTTGCAAGCAGACCGACATCGCCCTCGAGGGCATGAACTACCTGGTCGAAGGCGTGCTGGGCACGATCTGACGCACCCAGCCACCCGACCACCGAGCCCACGAGCGATCATGCGCGACACCCTCTATGGCGTAGCCCTGCCGATGCTGGCCATCACTGCGGCGCTGGCGCTGTTTGGGGTCTTCGTGAGCCTGGCTGGCGCGGACCCGCTGCAGGTCTGGACGCTGCTGTTCCAAGGGGCTTTTGGCGACGCCTTTGCCTGGCAAAACACCTTGCAGCGCGCCGCACCGCTGATGCTCACGGCGCTGTGCGTGGCCATTCCGGCGCACGCCGGCCTGGTGATCATTGGCGCCGAAGGGGCGCTGGTGCTGGGCGGTCTGGCCTGCGCCGTGAGCGCCGGCTACCTGCCCCTGCCGGGCAACGCCGTCGGCAGTGCGCTGGCCTGTGCAGCGGGCGCGTTCGCCGGCGGGCTGTGGGTGGCGTTGGCGGGCTGGCTGCGGCAGTACCGCGGCATCAACGAGACCATCAGCAGCCTGCTGCTGGCCTATATGGCCATCGGGCTATTCAAGCATCTGGTCGAAGGCCCGCTGCGCGACCCAGCCAGCATGAACAAGCCCGCGACCCGAACGCTGCCCGAGGCACTGCACATCGGCGGCATCGCCGGCAGCGACGTGCACTGGGGGCTGATGCTGGGCCTGCTGGCCTGTCTGGCGCTGGCGCTGTGGCTGCGCTGGACGGCGTCGGGCTTTGCGCTGCGCGTGGTCGGCGGCAATCCACGCACCGCCGCGCTGATGGGCCTGCCCGCAGCGCGGCTGGTCGTCGCCGCCTGCGCGATCGGCGGCGCTGCCGCAGGGCTGGCCGGCGCCGTCGAAGTGGCTGCCGTGCACACGAATGCGAATGTGTCGCTGATCGCCTTTTATGGCTACACCGGCATCCTGGTGTCGTTCATTGCCCGCCACCAGCCGTTGGCCATCATTCCTGTGGCGATCCTGTTTGGCGGCTTTGGCGCGGCCGGCAGTCTGCTGCAGCGCCGCCTGGGTCTGCCCGACGCCTCGGTGCTGGTACTCCAAGGGATGGCCTTTGTGCTCATCCTGGCCAGCGAAGCGCTGCGCGATCTGCAAGGGCTGCATTGGAGACGCGTGTGCGCCAGCTTGACCCGCATCAGCGGCTCCAGCGCGCAAGGGAAGGCCGCATGAGCGCAGAGCAGTGGATGCTGCTGTTCTCCGGCATGCTCGGCGGCGCATTGCGGGTCGGTACCCCGTTCCTGTTCGTCAGCCTGGGCGAATGCCTGACCGAGAAGTCGGGGCGCGTCAACCTCGGGCTCGAAGGCGTGCTGGTGCTGTCGGCGATGGTGGCTTTTGCTGCGGCCTGCCTGGGCCAGTCGGCCTGGACGGGAGTGCTCGCCGGCGCAGTCGCCGGGGGGCTGCTGGCAGCGCTGCATGGCCTGCTGTGCTCGCTGCCCCGGGTCAACGACGTGGCCACCGGCATTGCGCTGATGCTGCTCGGCAGCGGCCTGGCGTTTTATGGGGGCAAGCCCTTCATACAGCCGCAGGCGCCGCAAATTCCGGCATGGGAACTGGGTCAGTGGAGCAGTTCGCCAGCGCTGCAGTCGGCGCTGCGGATCAATACGCTGCTGCCGCTGGGCCTGCTGCTCGCGCTGCTGATGGCTTGGGGCCTGCGGCACACCCGCTACGGCCTGCTGCTGCGCCTGGCCGGTGACTCGGCCAGCGCGGCGCGCGCGCTGGGCCATTCGGTCACGGGCATACGCATTCTGGCGACCACCCTCGGCGGCATGGTGGCCGGCCTGGGCGGCGCCTCGCTCACGCTGTTTTATCCCGGCAGTTGGAACGAGGGCATCTCCAGCGGTCAGGGGCTGATTGCCGTGGCGCTGGTCATCTTTGCACGCTGGAGCCCGCTGCGCTGCATCGGCGCTGCCGCCCTGTTTGGCAGCGCGGGCGCGATCGGTCCCGCGCTGCAATCCGTCGGCATGGGCTGGGGCTACCACCTGTTTGGCACCCTGCCTTATGCACTCACCCTGCTGATTCTGGTGCTCAGCTGCAAGCCCGACCGCCTGGCCCAGGGCTGCCCGGGAGAGCTTGCGGCATCGAAACACTGAACACCCCATGCACATCACCGCGAACCCCTACCCCTGGCCCTGGAACGGCGACCTGCGCCCGGACAACACGGCGCTGATCGTGATCGACATGCAGACCGACTTCTGCGGTGTGGGCGGCTATGTGGACAAGATGGGCTACGACGTCGCGCAGACGCGCGCGCCGATAGCGCCATTGCAAACCCTGATGGCTGCGCTGCGGGCCGCAGGCTATGCGGTCATGCACACCCGCGAGGGCCATAGACCGGATCTGTCGGACCTGCCGGCGAACAAGCGCTGGCGCTCACGGCAGATTGGCGCGCAGGGTGTGGGCATAGGCGATGACGGCCCCTGCGGGCGCATTCTGGTGCGCGGCGAACCGGGCTGGAACATCATTGATGAACTGGCGCCGCTACCCGGCGAAGTGGTGATCGACAAACCGGGCAAGGGCTCCTTCTACGCCACCGACCTGGAACTGCTGCTGCGCACCCGCGGCATCGTGAACCTGCTGCTGGCCGGCATCACCACCGACGTGTGCGTGCACACCACGATGCGCGAGGCCAACGACCGCGGCTTGGAATGCCTGCTGCTGTCCGACTGCACCGCCGCCACGGACCACGGCAACCACCTGGCTGCGCTGAAGATGATCACGATGCAGGGCGGCGTCTTCGGCGCCCACGCCGCGTCGTCGGCCGTGCTGCAGGCACTAAGTGTCCTGCCCTGCGAATAGCAGCACATGAAACTGCGCCTTTCGCGCCATGGCGGCGTTGCAAATCCTCGCGATACCTACGGGTATCGCTGCGGTTTGCGCCTTGCCATGACGCGAAATGCATCCGTTTCATTTTGTGCCGCTATTCGCAGGGCAGAACACTAGCCGCGCAGGAGCGCTGATGCGCTTGATTCCTGCGCCCAGACCGGCCAGCGGCGCGCTGCGGCTGGAAACCTGCGGGTTGACGAAGCGCTTTGGCAGTGCTACCGCGCTGAGCCAGGTCAGCATCCGGGTAGCGCCCGGCAGCGTGCACGCGCTACTCGGTGAGAACGGCGCAGGCAAGAGCACGCTGGTTCGGTGCGTGGCCGGCATGGCGCGCGCCGAGGCAGGCAGCATCCTCATCGACGGGCGCGAGCAGGACATTGCCAACCCGGCGATCGCCCGCGCCTTGGGCATAGGCATGGTCTACCAGCACTTCACGCTGGCCCCCGGCATGAGCGTGGCCGAGAACCTGCTGCTGGCGGCGGGCAGGCTGCCTTGGCTGCTCGACTGGAGGGCCCGGTACGCCGAGCTCCGGGGGTTTCTGGCGCGCACGCCATTCAGCCTGGATTTGGACGCGTTCCCTGCCGATTTGGCAGCGGGCGAGAAGCAGAAACTGGAACTGCTCAAGCAGCTGTACCTCCAGCCCCGGTTGCTGATCCTGGACGAGCCCACCTCGGTGCTCACGCCGCAGGAGGCGGACCAAGTGCTCGGCCACATCCGTGAGCATGCGCGGCGCGGCGCGTGCACCGTGATCATCATCACGCACAAGTTCCGCGAGGTCATGGCCTACGCCGACACCGTCACCGTGCTGCGCAAGGGCCAGGCCGTGCACCACGGCCGCGTCGCCGACAGCAGCCCGGAGTTGCTCGCGCAGGCCATGGTGGGGGGCGCGGTAGCGGCGATGGCAGAGGCAGATACAGAAAAAAAACCGCCGGCCGCAGCGCGCGAGCGTCCACGGTCGGACGTTCCCGCGTTGCAAGTGGACAAGCTGTCCGCATTGGGCGAGCGTGGCACGCTGGCGCTGCACGGCCTGAGCCTGACACTGATGCCCGGCGAAATCCTGGGCATAGCCGGCGTCTCCGGCAACGGCCAGCGCGAACTGCTGCAAGCCCTGGTGGGCCAGCGCCCTCGGCTCTCGGGCACAGTCCACGTGATGGGCCAGCCCTACGCGGCCACCCGCGCGCAAAACCGGCGCCTCAAGGTGCGCAGCCTGCCCGAGGAACCACTGCACAACGCCTGCGTGGCCGCGTTCAGCGTGGCGCAGAACATGGCGCTGCGCGACTTCGACCAGCCGCCGCTGGCAACAGCTGGATGGGGTGGCTGGCTGCGCTCTGCCGCCTGGCGCGAACGCGCCCGCGCATGGATTGCCGAGTACGGCATAAAGACCCGGGACGAGACAGCGGCCATTCAGAGTCTGTCCGGCGGCAACGTGCAGCGCGCCGTGCTGGCGCGTGAGCTGGCCGGTGAGATCCACGTGCTGATCGCCGCCAACCCGGCGTTCGGGCTGGACTTTGCCGCAGGCCGCGACGTCCACCGCCGGCTGCGCCAGGTGCGCGAGCGCAACGCGGGCGTGCTGCTGATCAGCGAAGACCTGGACGAGTTGCTGGCGCTGGCCGACCGCATCCTGGTCATGAGCGAGGGCCGCATCGTTTTCGAAACCACCGCGGCCGCTGCCGACCGCCAGGTGCTGGGCGCGCACATGGGCGGCGGCGTGCAGGGGCAGGCCCGGCGCCATGCTGCATGAACGGCCGCTATCCGGGCTCTCGCTGCTTGCGCAGCCCTTCATCTACCCGTTCGTGCTCGCGCACACGGCGCTGCTGAGCATAGACATGCAACGCGACTTCATCGAGCCTGGCGGCTTTGGCGCCAGCCTGGGCAATGACGTATCGCGGCTCAGATCCATCGTGCCAGCCTGCCAGACCATGCTGGCGGCCTGGCGCCGGGCCGGGGGACTGGTGGTGCACACCCGGGAGACGCACCGCGCCGATTTGTCCGACTGCCCCCCGGCGAAACGCCTGCGCGGCAACCCCGCGCTGCGCATTGGCGACGTCGGCCCGCTGGGTCGCATCCTGGTGGCAGGCGAGCCGGGCAGCCAGATCATTGCCGAACTGGCGCCATGGCCTGGCGAGCCCGTGATCGACAAGCCCGGCAAGGGCGCATTCCATGCCACCGGCCTGCAGCAAATGCTCGAGCAGCGCGGCATCAGCCACCTGATCGTCATGGGCGTGACCACGGAAGTGTGCGTGCAAAGCACGATGCGCGAGGCGAATGACCGAGGCTACGACTGCCTGCTGTTGCTGGACTGCACCGAGAGCTACTTTCCGCAGTTCAAAACCGCGACCGCAGAGATGATCCAGGCCCAAGGAGCCATCGTCGGATGGACTGCAAACAGCACGCAGCTGCTGTCAACGTTGGCAGAATCGAGCGCATCGAAAACGCCCATTTGAAGAATGCCCACCGCACCCGCACCACCAGCGCGCAGTTCGCGTGCCGAACAGGTCTACGAGCAACTCAAGCGCGACGTGGCCGAGTTCCGGCTCGTGCCGGGCGACCGTTTCACTGAACAAGCGGTCAGCGAACGGCTGGGGGTCTCGCGCACCCCCGTGCGCCAAGCGCTGACCCGGCTGCAGCAGGAAGGCCATGTCGAAGTCCTCTACCGCAGTGGTTGGCGCGTGCTGCCGTTTGACTTCGACAAATTCGAGCAACTCTATGACCTGCGCATGGTGCTCGAGACCACGGCGGCACACCGGCTCTGCGAAGGCGCGCAGAACGCCGCGCACAGCCAGCAGCACCGGGCGCTGCTCGACGGCCTGACGACACGGTGGCTGACCCCCATGGCGCAGCGCAGCACCGACGCGGTGCAGGTGAGCCAGTGGGACGAAGCCTTTCACTGCACGCTGGTGCAAGCGGCGGGCAACGCCGAAATGGCGCGGGTACACCGCGACGTGACCGAGCGCATCCGCATCATCCGCCGCCTGGACTTCACCCAACAAGCCCGCATCGACGCCACCTACGACGAGCACGCGAAGATACTCCAAGCCATCCACGCCCGGCGCGGCGCGCAGGCCGAGATGCTGCTGCGCGCGCACATCACCACCAGCCAAACCGAGGTGCGCAAGATCACGCTGCATCAGATGCACTTGGCGGGTCAGGCTGCGGGTGCAATGGGCGGCGCGGCATGAACCGACTGGCAAAAATCGGCGGGCCGGTGCAGGTGGACGAACTGGCGCCGGGCCAGCGGGGAGGGCAGGGCAGCGCGGGCTATAATCCTCGGCTTTGCCTTGCCACACCGCTTCACGACGTTCACGACGCAGTGGGTGGCTCTACCCATAAGGAGCGTGCATGCGTCATTACGAAATCATTTTGCTGATCCATCCGGATCAGAGCGAGCAGGTTCCAGCCATGCTGGAGCGCTACAAGGGCATGATCACCGCCGGCGGCGGCAAGGTGCACCGCGTGGAAGACTGGGGTCGGCGGCAGCTCGCGTACCTGATCAACCGGCTCGCCAAGGCGCACTACCTGTGCGTGAACATCGAGGCCGACCAGGCCGTGCTGGCCGAGCTCGAGCACGCCTTCAAGTTCAACGACGCCGTGTTGCGCCACCTGACGGTGCAAAAGAAGAAGGCCGAAACCGGCCCCTCTGCGATCATGAAGACCGTCGAGCGCGAGGAAGCCCGCAGGGCCAACCAGGCCCCTGCCGGCCAGGCCGAATACGCGGCCGCCGGCGAGCGCTGATCGGCCCCATGATCGGCAGCAGTGCACAACCGCGTCGTCCTGACCGCATGCATCGCAGAGGCCGAGCCCCTGCGCTGTACGCCCGCCGGGTTGCCGGCCATTGCCTTGCGCATCGCGCACACGTCGCAGCAGACGGAAGTCGGCCAGCCGCGTGAGGTGAAGGCGGCGATGAAGGCCGTCGCCTTCGGTGCGATGGCCGAGCGCCTGGCGCGGCAGGACATCGGAAGTCTCTGGACTTTCAGCGGTTTCCTGGCCTCGCCGCGCAATGGCAAGAATGCGGTGCTGCACGTCCAGGACATTCAGCAAACTTAAATTTTTCAAGGGAGGCCAGCATGGCCACGTTCAAGAAGTTCAACAAAGACAAGCGCCCCAAGCGCAACACCCAGTCGCTGCTGTTCAAGCGCAAGCGCTTTTGCCGCTTCACGGTGACGGGGGTCGAAGAAATCGACTACAAGGATGTCGATACCTTGCGCGATTTCATCGCCGAAAACGGCAAGATCATCCCCGCGCGCCTGACCGGAACGCGCGCCATCTTCCAGCGCCAGCTGAACACGGCGATCAAGCGCGCGCGCTTCCTGGCCCTGGTTCCGTACAGCGACCAGCACAAAATCTGAAGGAGCCAGCGCCATGCAAATCATCCTGCTCGACAAGGTCGTGAACCTGGGCAACCTCGGTGAAGTCGTCAAGGTCAAGGACGGCTACGCCCGCAACTTCCTGATTCCCTCGGGCCGCGCACGCCGCGCGACCGCCGCCGCCAAGGCAGAGTTCGAGGCCAAGCGCGCGCAACTCGAAAAGGTCGCCGCGGAAAAGCTGGCGCTGGCGCAGGCGCAGGGCGAGAAGCTCGCCGGAAGCACCGTCAAGCTGACGCAAAAGGCGGGCGTGGACGGCCGGCTGTTTGGTTCCGTGACGCACCAGGACATCGCCGAGGAACTGAACAAGCAGGGCTACAAGCTTGCCAAGTCACAGGTCCGCCTGCCCAACGGGCCGATCAAGACCGTGAGCGACAGCAGCGTGAGCGTGGTTCTGCACACCGATGTGGTGGTGCAGGTCAGCGTCTCGGTCTACGGCGAAACCGCCTGAACGCCGGCGCAGCGATTGCCCGACTTTGTACGAGAGCCGCCCTTGGGCGGCTTTTGTCATTGGATGGCTTCATTTTGTACACGACCGTCCAGCGCTAATCCACGGCTTGCCCACAGGCTTGTCCCCGTTGGCCGCATGCCTGTCCCGCCAAGCCTTGTCCGGAGAAAACCCCGATGTCCACCGTCTTTTCCCAATCCGATGCGCAGGGCTCGATGGCTGCGCGGCCAGTGGATTACGAGGTCGCGCAGCTGCGCGTGCCGCCGCACTCGATCGAGGCCGAATCCAGCGTGCTCGGCGGCCTGCTGCTGGACAACAGCGCCTGGGATCGCGTGGGCGACCTGCTCGTGGAAAGCCATTTCTACCGCCACGAGCACCAGATGATCTACACGGCCATCAACGCGCTGATCCATGCAGGCAAGCCGGCCGACGTGATCACCGTCTCCGAGCATCTGCAAAACCAGGGCAAGGCGCAGGAGATGGGCGGATTGGCGTATTTGAACAACCTCGCGCAGTATGTTCCGGGCGCGAGCAATATCCGCCGCTACGCGGAGATCGTGCGCGAGCGGGCGATCTTGCGCAAGCTGGTGACGGCCAGCGACGAAATCTCCACCAGCGCGTTCAACCCGCAGGGCAAGGCGGTGGAGCGCATTCTGGACGAGGCCGAGGCCAGGATTTTCGCGATCGCAGAAGAAGGCGCGCGCACCCGGCAGGGCTTTCAGTCGCTCGATACGCTGGTCCTCGATCTGCTCGACCGGGTACAGGAAATGGCGGACAACCCGGTGGACGTGACCGGGGTGCCCACGGGCTTTGCCGATCTGGACCGGATGACCTGCGGCCTGCAGGCCGGCGACATGGTGGTGCTGGCTGCGCGGCCCTCGATGGGCAAGACCTCGCTGGCGGTGAACATTGCCGAGCACGTGGCGCTGCACGAGGGGCTGCCGGTGGCCATTTTTTCGATGGAAATGGGCGCCGCCCAGCTGGCGGTGCGCATCGTGGGATCGATCGGGCGAGTGAACCAGAGCAATCTGCGCACCGGCAGGCTCACGGACGAGGAATGGCCGCGTTTCACCGAGGCCATCGAAAAGCTGCGCACGGTGTCGCTGCACATCGACGAAACCCCGGGGCTCACGACCGCCGAGCTGCGCGCGAATGCGCGGCGCCTTGCGCGCCAGTGCGGCAAGCTCGGGCTGATCGTCGTTGACTACCTGCAGCTGATGAGCGGCGCGGACGCGTCGGGCCTGGACAACCGGGCGACGGAGCTGGGCGAAATCTCGCGCGGCCTGAAGATGCTCGCCAAGGAGTTGCAGTGCCCGGTGATCGCGCTCTCGCAGCTCAACCGCTCGGTCGAGCAGCGCACCGACAAGCGCCCCCTGATGTCCGACCTGCGCGAATCGGGCGCCATCGAACAGGACGCGGACATCATCATGTTCATCTACCGCGACGACTACTACAACAAGGAGAGCAAGGAGCCGAACGTGGCCGAGGTCATCATCGGCAAGCAGCGCAATGGCCCGACCGGAACGGTGAAGCTGTATTTCCAGAAGAACCAGACGCGCTTCGAGAATCTGGCTCTGGGTTCGGGCGACGACCTGCACTGAAGTCTGATCGCGCCCCGGGGGACGCGGGCGCTACAGGCGCAGCTTGCGCAGTGCGGCGTTCACGGCGTTGGGGTCGAAGGCCACCGGATCGAAGGGGCCGCCATGCCACTCCCACATCTCCAGGTGTTCTGGATGCGAGGGGTCCCGGATGGCTTGCAGGAAGCCGGCGTAGCCCGGGACGCCGCCAACGTCATCTGGCGGACAGGCATTTGCGCCGTCCAGGCACAGCGGGCGGCGGTTCTTTTCTTCGGGTTCCAGGCGGGCCTCGACCTTGATCAGATGCTGCCAGTCATCGCCAAAGTCGTAGGTGTAGACGAATCCGGTCGTGTCTTCGCCGAGCACGGTCGCCAGGTCGAACAGGCGTTCGTCCTGCGTGTCTTCGTCCATCGACGGCCACATGGGATTCGGCAGCGAGTAGCGCAGTTTGCCGACGCTGAATTCGTGCAGATGGGCGTTTCTCCAGCCCATCACCAGCTGAATCACGCGGTGGAGTTTTTCCAGCATCAGGGTATCGGGAACCCAGAGCCGGCGCCAGACGGTCGGCTCCAGATACGCCAGCTTGACGTGCAGTTGGTAGATGCGTCGCGGGGCGGTCGGGCGCCGGGGTTTCTTCGCTTGCGTGCTCATGCGCCAATATTACCCTTGCTTACCCCCGATCCTGCTGCAGGGCGCGAACAGGTCCAACTCGGGGCGGTAGGCGCTGGTCTGCACGTCCATCAGGCCGAGCACCGAATGAAAGTAGTTGTCGTGGCTGATGCGCCGTTGGTCCTGGTCGCGCTGCAGGCAGGCGCTGCTCAGGCCGGTGCGCGCCTGCATGGCGGGGGATAGCCAGGTGATCCAGGGAATGTGCTTTTGCACGTCGGGGGCAATCGCGTAGGGCAGACCGTGCAGGTAGATGTTGTTCTCGCCCAGCGATTCTCCATGGTCCGCGACGTACATCATCGCGGTCTGCGCGCGCTTCTCGTGCGTCAGCAGCCATTCGAGGACGGAGTCCAGAAAGTGATCCGTCTCGACGATGCTGTTGTCGTAGGCGTTCACCACCTGCTCGCGCCCGCATTCCTGCAAGGCCGCTGAATGGCACTCGGGTTCGAATTTCTTGTTCTCTTGCGCCGAGCGCTTGTAGTACGCCGGGCCGTGGCTGCCCATCTGGTGCAACACCACCACGCTGCCGCGCGCGCGCCGTTCGGCGGGCAGGGCGGCGATCTGCGCGTCCAGGTTCTGGAGCATCACACGGTCCAGACATTCGCCGCCGGGGCACAGCGCGGGGTCTGCCGGGTTGTGGATTTCTCCGATGCGCGCGCACGCACCCTTGCAACCCGACTGGTTTTCCACCCACAGAACGCCCAGGCCGGCGTGCTGCAGCACGTCGAGGAGGTTCTCGTAGTTGGCCGGGCGGTCCCCGTAGTCCGTGCGCCCCAGGTGCGCGAACATGCAGGGCAGCGACGCTGCCGTGCTGGTGCCGCAGGACCAGGCGTTGCGTGCGCTCACGAGGTCCTTGCGGGCCGCAAGCCGCGGGGTGGTGTCGCGCGCGTAGCCATTGATGCCGAAGTTCTGGCTGCGGCCGGTTTCGCCGAGCACCAGCACCAGCAGCGGTGGCTTGGTCTGGCCGGAGTAGCTGGCGCCCAATCGGGCGTCGCGTCCCAGGGGCAGCAATGCGTGCGTGTCCATGCGCAGGGGCTGGGTGGCGATGTTGCCCAGCGCGTACACGCTGTTGAGCGGGTTGATCAGGTAGCGCAGCCGGGGGTGGTTGCGCATCGTCGAGGAAAACTCCTGGAACACGAGCAACAGGCACAGCACGCTGACGGCCAGCGAGCCCAGCAGCAGCAAGCCGTTGTACGCCACCTGGCGCATTGCGCCCAGGCGCTGCAACGGGCGGCGGTACAGACCCAGAAACGGCGGCGCGGCCAGCGCCAGCACGCTCACCGGCAGGCGCCAATCGAGCAGGTCCCGGGCCTCCCCCAGGTCCGTCTGCAGCACGTTCAGGAGCATGAAGCTGTCGATTGCTATGCCGTAGGCGAGCATGAAGTACATGCCCAACGCCGCCATCAGCACCAGCACCACGGCGGCGGGCTTGAGCGTCCAGCGCCAGGCCAGCAGGCTGAGCAGGGCGGCATTGCCCGCCGCGACGATGGCCCCAAAGGCCAGAGCAAAACCCCAGTCGCGCAGGCTGCCGCTGCCGGGCAGCCGCGCCACTTCCTGCCACAGCGGAAGATTGCAGGCGGTGGCCAGCCAGGCGCTGGTCAGCAGCACTACCCAGGCCGGGTGGATCGGGCGCAAGCGGGCCCGTGCGCTGTTCGGTGTTCGGTGTTCGGGGGGGATGGGCCGATCAGCTGCCTCCCCGCTGGCCCGGACGGAGCGCGCCGCCGGGCCGGGCGGGGGCGCGCAGGCGCTCATTGGATTGCCGATCTGCGCTCGGCCAGAGGCAGCACGTCGCGGCGCGTGGAGCCGGTGAATAGCTGGCGCGGGCGGCCGATTTTGTACTCGGGGTCGCCGATCATTTCGTTGAGCTGCGCAATCCAGCCCACGGTGCGCGCCAGCGCGAAGATGCCGGTGAACAGGTTCACGGGAATGCCGATGGCGCGTTGCACGATTCCGGAATAGAAGTCCACGTTCGGGTAGAGCTTGCGCTGCACGAAGTAGTCGTCTTCCAGGGCGATTTTCTCCAATGCCTTGGCCAGCTTGAACAGCGGGTCCTTTTCCAGGCCCAGTTCGGCGAGCACCTCGTTGCAGGTTTCCTGCATCAGCTTGGCGCGCGGGTCGTAGTTCTTGTACACGCGGTGGCCAAAGCCCATGAGCTTGACGCCGGAGTTCTTGTCCTTGACCTGGCGGATGAATTCACCGATTTTCTCCACGCCGCCCTGCGCCTGGATGTCGTGCAGCATGGTCAGCGCGGCCTCGTTGGCGCCGCCGTGCGCGGGGCCCCAGAGGCAGGCCACGCCGGCGGCGATGGCGGCAAACGGGTTCGTTCCCGACGAGCCGCACAGGCGCACGGTGGAGGTCGATGCGTTCTGTTCGTGGTCCGCGTGCAAGATGAAGATGCGGTCCAGCGCGCGTTCGAGAACCGGCTTGACCTGGTATTCCTCGCAGGGCGTGCCGAACATCATGCGCAGGAAGTTGCCCGCGTAGTTCAGGTGGTTGTGCGGGTACATGTAGGGCTGGCCCATGCCGTACTTGTAGGCCATCGCGACCAGCGTGGGCATCTTGGCGATCAGGCGGATCGCGGCGATCTCGCGGTGCTGCGGATTGTTGATGTCGGTGCTGTCGTGATAGAAGGCCGACAGCGCGCCGACCAGGCCGGTGAGCACGGCCATGGGGTGCGCGTCGCGGCGAAAGCCGCGCAGGAAGAACTGCATCTGCTCGTTGACCATGGTGTGGTTCGTCACGAGGCTGGTGAAGTCGGCCTTCTGGGTGGCGTCCGGCAGGTCCCCGTGGAGCAGCAGGTAGCAGGTTTCCAGGAAATTGCAGTGCACCGCCAACTGCTCTATGGGGTAGCCGCGGTACAGCAGCTCGCCCTTGTCGCCGTCGATGTAGGTGATCGCCGACTGGGTGGCCGCCGTCGAGAGGAAGCCCGGGTCGTAGGTGAACATGCCCGTTTGCGCGTACAGCTTGCGGATGTCGATGACGTCCGGGCCCATGCTGCCCTGGTAGACCGGCAGGTCGACGCTGGGGTTGCCGTTGCTGAAGGACAGGGTGGCTTTGTTGTCAGCGGACTTCATGTCATTTTCCTTGGGATGGGTTGCCGATGGGGTGCTCCGAACCCGATGCGCCGCCTTGCCGCAGCATGCCGAGCACTTCGCGCGCCGCTTGCGTATTTTGCTCGCCTTGCGGCTCGCAGCGCCGCAGCAGCAGGTCCAGGAGGTCGTTGTCCGCCAGCGCCATGAGCGCGTTCAGGCCCTGCGCATGGCGCTGGGTCAGCGTCGCCTCGTGCCGCGCGAAGAAGCGCTCCAAGAACAGGTCATTCTCCAGCAGGCCGCGCCGGCAGCGCCAGCGCAGCCGGCTCAGTTCCCGCGCGCCGAGCAGCACGGGAGCGGGGGAGGGCGCGGAACACGATTCCATGGTCTGGTATTCGGGGCGGGGGCGCTCAGATGGCGCGGCGCACCATCAGTTCCTTGATCTTGCCGATGGCCCGGGTGGGGTTCAGGCCCTTGGGGCAGACGTCCACGCAGTTCATGATGGTGTGGCAGCGGAACAGGCGGTACGGGTCTTCCAGGTCGTCCAGGCGCTTGCCGGTGGCGTCGTCGCGGCTGTCGGCGATGAAGCGGTAGGCCTGCAGCAGGCCGGCGGGGCCGACGAACTTGTCGGGGTTCCACCAGAAGCTCGGGCAGCTCGTCGAGCAGCTCGCGCACAGGATGCATTCGTACAGGCCATTGAGTTCGTCGCGCTCCTCGGGGCTTTGCAGGCGCTCTTTTTCGGGCAACGGACCTTCGTTGATCAGGTAGGGCCGGATCGAATGGTATTGCTTGAAGAATTGCGTCATGTCGACGATCAGGTCGCGGATCACGGGCAGACCCGCGAGCGGCTTGAGCGTGATCAGGCCCGGCAGCGCGTTCATGTTGGTCAGGCAGGCCAGACCGTTTTTGCCATTGATGTTCATGGCGTCCGAGCCGCACACGCCCTCGCGGCAGGAGCGGCGAAACGACAGGGTGGGGTCCTGCTCCTTGAGCTTGAGCAGGGCGTCGAGCAGCATGCGCTCGCCGCCGTCGAGTGCGATCTCCAGGGTCTGCATGTACGGGCGGGCGTCCCGGTCCGGGTCGTAGCGGTAGATTTTGAATGTGCGCTTTTGCATGGGGTGTGCTCTCGTGGGGCGGCCGGGTTCAGAACGTGCGCACCTTGGGCGCAATGCTGTCCACCGTCAGGGGTTTGAGGTTCACCGGCTTGTACGTCAGGCGGTTGCCGTCGCGCTGCCAAAGGCTGTGCTTCAGCCACCGGGAATCGTCACGGCCCTGCGGCGCCGTGGGGTGGTTGGCAGGCTGCTCGTAGTCGGACACCATGTGCGCGCCACGGCATTCCTTGCGCGCCGCTGCCGACACCATGGTCGCCTGCGCCGCTTCGATCAGGTTGTCCACTTCGAGCGCTTCAATGCGCGCGGTGTTGAACACCCTGGATTTGTCGCGCAGCACCACGCCGGCCAGTTGCTCGCGCAGCGCGGCGATCTTCCGGACGCCCTCGTCCATTGCGGCCTGGGTGCGGAACACGCCGGCGTGCTGCTGCATGGTGTCGCGGATGTTGCCGGCCAGGGCCTGCGAATAGCTGCCGTCCGTGGACTTTTCGAGCTGGTTCAGGCGCTCCAGCGTGCGCTCGGCGGCGTCGGCCGGCAGGGGCTTGTGCGCCTGGTCCTGCCGGGTGTTTGCGACGATGTGGCGCCCCGCGGCCTTGCCGAAGACCAGCAGGTCGAGCAGCGAGTTGGTTCCCAGACGGTTCGCGCCGTGCACGCTCACGCAGGCGCATTCGCCCACGGCGTACAGGCCGCGCACGGTCTGGTTGCGCTCGCCGTCGTGCGTGACGACCTGCGCGTCGATATTCGTCGGCACGCCGCCCATCTGGTAGTGGATCGTGGGTACCACCGGGATCGGCTCCCGGGTGACGTCGACGTTGGCAAAGTTCACGCCGATCTCGTACACCGAGGGCAGGCGCTTGTGGATCTCTTTCGCGCCCAGGTGGTCGAGCTTGAGCAGCACGTAGTCCCCGTTGGGGCCGCAGCCACGGCCCTCCTTGATCTCCTGGTCCATCGCGCGCGAGACGTGATCGCGCGGCGCCAGATCCTTGAGCGTGGGCGCGTAGCGCTCCATGAAGCGTTCGCCCTGGTTGTTGAGCAGGATCCCGCCCTCGCCACGGCAGCCTTCGGTCAGCAGCACGCCGGCGCCGGCGACGCCGGTGGGGTGGAATTGCCAGAACTCCATGTCCTGCAACGGGATGCCGGCGCGCGCCGCCATGCCCAGGCCGTCGCCGGTGTTGATGAAGGCGTTCGTCGAAGCGGCGAAGATGCGGCCCGCGCCCCCGGTGGCCAGCAGCACGGTCCTGGCCTGCAGGACGTACAGCTCGCCGGTTTCCATTTCGAGCGCGGTCACGCCGAGCACGTCGCCGTCGGCGTCGCGGATCAGGTCCAGCGCCATCCATTCGACGAAGAAGTTCGTCCGGGCCTTCACGTTCTGCTGGTACAGCGTATGCAGCATCGCGTGGCCGGTGCGGTCGGCCGCGGCGCAGGCGCGCTGCACGGGCTTTTCGCCGTAGTTCACCGTGTGGCCGCCGAAGGGGCGCTGGTAGATGCTGCCGTCGGGGTTGCGGTCGAACGGCATGCCGAAGTGCTCCAGCTCGTACACCACGTTCGGCGCCTCGCGGCACATGAACTCGATGGCGTCCTGGTCGCCGAGCCAGTCGGAACCCTTGACGGTGTCGTAGAAGTGGTAGTGCCAGTTGTCCTCGCTCATATTGCCCAGCGCGGCGCTCACCCCGCCCTGCGCCGCCACGGTGTGCGAGCGCGTGGGGAAGACCTTGGACAGCGAGGCGACGTTCAGCCCCGCGCGTGCGAGTTCGAGGGCGGCGCGCATGCCGGAGCCTCCGGCGCCGACGATGACGACGTCGAACTTGCGTCGGGAAATGCTGGCTTGGGTATAGCTCATGGGGTACCTTCGGTCGCGGGAATCAGAGACGCCACAGGACCTGGATGCCCCAGCCGGCGCAGCCGAGCAGCCAGACGATGGCAAAAACCTGGAGCACCAGGCGCAGCCCCACGGACCCGACGTAGTCCATGAAGATGTCGCGCACGCCCACCCAGACATGCCAGGCCAGCGCCACGATGATGGAAAAGCCCAGGACCTTCATCCACTGGCGCGAGAAGATGCCGGCCCATTGGTCGTAGCCGATCGGGCCCCGGCTGAAGATCAGTTGGACGAGCACGAGGACCGTGAACAGGGCCATGAGGGCGGCGGTCACGCGCTGGCTGAGCCAATCGCGCAGACCATAGTGGGCGCCCACGACGATGCGCCTGGAACCGTAATTGACGGACATGGTGTTTTTTCCTTGGAAATGGCCGGCCTGGAGCGACCCGGCCTTGTCGATTCAGATTCAGTACAGCCCGAACAGCTTGGCGCCGAGCACCAGGGTCAGCGCCAGGCTGAGCACCAGCGTGGCAATGGCCGAGGTCCTGCCGGATTCCCGGCTCACCGCGTCGTGGCTGATGTCCATCCACAGGTGGCGCAGGCCGGCGGTGAAGTGGTGCAGGAAGGACCAGATCAGCGCCAGCGCAACGAGTTTGAAGAACCAGCCGGGCGCAAAGCCGACGCCGGCGTTGAACACCGACTTGAAGCGTGCGAACGAGATCTCGGAAGACACCGAGGTGTCGAACATCCAGATGATGAAGGGCAGCAGCAGGAACATGATCACGCCGCTGGCACGGTGCAGGATGGAGACCCACCCGGCCGGCGGAAGGCGGTAGCCTCGCAGGTCCTTGAAGGCGTTGATGTTGCGGAATTCGGGCCGTTTTCGGGCTGGTTCGATCATTTCGTGGGGCCTTCGTGGGTGTCGCTTTGCAAATCAAACAGCCCGAAATTCTATGGCAAGCAACGCCCCGGTCTTGGGACCTCGGCGGAATTTTCCACGCCGACTCGCGCCCGGGCGCCGTCAGCTCAATGCATTGCGGTAGTGGCGGCTATCGGTGCGGTAGAGCCCGCGGCGCAGTTCCATGGGGATGTCGTTGTACGTGTAGGCGATGCGCTCCACGCTCAAAAGCGGCGTGGCCGGGGAGATCTGCAGCCATTGCGCCTGCTCCCGGTCGGGCAGGACGGCGCGGATTTTTTCTTCGGCGCGCACCATGCGCACGCCGAAGTCGAGCTCGAACATGGCGTAGGTCGGGCCCTGGTAATTTGCCAACTGTTCGGCTGTCAGGCCCTTGAAGGCCTGGCCGGGCAGCCAGATGTCCTCGAGGATGGTCGGCACGCCGGCGAACGACAGAATGCGCCGGGCCTGTATCACGGCGTCTGCGCTGCGCAGCGCGAGCGCGCGCGCCACGTCGGCGCTGGCGCGCACGCGGCGGCATTCGAGCACGCGGCGCTGGGCCGGGCCCTCGACCCGGGCGTCGCCGGTATCGGGCAGCAGTTTGAGAAAGCGGTACTGCACCTGCTGCTCGGCGTGCGTGGCGACGAAGGTGCCCTTGCCCTGGCGGCGCAGCACGAGGTTTTCCGCCGCCAGTTCGTCGACCGCCTTGCGCACCGTGCCCTGGCTCACGCGGAACCGGGCGGCCAACTCCATTTCACTGGGAATCGCCGCACCGGGCTTCCACTCGCCCTGTTGCAGGCTTTGCAGGATCAGTCCCTTGATCTGCAGGTACAGCGGGCTGAACGCTGGCGCGCCGGGGCTGTCGGTGGAGGACGCGGCTGACATGGTGGGGATGGAGTGCATGGGGCGTCGTGCTCCCGGCGCGGCTGCCGCAGCAGGGCAGGGGGCTACCGCGCAGGGCTACCGCGCTACCCAAGCTCCCCTGAGCCCAGCGCCCCGAAGATGGCGAATGCGTGCACATGGCACGTGAGCATGCTGCTGTCCGACAGCGCGTGCCGTTTGTTGCGCGTGGCACGCCGGGGATCGGGCAGGTCGGAAAAGAAGGGTTGGGGATTCGGAGACATGAAGTGGATGGCCGTGGGGCCATTCTATCCAGCCTGCGGGGAAGGCCAGAACCAAGCCCAGCAGGACCGGCGCCCGCCACGATGTGCCGCTATTTGCGGGGCAGAGCACTAGCGCTTGGCCGCGACCGGTGGCAGCGGCAGGCCGCGCGCGGTCATCACCTTGCGCAACAGGTCCGGCCGGTCGGTGATGATGCCGTCCACCTTGGCGTCCATCAGCGCATGCATGGTCTTCTCGTCGTCCACCGTCCAGGGAATGATCTTCATGCCGGCTGCATGCGTGCGGGTCACCAGTTCGGGCGTGGTGTAGGGCACGTAGCCGGCATCGCCCACCTTGCCGTTCTGCGGGTCGCCATGCACCGGTGAGATCGCGTCGGCGCCGAAAGACTTGGCCGCCTGCACCAGATCGCCGCCGAAGTTGTCGATGTCGATGCCGCCGAGCCAGGGCGAGGCACCGGACTGGCCAGCCTGCAGGAACTGTTGGCCGTTGGTCAGCGCAACGATCGGGATGCTTGGCTCCAGTTGGCGCGCCAGCATCAGCGCGCCCCAATCGAAGCTCTGGATGGTGACTTGCGACATCAGGCCCGAGCTGCGAATCTCGTCCACGACGGTGCGCACGAACAGCTCACGCGGCGCCGTTTCCTGCGGGGCGCCGGCCTCGACCTTGGTCTCTATGTTCATCAGCACCTGGTCGGCGCGGTAGGAGCGCACGAGCTCGAACACCTCGCGCAGGGTGGGCATCTGCGCGCCGGGCACCAGGCGCTGCTCCGGAAAAGCCGCCTGGCGCAGCGAGCCGCAGTCCAGCGTCTTGACCTGCTCCAGGGTCAGGTCCTTGATGTAGCGGCCGACATAGGGATACAGCGGGTCGCCGGCATTGGCGGGCCGGGTGTCCTTGCATTTCGCGCCGGAAGTCTTGCGGTCGTGCGTGACCACGGCCACGCCGTCCTTGGTGATCTGGGCGTCCAGTTCCAAGGTGGTGACACCCATCTCCAATGCATTGGTGAACGAAGCGATGGTGCTTTCCACCACCAGGCCCACGCCGCCGCGGTGGGCCTGCAGGTCGAAAGCGCGCGGCTGGTGAAAGAGATGCCCGGCGGAAGCGGCGCCGTCGGTGCCGCCGCCACAGGCGCCGAGTGCAAGCAAACCGGCAAGGGAAAGAAGACGCAGGAAGCCAAATCTGAACAAATGCATAGGAGTCCTGAAAGAAAAAAATGGGCGTTTTTTTTAATACCCCGACGCTAGTGATTCAATGTGAAAGTAGCGTGACATTGAGGAAATTCTGGCGTCTTCCAAGCACATCGGACAGGTCATCAATAATTGATACGATGTTTGTTATGTTAAATGACGTGCAGGTTTTGCTGCCACTGCACAGCGCAAAGCTGGATCGTGGGCCTGCAGATCGAAACATAGAATCGCCCCATGACCGAGACCGATTCCTTGCCGCCTCCCTCCCCTGCCCCCTTATCTGCCCAGGGGCGCTTCTGGGCGCTGCTGCCTTGCGCAGGAGTGGGCGCGCGGGCGGCAGGGCCCACGGCGGCTTCATTGCCCAAGCAGTACCACCTGCTGGCGGGGCGCCCTGTGGTGCTGCACACGCTGGCCGCTTTTGCCGGGGTGCGGCGGCTGCTGGGAACGCTGGTGGCGGTGGCGCCCGGGGACCATTTTCTCGATGCGCATGCGCATCCCGCGTTGCGCGTCGTGCCATGCGGTGGCCGCACGCGCGCCGACACGGTGCTTGGTGGCTTGCAGGCCTTGCTGGCGCAGGGCGCGCAGCCGGGTGACTGGGTGCTGGTGCACGATGCCGCGCGCTGCCTGGTGACCTCCGGGCAGATCGACGCGCTGATCGACGAATGCGCCGACGACAGCGTCGGCGGCCTGCTCGCGCAGCGGCTGGCTGATACCTTGAAGACCGGCGTGGACGGTCCGGACGGGCTGCGCGTGGTCGGCACGCTGGAGCGCAGCGACAAATGGCTGGCGCAAACGCCGCAGATGTTTCGCATTGGCGCGCTGCTGGCGGCCATGGCCCAGGCCGGCCCGCACGTCACCGACGAGGCCAGCGCGATGGAAGCGCTGGGCCTGCACCCGCGGCTGGTGCCCGCCGGGGCGCAGAACTTCAAGCTCACTTATCCCGAGGATTTCGCGCTGGCTGCGGCGCTGCTGGCACAGCGCCAGCAGGGAGAATCGGTGGTTTCGACATCACGGTGCGAGGCAATGTGATGAATTTCAGGATCGGCGAAGGCTGGGATGTGCACGCGCTGGTACCCGGCCGCAGGCTGGTGATCGGCGGCGTGGAGATTGCCCACCCCATGGGGTTGCTCGGCCACTCGGACGCCGATGTGCTGCTGCACGCGATCACCGATGCGCTGCTCGGCGCGGCCGCGCTGGGCGATATCGGCGGCCATTTTCCCGACACCGATGCTGCTTTTCGCGACGCCGATTCGGGCGTGCTGCTGGCCGAGGCGATGCGGCGCGTGCGCGCTGCGGGCTACGAGGTCGGGAATATCGACAGCACCGTGCTCGCGCAGGCGCCGCGCCTGGCCGCGCACATCCCCGCAATGCGCGCCGCCATTGCCCGCGCCGTCGGCGTCGCCGAGGGGCAGGTGAACGTCAAGGCCAAGACCGCCGAAGGACTGGGCCCCGTGGGGCAGAAGCTGGCGATCGAGGCGCGCGCTGTGGCGCTGATCCATGCGCGCTAAGCGACCTTGTCCTGTGGCGGCGGCCGGGGAGGCAGGTAGCGCTTGATGGCAGGCCGCTGCAGGCGTTGTCTGGAGGAATCGGTCCCCTGGGGCAGGTCCGTGGCGCGCTGCAATTGCAACTGCGCCACCAGACCGCCGCTGTTCGCGTTGGTCAGCGCAAAGGCGCCCCCCATGCGCTGCACCGTCTTGTCCACGATGGACAGCCCGAGCCCCGCGCCGGTGGCCGCGGTGCGGGCAAAGTTGCCGCGGAAGAACGGTTTTGTGAGGTTCGGGATCTGATCGGGGGGCACCCCCGCGCCATGGTCGCGCAGTTTCATGAGCACCCAATCCTCCCGGGGCTTGGCGGCGATCTCCACGCGGGCGACTTCCGTGCCTTCGGTCTTGCCATAGCGCCGCGCGTTTTCCAACAGGTTGGAAATCACGCGCGCCAGTTCCACCTCGTCGGCCAGGACGTAGAGATCCTCGGGAACGGATATGCTGATCTGCAGTTCGCGGTGGTCCTGCACCGCGTACATGCAGGAGGACACCACGGCGTGCAGGTTGATGGGCGTGAGCGTGACGTGATCGGGCCGTGCGTAGTCGAGGAACTTGTCGATGATGGCGTCCAACTGCACGATGTCTGCCACCATGTGCTCACGCGCCGCCCCGTCGACCACGCTCATCTCGGTTTCCAGCCGCAGCCGTGCCAGCGGGGTGCGCAGGTCGTGCGAGATGCCGGCGAGCATCACGGCGCGGTCATGTTCCAACTTGGCAAGCGTCTGGGTCATGCGGTTGAAACCCCGGTTGACCTCGCGGATCTCGCTGGTCACCACTTCCTCATCCAGCCGGCTGGCGGCAAAGTCGCCGTCCTTGACCCGGTTCGCTGCGTAGGACAGCTGTTTCAGCGGCCGGTTGATGCGCAGCGCAATGGCGGCCGCGCAGGCCAGCGAAAGGGCTCCGGCCGTGATCAGCCAGATCGTCCAGGTGCGCCCCCCGGCCGGGTTGAAGCGCGAATGGTCCATGCGCAGCCAGTTCGAGTCGCCATTGATGTTGAAGCCCACCCACAGGCCGTTGTCGCCGTTCACGCTCTGGGCGACGATGGTGTCGGGCCCGAGCCGCACCGTCAACTCATCCGTCAGGCGGTTGCCCAGCGTAGTCGGCCCCAGGGGGACGAACTGGTCCCCGGGCTCGCGCGGGAGGATGCGCACGCCTTCCTGATCGGCCATGGTCTTGAGCAGCAACACGCGCGTGATCGCGTCGGCATGCACCAGCATCGTGCGGCTCAGGTTCACCAGCGACGCGATCTGCTGCGCGGTTTGCAGCGTCAGCGGCTCGGATTCGAGCGTGCGCAGCGTCTGTAGCCACGCCAGAATGCTGCCCACCTGCAGCAGCACGAGCAAGATGAAAGTGCGCCAGAAAAGACTCAGAAGCACGCGCGCGCGCAGTTCCCGCGCACGGGAGATCCACCCCTGCGGCGCGAGGCCAGCCCACCAAGATGCAACCGAGGACTTCCAAAGAGAAATTCTCGGCCAGCCCCCGGTGGTCTTGGACATGGGGAGGTCAACCGGCTCCATCCGGCACGAACACGTAGCCCACGCCCCACACGGTCTGGATGTAGCGCGGCGCGGTGGCGTCCACCTCCACCAGTTTGCGCAGGCGCGAAATCTGCACGTCCAGGCTGCGGTCAAAGGGCTCGAACTCGCGGCCACGCGCCAGCAGGGCCAGTTTTTCGCGCGACAGCGGCTGGCGCGGGTGGCGCACCAGGGCCTTGAGCATGGCGAATTCGCCGGTGGTCAGGGGCAGCTCTTCGCCATTGCGCTGCAAGGCACGGGTTCCCAGGTCGAAGGTGAAGGGACCAAAGGTGACCACCTCGACCTCACCGGAGGGCGCGCCCGGCGCTTCCTGCGCAGGGCGGCGGCGCAGCACGGCGTGGATGCGCGCGAGCAGTTCGCGGGGGTTGAAGGGCTTTCCCAGATAGTCGTCAGCGCCCACTTCCAGACCCACGATGCGGTCCACGTCCTCGCCCTTGGCGGTGAGCATGATGATCGGGGTGCGGTCGTTGGCGGCGCGCAGGCGGCGGCAGATGGAGAGCCCGTCCTCGCCGGGCATCATCAGATCGAGCACGATGAGGTCCACCGTCTCGCGCAGCAGCAGGCGGTTGAGGGTCTTGCCGTCTTCGGCGACCATGACTTCAAAGCCTTCCTGCGTCAGGTAACGGCGCAGCAGATCGCGGATGCGTGCATCGTCATCCACTACCAGAATTTTGTCGACGCGGTTGATTGCTGTGGCCATATCATTGATCCCGGGCTATTTGTAACAGCGCCGATTCTGACCAGTTGGAACGCCGAAATCCGGTTTTTGGGAGGGGGCTTGACAAAGTGTTTCAAATGTTTCCCCGCCGCGCATGGTGGCCGAGGGGGCTTTTCCAGCGCTGCCGCACAGGCCCGGTCCGGGCGCTGCCTGTCTGCCCAAAGCACCGGATTCACAGGCCCTGAAAGCCCTTGGGAGACTACGGCACAGGGGGAGGCACTGCCCGCCCGGCCTTCGAATCGCCTGGCCGGAAATACCTACTGCGCGGCCCAGCCGCCGTCCATGTTCCAAGCCGCGCCGCGCACATTGTTCGCCGCGGGCGAACAGAAAAACAACACCAACTCGCCCAGTTCTTCGGGCGTGCTGAACTGCATGGAGGGCTCTTTCTCGCGGAGCAGCAGCTTTTTCGCGTCCTCGTCCGACAGGCCATGCTCGGCGGCCTTGGCGTCTACCTGTTTTTGCACCAGCGGCGTGAGCACCCAGCCGGGGCAGATGGCATTGCAGGTCACGCCCGTGGTGGCGTTCTCCAGCGCGATGACCTTGGTCAGCCCCACGATGCCGTGCTTGGCCGCGACGTAGGCCGACTTTTGGGCCGACCCCACCAGGCCGTGCACCGACGCCACATTGATGATGCGGCCCCAGTTGGCGCTCTGCATCGCCGGCAGCGCCACGCGGCAGGTGTGAAAGGCGCTCGTGAGGTTGACGGCGATCACCGCGTCCCAGCGCTCGACCGGGAAATCCTCCACATTCGCCACATGCTGGATTCCGGCGTTGTTCACGAGAATGTCCACGCGCCCGAACTGCGAGACGCTGTACTTCATCAGGTCCTCGATGTCGGCAACGCGGCACATGTCGGCGCCGTGGTAGGCCACCCGGGCTGCGGCGGCCTCGCCTGCGGCCAGCACCTGGCTGCGGGCAGCGTCCACATCGCCAAAGCCATTGAGCACGATGTTCGCGCCCTGGCGCGCCAGGGCCTGGGCGATTCCCAGACCAATGCCGCTGGTGGAGCCGGTCACGAGTGCGGTTTTGCCTTTCAGCATGAGAGTCCCTCCGAATGAATTACGATGCAAGCGCGGCAATCATTAGCGCGCGGCCCCGGATTCTGCACCCATGACCGAACCCCGTCTGAACCATGTACCGTGCCCCGGCATTGCGGCCCCGGGCACCCCCTGCGCCCAAGCACCCGCCGCAGCGCAGCTGCACCGCATGGCGTACTGGGAGTGGAACGCCACGGACCAGCCGGCGCATCCGCACGTGGTGCTTTGCGTGCACGGCCTGACCCGCCAGGGGCGCGACTTCGACACCCTGGCGCGCGCGTTGAGCGGGCATGCGCGCGTCATTTGCCCTGATGTGGTCGGGCGTGGCCAGAGCGACTGGCTGGCCGACCCCATGGGCTACCAGGTCCCGCAGTACGCGGCCGACATGCTGGCCCTGCTGGCGCAATTGCAGCAGCAGGGGCCGATCGGCACGCTGGACTGGGTGGGAACCAGCATGGGCGGACTGATCGGCATGGTCATCGCGGGCCAGCCGGAGCTGCCCCTGCCCGTTGCGCTGCACCGGCTGGTGCTCAACGACGTGGGGCCGACCATCGATTGGTCGGCCTTGCAGCGCATCGGCAAGTACCTGGGAAAAATGGCGCGTTTCGAGTCGCAGCAGCAGGCCGCGGACGCGCTATGGGCGATTTCCCGCCCGTTCGGGCCGCACTCGCCCGCGCAGTGGTTTGAGCTGTCGCGCGCCATGGTGCGCCCGTTGCCCGACGGCGGATTCACGCTGCACTACGACCCGGCCATCGCCGTGCCGTTCAATGCCCTGACGCAGGACGCCGCCGTGGCCGGCGAGGCCGCGCTGTGGCAGCTGTACGAGTGCATCACGGCGCGCACGCTGCTGCTGCGCGGCGCGCAGTCGGACCTGCTTTCGCGCGCGGCTGCGCAGGCCATGGCGCGGCGCGGGCCGCAGGCGCGCGTCGTCGAATTCGAAGGCGTGGGGCATGCGCCCACGTTGGTCGCGGCCGACCAAGTCGCGACCGTGAAGCAATTTTTGCTGGCGGCAGAAGACGCTGTGGCCGGATGAAAACCAAGCCCCTGGTCTTGGTGTCCTCCCCTCCTCAGGCAGACGCCGTTGTACAGCTCATCGCCGCCACTGCGCAGCAGTTGCCCGAGCAGCTGAACGCGCTGGCGCGTGCGCGCGCCTTCGCCGAGCCCCTGATCGCCGGCGAAACCCTGGACAGCGGCGAGAACACACTCGCCCACGCCGACGCCGTGGCCGCGCTCCTCAAGGAAATTGGCGGCTCCGAGGCCATGCAGGCCGCGGCCTACCTGGTGCACGCCTGCATGCACCTGAACAAGCCCGAGGAGGTGATCGCCAAAACCTTTGGCGCCCACTTTGCGACGCTGGCGATGGAAAGCACCAAGCTCATGCGCGTGCAGCAGCAGGCCCGCGCCGCGCAGCACGTGGACGACCCTGCCGTGCAGACCGAGAACGTGCGCAAGATGCTGCTCGCCTTCTCGCGCGACCTGAGCGTGGTGCTGCTGCACCTGGCCTCGCGCTTGCAGACGCTACGCTATCACGCGGCCAACAAGCGCCCCGTTTCGCCCAGCATGGCGCGCGAATCGCTGCAGGTATTTGCGCCGCTGGCCAACCGCCTGGGAATCTGGCAGCTGAAGTGGGAACTGGAAGACCTGGCCCTGCGCTTTCTCGAGCCCGACACCTACAAGAAGGTGGCCCGCCTGCTCGACGAAAAGCGCGGCGAGCGCGAGCTCTACATGGAACAGCTGCGCGCCCGGCTCGAGGCCGACCTGCGCGCGCGCAGCATCAGCGCCAGCGTGCAGGGGCGCCCGAAGCACATCTACAGCATCGTCAAGAAAATGCGCGGCAAGTCGCTCGACTTCGACCAGGTGTTCGACATCCGCGCGCTGCGCGTGATCGTTCCCACGGTGAAGGACTGCTACGCCGCCCTGAGCTGGGTGCACGAGCAACTCCAGCCCATCGTGGAAGAGTTTGACGACTACATCGCCCGGCCCAAGCCCAACGGCTACCAGTCGCTGCACACCATCGTGCGCGACGCCGACGGGCGGCCCATCGAGATCCAGATCCGCACCCAGGCCATGCACGAGCATGCCGAGCACGGCGTGGCGGCGCACTGGGCCTACAAGGAGGCGGGCAACAAGGGCTACGCGGGCGTATCCGCTGCGGGCGAGTACGACGCCAAGATCGCCGTGCTGCGCCAACTGCTGGCCTGGGAGCGCGATCTGTCGGGCGCCTGGTCGAACCGGGGCCTGTTCGAGGACCGCATCTACGTGTTCACGCCCGACGCCGCCGTGGTGGAACTGCCGCAGGGCGCGACACCCGTTGACTTTGCCTACGCCGTGCACACCAGCGTGGGACACCGCTGCCGAGGTGCCAAGGTCGACGGCGCCATGGTTCCGCTGAACACCCCCCTGCACAACGGACAGACGGTGGAGATAGCCACCGCCAAGGAAGGCCGCCCCTCGCGCGACTGGCTCAACGCCGAGCTGGGCTACCTGGCCAGCCACCGCGCCAAGGCCAAGGTGCGCGCCTGGTTCAACGCCCAGACGACGCACGAAACCGTGGCCCGGGGCCGCGAAGCGGTGGAAAAACTGCTGCAGCGCGAAGGCAGGACCGCCGTCAAGCTCGACGAGCTCGCCGCGCAGCTGGGCTTCAAATCGGCCGATGCGCTGTTCGAAGTCGTGGGCAAGGACGAGTTCTCGCTGCGCAACATCGAAACGCTGCTGCGCCCGCCCGGGCCCGCCGCACAGCCCGACGAGCCCTTGCTGCACAAAAAGACGCGCAGCAGCGATTCGGCCCCCAAGGGCGGCGTGCTGGTGGTCGGCCTGGCCTCGCTCATGACCCAGTTGGCCAAGTGCTGCAAGCCCGCGCCGCCCGACCCGATTCGCGGCTTCGTCACGCGCGGCAAGGGGGTCAGCGTGCACCGCGCAGACTGCGGCAACTTCCACGAAATGGCCGCGCGCAGCGCCGAGCGCGTGATCGAAGTGGAATGGGGCCTGCCCAAGCAATCGGCCCTGGCCCCCGTATACCCGGTGGACGTGACCGTGGAGGCCGCCGACCGGCAATGCCTGCTGCGCGACGTCTCGGAAGTCTTCGCGCGCGAAAAGACCAACGTGATTGGCGTGCAGACCCAGTCCGTCAAGGGCACGGCATGGATGACCTTTACCGTCGAGGTGACCGACTCCGGCCGCCTGAACAAGGTGCTGGGCAGCGTGGCCGCGGTGCCGGGCGTGCGCTCTGCGCGCCGCCGCTGAGCGCTTTCGTCGAAGCCCCCCGTGCCCAGCGCGATTTGATGCACGCCGGCCAGAGCGGCCGATTTTTGCGGCTACAATCGCGGCCGGTGACAGGCGCGTAGCTCAGCTGGTTAGAGCACCACCTTGACATGGTGGGGGTCGTTGGTTCGAGTCCAATCGCGCCTACCAGATTTTTCCGGATCTGGTCAGCGCATCGATCTGCACACCGGCATCAGCCCAAGCCCGACAAAGGCTAAAACGGCCCTACCCCGTCCACCAAAGTGCTCAGTGGCAGGGCGTGCAACTCCTGCAGCAAGGCCACCAACTGCTGCGCCGCCGCGGCCACCACGGCCCGGCCCTTCTGCGCGCAGGCCCCTGCCGCATTCCCCACCGCCCCCGCCGGGTGGCAGTCCTGCATCTGCCATCCGAGCCGGGCGCTCTTGCCGTTGCCCAGAATCGCGTAGCGTTGTGCCCGGTCCTGCGACGTCGAACGAAAATCCCGCGCATGCTCCATGTGCACCGTCGCGGGCGAGAGATGCAGCATCATCGAGGTCTCGATCTCGCCCGCGTGGACGCCAAAGCGCTGCTCCTGCGCGCTGAACTGCTGCTCCACGGACTCGGGCAAGGGCAGGCTGAACCAGCTGGCGCTGTAGACGATGAGATCGCAGCGCGTGCGCAGCCCGCGCGCCACGATGTCCATCACGCCGACTTGGCCACCGTGGCCGTTGAACAGCAGCAGCTTCCTCACCCCGGCGCGCGCGACACACTCGCCGATCTCGGTCCACAGCGCGATCACCGTTGCGGGAGAGAGCGTCAGGGTTCCCGGAAAGCGGATGTGCTCCGGACTCAGGCCCACGTTCTGCGGGGGCAAGAAGAGAACCGGCAGGTCAACGGGCAGCTGCGGCAACGCCGCGTCGATCACGCCCTGCAGCAGACTGGCGTCCACCGCGAGCGGCAGGTGCGGGCCGTGCTGCTCGATGGCGGCCACGGGCAGCACCGCCACGGTCTGCGCGGCCTGGCCCGAGGCCTGGAGTTGGGCGAACTCGCGCGTGGACAACCCGGCCCAGAAGCGCGAAGACAGGGCGCAAGGCCTGTCGGGAGACGGTGGAGACGGAGCATCGGCGGTCATTGCGCGATGGTAGTCGCAAGCGCCCTGCCCTCGCCCCGCGCTCAGCCCCGGCCCTTTTCTTCCAAGCGCCAGGCCATCCGCACCGCGGCGCCGACGCCGGCACCGGTCAGCCAGAACAGCCCCCCCGCGCCGATCACGGCGCCGGCCGAGCCGAACAGCATGGGCATGAGAACGCTCGATGCATTGATCACCATCAGCCGCAGGCCCAGCGCCTCGCCGTGGCGGTGCGCGGGCGTAATCTGATGCAGCAGGCTCACCACCATGGGCTGTACCGAACCCAGCGCAAAGCCCAGCAGCACGGAGCACAGGCCCATTCCCGGCGCGCTGTCGAGCAGCGGATACACGCCGAACAGCAGCGTCGTGAGCAGCATGGCACCGGCCACCACCACCGGCTCGCGCAGGCGCTCGGCGACCAGCGGCATGAGCACCCGGATCGTCGCCGCTGCAATGGCAAAGCCCCCGAGGATGGAGCCGATGACCGAGGCCGACAGGCCGCGCTCGTGCCCGATCAGCGGAACGACGAAGGTGTGCACGTCCCAGCAGGACGAGAGGACCCAGTTCACGATCAGGAGGCGGCGAAACGGCGTCTCGTTCATCAGGTCCCACGCGCGCCGCGGCGGACCACCCGCTGCGGCGATCACGGGGGGCAGTTCCACCGCGTCGCGCACCCAGAACCAAGTGCACAGGGGCAGCAGGGCCATGAGCGCGAAGGCGGCGCGGTAGCCCCCGGTGCTGCCCGCCTCGCTGCCCGCATGGTCGATCATGAGCCCGGCGCAGAAGGGGCCGATGAAGTTGGACAGCGCCGGCCCGATGGCCAGCCAGCTGAAGACCTGCCGCAGCTGCGTCGCGTCGTGCGCGGCGCGGCCCACGTGGCGCTGCAGTGCGATGGTCACGGCGCCGGTCGCCCCGCCCGTCATCAGCGCGGCCAGGCACAGCGCCGGAAAGCCGGGGAACAGCAGAGCCAGCGAGGCCCCCGCCACGGCCACCACCACGGCGTGGCCGACCGGGCGCCTGAGGCCATGGCGGTCCGCGTAGCGTCCCGCGGGCAAGGCCAGAAACACCTGCACGAGCGCGAACAGCGCCAGCAGCACGCCCACGGCCGCAGCGCTGTAGCCATCGCGCAAGGCCAGCAGCGGCGCTGCCATGCGCATTCCGGCCATGCAGGCGTGCAGGCAGATCTGGCCGGCGATCAGCCGCACCAGGGCCCAGTTCACGGCGCATCGTCCTCGGACTGCGCCCCGGGCGCCGCGCCATCGGCCAGCGGCAGGGCCGCATCCGGCGCGGGCAGTTCCTGCACGGCGCGCAGCTTGCGCTCGATGGCGCGGGTGCGAACGCCCACCTCGTCGAAGCGCCTGGCCGCAGCGTCTATGGATTTCTTGGTGGCTTCGACCACGTCGCCAAACTTCGCGAACTCGGTCTTCACGCTGCCCAGCAGGCTCCAGACCTCGGACGATCGCTTTTCGATCGCCAGCGTCTTGAAGCCCATTTGCAGGCTGTTGAGCATGGCCGCCAGGTTCGCCGGGCCGGTGATCATCACGCGGCATTCGTTCTGCACGGCCTCGACCAAGCCGGGGCGGCGCATGACTTCGGCGAACAGGCTCTCCGTGGGCAGGTAGAGCACGGCAAAGTCGGTGGTGTGCGGCGGCGAGACGTATTTGGCGAAGATCTTGCGGGCCTCGTTGCGCACCGAGGTCTCAAAGGCGTTGCCCGCCGAAAGCGTCGCCGCCTTGTCGGCAGCGTCCTGCGCGTCCATCAGGCGCTGGTATTGCTCGACCGGGTACTTGGCGTCTATGGGCAGCCACACCGGGTGCACGTCGTTCCTGCCCGGCAGGCGGATGGCGAACTCCACCAGCTCGTCGCTGCCCGGGACGGTCTTCACGTTGCGCGCGAACTGCTCGGGTGTGAGCACGTTCTCGATGATCGCACCCAGCTGCATTTCGCCCCAGGTGCCGCGCGACTTCACATTGCTCATCACGCGCTTGAGGTCGCCGACGCTGCCCGCCAGCGTCTGCATCTCGCCCAGGCCCTTGTGCACCTGTTCGAGCCGCTCGCTCACGAGCTTGAAGGATTCCCCCAGGCGCTGCTCAAGCGTGGCGTGCAGCTTCTCGTCCACCGTGCGGCGCATTTCTTCGAGCCGGGTGGCGTTGTCGGCCTGGATCGCCGCCAGGCGCTCGTTGAGCGCGTTGCGCAGTTGCTCGGCGTTGTGCTGGCTGCCCTGCACCAGGCCGCCGAGCTGCTGCGACACGGCGTCCTGCAGCACCGAGAACTGGTTCTTGATCTGAGAGCCGTTGGCTTCGAGCTGGTCCCTGAGCGCGCCCGACACCGCCCCCAGTTGCCCCTGGATGTCGCCCTTGAGCGAATCGAGCGTGCTGCGCGTGGCCGCCGTGAGCGCCTCGAAGCGCTCCTGGATGCGCTTTTCAAACAATGCCGTGCTCTCGCCCATGGCCTGGCGCGACTTGACGCTCTCGGCCGCCAGCGCGGCGGTGCTGGCCGTGAGTTCGGTGCGAAAGCCGGCGAGCCGATCCGAGAGCTCCTGGCGCGCCATGGCCGAGTCCGCCTGACCCTGCGCCAGATGCGCGAGCAGGGCCTTGCTGCTTTCCTCCAGCCGCCCCGCGACGGCCTGTTGCAGGCCGTCGAAGCGCTGCGCCAGCGACGCGTCGAGCGCCGTCTGCCGCTGCTCCAGCCGCGCCTCGAACAGGCCGAATGCGGCCAGCAACTCGGCCCGGCCGCTGCGCGATTCGGTCACGGCCTGCGCCAGGCGCTCGTCCACCGCACGGCGCAGGGTCTCCAACGTGTTCTGCGTGCTCTGGGTAAAGCCCCCGAGCTGCTGCGCCAGCGCGTCCAGCGCGCCGTCGTTCTTGGCCACGGCCAGCCGGGTGGCCTGCGTTGCGGCTTCGAGCGCCTGCAACCGCGCGAGCCACTCGGCAGGCAGGTCCACCTGCGGGCGGCGCAGCAGCAATAACAGCAAAAGCGCCAGCACCAGGGCCAGCGCGGCGAGCGAAGCAAGTGTCTCAGTGGTCAAGATTTTTCACCATCATGTCGGGGCCAAACAAGGCGTTGCGGAATCGGCGCTGCGCGAGCCTGCCTGCGGACAGGTCTGCGCGATAGTGTTCTGCCCTGCGAATAGCG
The DNA here is from genome assembly GCF_026127385.1 of Verminephrobacter aporrectodeae subsp. tuberculatae. Classification (NCBI taxonomy): domain Bacteria; kingdom Pseudomonadati; phylum Pseudomonadota; class Betaproteobacteria; order Burkholderiales; family Comamonadaceae; genus Verminephrobacter; species Verminephrobacter aporrectodeae. The sequence goes on from NZ_QZCX01000003.1 coordinate 100,076, forward strand.
GCACAAAATGAAACGGATGCATTTCGCGTCATGGCAAGGCGCAAACCGCAGCGATACCCGGAGGTATCGCGAGGATTTGCAACGCCGCCATGGCGCGAAAGGCGCAGTTTCATGTGCCGCTATTCGCAGGGCAGGACACTAGTCTTACTGTGTTAGTAAATTCAAGGAATTATGAGAGAATCTTCTCACACAGGAGATGAGCCTTGAAAGACGAACTGCAAGAGTTTGAACGCTACCTTGAGCATTTGGGAGGCGGACTGGGCCATGCGGACCGGCAAGCCGGGTTGCGCGGGTATTGCATCGGCCTGATGGCGCCGCTTGCGCGCAAGAGCGTGGAGCCGATGGCCGCACACTTGGCGCCGCAGGCCACTCGCTCGCGTCACCAGTCGCTGCACCACTTCGTGGCCCAGTCGTCATGGTCGGACGAAGAGATGCTGCGGCGCGTTGCGCAATGGGTCGTGCCAGCGATGGACTTTGGAGATGGAGGCTGGTGGATCGTGGACGACACCGGCTTTCCCAAACAGGGCGAGCACTCGGTGGGAGTGGCCCGACAGTACTGCGGCATGCTGGGTAAGCAGGACAACTGCCAAGTGGCCGTCAGCGTCAGTCTGGCTTGCTTGGCGGGCAGCCTGCCCACGGCCTGGCAGTTGTACCTGCCCCAGCAATGGGCCGATGACATGGCGCGGCGCGAGAAGGCCGGTGTGCCCGAAAATGTGTCGTTCGCCACCAAGTGGCAGATCGCGCAGGCGCAGATCGAGCACTTGGTGGAGCAAGGCGCGCCAAAGCACACCGTGCTGGCCGATGCAGGCTACGGGGTGGTCACCGCATTTCGTGAGGGCCTGACGGCGATGGGCCTGACTTACGTGGTGGGCGTGACGGGGCAGGTGACGGTGTGGCCGCCGGGGCATGCCCCGCTGGCGCCGCGGCCGCGCAGTGGCCGCGGCGTGGTGGCCACCCGCCAGCGTTTGGGCGATGCCAGGCACGAGCGACCGCTGTCCGTGAAGGAAGTGGCGTTGGGGTTGGAGCCGACCCAATGGCAAAGCATCGAGTGGCGTGAGGGGACGAACTTCACATTGCGTTCGCGTTTTGCGCGAGTGCGCGTGCATGCGGCCCACCGCGAGCACCTGCGCACAGAGCAGCGAGCGCAAGAGTGGCTGCTCATCGAATGGCCCGAAGGCCATGAAGAGCCAATGAAATACTGGCTGTCCACGCTGGCAGAGAACATCACACTGGAGCGCATGGTGTTTGAGGCCAAGATGCGCTGGCGCATTGAGCGCGACTACCAGGACCTCAAGCAAGACCTGGGTCTGGGCCACTACGAAGGGCGCAATTGGAGGGGCTTTCACCACCACGCCAGCTTGGCCATCGCTGCCTACGGTTTTTTGATGGCGCAGCAGCTGCGCCAGCCGGAAGGTGGGGGTAAAAAAAACTCTGCACGAAGCGAAGAACCTGCCCTACCCACGCATTACAAGCCTCGCGGCAGCCCCGCGCACGCAGCGCCACGTCCGATCGTCGATCACAACTTTGCGGCTGCGTATCGCCGCAGCCTTGCTCAGGACGCTGCCGCGCTGCCCATGCTGCCTGCGCGTAAACGCGAGAATTCGTTTGTGACACAGTAAGACTAGGGCCTGTCATCAATTGAGCCAGACGACCGAAGCGGCGAGATGAACAGCGCCGAGGAAATTGCGTGCAGTTTTGTCATAGCGAGTGGCGATGCAGCGGTATTGCTTGAGCTTGGCAAAGAAGTTCTCGATCAGATGGCGTGCTTTGTACAAATGCCGGTCGTAGTCACGTTGGTCGTTGCGCTTACTGCGTGGCGGGATCACGACGGTCTTGCCTGCCTTGAGCAGTGGCTCGATCACCCGATCCTGGGCGTCATAGGCCTTATCGGCCAAGATTGCATCTGCTTGTATGTCTTTGAGCAAAACGTCAGCTCCTTGGAGGTCGTGCGCCTGGCCAGGCGTCAGGAGAAAGCCTGTGGGATTGCCAAGCGCATCGACCGTGGCGTGGATCTTGGTACTTGCTCCCCCACGACTGCGACCTATGGCTTGGTTTTCTGGCGTCCTCCCTCTTTTTTTTTTGCCCCTGCGCTGTGCTGATGGGCTCTAACAATGGTCGAATCGATCATCACGTACTCGTTGTCCCGGTCTTGCGACAAAGTCTTGAAGATGCGCTGCCAGACATCCGTTTTGCTCCATCGCGAATGGCGCAGATGTACTACCCGAAAATCTCCGAACCGCTCGGGCAGGTCGCGCCACGGGATGCCCGCACGGTATCGGTACAACACCGCCTCAACGAACAAGCGGTTATCGCGTGCCGTCGCCCCAACGTGCCCCTCGCGCCCCGGCAGCATGTCTTTGATGCGCTCCCATTGGTCTTGCCTCAGCGCGTACCTGTGGTTCATCAGCCTTCCTTTGTCATCGTGTTCCGAGTTTAGCGCCGGAGTGACTTCAATTGATGACAGGCCCTAGTCTTACTGTGTCACAAACGAATTCTCGCGTTTACGCGCAGGCAGCATGGGCAGCGCGGCAGCGTCCTGAGCAAGGCTGCGGCGATACGCAGCCGCAAAGTTGTGATCGACGATCGGACGTGGCGCTGCGTGCGCGGGGCTGCCGCGAGGCTTGTAATGCGTGGGTAGGGCAGGTTCTTCGCTTCGTGCAGAGTTTTTTTTACCCCCACCTTCCGGCTGGCGCAGCTGCTGCGCCATCAAAAAACCGTAGGCAGCGATGGCCAAGCTGGCGTGGTGGTGAAAGCCCCTCCAATTGCGCCCTTCGTAGTGGCCCAGACCCAGGTCTTGCTTGAGGTCCTGGTAGTCGCGCTCAATGCGCCAGCGCATCTTGGCCTCAAACACCATGCGCTCCAGTGTGATGTTCTCTGCCAGCGTGGACAGCCAGTATTTCATTGGCTCTTCATGGCCTTCGGGCCATTCGATGAGCAGCCACTCTTGCGCTCGCTGCTCTGTGCGCAGGTGCTCGCGGTGGGCCGCATGCACGCGCACTCGCGCAAAACGCGAACGCAATGTGAAGTTCGTCCCCTCACGCCACTCGATGCTTTGCCATTGGGTCGGCTCCAACCCCAACGCCACTTCCTTCACGGACAGCGGTCGCTCGTGCCTGGCATCGCCCAAACGCTGGCGGGTGGCCACCACGCCGCGGCCACTGCGCGGCCGCGGCGCCAGCGGGGCATGCCCCGGCGGCCACACCGTCACCTGCCCCGTCACGCCCACCACGTAAGTCAGGCCCATCGCCGTCAGGCCCTCACGAAATGCGGTGACCACCCCGTAGCCTGCATCGGCCAGCACGGTGTGCTTTGGCGCGCCTTGCTCCACCAAGTGCTCGATCTGCGCCTGCGCGATCTGCCACTTGGTGGCGAACGACACATTTTCGGGCACACCGGCCTTCTCGCGCCGCGCCATGTCATCGGCCCATTGCTGGGGCAGGTACAACTGCCAGGCCGTGGGCAGGCTGCCCGCCAAGCAAGCCAGACTGACGCTGACGGCCACTTGGCAGTTGTCCTGCTTACCCAGCATGCCGCAGTACTGTCGGGCCACTCCCACCGAGTGCTCGCCCTGTTTGGGAAAGCCGGTGTCGTCCACGATCCACCAGCCTCCATCTCCAAAGTCCATCGCTGGCACGACCCATTGCGCAACGCGCCGCAGCATCTCTTCGTCCGACCATGACGACTGGGCCACGAAGTGGTGCAGCGACTGGTGACGCGAGCGAGTGGCCTGCGGCGCCAAGTGTGCGGCCATCGGCTCCACGCTCTTGCGCGCAAGCGGCGCCATCAGGCCGATGCAATACCCGCGCAACCCGGCTTGCCGGTCCGCATGGCCCAGTCCGCCTCCCAAATGCTCAAGGTAGCGTTCAAACTCTTGCAGTTCGTCTTTCAAGGCTCATCTCCTGTGTGAGAAGATTCTCTCATAATTCCTTGAATTTACTAACACAGTAAGACTATGGAGTTTGTCGGTAGCGGCTGAATAGTCACGCCGGCCGATCAGGTTGGCGGCCTTGCTCTGCTTGATGCGACCGCGTCGGCCATTGGACTGCACGCGCGGATTGAGCAGATCGCCTTCGGCCAAAGTTGCCTCGAACTGACTGCGCAGATCGCACACTCGTTGCAGGTGCTCAGGCGCCGTGTAGTCGATCTGACCCTGTGCACGCAGTTGATGGATCAGGCTGTTGGCGGACAGCAGCACCTCAATCGATCGACCCGCCCAGTCCTGCTTGAGTTGCTCATGCACGTACGTCAGTTCGCGTACATGGTGCGCGTTGCACAGGCTGTGCCTACTGCCCAGCATGCGATAGGACCCCCAGCCGTCGTGCACCAGCGTGCCTTTGAACAGGGGCAGGATGCCATGCTCGATGAACGCTGCCATGCCTCGTTTCTCATGTCGCCCCAGCCAAGTCAACTTCTCGGTGACCAGCGTGTGCAACCAGTGCAGCGATTTGTTCACGCGCAGTCCCGTCTCGTCGGCGTGCACGATTGGCCGGTTCACCAACTCCTGCGCGATGGCCGTGACTGTGGGCGCCAGCACCTGGGCAGCCTCAGCGTTGGCACTCAGAATCGTTGCCTCGGACATGGGCATGTCAAAGAGGTCGCCCATCACTTCACCCGTGCGCTTGAGTGGCAGCATCTGGTACTGGTTCAGGTGCACGGTCGCAGCCTTCGCACGTGGGCCGTATTGCACCGCTGCGGTGACGTCTGGTGGGAATACGCCACGATGGGTCTTACCGCAGGTGCACATCGATTGCAGCACGCGGTGCTCGGTGACTTGGTAGCGCAAATCGGGCAGATCGTGGACCTGCCGGGCCTCAACCAAGCTGGCCTGACCCAGGGGGCTGTGGCAGACATCGCAATGCTCGGGCGGCGCATGGATGACGACCATATTGGGCTCGGCCACTTGGCTCAGGGTATGGCCCTTGTGCCCTTTCTGCCCGCCGACCGGCCGTTGCCCGGCCTTGCGCAATGACTTGGGTTGGGGCTTGTTGAACCCATCGCTGGAGGGGGGCTTGCTGGAGTTGCGGCTGTTCAGATTGAGCCGCGCTTGCAGTTCGTTGATCTGCACCGTCAGCGTCTGCACCATCGCCCATAGCTCCACAACCAGTGCACCCATCTGGGTCGAACTAAGTGTGCTGAGGTCGGGTAGCTGTTGCATTGAGTTGCGGATTATGGCCTACGGCAAGGGGGGGCCTGAGTAGTTACGATTTATGCAACAACGCCCCGTAGATGCCAAGGGCAAGGCGCAGCGTGGGCGCACCGATGCTGATCGGTGAAGGGTTTGATGGCGCGCAGGAATTCGCCCTCCTGGCGCAGGTGGCGACCGCCGCTCACCAAGGCCGGCTGCAAGCGTGCGGCCGCGGCCGGCGATGGCCGCTCATTGGATGCCGGGTCGGGCGACGTCAACGTCAGCACGGTCATGCACGGGGGGCGGGGAGCAATTCCCGTCCCTATCACGACCTATACAGACGCCTCAATGCGAGCCACGTCTGCATCCAGCACACACCCCTCGGGAACCTTTCGCGCGAGCTCATATACCGCTTCGACAAGCGACTTGCGCTGAAGAAGAAAGCGCACGTAACTGAGGGACCCTTTTTCGGTCAGCTCCCCCGGCTCCGGACAGAATGAGCGAGGCAGGACATACGCAGCATGGATCCGCGAGCTGGCAGTCGGGCGTGCGGCGTTGTAAGTGCGCAAAACCGCTTCGAGCGTGCCGAACAGGCCTTGCGTGCCCGCGTCGACGTCTGAGTGTGTGCTGTTGTCAAGCCAGACGAAGATGGTCAGGAAATCTTGACCAGGGCCGGCCACGATGACATCGCGCGCCTGCGGCCCGAACTCCTTCTGGATTTCAAACTTGATCTCACCAGGGATGACCCACTTGCCCGTCCCGAGCTTGAAACACTCGCTTGCGCGGCCGACATAGGCGAGACCACTCGTCGCGTCAGCCGGCTCGACAACCCGGACGAGGTCCCCCGTACGGAAGAAGCCTTCGCTCGAAAGAGCGGCATCGTTTCTCTCCGGATCACCGTAGTAACCGGGACAGACGTTCGGGCCGCGCACATACGCCTCGTGATAGGCGCCTGCGGGCTTCAAAAGCATCTCCATGCCCGGAAGCGGCGTGCCGATAACGCCAGTGGAGGAAACTGGCCGAGTCGTGACGCACACTGTCGACGTCGTTTCGGTGAGACCCCAGCCGCTGGCCCACGGTGCATCCCGCCCGGTGACGTGGCGGCAGACGCGGTTGATGCCTTGCCAGACGGATGCGGACAGCGGCGCACCGCCATAGACGAGCAGGTCCAACCTGGAAAATAGCGCTGCAGCGAGGTCGTCGTCTTTCTCGAAGAGCGGCAACAGCATGGAGTAGCCGAGCGGCACGTTCGTGTACCAAGTCGGCCGAACCTCGGCGAGGTTCGCGGCCGTTGTGAGGATACCCTCGGCCGTGGGGCGCCCGTTGTCGATGTACAAGGTGCCGCCGTTTCGAAGCACCATGTTCAGGCTGTTGTTGCCGCCCGATGTGTGGCACCATGGCAGCCAATCACACAGTACGAGCGGCGGTTGCGCGACGAAAGGCCAGGCCTGCGCCATTTGCTGCTGCTGCGCGCATAGCATGGCGTGCGTGTTGATGACTCCCTTCGGCGGGCCCGACGACCCGGACGTGAACAGCAGCTTCGCGATCGTTGTGCCGCGCACCACAGCCGCTGCGCCAACGACGGCCGAAATGTCTTCGCCTTCGTCACCCTCGCGAACAGTTTCAAGGACTTCGGCAAGATCACACGCAGCCGCGACGATATCGACGGGCCTGCTTTGTTCGAAATAGCGGAATCTCGGCCGCGTGAGCTCAACGACCTTCCTGAGTTTTGCATGTCCCGCAGCCGAGGTGCACCATGAAGGTGGTACGGGAATCACGCCGACGCCGATCTTCATGGCGGCGAAGGACGCAACGGCATGCGCAACGCTGTTGTCGGCGGCAATAAGCAGGAAATCCCCTTGGACCGCACCCCGCTGCATCATCCTCGCGGCAACGCGATTCACCCAATCGCGGATGTGCAGGTAGCGAAGTTCGGACCAGCGAGACCCAGCCCGCTCGGCAAGGAACACGGCATCTGGCTGCGCATGCGCCCAGTGCTCGAGATGCTCAACGAGATTGACCGGGTGATCGTCCAGCGCTTCGACGTTCTCAATCCGGATCGCATCCGCTCGTTGCGACACTCGCAGTTTCGGGATGGCATACAGACGCTCGCGGACCCGGCTCAAGTGAGCTCCTTCGCGAATGCAGCGTGCGACATCAGGATCGCCGCCAGCCGTTCGGGCGCATCGAGCATCACATCGTGGCCACAATCGATCATTTCGGTTGCCCAAGAGGGATCGTTGCGGAAACGCTCATGCATCTCGAATGACGGAGGAGGAGATTCGCGGCCTTCGCCCCAGCCCGTTGCCGCGACATAGACCCTTTTTGAGACCCGTCGATGCGCACCACTGAGCGAAATCCGTGACAAGAAGGTGCTGAGAGGCTGCGGCGTGCACAACCTTTCGAAAAGCGCGTGATCGGCCACGTTCAGCCCCAGTGCAGAGGGATGGCAGGGTCGCAGGGCAGTCCCGCATGGCGTGACGTTGTGCGTGAGCAGGAAGTCTCGGTCGCACGCGGGCAGGAAGTCCCATAGCCGGCTTCCGTCCTCTGGAACGACCGCGTCGAGGTACACGAGAGCGCGGACTGCCGATGGAACCGCGTCGGCTGCGCCGGTGACAGCCATGCCGCCATATGAATGGCCGCACAGGATCACATCGCTAAGTTGCCGTGTGGTGATTAAGGCCGTCAATTGCTCGACATGGGTCTGCACCGTGGGTGATGAAAGCCCAAGGAGAGTTGGAGCATGGACGGGATGCCCCGCAGCTTTGAGCAAGCGCGCGACCCTCTCATAGCACCAACCGCCGTGCCAGGCACCATGGACTAAGACGAAGGTTGCCACGGGTCGTCGCCAGTGTTGGCTGAGATGAGCAGGCTCATGGCCCGCGAGCGCGTGCGGACACCCAACTGCTGGAAGAGTGCCTGAGCGTGGACTTTGACAGTGCACTCGGAGATGCGCAAGCGTGCCGCAATGACCTTGTAGGAAAGCCCTTCGCGGATTCCGTTGAGAACCTGCGCCTGGCGCCCCGTAAGTCGCACCTGCAAACGCAGTGCGGGCGAGGCGAGCCCGGCCCGCTCGCCTCGCGGCGGAGCTGTCTCGGCTTCCGGAACCGCTTCCTGGCGCACAAAGACATGGGAAGTGCCGATCAAACTCTGCAGATTGGCGACGAGTTCCATCCTGGATTCGTCGAGATGATCGAATACACACAGCACGATGTCGCCCGCCGGCAGGCGAGTACACATCGGACCGGAGACTTTGTCACGTGAGGCGTTCGAGAACGCAGAACAGATGTTTTCGAGACCGCTCGATGATGTGAAGCTGAGCACGCTTTGCGCATCACCAAATACCACTACAGTCGGCATAGTCCCCCCTGAGCCTGTCGTTCGTATTGACTATCGCTTCGTCGCGCAGAACACCGCGTGGCCAGCGTAATGCCAGATAACGTCGACGTCTTTGAATCCGGACTCCTGCACCCAGTTAAGCTGCTCGAGCAGGGTCGAGGGCTTATCGATCTCGTCCCCCACCGTGGTCCCGCTGTACATGTTCCATTCCAGTTCGTGGAATCGCTCAAGACCGCGCAGATCGCCGAAGGCATCGAGCGAATTGCGGGCAACGGCGCAATTCCACTGTTGCGCGGCGATCGCGGTGGCCACGGCACCCGCGGGAAGCACCACGTCACATATCACAAGGCGCCCGCCAACCTCGAGCTCGGCAAACGCCTTCCTGAACAGGCGCTTCTTGCCTTCGCCGTCGAGATGGTGAACTGCCAAGGACGAAATCAAGGCGTCCGGCCGGCTGGGCAGAGACATGTCCACGAAGTTGTGAATATCGAAGGGCTCCACCATTGCGCGTCCACCAAAGAGCGACAGACGCTCTTTCGCGTGTTCGCGCATGCGTTCGGACCGATCGAGCCCCAGGTAGTGCGTAGCGCCGTGACGCATGAGCACGTGCCTAGCGAGCTCACCGTCACCGCACGAGAGCTCGACAACGAAGGCTCGCCGATCTCCGAGGTCCATCGCCCGCACGATCGTCTCGTGCAGTTCGTTCCGTGAGGGAACGAAGAGATGTGCTCCCTCGATGAAGGTTTCTGATTCCAGTTCGGTCCAGTCGCTCACTTCTCTCTCCCTGATTCACCGGCCCAACCGGTGGCTAAGTTAACTGAATTCGCCGTCAAACTCCAACGTCGAATCTCACGTGCGGCTCGCGACGCATTCCGGAACCGGATGCGTACCAATCGCAGGCCGACGCGGATACGCCTGTTCACAAAGTGTGCTGTTGACAATCTGCGATGCGCGCCACGCCAACGTGCTGAGATATGGATCGCCGAGCCCGAATTGGCCACGACTGAAATTCTGCACAAAGACCTTGTTGCGGGCCTCGCCTTCCCATCGCACGGAATAGTCTTTTCGCACACCGTCGCGCGCTATCGAAGCGGCGATGGCCGGCCTCAGCGCAGCCAGACAATCGGGAAGCCGTTGCTTATAACCCGTTGCAAGTATCACGCGATCGACAGCCACTGTGTCTTCCTTGCCGATCTGCGTTTCTCGCGTCTGAAGAAGAAGCGCGTCTTGGCCACGCGTCACCGCGACGCACTCGAGCGCGCAACGCAGCTCGAACCGGGGTCGACCGCCCCCGACCTGCCGTGCATAAAGCAGTTCGTACAGGCGGCGCAAAGAGTCGGGCGATGCGCCGTCTCCGGTCAACCGGTTGCATGCGAGGAAGCGTTCGCGCGCCGGCGCCGGCAGCCCGGCGAAGTTCGCCGCGCCATCCGGGGTGTAGAACTGGTTCACGAAAGGAGAGTCATCAAGCGGATAGAGGCTGTCGCGCCGCGTGATGAATGTGACGGCGCTTGCACGGCCCTGCTGCAGTAGGTCGATGACGATCTCGACGCCCGACTGGCCGCCACCGATGACTGCGACGTGGTCGCCCTGGATGGCAGAACGATGGACCAAGTATTGCGAACTGTGGAAGCACCGGTCAGCGCTGCATGGCGGAACGTCGAAGGGGACGAAGGGAACCGATCCCGTTCCGATACAGATGTTCGCGGAGGTCAGTGTCTCGCCGTTGGCGAGGGCGATGCAGAACTGCCCTGCATTCCAGCGGATCTCGACCACCTCCGCGCCATGGCGAACGCTTCCCAGATGCGAGCTCACCCAGCCAAGATAACGACAGAATTCGTGCCGCGACGCATGCCAGTTTCCCCGGTTCACGAAATCGTAGAGCCGGCCGGCGTCCTGTAGGTAAGCGACGAACGAGAAAGGGTTGGTGCAATCGACCGGCGTGGTCAGATCCTTCAGGAACGCAGATTGCATCATCGCGTCGTCCAGCAGCATTCCCTGATGCCAGACGGGCGCGTCGTGCCTCTCGAGGACCAGCAGGCTCACGCGCTCTCGATAGGGATGCAGCAGTGCCGCGACGCTGAGATTGGCGGGGCCGGCACCGACGCACACGAGGTCGTACGAGTTGTCGGGCTCCAGCAGTGCCGCCGGATCGGGTTTCCTCATCATCTTCATGTCGTCGTTTGCGCGGGCCGCGCATCGAGGCCGCAGCCGCGCAAGCACGGGAGGTCGTTGATTGCCAGAGCAAGCACATCTTCGATGCAGGCAGGCTTGTCGGTGTCGCGGCGCCGCGTCGCGGCACGCCAGAGTCCGCCGGCACCCTTCGGTGCGATTGGAAGCCAGAGGAACGCGAACACGCGCAGCGCCATCAACTGCAGCTGGAAGTCGGTGTTGAGACGACCCGGCTCATTGTCCGCAAGGTTCAGGCTGCACAGTTCGTCCACGGCCACCTTGGCGATCGCCAATCCCGCACGCGCAAGCAGCCGCGGCGAAAAGGATTCGACGCACATCGCGCTCAGGCCTTTGCCTGCTTCAAAGACGAACCGCTCATAAAGGCGGCGTTGCCTCGTGTTCCAGGAGACGGTAGGTTCGAGCGCTGTCCAACCCAGCGAATCGAGCTTGGCGGCCAAGGATGCGATCCAGCCATTCACCATCTCGAACTCGGATTTCAAGAACGCTTGGAACTCGCATTCCGCGAAATTGCCTCTTTCAAGTTCAGGACGGATTAGGCACAGGTAGGCACGGGTTGCATCGACCGAATACCGCGTGATGAACTCGCTGACCCAGATGGCGTGGTTGCGGCTCGTGGAGAACTTGCTGCCGTCGAGGTTCAGGAAAGCGTTACCCACAAAATGTGTGGGAAGCGCCCACGGTTCATCGAGCGCGAGGTGGATTGCCGGGAACAGCGCCAAGTTGTAGTACGCGTTGTCAAATCCGAAGCACTGGATGTAGTGGCTCGGCGGACCATCGGAGCAAGACCGGTTTCGATTGAGGAGGTACTGGTAGGTTGCTGCCATTTCGAACCAGACCCAGAGCCGCTCGTTCGGCGCTTCTGGCTCCCCGGCTAGGACACCAATGTTGTCGTCCTGTGTGATCTGGATCTCGGCGGGCCACGCCGCTTCGCAACGGTCGACATAAGTGCGCAGCAGCGGCGATAGGGGCAGGCGACGCCAGTACTCGCGCAGCCGGGGAAGCAACGAGCCGGTCTCCAGCATGGTGCGGGTTTGCTCCACCGTCGTTGGCACCCCTCCACACAGGGTGCAGCGAGACTCGAGAAGGTCGATGCCGCGGTTGGGCAGTCCGCACTCTTCGCAAACCCCGCCATTCGATTCCGCATTGCAATGCGAGCAGATGCCGCGAATGTAGCCGTCGTACAGGTAGGTCGAACACGAACTGCACCGCGCGACCATGCAGGTCCACCGGCGCGCGATTCCACCGGAACAAAGCCGGCGGTACAGCTCGCGTGCCGCGTCCTGGCAAAATGGATCTGAAGCGGTGCGCGGAAATCGGTTCACGACAACTTCGGCGCGAGCGAGCGAATTCTCGATTGCGGTGCCGAATTCTTCCATGACGTCGGTTGCCGTCACATGCTCGCGTTCGGCACGTAGCCTGACGTAGGACTGGTGGTCATCGGATGCACATGAGTGCACTGACCGACCGCCGAGGGCGAGGAACGATCGTCTAAGCACATCTGCGGTCAGGTACGGGCCCGACAGATGACCGAGGTGGAGGTCTCCGTTCGGCGTCGGCGGTGTCGACATCACGACCGCGTCTGTCGTTGAACTCGCCAGGACCGGGGCCAGCCTGAAGGGCAGGCTGTAGATGCTGACGAAGGACGATTCGGTATCGCCGCGCGCCGACAGCTTGTGCGCGACGAAAGGCGCGAGATACGCGACTTCACCGGCGCGTACCGCAAAGCGCCGCCCTCCGGCCTCCACCCTAAACTCACCCTCGAGTGCCACGAGGATCTCGTATTCGGGGTGCATATGCGACGTCGACTGCGCACCCGGCGCGATCTTGCCGTAGGCGTAGTGAAGGGGGCATGCTGACGCCGGGTTCCCACCGCGGGCCATTGGGATTCCGTAGCGTTCCTCGAAGACGAGCTTTGAAAGGTGTTCAAACGGCATGTGTTCCTCCGATCTTGACATCAAATTGAGAGCGAAGACGGCGCATGGAAGGCGTCACTTTGCTTCCACCGGCTCGGTCTGTAGTTCGTGCGAGACCTTCTGCGCAATCGAGCTAATCTTGAAGCTGCCAAGCCGTGCCAGCACGTCTTGCAGGTACTCCGTGGACCTGCTTTTTCTCGTCTCGAGAATGGGTTGGTCCAGGTCGACCGCCGCCTGGAGCGCGACCCGTTCTTGGGTCAGCCAGTTCCGCACCAGATCGCTGTCATCCACGCTGGCTGGAGCGACGATTCCTACGCAATTCAGGGCTTCGCAGCCGCACGTCATGCGCCATGGCGTGTCATGAACGAACTGTCGGTAATCGGTTTCTAGGCAATCACCGGCCTCCAAGTCGCGCACAAGAATGCCGAACGGCAGCCCGAAATGCAGAACGTTGGGATTGCAAGCATGGTTGATAAGTGCAGCTCCGCCGCACGGGACGATCAATGTGCCGCCACGGCTGTTGAAACCTAGGTCTTCGAGATCCAGACGCGTGGCGTCAGGCAGACGTCTCAACGCGGCCGCCGTGATTCGCTGACACCGTTCGCATGGACGCCAGGCGACCGTTCCCGCAGGGATTCGCCGAAGTGCGGCGATGCCGGTCCCGAATCGAGAGCGTCTCGTGATGGCGAATGCGGGATGCAACATCACCGACCTCAAGCAGTCCCGCCGTCGACGCGACGCAGTTGATAAGAAGCCGGAGCCTGAGCAAGCACGAGGCAGCACGCAGCCATCAGCGTCAGCAATCCGGTCATCGAGGCCAGCGCTCCGAAGCGGTTGAGCATGAAGCCGACCGCAAGACTGGAACAGGCATAGCTGCAGCCGGTGAAAGCTCCCGTCAGCGCGTGCGCCTTGCTGCGCCACGTCGCGTCCGAATACTGGTTGATCCATCGCGTGTAGAGCGGCGCATAGGCCCCGTTGATAACAATGAACAAGAGAGCGGCGAAGCCGAGCGCAAACGGTGCCCAATTGGCGCGTGCAATCGTCGCGGCCCAGCCGAGGCTGAAGCTGGCCGCGAGACACCCAATCCCGCCAACATAAAGTGCGGGTCGTGGCGTCACAGCGTACCGACTGGTCCCGCGCGCAACGAGCCCGGACAGCAGCACGATCAGGGATAGGATGAGCGCGACCTGCACAATATCGAGGTCGCCTTCGAGAAGCCACAAGGGCAACAGCCAGTATCCCATGCGGCTGAAGGCCGCAGTTGCCGCGAATGCGATGGCCAAATACTGAAAGCGGCCCTGGCGCACGGCAAGGATGAAGTCGTGCAGCGCCCGAACCGACGTCAGAGGCGATGCGACGGCGCCACGCTCGGGAAACCTGCTCGCGAGCACGGCGGCTGCCACCATGGCCGCGGCGGTCATGAGGAACGGCGCGTGCGGCCCGATGTGTGAATACGCCAAACTCCCAAGCACGGGGGCGATTGCGAAGCCATAGAGCGATGCGGCGATCGCGTCGGCCTCAATGCGCGGATACTCGGCCGCGGCGTCGTTGGCCTGGAGGTGGTCGTAAACCATGGCGGAATCAGGGCCCACCATAAAGCTCAGTCCAAAGCCTCGTAACGCGAACAGGCCGAGCATCGCAATCCAGTCGGGCCGCGCGGCAATTCCGAGAAATGCAGCCGCCGTGGCGAAGCAGCCCAGACACAGCAACCAGCGGCGTTCCTGGCGATCGGCAAGATGTCCTGAAGGAAGGTCAACCAGTGTCTTGATCGCGATGAGCGCGGCCTCGAAAACGAACAGGTCGCCCTTGGAGAATCCTCCGCCCTCAAAAAAGGGAAACATGACGCCGAAGCCGAAGTACGAGGCTGTCAGGAACTTGTATGCCCTGTATTTGATAGCGAGGCGGGCGAGCGTCATTTTTCGTTGCCAAGTGCCAAGCCGATGAGAAGCATGCCATCGCGCGCGTTCCTCACCGACGGATGTGCATAGAAGGCGCGGTCGAATGGGTCCGTGGCTTTGAACGACTCGTTGTGGGCGTACGTGGCAACCGGCATCTCGTTCTTGATACACAGGTTGTCGATGTCGACAGTCCAGCGCTCGTAGACAGTTGCAGCGAGGAATGAGGCAGCGCCAAGTAGCATCTTCCGGACGTCCTGCGGAACGGCGTCATCTCCTGTCAGTGTCGGCAACAGATAGGTGCAGATCTTCCGCGAGTTGTGATAGACGACCGGGTTGCGCGTCGAGGTCGAATAGATCACGCAGGGCTCGCGCAATCGAGCAATCGCGAGCGCCCGGTCGCGCACGCGCTTCGCGAATCCCATTCCTTGGTACGAGGGGACGACATTCGCGAGCCAGCCATACATGAGCGGAATTCCTTCGAACTCCATCTGCCGCACAAGCGACCACGCAACGATCTCAGCGTGGTCGTTGACGCCGAGGTAGAGATGCGTGTCGGGCTTGAAAAGCTTCTCGTACTGATCGATGAAATGCGTGGGGTTCATCTGGTAGTTCTGCAATGCGATTCGGTCGAAAGTGCGGGCCAGCCGCCGCTTCTGTTCCGGATCGAATCGGTCGAGCTCTTGCCATTCACAGACGGTCATCGAACCGCAATGGCCGTAAACTTCGAAGTCGCGCGGCGGCAACCCGACCAATCCATCGTGCCCGTCGGCCACGTCTTCAGGCCTCCAGGGCGAAACGGCTTCGCAATTCAGTCTCCCACGCACAGACCGAATCGAAGTCCTTGCCAATGACGAGATAGCGAAGTCTTCGATCCGTCGGCAAGGTGTTCGCCGTCAGGATGCAGCCCGTCCCTCGCTCCGCGTCATACTGAAGGCCGCTGTCGTGCAAGGCGAGGAGGGCCTGTCTGAAATCTGCGACGCCGGCGGTAATCCCGTTGTCGGCAAGCCAGACGCGCTCTTCTGGGAAATTCTTCGTGAGGCGTCGAACGAGGGTTTCGAGGTAGGTCCCTCCGGTGCGGCGGAAGTTTGTCTCGGTCGCAAGCAGTTTCCCGGCGCTGGTGAGAAGAAAGTCAACGTCGCAGATGCCCCTATAACCGGCCGCCCAGACGTGCGCGCCGAACCGCGCTCCATAGGTGGAGAGGCTTTGGCGCGTGGCGGCGTCCATGCTTTGCGGCGGAGTGACCGTTCCTCGCCAGGCGTTGTTCACGCTTCGCTGATCGCATGCGTAAAGTTCCTGCGGCCCCGAAGCCTCCACCCGCAGCTCGACGCTCGGGCAGATGCTGTGTTCATAATAGGTTTCGACCACAAAGTCGGTTGGTTGCTCGGCCCAGTTCGTCCGGATAAATGCTGCGACACGTTCGGCGGCGTCGCGACCCTGAAGCTGATCCCGCTCGAGTGTGTGGTTGCCGTAGCCGTTGGAACCCCTGTTGAACTTAACGATCACCCGCCCAGTTTCTTCGGCAAGCCGTTGTGCATGGTCCACAAGTGCCTCGATGCTCTGGCAGCGTGCTCCAGCGGGGATCGGGATTCCCAGATCGCGGGCGACGTTCCGAAAGCCGTCCTTAGTGTTCATGTGGTAGATCAGGTCGACGAGTTCATTTCGATGGGGATCTGCATAGCCTTGGATGCCGAGCCCCAGCTCCGCGAAGAGCGCGATTGAGGGTCGGTCCTGTGCGAACAAGACGGCTTCCGAACCCGGATGCTCGCGAACCCATGCACGCATGTGGCGCATGGCTACCTCGTCCTGCCGCAGCCTCTGTGCCAGATACTCGAGCACACCCCCCGAGGGACTGACGATTTCGACCAAGCGCGGTTCGAGCCTGAGCACGTCGCAGGCATACTCAAAGAACTCGGGATCCATCGGCCGGGGTAGCACGAGCAGGTCGCCGGGCTCCGCAAGCCAAATCTTGCGAATCGCCCCTGCCGTCAGGTTGCGTGCGTGGCCCGGCCCTGGCACCGTCGTCATCAACTCATTGACGAAGTTCGCGAAGAATAGTTTGCTCATGCCGGATCTCCTGTGTTCGCCATGTGCTGAACCGGTTCGGCCTCGTAACGGTGCCATGCGCCGGTATAGCTGCGGATTTCATGAAAGGTTCCGTTCGCGTCCGTGGCGCGGCGGATGAACGAATCTCCGATCGGCGACTTGCCGTGGCCTCCCGGAATGTCCAGGACATAGGTGGGCTGCATGAGGCCCGAGTGGTGACCGCGCAGGCCGCGCACCAGCTTTTGCCCTTCGCTGATACTGACGCGGAATTGGTCGGTCCCAGGAGCTGGGTCGAGGTGGTGGAGGTAGTAGGGCTTCACCCTTATCTCCACGAGAGCACGCAGCAACTCCGAAAGGCTTTCCGTCGTGTCGTTCACGCCCTTGAGCAGCACGGACTGACTGAGCATCGGGATGCCGCTGTCGACGAGCAGTCCGCACGCATCGCGCGCGGCGGCGGTCAGCTCGCGTGCGCTGTTCACATGCAGCACGACATAGGTCGCGCGGCCGAAGCTGCACATCGCCGCAATCAATTCGGCAGTGACCCGCTGAGGTTCCACCACGGGCACGCGCGTGTGGTAGCGCACGATGCGAATGTGCTCGAGCTCGCGTAGTCGCCCAGCGATTTCGCCCATTCGCCTAGGCGACTGGATCAGCGGGTCGCCCCCGGTGATGATGATCTCGCGGATGCCGCGCTGCGCAGCGAGGTAGGCGAACGCCGCGTCGAGTTGACTTGCGCCGAGGGTGCTGCCCTTGCCTGGGCCGACTGCCTCGCGCCGGAAACAGAACCGGCAATAAACAGGACAGGTAAGAACCGGTGTCAGCAGAGCCCGGTCGGGATATCGGTGAACGATGCCTGAAACCGGGCTGTGCGCCTCATCACCAATGGGATCGTCACGCTCCCATTCCTTTCGGATAAGTTCTGATTCGGTGGGAATGAATTGCCGCGAGATCGGTCCGTCGCCACCTTCGGCTTGCACCAGCCTGCTAATCGTGGGTGTGAGGGCGATCGCGTATTGGCTCGCGACCTCCTGCAATGCGGGCAAGGCCGAACGTTCCACCAAACCCGCATCGAACAGCCCTTGGACTGTTGCAATGCGCACGCCTTGCTCGTCTTGCTCATGCATCGAATGCTCCTTTATGGTAAAGCCGCGTGTATCTTAGGCGACATAGCAGCTCTAGCACAACTTCAACCGAAGGATTAATCCTTCGGTTGCAATGACGGCGCGAGCTTGGCCCTATAAGATGCGGCGTGTCCAAGCCCTCAAGCGTGGTGACAAGGGAGCAGTAGCAAATGTACAGCAAGGCGACATGTGAACTGGCCGTGATAGGTGGCGGCGTCATCGGTGCAGTGACGGCCTATCTTGCGCGTGCGACTGGCGACTACAACTCTGTCGCCCTCGTCGATCGGGCCGGCCTGGGCAGCGGCGCAACCCGATACTCGGCCGGGGTCGCACTTCCATACGGCGCATCCGCCTTGGTCCGCGGCGCCTCGGTCCAGGCAATGTCGTCATACGCCGGTCGTCTCTCCGCATTGGTTGCGCCCGCGGCGACCATCACGCCGTTCTTCGTCGTATTGCCGCCCGCGAGCGCCGCGCCGCCATGGAATGCATTCCATGGCGGCGCGGCGCGTGAGATTCCGCGTGTCGATGTGAAGGCCTTGCAGGCGAGACTTCCGATGCTGCAGTTGAAAACCTGGGACTTATTCGAGTACGGCTATTGCGTACGGTATGACGCGCAGCGATTGATGGACGAACTCAAACATGCGCTGCGTCTGATGGGTGGCGTCCAGATTCGAGAGGGTTGCGAAGTCCGGGCAATCCATTGCGACGGCAAATGCCTTGAGCTGGAGGGGATCGCGACATCGACTGTGAGTGCAGGGCGCGTGTGCGTGGCAACGGGTCCTTGGATGCCGTCCAGACTCCCCGAATGCACGGGCTTGCGCACCAAGCGGGTGGTGGCACTGAAACTGGCTGGTTGCCGCGCGCTGCCGGGAACGATCTTCGCTCCTACCCTGGATGTTTTCGTCGCGCCAAACCCGGGCGGGGAGACGGCGATTCTGAGCTATCGCAGCGAGAAGTGGGACGTCGAACCTGGTTCCCAGCAAGCATGCGTGAGTGACGAAGACGTGGCCCATGCGATGCGCGCAACGGAGGGCCTACTCTGTGACATCGATGTTCGCGTTATTGGAGGACAGGCATTCGTCGATGCCTATCGCACACCGGCCGATCCTTGCGCATTCCGCGGCCGTGAGCGCGGTCTCGTTTTCGCGGGCGCATGCGGAGGATCCGGCATTCGTTTGGCGCCCTCGATCGCACAGCAGGCATTGCGCCTCTTGTGCGAGCCGCCGCTAGGCGACGAACTTACGGCCACAGAACCATCTTGGCGCGTCGAGCATGAGGTGAAGATCCTGTCATGTTAAGTCAGCAGGCGCACGCCATAAACGAAGAGGCGTTCCTTCGGGAGACCTTGCGCACAGGACACGTGCTGAGTATCGAGGACATCGAGCTCGCGCAGGCCGCTGCCGCCCAGGAACTGTCTGTCATCGAGGGGGAAGGGGCGAGCGAATCTGTTGAGGATATCTTGCCCGTACTTGCGGGGCTCGCGGCCGCGGCGAACCGGGACCCGATGGTGGTGAAAACCCTGCTGTCCGCGTTGCTACCGATCACGTCGTTTGGTCACGAGGCGCTGTCGACGTCGATGAACCCGACCAACTACCTCGTGCCACGCGCGTACGAAAACTATCGGCTGTTCAGGAATTACTCGCCGTTCGGCACCGCAGGCGGCGCTCTGCGCCGTCTCCACGATGTATTCGGCGTGCGCCGGCACGTCGTGTTCGACGGCCCCCCCGCAGGCATTGATGTGCAACTGTGGCGCCGCATCCGGGTCACCGCGCTGATGTGGCGTGCACTCCCGCACTTTGAGCCTGTTCCGGGTGAATTGTGCGACGCGTTCGAGATCTACAGCAATCTATGTGACGTCCTCCTGAGCTTTGAACCCCACGCAAAAAAAGCGCCGCAATTCAGATTCTTGCGTGCGCCGGGCCTGTCGCTCGGTCGTTCGCACGCATCACGCGCGGCGAAGCTGCTTGTCGCGAGTCTCGGTGCGCTCAGAAACGCCGTTGAGACGCCGCGTTCGGTGACGGAGCGGCTCGCGGAGGTGATCAGCCGAAATGCGACCTATTCGGTAGGCCACCATCGGAATGCATTTATCCATGGCAGATGCCTGGACGCGCTGTTGGGCGACGAACAGCTCGACGCGATTGCATTTCTGCACTCCATGCGGTCCACGCGGTGGTTCCGAAGGGACGAGGTCACTGGCGAGATGCCGTTCTTCCGCGACCTCGTTGCGTTCGGGCGCCCGATGTACGGCGTGTTCAGCCGCGAAGAAATCGCCCTGTTCAGGCAATGGGCGGAACAGGAAGAAGACGTCGCGCCCGAGGTTGTGGCGCCCAGCCTCCGGTCGCCGCGCGAGGACGTGTTTCTCGGCGAAGCAAGCAGCAAGCCGCCGGTCGAAGCCTGGGCCACTCAGTCTCCTTCAAAAAAATTCAGGCACCTTGCCGGTGAAGGCGCGTTGGCTCGCGCCCATCTGGGTGGCATGAGCCAGGAACTCGAGCAGATCCTGCGGCTCGGCGACGAGTTCGTGCCTGATTCTGACTACGACAGCGCTTTGGATTTCTTCGAATACTCCTCGGCGACGATCCGCGCGAGGATCGATAAGGTTCATGCGGTACAAGGCATCGTCGCCGCGAAAATTTTCGAACGGCCGCACGCGAAGGAATTGCATGAGGTCCAGGCACTCCTAGCGACCGCAGCGCCGCCCGCCATGATCGACGGCGCGTGGCTGTGGGGCGTCATGAAGTACTGCCCGTTCGATGAGCTGACAACTGCTCCACTTGCCGAGATATTCGACGACGAAGTCGGCAACGGAAGGATCGAACAGAACCACTCAGCAATCTACGCCGACTTGTTGCGGGAGGCAGTCAGTTCGCCCGAATCGCTCGTCCGGATCACTTGCGCCGATGATCCCCGCGTGCGTCCCGAGTGGTACGCGATCGCGAATGCTCACCTCCTTTTTGCACGACTGGGCCATCTGCACTTTCCTGAACTACTCGGCTGGACTTTGTCCCTGGAACTCGTCGGCCTCGGAGGCATCTTCCATCGAATGGCCGGGACGCTCGAATCCTTCGGACTTGACCCGGCCTTCTACCGCCTGCACGTATCAGCAGACAACCTGGGATCGGGTCACTCCGGCAAAGCACTCTCCGCCGCAATCGAATACATGGACCGATGCGTACTCGCAGATGGCAGCCGCCGTGCCAATCAAACGTGGCGGCGAATCTGGACCGCATTCCGTGCCTACCGCGCTCTGGAGGCACGCCTCTCAGGCGACAAGGCGCTTCAGCCGAAACCTGCCCTGAACTGACAAGGAGCACCGATGCAAGTCCTACGAGACATCGTCGAGCTGCGGAGCCATCTCGCAGCGTTTCGCCAACCCGCCTTTGTGCCGACGATGGGCAATCTTCACGATGGGCATATCTGTTTGGTCCAAAGGGCGAAGACTTTGGGCGACGTCTGCATCGCCAGCATTTTCGTGAATCGGATGCAGTTCCTGCCGCACGAGGATTTCGACGCCTACCCCCGCACCGTGGAAGCCGATTGCGCGAAGCTGCGGGAGGCAGGATGCGACGTCCTGTTCGCGCCGCAAGAGAGCATGCTGTATCCGGAGCCGCAGGTTTACAAGGTTGTCCCGGATCCGAGGCTGGCCGAAATCCTCGAAGGCCGGTTCCGCCCAGGTTTTTTTACTGGCGTCTGTACGGCCGTCATGAAACTCTTTGCGTGTGTGCAGCCCGGTGTGGCCTTCTTCGGAAAGAAGGACTACCAACAACTGCTTGTAATTCGGCAGATGGTGCGGCAGCTGGCCCTTCCGATCGAGATCGTCGGCTGCGAAACCAGTCGGGCTGAGGACGGGCTTGCGCTCTCGTCGCGCAACGGTTACCTAAATTCTGCCGAGCGCGCCGAGGCCGTCCATCTTTCGCTGACCTTGCGGGCCGTGGCCGTGTCGGCGCGCGAGGGTGGGCAAGACTTCGAAGCGCTCGAACGTCGCGCGACGGAGCAGCTTGCACTTCGGGGTTGGCAGCCAGACTACATCGCAATCCGCAGACGCGCCGATCTCGGGATGCCGGACCCAGGTGACGCCCTCGTCGTGCTCGCCGCCGCGCGCCTGGGCAAGACTCGCCTGATCGACAGCATTGAGATTTTATGAGCACACAGCCAATGATTCGAACCGTCCTCGCCGGCAAGATCCACCGCGCCACCAATACGCATTGCGAGCTGAATTACGAGGGCTCCTGTGCGATCGACGAAGACCTGCTCGACGCGGCCGACATTTACGAATTCGAACAGATCGACGTCTACAACATCAACAACGGCGAACGCTTCTCCACCTACGCCATTCGCGCGGAGCGGGGGAGCGGCGTGATGTCGCTCAACGGCGCCGCGGCACGCAGGGCATGCGTAGGTGACCTTGTAATCGTTGCTGCGTATGGGCACATCGAGCAGTCGCGAATCCACGATTTCCGGCCCCACGACCAAAGTAACCGACGAGTTTTCATGCGTGATCACGTCCCGGTGCAAGCGGCCGTGGCAGCATGAGTTTTGGGAGCAAACTTATGGAGCAATCCCCGTATCAGAATCTGGCCGCAGATTGTGCGCCTGCAGTGAAGCCGCTCGCCGTCACTTTGCCCCGCCTGAAGCAGATGCAGCGCGAAGGCGAGAAGATCACGATGCTCACCGCTTACGACGCGACGTTTGCTGCGCTAGCCGATGACGCCGGCGTCGACTGCCTGCTCGTTGGCGACTCGCTCGGAATGGTGTGCCAGGGCCACGAGAGTACTGTCCCGGTGCGACTGGAAGATGTGCGCTATCACACCGAAGCAGTTGCCCGCGGAACACGGCGATCGGGCGGGCGGCCATTCCTGCTTGCGGACATGCCGTTCGGCTCCTATGGGGGAAATCCCAACCAGGCGTTCGCGAACGCATGCGTACTCATGCAGGCAGGCGCACAGATGGTCAAGCTGGAAGGCGACGGGTGGACAGCGTCGATCGTGGAATTCTTCGTATCGCGGGGCGTGCCTGTCTGCGCGCACCTCGGGCTCACTCCTCAGCACGTACATGCCCTAGGTGGCTATCGGTTGCAGGCGAAAACCGACGAAGCAGCTCGCCAACTGCTGCTGCAGGCGCGCGAGCTTCAAAGCGCTGGCGCCGGTTTGCTCGTTCTGGAAATGGTCCCGGCCAGCGTTGCGCAAAATGTCACCGAAATGCTGACCGACTGCCCCACCATCGGGATCGGCGCTGGTTCTGCGACGGCGGGCCAGGTCCTCGTGCTCCACGACATGATCGGTGCAACAACGCGCAGGATTCCGAAGTTCGTGCGCAATTTCATGGTCGGGACGGGCTCGCTGCCAGACGCGTTGAGGTCCTATGTGGCCGCCGTGAAGAGTCGGTCGTTCCCGATCGATGCTGAGCACGCTTGGTAAGGTGCGCTGGCTCCTCATCGTTTCGTGTGGAAACCGTGACTGTTCAGCCTCTCGAACACGAATCGGTGATACTCGCCCCATGCTGACACCTTCCGACACTTCAATGCTGAGTCACGAGGAGAAGGATGCATTGCTCCAAGAGAAGGACGCATTGCTTGAGCACAAGGATGCATTGATTGGACAGTTGGTCGTTCGGGTCCAAGAATTGGTCACTCGGGTCCAAGAGTTGGAATCGCGTCTGTCCAAGAACAGCCACAACTCAAGCAACCCCCCATCGTCTGATGGTCTGAAGAAGACGCAGTCATTGCGTCGCAAGTCTGGCAAACGCCCAGGTGGGCAAGTCGGTCATACCGGCAAAACGCTGCGCCAAGCGGCGGTTGCAGATCACGTCGTCGAGCAAAAATTGCCTGAGCGCTGCGATGCCTGTCACGCAGCATTGCCTGTAGCCCAAGCGCAAGTACAGGAGCGTCGTCAGGTGCTCGATATCCCCGTTGCCCGCCATGAGGTCACGGAGTACCGAACGCTGAGCCTGGTCTGTCAGTGCGGCAAATTGCACGAGAGCCGCTTTCCCGAGAAGGTGACCGAGCATGTGCAGTACGGTCCCAACATACGTGCCGTAGCAGTGCACTTCACACAAGGTCAGCTGCTGCCGTATGCGCGCACCAGCGAGTTGATGGCTGACCTGTACCAGTTGGACATCTCACCGGGCACACTGCATGGATGGACGCGCGAGGCCGACGCGTTGCTCAGCCCCTCGGTCCAAGCCATAGCGCAGCAGGTGAGCCAATCGCCTGTGGTTCATGTCGATGAATCGGGTCTGCGCGTACAGGCCAAGTTGCAGTGGCTGCACACCAGCGTCACCCCGACGCACACTTGGTATGGCGTACATGCCAAGCGGGGCATCGAGGCAGTCAATGCGTTCGGTGTTCTGAAGGACTACGCCGGCGTGCTGATGCATGACTGCTGGGCGCCATACTGGCTGATCCAATGCGTGCATGCGCTGTGCAATGCGCACCTGCTGCGCGAGCTGACCTTCTTGGTCCAGAGCAGTGGTCAAGCTTGGCCGCAACGCATGATGGACATGCTGCTGGCAGCGCATCGAGGCTGCGAACGGGCTCGCACACAGGGAATCACTGCGGTGCAGTCACGCCAAGTGCTGCGTTGGATAGGACGCTACCGTGCCCTGTTGGATGAGGGGCAAGCGCTCAACCCGCAGCGCGTCAAGGAGCAGGGCCAACGCGGACGGGCCAAGCAGTCGGATGCGTTCAATTTGCTGCGACGCCTGCGCGATCATGAGCAAGAGGTGCTGCGCTTTGCGCGTGACCTGTCGGTGCCTTTCACGAACAACTTGGCCGAGCGGGCCATCCGCATGCCCAAGGTCAAGCAGAAGATCTCGGGTTGCTTTCGCACCTTTGCCGGGGCGCAAAGCTTCTGCACGATCCGCTCCTATGGAGTTTGTTGGTAGCGGCTGAATAGTTACGCTGCCAGCAGTTCGGCGCAGGCCGCATCCGGTAGCGCCCTGGGGACACTCACGTCTGCGGCATGTAGATCTGTGCGTAGCCCGCGCGCAATGCCGAGGTGATCTGGTCAAGGCGGCGATCGATGTGCTTTTCGAGGATCGCGACGCAGGCCGTGTCGTTGCGTGCCTTGAGCGCCTGCAGGGCCGAGAGATGCTCCGTTTGCGTCAGCGTCCGGTCGCAGCGTTCCATGTCGATCCAGCGCACGAGGTGGATGCGTGCGTTGAGGTTGCGCAGCACGCGCAGCATCTCCGGGTTGCCCGACAACGCGATCAGGCGCTCGTGGAAGGTCTCGTCGAGTTCGACGAGTTCGTCGGTCGATCGGTTGCCGGGGGCTGGCCCGGTGCTGCCCAGGAAGCCAAGCAGGTCGTCGATGTCCTGATCCTTGGCGCGCCCGATGGCCAGGCGGATCGCCGCGACTTCGATCGCCTTGCGGACTTCGTAGAGCGAGAAAATCTCGTGCACGTCGAGATCGCGGCAGAAAAATCCCTTGCCCGGGACGAAGTGCAGCAGGCCTTCGGTATTCAGGCGGTGCAGCGCCTCGCGCAGCGGCGTGCGACTGACGCCGAGCCGCTTGGCCAACTCGCCTTCATTCAGCCGCTCGCCGGGCTTGAACTCGTAGCCAATGGCCATGGAGCGCAGCTGCCCGTGGACCAAGTGGACGACGCTGTCTTTCGCGGCTTCTCGCAAGGCATTCTCCCTTTGTATTTCGTGTGTGCCAAGGCGCGCATTGTCAGCCAAAGGCGCGCGGCCTCAGGCCGGCATGGAACCAGGTGATCATCGAGTAGATGTCGTACACGGGCATGTTCACCGCGGCCTGCAGCGCCGCGGCATACGGCGGCATGTTCGTGCATTCGAGGACGATCGCGCCGACCTCGGGATGGCGCTCGACCAGCGCCTGCCCGGCGTCGAGGACGTCCTGCTCGGCCAGTGCGACGTCCATATCGTCCTTCTCGGCCCGGATGAGCACACGGAAGAATTCGCGACCGTTCTCGGTGCCTTCCCTCGGGATGTCGCACGGCACGCCGGCGGCTCGCAGGTGCGCCGGCGTCAGCGCGGAGCCGCTCACGGTCACGATGCCCACGCGCTTGCCGGGCGGCAGCGTCGCCTGCACCCAGGGCACCTGCATCAGCGATGAAGTAGCCACCGGCACGTTCGCCGAGGCGGCGAGTTCCTGCTGGAACAACGACAGGAAACCGCAGTTGGTGGTGATGGCCTCGGCTCCCTGGCGCACCAGGTCCTGGGCCGCATCGATGAAGTCCGGCAGCAGGCCCCGCGCGCCGTCGAGCACGACCTTCCCGGGGCTCGCGCCGCGGACCACCTTGTAGAGCACGGGAAAGGGCCAAGTCAGGCCGTTGCCCATGTCGCCGGGAATGCGGGGAAAGCGCGCTTCCAGCATCAGGATGCCCAGCGGCGCACCGTACACGGCCCTGCCGCCGCGCGCGATGCTGGATCGGGAGGACTGCGTCATCGGAGGAGCTTTCTGCGGTCGTTGTGTCTCAAGCGAAGCGTCGCGGGTCGAACGGCGCCAGCGGGATCTCCGGCGCGCAACCGGATAGCAGTTGCGCGACCACGCGCGCGGTGCGCGCCGACCCCACGAGCCCGACGTGGCCGTGACCGAAGGCGTACACGATGTCGCTCGAAGCGCGAGCAAAGCCGATGCATGGTCGCCCGTCGGGCGTGCTGGGCCGGTGCCCGAGCCAGTTGTGCAGCCGATCCCGCGGGAACTCGCGCGGCAGCGCCGGGAATATGCTGGGCAGGTGATCCCGCAGGATATCGGCGCGGCGCCAATCCGGCGCGGCACCGAGGCCGGCGATCTCGACTTGGCCGGCCACGCGCAAGCCTGTCTCCATGGGCGTCGCGATGAGCTTGCAGTCCGACACCATCAGCGGCAGCTGCGGCATGACCTCGGGGCTTTCCACGACCACGTGGTAGCCGCGCTCGCTCTCCAGCGGCACGCGGTCTTGCGCCCGCGCAGCCAGCGCCTTGGAGTGCGCGCCCGCGGCCACCACCGCTGCATCGCAGGCAACCTCGGTGTCGTCGCAGCGCACGGCCTGCAGCCGCCCGCGCTCGATGTGAAAGCCGGTTGCTCTCGCGGACACCCACTGCGCACCGAGCGTGCGCGCATACGCCACGAGCGCGGCGACGTAGGCGCCCGGGTTGCGGCAATGCCCCGCCTCGGGAACCAGTACGCCAAACTGATAGCGCGGGTGCAGTGCGCGTTCCTGCCGGTGCAGTGCAGCGGCGTCCAGTTCCAGCCAGCGAACGCCGTTATCCCGCCGGATCGTCCAGGCGAGCGCGTCCGCTTCGAAATCCGCCCGCGACGGATACACGTGCAGCAGCCCGCGCCGTTCGATGAGCTGCGGGACGCCCGCCTGCCGCGCCAAGCCCTCATGCAGCGCCGGTGCGTCAACCAGCAGGGAGCGAAGCGCACGGGCCGTGGCCGCGATGCGCGCAGCCGTCCAGCCGGCAGCGATGTACCGCAGCAGCCACGGCGTGGCCTGCGGCAGGTAATTCCAGCGGATGGCCAGCGGCCCCAGCGGGTCCATGATGAGGCGCGGCAGCCTCCTCCAGACCCCTGGCTCCGCGGGCGGGATGACCGAGTGCGATGACAGCCAGCCTGCGTTGCCATAGCTGGCCGCCTGTTCACCGCCCGGCAGTCCCGGGTCGAGCAAGGTCACGCGCAGGCCCGCGCGCAGCGCCTCGATGGCGCTGATCGCACCGACGGCGCCGGCGCCAATGACAACGACGTGGCGGTTCATGCGTCATATGGTACTTGACTGAATACAGGACATGAATCAGCATCTGAATACAGGAGTTGGATAGACCCGTTCCACTGCTTGCGCGGAGATCACTGATGAATCGCAGAAACGCTCTCACTTCGACCGCCCTGGCGGGCGCTGCCGTATTGGCTACCACCGCTTCGTCGCAGGGACTCGCTCAGTCCGCCTCCGGCGTGGCGAGCGCTTCCGGATCAACGCTCGAGCGCGTGCGCAAGAGCGGCGTGCTGCGCATCGCCGCCATCGTGGGTCAGGCCCCGTACTTCAATAAGGATCTGCTCACGGGCAAGTGGACGGGCGCCTGCATGGACATGGCCAACGACATCGGCGCCAAACTCGGCGCCAAGGTGGGGGTTGTCGAGACGACGTGGGGCAACCAGATATTGGACTTGCAGGCCGACAAGATTGACTTGGCGTTTGCCGTCAATCCGACGCCCGAGCGTGCGCTGGTCATCGATTTCGCGTCACCGATCCTGATGCACTCGTTCACTGCCGTGACGCGCAAGGGCTTTCCCAAGCCCGCGACTTGGGAGGATCTGAGCAAGCCGACCGTGCGCATCGCCGTGGATCTCGGCTCGACGCATGAGTTGATCGCCCGCCGCTACGCGCCCAAAGCCAACATCGTCGGCTTCAAGAACCGCGACGAGGCGGTGCTCGCCGTCGCGACGGGCCGCGCGGACTGCAACGTCGTGCTGGCTATTCTTGCGCTGCCGATGCTCAAGAAAAACCCGGCGCTGGGCGAGATCGCCATACCGCGCCCGAGACTGACGCTGCCGAGCAATCTTGGCGTGCGCATCGATCCCGACAGGCGTTTTCGCGACTTCTTGAGCGTGTGGACCGACTACAACCGCTCGATCGGTCAGACGCGCGAGTGGCTGCTCAAAGGCCTCGCGGAGATCAATGTGACCGTGGCTGACATCCCTGCGGAAGTGCAGTTCTGAGCACCGGGCCAGCATGGCATACGTTTGGGACTTCAAGGCGCTCGAGCCTTACGCGGGTCTCATCGGGCGGGGCTTGCTGGTCACCATCGCCTTCACGCTCAGCACCGTGCTCGCGGGCCTGGTGCTTGGTCTTGCGGTCGCAGTGGTGCGCACCAACGCGCCGCGCTGGCTGCATGTGCCGGTGATCGGCTACGTTGAGTTGTTCCGCTGTACGCCGTTGCTCGTGCAACTGGTATGGATGTACTACGCGCTGCCCGTGCTGGTCGGCGTTGAGATGTCGCCGACGATGGCGTGCTTTCTTGCGCTGTCGCTCTACGCCGGCTCGTTCTACGCGGAAGTGTTCCGCGGCGGCATCGAGGCGGTGGATCGCGCTCAGTGGGAGGCGGGCATGGCCGTGGGTATGCGCCGCGGGCGGATCTTCCGTCGCATCGTGTTGCCGCAGGCGGTGCGCATGATGATTCCGGCCTTCATCAACCAGACCGTGCTGCAGTTGAAGAACACCTCGCTCGTATCCACCATCGCCGTAGGCGACCTGCTCTATCAGGGCTCGGTGATTACCGCCGCCCTGTATCGACCGCTGGAGGTCTACACCGTCATCGCGGTTCTGTACTTCGCCGTGCTGTATCCGCTCACCGTGGTCGCGCAGCGCGTCGAGCGGCGCCTCGGAGTCCACCGATGAACGCCGCTTGCCCGATGCTCCAGGCCACGCAGATCCACAAATCCTTCGGTGCGCAGCCGGTGCTCAAGGGCGTGTCCCTCTCGGTGAACAAGGGCGAGGTGGTCACGCTGATCGGTGCAAGCGGCTCGGGAAAATCGACCTTTCTGCGCTGCATGAACCTGCTGGAAATACCGCAGTCCGGTCGGCTGCAAGTCGGCGCGCATGGGTTCGATTTCAGCGCAAGCGGACGTGCACCGGGCGACGCTGCGCTGACCAGACTGCGCCGCGACATCGGCATGGTGTTTCAGCACTTCAACCTGTTCCCGCACATGACGGTGCTGCAGAACATCGTCGAAGCGCCGGTGCAGGTCAAGGGCATGGCGCAGGCCGAAGCGGCTGCGCTGGGCCGTGACCTGCTGGCGAAGGTCGGTTTGGCGGACAAGGCGGGAGCCTACCCGAGCCACTTGTCTGGCGGGCAGAAGCAGCGCGTGGCCATCGCCCGCGCGCTGGCCATGAGGCCGGACGTGATGCTGTTCGACGAGGTCACGTCCGCGCTCGACCCCGAGTTGGTCGACGAGGTGCTGTCCGTCATCAAGCAGTTGGCGGGCGAGGGCATGACGATGGTGCTGGTCACCCACGAGATGGCCTTTGCCGCCGAAGTGTCGGATCGCATCGGCTTCATGCTTGATGGCGTGATGACCGAGATCGGCGCGCCCGCCGAGATCATCCGCAATCCCCGCAACGAGCGCCTGAAGATCTTTCTTGAGCGCTTCCGGCGCAGCGCCGTGTGAGCTGCTCGAACCCCATGAACCCGGAGACCGCCCCGTGATGAAGATGAATGGCGCAGAAGCCGTCGTGCGCATGCTGCAACTCAATGGAGTGAAACACATTTTTGGCCTGTGCGGGGACACCAGCCTGCCGCTGTACGACGCGATGGCGCGCCTGGACCACGGCATCGACCACGTCCTCACGCGCGATGAGCGCAGCGCCGGCTACATGGCGGATGCCTATGCGCGCGTGACCGGCAAGGTGGGTGTCTGCGAGGGCCCAAGCGGGGGTGGCGCCACCTACCTGTTGCCCGGTCTGGTGGAAGCGAACGAGTCGTCGGTCGCGGTGCTGGGCATCACGTCCGATGTGTCAGTGGGGTCACGCGGCAAGTATCCGCTGACCGAACTCGACCAAGAGGCTCTGTACCGTCCTCTGACGAAGTGGAACGCGACCGTCGATCGTGCCGACCAGATTCCCGGCATCGTGCGCGCCGCGTTTCGCGCGATGACCACCGGCAAACCCGGCGCCGCGCACATCTGTCTGCCCCATGACGTGCAAACGCACGCGGTCGATTCTGCCGACGTCTGGGCGCAAGAGGGCCACGATCGCTTCCCCGCGATGCGCTCGGCGCCAGATCCGGCCGACGTCGAGCGGGCCGCGGAGAAACTCGTCGCCTCGCGCTCACCGGTCATCATCTGTGGCGGCGGCGTGGTCATCTCCGGCGCCAGCGCGGCGCTCGACACGCTGGCGACGCAACTCAACGCGCCGGTGTGCACGACGATCAGCGGCCAGGGCAGCCTGGCCGACACGCACCCGCTCAACGCCGGGGTGGTCGGTGCGAATGGCGGCGTCCTGGCCACGCGCGAGATCGTTGCCGCCGCAGACACCGTGCTCTTCATCGGCTGTCGTGCAGGCTCGACGACGACTGAACACTGGCGTTTCCCTTCGCGCGACGCAAGAATCCTGCACATTGACGCCGATCCGATGGTCATCTCGGCCAACTACCGCACCGACGTCGGCTTGGTCGGCGACGCGCTGCTCGCGTTGCACGCGGTGGGTGCGGCCGTCGAACGGCGCATCGCGCATCGGCCCGCGGAGCACGCCGATGGCCACGCCCTTGCTGCCGCCGCGCGCGAGGCCAAGCGTGCCGCGTTCGCGCCCTTGGCGGCGTCGCTGGACACGCCCATCAAGCCCGAGCGAGTCGTCGATGCGCTGAATCGCCTGCTGCCCGAGAACGCCATCGTGGTCGCCGACCCGGGAACGCCTTGTCCGTACTTGTCTGCCCACTTCAACGCGCATCGACCGGGTCGGCACTTCATCACCAACCGGGCCCACGGCGCGCTCGGCTTCGCACTGTCCGCGGGCATCGGCGCGTCCTTCGGGCGTCCCGACGCGGTGGTGGTTTCGGTGATGGGCGACGGCAGCTTCGGCTTCACCTGCGGCGAGATGGAGACCCTTGTGCGCTGCAAGATAGCGCTGAAGATGATCGTCTTCTCCAACTCGGTGTACGGCTGGATCAAGGCCAGCCAGAAGGCCAGCTACAACGGGCGCTACTTCGCCGTGGACTTCACCCGCACGGACCATGCGCGCGTCGCCGAGGCCTTCGGCGTCAAGGCCTGGCGTGTGGACGATCCATCGCGGCTGGACGCAGCGCTCAAGGCTGCGCTGTCGCACGACGGCCCGGCACTGATCGACGTGATCGCGCAGGAATTGCAGGACACGGCTGCTCCGGTGAGTCAGTGGATGGGTTGAGGCCGCTTCGTACGCTCTGTCTGAAGCCGACTCTGTCATGGTCGAGACATGGCTCGGTAGATCGCCGTGGATGCACTGGCCATAATCCGAGCGCCAGTGACTTGGCCCTTAGCCAGGGACCAGAACAGTGGTCTGACCCCATACCCGCCACACCGAAAGGAATACCATGAAGATCATCCCGCTTGCCGTTGCGTTCACACTGTGCCTCTCAGCCTTGCCTGCCATGGCAAAGTACGTAAAGGGCCACAGCAGAAAAAGTGGCACCCATGTGAGTTCGCACCATGCGACAAACCGCGATGGCACCACATCCAACAACTACAGCCACAAAGGCAACGTAAACCCGCACACTGGCCAAAAAGGGACAAGGAACAATTGAAGTTGGCCAGTTCCTCTGGGCACCCCGTCGGGCAGGCGCACGAAGCCGCTGCGATGGCCAGCGCGGTGCGCAGATCAACGCTCTTGGGTTTGCCCGGTGCTGCGGTTCACTTCAGCAAAGCCCGGCTGGTCCAGCCTGCCGATCCCCGCTGCAGACGATCAACTCCACCGCCGCAGCGCCCCCTGCACCGCGGCATGGCAGCACAGGCGCCCGCATGGGTGAACCACACGGAGCACCCGATTCAGGAAGGCCCATCCTGGAGCCGCCGCCGGGTGGCGTAGCGCACGACGGTGACGCCCGCGCGCGCCTGCCTGGTGGACGGCATCACGAGCACGCAGTCGTCATGCGGTGTGGTCACGGGCGTGCCGGCGTCGTCGCCGATCACGCTGCCAGCCTTTGCAATCTGCTCCAGACCCGTGTACGGCGCGGCGAAACGGAAGGCATTGCTGCGCGCGACCACGCGGCCCGTGACTTCCAGCGCCCATTGGTGTGGCGCGTCCGCGAGCCGCCAGCCGGGCAACTGCCGCGCCAGCGCCTGGGCGTCGAGCGCGCCGGACTGTTCGAGGAAGCGCAGGCACTGGTCCTGCGCCACGGCGCGGCTCGCGAGCGCACCGTGGAAGCCGCATTCGATGAGCAGCGAGCGGGTGTCTCCGGCCTGCTCATCCGCGAGGCCGAAGCGGCCATAGTCGCGCATGCGCACACCGTCCTGGTGGCCCGCGTCGATCACGACGTGCTCGGGTGAGCGCATGGCGCGCGCCAGTTGCAGGTTGCGCGCCTGGGTGCCCGTGAGCAGCAGCGGCGCCGAGGGTTCGTGCATGGAATGGATGTCCAGCAGCCAGTCGGCGCGCGCCACGAAGGGGCGCAGGGCCGCGGCACGGCGGCGCTCGTTGCTGTCCGCTGCGTCGATGCGCGCGTCGATCCATTGCCGGTTCAGGTCTTCTTCGGCAAAGCGCGAGGCGTCGTGGTCGGCGGGGTCGAAGCGATCGAAGGCGTCGAGGTTGCACAGGGCCAGCGTCAGCCGGCCGCGTTCGGGGCGCAGGCCCGCTTCGAGCAGGCCCTTGAGGGCCCAGGCGCCGCACAGCTCGTTGCCGTGTACCAGCGCGCTGATCATCACGCAACGCCCGGGCCGGCCCGAATCGAACTGCCACACGCCCTCGGTGCCGGTGTTTCCCGCCCGCCAGGCGCCGATGTCCGGAACGGGCAGATCAAAGGCCGGGCCGGCGTTCATTCCTCGATCCTGGCGGATTCGACGATCTTGCGGTACTTGGCCAACTCGGCTGCGAGGAACTGGTCGGTGTCTGTTCCGGCGGCGGCTATGCTGGAGCCGTTGGCCTCCAGCTTTTTGCGAAATTCCGGGCTCTGCAGGCTGTCGCCGAGCGCCTTCTTGAGCTTGTCGAACACCGGCTTGGGCAGCTTCGCCGGGGCCATGAGCGCGAACCAGGTGCCGATGTCCACGGCCCTGTACTGCGGCGACTCGGCCAGCGCCGGGATATCGGGTGTGCTCGCCGAGCGTCTGGCCTCGGTCGTTCCCAGGGCGATCAGCTTGCCGCTGCGGATGTGCGGCAGGCTGCTGGAGAGCACGAACATGCCGTACTCCAGGTTGCGACCCACCAAGTCATGGACAAGCGGCGCCACGCCGCGGTAGGGAATATGCGTCATGAACAGCTGGCCCTGCTCCTTGACCAACTCGCCGGCCAAGTGCAACGAGGTGCCCACGCCCGAACTGCCGTAGCTGAACTTGCCCGGGTTCTGCGCGACCTTGCGCGTGAATTCGGCAAGGTTCCTCACGCCCGCCCCGGGCGACGCCACCAGCACCAGCGGCTGTGAGGCGATGAGGCCGATGGCGCTGAAATCCCCGATGCCGTATTTGGGCTTGCGGGTCACGAGCCCGTTGATCACCAACTCGTTGTTCCCGCCCACGAGCAGGGTGTAGCCGTCCGCTGCGGCGCTGGCCACCTTCTGCGCGCCGATGGTGCCGCCCGCGCCGCTCAGGTTCTCGACGAGCACGGGGACGCCCAGCTTGTTGCCCAACTCGGCCGCCACGGTGCGCGCGGTCAGATCGGCGCTACCGCCTGGCGGGTAGCCCACGACCAGGGTGACGGGCTTGGACGGATACGCGTCCTGCGCGGGCGCGGGCACGGCAATGAGGATCAGGCTGCACAGCAGGGCAACGCGGCGCAAGCGATGGTGGATTGGCATGGCGGCATCGTACAAGCTGGGGCGCAACGGGAATGGCCCCCATGTGACAGATGGGACAGGCGTGCTCTGCGCCGCCGGTGCAACTCATTACTGCGCCTCGTCCAGCACGCTCCGGGTGCGTCCAGCCTGCTTGCACGCTGCGATGGCAAAGTCCGTGCCCTCCGATGCGTAGAGGATGGCGCGCGACGAATTCACGATGATCGCCCCGCCGTCGCGCAACCCCGCGCGCACGGCGGCTGCGGCGTCGCCCCCCTGCGCGCCGACACCCGGGATCAGCAGCGGCAGCGTGGGCGCAATGTTGCGCACGCGCGCGATCTCCTGCGGGTAGGTGGCGCCCACCACCAGACCCAACTGGCCGTTGCGGTTCCAGGGGCCTTGCGCCAAGTGGGCAATGTGCTCGTACAGCCGGGGCTGTCCGTCGATGTCGGCCAAGCGCTGGTTTTGCAGATCGTCGCCTCCGGGGTTGGAGGTGCGGCACAGCAGGAACACGCCCTTGTCGGGGTACGCCAGATAGGGCGCGATCGAGTCGAAACCCATGAACGGGGAGAGGGTGACCGCATCCGCGTCGTAACGCTCGAAAGCCTCCCGGGCGTACTGCACCGCCGTGGAGCCAATGTCCCCCCGTTTGGCGTCCAGGATCACCGGTATGTGGGGCACGGTGCGGCGTATGTACTCTATCAGGCGTTCGAGTTGCCTTTCCGCACCGTACGCGGAAAAGCACGCGACCTGGAGCTTGAACGCGCACACGAAGTCGGCCGTGGCGTCAACGATCCTGGCGCAAAAGCCATAAATCTTGCGCGTGTTGCCACGCATCGCCACGGGAAACCGCCCGAGTTCGGGATCCAGCCCCACGCACAGCAGGGAATGGTTTCGCGCCGTGGCGCCACGCAACATGTCGGCGAAGTTCATGGGGCGTTATTTTAGTGTCCCGGGGTCCCCACGATTTGGGGCGTCCGTCTCACCGGGCGAGACGGACGTTTGACCCGTGCTTGCTACCAAGTCGATAGTGCGCGCACGATTTTTTTCAACGGAACCTCTGCATGCAAGCCACCCGACTGGGGCGCGATTTCGCATCCGTCACACCCATGCTGCGCAACTACTTCTTCGTCGTCGTTCCCGCGGCCTCGCCCTGGCGCACAACGGGCGACCTGCTGCGCGCCGCGCGCGACAAGCCCGCCGTGGTGAACTACGGATCGTGGTTCGTGGGCAGCCCCGGTCATCTGGGCGCAGCCATGCTCGAGGCCGCCAGCGGCACGCGCATGACCCATGTGCCGTACAAGGAAATGACGCAGCTCTACACCGGCGTGGGAAATGGCGAGGTGCACTGGGCCTTTGGCAGCGCGGCCAGCGCGGGCGCGATGCAGCGCGCCGGCCGCGTGCGCTACATCGCCGTGGCCGCGCCCGCACGGGTAGCCGGCTTCGCCGACGTGCCGACCGTCGCCGAGTCGGGCGGACCAGCGCAATTCGAGCTCTCGGCCTGGGTCGGCCTGCTCGCGCCCAAGGGAACGCCGCGCGCCGTCATCGACCGCAGCATCCAGCAGGACGTGGCCGCCGTGCTGCAGAGCGCCGAACTGCAGGCGCGCTACGCCACCTTGTTCTACGAACCCTACAGCCTCACGCCCGAGCAGTTCGCCCGGCAGGTCGCGGCCGACGCGCAGCGCTTTGGCGAGCCGATTCGCCGGCTCGACATCCGCCTGGATTGATGGCCGCAGCGGCGAAGACAGGCCCCCTGCCCCGTCTTCGCGCATCCGTTCCCCCGCACCCCCCGCACTTCCCTGACACGGAGAGACCCCATGACCCTTGGCGCCACCCTCGCGCAACTGCACCTCTTTACGCCCGATCCCGCGCGCATGGCCGACTTCTACGCGCGCAACCACGGCATATTTGCGCAGCGCCATCGCGGCGGGCGCGCTCGAGCGCCTGGGACAGGTCGCGCAAGGCCGGCCCGACAGCGCCGCGCTGGACGAGATCCGCTTTCTGCCCGTGATCCCGAACCCGGACAAGATCGTCTGCATCGGCCACAACTACGAGGAACACCGCATCGAGACCCGGCGCGACAAACATGGCTGTTCTCACTCGTCGAACAAATCCGAATGCCGCCCGGTGCGCTCGAACCGCACAAGCTCCCCGGTAATCTTGTAGATGAGCAGCCAATCAGGCTCGACGTGCGCATCCCGGAAACCACGCCAACTGCCTTTCAGCGGGTGGTCGAGGTAGGACGCTGGCAGCGGCTTGCCCTCGATGAGCAAGCCCAACAAGGTCTTGAGTTTGCCCATGTCCTTGCCGCGTTTCTGCGCCTGCTTCACATCGCGTTTGAACTGACCGGAATAGCCGGGCTGGCGCATCAGATGCCAAGCTTCTCAAACAGGTCATGCGCGTCCTTGGCGTGGTGCACGTCCTCGCCCCGCTCACTCTTTGCCAGCGTTTCCGCTGTCAGCGCGTTGGGAACGCGCATCTCGAACGGAAGCACCTTTTCCTTGGCAATCTTGGTCAGTGCGATACGCACCACGTCGGACACGGTAAGGCCCATGCCAGCCAGTACGGCGGCAGCTTCGTTTTTCAGCGTCTCATCGATCCGCGCCCGGACAAATGCTGTGGCAGCCATGGCAAGCCTCTCTTATTACATTGGGCTTTGATTGTGGCTCAATAGAGCTACGGACGCTAGCAGCTCATGCGCGGATCTCGCCCCTGCCGGGCATGCCTTGCCCGCGCTGCACCCTCAGAGGAACGATTGCGACAAGGCAAGCGCCAGCATATGCGCGAGGATGGCCGCTTCGAACCCGTAGCGCGCGTAGAGCGCGCCCATGACCAAGCCAAACACGGTGTTCCCGAGCAGCAGGAAGGCCAGCACCGGCGGGGTCAACACGCCCGGCATGTCCTGCACTGTGGACAAGCACGTCAGCGCAGCCGAGCACAGGGCGCTGAGCACCACCGCTGTGCTCAGCAGCCCCCTGCCGGGCGCGCCTTGCCCGCGCTGCAGCAGGCGCCAGACCAGCCACAGCAGCAGCGTCATCACGGTCCAGCGCATGAACAGTTCGTCCGTGATGCCAACGAGCAGTTGGGCGGGTATGAAGGCTGCGGCGTGCTCGGGGGCGGACGGCGGCGGCCTCAGGACCTCCGGTGTGTTGCGCGCGAGCACCCACAGCCACGCCGCGCCAGCCAACCCGCCGCAGAGGCCGGGCGTCAACTGCGGCCTCAGCGCCGGCCACACGGGCCGGCGCCCGATCCACGCCGACAACGCGGGCGCGGCAAGGCCCACGCGCGGCGCCAGCGCCACGCCCACGGCCACCGCGAGTGCGAGCAGCACCGCATACGCCAAGCCGGCGTACAGCAGATTGCTCACCAGCAAAACGAACAGCGCCTCCTCAAAGCTCGTCCACCGGAGCAGCAGCGCCCACAATATCGGGGCAAACATGCTGGCCATGCCCAGCAGCCAGAGGATTGCGCCCAGCCGCCACTGCATGGCGCGTGGCGTGGGCGTTGGACGCTTGTCGTCAGAGTTCATGTCGGGTCTTCCCACGCACGCTTCAGGCGCGCATCAGCGCTTCGATCTCGTCCGCCTGCACCGGTACGCCCCGCGTGATCAGTTCGCAGCCGGACGCGCTGACGATGGCGTCGTCCTCAATGCGGATGCCGATTCCGTGAAACTGCGCGGGAACGCCCTCGGCAGGCCGCACGTAGAGGCCGGGCTCGATGGTCAGCACCATGCCCGGGCGCAGCACGCGGCTGGGCCGTTGGGTGATGCGCTCGCCCGAGAGCGGGTCCTTGCGCTCGCCCGCCTGCCCGACTTCGCCGGGCTCGACATAGCTGCCGCAGTCGTGCACGTCCATGCCCAGCCAGTGGCCCGTGCGGTGCATGTAGAACGGGAAGTAGGCGCGGCTGGCGATCGCGTCGTCGCGCGTTCCCACCTTGTTCCTGTCGAGCAGGCCCAGGTCGATCAGGCCCTGCGTGAGTACGGCCACGGTGGCGTTGTGCAGGTCGTCGAAGCGCGCGCCGGCCCGGGCAGTGGCCACGGCTGCGTCCTGGCTGGCCAGCACCAGTTCGTACAGCGCGCGTTGCGCGCCGCTGAAGCGGCCATTCGCGGGGAAGGTACGCGTGATGTCGCTGGCGTAGCCGTCGAGTTCGCAGCCCGCGTCGATGAGCACCAACTCGCCGTCGCGCACCGGGGCCGCGCCGGCCCGGTAGTGCAGCACGCAGGCGTTGGTCCCCGCAGCGACGATGCAGTTGTACGCCGGGCATTGCGCGCCGGCGTCCCGGAAGGCGTGCAGCAACTCGGCTTCCAGGTGGTACTCGCGCAGGTCCTGGCCCGCGCGCAGCATGCGCGCCGCGCGCTGCATGGCGCGGATGTGGGCCTGCGCGCTGATCTGGCTGGCGCGGCGCAGGATGGCCTGCTCGTGCGCGTCCTTGAAGAGCCGCATCTCGTCGAGCAGAGCGCACAGGTCGTTCTGCGCGCTGGGGCATAGCGCGCCGTAGCGCAGCCGCGCGCGCACCGCGCCGAGCCAGCCCTCGACGCGCGCCGCCAGGCCGCCGTGCGTGGCAAACGGATACCAGACGCAGCGGGTGTTTTCCAGCAGGCGGGGCAGCCGCGCGTCCAGTTCGGTGATCGGATGCGCGGCGTCCACGGCGAGCGCCTCAGGCGCCGCGGCGGGGCCCAGGCGGTAGCCGTCCCAGACCTCGCGCTCCGGGTCCTTGGGCTGGCAAAACAGCGTGCTGTGGCCATCGTGCGTCAGCACCAGGCAGGCGCCGGGCTCGGTGAACCCCGTGAGGTAATAAAAGTAGCTGTCGTGGCGGTACAGGAATTCACTGTCCCGGTTGCGCAGCTGCTCCGGCGCCGTGGGGACGATGGCCATGCCCCCCGGGCCGAGCTGGGCGGCAAGTTGCGCACGGCGCTGGGTGTGGACGGATGCGTGCAGGGTGGTGTTCATGGCAGGGCAGGAGAGAGGGCATTGAGTTCGGCGAGGCGGGCGGGCGTTCCCACGTCGGCCCAGTGGCCGCCATAGAGCTGCGCGCTGACGCGGCGATTGTCCATGGCGCGCTGCAGCAGCTGCAACAGCGGGGTCCGGACGCCGCCCGGGTTGCCCGCCGGTATGTCGCACCAGGGCGGCGCAAACAGCTGCGCGCGCAGCAGCGCGAAGGTGCTGTAGGTGTAGCGCGGCGCGGGGTCGTCGGCAGGCAGGTTCAGCGCCAGTCCGTCAACCGACAGACCGAAATCGCCGCGCGGTTTGTTCGCCGGATTGGGCACCAGCCACAAATGCGCCAGATGCTCGCTTGCGGCAAAGGCCTGCACGGCGGCGCTGTGGAAGCCGAAGTCGGGCGCAAACACATCGCCCGCCGCAAGCCAGAACAGCGGCCCCAGTTGCGGCAACGCGCGCGCAATGCCGCCCGCGGTTTCCAGCGCGCGGCCAAAATCCGCCGCTTCGTCCGAGTAGGCAATGGACAGCGGCCGGCGCTCGCCGTCCGGGCATTGCAGGCCAAAGCTGTTTGAAAAATGCGCGCTGATCTGCGCTCCCAGCCAGGCGGTATTGATGACCACCCGCCCCACCCCGGCCGCGTGCAGCGCCTGCAACTGCCAGTGCAGCAGCGGCAGCCCCTGCACCTGGAGCAGGGGTTTGGGGGTGGTGTCGCTCAGGGGGCGCATGCGTTCGCCGCGGCCCGCAGCCAGGAGCATGGCGGGAACCTGCCCGGCCATGGCGTCGCGGTCTGTGCCGCCGTTTCCTTCACGGTGCCCGTTGGCGAGGTCGGTGGTCAGAGGCAGTCCTTGCATGGAGCGCACTGTAGTGCATGGACACTGCCTGTTGCTGCGCATGCGCGACCGTTGTTCCTGCGCACTGAGAAATAGGGCCTGCACGAATTGGATGCACACTGTGGCCCCGAATTGGTGCGCCGCCCGCGATTCCTGCAAACACCGCAGGCAACGCACTGTTTCGGTGCCCTCCGGAAGTTGCCCGGTCGGTCCGCTCCTTCATAGTGCAGCGGCCGCACCAGGCCGGCACGAAAACTGCTCTCTCTTCCAGAAGTTTTTTCAACAAGCGCTTTTATCAGCCAGCACTTTACCCAGGAGAACCCGATGGCCAAAACCGTTGCAGACGTGATGAAGATGGTGCAGGAGAACGAAGTCAAATTCATCGACTTCCGTTTCACCGACACCCGTGGCAAGGAGCAGCACGTGACCGTTCCCGTGTCGCACTTCGACGAGGACAAGTTCACGTCCGGCCATGCATTCGATGGTTCGTCGGTCGCGGGCTGGAAGGGCATCGAAGCCTCGGACATGCAACTCATGCCCGACCCCCATACCGCCAACATCGACCCCTTCTACGAAGAAACCACGCTCTTCCTGCAATGCGATGTGATCGAGCCCGGTGACGGCAAGGCCTACGACCGCGACCCGCGCTCCATCGCCAAGCGCGCCGAAGCCTACCTGAAGGCATCCGGTCTGGGCGACACGGCGTACTTCGGTCCGGAGCCGGAATTCTTCCTCTTCGACGGTGTGCGCTGGTCCAACGAACCCGGCAAGGTGATGTTTGAAATTGAGGAATACGAGGCCCCCTGGAACTCGGGCGCGAAGCTCGAGGACGGCAACCGCGGCCACCGCCCGAGCGTCAAGGGCGGCTACTTTCCCGTGCCTCCCGTGGACAGCACGCAGGACATGCGCGCCGAAATGGCGCTGGTCCTCGAATCGCTGGGGATTCCGGTCGAAGTGTTCCACCACGAAGTCGCTGGCGCCGGGCAGAACGAGATCGGCACCAAATTCAGCACCCTGGTCGAGCGCGCCGACTGGACCCAGGTCCTGAAATACGTGGTCTGGAACGTGGCCAACGCCTACGGCAAGACCGCCACCTTCATGCCCAAGCCCTACGCGGGCGACAACGGCTCGGGCATGCACGTGCACCAGTCGATCTGGAAGGACGGCAAGAACCTGTTCGCCGGCGACGGCTACGCCGGCCTGTCGGACTTCGCGCTGTACTACATCGGCGGAATCATCAAGCACGCACGGGCCCTGAACGCCATCACCAACCCCGGAACGAACTCGTACAAGCGGCTGGTTCCCGGCTTTGAAGCGCCGGTGAAGCTGGCCTACTCGTCGCGCAACCGCTCGGCATCGATCCGCATTCCCTACGTGGCCAACCCCAAGGGCCGGCGCATCGAGGCGCGCTTTCCCGATCCGTCGGCGAACCCCTACCTGGCTTTCTCGGCCCTGATGATGGCCGGTCTGGACGGCGTGGAAAACAAGATCCACCCCGGCGAAGCCGCAACCAAGGACCTGTACCACCTGCCGCCCGAAGAAGACAAGCTGGTGCCGACCGTGTGCCACAGCCTGGACCAGGCGCTGGACTATCTGGACAAGGGACGCGGCTTCCTGACCAAGGGCGGGGTGTTCACCGACACCATGCTCGACGCCTACATCGAACTCAAGATGGCCGAAGTTACACGCTTTCGCATGGCGCCCCACCCCGTCGAGTACGATATGTACTACTCGCTCTGATCGTCTGGCGGCTGGCCCCGGTGGGGGTCCGTAGCGGGGTAGCGCCACAGGGCCACGCAACGGCCGATCCGTGCAAAACCCTGCACGGATCGGCCGTTGTGCCGGATGGAGAGAGGGGGTGCTGGGTGGATATTTCCCCGCCCCCGTGCCAGCATGAGGAAATCCGATGAAAAGAACGCTCGCCTCCCTGCTGCTCCTGGCCTTCACGCTCCCGGCTGCCCTGGCGCAGGAGCGCGTCTACCGCTGCGGCAACGAATACACGAACGATGCTGCCTTGGCCAAGGCGCGCGGTTGCAAGCCGGTCGATGGAAGCCACGTCACGGTGCTGAAAGGCAGCCGCGCCGCACCGGGCTCAGGTTTCGTGCAGAACCCGGGCCTTGCGCAGACCCCGGGGCCTGCTGCACCCGCACCTGCACCGAACATGGGCCATACCGTGCAAAAGACCTGGGCCGCGACCCGGGACCCCGTCAGCGACCCCGCCCGGGCCTCGGGTGGGCGCAGCCTCCTCGAGTCCGAACTGCACCATACCCGACCCGACAAGCAACACGAGGACGCCTCCGAGGGCAATGCGCCGGATTGGCGCAACCCGCAGCGCTACCTGGAGCGGATGATGTCTACTTGGAAGGGCCAGCGCGACTGATCGGGAGCGCTTGGTGGATATCCCCCTCCCCCGCTTCAGTGTGAAACCGGATGAAAAAAACACTTGCCACCCTGCTGCTCATTGCCCTCACGCTCCCGGTCGCCTTGGCGCAGGAGCGCGTCTACCGCTGCGGCAATGAGTACACGAACAACGCCACCCGGGGCAAGGCGCGCGGCTGCAAGCTCATCGAAGGGGGGTACGTCACGGTGCTGCAAGGCAACCGGCCCGCAGCAGCCCCTGCACCGGGTCCGACCCTTGCGGCGGCGGGTCCATCCTCTGCGCCGCGGGTGAGCAGCAGCGACCAAAAGGCCCGGGATTCCGATGCGCGCGCCATCCTCGAAGCCGAACTGCGCAAAGCCGAAGCACGCCATGCCGAGCTCATCAGGGAATACAACGACGGCACCCCCGAGCACAATGCGCTCGATTTGCGCAACCCGCAGCGCTACGCGGAGCGGACGGCGGAACTCAAGGCCGGCCTGTCGCGCAGCGAAAGCGACATCGCGGGAATCAAGCGCGAACTGGCCCGCCAGCCGGCTGCATCTGCCTCCGCCAACTGACCGCAGCATGTGAGTCTTTCGCCCTCTGCCGACCCCCCGGGCGCCAGCGCTGAACGCTTTCATGCGCTGGACTTGGTGTCCACTCTGGTGGCGGTGCTGCGCGCCGGCGATGGCGCAGTGCAGTTCGCCAATGCAGCGCTGGAAAACACCCTGGGCCTGTCCCGGCGCACGCTCGAAGGCGCCGACTTCGCCAGC
Organism: Verminephrobacter aporrectodeae subsp. tuberculatae; assembly: GCF_026127385.1. Taxonomy (NCBI): domain Bacteria; kingdom Pseudomonadati; phylum Pseudomonadota; class Betaproteobacteria; order Burkholderiales; family Comamonadaceae; genus Verminephrobacter; species Verminephrobacter aporrectodeae. The sequence goes on from NZ_QZCX01000003.1 coordinate 142,985, forward strand.
TTTCTTACCGACCCCGCGCTGCTGCGGACGGCGCTGACCGGTGTGCGCAACAGGGACTTTGCCGCGCTGCGCTACGAGGCCGGCCTCAAGCGCCTGCACCAGGACCCGGTGCCGGTGCACGTCAACGTGGCCGGCGCCGAGCAGGCCGGCGACATCCTGGTCGAGCTCTGGCCGATCGAGCAGCAGGCGCGGCAGGAGCGGGAGGAGCGCTTGCTCGATCAGGCCCAGGCGCACAAGGAACTGATCCGCAACCTCGCGCACGAGATCAAGAACCCGCTGGGCGGCATTCGCGGCGCCGCGCAGCTGCTCGAGATGGAGCTCGAAAGCCGCGAGCTCACCGAGTACGCCCAGGTCATCATCCACGAAGCCGACCGCCTGCAGGGCCTGGTGGACCGGCTGCTGGCGCCGCACCGCCACCCGCATCGGGTGGGCGACGTGAACATCCACGAGGTGTGCGAGCGCGTGCGCTCTCTGGTGCTGCTCGAGTACCCCCAAGGGCTCGAGGTCCGGCGTGATTACGACACCTCGATCCCCGAGTTCCGCGCAGACCGGGCACAGCTCATCCAGGCCGTGCTGAACATCGTGCAGAACGCGGCCCAGGCGCTGTCCGAGCGCATTGCAGCGGACGCCGCCGTGATCACGCTGCACACCCGCGTGGTTCGGCAGGCGACGTTTGGCCGAAAGCGCTATCGGCTGGCACTGGAATTGCGTGTCATCGACAACGGCCCGGGTGTTCCCGACGCCATCAAGGAGCGGATTTTTTACCCTCTGGTATCGGGCCGGGACGGGGGATCGGGGCTGGGACTCACGTTGGCGCAAACCTTCGTCCAGCAGCATCACGGGTTGATCGAATGCGACAGCGTGCCGGGTTGCACCGATTTCCGGATCCTGATCCCCCTGCCCTGAGGATCACGGCACGCACGCACACACACACACAGGCCAAGGGAAGAAAAACATATGAAGCCGATCTGGATAGTGGATGACGACCCCTCGATCCGCTTCGTTCTGGAAAAAGCGCTGGCGCGTGAAAACCTGCCCACGCGCAGTTTCACGCAGCCGCGCGAAGTGCTCGACGCGCTCGCGGACATCAGCGCGGGCGACCCCACGCGGCAAGGCCCGCAGGTCCTGGTGAGCGATATCCGCATGCCCGGCGGCTCGGGCCTGCAATTGCTGGAGAAGCTGCGCGAGCTCCAGCCGGGCCTGCCCATCCTCATCATGACGGCCTACTCCGATCTGGACAGCGCCGTCTCGGCGTTCCAGCGCGGGGCCTTCGAATACCTGCCCAAGCCCTTCGACCTGACCAAGGCCGTGGAGCTGATTCGCCGCGCGGTGGAAGAGAGCCAGCGCGAAGAGGTCATCGAAGAACGCCCGGGCGCCACGCCCGAGATGCTCGGCCAGGCGCCGGCGATGCAGGACGTATTCCGTGCCATCGGCCGCCTGAGCCAGAGCCAGGTCACCGTGCTGATCACCGGCGAATCGGGATCGGGCAAGGAACTGGTCGCGCGTGCGCTGCACCGGCATTCGCCCTGCGCGGAAGGTCCCTTCGTGGCCATCAATACCGCGGCCATCCCCAAGGACCTGCTGGAATCCGAACTGTTTGGCCACGAGCGCGGGGCCTTCACGGGCGCGCAGACCCAGCGGCGCGGCCGCTTCGAGCAGGCCGAAGGCGGAACCTTGTTCCTCGACGAAATCGGTGACATGCCCTTCGACTTGCAGACGCGCCTGCTGCGCGTGCTCTCGGACGGCCAGTTCTACCGCGTCGGCGGCCATGCAGCGGTCAAGGCGCACGTGCGCGTGATCGCCGCCACCCACCAGGACCTGGAAAAGCGCGTCCAGGACGGTGTTTTCCGCGAAGACCTGTTCCACCGCATCAACGTCATCCGCCTGCGCCTGCCCGCGCTGCGCGAGCGGCACGAGGACGTGCCCATGCTCACGCGCCATTTCCTCCAGCAAAGCGCGCGGCAGCTGGGCGTGGAACCCAAGCGCATTGCCGATTCGGCGCTCGCGCTGCTCGGGCAGTTTGCCTTTCCGGGGAATGTGCGCCAGCTGGAAAATATCTGCCACTGGCTCACCGTGATGGCGCCGGCCCAGGTGATCACGCTGCAGGACCTGCCCCCGGAGGTGCTGCAGGCCCCCGCGTACCGGCCGCCCGTGCGCATTGCCGACAGCGCGCAGCCTGCGGCGCCCGCGCGCGAGCTGCCGAGTGCCCAGCACCCCGTGCTGCCCGCCGCAGCAGGCGTCGCACCGGACGCGGATGCGCCAGCCGCCCTGGCAGCGGACATGCCACTGCCGCCGCCTTCCGACGCCGGCTGGGAACAGGCCCTGGAAACGGAGGCGCAAAAACTGCTCGCGGGCGGCCGGCCGCAGGTCTGGGATGCGCTCACGCGGCGCTTCGAGTCGCGCCTGATCCGCACCGCGCTGACAGCCACCCATGGCCGCCGCATGGAGGCCGCGCAGCGGCTGGGAATCGGGCGCAACACCATCACACGCAAAATTCAGGAACTCGGGCTCGACGCCCCGGACGAGGCCTGAAAACGGCCATCGGCGCCCGAGCGGCCCGCAGCCATCCAAGGGCTGCGGGGCCCCTGCCGGGCGCGCGCAAGACCCGCGGATAGCCGCAGCGCCGGAAGCTGGACAATCGGGGGCCGCGCCCGAGCCGCTTGAAGCGCGGCGCCAGGGCCCCATTTGGATGGACGAACAGCCATTTCCTTGTCTTACCCCACGGAGAACCCATGAAACGGATCCTGCTATTTGTGCTGACCAATCTGGCCATCGTCACCGTGCTCGGGGTGGTCGCGAGCCTGTTGGGCGTGAACCGCTACCTCACGGCGAACGGTCTGAACCTGGGCGCGTTGCTGGTCTACGCGCTGCTGATAGGCTTTGGCGGCGCGTTCATCTCGCTGCTCATCAGCAAGCCCATCGCCAAGTGGAGCGCGGGCGTGCGCCTGATCGACGGCTCGGGGTCGCCCGACGAACGCTGGATCGTCGAGACCGTGCACAAGTTTGCCGGCCAGGCCGGAATCGGCATGCCCGAAGTCGGAATCTTCGAAGGCGAACCCAACGCCTTCGCCACCGGAGCGTTCAAGAACTCGGCGCTGGTGGCGGTGTCCACCGGCCTGCTGCAGGCAATGACACGCGACGAAGTCGAGGCCGTGATCGGCCACGAAATCGCCCACGTGGCCAATGGCGACATGGTCACCATGGCGCTGATCCAGGGCGTGATGAACACCTTCGTGGTGTTCCTGTCGCGCGTCATCAGCTACGCGATAGACAGCTTTCTGCGCAGGGGCAATGAAAACAGTTCGGGCCCCGGCATCGGTTACTACGTGACGACCATCGTGCTCGACATCATTTTGGGTTTCATCGCCGCCATGATCGTGGCCTGGTTCAGCCGCCAGCGCGAGTTCCGCGCGGACGCAGGCGCCGCCCAACTCATGGGCCGCCGCCAGCCCATGATCAACGCCCTGGCCCGCCTGGGGGGCGTGCATCCCGCGGAACTGCCCAAGAGCCTCGCCGCCATGGGCATTGCCGGCGGTATCGGCCAGCTGTTCAGCACCCATCCTCCCATCGAGGAGCGCATCGCCGCGCTGCAAGGCTGAGCGCGCGTTCCCGCAGCCGCCGGGATGGCCCCTGCATAATCCCCGGCAGAAACATGCGCTTCAGGAACGACACCATGCCCGCCCTCCCCTGCGCTGCCGCGGTCCTGGCAGCGGCCCTTTTCGGCCCGCTGGCCATCGCCTCGTGCTACGTGGTGTACGGCCCCGACAAGGAGGTCGTGTACCGCGCGTCCGAGCCGCCGGTCGATATGTCCCGCCCGCTGCACGAGACCTTGCCCCGCGTGGCCCCGGGCGCGGCCCTGGTTTTCTCGCCCGACGATCACAACTGCACAAGCACCATGAACAAACTGCCCCTGGCTGCCCTCCCGGAGCCGGCGACGGCGCACATGCGCCCTGCACGCACGCAGCCCACACAGCGCGGCTGCCGTGGCCAAGGCGGCTGCGCTCCCGGACCGCAGGGAACCGGAGGATGAGCGCGGCGCCATTCCCCACGGTGGAACTCTGCGCACAGGACGGCGCAGCGCAAGCGGATGCATTGCCCGAGGGCTGGCTGCGGGTGGAGTCCATGGACCTCGACGCCCAAGGCGTGGCCCGCAGGCCCGACGGCAAGGTCGTATTCATTGATGGTGCCCTGCCGTCCGAGTTGGTCAGCACGTACCCCCTGCGCAAGAAGAACCACTGGGAGCAGGCTGGCCTGATTGCGATCCACCGCGAATCGTCGCAGCGCGTGCGCCCCGGCTGCCCGCACTTTGGCCTGCATACCGGGGCCTGCGGCGGCTGCAAGATGCAGCATCTGCACATGGGCGCCCAGGTGGCCGTCAAGCAGCGGGTGCTGGAAGACAACCTCTGGCACCTGGGCAAGGTCCGGGCAGAGATGCTGCTGCGCCCCATCGAAGGCCCGGCCTGGGGCTACCGCTACCGCGCGCGCTTGTCCGTGCGCCATGTGTTCAAGAAGGGCACGGTGCTGGTGGGCTTTCATGAGCGCAAGAGCCACTACGTGGCCGACATGGCGCATTGCCCCGTGCTGCCGCCGCATGTGGATGCCCTGCTGATGCCGCTGCGCGCGCTGATCGCTGCGCTGGACGCCCGCGACACCTGTCCGCAGATCGAGCTCGCCTGCGGTGACCGGGTGACGGCGCTGGTGCTGCGCCATCTGGCGCCGCTGAGCGCGGACGACGTTGCTCGGCTGCGCGCCTTTGCGGCCGGGCACGGCGTGCAATGGTGGTTGCAGCCCAAGGGCCCCGACACCGTGCAGCCACTCGACGCGGACGGCGAGCCGCTCGCGTATGCCCTGCCCGACTTCGGCATCAGCATGCCGTTCAGGCCGACGGACTTCACGCAGGTGAACCCGCACATCAACCGGGTGCTGGTCGCGCGCGCGCTGCGGCTGCTGGACGTGCAGGCGCACGAGCGCGTGATCGATTGGTTCTGCGGCCTGGGCAACTTCACGCTGCCGCTGGCAACGCAGGCGCGCGAGGTGCTGGGCGTCGAGGGCAGCGCGGCGCTGGTGGCCCGTTGCCACGAAAACTACGCCCTGAATCGGGGCGCGGCGCAGAACCGCAGGGCCTTGGCGGCGACGCGCTTCGTTGCGCGCAACCTGTTCGAGATGACCCCCGCAACGCTGGTGGCCGACGGTGCAGCCGACAAATGGCTGCTGGACCCGCCACGCGAGGGCGCTTTGGCCCTGGTCAGGGCGCTGGCCGACATCGAGCAGTCGCGCATCGGCGCCGAAGGCGCAGCGCCGCTGCCCGCTGGCGCCGAGGGCTGGACGCCGCCCGGACGCATCGTCTACGTGAGCTGCAACCCCGCCACGCTGGCGCGCGACGCGGGGCTGCTGGTGCATCTGGCGGGCTACCGCTGCGTCGCGGCGGGCATGGTGAACATGTTTCCGCACACGGCCCACGTCGAGAGCATGGCGGTGTTTCAGCGGGGCTGAGACGCGCTGACGGGCCTGGGGTCCGAACGCGGAGCCCCCCTCGCCCAGTTCGCTGCGTTATGCCAGCGCAGCTGCCAGACCCAGCATGGCGCGTGCTTCCGACACGCTCGCGACCTCGCGGCCCGCAGCCCGTGCGCATTGCGCCAATTGCTCGATCAGCGGGCCGTTGGACGCCACCTTGCTGCCGTCCGGCAGGTAGAAAGTGTCTTCCAGACCGCTGCGCAGATGGCCTCCGACTTCCGCCACGCGCTGGTGCAGGGGCCAGATTTCCGCGCGCCCGATGAGCGTCGCCTGCCAGGGCGCTTGCGGGATCTTGAGGCGCAGCAGAATCGGCAGCAGGTCCGGGTCCGCGGGCATTCCCGACGCCACGCCGAACACGAAGTTGTACTCCGGCAGCCCCTGGTACATGCCGGTTTGCCGGTACATCTGCACGCAGCGCACGATTCCCAGGTCAAAGCACTCGAACTCCGGCAGCGTGCCGGTCTCGGCCATGGCGTCGATGAATTCCTTGACCTTCGCGGGCGGGTTGTCGAACAGCGTGGGCGGCCAGGCCCAGGCGCCGTCGCTGCGCACCTTCAGGTAGTTCAGTGAACCGGCATTGCACGCCGCCATCTCGGGCCGCGTGGCGCGCAGGCAGTCGATCGGGCCCTGGCAGTCCGGGCCCACCACGCCGGTGCTCTGGTTGATGATCAGGCCCGGGCAGGCTGCGCGCAGCGCCTGCACGCAGTCGCGCGCCAGCTGCGGGTCCCACGAGGGCAGGTGCCCCTTGCCGGGCTCCTGCCGGCGAAAGTGCAGGTGCACCACGGACGCGCCCGCGTCGCAGGCGCGGCGCGCCTCGCGCGCCAGCTCCTCGGGCGTGACGGGAACCGGGTGCTGCCCGGGGTCGGTGAGCACGCCGGTGATGGCGCAGGTGATGATGGCCTTGTCGCTGTGCATGCGGGCGTCTCCTTCTACGTTGGGTCCGGCTGCGCTGCGGGGGGTACAAGGCGCGCGAGCACCTGGCCTGGGGCCACCTGCTGGCCGGGGCTGACGAACAGCTCGGCGAGCCTGGCCGCAGCGGGGCAGGCCAGCTGGTGTTCGAGCTTCATGGATTCGATGACCAGCACGGTGTCTCCGGCCGCCAGCGTCTGCCCGATCTCGGCGGCGAGCGCGAGCACCCGGCCGTTGAACGGCGCGCGCAACTCCGTGGCGCCGCCCGCGGCGACGATGTGTTCGGAGGGCTCCAGGGAAGCATCGTCGACCCAGCCGTCCACGCCGGCGATCTGCCAATGCCAGCGCCGTTCTCCCACGGGCACCACGCGCACGAGATACTCCACGCCACTCCAGTTGCAGCGCCGGCTGCCATCCGGCAAGGCGACGAGCCGCACGTCGGCCACCTCGCCCCCGGGCAGATCGACGTGCATCCCGCCCTGCACGCGTGCGCGCACCGCGAGCGGCAGGATGTCCCCCTGGTGGCGCAGGCGCAGGGGACGCGCGAAGCCGCAGGGCAGCGCAGGCGTAGACGTAGGCGCCGCAGGGTACACGGCGCACAGCGCTGCGGGGTAGAGCAGCGCGCGCTCTTCTTCGGCGAGCCGCTCGCGCAGCGCCTGCGCATGCTCCGTGAGAAACGGCAGCAGCGCCTGCCCCGCGCGAAATACCGGGTGCTCCAGGCAGGCCACGAGAAACGCCCGGTTGTTCGGCAGGCCCAGCAGCGTGGTGGCACGCAGCGCGCGCAGCAGCGTGGCGATGGCCTGCTCGCGCGTGGCGGCGTGCACGATGAGCTTGCCCAGCAGCGCGTCGTAGTCCGCCGTGACCTCGCCGCCCGGCTCCAACGCATGGTCCAGGCGCAGGCCGCCCAGGGGCGCTGGCGCAAAGGCGCTGGCCTGCGGGGCGGTGAAGTGCAGAACGCGCCCGGTGTGCGGGCGAAAATGCGTGTCCTCCGCGCACAGCCGCACCTCGATGGCGTGGCCGCGCAGCGCGAGCGCGTGCTGCGCGATCGGCAGCGGCTCGCCCCGCGCCACACGGATCTGCCACTGCACCAGGTCGAACCCGGTCACGGCCTCGGTCACGGGGTGCTCGACTTGCAGCCGCGGGTTCATCTCCATCAGGTAGAACGCATCGCCATCGACCAGAAACTCCACCGTGCCCGCGCCCACGTAGCCCGCCGCGCGGGCCAGCGCCACGGCGCAGTCCCCCAGGCGTGTGCGCAACGCCGTGCTCAGCGCCGGGCAGGGGGACTCTTCGATGAGCTTCTGGTAGCGCCGCTGCACCGAGCAGTCGCGCTCGCCCAGGTGGATGCAGGCGCCGTGCGTGTCGGCGAACAACTGCAGTTCGACGTGGCGCGGCGCGGACAGCGCGCGTTCGATGAGCAGATCGCCGCAGCCAAAGCCCGCGAGCGCCTCGGAGCGCGCTGCGACCAGCGCAGCGGGCAGTTGCTCCGGATCGGTCACCAGCCGCATGCCGCGCCCGCCGCCGCCCGCGATCGCCTTGACCATCACGGGGTAGCCGATGCGCTCGGCCTCGGCGCCAAAGCGCGCAGCGCTCTGCTCATCGCCCGCGTAGCCCGGCAGACAGGGCAGCCCCTGCGCCAGGGCCAGCGCCTTGGCGCGCGCCTTGTCGCCCAGAGCACGCATGGCCGCGGGGGGCGGACCGATCCAGGTCAGGCCCGCGTCCAGCACGGCCTGGGCAAAGTCGGCGTTCTCGCTCAGAAAGCCATAGCCCGGGTGCACGGCGTCGGCGCCCGTGGCCTGCGCGGCCGCCAGCAGCTTGTCGATGCGCAGATAGCTGTCGGCACTGGTCGTTCCCCCCAGGGCATGGGACTGCGTGGCCTCGCGCACGTGCAGCGCCCGGGCGTCGGGGTCCGAGTAGACGGCCACGCTCGCGATTCCCATGGCGTGCGCCGTGTGGATCACGCGGCGGGCGATCTCGCCGCGGTTTGCGATCAGTATCTTTTTCACAAACCGTTCCCCCGCGGCTGCATCGCCCGCTTGCACGCTGCGCGTGCACGGGCAATTTTCTTGGACATGCTCATCATTCCCCAGGCCGTTTGGCCAGACCCATGGTCTTTGCGATGATGCTCAGCATCACCTCGTCCGCACCGCCGCCAATGGACGCCAGGCGTCCGTCGCGGTACATGCGCGCGACCTTGTTTTCCAGCGTATAGCCCATGCCGCCCCAGAACTGCAGGCAGCTGTCGGGAATCAGCCGATTCAGCCGGCCGGCCTTGAGCTTGGCCATGCTCGCCAGTTCCAGCACGTCCTGCCCGGCCACGTATAGATCGCAGGCGCGGTAGGTGAGCGCACGCAGGGCCTCGACTTCGGTCCTGAGCTCGGCAAGCTTGAATTGCAGCCATTGCTGGTCGGCCAGCGCGCCGCCAAACAGCTTGCGCTCGCGGGCCCACTCGACGGTCCATTCGATGCAGTTGTTCAAGGACTCGAGCGTGCTCGCCGAGCACCACAGGCGCTCTTCCTGAAACTGCTGCATCTGGTAGATGAAGCCCTGCCCCTCGGCGCCGATGCGGTAGCGCTGCGGCACGCGCACCGCGTCGAAATGGATCAGCCCCGTGTCGCTGCTGTGCATGCCGATCTTGCGGATCTTGCGCGCCAGTTCCACGCCCGGCGTCAGGCTGCCGCCCGGTCCGTCGCGCAGCGGCACCAGCACCAGGCTCTTGTTCTTGTGCGCGGGGCCGTCGCCGGTGTTCACGAGCATGCACATCCAGTCGGCCTGCAGGCCGTTGGTGATCCACATTTTCTGGCCGCTGATCAGGTAGTCGTCGCCGTCCTTGCGCGCCGTGCTCCTGATTCCCGACACGTCGCTGCCCGCAGCGGGCTCGCTCACCCCGATGCAGCCCACCATGTCGCCCGCAATCGCCGGGGCCAGGAACTGCTGGCGCAGCGCATCGCTGCCGTAGCGTGCGAGCGCCGGGGTGCACATGTCGGTCTGCACGCCGATCGCCATGGGCACGCCGCCGCAGTGGATATGGCCCAGCGTCTCGGCCATGGCCAGGCTGTAGGAGTAGTCCAGCCCCGCGCCGCCGCAGGACTCGGGCTTGCACAGGCCCAGCAGGCCGAGGCGGCCGAGCTTTTTGAACAGCGCGTGCGCGGGAAACGTCTCGGCCGCCTCCCAGTCGTCCACGTGGGGGTTGATCTCCTCGTCGATGAAGCGCTTGAGGGTCTTTTGTATTTCGCGGTGCTCGTGCGTGAACTGCATGCTGTTGTCTCCGTGGGGGGCTGCGTTGCCTGGGCGGGGGCGAGGGAACTACATGCGCGCCACGCCGAACTGCATGCACCGGGGCGCGCGCGCATCGCCCTCGGCGCAGGTGGCCAGGCAGAACGCGAGCACGGCGCGCGTCTCGCGCGGGTCGATCACGCCGTCGTCGAGCAGCAGGCCGCTGGTATGGAACGCGTCGGCCTGGGACTCGAACATGCTCACGATCGCGTCGAACCGGTCCTGGGACTCCCGAGAATCCGGGGAGTTGGCGTCGGCGCCGGGCGGGAGGCCCTTGCGCGCGCGCGCCGCCCGGGTGATGGTCTGCATGGTGCGCGCGGCCTGTTCGCCGCCCATGACGGCGGTCCTCGCGCCGGGCCAGCTGAACAGAAAGCGCGGCGCGTAGCCGCGCCCGCACATGCCGTAGTTTCCCGCGCCGAAGCTCGCGCCGCACTGGATGGTGATCTGCGCCACCGTGGCATTCGCCACGGCCTGGATCATCTTGCTACCGTGCTTGATCATTCCGCCCTGCTCGCTGTCGCGGCCGACCATGAAGCCCGTGGTGTTTTGCAGGTAGACGATGGGCTGGCCCAGCTGGCACATCCACTGGATGAAGTGCGTGGCCTTGTTTGCGCCCGCCACGTCGATGGCGCCGTTGTTGCTGATCAGCCCCACGGGCCGCCCGGCGATGCGCGCCTGCACGCACAGGGTGGCGGCGCCATGGCGGGCCTTGAATTCAAGCAGCTGCGATCCGTCGACGATGCGCGCGATGATCTCGCGCATGTCCACGGGCTGGCGCAGGTCGTCGGGCATGAGGGTCAGCAGATCGTCGGCGGCGAGCAGGGGTTCGGTGCCTTGCGCGCCATCGCCTGGCACGCCCGCAGCCCCCCAGTCCGTGGCCGCGAGCACGGCGCGCGCCAGGCCGATGGCTTCGCGGTCGTCCCGCGCCAGGTACTCGCCCAGGCCCGATACGGCGGTGTGCATCTCGGCGCCGCCCAGTTCCTCCTCGGTGGCGATCTCGCCCGTGGCGGCCTGCAGCAGCGGTGGCCCGGCCAGAAAAGCGTGCGCACGGTGCTGGACCATGATGACCACGTCCGACAACCCCGGCAGGTAGGCGCCGCCCGCCGTGCCCGAGCCGTGCAGCAGCGTGATCACCGGAATCCCCGCCGCCGACAGGCGCGCGAGGTTGCGAAACAGGCTGCCGCCGCGCACGAATTCCTCGACCCGGTAGTGCATGAGGTTGGCGCCCGCGCTCTCCACCAGGTGCACGAAGGGCAGGCGGTTCTGGAGCGCGATCTCCTGCACGCGCAGGAGCTTTTCCAGCCCCATGGGCTGGATCGCCCCGGCCTCGATCCCCGAGTCGCTGGCCACGACCATGCAGCGCACGCCCGAGACAAAGCTGATGCCCGCGATCATGCCGCCGCCGGGAACCGATTTCTGCGTGTCCGGCACGTCCTGCAGGTAGCCGGCCAGGCTGGCCAGCGGCAGCCAGGGCGCGCCCGCGTCCAGCAGCAGGGCCACGCGCTGGCGCGGCAGCAGCTGGCCGCGCCGTTCAAACTGCGGCTGCGCGCGTGCCGAAACGGTCGCGGCGCGCTCTTCCAGCGCGCGCAATACGTCCAGGCGCGCGCGCAGCGCGGCGCGGCGCTGCTGCGCCTCGGGCGCGCCGGCGTTCAGGCGCGAGGAAAAGGTGGGTACGCCTTCGTTCATGGGACCGCAGAGAAATCAGGCTGGCGCTTTTGCATGAAGGCGGACAGCGCCTCGCGCGCGGCGGGCTCGCGCAGCAGCCGGCCAAAGCTGCTGGCCTCCTGCGCCATGGCCGCGAGCACCTGCGCAGCCTGTCCGCTCTTCATCAGGCGCTTGGTCTCGATGAGCGACGCCAACGGCTTGGCCACGAGCTTTCTGGCCTGCGCCTGCGCCACGCCAAGGCACTCGGCCGGCGCGAGCACGCGATTCACCAGGCCCAGCTCCAGCGCCGTCCCGGCCGTGAAGGGCTCGCCCAGGAGCAGCGCCTCGGCGGCACGGTGGTAGCCCATGAGCTGCGGCACCAGCAGGCTGGAGGCCGCCTCGGGGCACAGGCCCAGATTCACGAAGGGCATGGAGAACACCGCGTTCTCGCCCGCGTAGACCAGATCGCAGTGCAGCAGCAGGGTCGTGCCTATGCCCACGGCCGGGCCGCAGACCGCGGCGATCAGGGGCTTGGGGAAGGTCGCCAGAGCGTGCAGAAAGCGGAACACGTGCGCATCCTGCGAGGCCGGCGGCTGCTGCAGAAAATCGCCGATGTCATTGCCCGCGCTGAATACGGTCGTGTCCCCATGGAACATCAGCACGCGCACCTGGGCGTCGTCCCGGGCGGCGTCCAGCGCGTCGGCCATGGCGGCGTACATGGCCGCCGTGACGGCATTTTTGCGCTCCAGCCGATGCAGGCGGATGCTGCTCACGCCCGCTTCGGTGTGCACGAGAATGTCTTTGGTGGTTTCGTTCATGGTGATTTCTCCGGGGTTGCGGAATGCGGGGATGGAGGGCCGGCGCCGTGCTGTGCCCCTCATTCCTTGTAGTAGACGATCTGGTGGCTCGTGGCCAGCATGTGGCCCGCTGCGTTCCATAGCTGCGCGCTCTGGTCGAAGAAACCGTTGCGAAACACCTGACCGCACGCCTGGCCCAGCAGGTAGCCCGAGCCCGTCTCCTGCAACTGCGCGCCGTCCGCATGGAAGTACACGGTGATCGACACCGTTCCCACCGGAACGCGGCGCGCGCGGCGCAGCCACACGCGGGGGAAGAACACGTCGGCCAGCGCGGTCAGCGCGCAGAAGTCCAGCGGGCGCGCGGGCGCGTCACGCATCCAGAACCGCGTGAGGCTGTGCTCCCCGCCGCCGTCCCAGCGCTCGGGAATGGTGCCGCAGATCGGGCGTATTTCATAGCGGTCGAGCCACTCCACGCCCAGGCCCTGGGGCAGCGCCGGCAAGTCCGCGGGCGCGGGCACGTCCGGCATGCGCATGTCGTCCACGCTCCAGGTCTGCCGGCGCAGCGCCGTCACGGCCGTGGCGCTGGTGGTGAGCATGGGCGCGCCGTCGGCGCCGGCCTGTTGCATGGACAGCGTCCAGTGCTGCGTGGAGCGGTTGCTGCGCACGGGCAGGGCCTGCACCGTAAACGGCCCGGCGACCAGCGCCCCGGCGTAGTTCACCGTGAGCGCGAGCGGGTCCCCGAGCCGGTCGGGGTGCTGCATCACGGCCTGCAGCAGGGTCGCGGCCGTGATGCCGCCGAACGGCCCCACCATGTTCCAGTAGCCGGCATGGGTCTGGCCCTCGTACCGGCCTGCGGCTGGGGAAGACGAAGGCGCGGGCCGCAGGCGCAGCGCCTCGTCCAGGGGATGGGGGGAACAAGCCATTGCAGACGGCCTTACTGCACCCGGATCCAGGTCTGCGTGCGGCCGAAGGGGCCGATGGAGCCGCGCACCTCGAGCTTTTGTCCGCCCTCGATGGGCTCCATGCGCAGCGTGTAGTCGCGGCCGTTCTCGGGGTCGAGGATCTTGCCGCCCTCCCACACGTCCTTGCCTTCGGCCTTGCTCGCGCCGCGGATGATTTCCAGCCCCAGCATGGGCCGGCCCTTGCGCTCGTCGCTGCACTTGTCGCAGACATCCTCGGGTTTGGCGGTCTTGGACAGGCGTTTCTCCAGCACGCCGGAGAGCGCGCCGGCGCCCGCATCGCGGATGCGGATTTCTGCCTTGGCCTCGCCCGTCTTGTCGTCGACGTTGCGCCACAGCCCCTCGGGCGTCATCTGCGCCCAGGTCGGCGCCGAAGAGGCCAGGAAAACAATCATCGTCACCGCTTTGAACCGTTTGAACATACACACTCCATGGTTGGGAAAAGCCCGAAAACCTGCCATCCGCGCTGCCGCCGCCGGGTCAGGCCAGGGCCAGATCGGTATCCATCAGAACCCCGCTGCCGGCGCGGGCGCGGGGTATCAGCGTCGCGGTTTCGGGGAACAGCCGGGCGAAATAAAAGCGTGCGGTCTGCAACTTGGCCGGGTAGAACGGATCGGTACTGCCGGCGGCGATCTTGCGCAGGGCCACCTGCGCCATGCGGGCAAAGAAGTAGCCGAACACCAGGTGGCCGGCGGCGCGCAGGTAGTCCACCGCCGCGGCGCCCATCTCGTCGGGGTTCTGCAGGCTGCGCAAACCGATGTCGGTGGTCAGCTCGGTCATCTGCCTGCCCAGGTTGACCACGGGCTCGATGAACTCGGTCATCTTCCCGTTTCCGCCCTCCTCGGCCGCGAGCCGGCCCAGCAGTTGGCCGAACTTCCTGAGCGTGGCGCCGTTGTTGCCCAGAACCTTGCGCCCCAGCAGGTCCAGCGCCTGTATGGTGTTCGTGCCTTCGTAAATCATGTTGATGCGCGCGTCGCGCACATGCTGCTCCATGCCCCATTCGCGGATGTAGCCGTGGCCGCCCAGAACCTGTTGGCACAGCGTGGTGGCTTCGAAGCCATTGTCGGTAGTGAAGGCCTTCACGATGGGGGTCAGCAGCGCCAGCATGTCGGCACAGTCCTGGCGCAGATGGCCGTCGGGGAGGCTGCGCTCCTTGTCGAGCAGCAGCGCGCAGTACAGGGACAGCGCGCGGGCGCCTTCGGCGTAGGCCTTGGCCGTGAGCAGCATCCTGCGCACGTCGGGGTGCACGATGATGGGATCGGCCGGCCGGTCCTTGGCCTTCGCGCCCGAGAGGCTGCGCATCTGGATGCGCTCCCTGGCGTAGACCAGGGCGTTCTGGTAGGCCACCTCGGTCAGACCCAGCGACTGGTTGCCCACGCCCAGGCGCGCGGCGTTCATCATCACGAACATCGCGGCCAGGCCCTGGTGCGGCTGGCCCACGAGGGAGCCGCTGGCGCCCTCGAGCACGAGCTGCGCCGTGGCGTTGCCATGGATTCCCATCTTGTGCTCCAGGCCGGCGCAGTAAATGGCGTTGCGCTCGCCCAGGCTGCCGTCGGCCCGCGGCTCGAACTTGGGTACCACGAACAGGCTGATTCCCTTGCTGCCCGCAGGCGCGTCGGGCAGGCGGGCAAGCACCAGGTGGACGATGTTGCTCGCCAGGTCGTGCTCGCCGGCGGAAATGAAAATCTTCTCTCCGGTGATCCTGTAGCTGCCGTCGGCCCGGGGTTCGGCCCGGGTGCGCAGCAGGCCCAGGTCGGTGCCGCAATGGGACTCGGTCAGGCACATGGTGCCGGTCCATTCGCCGTTGGTGAGCCGGGGCAGATAGAGATCCTTTTGCTCCCGCGTACCGTGCGCATGCAGGCATTCGTAGGCGCCGTGCGAGAGGCCGGGGTACATCGTCCAGGCCTGGTTGGCCGAATTCAGCATCTCGTAGAAGCACTGGTTCAGCACCATGGGCAGGCCCTGGCCGCCGTAGGCGGGGTCGCAGCTCAGCGCCGCCCAACCGCCGGCGACGTACCGGGTGTAGGCCTCCTTGAAACCCTTGGGCGTGCTCACGGCGTGCGTGGTCTGGTCGAGCGTGCAGCCCTCCTCATCGCCACCGATGTTCAGCGGAAAGAGCACCTCGGTGGCGAACTTGCCGCCCTCCTCGAGAACGGCGTCGATCGTGCCTTGATCCAACTGCGCGTGGGGTGCGAGCGCCTGAAGTTCATCGCTGACCCCAAGCACTTCGTGCAGGATGAATTGCATGTCGCGCAGTGGCGGCCGGTAGATGGGCATGGTCTTACTCCTTGGAGGGGGGCTTGGGTTGGAAACCTTGCGCTCGGACGCCACCGGGGCGGGAGCGGGCATGTGGGCACTGTAGCGCGCCAGGATGTTGTGAAACCCCGTGACGGCCCGGTCGATCGATCCCGGGGTCCGCAGGAAACGCGCCTCGTAATGCAGGGCAAGAATGAGGCCGTGGATTTCAAAGAGCATTTGCTCCGCGTCGGTGTCGGCGCGCAGTTCGCCCAGGTCCTTGCAGTACCTGATCGCGCGCTTCATGGCCGCTTGCCAGGCGAGCACGGAGTCCGCCAGCGTGGCCCGCACCGGGCCGCTGCGGTCGTCGAACTCGACCGCGCCGCTGATGTAGATGCAGCCCGAGTCGATTTCCACGGAGGTACGCTTCATCCAGTTGTCAAACAGCGCGCGCAGACGCGCCACGCCGCGCGGCGTGGACAGGGCCGGGTAGAACACCTCCTGCTCGAAGCGCGCGTGGTACTCGCGAATGACGGATATCTGCAACTCCTCGCGCGAGCCGAAATGGGCAAACACGCCCGACTTGCTCATCCCCGTGGCATCGGCCAGTGCCCCGATGGACAGCCCTTCGAGCCCGATGTGCGTGGCCAGGCTCAACGCGGCATCGACGATTGCCGCCTTGGTTTGCTGGCCCTTTTGCAGCACCCGCACGGCGCTACCGCGCGCAACGCGAAGGGGCTGAAGGGGTTCGGAGGAGGCGGACATGGGGGAGGAAATAAAACGAACGTTCGCTCTATTTTGCAACAAATTTGGCGCCGGCGCGTGGGGTGATGTTTGGCCGCCGCATGCGTGGCCTGTGGGCTGGCGTGCAGGTCCGGGGGATTGGCGCGGCGCTGACGGCCCACCAGGAGATGGGCGACGGCGAGGCCCTGACCGATTTGCTTGGGGCAGACCAGCGTGCCGGGTTGAGCGCACGAGCCGGAGGCCAAGCGCTGGTCAGGCTGGGTTGGGGTCTCGACAGCCCCCCCTATTGGGTGCGTATGATCCGCGCCAACACAGCCGCCACGCCTCTTCACAATGCGCAACCTTGGCGGTTTTTTTTGCCCGAAAGAATCCCCCTGCGTTAGAACGGTTGTCGCCTCTTTTCTCGCTCAACAAATTGATGATCATGATTTCACATACTCACTTTCTGTTGTTGGTTGTTGCTGTTACGCGTGCAGGTTGCAGTGGCAAAGATCCGGTGAAAACCGTCGATTGGTACAAGGAAAACACGCCGGAACGATTGGCGCTGGTGGAAAAGTGCAGAGCCAATCCTGGCGAACTGGCGACATCTCCCAACTGTATTAATGCAATTACTGCCGCAAACCAAATTACATTGGATAAGCGTGGCTATGAGAAACGCACTCCAATAAATCTTTCCGGGAGTAAATAAGCATGGCAACCGAAAGTGGGATTTCAACGCATGCCGCAGGCGCGAGGCTACGCCTGGCCTGCAAGACCGCCCGGCATTGATCTGCGCACCCCGCAAGGCTGACGGCAGCCCGCAAGCCGTGCGCCCCCTGCCCAGCCATGCCTTGAGCCCGGCCGAGCGGGCCCGACTACTGGCCATGGCCAACGAACCGCGCTTTGCAGACATTCTGGCGCCACGCACAACGGGTCACACATTGAGGCCATGAGCCTCAACCCTGAACGCGATTCGGTCATCAAGACGCATTCGAGGGCACAGGATACTCAGCCGATGGATGTTTGAATGAGGCGACAACTATCTTGACACGCGCCGCTTTCACATACATGTCCATGACCTTTCCTCACTGAACGGTGGTCAATAAAAATCGCTTCGGGGATGGCCCCGATGCTTTCCGGGAAATTCGACCTGCCTGGTTTGGCCGATCGATGTACTAGCGGGTCCGCAGCAAGGTATTTCGTTTTGCACGCACTTTGCCCGTTCCGCGGCAATGGGTCTTCATCGTGGTGCAATTTGCAAGAAACACAGAATTTACGGAGGGTTTCAGAGCAAACGCTGTGCCAACATATTAAAAATCGTCGACAGGGTCCCACGCAATCCGCACAATGGCGCGCCCGCCCAAGCCTTGCCCCATCAGACCTTCCGCATCCCCATGAGCCACACCCTGTTTGACACCATCATCATTGGCGCGGGAACCGCTGGCGCCTTGCTGAGCAATCGCCTGAGCGCCGACGCCCGCCACCGCGTGCTGCTGATCGAGGCGGGGCACAAGGACGACTACCACTGGATCCACATTCCCGTGGGCTACCTGTACTGCATCGGCAACCCGCGCACCGACTGGCTCTACAGCACGGAACCCGAGGCGGGCCTGAACGGCCGCAGCCTGCGCTACCCGCGCGGCAAGACGCTGGGCGGCTGCAGCAGCATCAACGGCATGATCTACATGCGTGGTCAGGCGCGCGACTACGACCAGTGGGCCGCGCTGACCGGCGACGCGCGCTGGCGCTGGGACGCGGTCCTGCCCTACTTTCGGCGCCACGAAGACCATTGGCGCCTGGACCGGCCGGGGGACGCGGATGAGAATTTCCAACGCCTGCACGGCAACAAGGCCACGGGCAGCAGCGGCGAGTGGCGTGTGGAGAGGCAGCGCCTGCGCTGGGAACTGCTCGACGCGTTCGCCCTGGCCGCGCAGCAGGCGGGAATCCCCGCCACCGACGACTTCAACGGTGGCGACAACGAGGGCGTGGGCTACTTCGAGGTGAACCAGAAAAGCGGCTGGCGCTGGAACACCGCCAAGGCGTTTCTGCGCCCGACCTGCTATGGCCGCGCGAACTTCGAGCTGTGGACCGGCGCGCAGGTCGCCCGGCTCATCGTTCAGCCGCAGCCCGACGGCAGCCAGCGCTGCACCGGCGTGCAGGTCTGGGACGGCCGCGAGATGGTCACGGCCCAGGCCGCTGGCGAGGTGATCCTGAGCGCCGGCGCGGTGAATTCGCCGCAGCTGCTGCAACTCTCGGGAATCGGCCCGGCCGCGCTGCTGCGCGCGCGTGGCATCGACGTGCTGCACGACCTGCCCGGCGTGGGCGCGAATCTGCAGGATCATTTGCAGATCCGGGCGGTGTTCAAGGTCGGCGGCGTGAGCACGCTCAACACCCTGGCCGGCTCGCTCTGGGGCAAGGCCCGGATCGCGCTCGAATACGCTGTCCGGCGCAGCGGCCCCATGAGCATGGCGCCTTCGCAGCTTGGCGCGTTCACGCGCAGCAGCCCGCAGCAGCCGCATCCGAACATCGAGTACCACGTGCAGCCGCTCTCGCTCGACGCATTCGGCGAGCCCCTGCACCGCTTTCCCGCGTTCACGGCCAGCGTGTGCAACCTCAACCCCACGAGCCGTGGCACGGTGCAGATCAGGAGCGCCGACTTCCAGGCCGCCCCCGCGATTGCGCCCAACTACCTGAGCACCCCCGAGGACTGCCAGGTGGCCGCCGACAGCCTGCGCGTGACGCGGCGCATCGTGGCCCAGCCCGCGCTGGCGCGCTACCAGCCGCAGGAGTGGAGGCCCGGAGCGCAGTTCCAGAGCGACGCGGATCTCGCGCGCCTGGCCGGCGATATCGCGAGCACCATCTTCCACCCCGTGGGAACCACGAAGATGGGCCACGCCGGCGATCCGATGGCGGTGCTCGACGCGCAGCTGCGCGTGCGCGGAATCGCGGGGCTGCGCGTGGTGGACGCGGGCGCCATGCCGAGCATCCCCAGCGGCAACACGAATGCGCCCACGCTGATGCTGGCCGAGCGGGCCGCCGAGTGGATCAGCGAAGCGGCGCGCGCACCCCGGGACGCGTAATCAACGCGCGCGGGCTCTGCCCAGGAGTTCACCCGGGCAGGCCGCCGCATCACAGCGGGTGCTCGGTATAGAAGCGCCCCCCGTGGTAGAGCAGGGGCGATGCGCCTGCACGGTGTTCGCAGCGCTCGACCTCGCCCACGAAGATGGTGTGGTCTCCCTCCTGGTAGCGGCTGCGGTTGAAGCATTCGAAGGTGGCTGCGGCGCCGACCAGCAGGGGCGCGCCGCTGATTCCGGGGCGGTGCTCCAGGCCGTCCCAGCGGTCGATTCCGCGTGCGGCGAAACGCTCGGCCAGGGTCTTCTGGTCTGCGGCGAGCACGTGGATGGCGTAGTGCGAGCCGTTGGCAAACGCGGACAGGCTGCTCGCGCCATGCGACAGGCTCCACAGGACCAGCGGCGGATCGAGCGACACCGAGTTGAAGGAGTTGGCCGTGAGCCCCACCAGAGCGCCCGCCGCGTTGCGTGCGGTGACGATGGTCACGCCCGTGGCAAACATCCCCAGCGCCGTGCGAAATTCGCGGCGCGAGAAACTCGGGGGCAGCGCCAGCACAGGGCGTGGAAGAGATCGGTTCACGGGCGGTGCGCGCGCAGGGGGCAGGTATTCATGGCCGCAGCGCGTCCGTGGAGCGCGCCGCTGCCTGGAAGAAGTCGTTTGCCTCAGCGACGGCGCGCGCATCTGCCTGCACCGCGCCGGGTGGCCCGCCCTGCCCCCACAGCGCGCCGCCCCAGCGCATGCCCAGGAACTTGGCGCACAGGATGAGGGAATCGATCATCGGCTGCGCCCGGGCGCGGTCGCCGCTGGTGGTGATGAGCGACAGGGTCTTGGCACCCATGGGCTCCTTGAAGGCCAGACCCGGAACCCGCATCCAGGCGCTCCAGTGGTCCAGATAGGTCTTGAGCGGCGAGGGAATGCTGTACCAGTAAACGGGCGAGACGAACACGATGTGCTCAGCCGCCAGCGTGGCGTCGAGCAGTGTTCTCATGTCCCCCTCGGGGGGCTGGTAGCTCCCCGTGGTGTGGCGCTGGTCGATGAAGGGCGGCAGGTCCATGTGCGCCAAGTGGTGCCAGGTTTGCGTGCTGCCAGCGGGCAAGGTGTCGGCGGCCCGGCGTGCCAGCCATTCGGTGTTGCCCACCTGACCCGGCGCGCGGCTGGAGGTGCTGAGAAAGAGATGCTGCAGACAGTGTGGTGTGGACATGGCCGGGATCGTAGCGCTCCCGGCCCGTGTCTGCTACCGTCCGCCGCCTGGCGCCGGCTCTCGGCTCAGGCCGCGACCACGGGGCTGCGCGGCGCGGCCGCCACGGCGCCCAGAAAGCTGAAGTTCATGCTCGGCTGCTCGCCGCTGATGAGCGCTGCCAGCGCCTTTCCCGAACCCGCGCCATGCGTCCAGCCCAGCGTTCCATGGCCGGCGTTCACCCACAGCCCGCGCACGCGCGTCTGGCCGATGAACGGGATGTTCGTCGGCGTGGCCGGGCGCAGGCCCGCCCAGTGCTGCGGGTTGCCGCCCTGCTCCGGCGCGCGCGTGTCGCACACGCCGGGCAGGACTTCCTCGATGCGCTGCGACAGCATGCGGCAGCGCGCCCTGGCCACGGCGCCGTCGAGCGACAGGTCGAAGCCGCCCAGTTCGATGGTTCCGGCCACGCGCAGCGTATTGCCCAGGCGGCTGATGGCGATCTTGCGGCTGTCGTCGATGCTCGACACCAGGGGCGCGGCGTCGGGTTGCAGCAGGGGGAACGTGGCGCTATAGCCCTTGCCGGGGTAGATCGGCAGGTCCACGCCGACGCCGCGCAGCAACGGCGCGCTGTAGGAGCCGCAGGCGACGACGACGGCGTCGGCCTGCAGCACGAGGCTGCTGCCCGCGCCGGGTTCGCGCGGCATGGTGGCGACGGAGTCGATGGCGTCGCCGCTCCGGTTGAGCCGCAGCACGTCGTGGCCGTACAGGAACTGCGCGCCGCGCGCCGCGCAGCGGCGCGCGAGCTCTTGCGTGAAGACGCGGGCGTCGCCGCTTTCGTCGGTGCCGGTGTAGGTGCCGCCGACGATGCGCGCGCCATAGGGCCTGAACGCGGGCTCGATCTGCAGCAGTTCCTCGCGGCTGATCAGGCGGCGCTGCACGCCGTGCCGGCGCATGAGCTCGGCCGCGTGGCCCGCGGCGTCGAACGATTTCTGGTCGGTGTAGAAGTGGACGATGCCGCGTTCGAGCCGGTTGTATTCGATCCCCGTGGTGCGCACCAAGTCTTTCAGCGCGGCGTGGCTGTACGCGCCGAGCGCGACGATCTGCGCCACGTTGCGCTCGAACGCCGCGTCGTTGCACTGCGCGAGGAACTGCAGGCCCCAGCGCCATTGCCGCCAGTCCCACTGCGGGCGCAGCAACAGCGGGGCCTGCTTGTCGAACATCCATTTGAGGGCCTTGAGCGGTGCATCGCGGTTCGCCCAGGGCTCGCAGTAGCTCACCGAGATCTGCGCTGCGTTCGCGAAACTGGTCTCCAGCGCAGCGTCGGGCTGGCGCTCGACGATGGTGACCCGGTGGCCGCGCTCGAGCAGGTGCCAGGCCGTGCTCACGCCGATGATTCCGGCGCCTAAGACAATGGTGTTCATGCGGGGCAGTGTGCGCGAGATTGCGCGCGGCCAAAAGCAAAATTAAACTTGTTCCAAAAACATCAGCGCATCTAATCCCTTATCTCCACCGGGCCGGCGTGCCCCGCAGACCATGAGCACCTACGATCCAGTCGCCCTGGAATGCCTTGCCGCCATCGTTGAAGAAGGCGGTTTCGAGCGCGCTGCGCAGCGCCTGAACGTCACCCAGTCGGCCGTGTCGCAGCGCCTGCGCGCGCTCGAAGCGCAGGTGGGCTCGGTGCTCATCGTGCGCAGCCGGCCGCTGCGGCCCACGCCGGCCGGGCGGCTATTGCTCAAGCACACCCAGCAGCAGCGGCTGCTGCGCGCCGACCTGGAGCGCGACTTGCAGGAACTGACGCCGCACACGCCCGACGGCACGCGCGAGGACGAGCGCATCTCGATCGCCATCAACGCCGACAGCATCGCCACCTGGGCCATGGGCGCGCTGCACGACCTGGTGCGCCAGCATCTGCCGCTGGAAATCATCGTCGACGACCAGGACTTCACCCAGGAATGGCTGCGCTCGGGCCAGGTGCTCGGCTGCGTGACCACGCTCGAACAGGCGCTGCGCGGCTGCAAGATGCTTCCCCTGGGGGCCATGCACTACGTGGCCGTGGCGTCCACGGACTACGCGCAGCAGTACCTGCCGCAGGGGCTGACGCCGCATAACTTTCGCGAGGTGTCGTTCCTGTCGTTCAACCGCAAGGACGATATGGCCGCGGAATTCGTCGCGCGCGCGTTCGGGCTCCACCGCGTGGCGCTCAAGCACCTGTTCGTTCCGGGGTCGGAGGCGCAGATGCGCGCCGTGGCCGCAGGCTGGGCCGTGGGCGTGGTGCCCGAGTTGCTGGCGCGCGACCCGATCGCAAACGGCAGCATGGTGGACCTGGCGCCCGGCAGGTCGCTGCCGATCCAGTTGTACTGGCATTGCTGGAATCTGGAATCGGAACTGCTCGACACCCTGTCGCGCGCGCTCATGCGCGCCGCAACCCGGTCGCTGTCCACCTGAACGTCCCGGACCCGGGCCCGGACCGTCAGCGCACGAGCAGCACGGGAATCTTGCTGTGCGCCAGCACCCGCGTGGTGACCGCGCCGAGCACCAGCGTGGCAAGGGCGCCATGGCCGTGCGAGCCCATGACCAGCAGGTCGAAGCGGCCGGTGTCGGCCACCTTGGCAATGGTCTCGCCAATCGCGCCCACCTTGACGCAGCGCTTGGCCTCGATGCCATGGCGTGCGAGAAACTTGCACACCGGAGCGAGGATCGCTTCGGCCTCTTCCTCGTAGTAGGCGTCCACGACCTCCTTGCCCAAGGCGGCGCGTGCCCGTGCGGGCAGCGGGGGCTGCACCGTGAGCAGGGTGTACGCGTGGCTGTTGCCGAGCAGGTCCTCGTGCGTGCTCAGATAGGCCAGCATTTTTTTGGTATAGGCGCTGCCATCGACGGCGAGCAGGATGTTCATGGTGTTCTCTCCGGGAAGGGATGGCGCAGACTACGCTGCGCGGGCGCCTGGCTTCTTGACCTGGGTCAGGTTTTTCCTGTGCGCAGCGAGCCATGCCCGCCGCGCGCCGATCATACGGCGATCGAGCCGCGCGGCTGGAACGCCGTCTGCTCGCCCTTGCGCGCGTAGCCCAGGGGGTTGGCGACCACACGGCATTGCCAGGCGGAACCATCGCTGCGCGTGCCCTGGACCCAGTAGTCGCTGGGCGCGTGCAGGTGCCCGTGCAGCCACAGCCGGGCCCGCGCGAGCAGCGCGTCGAGCGCGTTGCAAAAGCCCGCGGTTGCGGGAACCAGCCCATAGCGCGGGTCGGCGCTGCGCAGGCTGGGGGCAAAGTGCGTGACCACGACGGTCGGCCCTGCGAACGGTACCTGCAGCGCGGCCTCGAGCCATTGCTGGCAGGCCAGCGCCTGCGCGCGCATGGGTTCGGCGAGAAACGGCACCCCGGCGCGCGTCCCCCCGGTCCTGCGCAAATAGAAGTTGGCTGCGCGAAAGGCCTTGTCGCGCAGCTTCAGCCGCAGCCCGGGGTCGTTCGGGCCTGCGCCGCCGGCGAGCGCGTCGAAGTCGCTCCAGAGGGTGGTGCCGACGAAGCGCACGCCCTGCAGCAGCACGCTCTCGCGCTCCAGCCAGGTAATCCCCAGGCGCTCGCAGGTGCACCGCAGCCGCTGATGCGCGGCGTCGAAGTCCAGGGCGTCGTATTCGTGGTTGCCGGGGACGAAAAGCACTGGCGTGGGCCAGCCCGCGTACTGCGGCAGCGGCGAGAAACGGGCCAGGCCAAAGTCGTCGTCGCCGAGCTGCGATCCGGGCTGGTACGAGCCGATGTCGCCCGCGAGCACCAGCACGCTGGCGTCCGGGGTCGGTTCCGGAACGAAGTGCGGCTGCACCTCGAGGTGCAGGTCGGACAGGAGCTGGATGTTCATTCGGGGCGCGCTTTGGGCGCTTGGGGTGGGGGCTGCGGGGCCCCATTTCATCAGAATCACCGACCCCACCAGCAGCCGGGCACGCGCACGCGCGGCTCAGACCCCGCGCACGAGCATGCGGCCCGCGCGTGCGCGCACCCCGGCGGAGTCGCCGCCGCGGTAGGTCAGCACGCCGTTGACGAACACCTGGTCGATTCCCCGGCTCAGGCCGCGCGGCTGCTCGTAGGTGGCGGTGTCGGCGATGCTTTCGGGGTCGAACACCACCACGTCGGCCATGGCGCCCGCGCGCAGCAGCCCGCGCCCGGCGATGCGCAGATTGCGCGCCGTCATCCCGGTCATTTTGTGCACCGCCTGCTCCAGCGTGAACAGGCGGCGCTCGCGCCAGTAGCGCGCGAACACGCGCGGGAACGTGCCCCACAGGCGCGGGTGCGGGTGGCGGTCGTGCGGCAGGCCGTCGCTGCCGATCATGCTCAGCGGGTGCGCGATGACGCGCTCCACGTCTTCTTCGTGCATCTGGAAATAGCAGGCGCCGCCGGGCTGGAGCCGCAGGCAGGCCTGCTGCTCGGTGCAGCCCCATGCGCGCGCGATGTCGGAGAGCAGGCGGCCCGCCATCCCGGGGTGCGGGTCGGACCAGGTGAGCAGCACGTCGATGACGCCGTCCACCAAGTCCTCGCGCAGCAGGGTGGATCCGGCCACGTAGGGGTAGGCGTCGAGCGCGATCCTCTGGCGCTGCGCGAGCGCCTCGATCAGCGCCAGCGTCTCCCGCGTGCGGCCCCAGTTCGCGCGCCCGGCGCATTTGTGGTGCGAGATGACGAGCGGCACGCCGGCGCTGAACGCGCAATCGCCGGCCTCGTGCAGGGCTTCGACGATCTGCTGCATCTCGCTGCGCAGGTGCGTGGCGTAGACGCCGCCGTGGCGCGCCACCACGCGCGCCAGCGCCGTCACCTCCTCGGCCGGCGCGGCAAAGGCCTCGGCGTAGAACAGGCCCGACGACATGCCATGCGCGCCATCGGCCATGCAGTCGTCGAGCAGCGCCTGCATGCGCGCCAGTTCGTCGGCGCTGGCCGCCCGGTCGAGCGCCTGCATGCTCGCGTAGCGCAGCGTGGTGTGGCCGACGAGCGCGGCCACGTTGAGCGCGGGCCGCGCCGCGTCCACGGCCGCGCGGTACGCGGCCATGCTCGCGTACTCGAAGGCCTGCGCGCCGAGCAGCGTGAGCGGCGGCCCGGCCCGCGGCGTGCGGTACGGCGCGAGCGAGATGCCGCAGTTGCCCGTGACCACGGTGGTGATTCCCTGCGACAGCTTGGGCAGGCACAGCGGGTCGTGCAGCACGCTCGCGTCGTCGTGCGTGTGCGCGTCGATGAAGCCGGGGGCGATCACCCGGGCGCGGCAATCGACGCGCTCGACGTCGGACGGCGTCAGCCCGTCGGGCAAGCGCGCGCGCAGGTCCACGCCCAGCGCGGCGATGCGCGCACCCCGCAGCAGAAGGTCACCGGTCCACGCGGGGTCGCCCGACCCATCGACCACGAGTCCCGCTTCGAGCAGGATCGCCTTGCCTGCCGCGCTCACGCTGTGGCGCCCTTGGCGTCGCCGTCGCCGTTGTCGTCGCTGTCGGGATCGTCCCAGCTTTGCAGCGGATGGACCGCCGTGTCGATGCCGTGGCGCCGGAACGCCTCGCGCGTGCGCTGCAGGCGCTGCACCGCGGACGCGCCGCGGCGCTGGGCCACGAGCACGGTCAGGATCTCGATGGCGGTCAGGTGCGTGAGGTAGGCGTCGATTCCCACGTGCATCACCGCGTCGTCGGGCACCGACAGCCCCAGCAGAAAGTCGGCCCTGGCGGCGAGCGCCGTTCCCGGCCGCGTGAGCGCGACCAGCCTGGCGCCCTGCGCGCGCGCGATGTCCACGGCGTCGAGCAGCGAGGGCATTCCGCCGACGTGCGAGATCGCGATCACCACGCCGCCCGGTCGCTGCGCCGCGCCGGCCACCTGCTGCAGGTGGTAGTCGGCCCAGGCGGTGGCCGACAGGCCGAGGCGAAACAGCCGCGCCTGCAGGTCGCAGGCCATGAACCACGAGGTGGCGCCCGCGCCGTACAGGTCGACGTGCGGCGCGGCCGCGATCGCCGCCACGGCGGCGTCGAGCACCGGTACGTCGAGCTGGCCGCGCACGCCCGAGACCGACGCCGCAGCGCTGCGCGCGATCTTGTCGACCACGGCGTCGGTCGCGTCCTCGATGCTCACGCGGCGGTGCAGCGGCGAGCCGCCGAGCGCCAGTTCCTGCGCGAGCGCGAGCTTGAACTCGCGCAGCCCGGCAAAGCCGAGGTCGCGGCAGGTGCGCATGATCGTCGGCACCGAGCTGCGCGAGCGCTCGGCCAGCTGCTCGAAGCTCTCCTGAAGAACGCGGTCGGGGTCTTCGAGGATCAGTTCGAGAATCGCGCGCCGCGTCGCCGGGGCGTGGCTGCGCAACGCAGCGATCTTCTGCAACAGGCAGGGGGTCATCGGCGCGCGGTCAGAAATGCATGCTCACCGCGTCGCTGACGCGGTAGTCCGATTCCACGACCGGCATCCAGTGCCATTTGTCGAAGGTGGTGCAGGGGTGCGAAATGCCCAGGCCCACACGGTCACCGACTGCGGGCGCTTGGGGCGCATCCGGGGTGGCATCCCAGCGCAGGTAGGCGTGCTGGTCGTTGAGCGCGCTGATCTTCCAGTCCGCGGGCGCGGCCTGCGCCGCGCGCGCGCCGCGCGCGGCGTGCAAGATCGGCACGGGCAGCGCCAAGTCGAAGGAAATGTCGCGCTTGCCGACCGCGAGGATCGCCAACCCCGGCTCGGGGCAGGACTGCACCGTGGCCCAGACTTCGAGCGCGGGCCGCAGGCTGGTGTCGCAGCCGCAGCCCAGGCGTTCCTCCACTGCGCCGAGCATGCGCCGGTAGACGCCGTGGTCGTGCGTGACGTAGCAGCCCGAGCGCAGCAGGCCGCGCACCGGCACGCCGAGCGCGGGTTTCAGGCGCTCGGCGACGAGGTCGAAGATGGCCGATCCGCCGGCGGAGAGCAGCACCTCGTCGGTCTCGAAAAGCCCGCGCGCAGCGCAATCGCAGGCCACGGCGTGCACGCGGTCCATCAGCGCCCGCGCGTAGGCCGCGTCGGGCGCGCTCGCGCCGGTGGCGCCCAGGCCTTCGTAGGCCTCGATTCCGACGAGCCGGACGGCAGCGCTCGCGCGCAGCCGGGTGGCGAGCGCGAGCGCCTGCGCATGCGTGCGGCAGCCGGTGCGCGCACCTTCGACGCCGATTTCGAGCAGGGTCTCGAATGGCAGGCTGCCCGCGTGGCGCTGCGCCCAGTCCTCGATCAGCGCCAGTTGCGCGAGCGAATCGACCAGGAACGCGATGCGCAGCCCGGCGTGCGCGCGCAGCAGCGTCTGGATTCCCGCGAGGTCCTCGTCGCTGAGCACCTGGTTGGCGATGAGCGTGCGGCGCGCGCCCGCCGCCACGCCCACGGCCAGCTGCGTGACGGTCGCGAAAGTCAGGCCCCAGGCGCCGGCGTCGAGCTGGCGCCGGAACAGCTGCGGCGACATGCTCGTCTTGCCGTGCGGCGCAAGGTCGATTCCCCAGGCGCGCACGCGCGCCTGCATCCACGCCAGGTTGTGCTCCAGCGCCTCGCGCTTGAGCAGGGCCAGCGGCAGCGGCAGGTCGCCGGCCAACACGTTCCAGCCTGCGGCGCCGATTGCGCTGCACCGGCGCGGCGGCTGCGTGCGCGGATAGCCCTTGGAATGGCTGCCCAGCAGCGGGTCGTTGAAATCGTTCATGGCGGTCATGGTCATGCGGCAATCTGCGCGCGCAGGTCTTTGCGGATGCAGGCACTGTAATGCCCGGCGGATACTTCCTCGAGCGCGGGAACGGTCTGCGCGCAGGCGCCGATGGCGTGCGCGCAGCGGGTGCGGAACACGCAGCCCGAGGGCGGCGCGATGGGGCTGGGAATCTCGCCCCTGAGTGCGGGGCGCGCGAGCACCGCGTCCGGGTCGGGCCTCGGGCGCGCAGCCAGCAAGGCCTGCGTGTAGGGGTGCGCGGGGCGCGCGAACAGCACCTCGGTGCGGGCCACCTCCATCACCTTGCCCAGGTACAGCACGAGCACGCGCTCGCACAGGTACTCGACCACGTCGAGGTCGTGCGAGATGAAGAGCAGCGTCAGGCCGAGCCGCTCGCGCAGTTCGGCGAGCAGGTTGATGATCTGCGCCTGGATCGACAGGTCGAGCGCGGACAAGGGCTCGTCGGCGACGATGAACTCGGGCTCGACCGCCAGCGCGCGCGCCACGCCGATGCGCTGGCGCTGCCCGCCCGAGAACTCGTGCGCAAAACAGCGTGCATGCTCGGCGCGCAGGCCAACGGTTTCGAGCAGCTCGGCAATGCGCCTGGCGCGCGCGGCCGCGCCCCGGTGCAGGCCGTGCGTGGCCAGCGCCTCGCCGAGGACGGCGCCGATGCGCATCTTCGGGTTCAGGCTGGCGTAGGGGTCCTGGAAGATGATTTGCAGCTTGCTGCGCAGCCGGCGCATGCGCTCGTCCGACAGCGCGCCGATGTCCTCGCCGCGGTAGAGCAGCTGCCCGCTGCTGCGCTCGATCAGGCGCAGCAGGGCGCGCCCGATGGTGCTCTTGCCCGACCCCGATTCACCGACCAGGCCCAGCGTTTCGCCCGGCGCGATGGCGAACGACACGCCATCGACCGCGCGCACCGGGCGCGCGCTGCTGCCGAAGTATTTCTTCAGCCCGCGGACTTCGATGAGCGCAGGGGGGACGGCGTTCATGCGAGCTTCTCCTGCGGCACGCGGGCGCAGCGCACCTGCCAGTCCGGGCGGACGGTGCTCAGCGGCGGCAGCGCGGCGCTGCATTCGGCGAGCGCGCGCTCGCAGCGCGGCGCAAAGGCGCAACCCGGCGCAGGCGCCAGCGGGCTGGGCGCCTGGCCGCGAATCGCGAACAGGCGCCGGGGCCGGGGCTCGCCCGGCAGCCGCGCCTTGCCCGGCAGGCAGGCCAGCAGGCCCTGCGTGTAGGGATGCGCGGGCCGCGCGAACAGCGCGCGCACGGACGCGCTCTCGAGCACGCGGCCCGCGTAGAGAACGACCATGTCGTCGGCATGCTGCGCGACCACGCCGAGGTTGTGCGTGATGAAGAGGATGCTCATTCCCGTCTCCGCCTGGAGCCGGCGCATGAGTTCCAGGATCTGCGCCTGAACGGTCACGTCGAGCGCGGTGGTTGGCTCGTCGGCGATCAGCAGCGTCGGGCCGCAGGCCATCGCCAACGCAATCATCACGCGCTGGCGCATGCCGCCCGAGAGCTGGTGCGGGTACGCGTGCAGGCGCTGCGCTGCGGCCGGGATTTCGACCAGATCGAGCATGCGCAGCGCGTGCGCCAGCGCCGCCCTGCGCCCGAGCCCCTGGTGCCGGCGCACGCTTTCCGCGATCTGCTCGCCGACGGGGAACACCGGGTTCAGGCTGCTCATCGGCTCCTGGAAGATCATCGCCAGCTGGTTGCCGCGCAGCGCGCGCATCTCGCGCTCGCGAATGCGCAGCAGGTCGAGCGTGCGGCCTTCGCGCGTCACGAACGACGCGCTGCCGCCGAGCTGCGCGTTCGCGGACCGGGGCAGCAGGCGCATCAGCGCAAGGCTGGTGACGGACTTGCCCGACCCCGATTCGCCGACCAGCGCGGTCGTCTTTCCGGGCTGGATGGAGAAGCTCACGTCGGCCACCGAACGCACCAGACCGTCGCCCGTGGGAAAGCTCGCGCCCAAGTTGCTCACCGTCAGGCGCGCAGGGGTGATCGGGGGGCATTGCGGCATCACGCGGCCTTCTGGAGCCGGGGATCGAGCAGGTCGCGCACGCCGTCGCCCAGCAGTTGCAGCGCAAGCGCGCTGAAGATGATTGCCAGCCCCGGGAACAGCACGACCCAGAACGTCTGGTACGCCTGGTGCGCGTACTGCTGGCTGCCCGCGACCATGCTGCCCCAGGTCGGGCCCCCCGATTCGCCGACCAGCGCGGTCGAGAAGCTCACGTCGGCCACCGAACGCACCAGACCGTCGCCCGTGGGAAAGCTCGCGCCCAAGTTGCTCACCGTCAGGCGCGCAGGGGTGATCGGGGGGCATTGCGGCATCACGCGGCCTTCTGGAGCCGGGGATCGAGCAGGTCGCGCACGCCGTCGCCCAGCAGTTGCAGCGCAAGCGCGCTGAAGATGATTGCCAGCCCCGGGAACAGCACGACCCAGAACGTCTGGTACGCCTGGTGCGCGTACTGCTGGCTGCCCGCGACCATGCTGCCCCAGGTCGGGCCCCCCGATTCGCCGACCAGCGCGGTCGAGAAGCTCACGTCGGCCACCGAACGCACCAGACCGTCGCCCGTGGGAAAGCTCGCGCCCAAGTTGCTCACCGTCAGGCGCGCAGGGGTGATCGGGGGGCATTGCGGCATCACGCGGCCTTCTGGAGCCGGGGATCGAGCAGGTCGCGCACGCCGTCGCCCAGCAGTTGCAGCGCAAGCGCGCTGAAGATGATTGCCAGCCCCGGGAACAGCACGACCCAGAACGTCTGGTACGCCTGGTGCGCGTACTGCTGGCTGCCCGCGACCATGCTGCCCCAGGTCGGGCCCCCCGATTCGCCGACCAGCGCGGTCGAGAAGCTCACGTCGGCCACCGAACGCACCAGACCGTCGCCCGTGGGAAAGCTCGCGCCCAAGTTGCTCACCGTCAGGCGCGCAGGGGTGATCGGGGGGCATTGCGGCATCACGCGGCCTTCTGGAGCCGGGGATCGAGCAGGTCGCGCACGCCGTCGCCCAGCAGTTGCAGCGCAAGCGCGCTGAAGATGATTGCCAGCCCCGGGAACAGCACGACCCAGAACGTCTGGTACGCCTGGTGCGCGTACTGCTGGCTGCCCGCGACCATGCTGCCCCAGGTCGGGCCCCCCGATTCGCCGACCAGCGCGGTCGAGAAGCTCACGTCGGCCACCGAACGCACCAGACCGTCGCCCGTGGGAAAGCTCGCGCCCAAGTTGCTCACCGTCAGGCGCGCAGGGGTGATCGGGGGGCATTGCGGCATCACGCGGCCTTCTGGAGCCGGGGATCGAGCAGGTCGCGCACGCCGTCGCCCAGCAGTTGCAGCGCAAGCGCGCTGAAGATGATTGCCAGCCCCGGGAACAGCACGACCCAGAACGTCTGGTACGCCTGGTGCGCGTACTGCTGGCTGCCCGCGACCATGCTGCCCCAGGTCGGGCCCCCCGATTCGCCGACCAGCGCGGTCGAGAAGCTCACGTCGGCCACCGAACGCACCAGACCGTCGCCCGTGGGAAAGCTCGCGCCCAAGTTGCTCACCGTCAGGCGCGCAGGGGGGATCGGGGGGCATTGCGGCATCACGCGGCCTTCTGGAGCCGGGGATCGAGCAGGTCGCGCACGCCGTCGCCCAGCAGTTGCAGCGCAAGCGCGCTGAAGATGATCGCCAGCCCCGGGAACAGCACGACCCAGAACGCCTGGTGCGCGTACTGCTGGCTGCCCGCGACCATGCTGCCCCAGGTTGGGATATCGGGCGGCACGCCGACGCCGAGGAACGACAGCCCGGCCTCGGCCAGCAGCGCGCAGGCGAAGATGAACGACAGCTGCACGAGGATCGGCGACGTCAGGTTCGGCAGGATGTGCCGCCACAGAATGCGCGTGCTGCGCACGCCCAGCGCGCGCACGGCTTCGACGAACAGCAGCTCGCGCAGCACCAGCGTCGAGGCCCGCACCACCCGCGCCACGCGGGGCGTGTAGACCAGCACCAGAGCCAGCACCGTGTTCCTCGGCGAGGGTCCGAGAACGGCCACCAGCGCGATCGCCAGCAAGATGTCCGGAAAGGACAGCATCGCGTCGACCACGCGCATCAGCGGCGCGTCGAGCCGGCGCAGGAAACCGGCCAGCAGGCCCAGCGCGCTGCCGGCAAGGACCGCGCCGAGCGCGGTGAGCGCGGCAATGGCCAGCGAATGGCGCGCACCGTGCACGACGCGCGCGTACACGTCGCGCCCGAGCTCGTCGGTGCCCAGCAGATGCTCGGCGCTCGGCGCCTGCAGGCGCCGCAGCACGGCCATTTCGTTGGGGTCGGCGCCGGCAAGGACCGGCGCGCCTACTGCCAGGACGGCGATCGCCAGCAGCAGCAGCGCGGAAAACAGCACGCTGCGGCGCTGCATCAGCTGGCGGAGCATCCGGGGCGGGCGCATCGCTCAAACCTGCACGCGTGGATCGAGCACCGCGTACAGCAGGTCGATCGAGAAATTGATGAGCACGTAGATCGCGGCGATCACGAGCAGCGCGCCCTGAATGACCGGGTAGTCGCGCCGCAGCACGGCGCTGACCACGAGGTTGCCCACGCCGGGCAGGCCGAACACGGTCTCGGTGACGACGGCGCCGCCGATCATCAGCGCGACCGTCAGGCCGAGCACCGTGACGATGGGCAGCAGCGCATTGCGCAGCGCGTGCCGCAGCACCACCACGGGCTCGCTCAGGCCCTTGGAGCGCGCGGTGCGCACGTAGTCTTCGCCGAGCACGTCGAGCATCGCGGCGCGCGTGAAGCGGATGATGAGCGCCGAGTTCAGCAGGCCCAGCACGCAGGCCGGCAGCACCAGCGCGTGCAACCGCTCGGCGAGCGCCGCGCCGGGCGCGCCATAACCGGACACCGGAAACCAGCCGCAGGACACGGCGAAGATCTGGATGAGCACGATGGCGAGCCAGAAACCGGGAATGCTCGCGCCGAACATCGCGCTCACGGTGAACAGCTGGTCGGGCAAGCGCCCGCGGAACACGGCGGAAACGATTCCGCAAGGCAGGCCGATGAGCGCCGCAATGCCCACCGCCATCAGCGTCAGCAGCGCGGTCGGTTCGGCGCGCTCCCACAGCGCCTGCGCCACCGGGCGCTGCAGAAAGATCGACTCGCCGAGCCGGCCCTGCAGCAGCTCGCGCAGCCAGTAGCCAAACTGCAGCGGCAGCGGCTGGTCCAGGCCGTACTCGCGCTGCACGCGGGTGATGTCGGCCGCGCTGGCCTGGTCGCCGAGCAGCACCGCGACCGGGTCGCCCGCGGCCACGCGCGTGAGCACGAAGACGAGCAGCGCCACGATGGCGAGCACGGCGAACATGCCGGCCACGCGCGCGGCGAGGTAGCGCAGCAGGGATTTTTTCATCGGGTCTGCGGCGCGTGGCCTTGCCCGATCTTCGCGTTCCAGAAGAACGGCCAAATCGCGCTCTGGTAGTTCTCCAGCGCCGGGCTCTTGGCCGACAGGCCATGGAACTTGCCGACGTTGACGTACGGCACCTCGTCGTAGATCAGCTGCTGCACCGTGCCCCAGAGCGCAGCGCGCTTGGTCGGGTCGATCTCGACGTTGAAGGCCCGCAGCGCGGCCCGCTTCGCGGGCGTGTCCCACCAGCCGGGCGCGCCGTCGCCGAGTTGCGGCGGTGAGAGCATGGGATCGGGGAGTTGGCCGGAGTGGGTCACGTAGATGTCCCACAGCTTCGGGTCGTTGCGCCGCTGCACCAGCGTGGCCCAGTCGACCACGTCGAGCTCGACCCGAAAGCCCGCGCGCCGGAGCTGCCCGGCCATCAGCTGCGCCATGTTGTAGTGAAAGTCGTACTGGCGGCTCGTGAGCACGCGCACCGGCGCACCCTGGTAGCCGGCCTGGGCTGCGGCGTCCCTGGCCCGGGCGGCGTTGCGCTGGTTGTACTGGTCGGCGCCGGCGGTCGAATAAAACGGCGAGCCCTTGGGGAAATGGTTGGCTTCGGCGACGAAGAAGCGCGTGTCGCCAAAACCGGCCGCGAGCATCTCGCCCGCGCCCAGCGCGGTCTGGATCGCCTGGCGCAGCGGCTGGCTCGCGGCCACGCCTTCGCGGGTGTTGAGCACCAGGTACGCAAAGCCGAACGCGGGCGTCATGATGGCCAAGGTCTTGCCGCCGGACTTCTCCAGCCGCGGCAGCGCCTCCACCGGCAGCAGGTCGGCGTAGTCGTACTGGCCGGCGAGCGCGCCTTCGACGCGCGTGGCCGCGTTGGGTACGGGGACGAAGCGCAGTTCCTCGATCGCCGCTGCGCGCCTGCCACCGTAGCCGCTCGCGGGCTCTTGGCGCGCGCTGTACCGCTCGAAGCGCGTGAGCAGCACGAACTGGTCGGGGCGGCGTTCCTTGAAGCGGTAGGGGCCGGTGCCGACAAAGTCCTTCAGCGGCGAGGCGATCGCGTCCCTGGCCATGATCGCGGCCATCCCGCTGGGCAGCGCGAGTTGTGCGAGCAGCGGCGCATAGGCTTCCCGGAGAACGACCTCGATGCCCAGCGCGCCCTGGGCCCTGAGGCTCCCGACGACCCGGCCCATGGCCTTGCCGCGCGGCGACTGCTCCATCCAGCGCTGCAGGCTCGCGACCACGTCGTCGGCGCTGAGTTCGCGCCCGTTGTGCAGCATCACGCCCCGGCGCAGGGTGATGGCGTAGGTCTTGCCGTCGGCCGAGACCTTCGGCATGCCTTCGGCGAGCATCGGCACCACGTTCCACTTGGCGTCAAAGGTGTAGAGCGTCTCGTACACATGCTGCATGATCGTTGCGACCAGGTCGGCGCTTGAGGCCATCGGGTCCAGGGTCTGCGGCTCGGCCACCAGCGCCAGCGTGGCGAAATTGCGCGCGCCCTGCGCCTGCACGCCCTGCTGGGGCAGCGCGGCGCACAGCAGCGCGAGCAGGCCGGCGAACAGCCGGGGCCAGAGGGGGCGCTGGACGCAA
Organism: Verminephrobacter aporrectodeae subsp. tuberculatae; assembly: GCF_026127385.1. Classification (NCBI taxonomy): domain Bacteria; kingdom Pseudomonadati; phylum Pseudomonadota; class Betaproteobacteria; order Burkholderiales; family Comamonadaceae; genus Verminephrobacter; species Verminephrobacter aporrectodeae. The sequence continues at coordinate 177,872 of NZ_QZCX01000003.1, forward strand.
GCGGCGTGGGGCATGGGGAGCTCCTTGTGGGGCACAGGCAGTATCAGAAAGAAATTTTCTCTCTGGCCTGGAATTTGGCGCATGTTCCCGCTGAAATCATCCGGGCTTACCCTGGTTCAACGAGTATTTATGAAATATATTTTCATTTCCGGAAGATACTCGCGGCCCGTCGCCTCCTCCCGTTCCCTCCCAAAAAAGGAGTTCCCATGCCCCTCGAATACCTTGGCGCCCCGCCCGCCGCCTCCGACCGCCAGGTCCGCCCCTTCTCCCCGGCCGTGCGCGCCGGTGACTTCGTCTACGTATCGGGCCAGGTGCCCGCGAACCAGGACGGCGAAATCGTTGCCGGCGGAATCGAGGCGCAGACGCGCCAGGTGATGGAAAACCTCAAGGCCGTGCTCGCGCTGGCCGGCGCCACGCTCGACGACGTGTGCAAGAGCACCGTTTGGCTGCAGGACGCGCGCGACTTTGGCGCCTTCAACCGCATCTACATGGGCTACTTCGGCGCGAACAAGCCGGCGCGTTCGACCACCGAAGCGCGGCTCATGGTCGATGCCCGGGTCGAGATCGACGCTGTCGCGTACAAACCAAGAACCTGAGCGCAGGAAATCCGTCTACGCCCCGGGCTGCTGCGGGAAAATCTGGCGCACGCAGCGGGCCAGTGCGTGCAGCAGCCAGTTGACGGCGCTTTGCTGGGGGCCGTTCCTGCGCCAGAGTGCGTCCACGTGGACGGGGGGCACGTCGAGCGGCAAGGCCCTTTGCGCGAGCACGTCGGCCAGGCCCGTCACGGGAACGAAGTGGCGCGGCAGCACGGTCAGCAGGTCCGATCCGGACACTACCCGCGCGGCCGTGAAGAACTGGTTTACCGTGATCACCACCTTGCGCTTTCGGCCCAGCGAGGCCAGGGCCTCGTCGATGAAACCAAAGGGGCGGCCCGAGAAGCTGACCAGCATGTGGCGTGCCGCGCAATAGGCGTCGAGCGTCAGCGGGGCATGCGCCAGGGGGTGGTCCTGGCGCATCACGCAGGTGTATTCCCCGTCGTAGAGCCGCCGGCTTTCAAAGGCCAGCCCGCCGCCCGACTGCGCCCGCGCCGTGAGGTCCGCGAGCACCGCGGGGAAATGGCCGATCGCCATGTCCGCGGCCTGCTCGTCGAGCAGGCGCCGCGGATCCCGGGTCGTCAAGGGCAGCACCCGCACCGAGACCCCCGGCGCCTCGCGCTCGATGCTCTCCACCAGCGCCGGCACCAGGGTGGCGGCCGTCGCGTCGGCCATCGCCAGCACCAGGGTGGACTCGGCCGTCGCCGGATCGAAGTGCCCCGGCGCCAGCGACTCCTGCAACTGCGTGAGCGCCTCGCGCACCGGCGGCCAGAGCGCGAGGGCGCGCGGCGTGGGCTCCACCCCCTGCCCGCTGCGCACCAGCAGTTCGTCGCCCAGCACCTCGCGCAGGCGGCGCATGGCGTTGCTCACGGCGGGCTGGGACAGCGAGAGCCGGTGCGCGGCACGGGTCAGGCTGCGCTGCGCCATCACCTCGTCGAACACGCGCAACAGGTTCAGGTCCAGAGAGCGGAAATTCAGCAGGCCCATGGCTTGTTCATCACCAACATGAATGACAACAATTCAGAATAATAAGTTGAATAGATCAAGGGTAAACCCTAGTATCGCTGCATCGCCCGGCAATTACGCCATGGGCGTTGAAAAAGGGAAAGCGAAATGACCAGCTTTGCAAACGTTGAGTACCCCAGCGAACACCCCGGCGTCGTGCGCGCGGAGAACGCCCTGTCGGCGCTCAAGCACGCCGCAGCCGGTTTCGACAGCGCCCGTGGCACGGCCACCCTGCTGCTCGCGGCCATGGTTTCGGCCATGCTGGTGTTGGCCAGCCGGGCGATCGACAGTTGGAGCGATGACCATCTGCTCACCGCATGGATGCTGTTGTGGCTCCTGGCCTTCGCCGCGCTGGCGCTGCTTGCCGCCCCCACGCGCCGTGCCGGCATTGCCCTGCGCCACGCGGCCCAGTCTTGGGCCGAGAGCCGCCGCCGGGCCATGGCGGATGAGCGCACCTGGCAAACCGCCTTGCACGACCCGCGCATCATGGCCGAGTTGAACCGCGCAATGGGCACCCCCGGCGTGACCGACCTGCGCAAGTGCTCCTACTGAAAACGGAAACCACGGCCCGCCTGCGCGCAAGCCGCCGGCCACCACATCAGGCAGTTGCCGGGCGGGCCTTCCAGCGTTCGTAGCCGGCCTGGCGCAACTCGCACGCCGGGCAGTTTGCACAGCCGTATCCCCAGGCGTGCAACTGCTCGCGCACGCCGTGGTAGCAGCTGTGTGAATCGTTCACGATCAGTTCCACCAACGCCGGCCCACCGAGCGAGCGGGCGAGTTCCCAGGTATCGGCCTTGTCCAGCCACATGAGCGGTGTTTCGATGGTGAAGCGTTGCCCCAGTCCCAGGGACACGGCCACTTGCAGGGCCTTGAGGCTGTCGTCGCGGCAGTCGGGGTAGCCCGAGAAATCGGTCTCGCACATGCCGCCCACCAGGGTGTGCAAGCCGCGCCGATAGCCCACGGCGGCGGCCAAGTTGAAGAACAGCAGATTGCGCCCCGGAACAAAGGTGTTGGGCAGGCCGGCGGCGGTCATTTGGATCTCTGCGTCGCGGGTCAGCGCCGTGTCGCTGATGCGGCCCAGCACGGTCAGATCGAGCAGGTGGTCGGCGCCGAGCCGCTCGCGCCACCGGGGAAAGCGCTCGCGAATGCCCGCCAGCACGCGCTCGCGGGCCTGGAGTTCCACGTGGTGGCGCTGGCCGTAGTCAAAGCCGATGGTCTCCACATGGGAAAAGCATTCCAGCGCCCAGGCCAGGCAGGTGCTGGAGTCCTGGCCGCCGGAAAAAAGGACGAGGGCATGCCCGGGTCGTCGCATGGGGCCTACCGATCGGGCGGGTGCGCCGCGTTGCGGGGCCGGCGGCGCCAGGCGATCAGGTCATCACCACGGCGATGAATGCCAGCAGGAACATCATGATTGCGCCGACCACGGGCAACACCAGGGGAACCACGGAAACGATGTTTTCCACCGGGTCGTTCGATGGTGCTTCGGGGGTGTGCGGGGGCTTGTGTTCGGACATGGTGGGGGGCATTCGGCTTGGAACCGTGGGATTCTAGCGCGCGCAGGCCAGAGGTCGGTGGTGCTTGCCGTGCACCGTATACGCTCGTCTTGCACAGCGAAGGAGCACCCAATTGATCCGCAATGCCGCAATGCCGCAATGCCAATGGGGCGCTCCGGTCAGTGGACGCCAATGGCTGCGCGCGCCAACGTGCTACGCTGCGGCCCGGGCAGGTCGGCCTAACAAAACAAAACGATTCAGGAGACATCGACACATGCAGCAGATCCTTCGGGCCGCGCTGGCCGCATGCGGCTTGGCGGCGGCCAGCACGTGCGCGCTGGCGCAGACGCCCTACCCCGCCGCGCCGATCACGCTGGTGGTGCCGTTCGCTGCGGGCAGCGGAACGGATTCGGTGGCGCGCACACTGGGCCAGAAGCTGGCCGAGCGGCTCGGGCAGCCGGTGCTGGTGGACAACCGGCCCGGCGCCAACGCGCAATTGGGCGCGCAGTTCGTCGCCAAGGCGCGGCCCGACGGCTACACGCTGTTCATGGCGACCAACACCTCGCACTCGGCCAACCCGGCGCTCTACGGCAACCTGAAGTACGACCCGATCAAGGACTTCACGCCCGTGGCGCGCGTGGGTGAACTGCCCTTCGCGCTCGCCGTGCACCCCTCGGTTCCTGCGCGATCGCTGACCGAGCTCATCGCGCATGCGCGCGCGCACCCGGGCAGGCTCAGCTACGCCACGCCGAACAGCACCTCCCTGGTGGCGATGGAGAGCATCAAGCAGATCACCGGAATCGACATCCTGGGCGTGCCCTACCGGTCGAGCCCGCAGGCCATGGCCGACCTCGTCGGCGGGCAGGTGCAGGTGTACGTGGTGGATCTGGGGTCGGGCCGCAGCATGCTCACCAGCGACAAGCTGCGCACGCTGGGAGTCACCACCACCCAGCCCTCGGCCCTGCTGCCCGGCGTGCCGCCCATCGGACGCGTCGTCAAGGGCTTTGACCTGACCTCGTGGAACGGCATCTTCGGGCCCGCGGGCATGCCGCCCGGCGTCGTGCAGCGCCTGCATGCCGAACTCCAGGCGGTGCTCGCCGAGAAGGAAACGCAGGACAAGCTGGCGCAGATCGGCTTTCAGGTCTGGCCCAGCAAGACCCCCGAGGCGTTCGCCCGGTACGTGGCCGAGCAGCTCGCGCATTGGCGCGGGCTGATCCAGCAGGCCGGAATCCGGCCCGAATGAGTACCCCGATCAGCCGACGACCAAGAGCAGCTAACCCATGCCAAACACCACACCTGCGCCCGCAGGCCCGCTTGCGGGCGTGAAGATCCTTGATCTCACCTCGGTCATCCTGGGGCCGTTTGCCACACAGATCCTGGCCCAGCTCGGCGCCGACGTCGTCAAGCTCGAACCCCCCGAGGGCGACAACCTGCGCCATGTGGGGCCGATGCGCAACGCGGGCATGGGGCATATCTTTCTGCACGCGAATGCCGGCAAGCGCAGCATCGCGCTGGACCTCAAGCATCCCGCCGGGCGCGAGGCCGCCCTGAGGCTCGCCGAGGGCTGCGACCTGCTCATCAGCAACGTGCGGCCGCAGGCGCTCGCGCGGCTGGGGCTGGACTACGAGGCGGTGCGCGCGCGCAACCCGCGCATCATCCACGTGAGCTGCTGCGGCTTCGACCAGCAAGGGCCCGACGCCGCGCGCCCGGCCTACGACGACCTGATCCAGGGCGCCACCGGAATCCCCTGGCTGATGCAGCAGTACGGCGCGCCCGAGCCGGCCTACGCGCCGACCACGCTCGCGGACCGCGTCACCGGGCTGCACGCGGTCTACGCCGTCACGGCCGCGCTGTACGCGCGCGAGCGCACGGGCCGGGGACAGGCCATCGTCGTTCCCATGTTCGAGGCCATGGCCCAGTTCGTTCTGGGCGACCATATGGCGGGCCAGAGCTTCGATCCCCCGCTGGGCGGGCCGGGCTACGCGCGGCTGCTCAGCGTGCACCGCAGGCCCTACGCCACGCAGGACGGCATGCTGTGCGTGCTGATTTACAACGACAAGCACTGGCGCAGCTTTTTTGCCGCCATCGGCGAATCCGAAGGGCTTGCGCGCGATCCGCGCTTTGCCACGCACGGCGCGCGCGCCGTCCATATCGACGCCGTGTACGCCGAGGTCGCGCGCATCCTGCGCACGCGCAGCACCGCGGCCTGGCGCACGCTGCTCGACGCGGCCGACGTGCCGAACATGCCGATGCACTCGCCGCAGGAACTGCTCACGCACCCGCAGCTGCGCGCCACGGGCTTTGTGCACGAGTGCGCGCACCCCAGCGAGGGCAGGCTGCACGCGCTGGCCACTCCGACGCGCTGGTCGGACACGCCGCCGGCGCGCAGCCAGTCGCCCGCGCCGCGCCTGGGCGAACACACGTGCGCGCTGCTCGCGGAAGCGGGCTACAGCGCCGCGCAGATCGACGCGCTGCTCGCGCAGGGCGCCTGCCGGGCGGCCGCGGCGCCGGGCAGCGGCGCCGCAGAAGCTGCTGCATGAGCACGGGCCCGCGCTACCTGGTGCGCGCTGCCGACGTGCCCGCGTACCAGCCCGCATACCACGAGCACACGTGCAACCAGCTCGTGATCTACAGCCCGCCGTATGGCGAATCCCCCGACCGGCTCATCCGTCCCCCCACGCCACCATGAACTTCGCCACCACCCCCGAGCAGGAACAGATCCGCGACGCCGTGGAGCGCGTCTGCGCCCCCTTTGACGCCGACTACTGGCTGCACCGCGACCGCGACGGGGGCTTCCCCGAGGACTTCCACCGCGCGCTCGCCGATTCGGGCTGGCTCGGAATCGCCATGCCCGAAGCCTACGGCGGCGCGGGACTGGGAATCAGCGAGGCCGCGCTGATGATGCACACCATCGCCGCCACGGGCGCGGGCCTGTCGGGCGCGTCCGCAGTGCACATGAACATCTTCGGCCTGCACCCCGTGGTGATGTTCGGCAGCGACGCGCAAAAGGCGCGCTGGCTGCCGCCGCTGATCCAGGGGCGCGACAAGGCCTGCTTCGGCGTGACCGAGCCCGACGCCGGCCTGAACACGCTCAAGCTCAGGACCCGCGCCGTGCGCCAGGGCGACCACTACCTGGTGCACGGCCAGAAACTGTGGATCAGCACCGCGCAGGTGGCGAGCAAGATCCTGCTGCTCGCGCGCACCACGCCCGTGGAGGAATGCCGCGGCGTGCAGGGCCTGAGCCTGTTCTATACGGACCTGGACCGCAGCAGCGTGGAGGTGCACGAGATCGACAAGCTCGGGCGCAAATGCGTGGACTCGAACCAGGTCTTCATCGACGGGCTGCGCATCCCCGTGGAAGACCGCGTGGGCGAGGAGGGCCAGGGCTTTGGCTACATCCTGCACGGCCTGAACCCGGAGCGCATCCTGATCGCCAGCGAGGCCGTGGGTCTGGGGCGCGCAGCGCTCGCGCGCGCCGCCGGCTACGCCAACGCACGCGAGGTGTTCGGCCGCCGCATCGGGCAGAACCAGGCCATCCAGCACCCGCTGGCCGAGTCGTGGATGGAACTCGAGGCCGCGCAGCTCATGGTGCACAAGGCCGCCTGGCTCTACGACCAGCACCAGCCCTGCGGCGCCGAGGCGAACGCCGCCAAGTACCTCGCTGCCGAGGCCTGCTACCGGGCCTGCGAGCGCGCCATCTTCACGCATGGCGGAATGGGCTACGCCAAGGAATACCACGTGGAGCGCTACCTGCGCGAAGCCTGGATCCCGCGCCTTGCCCCGGTGAGCCCGCAGCTGATCCTGTGCTTTATCGCCGAGAAGGTGCTGGGGTTGCCGAAATCCTATTGAGGGGCAACGCCCCCGAGCCGCCTGCGGGGCTCTTGGCACGGGCGGCGCAGGGCAGTCGGCGCACAATGCCACCCCATGCACCAACGCCTGCTCCACCGCCTCGCAGCGACCCTTCTGCTGGCAGCAGCCAGCGCTCCATGGAGCAGCGCCTGCGCCCAGTTCGCGCCCCCATCCGGCGCCCCGGGAAGCAGCGTGCTCACAACGCCCCACGTGCGCGCCGAACTCCTGGCGCATGCGCCCCAGGGCGTGGCGCCCGGAGAGCCGCTGTGGCTCGGCCTGTCGCTCACCCACCAGCCCGGCTGGCACAGCTACTGGAAAAACCCGGGGGATTCGGGCCTGCCCACCACCCTGGACTGGGTCTTGCCCGCGGGGCTGGACCCGGGCGAGATCGCCTGGCCCTTGCCCGGGAAAATTCGCGTCGGCACGCTGACCAACTACGGCTACGAAGGCCGCGTGCTGCTATCCGTTCCCGTCACCGTGGGCAGCGGCTTTGCGCCCGGCCCGCTGGCGCAGGACGTGCACGTGCGCCTGCACGCAACGTGGCTCGTCTGCAGCAAGGAATGCATACCCGAAGCGGGTGAATTCACGCTGCAACTGCCCATCAAGAGCAGCACGGCGCTGAGCGCTGCGGCCTTTGAAGCCGCGCGCGAGGCGCAGCCCCGCGCAGTGGACTCCTCCAGCGTGTCCGACAACCAGGCGCGGCTCGACGGCAACGCGCTGCAAATCCGCGTCGCGGGCCTGCCCGCGGCATTGCGCGGAAGAACCCTGGACCTGTTCCCCGAAACGCCCGCGACCATCGCCGCCGCCGGCCCCTGGACCCAGTCCTGGAACGGCAGCCTGTGGACCGCGCGGCTTCCCTTGTCAGAGCCGCGCAGCAGCAGCCCCACGGCGCTGCCCGTGGTGCTCGCGGAGCGGACGCCGGGGAGCGCTCCGCGCCCGGGCTACCGCGCCGAACTGCAGGTGCTCGGCGCATGGCCCAGCCCCGCGCCCGAGGTCGGTGTGCCGCCCGCGCTCGGGGCCGCGCTCGAGGCCAACGCGGCGCGCGCCGCCGGGTTGGAAAACGTCCCCGCAGCAGCAGGCTCCGGCGCCTCCTTGCCCGCACTCATGGTCGCGCTGCTCGGGGCCTTGCTCGGCGGGCTGATCCTGAACCTCATGCCCTGCGTGCTCCCGGTGCTCGCCATCAAGGTCTCGGGCCTTGCGCGCAACGCCCGAGACCGCCGCGCCCGCCGTGCAGACGGCGTCGCCTACACCGCGGGCGTGCTGCTGTGCTTCATGGCGCTGGGCGCGCTCATGCTGGGCCTGCGCGCGGCGGGCCAGGCCGTCGGCTGGGGTTTTCAGCTGCAGTCGCCCGCCATGGTCGCGGCGCTGGCGGCGCTGTTCACGCTGATTGCGCTGAACCTCGCGGGGGTATTCCGATTCGGGCAGATCCTGCCCACGTCGCTGGCCAGCGTGCAGGCGCAGCACCCGGTGGCCGACGCGTTCCTGGGCGGCGTGCTCGCCGTGGCCGTCGCGTCCCCCTGCACGGCGCCGTTCATGGGCGCCTCGCTGGGCCTTGCGGCGACGCTGCCCGCCCCCCAGGCGCTGGCCGTGTTTGCTGCGCTGGGCCTGGGCCTGGCCCTGCCCTATCTGGCCGCCAGCTTTGCGCCCGGCGTGGCGCGCGCACTCCCGCGCCCCGGCGCATGGATGGACATTTTGCGCAAGCTCATGGCCTTCCCCATGCTCGCCACCGTGGTCTGGCTGGTGTGGGTGCTGGGGCAGCAAAGCGGCATCGACGGTGCGGGCGCGCTGCTGATCCTGCTGCTGGGCCTGGGCATGCTGGTCTGGGCGCTGGCGCTGCCAGGCCGCGCCCGCCTGTGGACGGGCACGGCCGCCGGCGCGGTGCTGGCGCTGCTCGTCTGGGCCTTTGCGCCGCACATCACGAACGGGGCCGCTCCCGCCGCAGGGGAGTCCGCCGCCAGCACCGGCCAGAACTGGCAGGCCTGGACCCCGGGCGCCGTGCAGCAGACCGTCGCCAGCGGTCGCCCGGTGTTCGTGGACTTCACGGCCGCGTGGTGCATCACCTGCCAGTACAACAAGAAAACGACGCTCGCCAACGCCGCCGTACTCGCCGACCTGGCCGCCAAAAACGTGGCCCTGCTGCGCGCCGACTGGACAAGGCGCGACCCCGCCATCAGCGCTGCGCTGACGGCCCTGGGCCGCAGCGGCGTCCCCGTATACGTCTTCTACCGGCCGGGCCGCCCCCCGGTGGTGCTGACCGAGGTCCTGCGGGTCAACGAAGTCCGCTCCCTCATTGCCACGCTGTAGGCGGGGGCCTGCGCGGGTTTTACTCGGCCCGGATGGCCCGCATGGCGATCACAGCGCCCAGCAGCACGGTGTCTGCCTGGATGCGGTTTGCCAGGCCCTCGGGTGACGAGCCGACGGTCTGCCAGCCCTGTTGGAATAGCTTGCTGCGCACCTCCTGGCTGCGGGCGATTTCGCCGATCAGCGCGGCCAGTCTGGCCCGGACGGACGGGGGCATGCCGGCCGGGGCCGCAAAGGCATTCCAGATCTCCAGGCTGAAGTCCCGTACGCCGGCCTCGGACAGGCTCGGCAGATCCGGGGCCAGCGGGCTGCGGCCGGCGGAGGTCACGCCAATCGCCCGCAGCTTGCCTGCCCGCACCTGGGCCAAGGCCAGCCCGGGGGGCAGCAGCGCCAGCTGCAACTGCCCGCCCAGCATGGCGTTCGCCACCTGCGCATAGCCGGGGTAGGGAACGTGCACGGGGTTGATTGCGCTGCGCGACTTGAGCAGTTCCGTGCCGATGTGGCCCACGGTCCCCACCCCCGGCGTGCCATAGCTCCAGGTGTCGCCGCCGTTGCGCGCCGCGGCGAAGAACGCGTGCGCACTGCCAGTGGCGGGAACGCCTGGCTGGTTCAGGGGCGCGGTGAGTATCAGGGGGGATGTGCCGACGAGGCTCAGCGGCGCCAAGTCCTTGAGCGGGTCGTAGGACAGGGCCGGATTCAGCAGCTTGGCAATGGTCAGGTTGCCATTGATCATCAGGCCGATGGTGTGCCCGTCGCGCGCCTTGGCCAGCGCATCGGCGCCGATATTGCCGCCTGCGCCCACTTTGTTGTCCACGATCACGGGCTGGCCCAGGGCCTTGGACAGGGGCTCGGCAAAGGTGCGCGCGGTGATGTCGGGCGACGATCCCGCGGGAAAGCCGACGATGATTTTCAGGGGCCGGGTGGGCCATTCCAGCGGCGCTGCGGCAGCCCGGGCCTTGCCCTGCACCAGTGCCCAGGGGGACACTGCGGCCAGGGCGCTCAGCAGGGCAGCGCGGCGGGAAACAGGGTGCGGAGGGCATGGCATGAAGCGGGTCTCCTCAGGAAATATCCGGTGGCCGAAACGACGCGGGGCCCCGCACAACCGGGGCCCCGTGAAGGGAGCAAAAAGGGAGCCGTCCCCATCAAACGTATTCGGCCAAGACCTTTCTCATTTTCTTCATGGCCGCCACCTCGATCTGCCGGATGCGTTCGGCGCTCACGCCGTAGACCGCGGCCAGATCGTGCAGCGTCATGCCACCCGATCCGTCGTCGTTGACCTTGAGCCAGCGCTCCTGCACGATGCAGCGGCTGCGCTCGTCCAGGCTTTCCAGCGCCATGGCGATGCCGTCCGTGGCCAGTACATCGCGCTGGCGCGATTCGATCATCGCCGTGGGCTCGTGCGAGGCGTCCGTGAGGTAGGCGATGGGGCCAAAGGCCTGCTCGCCATCGTCCGAGGGAGCCGGGTCGAGCAATACGTCGCCACCCGACATGCGGGTTTCCATCTCGATGACTTCTTCGCGCTTCACATTCAGCTGTGCGGCCACCACGTCGATCTCGTGCTCGGACAGCGTGTCGCGGTGCGTGGCGGCGTCCTGCGCCGACGCGCTGGCCTTGAAGCCCTGCTTCATGGAGCGCAGGTTGAAGAACAGCTTGCGCTGGGGCTTGGTGGTCGCCATCTTGACCATGCGCCAGTTCTTCAGGATGTATTCGTGGATCTCGGCCTTGATCCAGTGCATGGCGTAGCTCACCAGCCGCACGCCCTGGCCGGGGTCGAAACGCTTGACGGCCTTCATGAGGCCGACGTTGCCTTCCTGGATCAGGTCACCATGCGGCAGACCGTAGCCGAGGTATTGGCGCGCAATCGACACCACGAGGCGCAGGTGCGACATCACCAGCCGGCCGGCAGCGTCCAGGTCGTTGTTCTCCTTGAACTGGCGTGCGTAGGCCTGCTCTTCTTCGTGCGTGAGCAGGGGGAGCCGGTTGACGGCGGATATGTAGGCGTCCAGATTGCCCAGAGGAGGCACCAGCGCCCATGGGTTCGCGGGTGCCAGGGTCATCGTGGCGGTTCCAGATTGAATGCTCATTCCAGGAATCCTTTCGGTTGCAGGCCGGGATGTTAGCACTCCTTGCGAGCGAGTGCCAAAGCCGAAGTTCCCCCGGCTTGCCCGATGGCGTGGGGGTGGTCGCGCGACGACGATGCGCACGGAGTGCCGCTCAATCGATGGAGATCCCGCCTGCCGTGCCAGCGAGCAATTGCCGCGCCGCGTCCAGGCTCGGGCCGACGTGGCGGTCGATGCGCCGGATGAAGGGGCAGGTCAGTACCGCCAGCGCGTTGCCCTGCAGCCCGCGGATCGGCATCGAGATGTCGATCACGCCAAACGCCTGCTGGCTCTCGCCCTGCCAGTAGCCCAGCGTCCGGATGCGCTCGACGATCGCCTGCAACTCGGGCTCGGCTACGGGCACCTCGCCTTCGAGCGCCTCGTGTTCGGCGAGCATTTCGGCGCGCCGCTGCTCCGGCTGAAAGGCCAGCACCACATGGCCCGATCCGGTGCCCAGCAGGCTCACGCGCACGCCCAGGCGGATCGCAAGCCCCCAGTTGCCCGGGCCGTTGGCCTGCGCGACCACGGTCAGGTTGCCGCCGTGGTAGATGCCGAGGTGGCAGGACTGCTCCGCCGCCTGGGCGAAGGCCTCCATGGCCGGCAGGGCCTGCGCCACGAGGCGCTCGACGGGGGGATGCCGATGCCCCAGCTCGAAGAGCTTGAGGCTGAGCGCGTAGCGGTCGCCCTGCGGCGAGCGCATCACGTAATGCCGTGCGACCAGGCGCTCGAGCATCCGGTAAATCTCGCCCGGGCTGCGGCCCATGGCCTTGACGATCTCGGCGCGCGTGAGGCCGTGCGGCTGCCCGGCGAGCAGTTCAAGAATGTCCAGTCCCTTGTCGAGGGCGGGGGCGCGGTAGCGGTCGTTGGGGTCTGCCATGGGTGCGAAGGCGTGGTTGCAAGGCCCAAGCGTTTGCGGTTTGCGGGGAACGGCGGCCGGAGCGCACCTTAGCAGAGCCTGCGTTGCACCGGCGGACAGGGTAAGCCCCGATTGGCACGCTGGGTCCGCACCCCGTACATTATTCTCCAGTAAACAGTTAGTTCATATTTGAAATTATTTGCGACAAAGCCCGCCGCGAAAGACCCGCATGAGACTGCAAGGCAAAAGCATTCTGATCACTGCCGCCGGGCAGGGCATCGGCCGCGCCAGCGCGCTGGCCTGCGTGCACGAGGGCGCGCAGGTGATCGCCACCGATATCGACGCGGCCTTGCTGGAGTCGTTGGCCAGCGAGGCGCAGGGCCTGGCGACGCGGGTTCTGGATCCTGGTTGATGGCGGCGTCAGCATCTGAGCGCGCATCCGCACATGGACGGCATTCTCGACGTCGCACGCGGCGCGGTGGCTCCCCCACTGATCGCGGTGCGCAATCTCTCCAAAGCCTTTGCCGGCGTGCGCGCTCTGGACGGGGTGCAGTTCGAACTGCGCAGCGGTGAAGTCCACGCGCTGATGGGCGAGAACGGGGCCGGAAAATCCACCTTGATGAAGGTGCTGGCGGGGATCCATGCGCCCGACGGAGGCGAGATCCTGGTCGCAGGCCAGGCCGCGCAAATCCCGAGCCCGCGCGCCGCGCAGGGCCTGGGAATAGGCATCGTGCATCAGGAACTGAACCTGATGAAGCACTTGACCGCGGCGCAGAACATCTTCATCGGCCGCGAACCGCGCCACGCGCTCGGTCTGTTGCTCGACGAGCGTGCGCTCGGTGCGCGGGCCGCAGGCATCTTCGAGCGCCTGGGCCTGAAGCTCGACCCCCACACCCCCGTCGGCGATCTCACGGTCGCCAGGCAGCAGATGGTGGAAATCGCCAAGGCGCTGTCGTTTCAGTCCCGGGTGCTCATCATGGACGAGCCCACGGCCGCGCTGAACAACGAGGAGGTGGCGGATCTGTTTCGCGTCATCCGGCAACTCCGGGCCGAGGGCGTGGGCATCGTCTACATCTCGCACAAGATGGACGAGCTGCGGCAGATCGCCGACCGGGTGACGGTGCTGCGCGACGGCCGCTTCATCGCCACCGTGCCCATGGCCGGCACCAGCGTCGATGCCATCGTCGGCATGATGGTGGGGCGCGAACTGCAAGCGGTCCACAGGCAGATTCCCGATACCTCGCGCAACGAGGTCATGCTCGAGGTGCGCGGCATCTCGCGCGGCCAGGCCATCCGGGACGTGAGCTTCACGCTGCGCCGGGGCGAGATTCTCGGTTTTGCCGGGCTCATGGGGGCCGGCCGGACCGAGGTCGCGCGCGCCGTCTTCGGTGCCGACCGCATCGACGCGGGCGAGTTGCGGGTCCGCGGCCGGCGCGTGTCGATCGGCTCGCCCAGGCAGGCCGTCGCGCACGGCATCGGCTACATCTCCGAAGACCGCAAGCATTTCGGCCTGGCCACGGGAATGGACGTGGAGACCAACGTCGCGCTGGCGTCGATGCGCACGTTTGCCAAGCTGGGGTTTTTCCTTGACCAGGCCGCGCTGCGCAAGACCGCGCAGGACTACGTCCGCCAGCTCGGAATCAAGACCCCTTCGGTCGCGCAGCAGGTGCGGCTGTTGTCGGGCGGGAACCAGCAAAAAATCGTCATCGCCAAATGGCTGCTGTGCGACTGCGAGATCCTGTTCTTCGACGAGCCCACCCGCGGAATCGACGTCGGCGCCAAGGCCGAGATCCACAAGCTGCTGCACGAACTGGCCGAACAGGGCAAGGCGATCGTGGTGATCTCGTCCGAGCTGCCCGAGGTCCTGCGCCTGTCGCACCGCATCCTGGTGATGTGCGAGGGCCGGGTGACCGGCGAACTCGCTGCGCACCAGGCCTCGCAGGAAAAAATCATGGACCTCGCCACCCGGCAGCAAACTCCGGTCAGCAAACAATGAGCAGGCCAGAAACCACCCCGTCCCTGCCGCCGGCCTCTGGCGCCGGGCCAGCGCCCCTGCCCGCCGGGCTGCGGCTGTTGTTGCGGCCCGAATTGCGGCAAAAGCTGCTGGCCTTTGCCAGTCTGCTGGCGCTCGTGGTGTTCTTCAGCCTGGCGTCGAGCAACTTCCGGAATTTCGACAACTTGGTGATCATTCTGCAGGCCACCGCCGTGAACGGGGTGCTCGCGATCGCCTGCACCTTCGTGATCATCACCGCGGGAATCGATCTGTCGGTGGGAACGCTGATGACCTTTTGCTCCGTCATGGCGGGCGTGGTCCTGACCTATCTTGGCCTGCCGCTGCCGCTGGGCATTGCCGCGGCCATTCTCTGCGGGGCGCTGTGCGGCCTGGTCTCGGGGGTCTTGATCGCCAAGCTGAAGATCCCGCCCTTCATCGCCACCCTGGGAATGATGATGCTGCTCAAGGGCCTGTCGCTGGTCATCTCCGGAACCAAGCCGATCTACTTCACGGACACCGAGGGTTTCAGCGCGATCTCGCAGGATTCGCTGATCGCAGCGCTGATTCCGAAGCTGCCGATTCCGAACGCGGTGCTGATCCTCTTCGTCGTCGCGCTGCTCGCGGGCCTGGTGCTGAACAAAACCGTTCTGGGCCGCTACACCTTTGCGCTCGGCAGCAACGAGGAGGCGGTGCGCTTGTCGGGCGTGAACGTGGACTTCTGGAAGATCGTCGTGTACACGCTCAGCGGCGCCATCTGCGGCATCGCCGGCTTGCTCACCGCGTCGCGTCTGAACTCGGCGCAACCGGCGCTGGGCCAGGGCTACGAGCTCGACGCGATTGCCGCAGTGGTCATCGGCGGCACCTCACTGGCGGGCGGGACGGGAACGATACTCGGCACCCTCATCGGCGCCTTCATCATGAGCGTGCTGACGAATGGCCTGCGCATCCTGTCCGTGGCGCAGGAGTGGCAGACGGTGGTCACGGGCGCGATCATCATTCTTGCCGTCTACACGGACATCCTGCGCCGCCGCAGTCGCTGAGCGCACCTGGTTCGATTTCATTTGCAACGACGACAACCCCGAGGAGATAAACCATGTTCCGCAAACACGCAGTGCGCATCGCCATGGGTCTGGGCATTGCCATGGGCAGCGGCGGCGCCGCAATCGCCCAGCAGGCGTACATACCGCTGGTGTCCAAAGGCTTCCAGCACCAGTTCTGGCAGGCCGTAAAAGCCGGGGCCGAGCAGGCGGGAAGAGACCTGAACGTCAAGGTCACGTTCGAGGGGCCGGAGACCGAGGCCATGGTGGACAAGCAGATCGACATGCTGTCCGCCGCTCTGGCCAAGAACCCCAAGGCGCTGGGTCTGGCAGCGCTGGACAGCAAGGCGGTGATCCCGCTGCTGAGAAAGGCGCAGGCCGCGAAGGTGCCCGTCGTCGCCTTTGACTCCGGCGTGGACAGCGACATTCCCGTGACCACCGCGAGCACGGACAACAGGGCCGCAGCCGCGTTGGCCGCAGACAAGCTGGCCGAGCTGATCGGCAAAAGCGGCGAGGTCGCCGTGGTCGCGCACGACCAGACCAGCCGCACCGGCGTGGACCGGCGCGACGGCTTCGTCGAACGCATCAAGGCCAGCTACCCGGACGTGAAGATCGTCAGCGTCCAGTACGGCGGCGGCGACCACCTCAAATCCACCGAAATCGCCAAGTCCATCCTGCAGGCGTACCCGAACCTCAAGGGCATCTTCGGCACCAACGAAGGCTCCGCCGTGGGCGTGGCCAACGGCGTCAAGGAGATGAAGCGCCGGCTCGTGATCGTCGGCTACGACTCGGGCAAGCAGCAGAAAGACGCCATCCGGGACGGCCTGATCGCCGGCTCGATCACGCAAAACCCGGTGGGCATCGGCTACAAGACCGTGGAGGCCGCAGTCAAGGCGCTCAGGGGCGAGAAACTGCCCAAGGTAATCGATACCGGCTTTTACTGGTACGACAAGACGAATATCAACGATCCCAAAATCGCCGCCGTTCTGTACGATTGACCCCGGATGCATCAAACCGGAAACAAGGAACCCCTGTGAAACTTCTTCGGTACGGCCCCAAGGGCATGGAAAAACCGGGCCTGCTCGACGCGCAAGGCCATGTGCGCGACCTCTCGGGCGTGGTGCCCGACATCGCCGGCGACACGCTCACGCCCGCGGGCCTGGCGCGCATCGCCCGGCTCGACGCAGCGGCGCTGCCGCTGGTGCCGGGCGTCGCGCAGCAGGACCTGCGCCTGGGCGCGTGCGTCGGCCAAGTCGGCAAATTCATCTGCATCGGCCTGAACTACGCCGACCATGCTGCCGAATCCGGTCTGCCGGTGCCGACCGAGCCCGTGGTGTTCGCCAAATGGACCAGCGCCATCACCGGGCCCGACGACGCAGTCGAGATTCCGCGCGGCAGCCAGCGCACCGATTGGGAGGTCGAACTGGGCGTGGTCATCGGCAAGGGCGGGCGCTATATCGCGCAGGCCCAGGCGATGGAGCACGTGGCGGGCTATTGCGTGGTCAACGATGTCTCCGAGCGCGAGGTGCAACTCGAGCGCGGCGGCGGCCAGTGGGACAAGGGCAAGGGGCACGACAGCTTCGGGCCGATCGGCCCCTGGCTGGTCACCGTCGACGAGGTGCCCGACCCGCAGGCGCTCGACCTGTGGCTCGAGGTCGATGGCCGACGCTATCAAAACGGCAGCACACGCACCATGGTCTTTGGCGTCGCGCAGCTGGTCAGCCATCTGAGCCAGTTCATGAGCCTGCAGCCCGGCGACCTGATTTCCACCGGCACCCCGCCCGGCGTGGGTCTGGGGCAGAAGCCGCCGCTGTACTTGGTAGCCGGTCAGACCATGCACCTGGGAATCAGCGGGCTGGGCGAGCAGCGCCAGCGCACCGTTGCGGCCTGAGCCCTGCGCGCGCATGGACCCGCCCCCTCCCCCACCACCATGACATGACCACCATCCGGTCGATGCGCGTCCTGGACACGCGCTTTCCCACGTCCACGCAACGCGACGGCTCCGACGCGATGAACCCGGATCCGGACTACTCCGCCGCCTACCTGGTGCTGGACACCGACCAGCCCGGGCTCGCGGGGCATGGCCTGAGCTTCACCATTGGCCGCGGCAACGAGATTTGCTGCGCCGCGCTGCGCGCGCTGGAACATCGCGTGGTCGGCCTCGACCTGGCCTGGATCGCCGAGGACATGGGGCGCTTCTGGCGCCACGTCACCTCCGACAGCCAGCTGCGCTGGATCGGCCCGGACAAGGGCGCGATCCACCTGGCGACCAGTGCGCTGGTAAACGCCGTCTGGGATCTGTGGGCCAAGGCCGAAGGCAAGCCCGTGTGGCGGCTGGTCGCGGACATGACTCCCGAGGAACTGGTCCGGCTCATCGACTTTCGCTACATCACCGACTGCATCACGCCCGCAGAGGCGCTGGCGCTGCTGCGCGAGCGCGCCGCAGGCAAGGCGCAGCGCCTGGCCGAGTTGCTCGCGCACGGCTACCCCTGCTACACCACGTCGGCGGGCTGGCTGGGCTACGACGACGCCAAACTGCGCCGCCTGGCGCAGCAGGCGGTGGACGCCGGATTCACGCACGTCAAGCTCAAGGTCGGCCGCGACCTGCAGGACGACGTCCGCCGCCTGCGCATTGCCCGCGAAGTGCTCGGGCCCGAACGCCAGCTGATGATCGACGCCAACCAGGTCTGGGAGGTCGATCAGGCCATCGACTGGCTGCGGCAACTGGCCTTTGCCAAACCCTGGTTCATCGAAGAACCCACCAGCCCCGACGACGTGGAAGGCCACCGGCGGATCCGCGAGGCGCTCGCGGGATCGATGCAGGTGGCCACCGGAGAAATGTGCCAGAA
Organism: Verminephrobacter aporrectodeae subsp. tuberculatae; assembly: GCF_026127385.1. NCBI lineage: Bacteria > Pseudomonadati > Pseudomonadota > Betaproteobacteria > Burkholderiales > Comamonadaceae > Verminephrobacter > Verminephrobacter aporrectodeae. The sequence continues at coordinate 195,947 of NZ_QZCX01000003.1, forward strand.
CCGCATCGTTTTCAAGCAATTCATCATGCGCGGGGCCATCGACGTGGTGCAGATCGACGCCTGCCGCCTGGGTGGCGTGAACGAGGTGCTTGCGGTGATGCTGATGGCCGCCAAGCACGGCCTGAAGGTCTGCCCGCACGCGGGCGGCGTGGGCCTGTGCGAGTACGTGCAGCATCTGTCCATGATCGACTACCTGTGCATCGCGGCGACGAAGGAGGGCCGCGTCATCGAGTTCGTAGACCACCTGCACGAGCATTTCGTCGATCCCTGCGTGGTGCGCAACGCCGCGTACATGCCGCCGCAGCGCCCGGGCTACTCGATCGAGATGCAGCCCGCGTCGCTGGCCGCCTACGCGCACCGCGGCTGAAACGCCGGACCGGCACACCTCCGGAACAAGGTGCTCATCTGCGACTCCGGGGGCGCGCTGCGTTGCACGAGAACTTCGACCGCACGCTGCGCGCGCGCAGTGTCGCAAAGGTGCAAACCATGTCCCGTGCTTGGTGCTAGGATGAGCGCAGTTACATAAATTCACCTTTAAAAAGATACATCCCCAAGCATGGCCCTTCGGCGCGTGCGCATCGCATGCGGCAACGCCAATTCGCTTTTGAGTCTGAGCATGAAACGAGGGAAGAATGTTTGTTGGGCCGATCGGCCCCCTGTGGACCGGCAGAGAAGAAGAAACCATTCGGTGGCGATGACTGCTGCAATATACGCAAAGAGTTTTGAGATGGAACCTGCCTCTCCAATGCAGTGCCAACATCCCGCGATCATGCGTCGCGGGGTTCTTGAGGGTTTCAGCGCAATCGATGCACTCATGAGCAACGATGGCGCGGCGCTTGCCCGAGGTCAACTTGGGCACCATGCGTGCTGCCCCCCAAAAAAAGACGCTTGCAGGCCATTGCCTGTGGGCACACCAGATTGGTTCGCAGGCCCGGTGTCACCATCGTGCCGGCGCTCCCAATCGCATGGCCCTGCGGCTCGTCCGCAGTCCGTGCGCATCCCATGAAAATACATCCTTGAAGGTCAATTTATGCAACAACGCCAATTTGCTTTTGAATCCGTGCATGCCCAAAGTGCAGTTTCATCAGAAGTGAGCAGTGGTTCCGGTCCCGGCCCCGATAATTCCGTCTTGATGGACATACCTCCATCCCCACTGGACAACACGTATGCTTATGCAGAATCCGGGGTGGGCATTCAGCTGCTCTTTACATACACGGACTTGGATCCAAATTACGCGATCACTTTGAAGTTCAGGGCAGGAGAATATCTTTACAGGTGTCTTTGGGATTTTGGACCGGATGAAGTCAAAAAAATCTCCTTGCGCCTCGTAGATGTTCAAACCGGAGAAACCCAGGATACGCCTTACTACGATATATACGGAGGGTTCCATGGAGAGGGATGGGCGCGTCATGCCAACGCGCACACTCCGGACAAGTGGTTTGCGCTCTGGAAGAGGTATAAAATCACGCGGCTAACCGTACTTGGCAGCGAGGGAAGAATGTTTATTGGGCCGACCAATCCCATGTGGACCGGCAGAGAAGAGGAAACCTTTCAGTGGGGATGATTGCTGCCGCACCAAAGCCAAGGGGTTCAGGAATCAAACCCCGGCATCTCCATGGCAATGCCAGTGCCCCGCGATTATCAAATCGCAGCTCTTGAGCGTTTCGGCGCAATCGATGCAACGGGCGTTGTTGCATGAATCCTGGGCCGCAGGGTACGCGCAAGATCCATCGTGGCGCATTCCCACCGGTCGCCACGGGCATCCAAAAAAAAGCCTGCTTTTGCGGCAGGCTTTTTTCCCCATGGGGTTTGGGGTGATTTGGTGGGTCCTGAGTGGCTCGAACACTCGACCTACGGATTAAGAGTCCGCTGCTCTACCAACTGAGCTAAGAACCCAAATCTGGGTCCGCATTCCTGCGGAGGGGCGAATTATGCCCCAACTCTCCTGCGGCCCGCAAGCACCGCGCAAAGTCACTGCAAGGCATTGCGGCGGGCCAGTTCGACGAACAGGCCGCTGTGGTCGAGTTCACCCAGGCCGTGCTCCACGCCTTGCGCGTACAGGGCGTCGAGAACGGCGGTGATGGGGGCGTCGAAGCCAATCTCCCGCGCCGTGGCGAGTGCGTTGCGCAGGTCCTTGAGTTGCACCGCCATGCGCCCGCGCGGGGCGAAGTCGCGCTCCACCATGCGCTGACCATGCAGTTGCAGGATGCGGCTCTCGGCAAACCCGCCACCGATGGCCTCGCGGACCCGGGCCATGTCCGCCCCACCCTTGGCGGCAAACAGCAGTGCCTCTGCGACCGCGCCAATGGTGATGCCCACGATCATCTGGTTGGCGAGCTTGGCGATCTGGCCTGCGCCATGCGACCCCACGTGCGTGGCGCGGCCCAGGCTGGCAAATACCGGCTGCGCGCGCAGGAAGTCCTGTGTGCGGCCGCCGACCATGATGGCCAGGGTTCCGGCCTCTGCGCCCACGGTCCCGCCCGATACCGGCGCGTCCAGGTGCGCCAAGCCCATCTCCTGCAGGCGGGCCGCATGCTCGCGGGCCTCGCGCGGCCCGATGGACGCCATGTCCATGAACAAGGCCGCGCTGCGCATGGCCTGGGCCGCGGCCAGCTCGAACAGCACGTGCCCGACCACCGGGCCGTTTTCGAGCAGGCTGAGCACGATGTCGGCGTCCCGGACCGCTTGCGCCGGGGTGGCGTGCACGGTGGCGCCGAACGCAGCCAGGGGTTCGGCCTTGGCCCGGGTGCGGTTCCAGACGTGCACCCGGTGCCCGGCCGCGCACAGGCGGCGTGCCATGGGCTGCCCCATCAGGCCCGTGCCGAGGACGGCGAGGCGCAGCGGTGTCTGCGATGTCTCCGGTGTATTGGCCATGGCGTCGTGCATCTTGTCGGGGAGCGGCTCACATCAGCAGGTGCTCGCCCGCGTTGTCGCCGCCCAGGATCACATAGTTCACCTTGCGGACATCCATCAGCCGCCTGCCGCCGGCGTAGCTGATCGAGCTTTGCAGGTCCTGCTCCATTTCCACCAGCGTGTCGGCGAGCCGGCCCTTGACGGGTTCGAGGATGCGCTTGCCTTCGACGTGCCGATACTCACCCTTGTTGTAGTCGCTGGCCGAGCCGTAGTACTCCTTGAACCGCGCGCCGCCGACCTCGACGGTCTGGCCCGGCGACTCCTCGTGGCCCGCAAACAGCGAGCCGATCATCACCATGCTGGCCCCGAAGCGGATGCTCTTGGCAATGTCGCCATGGCTGCGGATTCCGCCGTCGGCAATGATCGGCCGGGTCGCCACGCGCGCGCACCATTTGAGCGCCGACAACTGCCAGCCCCCCGTGCCAAAGCCGGTCTTGAGCTGGGTAATGCATACCTTGCCGGGGCCCACGCCCACCTTGGTGGCGTCGGCACCCCAGTTTTCCAGGTCGATCACGGCCTCGGGCGTGGCCACGTTGCCGGCAATGACGAACGCCCGGGGCAGCCGGGCCTTGAGGTGCTCGATCATGTTCCTCACGCTGTCGGCATGGCCATGGGCGATGTCGATGCTGACGTATTCGGGCGCCAGGCCCTGCGCCACCAACGCATCGACCGTGTCGTAATCGGAGCGCTTGATGCCCAGCGAGATCGACGCGTAGCAGCCCTTGGCCTGCATGTCGCGCACGAACCGGACGTTGTCCAGGCCGAACCGGTGCATGGCGTAGAAGTAGCCGTTGTGCGCCAGCCAGGTGCAGATTTTTTCGTCCACCACCGTTTTCATGTTCGACGGCACCACGGGGATGCGAAACGACCGGCTGCCCAGTTCCACGCTGGTGTCGCATTCCGAACGGCTTGCCACGCGGCATTTGCGCGGCAGCAAGAGAATATTGTCGTAGTCGAAGATTTCCATGCGGATCCCAAGCCTCGTAGAGGGGTGCGGCAAAACGATTTGCGGCCGCGCCGAAGCGGTGCGCAGGCACACCGGAGCGCAAGAAACCCGGGCCGGGCGCGATTCTACCGAGGGCCCCCGTCGCTGGGGCAGCACACCCGGCGCAATTTCCACGCGGCCTGGCCGCAGGGAGGGCGGCCGGGCGGCTTTCTACAATGCGCGGATGTTTCCACAAGACCCGCCCTCGGGTGCGCCGCAGGCTCTGGCGCACTTGGCCGCTTCGCCCCTGCTGGCGCATTTGAATTCCGAACAGCTTGCCGCCGTCACACTGCCCGCCGGCCACGCGCTCATCCTCGCAGGTGCGGGATCGGGCAAGACGCGCGTGCTCACCACGCGCATCGCCTGGCTGCTGCAAAACGGCTACGCCACGCCCGGCGGCGTCCTGGCCGTCACCTTCACGAACAAGGCCGCCAAGGAGATGGTGACGCGCCTGTCGGCCATGCTGCCGCTGAATGTGCGCGGCATGTGGATCGGCACCTTCCACGGCCTGTGCAACCGCCTGCTGCGTGCGCACCACAGGGCCGCGGGCCTGCCGCAGGCGTTCCAGATCCTGGACACGCAGGATCAGCTCTCGGCCGTCAAGCGCCTGTGCAAGCAGTACGCCGTGGACGACGAGCGCTTTCCCCCCAAGCAACTGGCGTACTTCATCTCGGGCTGCAAGGAGGAGGGTCTGCGCCCGGGCAGCGTACCGGCGCACGACAGCGATGCACGCAAGAAAACCGAGATCTACCAACTCTACGAAGAGCAATGCCAGCGCGAAGGCGTGGTCGATTTCGGCGAACTGATGCTGCGCAGCCACGAGCTGCTGCGCGACAACGCCGCCATCCGCACGCATTACCAGCAGCGCTTTGCGCACATCCTGGTGGACGAGTTCCAGGACACCAGCAAGCTGCAATACGCCTGGCTCAAGCAGTTCGCGGGCGACACGGTGGACGGGCGCTTGCAGACGCGCGGCAGCGTCATCGCCGTGGGCGACGACGACCAGAGCATCTACGCCTTTCGCGGTGCGCGCGTGGGCAATATGACCGATTTCGTGCGCGAGTTCGACGTGCGCCAGCAGATCAAGCTGGAGCAGAACTACCGCAGCCACAGCAACATCCTCGACTCTGCGAATGCCCTCATCAGCCACAACAGCCAGCGCCTGGGAAAGAACCTGCGCACCGTGCAGGGCCCCGGCGAGCCGGTGCGCGTGTACGAGGCCGAAACGGATACGCAAGAGGCGCGCTGGATGGTCGAGGAGATCGGGCAACTGGTGCAGCACAACGGTTTCGAGCGCATGGAAATCGCCGTGCTCTACCGCAGCAACGCGCAGAGCCGGGTCATCGAATCGGCGTTGTTCAACGCCGGCATGCCCTACCGGGTGTACGGCGGCCTGCGCTTCTTCGAGCGCGCCGAAATCAAGCACGCGCTGGCCTACCTGCGGCTGCTGGAGAACCCCCACGACGACACCAGCTTCCTGCGCGTGCTGAACTTTCCGCCGCGCGGCATCGGCGCGCGCAGCGTCGAACTGCTGCAAGACACCGCGCGCACCGCAGGCTGCTCGCTGCACGACGGCGTGGGCGCCGTTGCCGGCAAGGCGGGCGCGAACTTGGCCGCCTTCGTGGCCATGGTGCGCGCCCTGCGCGCGCAGACGCAGGGCCTGAGCCTGCGCGAAATCGTCGAGCAGATGCTCGAATCGACGGGGCTGCTGGAGCACTTTCGCAGCGAAAAGGAAGGCGCCGACCGCATCGAGAACCTGCAAGAGTTGGTGAACGCGGCCGAAAGCTTTGCCATGCAGGAGGGCCTTGGCCGCGACGCCGTGGCCCTGCCCACGCAAAGCCCGGCAAGCCAGGGGCTGGACCCGGATTCCCCGGCGCCCGACGAGCCGCCTGCGCGGATGCCCGACGGCGATACGGGCGAGCCCCTCTCGCCCCTGGCGGCCTTCCTGAGCCACGCCGCGCTCGAGGCGGGTGACAACCAGGCCCGGACCGGGCAGGACGCCGTGCAACTCATGACCGTACACGCCAGCAAGGGCCTGGAGTTTGACGGCGTGTTCATCGGAGGCATGGAAGAGGGCCTGTTCCCGCACGAGAACTCGGCCAACGCGCGCGATGCGCTGGAGGAAGAGCGCCGCCTGATGTACGTCGCCATCACCCGTGCGCGCAAGCGGCTGTACCTGAGCCGCGCGCACACCCGCTTGCTGCACGGCAAGACCCGCTACAACGCCCCAAGCCGTTTCTTCGATGAACTGCCCGAGGGGGCGCTCAAGTGGATCACGTCCAGGCCGCGGGGCTGGGGCATTCCTGATTCCGGCGCGCTGAATGGGTATTCTTCCAGCGCAAAAGACCCGTTCGGCTTCGAATCCAAAACCCCTTCCAGCCCGCCCGCCGTGTTGCAGGAAGCGGCGCCAGCGCAGGGCCTGCGCGCCGGCATGGCCGTGTTCCACAACCGGTTCGGAGAAGGCCGGGTGCTGAGCGTCGAAGGCCGGGGCGACGACGCGCGCACCCAGGTGCACTTTCCCCGGCACGGGACCAAGTGGCTGGTGCTGTCGATAGCCAAGCTGACGGTGGTGGATTGTTGACGGCAGACCGGGGCCCTTCGTCGTTTCGTGTGGAACACAACAACCTCATGTGCTCCCAACGGGCGCAAACGGACTGGCAGGCAGATGCTTGAGTTTGGACATGCGCAGGTAGGCGATGGTGATGAAGTTGTCGCTCGTGCGCAACCCACGGGCTGCGCGCTTGGCCTGCTGCAAGAGTCCGTTCATGGCCTCCACGTAGGCATTGCTGCGATGCCCCAACACGCCACGCACCACCCGCAGCAAAGCGTTCCTTGAGGCTTCTGGCCAGCTTCTTGAACGGCTCCAGCCGGCATCTGAACGCCCAACTCAACCAAGCCTGCAGTTCGACACTCGCCTGCTGTACGCTGTTGTGCTCCTTGGCCCTCGCATACACCGCGCGCAACGCCATCTTCAACCGCCACGCCCGCGCGCTCTTGAGCAAGGAGCGCTGCAACCAATGCATTGCGTCGGTTTGCTTGACGCTCCAACTTTCGGGGTTGCGCCGCATCCCCCACATCAGTTGCTTGAGCGTCTTGTGCTCATCGTTGTCAACTGCCGACTCCAAGGCCACTCGCACCGCCGGGGCGTCCTGTGCCATCTCCGTGCGCCGCACCTGGTCCATCGCATCCATGGCCATCGCCACAACATGGAACCGGTCGTAGCTGATCTGCGCCTGCGGCAACGCCAACCCCAACCCCACTCCCTTGGCGTAGGCCGCGCTCATGTCCATGCACACATGCTTGACCTGCTCGCTGTCGCCACCATGGGCCTTCAGATCGTCAACAAAATCGAGCACCGTCTTGTGCTCACGTCCCTCGGTGGCGAACAGCAGTCGTTTGGCATCGAGGTCATGCACCACGGTGATGTAGTTCTGCCCTCGGCGCACACTGGTCTCGTCGATGCCCACAATGCGGACATCCGTAAACCGCTCCTGGGCGCGGGCTTGCTCGACGTAAAACTCGATGCGCCGCCACAGTTGCTTGTCAGAACAGCGCAGCAACGCCGCCGCTTGGTTCACCGGCAAGTCACGACACAGGGCCAAGGCGAATGCTTCAAAGGCCACCGTGAAGCCCGAGCCTGGACGGGCCCAGGGCACCAGCATCTGCGTGGTCTTGCCACAGTCACTGCACGCGATGCGCGGCACCTCGCAATGCAGCCAGGTCTCGAACTGGAAGAAGTCCAGATGACGCCAAGAGCGGAGCAGCCGGTCATGGATGGGCTGTGCGCCAGCACCACAGACCGGGCACGCCAAGCCAGCGCCGTGGCAGCCAATCTCGAAGTCGATCCGGCGGTCGGTGGTGTTGAGTTTGACGTTCTCGACAACCCACGGCGCTTGCAGCCCCAGCGCATTGGTGAACAGCGCTTCCAGTTCAACACCCATCAGACACTCCCATGTTCAACATCAACTTGGTGGACCTGTGGACAGGCCCGAGACGACCTGTCCTCCAGCATCCATTACCAGCGGCTATTGTGCATGTTGGTTTCCACACGAAACGACGAGGAGCCCCTCGACAGAGGTCGGCAAGGATGTGTCAAAGAAAATATCAGTTCGCCCGGTCATCCTGTTTCCATCCTTCCAACCAGTTCCTCGGCGCTGGCTTTCCAGGCCATGTACGCACTTGATGCATTGCGGGCAGCGTTCACCGGTGCTCCGATGGAATTTGCTCAAGCCTTTGCTGCGGGCTGCACACGAATGCACGCGATGCACGGCACGGAGCACAGCAGGGCGCAGGCGCTGACAAGAAACAGCGGTCGATACGATTGCCCATTGGCGGCAACGAACGCCATGAGGTAGCCTCCCGCGGCCTGCGCGGCAGCGAAGCTGAAAGTCATTGCGCCCCAGACCCTGCGATGCTGCCTTGCACCCACACAGTCCAGCGTGCAGGTGGACACCAGCATGACGATCCCGGGAGTGAGCATGCCCACCAGGATGGACGAGGCACACAGCGTCAGCACATTGCTGCCGAACAGCGGCAATGCAACCCCCAGGGACTTGAGCAGAAAGCATGCGATCAGGCAGCGCTTGAAGCCGAAAACATCGCCCAGCTTTCCGGCCAGCAAGGGACCGATCGCCGCACCCACGCCGAACAGGGCCCAAAGGAAGCCACCCGTCGCCAAGGGCATTTGGAGTTCGCGTACGGTGTAATCGACCCAAAACAGGGTGTGTGGCAGGTAGCCCACCGCGTCCAGCGTGTAGGCCGCGAGGAGGAGGCCGACCGCCACGCGCCGCTCGGCCGGCAGCGGCTGCGCCTGCGCATCCGCCGGGTGCAGCGGCGCATCCGGCGCCCACTGGTGCCAGGTCAGCAGCGTCAATACCAGGCAGATGCTTCCCATGCCCAGCCAGGCGCTGGCAATGCCCCAGGGCACGAGCAGGGGGATCAGCAACCCGGAGGCCGCTGCGCCCAGACCAATGCCGGAAAACACCACCCCGCTCACCCGCCCGCGCACGGCAGGACTGTGCTGCGGCAGCACCGCGGGGGCGGCCAGCACCATCAGGATCGCGCCCCCGAATCCGGCCATGGCGCGCCAAAAGTAGTACCAGGGCATCGCCGCGCCCAGGAGGGCGCAGGCCAGATAGCTCAGCGAGCACGCGAGCATGGCCCCACGCAGCACGCTGCCGACCCGATAGTGGCGCAGCAGCATGCCGGACATCGGAGCGCCGAGCAGATACCCCACCAGCGTTGCCGCACCCAGATACGAGGCATCGCTCTTGGAAAACCAGCCGGCCTGGATCAGCGCGGGCATCAGCGCGATATAGGCAAAGCGCCCTATTCCGTTGCCGACAAAGGTCGCGCACAGGCCGGCAAGGCTCAGACCGGTCAGCACGCTGCGGGGCATACCGGACGCGGCGGAATCAGTTCTGGCCAGCCGCAGTTTCGGCGCGCTCGACCAATTCGATCTGGTAGCCGTCGGGGTCCACCACGAACGCGATCACCGTGCGGCCGCCCCGGACGGGCCCCGCCGCGCGCGTCACCTTGCCGCCGGCGGCCTGGATCTTCTCGCACGCGGCGTAGACGTCGGGAACGCCCAGCGCAATGTGGCCGTAGGCGTTGCCGTGCTCGTAGTCGTGCACGCCCCAGTTCCAGGTCAGTTCGATCTCGGCTTGGCCGGGGTTGCCACCGGCAAAACCCAGAAAGGCCAGCGAGTACTTGTACTCGGGGTTTTCCGAGCGGCGCAGCAGTTGCATGCCCAGCACCTGGGTGTAGAAATCAATCGCGCGCTGGAGGTCGCCCACGCGCAGCATCGTGTGCAGGAATTTCATGACTGCCCCGGCAGGCTGAAGACCAGGCACGTGGTGGTGGCGTGCGCGTACAGCGTGCCGTCGGGCCCCTCCAGACGCGCCTCGGCCGTCGCCAGTTGCCGCCCGCAGTGGATCACGCGGCCCCGCGCACGCACCCGCTGCACCTTGGGCGTGATGGCCCTGACCAGGTTCACCCCCAGTTCCGCCGTGGTGTAGCCGTGCCCCGGCTCCATGCGCGTGTGCACGGCGCAGCCCATGGCCGAGTCGAGCAGGGTGGCAAACCAGCCGCCGTGCACCGTGCCCATGGGGTTGAGGTGCGCTGCGCCGGGCGCGCCCTGAAACACCGCCAGGCCGTCGCCCACCTCGACGATGTGAAAGTCGAGCGTGCGTGCCATGGGCGGGTAGGGCAGTTCGCCGCGCAGCATGGCTTGCAGCATCTGCAAACCGGTCATTGCGGCGACTTGGTCGGGCCGGACAATGCCGGGGCCTGCGCCGGCGTCCAGTCGGGAGACGATCTCGCGCTCCTGTGCAAGCCATTGTTCCAGTGGGTCGTTCTGCGTCATGGGGTATCCGGGGTTGTTGGGGGTGCAAGGAGGTCGATGCCGTCGCGTATTCTGCCCGCCAATGCGCAGCGAGCCCGGCGCCGGAGAACGGGTCCTCCCTGCTGGAGCGGAATTTCTATTGCATCATTCTTGGATATCCTGGACATTACTAACAAATTGCTACATAACCGCGGACCAGCCATCCGCCCGAGCGCCCACCTTCCATGCAAGACACTCCCATGACACAAGCATCCGGATTCATGCCGTCCAAGGCGCTACCAGCGATGCGCGCCCCCGCGGGCGCCAGGAACCGATGCAGAACCGCTTGCGCCGCGCTGTCGCTGTGCCTGCTCATGCCCTTGGCGCATGCAGCCGGCACGACGGAGACCCTGCGCGTCCCCGGCCTGCAGCAGAAGGCCGAAATCCTCATCGACGAATGGGGCGTCCCGCATATCTACGCCGCCAGCCAGACCGACGCCTTCTTCGTGCAGGGCTTCAACGCCGCGCGCGATCGCCTGTTCCAGATCGACCTGTGGCGCCGCCGCGGACTCGGTCAATTGGCGCAGGTGTTCGGTCCGGCTTACGTTGCGCAGGACCAGGCCACGCGCCTGTTCCTGTATCGCGGCGACATGCAGCGCGAGTGGAACGCCTACGGCAAGCAAGCGGAGAAAGTGGCGACCGCCTTCGTCGCCGGAATCAATGCCTACGTCGATTTCGTGACGGAGCACCCCGAGCGCCTGCCGTATGAATTCAAACAGCTTGCCTACCTGCCGGCCAGGTGGCAGGCGCAGGACGTGGTGCGTATTCGCAGCCATGGACTGACGCGCAATCTGAACAGCGAGGTTGCGCGCGCCCACGTCGTCTGCAAGGCGAACCTCGAATCCGACATCGTCCGCTTGGGCCTGAAGCCGAAGTGGGAAGCGACGCTGCCCGAAGGGCTCGATCCCTGCCTGCCCGAGGATCTGCTCAAGGTGTTCCAGCTGGCCACGCAAAATGTCCGGATCACCCCGGGCAGCCTGGCCGCGCGCGCCGACGATCAGGGCGACAGCATCCGGATCGCCGCGGACGAAAACCCCGAAGAAACCATGGAAGGCAGCAACAACTGGGTGGTCGCGCCGGCGAAATCGGCGACCGGCCGCGCGATCATGGCGAACGATCCGCACCGCGCCTATTCCGCGCCGTCGCTGCGCTACATCGCGCACCTGATTGCGCCCGGCCTGAACGTCATCGGCGCTGGCGAGCCGGCCTTGCCGGGCATTTCGATCGGCCACAACGGCAGCATCGCCTTTGGCCTGACCATCTTCAGCATCGACCAGGAAGACCTGTACGTCTACGAACTCAACCCGGACAACCCCGACGAGTACAAGTACCAGGGCCAATGGGAGCGCTTGCGCGTCTTGCATGAACCGATCGAGGTCAAGGGCGCTGCGCCGGTGACGGCGCAGCTGCGCTTCACGCGCCACGGCCCGGTGATCTTCGTCGAGAAGGAAAAGAACCGGGCCTTCGCCCTGCGCTCGGGCTGGATGGAGCCGGGCATGTCGCCTTACTTCGGCAGCATCGAATACATGCGCGCCAAGAATTACAAGTCCTTCAAACGCGCCATGCTGCACTGGGGCGCACCGACCGAGAACCTGGTCTACGCCGACACCAAGGGCAATATTGGCTGGGTGCCCGGCGGCCTTGCGCCCAAGCGGCCGAACTGGGATGGCCTGCTGCCCGTGCCGGGCGACGGCCGCTACGAGTGGGCCGGATTCTGGAGTGGCGACCAGCTGCCGTCGAGCTACAACCCGAAGCAGGGCTGGTTCGCCAGCGCAAACCAGATGAACCTGCCCGACGGCTACCCGTACCAGCAGCGCAAGCTGGGTTTCGAGTGGACCAACGGTTCGCGCTTTGCGCGCATCAGCGAAGTGCTGGCGGCTTTGCCGAAGGTCTCCCTGCAGGATTCGATGGACCTGCAGAACGACGACCTGTCGATTCCCGCGCGCCGCCTCACGGCCTTGCTCGCTCCGCTGTCGTCAACCGATGCGCGGACGCAAGCGGCGCTGAATGTCCTCAAGGGCTGGGATTGCGTCGAGCGCGTCGATTCCGCGCCGGCGGCGTTGTATGAGGTCTGGCTCACGCGGCATCTGGGCACGGCCTTCAAGAGGGCGGTGCTGAGCCAGGACGCCGCGGCGGCGATGGGGCCGCCCGACGTCGCCGTGTTGCTCGATACGCTGGAGCAGCCGCAGGCGCGCCTGGGCGAGCAGGCAGCGCACCAGCGCGACGCTATCTTGCTGGGCAGCCTCGGCCGCGCCTACGCCGAGATGCTCACGTTGCAAGGCGAGGATCCTGTCCAATGGCAATGGGGCAGGTTGCACTACAACCTGATGGAGCACCCGCTGGCCAGCGCAGTGGATGAGGCCACGCGCGCCAAGCTGAACGTCGGCCCGCTGCCGAAGCACGGGGGACCCTATTCGCCGAACCAGTCGATGTACCGCCCCGGCGGCGACTTCCGCCAAACCAACGGCCCGTCGTTCCGCGTGGTGGTTGACGTCGGCAACTGGGACAACTCGAGGACGGTGAATGCACCGGGTCAATCGGGTGACCCGGAGAGCCCGCACTACCGCGATCTGGCCGAGAAATGGCTCCACGGCGACTACTTCCCGCTGCTGTATTCGCGCAAGGCGGTGGAGCAGGCCACGCTGCAGAAAATCGTGCTCGAGCCGGGCAAGCGGGCAGCGGGCAGCAGGCTTGGTTCGGGCGCTTGCGCGCGCGACGACGCGCTCTGCCATCTGGCGCTGCGCCAGGATCGGATGCGTCCGGCGCACCCCACGGGGGCCATGCCCTGAGAGGTCGGCCGCGCGTCCGGGAACCCGTCCGCCCTTATGCCAGCCGCAGGAAACGCGCGATCTCCGGGATGTACGCAGCAAAGCTGCTCAGCGCATGCTCCCCGCCCTCTTGCACGATGTGCCGGGCGCCGGGGTAGCGCCGGACCATTTCGTGCCAGTCGAGCAACTCGTCGCCCTTGGCAACGATGAGCAGTTCGGGCGCTGCGGCTGGCAGGCCCCGGGTGTCGAGCGCCTGGAGTTCGCCGATGTATTCGGGCAGGAAGTAAATCCGCTCGCCCGGGTTCTGCCAGGTGCCGTGCTCGCCGATGTAACGCTCAAGGCTGCGGGCCGGGTCCACGGCAGGGTTCAGCAGCACGCTGGGGCAGCCCATGCGCTGCGCCACCCAACTCGCGTAGAAGCCTCCGAGCGACGATCCGAGCACCGCCATGCTGGCCCGGGGCCAGCCGGCGATTCCCTGGGCCACCGCCTGCATGGCGGCGCGCGGCGAGGGCGGCAGTTGCGGGCACCAGAAGCTGACGGCCGGGTGCTGCTGCGCCACGTGCGCGGCCATCTGGCGCGCCTTGACCGACGCGGGCGAAGAGCGAAAACCGTGCAGGTACAGCAGATGCGTCGTTCTCATCATGTGCTTCTCTTACTGGGCAGCACCCGGCGGCGGCAGCAGACCCCGCACCCGCCCGTGCAGTTGCAGCACCTGGTCGAGGTTGTCGTATTCCATGCCGTCGGCGGTAAAGCGGTCCTGGTCCCGGGTGAGCGTGACGGGTCGGTTCGAGCGCAGGCGCCCGGTGCGCGTGAATGCGTGCAGGAACTCGCTGCGCAATTCCAGTCGCGGCTGCGCGGACACCCCGGGCCGTGCAGGCAGGGGCTCGCGCGTGACGACGGCGTGGCCGAACAATTGCACTTCCGAACCGTCGGCGTTCGTCAGCGCACGGTCCGCCGTGGCCACGGTGACGCGGCCTTCGGGGTCGATCGAGCGCATGCGCACCCTGTCGATCTCGATCCTGTCGGTGTCCGGGTAATGCCGTGCCTCCTCGCCTTGCATCTCGTTCTGCAGGCGGCCCACGGCGTCAAAGCTTTTCATGGAAAAGGACTTCATGGAGTAGTCCGGCTGGTGTTCCCACTGCCGCTCCTCGGCGAGTTGCAGCGGCTGGGGCGCGTTGCGCACCAGCCACCAACTGCCCAGCGCCAGCAGGCCCATCAGCGCGACGGGCAGGTAGAGCGTGAGCTGCTCCCAGCCCTGGCGGATCACCCGCAGCCCGTCGGTCCACCGGGCACGCGCCTGGTTCATGCGCCGTAGTCCGCGAGCAGCGCCGCATAGTGGCCCGTGGCCGTGAGCAGCAGGTCGCACAATTCGCGCGCGGCGCCGGCGCCGCCACACGCCCGGGTCACGTAATGGGCCACCTGGCGCACCTCGACCTGCGCGTTCGCCGGTGCGCAGGCCAGGGCGCTGCGGCGCAGCAGCGGCAGGTCGAGCCAGTCGTCGCCCATGGCCGCAGCCTGCGACCAGTCCAGACCCAACGTGCCCAGGATCTGCTCCGCAGCCGGGCGTTTGTTCTCGCTGCCGAAGACGGCGTGCTCCACGCCCAGCGCCGCCAGGCGCGCGCGCAGGGGCGCGCAGTCGCGCCCCGTGATCACCGCGGGCGTAATCCCCGCCCGCTGGAGCAGCCGGATCCCCTGCCCGTCCAGGGAATGGAAGCGCTTGAGGGTCTCACCCGATTCGCTGAAGTACAGGCCCCCGTCGGTCAGGACGCCGTCCACGTCGAAAAATGCCACCCGCACGCCCTGGGCGCGCAGCAGCAGTTCCGGGTCGATGCGCAGCGCGGGCACCAGAGCGGGCAGTGCGCGGGAGGGGTTTTCCGGCGCGGCCATCAGATCACCTTGGCGCGCATGAGGTCGCCGATATGCACCACCCCGGTCAGCACATCGTCAGAGTCCACCACCAGCACGCTGGTGATGGCATGGGTTTCCATCATCCGGGCGGCGTCCACGGCCAGCGCGTCGGGCGCAATGCGGCGCGGGGCAGCGTGCATGACCTGCGCCGCCGTGGTGGCGCGCAGTTCGGCGCCGGACTCGATGCGGCGGCGCAAATCCCCGTCGGTGAAGATGCCCAGCACCCGGCCCGCCGCGTCCACGATGGCCGAGGCACCCAGGCCCTTGGCGCTCATCTCGCGCATGAGCTCGCCAAAGGATGCGTCGGGCGCGACGCGCGGGACCTGCGCTGCGCTGCGCATGACGTCGCGCACGTGCGTGAGCAGTCTGCGCCCGAGTGCGCCGCCGGGGTGCGAACGGGCAAAGTCTTCGGGGCGAAAGCCGCGTGCGTCGAGCAGCGCCACCGCCAGCGCGTCGCCCATGGCCAGCTGCGCGGTGGTGCTCGCCGTGGGCGCGAGGTTCAGCGGGCAGGCCTCCCGCTCCACGCCGCAATCGAGCAGCAGATCGGCGTGGCGCGCCAGCGTGGACTGCAAACCGCCCGTCATGGCGATCAGTGAGGCACCCAGGCGCTTGAGCAGCGGCAAGATGATGGTGAGCTCGGCGCTTTCGCCGCTGTTCGAAATCGCCAGCACGAGGTCGTCGCCAGTGACCATGCCCAGGTCGCCATGGCTCGCCTCGGCGGGGTGGACGAAGAACGCGGGGGTTCCGGTGGACGCCAGAGTGGCGGCGATCTTGCGCCCCACGTGGCCGCTCTTGCCCACCCCCATGACCACCATGCGCCCCCGGGTCTGGAGCACCAACTGCACGGCCCGGGCGAATGCTGCGTCCACCCGGCGCGCGAGCCCGGTCAGGGCCGCGGCTTCGATTTCAAAGGTCGCGCGGGCCAGGCGCAGGGCCTGTTCGGCGTCGAAGGGGCGCGGCGCGGCGGAGGCTGGAGTCATTCCGGGATTCTATCGACCGGGTGCGCCGGAGCGCGGCGTTTGCGCGCCAGTCAGGCGCCGAACGGCCCAGCAGGCCAAGGCTCGGATAGCATCCGGGCCATGTCTTCTCTCGCCCTGACCCTGCTCTACCTGCTGGCCGCGGTGCTGGGCGTGGTGGTTTTCCGCAGCCTCAAGCTGCCCCCCATGCTGGGCTACCTGACTGCGGGCGTGCTGATCGGACCGCACGCACTGGCGCTGGCGCAAAACTCCGAAGGGATGCGGCACCTGGGTGAGTTCGGCGTGGTGTTCCTGATGTTCGCCATCGGGCTCGAGTTCAGCCTGCCCAAGCTGCGCGCGATGCGCAAGCAGGTGTTCGGCCTGGGGCTGCTGCAGGTGCTGCTGACCATGGCCCTGGTGGCTGCGGCGGCGCTGCTGCTCGCGCGCTGGGTCGGCGGCGTCTGGAACATGGGCTGGCAGAGCGCGCTCGCGCTGTCGGGCGCGACGGCGATGAGCAGCACGGCCATCGTGGTCAAGCTCCTGGCCGAGCGGGGCGAGCTGGAGAGCACGCACGGCCGGCGGATCATGGGCATCTTGCTGTTCCAGGACCTGGCCGTGGTGCCGCTGCTGGTGCTCATCCCGGCGCTCGGTTCGGAACCCGAACTGCTCCTGCCCTCGCTGGGCTGGGCGCTGCTCAAGGCCGCCTTGCTCGTGGGCCTGCTGCTCATCGGGGGGCAGCGGCTGATGCACTGGTGGCTCATGCTGGTCGCGCGCCGCAAGAGCGACGAGCTGTTCATGCTGAACCTGCTGCTGATCACGCTCGGCCTGGCCTGGCTGACCGAGCTCGCGGGGCTGAGCTTGGCGCTGGGCGCCTTCATCGCCGGCGTGCTGATCTCCGAGACCGAGTACCGCCACCAGGTGGAAACCGACATCCGTCCGTTCCATGACGTGCTGCTGGGGCTGTTCTTCATCACCATCGGCATGCTGCTCGACTGGCACATCCTGATCGAACGCTGGGCCCTGGTGCTGCTGCTGTTCACGGCCCCCCTGCTGCTCAAGCTGGGGATCATCTTGCTGCTCGCGCGCAGCATGGGCGCCACCACCGGGGTGGCACTGCGCACCGGGCTCTATCTGGCGCAGGCGGGCGAGTTCGGCTTCGTGCTGCTCTCGCTGACCCGCAGCCACGGCCTGGTGCAGCCCGCGCTGATGAACCCCATCCTGGCGGCCATGGTGCTGTCGATGCTGGTGACGCCGCTGCTCATCATGTACAGCAACCACATCGTGATGAAGTTGGTGGCCAGCGACTGGCTGCAACAGTCGCTGCAAATGACCTCGATCGCGCGCAAGGCCATCAACACCAGCGGGCACGTGATCATCTGCGGCTATGGCCGCTGCGGGCAAAATCTGGCGCGCATGCTCGAGCACGAGGACATTCCGTATATGGCGCTCGACCTGGACCCGGATCGCGTGCACCAGGCCACGGCGGCAGGCGACAGCGTGGTGTACGGCGACGCCACGCGCCTGCAAGCGCTCATGGCCGCGGGTCTGGTTCGGGCCCGCGCCGTGGTGGTCACCTACATCGACGTGCAGGCCACCCTGAAGGTGCTGGCCAACGCCCGCTCCCACGCCCCCCAGGTGCCGGTGGTGGTACGCACGCAGGACGACCTGCACCTGGACAAGTTGCAGGCGGCGGGTGCCACCGAGGTCGTTCCCGAGGCCATCGAAGGATCGCTGATGCTCGCCAGCCACGCGCTGGCGCTGGTGGGCGTGCCCATGCGGCGCGTGCTGCGGCTCGTTCAGGAGCAGCGCGATGCGCGCTACAAGCTGCTGCGCGGCTACTTCCACGGCGCGGACGACGACACCGTGAACGAACGCGATCAGGAGCGCCTGTCGACCATCAGTCTGCCCGCGGGCTCCGCCGCGCTGGGCCAGAGCCTGGGCCAATTCGCCCTGTCCGCCATCGGCGTGCGCGTGGTGAACCTGCGCCGCGGCAACGGCCACATGAGCGCCACCGTGGACAGCGCGCTGCTCGCCGAGGGCGACACCCTGGTGCTCTCGGGCCACCCTGCGGCGCTGACGCTGGCGCAGGACCGGCTGCTGCGCGGCTAGGAAACAGGCCCTGCACGCAGGGCCGATCCGGGTTCAGCCCAGTTCGCCGTACTGGGTATTGCTCAGGTTCAGGTCGGAATCCCGGGCATCGTGCAACGTGTCTTCGAAACCGTTGAGAGACCGGGACTGCTTCGGGCGCCCGGCAATGAGCACACTCGGGGAGGGCAGGACACACGGCGCGACCGATGGCGCCGCGGCCGGTGGATCCGGCAGGGCGGGCTCCGCAGCGCGCGCGACCGCGGCTGCCACCCCGACAGGGGGCTGCCCGGCCGCCGGCAAGGGCGCTTCGGCACCCTGAGGAGGCGGGTCCTTCAGCAGGGGCCCCACGGGCTCGCGGTCATCGATGCGCCAGTAGACCGCTGTCACCAGGATGTCGCTGCGGGTCTTGGCGGTCTGGGCGATCAGCGCCGCGATCTCGTTCTGGCAGATGGACTCACCGCCGTATCCGCGCGCCAGATCGATCATCACCAGAAACTGGCGATGCGATGGGTCGATCGACAGAACCTTGAATTTGTAACCGGCAGCCAGCACCCAGGCACGCCGCATCACCTCGCGCACCACGGCGTACAGCGCTTCGCGGCGCTGCATGCGTTCGGCCCTGTCCACTGGCGCCTGTGCCTGCGGCAGCGGTTTGTCCGGCGCGGGTTCCGAAGGGACGTTGGCAGATAACGCAGCAGGCGATCCGGCCGCAGGTCGGGGCTCATCGACAGAGGCGGATTGGCGGTTGAACCAGTTGGGAAAAAGCATGGTTTGTCCTCTTCGTTTCTTTCGGGCGACGCATGGGAATTTATTTGCACATATCAATTGAAGTTCCAAAATATTATCAATTACAACAATTGAAGCTCAAATACCAAATAAGCTGTTGTATTGAGCAACAGACTGCAGATGATTATACAGAATGTCCATATTCCCCAATCCGCAAAATCGAGGCCAGCACGCAGCTGTTGCTGAGCACCCTGCTACCGGCTTGGGCGGGGGTTTCACACGCGCAGGTTCCGCAAGCACCTGCGTGCCGATGCACCCTGCGCGCCGGCGCGCTGGCCCTGCGGCCCGGTTCAGTTCCCGTACCGGGCGTTGCGCGGACCCGGGTCGGATGCACCCGATAGCCGATGGCGCCACGGCAGAAACAAGCTTTATCCAAGATTATCCCGTGTTGTTATCACTCCCCATCGGTCAGCAGAGCCTCCCATGGCCGGGAGGGCGGCCCGGGCAAGCTGCACAAAATACAGGGACCGGGATGGCGCCACGCATGCCGGCGCGGATTTATTTTCTGATTACGATTTACTGATCCAGCGGGTTCCCGAAGGTTTTCGCGCTGCGCGCAATCGGAGCACACGGACAATACCGAATACCTGCTGCACCGGCGCGTCCAATCAGACAGAAGGCGCCGCCAACTCCCCAGCCGGCCCCAAGCAAGGCGCTGCGCACCCTGGACGCCCAAGCCGCTGCCCTGCGCGGCCCCGCCGCGTGCCAGGTTCGGCACCCGCCGTGGCCGCAGCGCGCGCTTTGGCGCAGGACAGCGTCGGACGGCACCGGCAGATCCTGACGGCGCTCTCGCAGGGCCAGCGCCAGCGGTGATAATCCGGCGATGCAGGTTCTCTTTACCAAGATGCAGGGCGCAGGCAACGATTTCGTGGTGCTCGACGAAACCCGGGGGTGCCTGGGGCTGTCCGCGGCCCAGTACCGCTTTCTCGCGGACCGCCATTTCGGCGTGGGGGCCGACCAGATCCTCAGCGTGCGGCCCTCGCCCGCCCCGGGAATCGACTTCGAATACCTGATCCACAACGCCGACGGCGGCGAGGTCGAGCAATGCGGCAACGGCGCGCGCTGCTTTGCGCGCTTCGTGCGCGACAAGGGCCTCACGCACAAGGACAGCCTGCGGGTGCAGACGCGCGGCGGCGTGATCGCCCCCCGGCTGACGCCCGATGGCCGCGTCACGGTCGACATGGGGTGCCCGCGCTTCGATCCCGCCGACCTGCCCTTTGACACGTCGGACCTGCAAGCCATGCCCCGGGGCGCAGCGCAGCAGTGGCCGCTGGCGCTCGGGGCCGCGGCGTCTGGCACCAGCGTCTGGATCGCCATCGTCGCCATGGGCAACCCGCATGCCGTGCAGTGGGTGGACGACGTGGACAGCGCGCCCGTGCAGCAGACGGGCCCGCTGATCGCAAACCATGCGCGCTTTGCGCAGCGCGTGAACGCGGGCTTCATGCAGATCGTGGACCGGGGCCATGCGCGGCTGCGCGTCTTCGAGCGCGGCGTGGGCGAGACCCTGGCCTGCGGCACGGGCGCCTGCGCGGCCGCCGCGGCGGGAATCCGCCTGGGGCTGCTCGATCCCGAGGTGCACGTGGACATGCGCGGCGGGCGCCTCAGCATTTCCTGGAGCGGCGCCGCCGCCGACTCCGTTTTCATGACCGGCCCCGCCGCCACGGTGTTCGAAGGCCGGATCGAACTTCCCCCCAACCCATGACCACACCCATCGCATCGATCTCCGAAGAACACATCGTCCAGTTTCTGACCAGCACGCCGGGCTTCTTCGAGCGCCATGCCGAGGTTCTGGCCAGCGTGCAGCTCGTCAGCGTGCACGGTGCGCGCGCCGTGAGCCTGCAGGAACGCCAGGCCGAGATGCTGCGCGAGAAAATCCGGGGGCTGGAGCAACGCATCATGGAGATGCTGCGCAACGGCAGCGAAAACGCCACCATCGCGCACAAGGTGCATCAGTGGAGCGGCGCGCTGCTGCAGGTCAAAGATCCGTTCGATCTGCCGCAGACCATGGTGCACGGCCTGCGCACCCTGTTGGACGTGCCCCAGGCCGCAGTGCGCGTATGGAACGTGGCCGCCCCCTACGCCGACGCACCCTTCACGCGGGACGCAAGCGAGGACGTGCGCACGTTCACCTCGTCGCTCACGCTGCCGTTCTGCGGCCCCAACCTGGGCTTCGAACCCGCGGGCTGGCTGACGCAGGAGGCGGACAGGCCCGCGCAGTCGCTGGCCCTGCTGCCGCTGCGTGCATGCGCCATGGACGTTCCCTCGCCCGCCTTCGGCCTGCTCGTGCTGGGTGCGCAAGACCCGCAGCGCTTCGACGCCACCATGGGCACCGACTTCCTCGCGCGCATGGCGGAACTGGCCAGCGCGGCGCTGCTGCGCTTGATGTGAAACACCCCCGAGCCCCCTGCGACGCGTCCCCATCGAGGAGGCGCTCCCTGCGGCCTGGCAAGGCCCGTTCCGCGCTGTCCCCGTCCGATGCGCCCGCACCCGACCCCCAGGTGCAGTGCTATCTGGAATATGTGCGCGTGCAAAAGCGCCTGGCCGCGCGCACCCTCGCGCTCTACCAGTTGGACCTGGAAAAACTCGCGCAGTTTGCCGCGCGTCTGAACCTGCCCCTGCTGCAATTGGAAAACGCGCATATTCGCCACTTCATGCGGCAAATGCACAGCGGTGGGCGCAGCGGGCGGGGGATCGCGCTCATCCTCTCGGGCTGGCGCAGTTTCTTCACCTGGGCCGCGCAGCAGGGACTGATCGCGTACAACCCCGCGCAAAACGTGCGCGCACCCAAGGCGTCCAAGCCCCTGCCAAAGTCGCTGAGCGTGGACGAAGCCGTGTACTTCGCCGAGTTTGCCAACCCCGGCGCCGACCCCTGGATCGAAGCGCGCGACGCGGCCATGGTCGAACTGCTGTATGGCTGCGGCCTGCGCGTGGGCGAATTGGCCGGGCTCGACACCGTGGCCAGCGCCGACGCCGAACGCCAGGGGCGCGGCTGGGTGGACCTGCAGGCGGGCGAAGCGCATGTCCTGGGCAAAGGCAGCAGGCGCCGCAGCGTTCCCGTGGGCCGCGCGGCCAGCGCCGCATTGCGCGCCTGGCTTGCGCTGCGCGCCACGCCGTTTGGCGCAGCGGCGCAGTGCGAGCCCGCGCTGTTCGTCGGCCGGCGCGGCGCGCGGCTCACGGCGCAGTCGATCTGGCTGCGCCTGCGCCTGCGCGGCCAGCAGGCCGGGATCGCCACCCCGCTGCACCCGCACATGCTGCGCCATGCGTTTGCCAGCCACCTGGTGCAAAGCGGCGGCGACCTGCGCGCCGTGCAGGAACTGCTGGGCCACGCGAGCGTCACCACCACGCAGGTCTACACGCGGCTGGACTTCCAGCATCTGGCCGCGGTGTACGACGTGGCCCACCCGCGGGCGCACAAGAAGCCACCGGCGAATTGAAAACCATATGCACGCCGCACAACGCCCGGGCCGGGCAAACGCTCGGCCTGCCCATCCAGCCCGGCGTGCCCGGGCAGGGCTTGCGCGCCGGGGCTGCGCCGCAGCGGAGAACCCGCTTTTGCCGCCCGACCGGATTGCCCAGTGGGCGCCTTCAGAATCGGTCGTGAGGCACGTGACATCAGGGTGTGGCATCAATTGACCGGCTTGCACAACTGGTTCGATTCCCCGCCAGGCCGGTATCTGCTGGCCTGGGAACAGGCGCGCTTCGACGAGGCGGTGGCCGACGTCTTTGGCTATCACAGCCTGCAGCTTGGCATGCCGCTGCTCGATGGCTTGCGCGCGAACCGCATGCCGCATCGCTGGCTCGCACTCGGACAGGATGCGCTAGCGGACGACAGCGGTTTGGTGCAGACGGGGGCGCCGGGCAGCCGCACGCTCGCCCTGCTCGCCGAGCCCGTGGCCCTGCCCTTTGCCAAGGCCAGCCTGGACCTGATCGTCCTGCCGCATACCCTGGAGTTGAGCATCGACCCGCACGCCGCCTTGCGCGAGGTCGAGCGGGTCCTGGTGCCCGAAGGGCGCGTGGTCATCAGCGGCCTGAATCCCGCCAGCCTGTGGGGCCTGCGCCAGCGGCGCGCGCACCTGTACCAGCGCCTGGGCAAGGGCACGCAGTATCTGCCGGGTGTGGACGAGTTCATCGCCTACCGGCGCCTGCGCGACTGGCTGCGGCTTTTGAGCTTCGAGGTCGAATCCACCCGTTTTGGCTGCTATCGTCCAGCAGTGCGCAGCGCCCAATGGCTGGAGCGCTTTGGCTGGATGGACCGCCTGGGCGAGAAATGGTGGCCCATTTTGGGGGCCGCGTACTTTCTGGTTGCGGTCAAGCGGGTGTACGGCATGCGCCTGCTGGAGTCGGCATGGCGCAGCAAGCGCCAGCGCTCCGCTGCCACCGTCCCCATCGCCCACCGCACGGCCAATACGCCGGCAGTCAAACGCCGCCACGAGGCCGCCGCGAAACCGCCGTCCCCCCGCGCATGACCGTTTCTACCCACCACAGCACAGGAACATAGTTTGGATCAGGTACAGATATACACGGACGGCTCCTGCAAGGGCAACCCGGGCCCTGGAGGCTGGGGCGTGTTGCTGCGCTCGGGCGCCACCGAGAAGGAGTTCTTTGGCGGAACGCTGGGCACGACGAACAACCGCATGGAGCTGATGGCGGTGATCGAGGCGCTATCGGCCCTGAAGCGCCCCTGCGCCGTCACGCTGTATTTGGACAGCGAATACGTGCGCAAGGGAATCACCGAATGGATTCACGGCTGGAAGTCCAATGGCTGGCGCACCGCGTCCAGACAACCGGTGAAGAACGTCGAGCTTTGGCAGCGCCTGGACGCCCTGGTGAGCAGCGGCGGCCACCGCATCACGTGGCGCTGGGTGAAAGGGCACTCGGGCGACCCGGGAAACGAGCGCGCCGATGTCCTGGCGAACCGGGGCGTTGAGCAGGCGCTGGGACGAGGCTGAGGGTTCCACAGCCTCAGGCATCGGACGCACGCCGCGTCTCGCGCGCCGCCGGCTCAGTGTTCGCGCCCCGCGCGGTGCTTCTGATATGCCAACCCCATGCTTGCGGGCAGTGTCCGGACAGGAGCGGATCGTGCCGAAGCTCTGCGCCCCGGCCAAGGTGCGAAAAGCAACCGGAGATTTTTTGCTTGACCTTGGGCATCCGGATGGCCCGCTCGGCCAAGTTGTTCGCGAAAGGCAGCGACAGGTCACGCGCAAAGCGCAACAACACCTCTTGCGCAGGATCGCGCCGGCGCCGCAGCAAATGGAACGCATCCGACTGCTTGGCCCGTGCGCGTTGGCCCTGCTCCTTGACGCGCTACGGGGTCAGCTCGCGCAGCAGATGTGCATTGCACAACGCATGCACGCATTGGATCAGCCAGTATGGCGCCCAGCAGTCATGCACCGGCACGCCGGCGCAGTCCTTCAAAACACCGAACGCATTGACTGCCTCGATGCCCCCCGCTTGGGATGTACGCCATACCAAGTGTGCTTCGGGGTGACACTGGTGTGCAGCCACTGCAACTTGGCCTGTACCCGATTCATCGACATGAACCACCGGCGATTGGCTCACCTGCTGCGGGCTTGGACCGAGGGGCTGAGCAGCGCGTCGGCCTCGCGCGCCCAGCCATGCAGCGTGCCCGGTGAGATCTTGGACAGCCGCGATTCCAACTCTTGGACCCGGGTGACCAACTGTCCGATCATTCTCCTCGTGACTCAGCGTTGAAGTGTCAGCATGGAGCGAGTACCACTGATTCGTGTTCGAGAGGCTGAACCAGTCACTTTTTTTGCCTGATCACGAGCTATGGCGTCACGTAACTACTCAGAGCGTGTGAATTTTTCAATTTCAGCGATGAAAGCGACGTAATCCAAGCGCCCTTGGCCTACGAGAGGATCCAAAGTTCGTCTCTTGGGGCGAATTCGCTCTGATGCAAGGCCTCTTGGTGCCCCATGATCGCCTGTGCAGCTCGTTTTGTGGTGGCGCTGGCCGCGAAAAATGAGGAGCAATATTTTTGCGCCAACATACTTTCACAGGAGCTCAGCCAAGCCTTTCAGGGCGCTCCGGTCCAGCCCCGCTTTGGTTGATCGGCTGGGCCGTGGGACCGGGGGCTGAGTAGTTACGGCGTCACGAGCTTTGGAGCACCAATGGCTTTTATCTCCGTACCCAGTAATTCCATACTTGGCCCGGTGGGCTTCACCGCAAACCAATACGGTGGTGGCCTTTTTCGCCTCGTCACGCGAAGCTCCACGAAAACAGTTCACCCCGTCATTGCTGGCACATTCTTGGTCTACGCCATTGAAACTGAGGGAAACCCATTCCTGTCCTGCCAGCTGCTCCATTTTTTTGAATTGCGCATTGATTCGAATGACTCGGTCAATCAGGTCACTTCCGGGAAAATCGGCAACCAAAATTCCTACGTTTTTGGGATTGTTCTTTGCCAGCCATGTCGCCGTCAGTTCATTCGTGCCAGCAAAGAAGATCGAACATATCCATCCGGCCACCCAGGTGCATGAACCACGCGGAAAATCAGGCCACTTGTTCCGATTAATTCCAGTCGAGGTTTCGGTTTCCTTGGTCAGGAGATGATCGGCGCTTGTATTGGCATAAATGCGACCGCCGGCAACAAAATATGGAAACGACCCTCCGGATCCACTCAGATAGCCGATACTCGGCTTCGCAAACACTGTTTGAGAATTCGTGGTCACCAAATGCTTTTTGATTTTTTCCCATTTATCGTAAAGATCCCAGTTCCAATACAGGTGGTAAGAATCCTCAATGTTGGCAGTCTCGGTATCATACGGCAGACCGTACTTGAATTCCCCGAAATCGGAAAAAATGATGATTTTTGCTCTGACAGAGCTCAGTGTTGGATTTGACCCCCCCAATTTGCCATCCCAAAACAAGTTTTCGTCATATTTTTGAACATATCCGAGCATGGTTTCTTTGAAATTGCGAGTGTTTCCAGATGCAGAATTGACGGATGTATTGTTTTCGCCGTCCTCCTCGTTTCTGATCCGAGCCATGATGACTTCTGATGGATTATTTTTCAGAAATTCCTTGATTTGCGACAATACGCCATCCATATCGGCGCCCAAATCGCTTTTTCCGTGATACAGCTGAAACTTGTCATTTCGGTGCTTCACGCGTATATCAAAAAATCTGATGCCTGCTTTCATCTGTTCCGTGAGCGGCATTGTTTGCGTGCGCACCGCATCTTGAACAACCGCGCCTGAAAACGCACCAATTATACACAATACCATGGAATATCCGAAAGTAACGGGAGCCAATGCTACGCCCACCGCACACCCTACGGGCGCGCCGATAATGGTCGATGTAAAGGCTATGGAACCCCCAGTACTTGCAGCAGAATCATGTGTTCCAACCAACGAAAGGCTGTTGATGCGAGTGTCGCCATCAATGGCCTTCATGAAAGAGGAATTATCCGTGGAAGCCGTGACGCTCGTAGAAAACGCACCGGTATGGTTCCAAGCATCTGTCTGATATTCTGCATGCACCTTTGATCCAAAAATGGCGAGCCCAGTCGCCATCGCCAAAAGGAATTTGTTATTTCTCTGATTCATGATGATAAAGATGGTTTGTTGAAAATGTTTGACGAACCGTTTTTAATGAAGAATGGGAGTGGTTTTTTGAGGTAAACTCCTTTTGAATACCATGCACACTCCCGAAGCCCTCCTCACCTGGAGGACCTCTTTTCGGGGGAGTTGTGCATAACGAGATATGGCGCAGCCCCATGCTGCGCGCGGTGCCCACGTTCCACCAGGACACGGAAATGCTGCTTGAGCGGGTTGCGCTTGCCGTCAGTCAGCCGGATCGCATCGCCCATGGTGATGCGCCCATGCTCCTGCGCGAATTCGACGATCCGTAGCGAAAGTTCGGGCCGTGCGGTGAGTCCGATCTTCTCGCGCAGCAACAGCTCGACCTCCCGGTCCGACAACTTGCTGCCTTCGATGCGGGTGGACGAACCGATGCGCTCCTGGGTGCCGAGCGCGCGCCAAGCACCCTTGAACGCATTGATGCTGGCGATGAGCTGGAGGACTTCCGGGGAGGTCCGGATGGCGTGGGTGGCGATCATTGCGCCAATTATTACATAAAATTACAATCAATACTGCGCGACACCCGTGAAGGTCGCCTGCCTGAGGTCCTGAAGCGCAAGAACTTGGCACGGTGGCAGCTGAGTGAGAGGCTGCCCGACGTCGCTCCGTGCAAGGTGGTGCGGGAGAGGGAAGAAGGGCTGATCGACGCGGACCTGGGTGGCCCATCTCTACAAGAAGCGCGTGGCGCACGCTGGCGGCGGCAAGCGCGGCGGCTACCGCACCGGCCCGGATCGGCAACCAGTCCGTGTTCCTGCATGGGTTCCCGAAGAGCACCACGGCGAACGATCACGCAGGGCGGGAAGGCAGGCGCTGCAATACACGGGTCGGGTGTTCCTGGACCTGTCCGCCGCAGCGCGGGTCAAGGCATTGCAGGCGGGCGCTCTGCTGGAGGTGCATTGCGGCGAGCAAGATCATTGAATCGCTGCGCGGCGACTGGGCCGCGCTACACGAGGCCGGCGCAATCGGCAAGGGGACGGTGCGCGGGTTCGACGCTATCTGCCCGCCGCCGGTGCGCGAATTCAGCGCCACGGACATCAAGCGGCTGCGCGAAGCACTCGGCTTCAGCCAACCGGTGTTCGCGCACCACCTGCACACGTCGGCATCGACCGTGCGCAAGTGGGAGCCAGGCGAACCGCGGCCAGCAGGGCCGGCCCACTCAAACTGCTCAACGCCATTGCGGACAAGGGCCTGCAGGCCATCGCTTGCGGACGGTGTCCGGGCAGGAGCGCATCGTGCACACGCTTTGCGCCCCGGCAAAGCGGCGCAAGCTGCCCGGCTTGGGCCTCGGGCATCCGGATCGCCCGCTTCATCAGGTCGCGCGCAAAGCGCAGCACCTCTTGCGCATGATCGCGCAGGCGCCGCAGCGCTTGCCCCCTCCTCCAGCATGGCGCGCTAGCGTTTTATCCAGCGCAGCAGCTGGCGTGGCGGCACCGCAGTGATTCCCTGCGCGCGTTCGCAGCCTCGATGCTCTGGGCCAAGAAGGTCAGCGCGCACAGCAGGTGCGCATTGCACAGCGCATGCACGCCGCATTGGATGCTGCCCAGCAGCCATGCACCAGCACGCCGGCATAGCCCTGCACAACACCGACCGCACTGACTGACCGCCTCCATGCTGCGATGACCCAAGCATCGGCATGGAGTGCCAGCGGGTTGCCAGGATTGGAAAGCCACCCGTTTCAACGCGCGCGCAACCTGTTTCACGAACTGTAAATAGTCACATATTTACTGCTTGTCCTGGGCTTCTGAATGCTGCATGCAGCACAGAACCCACGCGCATGGACTGCGACATTTCCGTGTGCGGGCCGGTACGGGCCCCTGGCCCGCGGCGCACGAATCGCATGAAATAACTCGTAAATATCAATACGTAAAACTTCATCTTGCGTGCCATAGGTACATCGCAAACTATCAAGAAAATCAAGATTTTTCTGCGGTTTTCACCCTGCCATGGCGCGCAACGCAGCAGTTTTATTTTGTTCTGATACTTATGGAGTAGTGCATCAGCGGACCAGGCTGTTTGGCCACCCCAAGGAGGGTGGGTTAGACCCCCGTCTGCACCATGCTCTGCATGAGGGCAGAACGCTTTCGCGCAGAAGTTCACCGGGGAAGTCAAAAAAAACCACCCACTAAATTGTCAGTATATGTTTAAATTCGCGACGCTTTTGTTACGTTTTCAATGCCGCTGGAACCCAACCCATCGCAGGGGACCAGGGCCGTACCGCAACCGCTCAAGGAGACATCATGACTGTCACTGCCGTCAGAATCTGGGCCTCAACATACGCACTGAGCAAGGGGACATCCGTCCGCGTGCATTTCGAGTTCAACGACTGGCCGTTGCAGTCGAGCTTCCGCCACTACGACTGCAGGCTCCTGCCCGGCGGTGCCCGCTGGACCAGCGAATTGACCAGGGACCCAGACAATGCCAAGCACTACTGGGCCACACTGAGCACGATTGACGGCGAGACAAGCACCGGCGGCTACGTCGCCTACAACCCTGCAAATCTGACGGATGACAGCGGCACTCGGGGCGCAGATACCCTCTTTTATTCCGAGCTGTTTACCGTCGACACCATCGGCCCCCGGGTCACGAGCATCACGATCGACGACACCCGCCTCAAAGCCGGCGAAACCGCCAAGGTCCGGTTCGTTTTCAGCGAGAAAGTCGACGGCGCAAGCCTCAAGGCAGCCATCGACCTCTCCAAAGCCCATGGCACGCTGCTGGGTGACGTCGTCACCACCGACGGCGGCCTAACCTGGACCGCCGTATTCGCACCCGCTGCGAACACGGCACACGCCGAGGACTGCGTGATCGGCGTGAACGCCAGCCAGGTGCGCGACCTGTTTGGCAACGCGGGAGAGGGCAGCCCCGTCTACAGCAACCGCTACACCGTCAGCACCCTGGGGCCCTCGCTGACCGCGGATGCCATCACGTTCGGCGACAGCGTATGGACGTTTGGCAGGCAGACGATACCCGTCACCCTCACCTTCTCGGAACCCGTCAGGGGTTTGAGCCGCGCAAACCTGCAGGTGCCCGCGGGAAAGGGCACGCTGTCCGATCCGGACATCGGCCCCTACTCATATAGCGCCGTCTGGACCGTCCTGTTGACGGCCCACGCAGGTACGGACGCGAACTCGACGAACAACAAAGTCACCGTAGACCTCAGCGGCGTGACCGACTGCGATGGCCTGCGGATAACCACGACGGACCGTGTGGAATCGAGCAACACCTACACCATCGACAACAACACCAGCAGGATCATCCACAGCAGTCGTTTTTCCGTCAGAATCCAGGCCGACAAATACACGTTGGGCAAGGGTGAATCGACCATCGTGCATTTTGAGTTCGACGTATCGCCGAGGTACCTGAACCTCACCCAATTCGTCGAGTTCGTACCCCACGGTACCCACTGGACCTCGGGGCTCTTCCAGAAATCAACCAACAGCTTCTGGGCCACACTGAGTGCGAAGGATGACGCGGTAAGTAGCGGCCGCATCAGCGTGGACCTTTCCAAGGTGGCTGACAGCTACCGCCAGCCGGGCGCCGGGCACCAGGCTTCCGAACTGTTTTCCATCGACACCTTCCGGCCCAAGCACCGCTCCATCACGATCGACGACGAACACCTCCAAGCCGGCGAAACCGCCACCGTCACCTTTGTTTTCACCGAAAAAGTCGCCAACTTCCAGTCAGCCATTGACCTCTCCAAAGCCCATGGCACGCTGGGCAGTCTGACCACCGCCGACGGCGGCATCACCTGGACCGCCCCATTCACACCCGCTGCAAACACGGCAAACGCCGAGCAATGCGTGATCTCCGTGCGGATGAACGAGGTGCGGGACCTGCACGGCAACCCGGGAACGGACCTCGATGGAGGGAACATCCCCGTCAACAGCGGCGGCTACTCCGTGAGCACCCTGGGGCCCTCGCTGGCCGCTGAGGCCATCACGTTCCACGAGAGGGTATTGACGGGTCACCAGAGGACGACGACCGTCACCCTCAGCTTCTCGGAACCCGTCAAGGGTCTGAGCAGCGCAAACCTGCACCTGTCCACAGGAAAGGGCACGCTGTCCGCTCCGGTCGCCCGCGACCCCGACGCCAACGGCCACAGCACCGTCTGGACCACCACGTTGACGGCCCCGGCGGCCGGGACGAATAACTCGCAGAACAACAAAGTCACCGTGGACCTCACGGGCGTGAGCGATCGCGATGACCTCCAGGCCACGACGAACCGGGTGGAATCGCGCGACACCTACGCAATCGACAGCAACCGGCCCCACGTCGCGGGTCTTCATACCGTCAGAGTTTGGGCCGACAAATACACGCTGGGCCCGGGTGAATCGACCCGCGTGCATTTCGAGTTCAACGAAACGCCGTATGTGATCCCCAGGGAAGGCAACCTTGTCGGGCTCTCCGGGAGGCCCGGCTCCCTTGAGAGCATGCCCGGTACCCAATGGGACGAGGATATGTCCAAGGACCCCCACAATCCCAAGCACTTCTGGATGACGCTGCGCGCGAAGGACGGTGTGGAGGGGGCCAGTGGCCGCGTCACCATGGACCTTGGCAAGACGCACGATGCCAACGAAAGCTTTGGCACAGGGACCTACTCCTCCCCGCTGTTTACCATCGACACCGTCCGGCCCCGGGTTCTGCGCATCACGATCGACGACACCCACCTCAGAGCCGGCGAAACCGCCCAGGTCACGTTCGTTTTCAACGAAAGAGTCAACGGCCCAAGCGTCAGGTCCGCGATCGACCTCCCCAACGCCCACGGCAGGGTGGGTGAACTCTACAGCACCGACGGCGGCGAAACCTGGGTCGCCACATTCATACCCGCTGCCAACACGGCAAACGCCCACGCCTGGATCAGCCTGAACATGGGCCGGGTGTACGACCTGTTTGGCAACACGGGAGAGGGCAATCCCGTCTACAGCAACGGCTACACCGTCAGCACCCTGGGGCCCTCGCTGGCCGCTGATGCCATCACGTTCAGCGAAAGCGCATTCACGCTGAACAAGCAGACGATGACCGTCACCCTCAGCTTCTCGGAGCCCGTCAAGGGTTTGAGCAGCACCAACCTGCGTGCGCCCGAGGGAGCGGGCACGCTGTCCGCTCCGCTCGCCCGCAACGCCGACGCCAACGGCTACAGCTCCGTGTGGACCGCCACGGTGACGGCCCCGACGGGTGCGATGAATAACTCGGAGAACCACAAAATCACCGCGGACCTCGTCGGCGTGACCGACCGCGATGGCCTCTCGGCCGCAGGCCGTGTGGAATCGAGCAACACCTACGCCATCGACGTCCAACGGCCCAGCATCGTCGAGATCACGATGAGCGACACGACGCTGGGGATCGGCGAAGTTGCTACGGCCACCATCCGCTTCTCCGAAAAAATCCGTGACTTCACCCTCGCCGACCTCCGGGTATACAGCGGCTCAATGCTCAGCGGCACGCTGAGCGACTTGCTCAGCACCGATGGCGGTCAGACCTGGACCGTCAAACTGACCCCGACCGGCTACAGCAACTCCCACGGCTCCCAGGGGCGCCAACTGGGCGACAACATGATCGTCGTGCGCCAGAACAGCGTGGTGGACTGGATGGGTAACTCGGGTCCGGCGGACGACAAGTACGGCCCCAGCTACACCGTGGACCACGCCGCGCCGGTGCTCACGGGTGCCGGCTCCATCGCCTACGTGCAAGGAGAGACGGACAGCAGCCTCGACGCCGGCGAAACCGCCACCGTCACCTTCATCTTCTCCGAAGCGGTGCGGGGCTTCGACACCCGCTGCATCCTCCCCTACGTCAGCGTGGGCAGCACCAAGACCTTGTTGGGCGCTGCCGGCGGCACGCTGTCGAACCTGGTCGCCTTCAACGGCGGCACCACCTGGACCGCCACACTCACCGCCCCGACGGGCAGCAGCACCCTCAGCAACGTCAAGCTGGGCGTGGACATGAGCCGAGTGAGCGACGAATCGGGCAACGTGGGCAGCCAGATACACGCCAGCGGCATCAGCTACCACATCGACACCACCGTCTCCCGCACGCGCCCCAGCGCCACCGTCGCGCTGGCCGACAGCGCGCTCACCGCGGACGAGAGCAGCACCGTCACCATCACCTTCAGCGAGCGCGTCACCGGCCTCGACGCCACGGACGTGGACCTCGCGAACGCCAACGGCACACTCGGCGCGCTGAGCACCGCAGACGACGGCATCACCTGGACCGCCTCCTTCACGCCCCAGGTGGACACCGAGGACGCAAGCAACACCATCGGCGTGAACCTGGCCGGCGTGACGAATGGCGCAGGCCGCACCGGCGCAGGCAACGCCGTCAGCCCCAACTACACGGTGAACACCGTGCGGCCCAGCGCCACCGTGCACCTCACCGACCCGGCACTCACCCCGGGCGAGAGCGCCACCGTCAGCTTCCAATTCAGCGAGCCCGTCACCGGCTTCGGACTCGAGGACGTGCTCCACGACGACGCGGCGGGTACGCTGAGCCCGCCCAGGGCCAGCGCAGACGGCAGAACCTGGACCTCCACGCTGACCCCCCATGCCGACACGCACGACTTGAGCAACGAAATCTCCGTGCGCCTGAGCGGCGTGACCAACGCCGCAGGCAATACCGGGCTGGGCAGCACCGCCCCCTCCCCCTACGTCGTAGACACCCAACTGCCCCGCGCCACCATCACGCTGGAGAACACCGCGCTCAAGGCGGGCGAAACCACCCTCGTCACTTTTTCCTTCAACCGGGCCGTCACCGGCTTCGATGCGGCCGACATAGACCTCTCGAATGCCAACGGCACGCTCGGCAACCTGACCGACCTGGGCCATTCGACCCTCTGGACCGCCACCTTTACGCCCACGGCCAGCCTGATGGACGCGAGCAACAGCATCCGCGTCCACTTGGCTGGCGTACAGGCCACGGGCCCACGCACCATCGGCCAAGGCCAGGCCAGCAGCGCCAACTACACGATCGACACCCAGCGCCCCACCGCCACGATCACGCTGGCCGACACCACGCTCAGCGCGGACGAAACCACCACCGTCACCTTCCGCTTCAACGAACCCGTCAGCGACTTCACGCGCGATGACATCGCGCTCACCGACGCCAACGGCACATTGGGCGACCCCACGACCGATGACGACGGCAGGACCTGGACGGCCACCTTCACGCCCACGACCCACGTCAACGACACGAACAACACCATCCGCGTCAACCTCCCGGGCGTGACCAACGCCGCGGGCAACGCCGGCACCGGTAGCACCAGCAGCGCCAGCTACACCGTGGACACCCGGCCTGCCACGGACACCGAAGACAGCCTGCGCCCCCGACTGGCCGCGACCAACCCGATCACGATCAACGACAGCAAACTGGGCATTGGCGAGAGCACCACCGTCAGCATCCGCTTCTCCAAAGCCATCGCTGCCGACAGCTTCCACATCGACGACCTGAGCGCCGGCGGTTCCGCCAAGCTGTCCAACCTGCACAGCACCGACGGCGGCACCACCTGGGAGGTCACACTGACGGCTCCGGGGCCGGATGATTTCGCAAGCACCCCACACTACGACGTCACCCGCTACAACTCCACGGGCAACCAGATCCGCGTCAACCTCGCCGGCGTGACCGACCTCACGGACAACGCCGGTGTGGGCCAGGCCGTCTCCACGGTCACCTACGACATCGACGTCCTGCCTCCCCGCTGCACCATCAGGCTGGCCGACAGCACCCTCAGCGCGGGCGAAACCACCACCGTCAGCTTCAGCTTCAACGAGCCCGTCACCGGCCTTGACGCCCGCGACATCGACCTGTCGAATGCCAACGGCACGCTGGGTCCGCTGAGCGCCCTCGCAGACGGCAGGACCTGGAGCGCCCCCTTCACGCCCAGCGCCAACATCAACGACGCGAGCAACACCATCCGCCTCGCAATGCGCGGCGTGGCGGACTTGGCGGGCAACCCGGCGCAGAACGGCACCGCCGTCAGCAGCAACTACCGCATAGACACCCGGCCCGGCACCGCAGACCAGGCACCCGACCTGAGCGCAAGCGTCACGCTGACCGATGAGTACCTCACGGCGGGAGAAACGGCGACGGTCATCATGGCCTTCAACCAACCCGTCCCCGGCCTCACGATCAATGACATCGACCTGACCCAGGCCAACGGCACGCTCAGCGAACCCGCACTCAGCGCCGACGGCAGAACCTGGACGGCGACCTTCACGCCCACGGCCAACGTCAACGCCGCGAGCAACACCATCCGCGTCAACCTCGCGGGCCTGACCGGCAGCGCCACCAGCGCCAACTTCAGCGTGCACACCGCACCATCTGCCGCCACGATCACGCTCGCCGATACCGTGCTCACCACGGGCCATACGACGACCGTCACCTTCACCTTCACCCAGACGGTCCTCGGCTTCACGGTCGATGACATTGACCTGACCCAGGCCAACGGCACGCTCGGCCCGCTCACGACCGTCAACAACAAAACCTGGACCGCCACCTTCACCCCCAAGGCCGCCGTCAACGACGCGGCCAACCACATCAGCGTCAACCTCGCCGGCGTGAGCACCGTGGACGGCCGCTCCGGAACCGGCTCCGTCAGCAGCGACAACTACGCCGTGAACACCCAATTGCCGGACACCACACGCCCGGCGCTCAGCACGGCCACGGTCAACGGCAACCAGTTGGTACTGACCTACACCGAAGAGAACACCCTGAGCGACGCCACGCTCACGGGCAGCGCAGGCTTTACGGTCACGAACGCCGCTGGCACCACCATCGCCGTCACCAGCGCCGTGGTGAACGCCGCCGCCAAGACCATCACGCTCACGCTCGGCCACGCCGTGGCCCACGGTGAGGACGTGGCCATCAGCTACACCCAGCCCGAAGGCGCCGGCGGGGTAGCGGACGCGGCAGGCAACAGCGCGGCAAACTTCCCGGACATGCGGGTGACGAACACCACCCCCGCGCCAGCAGACACCACGCCCCCGCAGCTGATCACCAGCGGCGAGACGACGAGCCCCAGAGTCAACGGCGACCAACTGGTACTCAGCTTCGACGACAGCAGCGACCTGGACGCGGACCCGGACCACAAGCCGGAGAGCGGAGCCTTTGCGGTGCTGGTCGATGGCGTCGCGAACGCCGTCACCAACATCACCGTCGAGGCCCAAGCCAAGACCGTCACGCTCACGCTGAGCACGGCGGTCACCCACGGCCAGACGGTCACCGTCGCCTACGCCGACGCCACGAGCGACAACGACAGCAACGCCATACAGGACGCCGCCGGCAACGACGCGGCCCACTTTGCGGCCACCGAGGTGATCAACAACACGCCCGCGCCAGCAGACACCACGCCCCCGCAGCTGATCACCAGCGGCGAGACGACGCGCCCCAGGGTCAACGGCGACCAACTGGTACTCAGCTTCGACGACAGCAGCGACCTGGACGCGGACGCAGACCACAAGCCGGCCAACGAGGCCTTTGCGGTGCTTGTTGATGGCGTCCTGAACGCCGTCACCAGCGTCACCGTCGAGGCCCAAGCCAAGACCGTCACGCTCACGCTGAGCACGGCGGTCACCAGCGGCCAGACGGTCACCGTCGCCTACGCCGACGCCACGAGCGACAACGACGCCAACGCCATACAGGACGCCGCAGGCAACGACGCGGCCCACTTTGCGGCCACCGAGGTGCTCAACAACACGCCCGCGCCAGCAGACACCACGCCCCCGCAGCTGATCACCAGCGGCACCGCAGGCCCCAGGACCCTTGGCAGTGACTTGGTGCTCGAATTCAGCGACGCGAGCAACTTGGACGCAACCGAGGCCCACAAGCCGCTCAGCGGGGACTTCACGGTGCTTGTGGACGGGGCAGCCAATGCCGTCACCTCGGTCATCGTGG
This sequence comes from Verminephrobacter aporrectodeae subsp. tuberculatae, assembly GCF_026127385.1. Classification (NCBI taxonomy): domain Bacteria; kingdom Pseudomonadati; phylum Pseudomonadota; class Betaproteobacteria; order Burkholderiales; family Comamonadaceae; genus Verminephrobacter; species Verminephrobacter aporrectodeae. Next base: position 232,219 of record NZ_QZCX01000003.1, read on the forward strand.
GTGCAAACAGCAAGCTCGTCTACCTGACGCTGAGCACCCCCGTGCGACATGCTCAGAGCGTGCGCATCGCCTACAACGACAGCACGCCCGACGACACCAGCGCCATACGGGACACTGCCGGCAACCGCCTGACCAGCTTCCCGTCCACGGCAGTGAACAACCGCGTGCCGGACCGCGAGAACCCGCAGCTGATCACCACCGGCGACACGACGCGCCCCAGGGTCAACGGCGACCAACTGGTACTCAGCTTTGGCAACACGGACAACCTGGACGCGGACCCGATCTACCAGCCGGAGAGCGAAGCCTTTGCGGTGCTCGTCGATGGCGCCGAGAACGCCGTCACCAACGTCACCGTCGATGCCCGGGCCAACACCATCACGCTCACGCTGACCATGGCGGTCAGCCATGGCCAGACGGTCACCGTCGCCTACGCCGACCCCACGACCGGCAACGACGCCAACGCCATACAGGACACTGCCGGCAACGACGCGGCCCACTTTGCGGCCACCGCGGTGGTCAATAACACGCCCGCGCCAGACACCACGCCCCCGGAGTGCAGCAGCGCCGCAGTCCACGGCGACCAGCTGGTGCTCACCTACACCGAAGCCAACACCCTGAGCGATGCCGCACTCACGGGCAATGCCGGCTTTACGGTCAGCAGCACCGCTGACACGGACATCCCCGTCAGCAGCGCCGTGGTGGATGCAACGGCCAAGACCGTCACCCTGACACTGAGCCGCGCCGTGAGCAGCGCTGAAACAGTGACCGTCAACTACACCAAGCCGGAGACCGGCGGAGTCCAGGATGCCGCCGGCAACGACGCAGCAGACCTCAGCAGCCAGGCGGTGACGAACAACATCCCCGCGCCAGCAGACACCACGCCCCCGGAGTGCAGCAGCGCCGCAGTCCACGGCGACCAGCTGGTGCTCACCTACACCGAAGCCAACACCCTGAGCGGAGCCGCGCTCACGGGCAATGCAGGCTTTACGGTCAGCAGCACCGCTGACACGGACATCACCGTGAGCAGCGCCGTGGTGGATGCAACGGCCAAGACCGTCACCCTGACACTGAGCCGCGCCGTGAGCAGCGCTGAAACAGTGACCGTCAACTACACCAAGCCGGAGACCGGCGGAGTCCAGGACGCCGCCGGCAACGACGCAACAGACCTCAGCAGCCAGGCCGTGACGAACAACACCCCCGCGCCAGCAGACACCACGCCCCCGGAGTGCAGCAGCGCCGCAGTCCACGGCGACCAGCTGGTGCTCACCTACATCGAAGCCAACACCCTGAACGGAGCCACGTTCGCGGGCAATGCAGGCTTTACGGTCAGCAGCACCGCTGACACGGACATCACCGTGAGCAGCGCCGTGGTGGATGCGACGGCCAAGACCATCACCCTGACACTGAGCCGCGCCGTGACCAGCGCTGAAACAGTGACCGTCAACTACACCAAGCCGGAGACCGGCGGGGTCCAGGACGCCGCCGGCAACGACGCAGCAGACCTCAGCAGCCAGGCCGTGACGAACAACACGCCCGCGCCAGCAGACGCCACGCCCCCGCAGCTGATCACCAGCGGCGAGACGACGCGCCCCAGGGTCAACGGCGACCAACTGGTACTCAGCTTCGACGACAGCAGCGACCTGGACGCGGACCCGATCTACAAGCCGGCCAACGAGGCCTTTACGGTGCTTGTCAACGGCGTCGCAAACGCCGTCACCAACGTCACTGTCGAGGCCCGGGCCAAAACCGTCACGCTCACGCTGAGCACGGCGGTCAGCCACGGCCAGACGGTCACCGTCGCCTACGCCGACCCCACGACCGACAACGACGCCAACGCCATACAGGACGCTGCCGGCAACGACGCGGCCCACTTTGCGGCCACCGAGGTGGTCAACAACACGCCCGCGCCAGCAGACACCACGCCCCCGCAGCTGATCACCAGCGGCGAGACGACGCGCCCCAGGGTCAACGGCGACCAACTGCTACTCAGCTTCGACGACAGCAGCGACCTGGACGCGGACCCGATCTACAAGCCGGCCAACGAGGCCTTTACGGTCCTCGTGAATGGCGTCGCGAATGCGGTCACCAACGTCACCGTCCAGGCCCAAGCCAAGACCGTCACGCTCACGCTGACCACGGCGGTCACCAGCGGCCAATCGGTCACCGTCGCCTACGCCGACCCCTCTCCGGACAGCAACGACGCCAACGCGATACAGGACGCCCCAGGCAACGACGCACCCAGCTTTGCGGCCACCGCAGTGCTCAACAACACACCCGCGCCAGCAGACACCATGTCCTCGGTGATCCGCACCGCCACAGTCGATAGCGCCATTGCGGCGGACAACCGCACATCCGCGCCCCTGACGAACAAGGACACCCGGGACAACACGAACAGCGACGGCAACGGAGACGGCGTCCCGGACAGCACGCAGGCGGCGGTGGCATTGACCCGCCCCGTGCTCAGCCCCACCGGAGCAAGCCAGCCCGTGACCCTGGTAGCAGGCAGCCAGGACGGCAAGCTGGACCCGGACAGCAGCGGTGCACGCGTCACCCGCCTGGAGCAAGAGGACGCACCCGCCCAGTTGCCCCAGGGAATGGAGATGCCCCTCGGACTGCTCAGCTTCGAGACAACACGGGCCACGGGCCGCAGCAGCGAGCCGTTCAGCCTGTACGTGGACGCGGCGCTGGGCGTGGGCGGCTACTGGGTCCAGGACAGCACCGGCACCTGGATCAACCTGAGCAGCGCACCCTACAGCGGCAAGGTAGCCAGCGAACGCGAGCGGCTGCGACTGGACTTTGAAATCACCGATGGCGGGCAGTTCGACGCCGACGGCCAGGCCAACGGCGTCATCACCGCGCCCGGCGCCACAGCGCGGATGCAGTTGTCCGTCGTGGGGCAGACGTCGGATGCGGCCAGCGGCTCCTGGTTCTGAAGGTACAGCGCAGGGCCTGGACAGCGGGCTTGCTGTTCCCCATTCCGAGCAGGGGGGGCACCGAGTCCGCAACCGCACCGGCGCGTGTCAGGATAGTTGTCGCCTCATTCAAACAGCCATCGGCTGAATATCCTGTGCGCGCGAATGCGTCTTGATGACCGAATCGCGTTCGGGGTTGAGGCTCACGGCCTCAATGTGCGACCCGTTGCGTGTAGCGCCAGACCAGCGGGCTTGGTTTGCAGCGTGGCAATGCCTTCAGAGCGAGGCAGCAAATCCCGAGCCACCAGCCCGCAGATGCGTTGCAAGTTTGTCGTACAGCGCGCTGTGCCGTCGCCACAGCGCCAAGTCACCGACGACGTAGATGCGCTCCTTCGCGCGGGTCACGGCCACGTTCAGCAGGTTCGGCTTTGAAACATTGCCGGCAAACTCGCTGATGGCACCCGCTTTGTTCGGGTCGCCGCCCAGCACAAGAACGACGACTGCGGCTTCCTTGCCCTGGAAGGTGTGAACCGTTCCGGCCATGTCTGCGGCTTTTTCAAACCGATTCGCCGGGTAGGCACGGTAGAGCAAGTCCCGCATCCGCGAATCCACGGCCTTGAATGGGCTGATGACGTTGAAATACAGCGCGCCATCCGCGTTGCGGATCGCCCCGCCGGTCATCGCCCGCATGTCCTCCAACATCTTCATGACCCGGTCGCCCTGCTTCGGAATCCAATGGCCTTCGGCATCCGAACTCTCAACGTCGATCCAGCAGCTCGCCCCCAGCCACGCGCAGGCGTCGCGTTTTTCCTGAACGGCGTGAACCATCACGCCGCCGTAGGCGATCTCGTTGGCCACATCGAACATCGGGTTCAAACAACGTCGGTGGACGCGCAACGGACTGCCGACCCACGTGGGTTCGCAATCGCCGGTGGCCGCGAGGTACGTGCCGTACTGGTTGCCAATGTCTGCCAGCGATTGTGCGGAGCACTCTCCAGGCGTCCAGAGGCTTTGGGCAGCGCAATGGCTCCGCCAGGGTTCCAGCATCTCGACCGGATGCTTTGCCACCGGCTCGAGCTGGCGCGGGTCGCCCACCACCACAACGCGCTTCGAGCGCCAGATCGCGCCCAATGCTGCCTGGGGCGGTGCCTGGCCAGCTTCATCGATGAGAAGCCACCCCAGACTCTCTCGCCCCATGCCCGCAAACAGCCTGGAGAACGACGCAAAGGTCGACGAGACCACGGGCACCACGAGAAAGAAGGCTTCCCACAAGGCCTGCACCCCGCTCGACACGAGATGGGGCGAACGCGCCCCCTTGAGCACCTCCATGAACAGACCCAGTGTGGGTCTCAATGCGCTCCAGGCGTCGGCGACGAAGGCCTTGTGAACCTCGATCGCATGACGAAATACTTCTCTTCGCAGAAGCAACAATTCCTCGTCCTCGAACGGACTCAACAATTGCAGTTCGGCGTCGTCCAACCCGGCCATTGATGCCTGTCGAATGAAGTCATCGCTGGTGGAATTTTTGGCAAACCAGTTTCCGATGCTGGCGCGCTCTGGAGCGTCCGACTCACTCTTTGCGATCAGCTTCTCCAGGGCGCTCGCCTGGGCCGCCGCCGCATGATTCGCCGCCTCCAGGCGGATTCGCCCGAGTGCGAGCTCTGACGCCAGCTGTGCCATGTTTTGGCCAAGCAGTTCGATCGACTCATCCTGCACACCGTGCGCGCGGGCATTGGCCTGCGCCTCGGCCCAGGAGAGTTCGGCCGCTTGTAACCCGGACGCCAGCCTCAGCAACTGGCGGCACCGGATCTCGGCGTGCGCGTGATGCTTCCTCGCAGTTGCCGCAGCGTCGGCGAGCGTGCGCGCCCGCGTGGCAGCCTGTGCGGCACCTTCCCTCCACCGCCTGTTCGCGCCCCGATCAAAGAGGCAGTCCAGAAAGGACGGCTTCTGTGCGTTGATCGTCCCGGATTCGCGCGCCGCAGCGATGGCTTGTTCCTGAAGCATGACGGCTTCAGCCGCCAGCGTGGGCTCTTGGTCCGGATCAAAGTGCTCCTGGAAGGCATCGAGCGCCAGCCGGGCGCTGTCTCGCGCGGCGGCGGCGGCCAGGCGTTGTTCTGCGGCCATCCGGCGGGCCTGCGCTTGAAGATGCTGTGCGGACAAGCTGTCAACGCGCTCGCGCTGCTCGTGCGCCGCTTGCTTCAGCGCAGCGCACTGCGCTTTGGCGGTGTCGATACCGCGACGAACCTCCGCGTGGGCCTCATCCAGCGCGGCGCGTCGTATCGCCTTGCCTGCGGCCTGTTCAACGTGTGCGGCCCGCTCCTGCGCTGCACGCAGCGCAGCGTTGAAATTCCTTCTCGCTTCGGCCCAGGGCTTCGCCCCGTGCAAGCCTTCCTTCATGACACCTGGAAGGCTGCGCAAACGCAGCGGATCGGGTTCGGTGTCCGGCTTCGGCGTGTCCTCCCACCAGAATCGTTCGGCGAACGACCGACGACGCGAGGCGCTGCCAAGCACGGCGGCGATCAGGCCCCAATTCCGGCGCTTGGCGGGTCGAACTTTCTCGCGCTTGCCGCAGGCCACGGAGTCGGCGACGATGGAGAAGTAGTCCAACCCGAACTGGTTCAGTGCATCGCTCGCCATCGGCAGCTCCTTGGTCACGTTCTCGACCGCGCCGTTATTCGACGACGCGACGACGATGCCCAAGCCGCACAGGCTCGCGTCGATCGCCCTCGGAGTGCCGTAGCGGTATTCCCCTTCGAGCTTGATGGACGAGCCCATGGCATTCAGCGGTCGTTCAAACGCTGTCATTCGCCGTGCCCGCTCCACCACGACGGCAGCCACCACATCGCGCAACAGCGTGGTTTTTCCCGTGCCTGGCGGCCCGTTGACCGAATAGATGCCGGACTCGGGCAGCAGCGTGTTCGCAATCTTGTTGACGGCGAACTGCTGGGCCATGACGAGTTTCTTGTCAGGCCAGCACCCGGCAGGCATGCGCGTCGGCTGCACGGCGGCGAGCAGCTCGCCACGGCCACCCTGGGGATCGCCATCGCGCAAATCGAACCTGTCTGGCGCACGTCGGCCCCGCAAGTAGCCCGCCAAGGCAGGCCCGCAGTGCCCCTGCGCCAACTCGCCGCAAACGATCCGGATGTCCTCGGCCACGAAGGAATTGAAGAGGGTGGTGTCGTCCATCGAGTCCGACTCGGACATCTTCACCAGCCGCGCCTGAATTTGAAGCAGAGTGGGCGCATGCGTCGGACACCAACCCAGTGCGTCCTGCACCAGCGCCAGTACGTGCGGCACGTCCTCGACGGTCAACGGCCTCAGGCGTTCGCTGCCTTCCTGATTCGCTGGATCCGGGCCGTCCGGCTTGGCCTTGTCATCGTCCTGCTCTGAAATCAGCAAGCGCTTCACGAGCAAGGCCCTCACCTGCGATTTGAGGCCGTCGCAGACGCCCCCGAATCCGCTGAAGTCGGCCATGCTGCCGCCACGCGCGACACGACCCATCGCCCAGGGCAACGAGGAGATGAAGACGTCGCCGGTGACGAAGCCATCGGCGTTCAGCTGAAGCACCATCATCGGTGTGTCGCCGGCAGAACGCATCTTGCGCGGGTCCACCGGTGATGCGCCGAGCAGCGTGCGCAAATCAGCAGTCACCTGCCGAATATCCATCACGCCGAGAAAGGCGAGCAGCTTGGTTTCGTAACCCTTGGGCGCCCACAGGCGCTTGCGGCGATCCGGGTCAATCCACGGCAGGTCAGCGTTGAGTTCGATGCGCCAGACACGTTTTTTTTCGTCCTCCTCGGGCGCCTCGGTCAGGTTGAAGTATTCGATGCCCGTCCAGTAGTGGCAAGCCCGCAGCAGTTCGCTGCGACTCATCGGTGCACAACCGGATTCCTCTGCGGTGAATGACAAGGCGGCCTCTCCTTTGGCGAACATGGATGCGTGTGCTGAACACGGGCAGCGGCTTCGCTGCGCGGCGCAAGGCTAACAGGCTTGGGTGAAGCAGCCCCTCGATCGAGTCACCCGCCCAGTCCTGCCCGAGTTGCTCTTGCGCGCAGGTCAGTTCGCGCACATGGCGCACGTTGCACGGGCTGTGAGCGTGCCCTTGAACTGGGGAACGCTGCCATGCCGCGTTTCTCATGCAGGCGCAGCGCGTTTATCCTCGGGTCCATTTCCTGAACGAAGAAGAAAGCCCCCCGCGCATGTCCATCCAATGGTTCCCAGGCCATATGCACCTGACCCGCAAAGCCATCACCGGGCGCGTCGAGGGCATCGACGTGGTGATCGAGGTGCTCGACGCGCGCCTGCCGGGATCGAGCGCCAACCCGCTGCTGCGCGAGCTCACGGGCCACCGGCCCACGCTCAAGCTGCTCAACAAGCAGGATCTGGCCGACCCCGCGCGCACGGCGCTATGGCTCGACTGGTACGCGGCGCAGGACGGCACCCGCGCCGTGGCGCTGGACGCCTGCGCTGGCGCACCGGCGCGCAAGCTCATTGCCGACTGCCGGCTGCTCGCGCCCGGGCGGGGTGGAATGGCCAAGCCCCTGCGGGTGCTGATCTGCGGCGTTCCCAACGTGGGCAAATCCACGCTCATCAACACCCTGAGCGACAAGCGCCAGGCCAAGACGGGTGACGAGGCCGGAATCACCCGGCAGGAGCAGCGCATCACGCTGGCCGACGACTTCTACCTGTGGGACACGCCCGGCATGCTGTGGCCGCGCATCGGCGTTCCCGAAAGCGGCCTCCACCTGGCCGCCAGCGGCGCCATGGGCCGCAATGCTTACGACGATGAACTGGTGGCGCTGCATTTGCTGCGCCGTCTGCAAGCGCACTACGCCCCCCGGTTGGAGGCGCGCTACAAGCTGGGCCTGGATGCGCACGCGCTGGCCGGCATGCACGACGCAGACCTGCTCCAGACGATTGGCAGGCGGCGCGGCGCCGTGCAGGGTGGCGGGCGCGTGGACCTGCCCAAGACCGCCGGGATCGTGCTCACCGACTTCCGCAGCGCCCTCCTGGGCCGCATCACGCTGGAGACGCCCGAAGAGTTCCAGACCTGGCGCGCCACCGCCGTGGCCGAGGACGCCAGGCGCCAGGCGAGGAAGGACGCGCGCAGCAAGGGCAAGGGCGCGCGCGCAGCCGCTGCGCACGCCGACCCGGATTGAACCGCTTCCAGCCGCCGCGAATGGCGCAAATCATCCCGGTTCCGACGCCGGGCTGCGGCCCATCAGCAGCGCCACGGCGTCGGCGGGACCGAGCCGGCCGTCGAGCAAATCCACGACGGCCCGGGTGATCGGCATGTCCACCCGCAGCCGGTGCGCGCGCTGGGCCACGGTGCGCGCGCTGTAGACGCCCTCTGCCACGTGCCCCAGCGATTCCAGCGCCTGGGCAAGGCTCTTGCCCTGCGCCAGCAGCATGCCCACGCGCCGGTTGCGCGACAACGCGCCCGTGGCCGTGAGCACCAGGTCGCCCAGGCCCGAGAGGCCCATGAAGGTCTCGGGCCGCGCGCCCAGCGCCAGACCGAGCCGCGTCATTTCGGCCAAGCCCCGGGTGATGAGCGCCGCGCGGGCGTTCAGCCCCAGGGCCAGGCCGTCGCACAGGCCCGTGGCAATCGCCAGCACGTTCTTCACCGCGCCGCCGACCTCGACCCCCACGATGTCTTCATTCGCATACACCCGCAGGCTGGGGCTGTGGAAGGACCGGACCAGGGCCTCGCGCACCCGGGAATGCGGGCTCGCCGCGACCAGCGCCGTGGGCTGGCCCAGGGCGACCTCCTGGGCAAAGCTGGGGCCGCTGAAGGCTGCGGCCATGAGTTCGGGAGCGACCAGCGCCTGCACCTCGTGCGCCAGCAATCCATGCGCGCCGGGGTCGTTTTCCGGCGCCGCCTCGAATCCCTTGCACAGCCACGCCACGGGAACGCTGCAACCGCGCAGCGCCTGCAGCATGCCGCGCAGCGCGGCCATGGGGGTGGCCACGATGAGCAGGTCTGCGCCGGGCAGCAGCGCTGCGGGGTTGCCGTCGGCGATGTGCAGCGCGGGGGGGAAGGCGATGGCTGGCAGATAGCGCGTGTTGCAGCGCTCGGCACGCATGCCCTGCGCCTGCGCGGCGTCGCGCGCCCAGAGCGTGACAGCGTGGCCCGCCGGGTGCCGGGCGGCGCTCATGGCGAGCGCGGAGCCCCAGGCTCCGGCGCCAAGAAGCACGATTTTCATGGCCGATGGCGCTGCGGCGTCCGGCGGGCCGGCCGCATTACTGCACGGTGGTCGGCGCAGCCGTGTCGGCAGACTGCGCCTGCTGCTGTTCGTACATGCTCTGGAAATTGATTTCGGCCAGATGCACGGGCGGAAAGCCCGCGCGGTTGATCACGTCGGCCACGTTGCCGCGCAGGTAGGGGTAGACGATCTGGGGGCATGCAATGCCCATGATGGGACCCATCTGGTCTTGCGGGACGTTGCGGATCTCGAAGATGCCGGCCTGCTTGGCTTCGACCAGGAACACGGTCTTGTCCTTGATCTTGGTTTGCACCGTGGCGGTCACGGCCACCTCGAAGATGCCCTCGGCCACGGGGCTGGCTTCCACGCCGAGTTGGATGTCCACGCTGGGCTGCTCCTGTTCGAGCAAGATGGCGGGCGAATGCGGTTGCTCCAGCGACATGTCCTTGAGGTAGATGCGCTGGATCTGGAACACGGGGTTGGCATTGTCTTGATCGGCCATGGCGACGGTCTCTTTGCTAGCTTGGGTTTGGGCAAAACAAAACCCGCCGGGGAGCGGCTCCCGCAGCGGGCACATGGGGTCGCATTATGCAGCGCGCCCGCGCGCAGCATCAGGCGGCGCCCAGCAGGGCGTTGAGTTCGCCGCGGCCGTCGAGCGCCAGCAGGTCGTCGTAGCCCCCCACGTGCGTCTGGCCAATGAAGATCTGCGGCACCGTGCGGCGGCCGGTGAGCTCCATCATGTGCCCGCGCGCCGTGGGGTCGGTGTCGATGCGGATTTCTTCGATTTGCGCCACGCCCCTGGACTTGAGGAGTTGCTTGGCCCGGATGCAGTAGGGGCAAATGGCGGTGGTGTACATCTTCACGGTCTGCATGGCGATCCCTTCTCTGAACAGTTTTCCACCACGCTAGCGCAAGACCCCCGGCCGCATGTAAATGGGCGTGTCCCGGGCCGCCGCGCGGGCGACCCCAAGGGGATCATTTTTCCACCGGCAAGCTGGCCGCGCGCCAGGCCCTGAGGCCGCCCGCCATGGCCTGGGCCTTTTCGTAGCCCAGCTTCCTGGCGATGGCCGCCGCGCGCTTGGCGCGGGCCCCGCTGGCGCACACCAGCACGACGGGCAGGGCCTTGTTCTTCACCAGCGCGGGCAGGCGTTCCTCGAGTTCGCCCAAGGGCACGTTCCTGGCGCCGCCCACGTGGCCTGCGGCAAATTCCTCGGCCCCGCAGACGTCGATGACCACGGCCTTTTCGCGGTTGATGCACTGCACCGCAGCCGCGGGTGTCAGCTGGCTGCCGCTGACGTTCCTGAGCGCAGGCCACAGCAGCATGCCGCCCGAAACCAGTGCGAGGAGGAGCAGATACCAGTTGTCAACAATAAATTTCACGGGGCTTCCTTGGGTTGGCGGACGGCGCGATTTTAGAATGCATGGATTTGCGACCCGCCTTTCCCGGGGCAAGCCATGCACAAACTCGTTCTGATTCGCCACGGCGAATCCACCTGGAACCTTGAAAACCGCTTTACCGGCTGGACCGACGTCGACCTCACGCCCACCGGCGTGTCGCAGGCCCTTTCGGCAGGCAGGCTGCTCGCGGCCGAGGGCTGGGCGTTCGACCTGGCCTTCACCAGCGTGCTCCGGCGCGCGGTGCACACGCTCTGGCACGTGCTCGACGCGATGGATTGCAGCTGGCTCCCGGTGCTCAAGGACTGGCGCCTGAACGAGCGCCACTACGGCGCGCTGCAAGGGCTGAACAAGGCCGACATGGCCCGGCAATACGGCGCCGAGCAGGTGCTGCTGTGGCGCCGCAGCTACGACACGCCGCCCCCCGCACTGCAAGCCGACGATGCGCGCAGCGAGCGCGCTGACCGCCGCTACGCCGCGCTGGCGGCCGGCAGCGTGCCCCTGACCGAATGCCTCAAGGACACCGTGGCCCGCGTGCTGCCCTTCTGGAACGACGCCATGGCGCCCGCCATCCGCTCGGGCCGGCGCGTGCTGGTGGCCGCGCACGGCAACTCCATCCGGGCTCTGGTGAAGTACCTCGACGGCGTCTCCGAGAGCGACATCGTGGGTCTGAACATTCCCAACGGGATTCCGCTGGTGTACGAGCTCGACGCCGACCTCCAGCCCATCCGCCATTACTATCTGGGCGATGCGCAGGCGGCCGCGCAGGCTGCGGCGGCCGTGGCGGCGCAGGGCAGCGCGTAAGACCTGCGCAAAGCAGGAGGGCGGTCCTGTCCGGTCGGCCCGAAACCTGCGATAAACGAACGAACATCTGCGCGCAGCGGGTAGCGGCCCCATCCAGGGTGTGTAATTGATCAAGCATGAAGCGATAAAAGGTGTCGTATGGGCCAGAATCTCAAAATTGCCGGGTGGGTAGCGATCGGCGCGGTGGCGGGAGCGCTCACCACGGCGTCGCTGCAATCGGGCGCGCGCGGCGCGATGGCGCCCTTGCCGCTGGAGGAAATCCAGCAGTTGTCGGCGGTATTCGGTCTGGTGAAGACCGACTACGTCGAGCCCGTGGACGACAAGAAGCTCATCACCGACGCCATCTCCGGAATGGTGTCCAGCCTGGATCCGCACTCCCAGTATTTCGACAAAAAGTCCTTCAAGGAATTCAGCGAAGGAACGTCCGGCCGCTTCGTCGGCGTGGGCATAGAGATCACGCAGGAGGACGGTCTGATCAAGATCGTCTCGCCCATCGAGGGCTCTCCCGCGTTCCGCGCCGGCCTGAAGACGAACGACCTGATCACCAAGATCGACGACACCGCCGTCAAGGGCCTGAACTTGAACGAAGCCGTCAAGCGCATGCGCGGCGAGCCCAACACCCGGGTCACGCTGACCATCTTTCGCAGGGACGAGAGCCGCACCTTCCCCGTGAACATCACGCGCGAAGAGATTCGGACGCAGTCCGTCAAGGGCCGGGTCATCGAGCCCGGCTACGCCTGGATTCGCCTCTCGCAGTTCCAGGAGCGCACGGTGGATGACTTCGTGCGCAAGGTGGAAGAGGTCTACAAGCAGGAGCCCCACCTCAAAGGCCTGGTGCTGGATCTGCGCAACGACCCCGGAGGCCTGCTCGACGCCGCAGTGGCCATCTCGGCGGCCTTCCTGCCGAAAAACATCACCGTGGTCACGACCAACGGTCAGCTGGCCGACAGCAAGGCCACCTACAAGGCCGCGCCCGAGTTCTACCAGCGCCGTGGCAGCGCGGACCCGCTGCGCCGCCTGCCGGAGGCCCTGAAATCGATCCCGCTCGTGGTGTTGGTCAACGAGGGCTCGGCTTCGGCGAGCGAGATCGTCGCCGGCGCCCTGCAGGACCACAAGCGCGCCACCATCATGGGCAACCAGACCTTTGGCAAGGGCTCGGTGCAGACGGTGCGTCCCCTGGGCCCCGACACCGGGATCAAGCTCACCACGGCGCGCTACTACACCCCCAGCGGCAAGTCGATACAGGCCAAGGGAATCGTGCCGGACGTCATGGTCGACGAGTCGCAGGAGGGCAACATCTTCGCCGCCCTGCGCATGCGCGAGGCCGACCTCGACAAGCACCTGGGCAGCGGCCAGGGCGAGGAGGAAAAGGACCCGGCGCGCGAAGAAGCCCGCGAGGAAGCACGCAGGCGCATGGAGGAGGAAGCCAAGAAACCGATCCCCGAGCGCAAGATCCCGGAGTTCGGGTCGGACAAGGATTTCCAGCTGGCGCAGGCGCTCAACCAGCTCAAGGGCCAGACCGTGATCGTGAGCAAGACCTTGACCGAGCGCAAGGAAGAAAAGAAAGGCAATTGAGCCCCGCGCTGCCCGGACCCCCATGACCGACGAGCAGCTTCTGCGCTATTCGCGCCACATCCTGCTCGATGAAGTGGGCATCGAAGGGCAGGAACGGATTCTGGCAGCGCATGCCCTGATCATCGGCGCCGGCGGGCTGGGTTCGCCGGCGGCGCTCTACCTCGCGTCCGCGGGGGTCGGCCGGATCACGCTGGTCGATGGCGACGTGGTGGACCTGACGAATCTGCAACGCCAGATCGCGCACACCACGGCCCGGGTGGGCAGGCCCAAGGTGGAGTCGGCGGCCGAGGCGATGGCGGCCATCAACCCCGGGGTGCAGATCACGGCGCTCGCGGCCCGCGCGGATGCGGCCATGCTCGACGGCCTGGTCCGGGAGGCCAGCGTCGTGCTCGATTGCAGCGATAACTACGCCACGCGCCACGCCGTGAACGCCGCCTGCGTGCGCCATGGCAGGCCCCTGGTGGCCGGGGCGGTGATCCGGTTTGACGCGCAGATCACGGTGCTTGACCCGCGCACCGCGCGCTCCCCGTGCTACGCCTGCATCTTCCCGCCGGACGCCGACTTTGAAGAAGCGCATTGCTCCACGCTGGGCGTGTTTGCCCCGCTGGTCGGCGTGCTCGGCGCCATGCAGGCTGCCGAAGCGCTGAAGCTGCTGGCGGGCATGGGGCAGTCGCTGGCCGGGCGGCTGTTGATGCTCGACGGCCGCTCGATGCAGTGGAGCAGCATGCGCGTGCAGCGCGCTCCCGACTGCCCGGTGTGCTCTGCGCAATAGACTTTTTCCTACAGGGTGATCCTGCTCGCTGCTGGCAAAATCCGAGCCTTCGAACGCCTGGATCCGAGAACCGTCCACCGCGTCCTTGCACATCCTTGCATTGCCCAAAAACTGGACTCCCCCGTGAAACTGCGCATCTACATCGTCGAAGACAACACGACCATTCGGGAGAACCTGATCGCTACCCTGGAGGAACTGGCATCGGTGCAGGCCGTAGGCATTGCCGAAACCGAAGACGCGGGCAAGGAGTGGCTTACGACGCACAGCGGCCAGTGGGATCTGGCCATCGTGGATCTGTTTCTGCGCCAGGGCAGCGGCCTGGGGGTTCTGGCCGCCTGCCGCGCGCGCCGCCCGGAGCAAAAGATGGTGGTGCTGAGCAACTACGCGACACCGGACGTGCGCATGCGCTGCGCGCAGCTGGGGGTGGACGCGGTTTTCGACAAATCCAACGAAATCGACGCGCTGGTGGATTACTGCGTTCTGCACGGCAACGGCCCGAAGGCAGCGGACGCGCCCTCCCCTCTGCGGTGATCGCACTCACAGCGCGGGGTCGGATGCCGCCGCGTGCAGCGCGTCCAGCAATTGCTGCACGTCGTGCGCCGTGTGCGCGGCCGACAGCGCGATGCGCAGCCGGGCCGTTCCCGCCGGCACGGTGGGCGGGCGGATCGCAGGCACCCACAGACCCCGGGCGCGCAGGCCGTCCATCAGGGCCAGAGCGTCTTCGCTGCGGCCGACCACCAGCGCCTGCACGGGCGTTTGCGAGGGCAGCAGCCGCCAGCCGAGGTGCTGCGGCAGCGCGGCGAGCCCCTCGCGCAGCTGGGCGATGAGCGCGTCCAACTGCGCGCGCCGGTCGTCGGCCGCGGCCATGAGCCGCAGGCTCTGGCGCAGGGCGCTGGCCAACAGCGGCGGGGCGGCGGTGGCAAAGATGTAGCTGCGCGTTCCTTGCAATAGCCATTCGATGAGGGTGGCGTCGCCCGCGACAAAGGCCCCTGCGACACCGGCGGCCTTTCCCAGCGTGGCCATGTAGAGAACGCGCCGCGCTGCGGCGGCGCCCGTGAGGCCCGCCTGCGCCAGGCTGCCACGCCCCTGCGGACCGAGCACGCCAAAACCGTGCGCATCGTCGAGCAGCAGCAGGGCGTCGTGGCGCTCGCACAGGGCCAGCAACGCGGGGATGTCGATCAGGTCGCCGTCCATGCTGAACACGGCGTCGCTGATGACCAGCTTGCGCCGCGCGGGGTTCGCGGCCAGCGCGGCCCCGAGCGCTGCCAAGTCGGCGTGCGGATAGCGCACGATGGTGGCGCGCGACAGGCGCGCACCGTCGATCAGGCAAGCGTGGTTCAGCGCGTCGGAAAACAGCGCGTCGCCCTTCCCTACCAGCGCGGGGATGATTCCGGTGTTCGTGGCGTAGCCCGCGTAGAAGTACAGCGCCCGGGGCAGTTGCACGAAGGCGGCGAGTTCATGCTCCAGTGCGTCATTCGCGGCGCTGTGCCCGCTGACCAGGGGCGAGCCGCCCGAGCCCAGGCCATAGCGGTGCGTGGCCTGGCGCGCGGCCTCGGCCAGCGCCGGGTGGCTGGCCAGGCCCAGGTAGTCGTTGCTGCAAAACGCCAGCAGGGGCTGTCCGTCAACCAACAGGTGCGCGCCCCCCGCGGGCTGCACCACGCGGCGGCGGCGCAGCAGGTGCGCGCCCTCGATGGCGGCCAAGCGGTCGGGGATCTCGTCGATCCAGGAACTGTTCCCGCGCTCCGGATTCGGCTCCATGTCGCCCTGGCTTGGCTACGGCGCAAATCGGAGGGCGGCAACGACGAAGGCCATTCCAGCCAAGACAATGCCTGCGAGTTTCCAAGTCTGATCCGTGAGCGCCTTGAACACGTCGGCGCGAAGCGCCTCAATGTCGGACTTTGTGGCAAGCATGGTGCTGTGGGCCTCGTAACGTTGGTCAATCGATTTCGAAAGTGCGTCCGCCACCCGCTCGGCTTTCTCCTTGGAAACACCGGCGTCCAGCAGGGCTGAATAAAGTTCCGATTCGATTTGCATGAGGCGTCCATTCTATCGGTCGCAGATACAGGGCGACAAGCCGGCATTGCCCATGCTTGGCCCCCCGTTCATTGCCACTGCGCGGGCAGTGTGAACGCGCGCCCTCGATGGCGGCCAGGCGGGCGGGGATCTCGTCGATCCAGAAACTGTTCCCGCGGCTGGCTACTGCGCAAACCGGAGGGCGGCAACGACGAAGGCCATTCCAGCCAAGACAATGCCTGCGAGCTTCCAAGTCTGATCCGTGAGCGCCTTGAACATGTCGGCACGAAGTTCGGCGCGAAGCGTCTCGATGTCGGATTTTGTGGCGAGCACGGCGCTGTGGGCCTCGTAACGTTGGTCAATCGACCTGGAAAGTGCGTCCGCCACCCGCTCGGCTTTCTCCTTGGAAACACCGGCGTCCAGCAGGGCTGAATAAAGTTCCGACTCGACTTGCATGAGGCGCCCATTTTATCGGTCGCAGATACAAGTCTGCATGGCCCATGCTTATTGCCACTGCGCGGGCAGTGCGAGCACCGTGCTGCGCGCGTCGGGCGGCCTCTGGTGCGCAATGTCCGCGAGCAGCGGCGCGCCCAGGTGGGTGCGCAGATAGGCGATGTTTTCGTCAACGGCGTCCATCGCGGGGTGCACGCGGTTCGCCACCCAGCCCGCGAGCGCCAGGCCGCGCGAGCGGATGGCCTCGGCCGTGAGCAGCGCATGGCTCAGGCAGCCCAGGCGCAGACCCACCACCAGCACCACGGGCAGCGCCAGGGCCTGCGCCAGGTCGGCGCCGGTGGCGCTATCGGACAGCGGCACGTGAAAGCCGCCCGCGCCCTCCACCACCACGGCGTCGGCCTGCGCCGCCAGGGCCTGGTAGCTGCGCACCAGGGCGCTCACGTCGATCCGCACGCCCGCACGCTGCGCTGCTATATGCGGCGAGAGCGGGTCGGCAAGCAGCACGGGGTTGTCCAGCGCCGCTGGCACGGCCAGCGTGGACGCGGCGCGCAGCGCGCTTGCGTCCTCGCTGTCCCCGTTCCCGTCCAGACCGGCGGCCACGGGCTTCATGCCGACGACGCGGCGGTGCCTGCGTGCCAGGGCGTGCAGCAGACCTGCGGCGACCAGCGTCTTGCCGACGCCGGTGTCGGTGCCGGTGACGAAGCAGCCGATCATGCGGCGGCTTCCTCCTGCAAGGTAGCTTCCAAGGCCGCGAGCGCGCCGCGGGCCAGGCAGTGCACGGCCTCGTCGTCGAGCACGTAGGGCGGCATGGCGTACAGCGTGTTTCCGATCGGGCGCAGCAGCAGCCCGCGCGCCAGGGCCTGCTGGTGGTAGCGGCGCGCAAAGTCGGGCCGGGTGTCGGCGATGTCCCAGGCCCAGATCATTCCCAGGCGCCGGGCATGGCGCACGCGCGGGTGCCCGGTCAGGGGCGCGCAGGCGGCGTCGATGCGCGCGGCCAGCGCCCGGTTCGTGTTCAGGGCGTCGAGCCGATCGAACAGTTCCAGCGTGGCCAGCGCCGCGCGGCAGGCCAGCGGGTTGCCGGTGTACGAGTGCGAATGCAGGAAGCCGCGCGCCACCTCGTCGTCGTAGAACGCGGCGTACACGGCGTCGCTGGTGAGCACGGCGGACAGCGCCAGCGTCCCGCCCGTCAGGCCCTTGGACAGGCAGATGAAGTCGGGTCGGATTCCGGCCTGCTGGTGCGCGAACATGCTGCCGGTGCGGCCAAAGCCCACGGCGATCTCGTCGACCACCAGATGCACTTCGTAGCGCGTGCACAGGGCGCGCGCCAGGCGCAGGTATTCGGGGTCGTGCATGGCCATTGCACAGGCGCATTGCACCAGGGGTTCGACGATCAGCGCGGCCGTCTCGGCGTGGTGCTCGGCAAGCCAGGCCTCGAGCGCCGCAGCCGCGCGCCGGGCGACGTCCCGGGCGCTCTCGCCGGGCTCTGCGCCGCGTGCGTCGGGGCTGGGAACGGTCGCGGCCAGGCGCACCAGCGGGGCGTAGGCTTCGCGGAACAGCGCCATGTCGGTGACGGCCAGCGCGCCCACGGTCTCGCCGTGGTAGCCGCCGGCCAGGCCCACGAAGCGGCTCTTTCCCGGGCGCCCCTGGTTGCGCCAGTAATGCGCGCTCATCTTCAGCGCGATCTCGGTGGCGGCGGCGCCGTCGCTGCCGTAGAACGCATGGCCCAGACCGGTGAGCGCGCCCAGGCGCTCGGACAATTCCACCACCGGCGCGTGCGTGAACCCGGCGAGCAGCACGTGGTCGAGCCGCTCCAACTGGTCGGCGAGCGCAGCCTTGATGTGCGGGTGGCCATGACCGAACAGGTTGACCCACCAGGAGCTGATGGCGTCCAGATAGCGCCGGCCGTCGCTGCCGTATAGCCAGGGGCCCTGCGCGCGCGCGATGGCCACGGGCGGCTGCGCCTCGTGGCGCTTCATCTGCGTGCAGGGGTGCCACACATGCGCCAGGCTGCGGGCGGCCAGCGTGTCGGTGGCGGCGGCGCGCATGCGCGCGCTGTCCGGGTCGCAGGGCGGAGTGAGCGGCGCAATGGACGCAGCAGGGATCGGCAAATCCAGCGTGCAGCTGTCGCCCAGCGCCTCGCGCCAGACACGCACGCGGCAGGCGCGCGGGCGCAGTTCGGCCGGCAGGGCCTGCGCGATGAAGAGGCATAGGTTTTCCAGCGTGGGCGTGCCCAGGCCGGGCACCTCGTCGAGCATGCGGTGGTCGAGTTGCGCGCGCACCGCGTCCAGGCCCCGGCGCAGCAGACCCAAGTCGAGCACCATGCCGCTGGCCGGGTCGCAGGGGCCGCTGAGCGAGACCTCGGCGTGGTAGCTGTGGCCGTGCACGCGCAGGCTGCCTTCGGCCTCGATCTCGCGGCGCAGGGTGTGCGCCGCGTCGAAGAAGAAGCGCTGGGAAATGGTCAGTGCCGTCGATTGCATGGCCGAAACTTAGCGTATTCCGCTGACCTTGTGCGTCTGCAAGCTCAGGCGCCACACGGGCTGCTCCAGGCAGGCGGCGATGCAGACGGCGATGTTCGCGGCCTGCTGCGGCCCGTCCATGGGTTGCAAAAAGCGCAGGCCGAACTGCCCGGTGCGCGCCATGGTCGCCAGGTCCATCCCGGCCTGAGGCCATACGAGTTTCAGTTCCTGCCCGCGCGTCTGGATCCAGGGCGCGCCGGCCTTGGGGCTGACGCACAGCCAGTCTATTCCGGGCGGTGCGGCGATGCTGCCGTTGCTCTCGACCGCGATGCGAAAGTGGCGCGCGTGCAGGGCGTCGATGAGCGCGGCGTCCAATTGCAGCAGGGGCTCGCCGCCGGTGAGCACCACCAGGCGGTGCTCCCTGTCGTGCGCGGGCCACTGCGCGGCGATCACGTCGGCCAGCGCCTGGGCAGTGGAAAACTTGCCGCCCAGCGTGCCGTCGATGCCCACGAAATCGGTGTCGCAAAAGCGGCAGATCGCGGCGCCGCGGTCCGCCTCGCGGCCCGTCCACAGGTTGCAGCCGGCAAAGCGGCAGAACACGGCGGGCATTCCGCTCTGACCGCCTTCGCCCTGCAGGGTGTAGAAAATTTCCTTGACGCTGTAGCGCATGCGCTGTGTTCCGGGGTGGTTTCAGGCCATGGCCGGAACCAGGATGGTGGGCGCGGCCGGGGCCGCCGCATCGGGGTGGTCGCGGCTGTAGTGCAGGCCCCGGCTCTCGCGGCGCAGCTGCGCGCTGCGCACGATCAGCTCGGCCACCTGCACCAGGTTGCGCAGTTCCAGCAGATCGCGCGTGACGTGAAAGTGCGCGTAGAACTCGTCGATCTCGCCCTGCAGCAGCGCGATGCGGTGCGCCGCGCGTTCCAGGCGCTTGTTGGTGCGCACGATTCCCACGTAGTCCCACATGAAGCGGCGCAGCTCGTCCCAGTTGTGCGAGATGACCACGGATTCGTCGGCGTCGGTCACGCGGCTGTCGTCCCAGGCGGGCAGCTCGGGCAGCTCGGCGGCGGGCGCCGCAGCAATGGCCTGCGCGGCGGCGCGGGCAAACACCATGCATTCGAGCAGCGAGTTGCTCGCCAGCCGGTTCGCGCCGTGCAGGCCGGTGCAGGCCACCTCGCCCACGGCGTACAGGCCGGGCAGGTCGCTGCGGCCCGCCAAGTCGGTGAGTACCCCGCCGCAGGTGAAATGCGCCGTGGGCACCACGGGGATGGGCGCGCGCGTGATGTCGATTCCCAGCGCCGCGCAGCGCGCCAGGATATGCGGGAAATGCGCCTGCAAGAACGCCGGACTGCGGTGCGAGATGTCCAGGTGCACGCAGTCCAGTCCATGGCGCTTCATCTCGTAGTCGATGGCGCGGGCCACCACGTCGCGCGGCGCGAGTTCGGCGCGCGCATCGTGCTCGGGCATGAAGCGTGCGCCACCGGCCGACGGTGGCAGCAGCAGCCGCCCGCCCTCGCCGCGCACTGCCTCGCTGATGAGAAAGGACTTGGCGTGCGGGTGGTACAGCCCCGTGGGGTGGAACTGTATGAACTCCATGTTCGCCACGCGGCAGCCCGCGCGCCAGGCGGCGGCAATGCCGTCGCCGGTGGCGGTATCGGGGTTGGTGGTGTACAGGTAGACCTTGCCCGCGCCGCCGGTGGCCAAAATGGTCTGCGGCGCGCGCAGGGTGATGACGGTGTCGCGCACGCCGTCCAGCGCGTACAGGCCCAGGCAACGGTGGCCGCTGCCCCCCAGCTTGCGCGGGGTGATCAGGTCCACCAGCGTGTGCTGCTCGAACAGCGTGATTCCCGGCGTGGCGCGCACCGCATCGATGAGCGTGCGCTGCACGGCGGCGCCGGTGGCGTCCGTCACGTGCGCGATGCGGCGCGCGCTGTGGCCGCCCTCGCGGGTCAGGTGCAGCCGCTCGCCGTCGAGCGTGAAGGGCACCCCGAGCTGGCGCAGCCAGGCGATGGCCGCGGGCGCGTTTTCCACCACGAAGCGGGTGGTGGCCAGGTCGCACAGGCCCGCGCCGGCCTCCAACGTGTCCTGGATGTGGGCGGCAAAGCTGTCGCCGTCGGCGAGCACGGCGGCAATTCCGCCCTGGGCCCAGGTGCTCGATCCGTCCTCCAGCTCGCGCTTGGTGATCACGCCCACGCGGTGCGTGGGCGCCAAGTGCAGCGCGGCGCACAGGCCGGCCAGGCCGCTGCCGGCGATGAGGACGTCGAAGTCGTGGGCTGCCATGGTGTGCGCTGCGGAGGTGAAATTCCGGGGTCGCCGGTCGGGGTGGCGGCGCCAGCGCCACCGGAGAATACGGAACGCTCAGCGCCGGAAAACCCTGCGCCTGCGGCCGATGCGCGGATCAATCGGCACCGGTCTGAACGTCGGTCTGATAGACATAGGATCTTTGCGCGACCCGGGCCGCGCGGTAGCCGCTCCAGAGCTTGCGATCGACCTTTTTGTCCCATAGCAGGGCGCGGCCGGCGCGTTGCTCGTTTTCCAGTTCGGGCCTGTTGGCCTTGAGCTGGTTGATGAACTGCGTGGCGTCGGATTGGTAGTCGGGGCGGCGGAAAATGGACATGGACGGCAAACCTCTCGGGCGTGGATTCTACCGGGCCCCCGCGGCCCCGGCCGCACGCGCGCGGCTATGATCCAACCCCTGCCACCGCCACCCGCCATGGCCGCCATCCACATCACCGACATCGAAGCCGCGATCAACTACTGGCGCAGCCGCGCGCCGTCCCCCGACGGCGTCACGCTGGCGCCCGAGTTGCGCGCGCTCGGCGAGGTCTACGCGCAGATGGTCTACCGGCACGAGGACGAGGTCGATGGCCTGGCACCGCAGGCCCTGGCCGCCTGGCTGGCCTGGTACGACAGCACGCCCGACACGCCCTGCATCGCCGTCTGCTCCACGAGCCAGGGCGACGCGCTGTGCAAGGGCTGCGGGCGCACTTTCGACGAGGTCCAGCGCTGGCCCTCCATGGGCCCGGCGGAGAAGCGCCGGGTGTGGCGCCGCATCACGCTGGAGCATTCGGCCTGGCGCTTCAACCGCTACGCCGAGCGCGCGACGGCAGCGCCCGGCTGAGCACCGCTCCCGAGCGGCGAGGCGCGCCCCGCAACTTACTTCCAGCGCTGGGGTTCGAACAGCACGCAGCCCTGCGCGCTGCTCAGGGCCACGGACCCATCCTGCAGCGTGGCCTGCACTTGCATGCTGCGCTCGGCCAGTTGCGCCAACACCTGCGACGCCGCGCTCGGGATGCGCCAGACTTGCAGCCGCTCGAAGCGCGAGAGCTGCGCAGCAATGCCCTTCCACCAGACCTCGGCCGCGCCGTGAAAGCAGTAGACGAGCACCGCGTCGGCCTTGCTGCAGGCGCGGGCCAGGGGTTTGCCATCCGGCTGGCCGACCTCGATCCACAGGCGCCGGCGCCCGCTGAAGTCGGTCAACGAAACGTCCGGGTCGTCCGGGTCGGACAGGCCCGCGCCAAACGCCAGGGTCCCGTCGCCCCGGCACAGCGCCTGCATTTGGTGCGCCTGAATCGCCAGCGCCGCGAGCCGCACCATCATCCGCTCGTCGGTCTCGCTGGGGTGGCGTGCCAGCGTGAGCGCGTGCTCGGCGTAGTAGCCGTGGTCGATGTCGGCGATTTGCAGCTGCGCCTTGAAGATCGTGGCCTTGGTCGCCATGCCATCAGACGCGGCGCGCGAGCACGGCGGCCAGGCCCAGGTAGCTGCCCGGCGTCAGCGCCAGCAGGCGGTCTTTTTCCGCCTGGGGAATTTCCAGCGACAGGATCAGATCGTGCAGCGCCTGCGCCGTCACGGCTTGGCCACGCGTGAGCTCCCGGAGCTTCTCATACGCGCCCGCGACGCCGAAGCGGCGCATCACCGTCTGTATGGGTTCGGCGAGCACCTCCCACGCGGCGTCCAGGTCGGCGGCCAAGGTCCGTTCGTCGATTTCGAGCTTGTTCAGGCCCGCGAGCAGCGCGGCGTAGGCCAGCGTGGCATGGCCCAGCGCGACGCCCATGTTGCGCAGCACGGTGCTGTCCGTCAGGTCGCGCTGCCAGCGGCTGACCGGCAGCTTTTCGGACAGGTGCCTGAGCAGCGCGTTCGCCAGGCCCAGGTTGCCTTCGGCGTTCTCGAAGTCGATCGGGTTCACCTTGTGCGGCATGGTCGACGAGCCGACCTCGCCGGCCCGCGGGCGCTGCCTGAAATAGCCCAGGCTGACGTAGCCCCAGATGTCGCGCGCCAAGTCGATGAGGATGGTGTTGGCGCGCGCCATGGCGTCGAACAGTTCGGCCATGTAGTCGTGCGGCTCGATCTGAATGCTGTAGGGCTGGAACGTCAGGCCCAGGCCCAGGGGTTCGGGGGTTTCGACGACCTTGCGGCTGAAGGCCTCCCAGTCAAAGTCGGGCCAGGCGGACAGGTGCGCGTTGTAGTTGCCCACGGCGCCGTTCATCTTGCCCATGATCTTCACTGCGGCGATGCGCTCGCAGGCCGTTTGCAGGCGCATGACCACGTTGGCCATTTCCTTGCCCACCGTGGTCGGGCTGGCCGTCTGACCGTGGGTGCGGCTGAGCATGGGCGTATCGGCAAAGACATGCGCCATCTCGCGCAGCTTGAGCAGGATGCGGTCCAGGCTGGGCAGCACGATCTGGTCGCGGCCCGAGCGCAATTGCAAGGCGTGGCTGGTGTTGTTGATGTCCTCGCTGGTGCAGGCAAAGTGCACGAACTCTGCGGCCCTTTGCAGTTCCGGGCGCGCCTCGAATTTGCTTTTGATCCAGTATTCGACGGCCTTGACGTCGTGGTTCGTGGTCTTTTCGATCTCCTTGATGGCCAGGGAGTCGGCCTCGCAGAAGTTCTTCACCAAGCCCAGCAGGTAGGCCCGGGCGCCGGTGGTCAGGGGTTTGAACTCGGCAAAACCCGCGTCGGACAAGGCGATGAACCAGGCCACTTCCACCTGCACCCGACGGTGCATGTAGCCGTGTTCGCTCATGATCGGGCGCAGGGCGGAAAGCTTTGCGGCGTATCGGCCGTCGAGCGGCGACAAGGCAGTGAGGGTGGGCAGGCTCATGGCGCGCCATTGTAGGGGCCGGCAAGCACCGCCCGAGAGCCAGCCTTCCCGGGTTTCTCCACGGATTTCTGCCGATAGAATCGATCGCTGATCGTCCAAGCTTGCCCCAATGTAAACAGACCATGAAATTGATCGGAACCTCTGCCAGTTCCTACGTCCGCAAGGTGCGCGTCGTGCTGGCTGAAAAAAAACTCGACTACCAGTTCGTGCAAGACGACGTTTGGGCAGACGATAGCCAAGTCCCGGCCTCGAACCCGCTGGGCAAGATCCCCTGCCTGGTGATCGATGGGGGCGAAGTCCTGTTCGACTCGCGCGTGATCGTGGAATACCTGGACACCCTGTCGCCCGTCGGCAAGCTGATTCCGGCCAAGGGCCGCGAACGCGCCGTGGTCAAGACCTGGGAAGCCCTGGCCGACGGCGTCGTGGACGCCGCCGTGCTCGCGCGCCTGGAGGCCCACTGGGTGCCGCGCGGGGACGGCGAACGCAGCCAGGCATGGATCGAGCGCCAGCTGCGCAAGGTGCACGACGGCCTGCGGTTCATGGGCCAGCGCCTGGGGGACAGGCCGTATTGCAGCAGCGTCTCCCTGAGCCTGTCGGACATCGCCGTGGGCTGCGCGCTGGGCTGGCTGGAATTTCGCTTTCCCGAAATCACTTGGCGCAACGCCCATCCCAACCTGGGTCGGCTGCTGGACAAGCTGATGCAACGCCCGAGCTTCGCGGAGACCCGGCCCTCCTGAGCGCCGCGCCCGCCCGGACAGGGCGCGCGGCGGGGTGTGGGGGTATTGGGTTGATGCGCCGCCAGCTCCCCCTGGCTGGCGGTCGGAATAAAAAAAGTTGCGAAGCGTCCCGAAACGAATCAGAGAGGGAGGGAGGAAAAGCGCTTCAGGAGGTCAGTCGGAACCCGGGGGCCCAAAAGGCTTCGCAACGTAAAACCATGGTTTCGTGCCGCGCGATTGTGACAGTTGCCACAATTGTCTTGCGCCACGAACAAGAGAGTGACACCAGGGCGGTACGGTTCCGAAGTCTAGCCGATTTTTATCGAGGGAATGTAAAAAGAATTTCATGGTGTCCGGGGAGCGCGTTCGCCTGCTGCGTCGGCCCCATGACCAAGGGAAATCCCGTCTTGTCTCGCAGGCGGTGCTGTGGTGGGGGTCGGGTGCCTGCCGAGCAGGCGGCGCAGCAGGCGCGCCACCCCGTGCCCGATGTCGTCGATCCCCGTGAACACCGCAGGAATCACCAGCAGGCTCAGCAGCGTGGAGGTGATCAGTCCGCCGATCACCGCCACCGCCATCGGTGAGCGAAAGCTCGGGTCGGCGACGCCAAACCCCAGCGCGATGGGCAGCATGCCCGCGCCCATGGCGAGCGTGGTCATGATGATCGGACGCGCGCGCTTGTGGCAGGCGTCGAGCAGCGCCTCCCGCCGCGTCAGCCCCTGCTCGCGGCGCGCCAGGATGGCGTACTCGACCAGCAGGATGGAGTTCTTGGTCGCGATTCCCATGAGCATGATGAGCCCGATGAGCGAGGGCATGGAAAAGCTCTTTTGCGCGATCAACAGCCCCACGAACGCGCCGCCGAGCGACAGCGGCAGCGCCGCCAGGATGGTCACCGGGTGCAGAAAGTCCTTGAACAGCAGCACCAGCACGATGTAGATGCACAGCACGCCGGTGAGCATGGCCAGGCCAAAGCTGGCGAACAGCAGGCCCATCTCCTCGGCGTCGCCGATCGTGATCTGGCGTACGCCCGGTGGCAGGTTCTTGATCGAAGGCAAGTCCTGCACCGCCTTGGCGACGTCGCCCAGCGGCAGGCCGGAGAGCTCGATCTCGAAGTTCACGTTGCGCGCACGGTCGTAGCGGTTCACCATCGCGGGGCCGCCGCTGAACTCCAGCGTGGCCACCTGGCCGAGCATGACCGGGCCCTTGCTGCCCGGCACCGTGAGGCGTTCGAGCAGCGCCAGGTCCTGGCGCGCGTCGTCCTGCAACTTGACGACGATGGGGACCTGGCGCGACGCCAGATTCAGCTTGGGCAGCGCCATGTCGTAGTCGCCCACGGTGGCGATGCGCAGCGTCTCGGCGATGGCGCTGCTGGTCACGCCCAGGTCGGCGGCGCGTGCAAAGTCCGGGCGCACGGCGATCTCCGGCTGCACCAGGCTGGCCGTGGAGGAGATTGCGCCCAGGCCCGCAATGCGGCGCAGGTCCTTTTCCACGGCGAGCGCCGCGCTGCCCAGCACCTGCGGATCCTCGCCCGAGAGCACCAGCACGTATTTCTCGCCCGAGCTGCCCAAGCCGACCTTGCTGCGCACGCCGGGCAGGGTCACCAGCGCCGCGCGGATTGCTTGCTCGATAAGTTGCTTGCGCGGCCGCGCGCCGCGCGTGGAAAGCATGATGGTGAGCGTGGCCTTGCGCGTTTGCGCATCCGCGCCCCCGGCGAACGGGTCCGCTCCGGCCGAACCGCCGCCGATGGTGGTGTACACGCGCTGCACGTGCTCCACCCGGGCGATGCGCTGGCGCGCGTCCTCGGCCGCAGCGTGGGTCTGCGCCAGCGTGCTGCCCGGCGGCAGTGCCAGATACACCTGCGTCTGCGAGTTGTCGTCGGGCGGGATGAAGCCCGTGGGCAGCAGCGGGATGAGCGCCAGCGAGCCGACGAAGAACACCGCCGCTGCCAGGTAGGTCAGCCCGCGGTGCCCTATGCACCACGCCGCCCAGCGCAGATACACGCGCATCCAGCGCGGGTCCTGGTGCCCGTGCACGATGGGCCGCAGGATGTAGGCCGCCATCATCGGCGTCAGCGCGCGCGCCACCACCAGGCTGGCAAACACCGCGAGTGACGCCGTCCAGCCGAACTGCTTGAAGAATTTTCCCGGAATGCCGGCCATGAACGCCGTGGGCAAGAACACCGCGATCAGCGTGAAGGTGGTCGCCACCACGGCCAGGCCGATTTCGTCGGCGGCTTCCATCGCCGCCTGGTAGGGCGTTTTGCCCATGCGCAGGTGGCGCACGATGTTCTCGACCTCGACGATGGCGTCGTCCACCAGAATGCCCACCACCAGCGACAGCGCCAGCAGCGTGACCACGTTGATCGAAAAGCCCAGAAAATGCATGCCGATGAACGCCGGGATGACCGACAACGGCAGCGCCACGGCGGACACGAAAGTGGCGCGCCAGTCGCGCAGAAAGAGCCACACCACCAACACGGCCAGCATCGCGCCTTCGATCAGCAGGTGCATGGAGCCGTCGTATTCCTCCTGCACCGGCTGCACGAAGTTGAAGGCCTCGGTGATTTGCAGGTCCGGGTGCTGCATGTGCAGTTCTGCGAGCGCAACCTGCACCGCAGCGCCCACTTCCAACTCGCTCGCGCCCTTGCTGCGCGCGATCTCGAAGCCGACCACGGGCCGGCCGTTGAGCAGCGCCAGCGCGCGCGGCTCGGCGACGCCGTCCGACACCGTGGCGAGCTCGTCGAGCCGCACGTGGCGCCCGTCCGCCAGCGCGAGCGTCAGGCCCGCGAGCTCCTGCGCCGACTGCACCGTGGCCAGCGTGCGCAGCGCTTGCTCGCTGCCGCCGAGGTCGGTGCGCCCGCCCGCGCTCTCGCTTTGCACCAGCCGCAGCTGGCGCGACACGTCGGCCGCCGACGCGGACAGCGCCTGCAACTTCACGGGGTCGAGCTCCACGCGCACCTCCCGATCGACACCGCCCACGCGACTCACGGCGCCGACACCACGCACCGCGAGCAGTTTCTTGGCCACGGTGTCGTCCACCAGCCAGGACAGCGCCTCGTCGTCCCTGCGGTCGGACGCGATGGTGAAGGCCAGCACGGGCTGCGCGGCCAAATCGATCCGGGTCACGACGGGGTCGCGCAGGTCGCCGGGCAGGTCGCCGCGCACCCGGGCCACGGCCGCGCGCGTGTCGTCCAGCGCTTCCTGCGTGGGCTTTTCCAGCCGGAACTCGGCCGCGATGGTGGCGCTGCCGTCCTGCACCGTGGTGTAGATGTGCTTGAGGCCCTGCAGCGTGGAAATGCTGTTTTCGACCTTGCGCACCACGTCGCTTTCAAGCTGCGCGGGCGAGGCACCGGGCAGGGTCAGCGTGACGGAGACCGTGGGCAGGTCGATGTCCGGAAAGTTCTGCACCTTCATGGCGTTGAACGCCAGCAGGCCGCTGAAGCTCAGCAGCACGAAGAGCATCAGCGCGGGGATGGGGTTCTTGATCGACCAGGCGGAGACATTCATTGGAAATGCTCCTTACTGGGCGCCGCGCGGGGAGAGACCCGCGGGTGCGGCGGGCGCGCTTTGCCGCACGTCCTGCGCAGCGGCCACGACGCGCACCAAGTCACCGTCGTTCAGAAAGCCCGCGCCGCGCACGGCGATCGACGCCTGCGCGTCCAGGCCCGAGAGCACTTCCACGCGGTCGGCCACGCGCCGACCCGTCTGCACCTTGCGCTGCTGCACGCGCTGCCTGGCGTCGAGCACGAAAACGTAGGCAAAGCCGTCGCGCAGCACCAGCGCCTCCTGCGGCACCGTGAGCGCCTCGCTGTCGCCCAGCGCAAACTCGCCGCGCGCAAACATTCCGGCGCGCAGTTGCGCGTGCGCCGGCAGGTCGACGTAGACCAGCGCATTGCGCGTCTGCGGGTCGACCGTGGGTGCCAGCATGCGCACGCTGCCTTCGACCGCGGTGCCGCCCGCGGGGGTGACGCGGACCTTGATTCCCGGCTGGATGCGGTGCAACTCGCTGGCGGTGACTTCGGCGCGCCATTCCAGGCGGCCCCGGCGCAGCATGCGAAACAGCTCGTTGCCCGCGCTCACCACGGCGCCCACGGTGGCCGTGCGCGCCGAGATCACGCCGCTGTCGGGCGCCAGCACCCGCGTGTGCGCGAGCCGCAGCCGCTGCGCGTCAACGCCGGCCTGCGCGGCCATCACGCGCGCCTGCGCGGTCTGCCCGGCGGTCATGAACTGATCGATCTGCTGCTGGCTCAGCGCGCCCGTGGCCTCCAGCGTGCGCGCACGGCTGGCGTTCGCGCGGGCCTCGCCGGCGTTCGCCTGCGCCTCGAACAGGTTGGCCTGCGCCTGGGCCAGGTCGGCGTGCACGCTGCTGTCCGAGAAGGTGGCGAGCAACTGGCCGGCAGCGACCCGGTCGCCCACGTTCACCAGCACCCCGGTCAGGCGCAGGCCGTTGCCCTCGGCTCCGATGCTCGCCTCCTGCCAGGCGGCCACGTTGCCGTTGGCGGCCAGGCGCAGCGGAAAGCGGCTGCGCTGCGGCTGCACCGCGTTCACCGTGAGCGCCGCCTGCGTCTTGGGTTCATCGGCGGCGCGCGACGCGCCAGACAGCAGCACCGCGCCCGCGGCCAGCGCGCAGGCGCCCCCCAGTCCCGCCAACGCCCAGGCGGTGCGCCGCGAGAGCCAGGAGTCCGGTGTGCGAGCCGGCGGGCAAGCAGAAGGGGAATCGGGCCGGGAATCTGGTGTGCAATCGGGCATGGGTCAGGTCCATTCCATGGGTTCGTCGGTTCGTCGGTTCCTTGGGCGGCAGCGTGCGGCCGGTGCTCAGCGCGCGCTGCTGTCCGGGGTGTCGGATGACTGGGCCGTGGCCAGGCCCTGCTGCGCGTCCCATCCACCGCCGGCTGCGCGGTACAGCGCGATCCAGGCCAGCTGGCGCTCGTTGCGCAGGGCGATCAGGGCGTCTTCGGCGGCGAACGCGTTGCGCCGCGCGTCCTCCAGTTCGAGCAGACTCGTCAGGCCGGCGCGCCAGCCGGACTCGGTGGCGGCAAACGAAGCGCGGTAGCCTTCGGCAGCGGTGCGCGCACTGGCATTGCGCTCGGCGGTGCTCGCCAGCCGCACCAGCGCCTGCTCGACCTCGCTCACCGCCTGGCGCACGCGGGCGCGGTACAGCGCCGCTGCCTCGTCGTAGCGCGCCCGCGCCGCGTCGGTCTGCGCGGCGCGGCGTCCACCGTCGAACAACGGCAGGCTCAGCGTCAGCGGGCCGATGCTCCAGGTGCCCAGGTCGGTCGTCGCCCCCGCATTGCGCAGCCAGGCCGCGCTGATGGATCCGCTGAGCGCCAGACGCGGGTAGCGCTGCGCCTGCGCCTGGCCCAGCTCGGCGCTGGTCGCCGCGACTTCGCGCTCGGCGTGGTACACGTCGGGCCGCTGCGCGAGCACCTGCGCGGGCAGGGCGGCGAGCGCGAACAGCGTGTCGGGCGCCGGGCCACCGGGCGCGGCTGCCAGGCGTGCGCGCAGCGCCGGCTCCTGCCACCCGGTGAGCGCGACCAGCACCTTGAACCCCACGTCGCACTGCATGCGCTGCTGCGCCGCACGCGCCTGCGCCTGCGCGGCGCTGGCGCGCGCCAGCGCGGCCGTGGCGGGCGCCGTGAAGCCGGCGCGCTCGCTCAGCGCCGACAGGCGCTCGGTCTCGGCGCGCGAATGGGCGTCGCGCTCGGCCAGGTCGAATTGCTCCAGACAGCTGCGCAGGCTGCTGGTCTGCTGCGCCACTTCGGCGGCCACGCTCACACGCGCCTCGTGCCACAGCGCCTGCGCACCGGCGAGCCGCTGCCCGGCCGCGGTCTCGGCGGCGGCGTTGGCGCCAAACAGATCCAGTTCCCAGTTGGTCGCCAGCCCCGCCTGCGCAGTGCTGGCAACGTGGCCCAACTGCTCGTTGAAGCCCCGGCCGGCCTTGGCCTGCGCGTCGAGCGACGGCCCCAGGTCCGCGCGGCTGGCGACCTGCACGGCGCGGGCCTGCGCGATGCGCGCGCGCGCCTGCGCCAGATCGGGGCTGAGGTCCTGCGCGGCGGCCATCAGTTCGACCAGTAGTGGATCACCCAACTGCGTCCACCACCGGGACAGGTCCTGGAGCGAGCCCTGGTGCGGCAGGGGCGCGTTCCAGGCGGCGGGAACGGGCGCCGCCACTGTCGCCGGGGGCGCCGGCGTGGCGCAGGCCACCAACGCCAGGGGCATGCAAAGCGTCAGAAGAATTCGATGGCACAGCTTCATGGAGGGCATTCCTGGTGCGCAATCCTGGAATTCCTGGATTTGCAGGCGAACCGGGCGGGACTATACGCGAGCGCGCCACCAAGCCACCCGGGTCCGCAGAGGTATCGACAGGGAAGTGACGCCATACCCGCTGCGAACATCACGCTTCACCCTCGATGGCCTGGAAGGCGAGATCATGGGCAAGCAGGCTGCGGCCATCCACCTCGTGGGCGGGGGACCAAAGGGCATTTTGCGCGTGAGGCTGGTGCGCCGGGACCTGGGGCGATACGCTGGCATGGATATCTTGGACTACTACGGGTCCGAGTTCTGAGAGCGTGTGAATTTTTCAATTTCAGCAATGGACGCGGTACAAGCCAAACCCGATGACCTGTGGATAAAGGAGATGGGAGATGGCCCGATTCAAGCCCAGGTTCGTCTTCTGGGACGAGTTTGCCTTGCTGCGGGGCAGCCTGACGCGCCAGGATCGCTCATTGCGGCCTGTTTTGCGCGTCTCAGACTGCCAAGGGGAAATCCAGAGCCAGCATGCGCTTGAGGTTGTGGGCCAACGCATGCCACAGCAGCACGGCGCGCGCCTTGGTCAGGCCGCGCACATTCAGGCGCTGCAAGCCGCGGTTGCGCAGATGTGCGTTGGTGCACTTGATGCTGGCCGCACGCTCCTTGTAGATCTGCTTGGCCTCCTGGGTGCCCATTCGCTTACGCCATTGGGCCACAGCCTGACTGTCGCCACGCAACGCCACGTCATGTGTTTTCCTTTCGTTGGCGCTCGAGGGACGACAGCAGCTGTCGCAGCGCGGTAAGCCTGAGCTCCTCCAGCGGCGCCGGGGCGTCGATCAGCTCCAGCAAGTTCAAGAAGTCCAGGGTGGCGGCACGCGTGCGCCAATGCGCTGGAAGTTCGCCGCCGGCCGCCACGAAGGCGGCGCCGAACGCGGACTCGAATTCGTCCGCCATCAGCCCCCGTGGGCGCAGCAGGACGGCGACGTCCAGCAACGGGCTGCCGGCGTGCGCCCATTCCCAGTCGATCACGCCGGCGACCCGGGATTCGCCCTCGCGTGCGGGCGCGATGATGATGTTGCCGGGGTTGAAATCCGCATGCACCAAGCGCGCCGGCGCGTGCGCGTCGGCGGCCGCGTCGTACTCGCACAGCAGTTCCAGCACCTGCGCCCTGCGCGCGTCGCCCAGGTGTTTGCCGGCGTGATGGTCCAGATACTTCAGCGCCACGTCAGCGGTCGACGCCCCGCCGTCCTGCAAGCCCAGCGCGACGCTCCACGGCGTGACGTTCAGCGCGCCGTCGAATTTTCCGTGCCTCGGAAAGGGATGCGCGCCGATCACTGCGAGCGTGTGGCCCACCGCCTCGCCCAGCGCCCGCGCGGCCCAGCGCCTGCTTTTCAGCGCCTCGGCCAGGGTGATGCCGTCCAACCAGGTGCTGATCACGTAGGGCAATGCCGCGTCCCCGGGCATGCGGCCCACGTGGATTACCTCGGCGACCGGCACCGTGGCCCGCACCAGGCGCAGGACCGCGACCTCGGTGGCGCAGGAAGCGGGGTCGCGGCTGCAGATGCGGACGATGTAATTCGCCGGATCACCCGCCAGCTTGAACCGGAAGAGGGAGTTGGAGCCGCCCAGCAGACAGGGCGCCCACGCCTCGATCGCGACCCCGGGGAATGCCGGCTCGACCAAGGCGGCAAGTTCTTGCGCGGTGAGATGGAGTGCGTTAGCGCGTCGCATTATTGGAAAAGACGCCGGGTCCGCAGAGGTATCGACAGGAAAGTTACGCCATACCCGCTGCGAACATCACACCGGGCCATGCACAATATTCTTCATCTCCATCCTGCCCGCATCAAGCACCGACCGCCTCTTGTTTGGCGCCAAGGACCGCGTGCCACAGCGCGAGCACCGCGTCGCGCTCGGCTTGCAATGCGGGCGGCGCAAGCTGTGTCGGCGTCTCGTCGAGCCGCGCCTGGTGCTGCGCGCGGCGCAGTGCGCGGTAGGCGTCGGCGGCGGCCTGTCCCACGCCCGCAGGCAGCAGGCCCGCGCGCTGCGCGTCTTGCAGCAGCGCAATATTGCCGGCGTTCGCCAGCAGTTGCGGGTGCTGCGCGGAGCGCGACAGCACCAGGTACTGCACGGCGAACTCGGCGTCCACCATGCCACCCGGGCTGTGTTTCACGTCGAAGCGCCCCGCAGGCGTCGGGTGCGCGGCGCGCACCCGCTCGCGCATGCCCACGATTTCGGCGCGCAGCGCCAGCGGGTCGCGGGCCGCGCTGATGACCGCTTCGCGCACCGCGTCGAAGCGCGCGCGCAGCGCGTCGCTGCCCAGAACGAAGCGTGCGCGCGTCATGGCCTGGTGCTCCCAGGTCCAGGCGGTGTTGCTGCCGCGCTGCTGCTGGTAGGCGGCGTAGGCGGCAAAGCGCGTGACCAGCAGGCCCGCGCTGCCGTTGGGCCGCAGCGCGGTGTCGATCTCGTAGAGCCCGCCCTCGCCGGTTTTCACGGTAAGCCAGTTGATGAGCTTGCGCGCAAAGGCCGCGTAGATCTCGGGGGCGCGCTCGTCGTCGTCGTCGAAGACGAACACGATGTCCAAGTCGCTGCCGTAGCCAAGCTCTTTGCCGCCGAGCTTGCCGTAGCCGATGATGGCAAATTGCGGGTGCTCGCGGTGGCGCGCCCTGAGGCGGCTCCAGCACCATTGCGTGGTGACGCGCAGCACGCTGTCGGCGAGCGCGGAGAGGTCGTCCGCCACCTGCTCCACGGTAAGGCAGCGCCCCAGGTCGCGCGCCAGCGTGCGGAAGATTTCGGCGTGCTGGGCGCGGCGCAGCAGGTTCAGCAGGTTCTCGTCGTCGTCCTCGCCGGTGGCGCGCAGCGCGGTCAGGCGCAGCGCGAGTTCGCGCTCGAAGTCGGCGGCCACGAAGCGTTCGGCGAGCAGCGCGTCGCCCGCGAGTTCGTCGATCACGCCCGGATGCTGCAGCAGGTAGCGCGCAGGCCACCGGGCCGCGCCCAGCAACTGCAGCAACTGCGCGTGCACTGCGGGGCGCTCGAGCAGCAGCGCCAGGTAGCTTTCGCGGCGCAGCAAGGACTCCAGCCAGTCGATCAGGCGCACGGCGGCCGTTTCGCTGACGCGCCCCTCGGCGACCCACTGCGCGCTGCGCTGCACCAGGCGCACCAGGCGCGCGCGCGCCTCGTCGCGCAGCCCGGTCACGCGCGGGTGGCGGCAGCACTCGGCGACGCGTGCGCGCAGGTCCGGCGGCAGTTGTTCCAGCAGGCCGTCGAGTTCCGGCACGGGGGGGGGCGCGCCGGCAGCACAGCAGCCGTGGCAGGGCTTTTTCCCCGGGCCGCCGAGCAGCGTATCGAACTCCTGCGCGACCAGTTCCCGGTGCGCGTCGAGCGCGTGCAGGAACGCGCAGCAGTCCGGGTAGTCCAGCGTGTGCGCGATCCAGGCCAGATCGTCGTCGCGCGTGGGCAGCGCGTGCGTCTGCTGGTCGTCCAGATATTGGATGCGGTGTTCCACGCGGCGCAGAAACACATAGGCCCGCGCCAGGGCGTCGGCGGTCTCCGGGGGCATCAGCGCCGCGCGGGCCAGGCGCTGCAAGGCGTCGAGCGTGGGGCGGCAACGCAATTCCGGGAACTGCCCGCCGCGCACCACCTGCAGCAGTTGCACGATGAATTCGATTTCACGGATTCCGCCGCGCGAGAGCTTCACGTCGTTCGCGCGCTCGGGGTGCCCGGCGCTGCGTTTCGCCGCGTGCTCGCGAATCTGGCGGTGCAGCGCGCGCAGCGCCTCGAACACGCCGTAGTCCAGATAGCGCCGGAACACGAAGGGCAGCACCACGCCCCGCAGCGCCTGCACCCCGGCGCTGGCGATGCTCGCGCGCGGGGCCACGACGCGGCTCTTGAGCCAGGCAAAGCGCTCCCATTCACGGCCTTGCACTTGCAGGTATTCCTCCAGCGCAGAAAGGGAAACCGCGGGCGGCCCCGACTGGCCGTTGGGCCGCAGCGCCAGATCCACGCGAAACACGAAACCATGTTCGGTGCTCTCGCCGATCAGGCCGTAGATGGCTTTCACGGCGCGCGCAAAGTACTCGTGGTTCGAGATGCGCCCACGCCCGTCGGCCGTTCCGGCGGTCTCGCCGTCTTGTTCGTAGACGTAGATCAGGTCGATGTCGCTGGAGACGTTGAGCTCGCGCGCGCCGAGCTTGCCCATGCCGACGATCCACAGCGCGACCGGCTGGCCCTGCGGCCCGCACGGCGCGCCGTGGCGCGCGTCGAGCTCCTGCCGGGCTTGGCGGCAGGCGTGGTCGAGCGCCAGTTCGGCGAGTTCGGTCATGGCGCGGGTGATCTCGGACAGCGGCGCCTGCGCCGCGCAGTCGATACGCATGAGGCGCTCCATGACCAGTTGGCGCAGCACCCGCAGGGCGCTTGCCGTGTCGCAGCCGCGCGCGCGCAGGGCCTCGTAGGCCCGCTCCATGGTGGCCAGCACCGGAGCGCCCGGGGGCAACAGGGACAGATCGTCTGCGTAGCGACGCTGCAGGCGCTGGTAGAAGCGCGCATGCCCGGCGCCCGGAACAAAGGGCGCGCCGGGCGGGGATGGATTCTCGGGCGCTTCAGCGCACGCTGGCTGCATGGTGTCCGGGGCCGCAGGCCGCGCCGACGTGGATGCATCCTCCCCGGGTCTGCGCCTGAGGAGA
This sequence comes from Verminephrobacter aporrectodeae subsp. tuberculatae, assembly GCF_026127385.1. Classification (NCBI taxonomy): domain Bacteria; kingdom Pseudomonadati; phylum Pseudomonadota; class Betaproteobacteria; order Burkholderiales; family Comamonadaceae; genus Verminephrobacter; species Verminephrobacter aporrectodeae. The sequence continues at coordinate 267,540 of NZ_QZCX01000003.1, forward strand.
CGCCAGCCGCGGCCCGGCAGAGCCGGTCGTGCGCTGGTCGGCTCGGGCCGTGGGGCGCGCGAGCGATGCCGGACGCCCCGGCGGAGCCCCGGGGCTGCGGGTCATAATCCCCGCCAGTTTCCAGCGCAGCATGACCGATTCCGCTCCGTCGTCCCCTTCCCGCCTGCTCAAGGCCGTCTCCCGCCTCGCGACGGGCCTGTTGCGTCTGCTGCTGGCACTATGGCTGTTGCTGATCATCGCGTGGGGGGTGCTGCTGCATGACTGGATTGTGCCGCCGATAGAGAATTTCCGCCCGCAATTACAGACCCTGATGACGCAAGCGTTGGGGGCGCCCGTCACGATCGGCGCAATTACCAAGCGCGCGCAGGGGCTGGCCCTGCTGATCGAGCTCTCGGACGTCGCGCTGCTCGACGCCTCGGGCCGCCGCGTGCTGCACCTGCCTCGGGTGGCGGGAACGCTGTCCGCGCGCTCCCTGCTGAACCGGGGGTTCGCGCAGCTCTATCTCGAAGCGCCCGATCTGGAGGTGCGGCGCACGGCCGATGGGCGCATCCACGTGGCGGGGCTGGAACTGGCCCGGAATCAGGACGGCAGCGGCGACGCGGCGGCCAACTGGCTGTTCGCGCAAAGCGAGATCGTCGTCAAAGGCGGCACGCTGCGCTGGACGGACGAGCAGCGCCCTGCCCCGCAGGTGGCCCTGGAGCAGGTGGACCTGGTGCTGCGCAACGGCAACTGGCGCCACCGCCTGCGCATGGACGCATCGCCCCCGAGCGACTGGGGCGATCGCTTCAGCGTGGTCGGCCTGTTTCGCGCGCCCCTGCTGCAGGCCGGTGACGGCAACTGGAGGCACTGGAGTGGCCAGCTGTTCGCCGACTTCGCGCGCCTGGACGCCGCGCAGCTGCGCCAGCATGCAGGCCCGGACGCGCCGCTGACCCGGGGCCACGGAGCGCTGCGCGCCTGGGCCGACGTACGGCACGGGCAGATCGTCGGCGCAACGCTCGACCTGGCTCTGGCCGACGTGCACGCCACCCTCGGCCCCGGCCTGCAGGCGCTGATGCTCCCATCGTTTCAGGGGCGTCTGGAAGCAAGGCAGCGCAGCGGGGGATTCGAGTTTTCCACCCAGGCCTTGCAGTTCCAGACCGACGACGGCCTGCATTGGCCCGGCGGGAACCTGCGGCTGGCGCACACCGCGGCCACGGACAAGACACCCGCGCAGGGCGAGTTGCACGCGGACCGCCTGAACTTGGCCGCGCTGGCGCGCATCGCGAGCCGTCTGCCGCTGGACGCCGCCGTGCACGACGCCCTGCGCAGGCATTCCCCCCAGGGAATGGTGGACGCAATCGACGCCAGTTGGACGGGTCCGCTGGACGACCCGCAGCAATACCGGGTGCGAGGGCGCGTCCAGGGCCTGGCGCTCGCGGGAAGCAGCGAGGACGGCAAGAAAGGCGCTGCGCCGTCGCACCCGGGCCTGCGCGGGGCCACGCTGGACATCGACATGACGCAGGCCGGCGGCCGGGCCGCGCTGTCCATCGCCTCCGGCGCCCTGCTGCTGCCGGGCGTGTTCGAGGACCCGGTGCTGCCGCTCGACAAGCTCAGCGCGAACGTGCGCTGGCAGCTCGCAGGCGAGCGCATCGCCGTGCAGGCGAGCGACGTGCAGTTTGCCAACGCCGACGTACAGGGCCAGGTCCACGCCGCATGGCATACCAGCGACACGGCCAAGGCGCCGCAGCGTGCGCGCTTTCCGGGCGTTCTGGACCTGACGGGCAGCCTGAGCCGCGCCGACGGAACGCGGGTGCACCGCTACCTGCCCCTGGCGGTCGCGCAGGAGGCGCGCCACTACGTGCGCGACGCCATCACCGCGGGCAGCGCGAGCAACGTGCGCTTTCGCGTCAAGGGCGATCTGCAGGACCTGCCCTTCAACGACCCGCGGCAGGGGGAGTTTCGCATCGCCGCGCGCGTCCGGAACGTGACCTACGCCTACGTCCCCGATTCGTTGCAGCCCACCGACTCGCCGCACTGGCCTGCGCTCACGGGGCTGAGCGGGGAGCTGATCTTCGAGCGCTCGTCCATGCAGGTGCGCGGCGCCACGGGGCGCTTTGCCGGCAGCAAGGAACTGCGGCTGTCGCGGGTGGACGCGAGCATCCCCAACCTGGAACACACCGTCGTGAACGTCAGCGCGGACTCCCGGGGGCCCCTGCCGGAACTGCTCGCGCTCATGAGCCGCTCGCCGCTGGGGCGCATGACCGGCCATGCCCTGGACCAGGCCAGCGGGAGCGGCGACGCAGACTTTCAGCTGCGCCTGAACCTGCCCATCCACGAACTGCACAACGCCCGGGTCCAGGGGAGCGTCACGCTGGCCGGCAACGCGCTGCGCATCACGCCGGACACCCCCGCCCTGAGCCGCGTGCGCGGCACGGTGCAATTCAGCGAATCCGGCTTCTCGCTCCAGGGCGTGCAGGCCCAGGCGCTGGGCGGCGGCGTGCGGCTGGAAGGGGGCATGCGCGCGCTCGATCCGCACGCGGCCGCCACCGAGCCGAGCGTGCAGCTGCACGCGCAAGGAATCATGAGCGCCGAAGGTTTGCAGCAGGCATTCCCGTCCGGCATGCTGTCCCAGCTGGCGCGGCGCGCGACGGGCAGCGCTCCCTACACCCTGGCGCTGGCGTTTCGCCGGGGCGTTCCCGAACTGCAGGTACACACCAGCCTGCAGGGCATGGCGCTGGCGCTCCCCGCCCCGTTGGGCAAATCGGCCGAAAGCAGCCTGCCCCTGCGCTTCGAAAACCGGCTGACACGCGAGTCGCTGGCCGGCCCGGCCGGCAACGCCGCCGTGCTGCGCGACCAGCTCAGCCTGGACCTGGGAGCGCTGGGTTCGGCCAGCTATCTGCGGGACCTGAGCGGGCCCCAGGCCCGGGTGCTGCGCGGCACGATCGGCATCGGCCTGGGCCATGGGGAGTCCGCCCCGCTGCCCGCGCAGGGCGTGGCCGCGAACATCCAGCAGGCGCAGCTGGATCTGGACGCATGGGCGCAGGTGCTGGAGCAGCCGGCGGAGACGAGAACGCCCGCCCGCCCGTCCAGCGCCGCTGCCGGACCCGGCGTGGCGCAGGACTATCTGCCCGGCACGCTGGCGCTGCGTGCGCGCCAGCTGACGCTGCAGGGCCGCACCCTGCACAACCTCGTGGCCGGGGTGCAGCGCGAAGGCAGCACCTGGCGCGCGACCCTCGACGCCGTGGAGCTCAACGGCCATCTGGAATACCGCCCGCCGACCGCGCCCGAACAGACCGGCGGGCGCGTGTTCGCCCGCCTGGCGCGCCTGAGCGTTCCGCAGAACGACGTGGCCCAGGTCGAGTCGCTGCTCGACGAACGACCGGGCGACCTGCCCGCGCTGGACATCGTCGTGGACGCATTCGAGCTGCGCGGCAAACGCCTCGGGCGCCTGGAAATACAGGCGCAAAACCGCGGCGAGGGCATGCGGCGCGAGTGGCAGCTGAGTCAGTTCGACCTCCTGACGCCGCAGGCGAGCCTGAGCGCGAGCGGCAACTGGGCGCAGCCGAGCCCCGGGCCGACCGAGCGGCGCACGCAGCTCGACTTCGAGCTCGAAATCCACGACGCGGGCGCGTTGCTCGACAGCCTGGGGATGGCCGACACGGTGCGCAATGGCAAGGGGCGCATGCAAGGGCAGCTGGCCTGGACCGGGACCCCGTTCAGCCCCGACTACCGCTCCATGGCCGGACAGATCCACCTGAACGTCGCATCGGGCCAGTTCCTCCAGGCCGACCCCGGGGGGCCGGCGAAGCTGCTCAGCGTATTGAGCCTGCAATCGCTGCCGCGGCGCTTGGCACTGGACTTCCGCGACGTGTTCAGCAAGGGCTTCGCGTTCGACTTCGTGCGCGGCGACGTGCGCATCGACCAGGGCCTGGCCACCACGAACAACCTGCAGATGAAGGGCGTCAGCGCCGCCGTGCTGATGGAGGGCAGCGCCGACATCGCACACGAAACCCAGAACCTGCGCGTGCTCGTGGTTCCGGAGATCAACGCGCTGACCGCCTCCCTGGTCGCCACGGCGATCAATCCCGTGATCGGCCTGGGCAGCTTCCTGGCGCAGATCTTTCTGCGCCGCCCGCTGATCGAGGCCGCAACGCGGGAGTTCCGCGTCGATGGAACCTGGAGCGAGCCGCGCGTCGTGCGCATTCGACGCAAGGGCCGCGCGACCGACCCCGGCGATTCCACCCCCACCGCTCCCGCTGATGACTCTGCCGATGACTCCGCGGATGATTTCGCCGATGACTCTGTCCACACAACCCCGGAGACCCGCGGAGAGCCCCGATGAAAGCCGCCGCCATCCGGATGCGCTCCGGCGTGCAATGCGTGCCGTGAGCGCCGGGCACACCCTGATGCAGCGCTGGCGCGGCGCATGGCGGCGCTGGTCGCTGTGGACGGCGCTCGTGCTGCTCGTGCTCGCGGTGCTCGCCACCATGGTCTGGCTCGCCGGACGCTACGAGGCCAGCCAGGTGCAGGAGCAGCTCGAGCGCGACGCGGCCGACGCCGTGTCCGACATCCGCGTGGCGCTCACGCGCAACCTGCAGAGCCTGCAAGCGCTGCCCGGGCAGCAGGCGTGGGAGGGGGATGCATCCGAACTGCTGCGCAATCGGCGCGAGCTGCTGCGCATCGAACTGCGCGACACCGATCTGCGGCTGCTCGGCCATGTGCAGTCGCCGTACCGCCCCGTGGCCTGGAACAGCCCGCTGCACGACGGCAGTCCGCCGGACCGGGCCATCGCCTGCGCCAACGCCCGCCGCCTGGGCGAGCCAGCGTACTCCGGGAGCTACTTTCAGCCGCACGGCGACGGGCTCGGCGCCGAGCACATGGAACTGTGCGTGCCCCTGGGCGCGCGCTTTCTGCTTGCCAGCTACGCCCTGCAGGACCTCCTCGGGAACCTGGTGGCGCACAACCTCACGCGCAGCCAGGAAGCCTCGCTCACCGAGACCGACGGCACACGCCTGGCGGTGCTCGGCGCGACCAGCCAGGGCCTGCGCAGATTCAGCGCGCAGCATCTGCTGGACCTGCCGGGCAGCACGCTGGTGCTGCGCATGGAGAGCTGGCACGCGGCGCCGCATCTGTTTCCGAACGTGCTCAGCGCGCTGGTGAGCGCAATGTCGATTGCGCTCGTGAGCGTGGTCGCGGTGCTGGTACGCGACAACCGCCGCCGCCTGCGCGCCGAACGCGACCTGGCCGAGGCGCTGGCGTTTCGCAAGGCCATGGAAGACTCCTTGGTCACCGGCCTGCGCGCGCGCGACCTGCAGGGGCGCATCACCTACGTCAACCCGGCGTTCTGCGAAATGGTCGGCTTCAACGCCCAGGAGCTGATGGGGCACAGCCTGTCGGCCCCCTACTGGCCGCCCGAGCGGGTGCAGGAATACCGCCAGGGCCAGGCGATCCGCTTCGCGGGCCATACGCCGCCGCGCGAGGGCTTCGAATCGGAATTCATGCGCAAGGACGGGACCCGGTTTGCGGTGCTGATCATCGAGGCGCCGCTCATCAACGCCCAGGGCCAGCACACCGGCTGGATGAGCGCGTTTCTGGACATCAGCGAGCAGCGGCGCGTGGAGGAACTCTCGCGCGCGTCGCAGGAACGCCTGCAGGCCAGCGCGCGGCTGGCGACGGTGGGCGAGATGGCGTCGCTGCTGGGCCACGAACTGAACCAGCCGCTGGCCGCCATCTCCAGCTACGCCAACGGCTCGCTGAACCTTCTGGAGCGCGCGATCCCGGCGGACCTGGCCGCGGATGCCTGCGACGCGCTACAGGACATGCGCACCGCCATGCGCCAGATCGCCCACCAGGCAGAGCGCGCCGGCCGGGTCATCAAGAGCGTGCACAACTTCGTGCGCCGGCGTTCCCGGGCGCGCGAGGAGACCCCCGTGCAGCAACTGCTCGACGCCATCTTGCCGCTGGTGAGCCTGCAGGCGCGCAAGCTCGGCGTGCGCGTGCACACCACCGTCGAGCCCGGCCTGGCCCCCGCGCTGTGCGAGCGGACCATGGTCGAGCAGGTGCTGCTGAACCTGGCGCGCAACGCCATGCAGGCCATGGACGCGCCCGCCGTGTCCCCGCGCGTGCTCGACATCCGGGCGTACCGCGCGCCCTGCGAGCAGCCCGGCGGCTGGATCGAGTTTTCCGTCACCGACCTGGGAAGTGGAATCGCGCCCGCGGTGGCAGAGAAACTCTTCACCCCCTTCTTCAGCACCCGCCCGGAGGGCATGGGCCTGGGCCTGAGCATGTGCCGCACGGTGATCGAACAGCACGGTGGTTCCCTCGGATTCGCGGCGCATGCGCCGCGCGGCACGGTATTTCGCTTCACCCTGCCCGCCGCCCAGGGCCCATGCGGCGCGGGCGACGCCTGATGCAGCCCGCGTCCGACGCCACCGTATACATCGTCGACGACGACGCCGGCGTGCGCGAGGCGCTGGCCTGGCTGCTGCGTTCGCGCAGACTGCCCAGCGAAGCCTTCGCCAGCGCCGAAGCCTTCGACGCCATGCTGCAGAGCCGCCGCACGCAACAACACCAGCCCCGCTGCCTGCTGCTCGACGTGCGCATGCCCGCGATGAGCGGGCTGGCGCTGTTCGAACTGCTCGCGGCGCGCGGCGACCTGGCGGGAATGCCGGTGATCTTTCTCACGGGCCACGCCGACGTGCCCACGGCGGTGGCCAGCGTCAAGCGCGGCGCCTTCGATTTCTGTGAAAAGCCGTTCTCCAACAACGCGCTGGTGGACCGCATCGAACAGGCGCTCGCCGAATCGGCGCAGCGCCTGGCGCAGCTGCGTGCGCGCAACTGCCTGCAGGACCGGCTGCGCGACCTCACGGAGCGCGAACGCGAAGTGCTCACGCGCGTCGTCGCGGGCCTGCCAAACAAGCTCATCGCCGACCAACTGGACATCAGCGTGCGCACGGTGGAGGTACACCGCGCGCGCGTGTTCGAAAAAATGCAGGTCAGGTCGGCCGTGGAACTGGCGAACCTGCTGCGCACGGGGGATTGAGCGCCGGCGCGCGGCAACGGCTCTTCAGGGGAACGGGCGGCGGAGTCCGTGCCCTGCCCCGCCAATCGATGCCCACGCTGCGCTTGGAAACCGTTCCGCAGCCAACCAACTCCTGGGCTCACTGCAAACGCTCATGGGTACGGGACGGAAATAAGGCTTGCGGCATTCCAAGGGCGGCGACACCTGCGATGGAACAGACCAGCGCGGATACCCAGAACAGAGGCTGCAAGGCCGCCGAGAAGGCTGTTGCAAAGCCCTCTGCGGAATCGAATCCTCCGGGCGGAGGCTGGATTCCCTGCGCGAGCAGCGCGCCCAGAAGGGAAACACCCAAGGCGCCTCCGACGGTGCGAAACATGATGACACTGGCGGTGGCAATGCCCTGGTCCTGGCTTTGCGCGGTGCGTTGACACGCGATCGTTGTCACCGGGATCGTGAGCCCGATGCCCAGGCCCAGGACGCCGAGCGCAAGCAGCATGGCCTCCCGGTTTGCGCTCGCTGTGGACAGCGCCAATCCGACATAGGCGCCGGCCATGGCCATCGACCCCGCGATGGCGAGCGCTCGCGCGGTGCCGCGCCGGCCCATTCGTTTTCCGCCAACGACCGACGCGGCGGTGATCGCCAGCATCAGGGGCAGCAGGTGCAGCCCCGCCTGCGCGGACCCCAGCTTCGCGCTGTACTGCAGATGCAGGGGCACGAAGACGACCGCCGTGAACAAGGCCAGGCCCGTGCTGGCGCTCAGAACGCTGCTGAGCGTGAATGCGCTGCGACGGAACAAACGCAGGGGAAGGATCGGGTTGGCGACCTTCGACTCAAGCCAGACGAACGCGGCAAGCAAGCCAATGGCCGCGATCGGGAGGAGCGCATGGACGCCATCTTCTGCACGGGCTCGCGTGGCAAGAAGCCCGGTGACCAACGCCATGGCCAGGAGGAGGGCTCCCGGATAGTCCACCGCGCCCGCCCGCGTGCGGCCCGCTGGCCGGTAGAGGACGGCGAGCACCAGCAGCACGATGAGCCCCGGGGGAACGTTGAGGAGAAACGCCCATCGCCAGGAAAACTGGTCCGTCAACCATCCTCCCAGCGGCGGGCCGAAGAGCGTTGCCAGTCCGTACATGCTCCCAAGGAGCCCTTGGAACTGGCCCCGACGCGTTGGCGGCACGACGTCGCCGATGGCCAGCATCGTCAACGTCATCAGGCCTCCTGCGCCCAGTCCCTGAACGGCGCGCGCGATCAGTAGTTCGGACATGTCCCTGCTGAGACCGCACAGCATCGAGCCTGCGACGAAGATCAGACAGGCAAACAGCAGCGTCGCGCGCGGTCCATGCGCGTCGGCCAGTCGTCCATACAGTGGGATGACGGCCGTCGAGGCGACGAGGTAGGTCGAGAAGACCCAGGTCAGCTGTCCGTGCCCCTGCAGGTCGGCTGCGATGGTCGGCAGCGCGGTCGCCACGATGGTCTGGTCGAGCGCCGCGAGCACCAGCACCAAAACGAGCATGGAAACGACGATCCTGTTCTTGCATGAAGTGGGTTGCATGGCCTCTCTGTGCTCCTGAATGTGTCCTGGAGTCGAGAGTTTCATGGGGGGGATGACCCCATGTAAAGTGCAATGTTCTGAACGCTGAGTTCACTTGAAGTCAACCATGAATTTGAATCTCCTCGCCGCGCTCGACGCATTGCTGGCAGAGGGCAGTGTGAGTGGGGCTGCCAAGCGGATGCACGTCAGCACACCGGCCATGAGCCATACCTTGGCGCGCATCCGGGAAGCCACGGGGGATCAAATCCTGGTGCGCGCCGGGCGCCGTTTCGTGCCGACGGTGCGCGCGCAGGAAATGCGCGCACCGGTTCGCAAGCTCGTGGAAGAAGCCGTGGCCTTGCTTTCCCCCGGCGACGCAGGCTTGATCCACGTGGAGCGGACGTTCGTCGTCCGTGCGCCCGACGGCGTGTCCATCGTCTTCGGGGCCGCACTCGCGGGGGCATTGCAGGAGGTGATGCCTAGCGCCCGGTTGCGCTTCATCGCCGATTCCGACGGCGACCTCGCCAGCCTGCGCGAGGGCCAGGTCGATCTGGACATCGGTGCGATTCACGACCGGGGGCAGGAGATAGAAACGGAGCTCTTGTTTGAGCAGAGCCTCCTGGGTGCCGTCCGCAAGGGGCATCCGATGCTCGCGGCGGGGCCCATGACCATCGAGCGCTTTGCGGCAGAGCGCCACGTCGCCGTGCTTCATCGCGGCAAGCCGGGCAGCCCGATCGACGGGAAGCTGGCCGAAGTTGGCCAGCAACGCTTCGTCGTGCTCACCGTGCCCAGCCCCTATGCAGCACTCATGGCGGCGGCGCGCTCGGACCTGGTGGCAACAGCGCCTGCGCGTTTTGCCCAGAGCGTCCAGAGACCCCTGCACCTGACGACCTTTCAGCTGCCGCTACAGCTCGCGCCAGAGCGGGTCGTCCAGGCGTGGCATCCGCGCTTCAGCGCCGACCCTGCGCACCGTTGGTTGCGTGGGTGTATCCGCGATCTCTTGTCCACGAAGACATGGCCTCAGGCGCCGCTTTGAGGCCAGTGCATCGGCTGCGCAAGGTCGCCGTCCGGACTACTCCGCGTCGTTCGGCGGCGGTCTGCGCTCACCGCGCGAGCGGCCGCAGAACATGGTCCACCACACGATGGCCACGAGCAGCACCAGCGCCAGCAGCGCTTCGAGCAAAATCAGTCCCATGAAATCGACCTTCCTGCGCCGGGTATCGACGGCGCTGATTGTAGGAACGTTGGCCGCCTGCTCCACGCCGCCCGCGCCCTCCCCTTCCCTGCCCGAGGCCAGCGCGCCGCCCGGCGCCGTGGCGTTGCCGCTCGACACGGCCCCGCTGCCGCCGCCGCTGACGCAGCCCAAGAGCCGCTGGGTTGCGGTGCGCTGGGCGGAGCTGCCGGGCTTTGCCGAGGACGCGCTGCACGAGGCCTGGAACGCCTGGATCAGGAGCTGCGAGCGCCCTGCCCCTCCGTTCGGCGCGCTGTGCGGCGAGGTCCGCCGGCTGATCATCGCCAGCGCCGACGAGCAGCGCGCCTGGCTCGTCGCAAGCCTGCAACCCTACCGCGTGGAAACCACCGACGGCAACGCCGAGGGCCTGCTGACGGCGTACTACGAACCCCTGCTGGACGCGGCGCGCCAATCCGGCAACGGGTTCACCGTGCCGATCCACCGCGCGCCCGCCGGGCTGGACGCGCACCGGCCCTGGTACACGCGCCAGCAGATCGACACCCTGCCCGAAGCGCAGGCCGCGTTGCAGGGCCGGGCCATCGCTTGGCTGCGCGAGCCGCTTGACGCGCTGCTGCTGCATATCCAGGGCTCGGGCCGGCTGCGCATCGCCGAGGCCGACGCTTCGGTGTCGCTGGTGCGCGTGGCCTACGCGGGAACCAATGGGCAACCCTACCAGAGCCCGGGCCGCTGGCTGCTCGATCAGGGTCTGGTGCGCGACGCCAGCTGGCCCGGAATCCGTGCCTGGACTGCCGCCAACCCGCAGCGCAGCCACGAGCTGCTGTGGAGCAATCCGCGCTACGTGTTCTTCCGCGAGGAACCGCTGAGCACACTCGACGCCGGACCGCGCGGCGCCCAGGGGGTGCCGCTGACTCCCGGCCGGTCGATTGCCGTGGACCGCCAGAGCATTCCCTACGGCACGCCCGTGTGGCTCGCCTCCCCGGGGCCCCAGGCGCCGCTCCAGCGCATGGTGCTCGCGCAGGACACGGGCAGCGCCATCCTCGGCGCCGTGCGCGCGGACTTCTTCACCGGCTCGGGCCCCGAGGCGGGCGAAGTCGCGGGACGCCTGAAGCAAAGCCTGCGGCTGTGGGCGCTCTGGCCGCGGCAGACCCCGCTCCCCTGAACCGTCAGCGCTGCACCAGCAGGCGCGCGACCACGGGCGCCGTCTCGCGCGTATGAAACGCCAGCTTGCGCTCGCGCAGCGCCACGTCGTGCGCGGTGACGCGGTCGAAGCGGCGCAGGTGCTCGGTCCAGGATTCATCCTCGATCTGCTCGACGAAGCGCGCGGGGTCGGCGATGTCGTGCTGCAACTGCCACGACAGCGCGCCCTGGCGCAGACGGCTGCGGCGGCTCTCCTGCATCAGCGCGCGAAATTCCGCGCTGCGCGCCGGGTCGATGAAGTACTCGATGCTCACCACCACGCGGCCGGCCTCGGGCGTGATCTCGGCCACCGGCACCTTGAAGGCGCGCGAAGGACTCAGGTCCTCCTCCATGCTGCGGTCGAGCACCAGGCGCTGCACCAGCGCCATGGCCAGCCCCCCCGAGAGTGCCGCGAGCGCCAGGCTGACGTGCACGCCGCCGAGCGCCGCCACCTGGCCCCACAGGGCGGCGCCCAGCGCGGTCGCTCCCATGACCGCCATCTGGTAGATCGACATGCCGCGCGCGCGCACCCAGTTCGGCAGGGCCAGCTGCGCGGATACGCTCAGGGCGTTGGCGGTGGTGATCCAGGCCATGCCTCCGATGAACATCGCGGGAACGGCCACGTAGACGTTCGGCGCCACGGCCATCACCGCGCTGGCGAGCGCCTGCAACAGAGTGCCGCGCAGCACGAGCACGTCGCGCGCCATGCTCTGGCGCAGGCGCGGCAAGAACAGCGCCGCCACGATGGCGCCCAGGCCCATGGCGGCGAGCAGCAGGGTGAAGGTTCCCGCGTCGCCACCCTCCAGCCCCCGCGCCAGCAGGGGCAGCAGGGCCAGCAGCGCGGTGGCGTGCAGGAAATAAATCGCGATGCGCCACAGCACGGCGCGCATGCGCGGCGACTGGCGCACGAACTGCAAGCCCACGCGCATGGCGCTGGGCAGGCGCTCGCGCCCCAGCGGGCTGGGCGTATGCGCGCGCTTCCAGCGCATGATGACCAAGCCCGAGAGCACCGACAGCACGGCGTTGAGCACGAACACCCAGGCGCTGCCCGCGCTCGCGATGATGGCGCCCGCGAGCAGCGGGCCGATGATGCGCGAGGCGTTCATGGCCACCCCGTTGAGCGCCAGCGCAGCGGGCAGCTGCGCGCGCTCCACCAGCTCCGGAACCACGGCCGCGAACACCGGCCAGCGCATGGCCAGACCGATGCCGTTGGCAAAGGTCAGCGCCAGCAGCAGGGGCGCCGTCATGCCGCCGGCGATGACGGCCACGCACAGCACCAGCGCCACGATCGCCACCCAGAATTGCGTGGCGATGAAGTAGCGCCGCCGGTCCAGGATGTCGGCCAGCGCGCCGCTGGGCAGACCGAGCAAGAACACCGGCAGCGTGGACGCGGACTGCACCAGCGCCACGAGGAGTGGCGAGGCGGTGAGCGTGGTCATGAGCCAGGCGGCCGCGACGTCGTTCATCCACATGCAGATATTCGCCACCAGCCAGGCGATCCAGAGCATGCGGAACACCGGCACGAACAGCGGCGCGAGTGCGGACAGCGGCGCGTCCGGAAACGCTGCAACGCCCTGCCCGGCCGCAGGATCGGAAAGTGACTCAGGCCCGGCAGACTCGGGCGCCGCAGCAGCGGCGGGTTCAGCGGGCGCAGCGCGGGGCGCGCTTTCGGGGGAAGGGGAGGACATGCGCACATATTGTGCGACGGCTTGGCGCGCCGCGCCGCCGCGCACAGGACACGAGCCCCCGGATGCCGCACGGGCGCGCGGCCAGCGAACACAGCGTGCTCGGCGCAACCGCACAAGCGCACGGCCCCGCGCAGCACGCCGCTTTCCCGGAACCTTTGCGGAGCAGCAACACAGTTATTGTCTTGCGCGCGCCAGGGACGTCTTGAAACGGCGACAAATGCCCGTATCATTAGCAGTCTCCGCGAACGAGTGCCAGAAACCGCTTGTCTGTCGGAAGTTCGGTGGCGCCCGGAGGTCCGGGCGCCGAAATCCATTCCGCTTTTTTTACTGAAAAACAGGAGCAATGCAATGAAACTTCGCCCTCTGCACGATCGTGTGATCGTCAAGCGTGTCGAAAGCGAAACCACGACGGCCTCGGGCATCGTGATCCCTGACAACGCCGCGGAAAAGCCTGATCAAGGTGAGGTGCTGGCCGTCGGCCCCGGCAAGAAGAACGACAAGGGCGAGCTGATCGTCCTGAACGTGAAGGTCGGCGACCGCGTTCTGTTCGGCAAGTACTCGGGCCAGACCGTCAAGGTGGACGGCGACGAGCTGCTGGTCATGAAGGAGGACGACCTGTTTGCCGTGGTCGAGAAGTAATTTCACAGCGTTCCAGAGCAGAATTTTTACCCTATCCGGAGATATCAAATGGCAGCAAAAGACGTGGTTTTCGGCGGCGAAGCCCGCTCGCGCATGATTGAAGGCGTGAACATCCTGGCCAACGCGGTCAAGGTGACGTTGGGCCCCAAGGGCCGCAACGTGGTCATCGAGCGCTCGTTCGGCGCCCCCACCGTGACCAAGGACGGCGTGTCCGTGGCCAAGGAGATCGAACTCAAGGACAAGTTGCAGAACATGGGCGCGCAGCTCGTCAAGGAAGTGGCTTCCAAGACCAGCGACAACGCCGGTGACGGCACCACCACCGCCACCGTGCTGGCGCAGGCCATCGTGCGCGAAGGCTTCAAGTACGTGGCCGCAGGGATCAACCCCATGGACCTCAAGCGCGGCATCGACAAGACCGTGATCGCCCTGGTGGCAGAGCTCAAGAAGGCGTCCAAGCCGACCACGACCTCCAAGGAAATCGCCCAGGTCGGCGCGATCTCGGCAAACGCCGACGAGACCATCGGCAAGCTGATTGCAGACGCCATGGACAAGGTCGGCAAGGAAGGCGTGATCACCGTGGAAGACGGCAAGTCGCTCGAGTCCGAGCTCGACGTCGTCGAAGGCATGCAGTTCGACCGCGGCTACCTGTCGCCCTACTTCATCAACAACCCGGACAAGCAGGCCGCGATTCTGGACAACCCCTTCGTGCTGCTGTTCGACAAGAAGATCAGCAACATCCGTGACCTGCTGCCCACGCTCGAGCAGGTCGCCAAGGCCAGCCGTCCCCTGCTGATCATCGCCGAAGAAGTCGAGGGTGAAGCCCTGGCAACGCTGGTGGTGAACACCATCCGCGGCATCCTCAAGGTCGTTGCCGTGAAGGCTCCTGGCTTTGGCGACCGCCGCAAGGCCATGCTCGAAGACATTGCCATCCTGACGGGCGGCAAGGTCATCGCCGAAGAAGTGGGCCTGACGCTCGAGAAGGTGACGCTGGCCGACCTGGGACAGGCCAAGCGCATCGAAGTGGGCAAGGAAAACACCATCATCATCGACGGCGCCGGCGCCGCTGCCGACATCCAGGCACGCGTCAAGCAGGTGCGCGTGCAGATCGAGGAAGCCACCTCCGACTACGACCGCGAAAAGCTGCAAGAGCGTGTAGCCAAGCTCGCCGGCGGTGTGGCCGTGATCAAGGTGGGCGCTGCCACCGAAGTCGAAATGAAGGAAAAGAAGGCCCGCGTGGAAGACGCGCTGCACGCCACCCGTGCGGCGGTGGAAGAGGGCATCATCGCCGGCGGCGGCGTGGCCCTGCTGCGCGCCCGGCAGGCCGTAGGCAGTTCCATCAAGGGGGACAACGCCGACCAGGACGCAGGCATCAAGCTGGTGCTCAAGGCCATCGAAGCACCGCTGCGCGAAATCGTGAACAACGCCGGCGGCGAAGCCTCGGTGGTGGTCAACGCGGTGCTCGCCGGCAAGGGCAACTACGGCTTCAATGCCGCCAACGACACCTACGGCGACATGCTCGAACTGGGCATTCTGGACCCCACGAAGGTCACCCGCACTGCACTGCAGAACGCCGCTTCCGTGGCTTCGCTGCTGCTCACGACCGAGGCCATGGTGGCCGAGGCCCCGAAGGACGATGCCCCGGGCGGCGGCGGCATGGGCGGCGGCATGCCTGATATGGGCGGCATGGGCATGTAAACCTGATCGCGCATCCTCTGTTGCGCAACAAAGCCCGCAGACCTTACGGTCTTGCGGGCTTTTCTTATATGGGGCCGGTGGTGGCCAGTGGTTCTTCCTCGCGGAGTTTCTTGCTTGGCTTCACCCACCAATACAGCAGCACCAAGTACCCGAGAGGAGGGATCAACTGCAGCAATAGCCACCAGCCCGAGCGGCCAACATCGTGCAGACGGCGTGCACCCACGGCCAATCCCGGCAGGAACAGCAGGAGCATGACCAGCGGGACCGAGATCTCCCACGGGATGGTGGGGTCAAACGCTTTATTCAGTGTGGTGCTGAGTATCAGGGACCCGATCAGAAGCAACCACCGGAACAAAAGAAACGCCCAGAACTCATCGCGTGTTGCGCGCCCCGAGAAGCCCACGTACTGCCTCAGGCAGCTTTTGACGGCCGAGAAAAAACCCACGATCGAATCCCCCTGGATAAAAGTCACACAACGTTATGTTACAGAATGATAGTGGAGCCGCATGAGGAATCGACGCAAAGCGCAACCACGATGTCGCACGTGTGACCTTTCGGCGCTACCCACTATCAAGGCGGTCGCTACCACCGAAGTCGAAATGAAGGTCCGCGTGGATGGGCGGTATGGGCGTGTAGGCTTGGCCGCGCGTAAAAGCCCGCAGGACCTCACGGTCTGCGGGCTTTTCTTATATGGGCCCGGTGACTGCTATTCCTCGCCGGGCTCCTTGCTTGGCTGCACCCACCAATACAGCAGCACCAGGAACCCGAGAGGGATCACTTGCAGCAGTAGCCACCAGCCCGAGCGGTCGATATCGTGCAGACGGCGTGCGCCCACGGCCAAGTCCGGCAGGAGCAACAGGAACGAGAGCCCCCAACCGATGGTTTCAAACACTTCATCCAGTGCGGCGCCAAGTATCAGAAATCCCATCAGAAGTAGCCACCGGAACAGGGCAAACCACCAGAACTCGGAGCGTGTTGCGCGCCCCGAGAAGACCGCGAACTGCGTCAGACAGCTCTCCACGGCCGAGAAAAAATTCATGATCGAGTCCCCTCTGAATAAGAATCGCGCAAAGCTATGCTGCGCGACGGTGCGTGTCAAGACAGTTGTCGCCCCATTCAAACAGCCTCTTGACGACTGAATCGTGAGGCTCACGGCCTGGACGTGTGAGCAGTTTCCGGCTCGCCTTGTATCGACATGGCGATTTTTCGCCAGCCGGACGCATCAGAAGCGCGTCGCGCGCCACAGCGTGGGGGGTGCGTCGAGCAGGTGCCGCAGGCCCGTGCGTTCGAGCATGCGTTCGGTCGCGTGCTGGGCGCGCTCCATCACTTCGGTTTCGTCCACGGTGTGGACCTTGCCGTCCTCCATCAGCACCTTGCCGTCGACGATGGTGGTGCACACGTCGGCGCCGTTGGCAAAGGCGGTGACGCGATAGACGGGCATGTTCAGCGGCATCAGATGCGGCTTGAACAGATCGACGAGGATGATGTCGGCCTTCTTGCCGGTTTCGATCGAACCGATCTCGTGCTCCAGGCCCAGCGTGCGCGCGGCGTCGATGGTGACCATCTCGAGCACCTTGCCATGCGGCAGCACGCCCGCGTCGCGGAAGTGGCGGCGGTGGTAGTGCATGCACTGGAACATGTGGCGGAACATGTCGTAGCTGCGGTCGGGCGCAATGCCGTCCGATCCGAGCGCGACGGTGACACCAGCGTCCAGCAGTTCCGGAACGGGGCAGCGTCCGCGGATCGACATGATCGCGCTGGGGTTATGCACGATGCATGTTCCGGTCGCGACGCAGGCGGCGATGTCCTCGGCCGTGAGGTCGATGGAATGCGACATGAACGCACTCTCGCCGAGCAGGCCGAATTCCTCGTGCGCCCACCTCAGGCTGCCGCTGCAATGCCCATCCTGCGTGAAGCGCAGCGCGTGGCGGCGCGCCAGGTCCCGGTACTGCCGAGCCTGGCTGCGAAAGACGTCCGCGTACGGCAGCTGTTGCGGCGTGTGCTCGGGGTGGTACACCGGCAGCGCGACGCAGATGTTCACGCGCCCGCCGGCCCGGCCATGCTGGCTGCGGATGATTTCTTCGCAGCAGTCGAACATCTGCGCGAAGGACACTTCGCGCACGCTGCGCTGCTCGCCACTCCAGCTTGCATAGGTGCGCGGGCCGGGCGGGCGCGACGGCCCCACGGCCAGGAAGGAGCGGGTGCCTATCTCGGAGATCGCGTCGCAGTGGCGCGTGGCGTACACCGGGTCGTCAACGCGCATGATGTTGTCGCCGCCGCCAAACAGGCAGACGCCGGTGGTCGTTCCGCAGCGCAGCCTCTCCAGCGCAGCGAGTCGGGCCTCAGCGTACCAGAACTCCGCGTCCGATCCTGTTGTGTAGATGGTCTCGCAGGCGGCCATCCAGGCAGCGCCGTCGCCGCCGCCCATGCTCTTGATCAGGCCATGGCCGGCGTGCGCGTGGCAGTCGATCAGGCCAGGCAACACCGCCTTGCGCAGGGCGTTGATGACCTTGCGCGCGCGCCAGCGTGATGTTATTTCGGCGCTGCTGCCGACGGCGACGATGCGCCCGCCCGCGATGACCACGGCGCCGTCTTCGATGACGCGGCGCGCGCCGTCGAGTGTGATCACGGTGCCGTGTTCGATCAGCAGGTCGGCGCTGCCGGGGGCTTGGGCGTCAGGCATGGCGGGAAGCTTTCAGGATGTAGCGCCGCTCCTGCACGGCGTTGCCGGCGTGCGCGTGGCAGTCGATCAGGCCAGGCAATACCGCCTTGCGCAGGGCGTTGATGACCTTGCGCGCGCGCCAGCGTGATGTTATTTCGGCGCTGCTGCCGACGGCGACGATGCGCCCGCCCGCGACGACCACGGCGCCGTCTTCGATGATGCGGCGCGCGCCGTCGAGTGTGATCACGGTGCCGTGTTCGATCAGCAGGTCGGCGCTGCAGGGGGCTTGGGCGTCAGGCATGGCGGGAAGCTTTCAGGATGTATGCCACCGCATGGGGATGCGCCGCTCCTGCACGGCGTGGCAGGCGACCTGCGAGCCGTCGGGCAAGGGCACCAGCGCGGGCCTTTCGCTCTGGCAGCGCGCCTGCCCGTGCGGGCAGCGCGGGTGAAAGCCACAGCCGGGTGGCGGGTCGAGCGGGCTGGGGATTTCGCCGGGAGCGGGCGGTTTCTCGCGGCCGCGCCGGTCGAGCCGTGGCAGCGCCGCGAGCAGCAGCTGCGTGTACGGATGCTTGGGCGCGTCGAACAGCACACGGGTCGGCGCAAGCTCGGCGAGCCGGCCCAGGTACATCACGCCGACGCTGTGCGACATGTAGTTGACGACCGCCAGATTGTGGCTGATGAAGAGACAGCTCAGGCCGAGCTGCTCCTGCAGGCGGCGCAGCAGGTTCAGTATCTGCGCCTGCACCGACACGTCGAGCGCGGAGGTCGGCTCGTCGCACACCAGAAAGCTCGGGGCGCCGGCGAGTGCGCGCGCAATCGACACGCGCTGGCGCTGGCCACCGGAGAACTCGTGCGGGAACTTCAGTGCGTCGGCCGGTGCCAGGCCGACCTGGAGCAGCAGCTCGTGCACGCGCCGGGGGACCTCGGCCTTGGGCAGCAGCTTCTGGAAGCGGATCGGTTCGGCGATCGCGCTGCCGATGCGGTAGCGCGGGTTGAGCGATGCATACGGGTCCTGGAAAACCATCTGCACGCGGTGCCCGGCCTGGCCCGCGTCCGCGAAGTGAATGCGCCCGGAATTCGGCCGGTCCAGTCCCGCAACCAGCCGCGCGAGCGTGGACTTGCCGCAGCCCGATTCGCCGACCAGGCCCAAGGTCTGGCCGCGGCGGATGCGCAGGCTCACGCCATCGACGGCCTTCACCGAACGGCCCGTGCCCAGCGCCGTACGCAGCAGGCCAGCGCCCGCGGAGAAGTGGCGCACGACGTCCTGCACCTCAAGGCTCACCGCAGCTTCGGCGGCCGCGGGCCTGTTCCCGGCGTTCATGCGGCCTCCTGCTCCGCGGGGGCGACCCAGCAGGCGACCTGCCGCTGCCGGTCCGTGCGCAGGCCGGGGCTCTCGGCGCGGCATTGCTCCGTGGCACGGGCGCAGCGCGGGTGGAACGCGCAGCCGGCCGGGCGCGCGTTCAGCCGCGGCATGGCGCCGTCGATCTGGTGCAGCGGGCCGGTCACCGGTTCGATCGAGGGGATGGCGTCCATCAGGCCGCGGGTGTAGGGATGCGCCGGGTCGCGCAGCACGTCCTCGACCGGACCGGTTTCGACGATGCGACCGGCGTACATCACCGCCACGCGGTCCGCCATCTCGGCGATCACGCCGATGTCGTGCGTGACCAGCAGCATGGCCGTTGCGTTCTCGCGGCACAGCGTGCGCAGCAACTGCAACACCTGCGCCTGGATGGACATGTCCAGGGCCGTGGTCGGCTCGTCGGCGAGCAGCAGCCGCGGTCCGGCGCACAGCGCCAGCGCGATCACGATGCGCTGGCGCATGCCGCCCGAGAACTGGTGCGGGTACGCGGTGAAGCGCGCTTCGGGCGCCGGGATGCCGACGGCGTGCAGCAGCGCCAGCGCGCGTTGCACGGCCTGCGCGTGCGACAGCGCAAGATGCGTGCGCATGGTTTCGACCAACTGCGCGCCGATTTGCAGCAGCGGGTTCAGGCTCATCAAGGGGTCCTGGAAAATCGCGCCGATTTCCTTGCCGCGCACGCGGCGCATCGCGCGCTGCGACAGCGTGTCGATGCGGCGCTCGCCCAGATGGATTTCGCCGCCGGCGATGCGCGCGGGCGGGTCGAGCAGGCCGAGGATGGCCATTCCGGTGAGCGACTTGCCTGCCCCCGATTCGCCGACAAAGCCAAGGATTTCGCCGGGCGCGATGGAGAAGGAAACGGCGTCGAGCGCGAGCAGCGTGCCGCGGCGTGCAGGGATCTCGACGCGCAGGTCGCGCACGCTCAGGGTGGGGGATGCGTTGGCGCCCATGGCGTGTGTCCCCGTGCCCTGCCCCGTGCCTTATCTGAGCCGGGGGTTGAGGACGTCGCGCAGCCAGTCGCCCAGCAGGTTGATCGCCAGCACCAGCAGCATCAGACACAGGCCCGGCAGCACCGTGACCCACCATTCGCCCGCGAACAGCACCTCGTTGCCGCTGCGCATCAGCGTGCCCAGCGAGGGCGAGGTCGGCGGCACGCCCAGGCCCAGGAAGCTCAGCGTGGCCTCGGTCAGGATTCCCAGACCCAGCGACAGCGTGGCGATCACCAGCACCGGGCCGAGCACGTTCGGCAGCACGTGGCGCAGCAGGATGCGCAGCGGTCCCATGCCGATCAGCCGGGCGGCATGCACGTAGTCCTTGGACTTTTCCACCAAGGTCGCGCCGCGCACCGTGCGCGCGTACTGCACCCAGGTCGAGACGCCGATGGCGAAGATCACGACGGGCAACGCCAGCCGCTCGTGCAGCGCGTGCGGCAGCAGCGTGCGCGCCAGGCCATCGACCAATAGCGCGACCAGGATGGCCGGGAAGCTCAGTTGCATGTCGGCCAGCCGCATGATCAGGTTGTCGATGGTGCCGCCGGCGTACCCGCTGACGAGCCCGAGCGTCACGCCGACGAACAGCGCAAACAGCGTGGCGCACACGCTCACCATCAGCGAGATGCGCAGACCGTACATCAGCACGGACAGCAGGTCGCGCCCCTGGCCGTCGGTGCCGAACGGGAACTGCATCCGGCCGGCCTCGATCCAGGCGGGCGGCAGGCGCGCGTTGAGCAGGTCGAGCGCTGCCGGGTCAAAGGGGTTTTGCGGCGCGATCCAGGGCGCAAGAACGGCCAGCGCAGCGAGCAAGAGCAGCACCAGCGCCGAGGCCAGCGCCGTGCGCGAGCGCCGGAAAGCGTAGACGAAATCGCTGTCGAGCAGGCGCTGCCAAGCCGCAGGCTCCTGCACGGCGGCTGCGGTTTCCAGGGAGCGCGCGTTCATGCCGGACGGACCCGGGGATCGACCCGGAAATACAGCAGATCCACGGCGGCGTTGATGCCCACGAAGAGCAGCGCGATGAGCATCAGGTACGCGGCGATCACCGGGATGTCGCTGAAGGTGATGGCCTGGATGATCAGCAGCCCCATGCCGGGCCACTGGAAGACGGTCTCGGTGATGATGGAGAACGCGATCAGCGCGCCGAGTTGCAGGCCGGCCACGGTGATCACCGGGATCAGCGTGTTCTTCAGCGCATGGTGGAAGTGGATGGAGCGCTCGGCAATGCCGCGGGCGCGGGCGAACTTGATGTAGTCGGTGCGCAGCACTTCGAGCATTTCGGAGCGCACCAGGCGCATGAAGAGCGTCAGCTGGAACAGCGCCAGCGTGATCGACGGCATGACCAGCGACTTCCAGCCGCTGAGCGTCAGCAGGCCGGTGCTCCAGGGGCCCCACTGCACCACGTCGCCGCGGCCGGAGGCCGGCAGCCAGTTGAGCTCGACCGAGAAGACCAGGATCAGAAGGATTCCCGTGAGAAACGAGGGCATCGAAATGCCGATCAGCGAGACCAGCTGCATGAGCTGCGCGATCCGGGAATCGCGCCGGATGGCGGCGTACACGCCCATCGGGATACCCGCACCCAGGGCCAGCGCTGCCGCGCAGAAGCTGAGTTCGAGCGTTGCCGGAACCCGCGACCAAAGCAGTTGCCCCACGGGCTCCAGGTTGCGGTAGGAGACGCCGAACTCGCCGCGCACGGCCAGCCCGAGGTACTTGTAAAAGCGCACGAGGAGCGGCTGGTCCAGTCCGAGCGAGGCCCGCAGCGCCTCCTTTTGCGCGACCGTGGCGCTCTCGCCCAACAGGTTGTTCACCGGGTCGCCGATGTAGCTGAACAGCAAAAAGGAGGTAAAGGACACCCCGAGCATCACCAGCAAGCCATTCCAGGCGCGGATCGACAGGAAGCGGAGCATCGGGAGGGGCCCTCACCCGGGGACGCTGACCAGCCAGAGGCGCAACTGGTTGTCCGGCCCCTGCCGAAGATCGACGCCCTTGCGCGCGGCCCAGGTGACGGGCTGCTGGTGCAGCGGCAGGTAGGCGAAATCGTTGCGCGCGATCGCGACGACCTCGGCGATGAGCGCACTGCGCCGGGTGCTGTCGAGTTCGGTGGCGATCTTGGGCAGCAGGGCGTCGAGCGCGGGGTTGGAGTAGCGGCCCGCGTTCAGGCCACCCTGCGTGTCCGAGCGGGTGGCGAGCGTGTCGAACAGCTGCGCGTAGGCGTCGGCCATGGGCAGGCCGGCGTGGCCGATCATGTAGAGCGACACGTCCATGGTGTTCAGGCGCACGTGAAACTTGCTCATGGGCTCGAGCTGCGGAGTCACCCTGATGCCCACGCGGCCGAGCATCGAGACGATGGCCAGGCAGATCTGCTCGTCGTACACGTAGCGGTTGTTCGGGCATTGCATGCCGACGGCAAAGCCCTCGGGGTAGCCGGCTTCGGCCAGCAGCTTCTTTGCCGCTTCGGCATGAAAGGGCAGCAGGCGGGTGTTCAACTCCCTGGGCGCTCCATTCAGCAGGGGCGACAGAATCATTCCTGCGGGCCAGGACTGGCCGCGCATCACCGAACGCTTGATGGCTTCGACGTCGATCGCCTGGTACAGCGCCTTGCGCACGCGCAGGTCCTTGAACGGGTTCCGGCCCTTGACGCCGGAGTAGAGCAACTCGTCGCGGAACTGGTCCATGCCGAGGAAGATGGTGCGCAGCTCGGGCCCCTGCACCACGGTGAACGCGCCCGAGCTGCTGATGCGCTGCGTATCCTGCAGCGGCACGCTGACGCTCGCGTCCAGCGCGCCCGACAGCAGCGACGAGGTGCGGGTGGCGTCGGACTGTATCGGCGTGAAGACGACTTCGCTCAGGTTGTGCCCGGGCTTGTCCCACCAGTCGGGGTTGGCGACGAGCACGGTCCTGACGTCCACCGCGCGCGACTTCAGCATGAAGGGGCCGGTGCCGTTGGTGCTGCGGTTGGCGTGGTTTTCCTTTTTCTGCTTCAGGTCGCTGGCCTGCGTGGCCTTGTTCTTTTCGCACCAGGAGCGGCTCATGATCACGAGGTTCAGGAGTTCGTTGAGCAGCAGCGGGAAGGGCGCGCGGGTCTCGACGTCCACGGTGAAGGCATCGACTTTGCGCACGTCCTTCACGTCGCCCAGATTCATCTTGGCGATGGAGCCGGGCGTCATGACGCGCTGCCAGCTGAACACCACGTCGTCGGCCGTCATGGCTTCGCCGTTGTGGAACTTCACGCCGCGGCGCAGCTTGAAGCGCCACAGGGTCGGGGACAGCGCGCTCCAGGACTCGGCCAGCGCAGGTTCAATCTGAACCTTGTCGTTGAAACGCACCAGCCCTTCGTATATGTTGCCCATAAAGGCATTGGTGAACGTGTTGTTCGTCGAATACGGGTCCATGGACAGCGCGTCGGACGATGCGCTCCAGGTGAATGTCCGTGCCTGCAGGCCGCCGACGCTGAGCAACAGCGCGGCGCCAAACGCCATCAGGTGTTTTTTCATGGGGGCTCCTGGGCCGGGAATCAGGGTTTGCGTTGCGCCGGTTCGCGGCCGGCGCTGACCTTGCGGCCGATGTTAAAAAGTGTAATTCCCGGCTTGCGCGCTTTACCCAGGGGTTTTCCCTAGGTGGACAGGCGCAGCCAAGTCGCCGTGCCCGGTGGGGCGACCCAGGCCGCCGAAGTGGCTAAGTCCAGTTACATGGCTCCGCGCAGCGCCTGCGCGGCGCGCGCCAGCGCGGTGATGCGCGCCCAGTCGCCAGAGCGCACGGCATCGGCGGGCGTGAGCCAGGAGCCGCCCACGCAGCGCACATTGGGCAGCGCCAGATAGTCGGGCGCCGTGGCCGGGCCAATGCCGCCGGTGGGGCAGAAGCTGACCTGGCCAAACGGGCTGGCCCAGGACTTGAGCAAGGGGATTCCGCCTGCCGCCTCGGCGGGGAAGAGCTTGAGGAATGAGAACCCGTCGGACAGTACGGCCATGATCTCGCTCGACGTGGCCACGCCGGGCAGCAGCGGCAGCTTCAGCGCCTTGCACGCGTCGCCCACCTGCTGCGTATAGCCCGGGCTCACGGCAAAGCGAGCGCCGGCCGCGCTCGCGCGGCGGGCATCGTCGGCGTCGAGCACCGTGCCCACGCCGACCACGGCTTGCGGCAATTGGCGCGCAATGGCTTCGATCGCGGGCAGTCCCGCGGCCGTGCGCAGCGTCACCTCAAGCACCTGTACGCCGCCGGCGAGCAGCGCCTCGGCGAGCGGCAGCGCGTCGTGCACGTGCTCGATCACGAGGACGGGAATTACCGGGCCATGGCTGGCGATGTCCAGCGGGGTGGCAGGGGTCACAGCCATGTGCAGGCTCCTTGTTCGGCGCCGCCCGCATGGCGGCGCATGTTGTGGAAGAGTTCGCGGCCAAAGCCGGTGAGCGCAGGCGGTGGGCCGGCGCAGGGGGTGCGCGCGGCCCATTCGGCCTCGTCGACGAGCACGTCCAGCGTCCCCGCGACGGCGTCCACGCGCACCACGTCGCCGTCGCGCAGCAGCGCGAGCGCGCCGCCGGCCAGCGCCTCGGGCGTGACGTGGATCGCCGCGGGCACCTTGCCCGAGGCGCCGCTCATGCGTCCGTCGGTCACGAGCGCGACCTGGAAACCCTGGTTCTGCAACACGCCCAGCGGCGGCGTGAGCTTGTGCAACTCGGGCATGCCGTTCGCCTGCGGGCCCTGAAAGCGCACCACGGCCACCATGTCCTGCCGCAGTTCCCCGGCGTTGAACGCGGCGAGCAGCGCCTCCTGCGAGTCGAAGACGCGCGCCGGCGCCTGGACCACGTGGCGCTCCTCGGGAACGGCCGAGACCTTGATCACCGCGCGCCCCAGCCGGCCCTGCAGCAGGCGCAGCCCGCCCGTGGCCGAGAACGGCCGGCGCACGGGGCGCAGCACGCTGTCGTCCCCCGGCACCGCAGGCGCGCCCTGCGCACCTGCGGCAATGCCGCCGGCGTTCACGCTCAGCACGTCGGCGTGCATGAGGCCGTTGTCCAGCAATTCGCGCAGCACCCACGCCGGGCCGCCCGCGGCCTGGAACTGGTTCACGTCGGCCTCGCCATTGGGATACACGCGGGCGAGCAGCGGCACGGCGCCGGAGAGTTCGTCAAAGTCCGACCAGTCGATGAGCACGCCCGCGCTGCGCGCGATCGCCACCCAGTGGATCAGGTGATTCGTCGATCCGCCCGTGGCCAGCAGCGCCGCCATGGCGTTGACGATGCAGCGCGCGTCCACCAGCCGCCCGATGGGCGTGAAGCGCGGGCCGCGCGCACCGATGTCGAGCACGGTGCGCAGCGCCGCGCGGCTGAATTCCTCGCGCGCAGCGCTGCCGGGCGGCGCAAACGCCGCGCCCGGAACGTGCAGGCCCATGGCTTCGAGCAGCATCTGGTTGCTGTTCGCCGTGCCGTAGAAGGTGCAGGTGCCGGGGCCGTGGTACGCGGCCGATTCGGCCCGGAACAACTCGTCGCGCCCCACCAGGCCCTGCGCGTACTGCTCGCGCACCTTGGACTTGTCCCGGTTCGACAGGCCCGTCCCCATGGGGCCGGCAGGAACGAAAACGCAGGGCAGGTGGCCGTAGTGCAGCGCGCCGATGAGCAGGCCGGGGACGATCTTGTCGCATACGCCCAGCAGCAGCACGCCGTCGAACACGTCGTGCGACAGCGCCACCGCAGTCGCCATGGCGATGGTGTCGCGCGAGAACAGCGACAGTTCCATTGCGGGCGTTCCCTGCGTGATTCCGTCGCACATGGCAGGAACGCCCCCGGCCACCTGCACGCTGACTTGCAGCCGGGCGGCCTCGTCGCGCAGCAGCGCGGGGTAGCCCTGGTACGGTTGGTGCGCCGACAGCATGTCGTTGTACGCCGTGACCACGCCGATGTTCGGCCCCTTCTCGGCCACGACCCGGAACTTGTCCGCACCGGGCAGCGCGGCGTAGGCGTGGGCCAGGTTCGCGCAGCCCATGCGCTCTTGCGCGGGCTTGCGCCGGAGCATGGCGTCAACGCCCGCGAGGTATGCGGCGCGGCTGTCTGCGCTGCGCCGGGTGATGCGCTGCGTGACGCGCGCGAGGACTGGATGCAGGGGATTCTCCATCGCTGGTTTGGGCCGGAGGGCCGACTGGACTGGGGCCTAGAATGTAATTCGATAACCTGTTTGCTTCAAGCCATGACCCTGCAAGCCCTGCCGCTGCCACCTTCCGAACTCGGCGAGTCGCCGTTCTGGCACCCCCTCGAGAAACGCCTTTACTGGTGCGACATCCAAGGGTTTGCAGTGAACGCCTGGGAACCCGCGACGGACCGGCGCTGGCAGTGGAAGATGCCCAGCGAACCCGGCTGCTGCGCGCCCGCGCCGGACGCCCGGCTTGTAATCGGGTTACGTGATGGTTTCCACCTTCTGCACACGCTGACGGGTGCGCTCGACTGCCTGGCCCGGCTGCCTGCCGAGCGGCACGACACCCGGCAGTTGCGCCTGAACGATGGTCGCTGCGACACCGCGGGCCGATTCTGGGCGGGTTCGGTGATCACGCCGCGCAGCGCGCCCGATGCGGCGCTGTGGCGGCTGGAGGCAGGGGCTGGCGGCTACCGCCTGGATTACATGGCGGGCGATAACTTCACGGCCAACGGCCTGGCGTTCAGCCCCGACGAGCGCTTTCTGTATTGGGCGAACACGCCCGAGCACCGCATCGACCGCTTTGACTTCGATGCGACCAGCGGAAGCATCAGCGGGCGCCAGCCCTGGGCCCGCTTTCCCCGCAAGGAGCCCGGCGAACCCTACGGCGGCCGCCCCGACGGCGCGGCGGTGGACGTGGACGGCAACTACTGGGTGGCCATGTACGAGGGCGCCTGCGTGCTGCAGTTCTCGCCCGCCGGCGCATTGCTGCAGCGCATCGCCACGCCCGTGCAATGCCCCACCATGGTCTGCTTTGGCGGGGACGATGGGCGCACGCTGTACATCACCTCGGCGCGTGCGGGGCGACCGCAGCAAGAGCAGGACGCAGCCATTCCCGCAGGCTCGCTGTTTGGCACCCGGGTGGCGATAGCCGGGCTGCCGGTGAATTTTTTCAAGCCCTGACGCCGACCGGGAGCGCAGGCGAAACGCACGGACCATCGATCCATGAACGGGCAAATTCCATGACGCAGCACGTACAAACGCTGACCCTCGCGCAAGCCTGCGGGCGGCTTCAGCTATTTCTCTCCCGCAGTTCCAGAACGATCCTGGGCATCGTCGGACCTCCGGGGGCAGGCAAGTCAACGGTTTCGCTGCGCCTGCACGCCCTGTACCCCCAGCAGTCGCAGATCGTGCCGATGGATGGATATCACTTGGCGAACAAGGAGTTGGATCGCCTGGGGCGTGCCGGGCGCAAGGGCGCACCGGACACTTTTGATGGCCATGGCTACCGGTCGCTGCTCGAGCGCTTGCGCAAACAGGGGGACGACGAGCTCATCTACGCCCCTGAATTTCGCCGGGAAATCGAGGAGCCCATCGCCGGGGCCATTCCCATCTTCCCCCATGCCAAGCTGCTCATCGCGGAGGGCAACTACCTGGCGCTGGAGCAAGGCGGCTGGGGCCACGTGGCGGCCTTGCTCGACGAACTGTGGTACGTGGAAGTCGATCCTGCCCTGCGGCTGCAGCGTTTGCTCGCCCGGCATATGCAGTTTGGCCGCTCCCGACAGGCCGCAGAGGATTGGGTAAGAGATATCGACGAACCCAACGCCCGACTCATAGAGTCCACGCTGGCGCGCGCGCACTTCAAAGTGCGTGAGGAATGACCGGGCGCATTGGAATGGCAGCGCGGGGGCTTGCGTAACGCATCTGTCATCTTGGCTCCATACCATCGATCGCACCCCGTTCGAACTTTGGAGAATCCATGAGCAGCCAGCCCCACGACAGCGGCATCCCCAACCACCTGGATGAAGACGAGATCAGCAACCAGTCAAGCAACCCCCATATCCAGGAAATCGTGGCTGCGCGCATGAGCCGCCGCGGCGTCCTCAAGGGAGGGATTTCCGTCACCACGGCAACGCTGTTCGGCAGTCTTGGCCTGAGCGCATGCAGTGGTGGCGGCGATGGTGGTGGCGGCAATGGAGGGACCGCTGGCGGCGGCGCTCCCGGTGGGGATGCGGCCCCCACCCCTACCCCCACCCCCACCCTCCGGTTCGAGGCCGTCCCCAAGAACAAAAATGACCTGGTCAGCATCGCTTCCGGCTATCGGGTCAGCATCCTCCACGCCCTGGGGGATCCCCTGCAGTCGGGCGACGCGGCCTGGGCCGACGATGGGTCGGAGACGCCCGATTCGTACAACCGGCGCATCGGCGACGGCCACGATGGCATGCACTACTTCGGGCTGTCGAATGCCGGCGCCTGGCAGGCGGACCGCTCTGACCGCGGCCTGCTGTGCGTGAACCACGAATACGTGGTGGGGCCCCATTGCCTGCACCCGAATGGCCGCACGGCCGGCAGCGTGCGCGTTGCCGCCGAAGTCGACAAGGAGATTGCCGCGCATGGGGTGAGTGTCTGCGAAGTCAAACGCGGCGCCGACATGAGCCTGTCCATGGTGCGCGACTCCCCGTTCAACCGCCGCATCACCTCCGCCACCCTGATGGATTTCTCCGGCCCGGCCAAGGGCTCGAACCTGCTCCGAACCAAGCAGTCGCCCACTGGCACCACGACGCGCGGAACGAACAACAACTGCGCCAACGGCTACACGCCCTGGGGCACGTATCTGACCTGCGAAGAGAACTACCTGAACGTGATTGGCCGGGCCGCCGACGACGACGCGGCGCGCAGCGCCAAGGAGGTCACTGCCCTGAACCGCAGCGGCCTGCCCCAGAACCGCAAGAGCCCCTACCTGTGGGACACCCCCGGCAGCAGCGACGACTACGCCCGCTGGAACGCCTCGGTCACCGGTGCCAGCGCCGAGGCGGACTTTCGCAACACCGCGAACAACTTCGGCTGGATCGTGGAAATCGATCCCTTCAGCCCCAGCTCGAATCCGGTCAAGCGCACGGCGCTCGGTCGCTTCAACCACGAGGGCTGCTGGCCCTGCAAGGCGGTCGCAGGCAGACCGGTGGTCTTCTACATGGGCGATGACGGCGGCAGCGAGTACATCTACAAGTTCGTCTCCAAGGCGAACTGGGATCCGGCCGACGTCGGCAAGGGGCTCGCCGCGGGCGCCAAGTACATGGACCAGGGCACCCTCTACGCGGCCAAGTTCAACGCCGACGGCAGCGGCAACTGGCTGGAGCTGACTTTTGGCAAGAACGGGATCGACAGCAGCCATACCACCTACCCCTTCGCCGACCAGGCGGACGTCCTGATCAACCCCCGCCTTGCGGCCGACAAGCTCGGCCCGACCAAGATGGACCGGCCGGAATGGGGCGCAGTGAACCCGTTGAACGGGGAGGTCTACATGAGCCTGACGAACAACAGCGCGCGCGTCGCGCCGACTGCCACCCCCACCGGCTACCAGCTCAGGCCCGACGCCGCAAATCCGCGCTACTACGAGGACCTGAAGAACGGCACGTCCGTGCAAAAGGGCAATCCCAACGGCCACATCATCCGCTGGCGCGAAGCCGGCGATGACCCGGCCGCGAGCGCATTCACCTGGGACATCTATCTGTTCGCAGCGCAGGCCGACGCTGCCGCCGACGTGAATCTCTCCAAGCTCACGGACGTGAACGACTTCTCCTGCCCGGACGGCCTGTGGTTCGATAGCCGCGGGATCCTGTGGATCCAGACCGACGACAGCGCCTACACCGACGTGACGAATTGCATGATGCTGGCCGCAGTTCCCGGCAAGGTCGGCGACGGCGGCGCGGCCACCGCGGCGGGAGGCACCTCGACCATCAAAGGCGCCAACGCCAACGGCACCACGGTGCGCCGTTTCCTCACGGGCCCGAAGGACTGCGAGATCACCGGGATCGCCATGACGCCGGACCGCAAGACGCTGTTCTTCAACGTGCAGCACCCGGGCGAGGCCGCGTCCGCTGACCACGGCGCCAAGGCGTACACCAGCTATTGGCCCGCCAGCCAAACCGACGGCGCGGCGAAGAAACGGCCCCGCTCCGCAACGGTGGCGGTGACGCGCAGCGACGGCGGGGAGATCGCCCTCTGAGAGCGTGTGAATTTTTCAATTTCAGCAATGGACCCGGTACAAGCCAAACCCATTCCGTTATGCACAAGTCATGAAAACCTATACAAATCAACAACTAAGTCAAGTCACGGTAATGACCAACAGGTTGCAAAGGGCCGGATAGGCGATCAAATTCAACATGAGAGGACTCGCCGCCTCTCTGCTGAGCCAAAAACCAGCGAAGAGCCCGGCGAGCCGCAATGAATTCGCTGCGTTTGTCTGCTCGGGCAATGTTGGCGGCACGCACCAACTCAGCCGATGGCAATGATTCTTGGCTACTTAACACTGTCGCTACTGCTGCAGGCCCAAGCACCCACACGGTGATCTCATTCGGACGCAGTCTGGGCGGCAGTAAGTGATCGAGTAGATCAGTCTAGTCAAAGAGATAACGTAGACCGACCTGCACCTGCGTTCGCGCCAGCGCTGAGCCGAACTCGGAGCCTTCACGACCAGCAGTGCGCTGAAATTCGATCCAAGCGTCCAGCCTTTTCCCTGCTGGACTATAGCGCAGACGCGGCTGCCACAAGACACTACGATCCCTCCCTACCAGAGCGCCAAGAGCTATGGAAAAATCATTGTCCAGGGGTCGGTCGATCCGTAGCAGAAAACTATCGCGCTGGCGGGCTCGCAGCGCTTGGGCGTCCCAAGCGATGTTGAAGGCTGCTGCCGTACGGTCTTGCCGCAGTAGGCTACGATGGAAATCAACGATTTGCCCCCATCGGCGGTAATCTTGAGGCGACATTCCGCTTTGATCATGCCGCCATTCGAAACGCAAATTCAGTTGCGTCTCACTCGTCCAGCCTATACCCAGCATACCACGGGTATACCAGCGATCCTCCATCAGTCGTGTTGCGGCATAGGAGCCACTGTTCGTATAAATATCGTCGCCCCCCAAGGGCGGTGCCCCATCAGGATAAATGTTGCGAAGCACTGGCTGCCGACTTCCGCGTTGAGAAAACAAGGCACCATACAACTGCATCTGTGCATTTGGAGTATGAACAAAGGCGGCACCAAAACCCGCGCGCATATCCGATGGCTTTTGTACCAGCGTGGTTACATCGGTTTCCTCAAAATTGACGCGGAGAACACCCAGCCATTGACGAATGCCTCGGTTAAAGTTTGGATTCTGACTGTTAAAGCGGTAAGTAGTGTTCGTGCTGCTATCGTCGCTGTAAATCAGATCTGCGCCCAAACGCTCTCCGTTGTAACTAAGCTTGGCAATGGGGAAGCCACGCACGCGGGCTGCCAGATCCTCTGTGTCGCTGGAGGTAATGTTGTCCTTGAGAAAATCCAGCACATGCGCGTAATGGGCGTTATCGAAGTTTTCATTGAACTTGCCCAAACGCAACGCCCAGCGATCCGACAGCAGAAACTTTGTGCGCAACTGTAGTAGTTGACCGCTACTACGTTCATTGTTGAAGACTGACCGTCCTTCGCTACCACGAACCTGGTCGTAGTCCAATCGGTAGCGAAAGCCAAGATCCTCCCATTTGCCGTCTATCACGGCGGCACCAGTATATTGTTTAGCTGGCACGCCAGATAGCCAACCAGGATCCAAGTCGCGACGAAGCTCGGTGGCCTGTCCAGTGAACACCAAAGCAGATTTAAGCTCCAGCGGGTCAGCGTGGGCAGATAGGCATGCACCCACCAAGAAGGTGCCCAAAAACATCCACCCCCTCATTCCATCAACCCATCAAGCGTGAACTTCTGACTGGGGAAGTCTTTGGCAGTGACCGATTCGATGATCATCTCGGTTTGTTGTGTGCTGTCAACTCCATCACTGAGAACGGTGCGCTGCGTCAGAACCCTGCTGCCAAGCTTGACTGGCTTGTCAAAGCGGGCTGTTTTGAAGAGCTTACCGCTCTTCAGATAAAACGCTGCCTGCACTGGCCAGCCACCGTCGCGTGCAACGTAGAGATCCATCTTGGCATAGGCTGCGGTCGGTTTGGCAGCCGTCAGGCTTAGCGCCCAAACCGAGATGTCATTTACAGTCTGCTCCGCGTTGACCTGATACTGGGCAGCGTAGTCATCTTGCCAGCGCAAGCGTCCCAGGTCACCGTAGCTGGCTTCGCCCATCAGACGCTGAATCGGTGTAATACGAATCGGCAAACTGGCACGCGGCATGCGCACCCACACAGCCTCTTTGCTCATCAACACGACTTGGCCAGCACTGCGCCCACTGAGCACTTCCACTAATGACAGATCTGCCCCCTTGAGCCGCACGCGCATCTCACTGTCACCATCTGGCTTTTGGTCTTTGGTACTCTTGAGTTTGACCCTGAGCTCGGCCGACTCATCTTGCTGCCTGAAATTATCGGCCTGCGCCAACAACGCCGAAGGGTGTGGACGCTCGGCAGCGAGCACAGCAGCACCTCCAAATACGCTGAGGCACAAAATCAAAAGAAGAAAACGCATAGTGCAATAACTCCCGCTCAAACGTGATTGAGCTTTTCTATGATGGATAAACGACGTATCACCCGATGTGGTGCCCAGGCAGCCAGCGCACTCAGCATGATGAAGGCCAGCCAGATCATCAAGCTGCTATCCAATTGCATAGCAATGATGAGCGGGTAATCAGTGGTGCGCCCAGGCGGTGGTGGCATGCGGATGTCGGAAAGATTAACCACCAGCGCTGTCAGCAACGCTAACACCAAGCCGACGCTGCCACCCAGCATGCCGATCATTCCACCTTCGAGCAGAAAGGTCTGTTGAATACGCCGATCTGGAATTCCAATGGCACGAAGCGTCCCAACTTCGCGGATGCGCTCCATGACGCTCATCAGCATGGAGTTGGCGGTGGAGATAAAAACCACCATCGCAATGATGATGCCCAGCACGGTGAAGATGATGCGGTACAGCGATACAACCTGATTGTAAAAAGGTGCCAGTTCAATCCAGCGCTTGATATCCAGATCTGGAAGCTGCGCACGCAGGCGTGAGGCCAATGCGTCGGTGGCATCGGTGTCGCGCAGCGCCAACACCAAGCGTGATATCTTTTGGGTCACCAACAATGACTGCACGTTTTGCAACGGCATCATGATGGCGCGGCGATCAAGATCCGGCACCCCTGTGCGATAGGTGCCAGCAACCACGGCATCGACCGCGTTGAGAACGCCGTCTTCGGTGGTCACCATGACGGTGATCGTATCACCCGGTTTGACCTGAAGGCTGCGCGCAAGATCGACGGCAATCAGGATCTGCTCAGGTCTGCTGGGGTCGTCGCTCAAACCATTGCCAGAGACAATCGGAGCAAACACGGTAGAGAGGCGGGACTCTTTTTCTGGCTCCACGCCCTGTCCTACAAAGGCCACGCTGCGACGCCCCGTGGAGAGCAAGCCCTCAAACAAGACGCGCCGAGTACTGAAGCGCAACCCGGACTCTTGCTGGAATTCGTCTTCCGCGGCCTTGACCTGCTGCGGACTCAGGCCATACTGCAAGGGCCTTTCTTCGTTACCCTCAAACTGGCCATGTGCGCCTATCTGGATGTGCCCTAGTTCGCTGCTGATGATGGATTCGCGCAGGCCATAAAAGGATGCCAGTACAAAGCCGATGCTCAGCAACAGCGCCATACTGCCGCAGGCAACAATGGCGGCAGAAAGCACAGTGCGGCGCCGGTTGCGTGCGACATTGCGCCAAGCGTAGACAAACCATTTCATGCCAATATTCTTCCGTCGGAGAGTGTGAACAACTTCTGAGCGCGCTCCACCACACGCGCATCGTGAGTGGAGAACAAAAAGGCAGTGCCCAGTTGCCGATTGAGCGACTGCATTAGATCGAGCAGTTGTGCAGCGGTCTGGCTGTCCAGACTGGCGGTGGGCTCATCGGCCAACACCAACAGTGGCGCGTTCACCAACGCCCGTGCCACTGCCACCCGTTGTTGCTGGCCGCCGGAAAGCTGCTTGGGCCGGTGGCCCATGCGATCAGCCAGCCCCACCGCATCGAGCAGACTCTCTGCACGCTCGCGGCGCTCGCTCGGCGACATGGATGTCATCAACAAGGGAAGCTCGACGTTTTCCCGCGCACTGAGCACCGGAACCAGGTTGAAGCTCTGAAACACGAAGCCCAAGCGACGCCGTCGCAATTGATCAAGCGCCTCAGTAGCTCCGTGGTCGACCGTCTTCCCGTCGAGCCAAATTTCACCCTGATTTGGTGGCTCCAACAATCCAAGCAAATTGAGCAAAGTGCTCTTGCCACTGCCGGAGGGGCCACACAAGGCAGCAAAGTCGCCCTGCTCAATTGTGATGTCAACCCCACGCAATGCGGCTACCGAGGTCTCACCCAATGCATACAACTTGTGCAAATTGCTGGCGCGCAGAACAACGGGAGACTCGACCACCATGGCTTACCTTTCTGCCCAAACGGCGTCTGCCGTGACTTTGTCTACTGCTCTCGCTGTCTTCAGTTGATCTGCGGCTTTATCCGCTTGGTTATCCCGGTGCGCATAGACAGCCAGCCAAGCGTAGACAGAGGCCTGATCCTGTGCCTTCATACCCTTGAATCCTGGGTTGCTGAGTACATTAGTGAAATCCCCCTGCGCCACCGAACCACGGCCGAAGATCGCTGGAATGCGCGCGCTGGTAAGCGCACGTACCATGCGCACTTGAAGTATCGTTTCGGGATTGACCGGAGCCCGCGAGGCGATGTCCAGAGCCTGATCCATCATGTCAATACCGTCTTTGAGGTAGCTTAGCTTGTTCCATGGCATCCAGGCGTCGCGCGCCCGCTGCGTGGCAAGGCTGCCTTTATAGACCAGGGCAATTGGATTGTTCGGCATGGCCTTGACCGTTTGTTCGGCCACACTGAAAGCAGCATCAAGCTTGCCAGGGTCTTTCGCAGCTTCAGCAAAGGCCTGGGTGAGGTGTTTCAGGGCCGGGTCGGAATGCTCGCCATAAGCTTGCACAGCAGAGGAGGCCAGTAGGCTAACGCCAACAACAATGTTCTTGATGAATTTCAAATGGGTCATGGGATTATCACAAAGGTAAGAATGGATGCTCAGAAAGACGTTGAAGTAACTCATCAGGCATGGTGCGCAGATTTCTTCCATGGGCAGCCAGACAAACCATCTTGGCCGCAATGGAGCACAGATGCACCTGACCATGCTCGATTCGGGTTTCCCACACGGAGTAGGCCTCGCGCAGTTGTCGTGTTGTTCTGTCTGCTCTTGCGCCCCGTCAGCCTGGATCGTCTCTGGGGAGTGCTTTGCGACCTTGCCCGACAGGTGTCAGTTGAGCGTCGAGCCACTGCGTGTGCGTGACCCGGATTCACTCCTTGCAGGCCCGTGCCACCGCGCGCACGGCCACCGCGTCCAGCGTCAACCCCATGTGCTGAACGCCGGGCACAAGGGTCACGGGAACTGGCTTGCCCGCCTCGGCGAACAACGCGGCGTAGCGCTCCGCGTACATCAGCTCGTCGTCCTGTCCGGCGACGATGCACAGCCTGCCCCGGGCGTTGCGGATGTCGCTCTGGTAGTCCCGATGCGGGCCGAAGCTCATCGCCAGGGTGTACGAATAGCTGGGGGTGA
The DNA here is from genome assembly GCF_026127385.1 of Verminephrobacter aporrectodeae subsp. tuberculatae. Classification (NCBI taxonomy): domain Bacteria; kingdom Pseudomonadati; phylum Pseudomonadota; class Betaproteobacteria; order Burkholderiales; family Comamonadaceae; genus Verminephrobacter; species Verminephrobacter aporrectodeae. The sequence goes on from NZ_QZCX01000003.1 coordinate 303,131, forward strand.
GCAGATGGTGTATCGCGGGCTCCAGGGCAAAGCGCAGCACCGGCAGATGGTTCCAGCGGGTGATGCCCGCGCCATTGAGCAGGGTCAGCGCGAGGATGCGTGGCAGGCCGACGGAAGCCCAGCCGCCGCTGTCGGGCCGCGACGTGGGGGCGCTCGGGCCCACATAGGGCGCGAGCAGCACGTAGCGCTCGAACAGTTCCTGCCTTGCGCTGCCCGCAAGGCGCAGCACCAGGCCCCCGCCGGACGAAAAGCCCATCAGCGTCTGCGGACCGGAATGGGGCACGGCGCGCAGGAAGTCCTCGACGTCGTCTTCCAACTGGCCGACGTACGCCGCCTGCCCGCGCGGACCCGATGCGCCGTGCCCGCGCATGTCGAGCGCCGCCACGGCGTAGCCTTCGGCCGCCAGGGCCTGCGCGAGCACGTGCATGGACTGCGCGTGCGCCGAGGAGCCATGCACCAGCAGCACCCGGCGCAGCGCGCTGCCCGCCACCGGATGCTCTGGGCCGTAGGCCCGCCACGCCAGCGCCGTGCCGTCGCGTGCGGTGTATTCCTGCGCGCGCGGTAGCTGGCTGTAATCCACATTTTCGAATGGCCTGCTGATGCTCGCGAGCGGCGCGATGTCCCCGGGGCCGCCCCAGGCGATAGCGGCGGCAAGGCCTGCGCTGAGTGCCAGCAGCAGGCATGCGGGGATCACGATGAGTCGTTGCATGGGCAGGTTGCGGCGCGCTGCGCGTCGGGTCGTCTGTGTCACGGTGCTGAGCCTTGGAGCGGGGGGTCGCTGACTGTGCCGCGAGAACCCGGGCAGCGCCAGCGCCGTGCGACGAAATACGCCCTGGCCGGCGCGAAATGCACAATGGCGGCGCGATCCGCGGGGTCGGCGGGGCGCTGCTCCCCCACAGGTTTACTTTTCTTCGCACGGCGTTCAAGAAGGGGGGCGGAGTCAGCCTCTACGATGCGCCACGCCCTGGGCCTGAAATCCGAGAACACGCACACCGCCATGATGAATCCGCAGGAAGTCAGCACGCCCCCACCAACGGCCTCATCCGCCTCATCCGCCTCATCGGCCTTATCCACCCTGCCGGCCCCATTGCCCTCGCCCGCCGCCGCCCCGCCCGCGCGGCGCTTGCGCTGGGTGGGGAGTCTGGTGGCGCTGCTTCTGGCGGGGCTGCTGGGCGTCGCCGCCTGGTATCTCGTCGGGCGCGTGCAGGGCGGGCGGGGCCAAGATTCCGGACACGGCCAGCCCCTGGTCACCGTGGGCGAGGCCACGGTGACCAGGGCGCAGCTGCCGGTGCTCATCGACGCGCTCGGAACGGTGCTGGCGGCGAGCACGGTGACGCTGCGGCCGCAGGTGTCGGGCATGCTCACGCAGGTGCTGTTCACCGAGGGGCAGATGGTGCGCAAGGGGCAGTTGCTGGCGCAGATCGACCCCCGGCCGTTCGAGCAGGCGCTGATGCAGGTCCGGGGTACGCGCCAGCGCGACGAGGCGCAGCTGGAGCTCGCCCGCCTCACGCTGGAGCGCTACCGCACGCTGCTCGCGCAGGACTCGATCGCGCGCCAGGAGGTGGACGGCCAGGCGGCGCTGGTCCGGCAGTTGGAGGGCACGGTGCTGAGCGACCAGGCGCAGGAGGGCACGGCGCGGCTGAATCTGGAGTTCACGCGCATCACGGCGCCGGCCGGCGGGCGCATCGGCCTGCGCACGGTGGACGCGGGCAACCCCGTGGGCCCGGGCGACGCGGCGGGAATTGCCACCATCACCGGGGTGGCGCCCATCGACGTGCGCTTTGCCGTGCCGCAGGACCGTGTGGGCGAAATCCGCGCGGCGCAGCGCGGCGCGGCGGCGCTGACGGTGACGGCGCTGGACCGGGCGCGCCAGACGGAGCTCGACACCGGCCGCTTTTCCACGCTGGACAACTTGGTCGATACCACGACCGGCACCGTCAAGGCCAAGGCGCATTTCGAGAACGCTGCCGGCGCGCTGTTTCCGAACCAGTTCGTGAACGTGCAATTGCTGCTGCGCCATGTGAGCGCGCTGGTGGTTCCGGTGACTGCCGTGCGCACCGGCGCGCAGGGCGACTATGTGTACGTCATCGGCGCGGACCGCCGGGTGTCGCTGCGCCAGGTCCGGCGCGGGCAGGCGAGCGCGGAGCAGGTGGCGATCACCGAGGGGCTCGCGCAGGGCGAGCGCGTGGTGACCGAGGGCGGCGACCGCCTGCAGGACGGCATGCTGGTGCAATTGCCCGGCGCACGCGGCGGCGCACAGGGTGCACGGACTGGAGACGGCGCGCGCCGCCAGCGCCCGTCCCCGAAGCCCTGAGCGCGGGCAGCCGGCATGAGCCCCTCGCGTCCGTTCATCGAAAGGCCGGTGGCCACCGCGCTGCTGATGCTGGCGATCGTGCTCGCGGGCCTGCTGGGCCTGCGCTTCTTGCCGCTGTCGGCCCTGCCCGAGGTGGACTACCCCACGATCCAGGTGCAGACCCTGTACCCGGGCGCGAGCCCCGAGGTGATGGGCCGCACGGTGAGCGCACCGCTGGAGCGCCAGTTCGGCCAGATGCCGGGGCTCGAGCGCATGGCTTCGCGCAGCTCCGCGGGGGTGTCGGTGATCACCTTGCAGTTCAGCCTGGGGCTGGCGCTGGACGTTGCCGAGCAGCAGGTGCAGGCGGCCATCAACGTGGGCAGCGCGCTGCTGCCGGCGGATCTGCCGGCGCCGCCGGTATACGCCAAGGTCAACCCCGCGGACGCCCCGGTGCTGACGCTGGCGATCAGCTCGCAGACGCTGCCTCTGAGCGCGGTGCAGAACCTGGTGTACACGCGCCTGGCGCCGAAGATCAGCCAGGTCAGCGGCGTGGGGCTGGTGTCGCTCGCGGGCGGGCAGCGCCCTGCCGTGCGCATACAGGCCGACACCCGGGCGCTGGCGTCGTACGGGCTGGGGCTGGACAGCCTGCGCACGGCCATCACCGCGGCGAACGCGAACGGCGCCAAGGGCAGTTTCGACGGGCCGCAACGCGCCTACACCATCGACACCAACGACCAGTTGCTCACGGCGCAGGACTACCGGGACCTCATCGTGTCCTGGCGCAATGGCGCGCCGGTGCGCATGCACGCGGTGGCGCGGGTGCTCGACGGCGTCGAGAACGAGCGCCTGGGCGCCTGGGCGAATACGACCCCGGCGATCATCCTCGACGTGCAGCGCCAGCCGGGGGCGAACGTGATCGCCACGGTCGAGCGCATCCGCCAGCTGCTGCCCGCGTTGCAGGCCGACCTGCCCGTGGCGCTCGAGGTCCAGCTGCTCGCGGACCGCACCACGGGAATCCGGGCGGCCGTCGAGCACGTGGAGTTGGAACTGGTCCTGGCCGTGCTGCTGGTGGTGCTGGTGATCTTCTTTTTTCTGCACAGCCTGCGCGCCACGGTGATCGCCAGCCTGGCGGTGCCGATCTCGCTCGTGGGCAGCTGCGGCGTGATGTACCTGCTCGGCTACGGGCTGAACAACCTGAGCCTGATGGCGCTGACCATTGCCACGGGCTTCGTGGTCGATGACGCCATCGTGATGCTCGAGAACATCGCGCGCCACCTCGAAGCGGGCGAGACGCCCTTGCAGGCTGCGCGCAAGGGGGCGGCGCAGATCGGTTTTACGATCGTCTCGCTGACGGTGTCCCTGATCGCCGTGCTCATCCCGCTGCTGTTCATGCGCGACGTGCTCGGGCGGCTGTTCCGCGAGTTTGCGGTCACGCTGGCCGTGAGCATCATCCTCTCCGCCGTGGTGTCGCTGACGCTCGTGCCCATGCTCGCCGCGCGCTGGCTGCACCCCGAGCCCGCAGGCAGTCCGCGCGGTCTGGCGGGGGGCATACGGCGCGGCTTCGAGCGGCTGATCGCAGGCTACGACCGCTGGCTGCAATGGGTGCTGCGCCACCAGGGCACGACGCTGGCGCTGGCCTGGGGCACGCTGGCCCTGACGGCCCTGCTGTACCTGCTGATCCCCAAGGGCCTGTTTCCCACGCAGGACACGGGGCAGTTGCAGGCGCGCATCGAGGCCGCTTCGGACGTCTCGTTCGCGCGCATGGCCGCGCTGCAGCAGGCCGCCGTGCACGCCATCTTGCAGGACCCGGACGTGCGCTCGGTGAGCGCCTTCGTCGGGGTGGACGGCGTGCACAACACCCTGCCGAATACCGGGAGCATGCTCATCAACCTGAAGGAGCGCCACGACGCGCAGCAGCGCATCATGGATCGGCTGCGCGCGCGCGTGCAGGCGGTGGCCGGCGTCACGCCGTATCTGCAGCCCACGCAGGACCTGCGCATCGACACCGAGACCGGGCCCACCGAGTACCGCGTCTCCATCGGCGGCGTGGACGCGCAGCAGGTCGATGACTGGACGCGCAAGCTGGTGCAGCGCCTGCAGGGCGATCCCCGGCTGCGCAACGTCAGCACCGACGCCGGCGCGCAGGGTCTCTCGGCCTACGTGGACATAGACCGCAACACCGCGGCGCGCCTGGCGCTCACGGCCAGTTCCGTGGACGACACGCTGTACAGCGCGTTTGGCCAGCGCATCGTGTCCACCATCTTCACCGAGACCAACCAGTACCGCGTGATCCTGGAGGCGCAGCGCGAGCAGCTCGACAGCGCCGCAGCGCTGGGCCAGTTGCCGCTGCGCACGGGCTCGGGCCAGTCCACGCCGCTGGCGGCGGTGGCCCGCGTGGACGAACGGCTGGCGCCGCTGCAACTCACGCGCGTGGCGCAGTACCCGGCGGCGACGCTGGACTTCGACAAGGCGCAGGGCGTGTCGCTGGGCAGCGCGGTGGACGCGATCCGCTCCGCGGCCAGGGAAATCGGCATCCCGCGGGGCCTGTCGCTGGAGTTCCTGGGCGCCGCCGGGGCGTACGAGAAGTCGCTGTCGAGCCAGCTGTGGCTCATCCTCGCGGCCCTGGTCTGCGTGTACATCGTTCTCGGGGTGCTGTACGAGAGCTACATCCACCCGGTGACCATCCTCTCGACCCTGCCCTGCGCCGGGGTCGGGGCCCTGCTCGCGCTCATGCTCTCGGGCAACGAGCTGGGGGTGATCGGCGTCATCGGGATCATCCTGCTCATCGGCATCGTCAAGAAGAACGCGATCATGATGATCGACTTCGCCATCGACGCGCAGCGCCGGCAGAACCTGGCGCCGCAGCAGGCGATCCACCAGGCCGCGCTGCTGCGCTTTCGGCCCATCCTCATGACCACGCTGGCGGCGCTGTTCGCCGCGCTGCCGCTGATGTTCGGCTGGGGCGCCGGCGCCGAGCTGCGCCGCCCGCTGGGGCTGGCGATTTTTGGCGGGCTGGTCCTGAGCCAGCTGCTCACGCTGTTCACCACCCCCGTGATCTACCTCGCGTTTGACCGCCTGGGCCGGCGCTGGACGCGCGCAGCGCGCGTGCCATCCGGGGCCGCGCCATGAACCTGTCGCGCCCCTTCGTCGAGCGGCCCGTGGCCACGGTGCTGCTGACGCTCGGCGTGGCGCTCGCGGGCATTGCGGCGTTCTTCGTGCTGCCGGTGTCGCCCTTGCCGCAGGTGGACTATCCGAGCATCTCCGTTTCCGCGAACTTGCCGGGCGCGAGCCCCGAGACCATGGCCGCGAGCGTGGTCACGCCGCTGGAGCGGCGCCTCGGCCTGATCGCCGGGGTCAACGAAATGACCTCGGTCAGCTCCAACGGGTCGGCCCGCGTGAGCCTGCAATTCGACCTGGAGCGCAACATCGACGCCGCGGCGCGCGCGGTGCAGGCCGCGATCAACGCGGCGCGCGCCGACCTGCCCGCGACGCTACGCAACAACCCCGGCTACCGCAAGCGCAACCCGGCGGCGGCGCCGGTCATGATCCTGGCGCTGACCTCCAAAACGCGCAGCACCGGCGCGATCTACGACGCGGTCTCGAACGTGGTGAGCCAGCGCCTGTCGCAGGTCGATGGCGTGGGCGAGGTCGAGATCGGCGGCGGATCGCTGCCCGCGGTGCGCGTGGAACTGCTGCCCTTTGCGCTCGACCGCTATGGCATCAGCACCGAGGACGTGCGCGCCGCGATCCAGGCGGCGAATGCCCGCCGGCCCCAGGGCGTGGTCGAGGGGAACGGACGCCGTTTGCAGATCTACACACCCGAGCCGGCGCGCGTGGCGGCGCAGTACGCGGCGCTGGTCATCGCCTGGCGCAACGACGCCGCGGTGCGCCTGGGGGACGTGGCGCGCGTCGAGGACGGGGTGGAAAACAACCGCACCGTGGGCCTGTTCAACGGCGCGCCGGCGATCATCGTGCTGGTCACGCGCCAGCCCGGCGCGAACGCCATCGAGACCGTGGACGCGGTGCGCGCGCTGCTTCCCGACCTGCAAGCGCAGCTGCCGCAGGACATCCAGGTGGCGGTGGCCTCGGACAGCACCCACTCCATCCGCGCGTCGCTGCACGAAATCGAGTTCACGCTGCTGCTCTCGATCGCGCTCGTGGTGCTCGTGGTCGCGCTGTTCCTGCGCCAGGCGCGCGCCACGGTGATTCCGGCGCTGGCCACGGTGGTGTCCCTGCTCGGCACCTTTGGCGTGATGCACCTGCTGGGCTTCAGTCTGAACAACCTGAGCCTGATGGCGCTGACCGTGGCCACGGGCTTCGTGATCGACGACGCCATCGTGGTGCTGGAGAACACCATGCGGCACGTCGAGGCCGGAATGGCGCGCATGCAGGCCGCGCTGCAGGGCGCGCGCGAGGTGGGCCCTACCGTGCTCTCGATCAGCCTGTCGCTGGTGGCGGTGTTCATCCCGCTGCTGTTCATGGACGGCCAGATGGGGCGATTGTTCCGCGAGTTCGCGGTCACGCTGTCGGCGGCGGTGCTGATTTCGCTGCTGCTCTCGCTCACCACCACGCCCATGCTCTGCGCCTGGCTGCTGCGCGCGCAGGCGCCGGGCGCAGCCCCCGGGCGCTGGGCGCTGCGCGCCGAGCGCGGCTACCAGATGCTGCTGCGCGGCTACGCGCGCGGCCTGGACTGGGCGCTCGCCAACCAGGCGCTGGTGCTGCTGCTGCTGCTCGCGGTGACGGGGCTGAACGTCTACCTGTTTGCGCGGATTCCCAAGGGCTACTTCCCGCAGCAGGACAATGGCCAGATCAACGCCGGCCTGCGCGCCGACCAGAGCATCTCCTCGCAGGCCCTGGCGCGCAAGCTGCGCCAGGCGGTGGACACCATCCGCCACGACCCTGCGGTCGATACCGTGGTCGGTTTCTCCGGCGGCAGCCGCGCCGGGGGCGGCTTCATGTTCGTGAACCTCAAGCCGCCGGCGCAGCGCAGCGTCAGCACGCCCGAGGTCGTCGCGCGCCTGCGCCCGCAGCTCAACCAGATCACCGGCCTGCGCGTGTTCCTGAACCCGGTGCAGGAGCTGCGCATGGGCGCGCGCGAGAGCAACTCCAGCTACCAGTACACGCTCAAGAGCGACAATCTGGCCGACCTGCGGCGCTGGGCGGGCCGGCTCGCCGACCGCCTCAAGGACGAGCCCCTGCTCCAGGACGTGGACACCGACCAGGCCGAGAACGGCGTGCAAACCCGGGTCGAAGTCGATCGCGCGCGCGCCACGCAGCTGGGTGCGAGCAATGCCGCCATCGGCAACGCCCTGTACAACGCGTTCGGACAGCGCCCCGTGGCGACGATCCATGATGCGCTCAACCAGTACTCCGTGATCATGGAGTGGGCGCCCGAGTACACGCGCGGACCGCTGGCGTTGCAGGACGTCCGTGTCGCGGCGAACCCCGACGGGACCACGGGGAGCGCCGCGAATCCGGGCCAGCGCGCGGCCTCCACGGGCCAGGTGCTCAGCACCACGGCGTCGACCATGGTGCCGCTGAGCGCCATGGCGCGCATGCAGGAGCGGGCCGCGCCCAGCTCCATCAGCCACCAGGACGGCGAGCTGGCCACGACCATCTCGTTCAATCTGCCCCCCGACGCAACGCTGGATCAGGCGCAGGCCGCCATCGCGCAGGCGCAGGCCGACATCACCATGCCAAGCAACGTGCGCGGCAGCTTCCAGGGAAGTGCGCTCAGCGCCCAGCGCTCGCAGGGGCAGCAGATGTTTCTGATCGGCGCGGCCATCGTGGTCATCTACCTCGTTCTGGGCATGCTCTACGAGAGCCTGATCCATCCGCTCACGGTGCTCAGCACGCTGCCTTCGGCGGGCGTGGGCGCGGTGCTCGCGCTGCTGCTGTTCGACATGCCGTTCGGCACCATGGCGCTGATCGGGGTGTTGCTGCTGATCGGCATCGTGAAGAAAAACGCGATCATGGTCATCGACTTTGCGCTCGAGGCCGAGCGCGCGCGCTCCCTCACGGCGCAGCAAGCGGTGCGCGCGGCCTGCCTGCTGCGCTTTCGCCCGATCCTCATGACCACGCTCGCGGCGGCGCTGGGCGCCTTGCCGCTGGCCATCGGCTTTGGCCAGGGCTCCGGGCTGCGCCAGCCGCTGGGCGTGGCCATCATCGGCGGCCTGCTGATCAGCCAGTTGCTGACCCTGCTCACGACCCCGGTGGTGTACGTGCTGCTCGACAGGCTGCGCCGCCCCGCGCCCGATGAACGCCACCTGAGCCGCACGACGCCATGACACCTTCCCTTGCACCCCGCGCCTCCCCCGCCGCCGCGGCGCGGCGGCTATCCCTGGCGCTGGCCGTGGCCTTGCTGCCGGCCTGTTCGGTCGCGCCCCCGTACCAGCGCCCGGAGATTCCCCTGCCCGCGGCTTTCAAAGAGGCGGGCGCCACCTGGGCACCTGCGGTGCCGGCCGAAGCCCTGGAGCACGGCGCCTGGTGGGAGGCCTTCGGAGACGCCGAACTGAACCGGCTGGCGCAGCAACTGCAACGGTCGAACCAGAACATCGCGGCAGCCGTGGCGGCACAGGCCCAGGCGCAGGCCGTGCTGCGCCAGCAGCGCGCGGCGCTCTGGCCCGCTGTCGGCCTGTCGGGCCGCTCCACGCGCTCCGGGGGCGCAGCGGCCAACCGCTCCAGCGATAGCGCAAAGGCCACGCTGGAACTGGACTGGGCGCCCGACCTGTGGGGACGGCTGAGCAGCGGCCTGAACCAGGCGCAGGCGAGCGCGCAGGCGAGTGCCGCCGACCTCGCGGGGGCCCGCCTCGCCGCGCTGGGCAGCCTGGCCGCGGCGTACTTTCAGCTGCGCGCGGCGGACGCCGAAATCGATCTGCTCGACGCCACGGTGGCGGGTTATGCGCGCAGTCTGCACATCGTGCAAAACCGCTACGCCGCCGGCATTGCTGCGCAGACCGACGTGCTGCAAGCGCAGACCCAGCACGCGAACGCCCGCGCCGACCTGGCAGCGCTGCACCAACAGCGCGCGCAACTCGAACACGCCGTGGCCGTGCTCACCGGGCAGGCGCCCGCGGCCTTCGCGCTGCCGCGCGCGCGCTGGATCGTGCAACTGCCCGAAATCCCCCCGGGCCTGCCGTCCACGCTGCTGCAACGCCGGCCCGACATCGCCGCTGCGGAACGCGCCGTGGCGGCGGCGAACGCGCAGATCGGCGTGCAGCACGCCGCGTATTTCCCCAGCCTCAGCCTGAACGCGTCGCTGGGCGGCTCGGGGTCCGGCGTCGCCGAACTGCTGCGGGCCCCGGGAACGCTGTGGTCGCTGGGGCTGACGCTGGCGCAGGCCCTGTTCGACGCCGGCGCGAACGCCGCGCGGCAGGAACAGGCCCAGGCCGCGCACGGCGCGCGCGTCGCCGTCTACCGCCAGACGGTGCTCACGGCGTTCCAGAGCGTGGAAGACCAGCTCACCAGGCTGCACACGTTGCAGGAACAAGAGCCGCTGCGCCGCGAGGCGACCGCGGCCGCCGAACGCAGCGCGCAGCAGATGCTCAACCGCTACCACAGCGGCCAGCTGGGCTATACCGAGGTGGTCACGGCCCAGGCAACGGCCCTGTCCGCGCAGCGCGCGCTGCTGCAACTGCAACTCGAGCGGCAACTCGCGGTGGTGGCCTTGATACAGGCGCTGGGCGGCGGCTGGCAACTGCCCTGGCAGGAGCCGCCGGCGGCGGCAGACGCGCGCGGCGGATAATCGCGCGCTTTATTTCAAGGAGCAGGGGTGGATATCGTATTGCTGGCCAAGGCCGCCATCATGGGGGTCGTCGAGGGGCTGACCGAGTTCCTGCCCATTTCCTCCACCGGGCACCTGATACTCGCCGGGTCGCTGCTCGGTTTTGACGGCGCCAAGGCCAGGGTCTTCGACATCGCCATCCAGACGGGCGCCATCTTTGCCGTGATCCTGGTGTACGCGGACCGCATCCGCGCCACGCTGCGCGCCCTGCCCCACGAACGCCAGGCGCAGCAGTTTGCCCTGAACCTGGGAATCGGCTTTTTTCCCGCCGTGGTCCTGGGCCTGCTCTGCGGCAAGGCCATCCAGGCCCATCTGTTCACGCCGATGGTGGTCGCGAGCGCGTTCATCGCCGGGGGCTTCGTCATCCTCTGGGCCGAGCGCCGGGCGCCGGGCACCACGCGCATCCACACGCTCGACGCCATGACCGCGCTCGACGCGCTCAAGGTCGGCCTGGTGCAATGCCTGGCCATGATTCCCGGAACCAGCCGCAGCGGCGCGACCATCATCGGGGGCATGCTGTTCGGCCTGTCGCGCCAGACAGCGACCGACTTTTCGTTCTTCCTCGCCATGCCCACGCTCATCGGCGCCGCTGTCTACAGCCTGTACCGGGAGCGCGCGCTGCTGTCCCTGGCCGACCTGCCCATGTTCCTCACCGGGCTGGTCTTTTCCTTCTTCAGCGCCTGGCTGTGCGTGCGCTGGCTGCTGCGCTACATCGCCACGCACGGCTTTACCCCGTTTGCGTACTACCGCATCGCGTTCGGGGTGCTGGTGCTGCTCACCGACTGGACGGGCTGGGTGCGCTGGGCGAATTGAGTACCGCGGATGCGGGCGCGCGTTCCGGGTAATTTCTGAAGCGACCCCTTCGTCAGCTGTCTCATATGCTGCCAGCAATCCATCGGTAGACAGGGTGCATTGGATCCAGCATGAGCTTGAAGGCAATGGCACAACAAACCACCATGAGCAGCGGGCGGATGAGCTTCGCGCCAACTCGTATGGCCAATTTGGACCCTACCTGCGCACCGATGAAGGCTCCCAACCCATTTCGTTATACACAAGCCCGCTTTCAACCGATGCCGCTGGCGATGAAGTGTCGTAAGTGCTTGATTTGTATAGGATCGACATGAACCGCTCACACGGCGGTCAACAGCTGTAAGTTGTTGATTTGTATAGGTTTTCATGGCTTATGTATAACGGAATGCTCCCAACCCCATCACCACGCCGATGCGCCAATGCACCAGACCCTGAAAGACATAGATGGAGAGCGATCCCAAAATGGACGCGAGGTTGACGACCCGGTTCCGGGGCCAAACGCGCCATCGTAGAAACCGATTACAACGGCTGCGGTCGCACAAAAAGCAGCCATGGAAACTCTTTGTTCGGCATCGTCGTCGGTCATCTTGGGCGACAAGGCGAAATAGAGTGCCATGATGATCAGGAGAAATGGCAGGCCGGTCTTTACCAGTTGCTGAGGGACCGAACTGACCACCAGCGCACCCATGATGGAACCCAGGCAAGCCAAGACGGTTGCGGGCCAGATCCGCTCCCACTCGATCAAGCCAGCCCGCGCAAAGTTCTTGGTCGCAGAGATGGCGCCAAGGGTCGCTTGCAACTTGCTCGTTGCAATGGCGGAAACGGGGTCAAGACCCGCAATAACAAGTGCGTGGACAGTCACCAACCCGCCGCCTCCCGCGATTGCGTCGAAGGCTCCCGCCAGGAATGCAACACCCGCAAGGATGCAAAGGATGAAAAGCGAATGCTCGCCTGCCAGAAAGCTGATCATGTCCATGAACCGAATAGCGGAGGCTGAATCGCCGCGCAGTATCTCGTTTAACGCTTCTGTCTCCAAGACTTGATTCCCACCCGCTGGGAATCAACGTGCTTTTCTCTCTTCGTCTTGACGACGATATCCTTGGATGGCGACCCGCAGCCCGGCGAGATTGTGGTCGCCGAGAAGATCGATCGCATCAGCCGCCTGCCTTTGGTCGAAGCGGAAAAGTTGGTGGCCTCTATTCGAGACACGGGCGCACGCCTGGCGATCCCTGGCGTGGTCGACCTGAGCGGGCTGGCGGCTGGGGCCGATGGCATAGCCAAGATCGTTTTGGAATCCGTGCAGGACCTACTGCTGCGCCTGGCCCTGCAGATGGCCCGGCGACGACTACGAAGATCGCCGCGAGCGGCAACGGCAAGGCATCGAGTTGGCGAAGAACGCCGGCCGCTACACCGGATGTCCGCTCGATCCGGGTTGGGGTTGTAAGCCGGAACCCCAGAAAATTCCGTTGCCCGTCTCGACGATCAACCAGCAATCTGCCTGATCCGCTCGGCCAAGCGTCCGAACGCTTCGTTCACGTACTCCAACACCTTGGGTTCAGCGCCCTGCTTACATAGAGCACTTTTGAAGCTGTCCAGATCGGACAGCCATTTGCATGTGCTGATCGATCTTCGCTGCCAGTCGGCGGAATTCATTCATGCTCATGCTTTGCTCACTCGAAGAGCGTGGCGACCTTCGCCAGCACCTCATCCATGATCGATGCTGGCAGCGTGTCCACCTTGCGGGCATGTCTGGCGGCCAGGTCAATCACGCGCGGCTGATCGCAGCGCACGACGCCGGTGGTCTTGATGCCGGTCACGGGCACTGCGAAGCCCAGGCGGCGGGCGAACTCGCCGCCGTTGGTAATCGGCAGGATCACCGGCAGCTTGGTCGCTTCGTTGAACTCGCCGGGCGATACGACCAGAACGGGACGGCTGCCGCTTTGCTCATGCCCTGCGGCCGGGTCGAGCGACACCAGATAAATGTCGCCGCGCCTCATAGCAACTCGCCACCTACAGCGGGCGCATCGACCCATTCGCGTTCCTCTGCGGGTTGCGCCTGCGAATAGTCCGAGACAGCCAGCAACTCCGCGAGTGTGTAGCGCGGCCGTGGTCTGGGGTTGACCACCAGGCAGCCGTGATCGATGGCCAAGCCGACCGTCGCACCGACTTGCAGGTGCAGTTGTTCAAGGAACGCGGGCGGGACGGCCAACATGATCGAGCCGCCGACCTTGCGCAGATTGGTTGTATGCATGATGCACTCCCAACGAGTTAAGTTATATTGAAGTATAACTTCAATTGCCTTGGGCTGCAAGCCGTGCATGACGGAAAACAAATGTTTTACGACGAATCTGTAACGGCCTGTCGAAGCGCGCTCTAAACGACCTTAAAATTGTGCGGAAAACCTTGTCGCCATATGCGATCATACGGAAACCTATTTTAGATGGTTATTCGGCTATGTTAGTTGGTTACATGCGCGTGTCGTCGGACTCCGACCGGCAGAGCACGGATTTGCAGCGCGACGCGCTGCTGGCCGCCGGCGTCGATGCCCGGCATTTGTTCGAGGATCGTGCTTCCGGCGCGAAAGATGATCGAACCGGCTTGGCTCGGGCGCTCGAATTCGTCCGGCCAAGCGACGTGCTGGTCGTGTGGAAGCTCGACCGGCTCGGCCGTTCGCTGTCGCACCTGCTAACCATCGTGACCTCACTCAAGGACAGGCAGGTGGCGTTCCGCTCGCTGACGGAGGGAATGGACACCACCACGGTGTCCGGCGAGTTGTTGTTCCACGTGTTCGGCGCACTCGCGCAGTACGAGCGTGCTTTGATCCAGGAGCGTGTCGTCGCGGGTTTGGCCTCTGCTCGCAAGCGCGGGCGGATCGGCGGACGGCCGCAGGCGATCACCGGCGAGAAATTGGATGCCATCGTCGCTGCGCTGGACGGCGGCATGTCCAAGGCAGCCGTATGCCGCAACTTCGGCGTAAAGCGCACCACCTTGATCGAAACACTGGCGCGAGTGGGATGGTGTGGAGCAGGAAGAGCGGCCAATGGGCAACAAGAATAAGCTGCTCGCCATCTTCTCGGATGCCGAGCAGGAAGCCCTGTACGGGCTGCCGGATTTCGACGATGCGCACGGCCTGGCGGCACATCCTGCTGAACGGGCACTACACCTTCCAGAGCGACGGAAAGATGATCGACTTGGACTCGCTCGTGGCCGGGCTGGAATTGGGATGACGGAAATTTCTGGGATTCCGGCTTACAACCCCGGGTTGGGTGCTGCTGCTCGGCGTGCCAAAGGACGGGCAATGACTCGCGCCGACGTGCACAGGCAACGGAGTAGTTGCCAAGAGTAAGGGTTTACCCTATAGTTCGCTCTGGCAACCCTGCCACCCCGGCCCCTGAGGAACGCCCAATGACCACCGCCACGCTCACCCCTTCCGCCCGTCCTTCCACCACCCGGTTTCTGACACCCATTCGCCAGCTATTGGCCCATTGGCTCAGTGCGCAATTCGCTGCATCGGCACCCCGCGCGTTGACGGCCTTTGAAGAAGCCGAACAGGTACGGGCCATGGCTGTGGGCCTGATGAACGATGATCCGGCCTTCGCCGCCGACCTGTTCGCCGCCGCCGACCGCCACGAATTCGGCGCCCAGGCCTGATTCCCCCAGGTCCAAACACCTGTAACGCATCGGGGGCGATCCCCGAGCCTGCGGACACGACGGAACCGGCGTTGCCGGGTCTGTAGCGGCGTGGGCAGGATCAGCAGCGAACACAAAAAATTACACGAAGTTGCGCTGACACCCGCACATCCGCCGATATTTACGCCAAGTTACGTGTAGACTCGGGCGGGCGCAAGGGTCGATAAAGTCCCTCAGGAGACATCCGCCCAAACGCGCATCGTGCACTGCAGCTCTGGCGCAGACCCACTTCAGAGCGTGATCACGCCGGGCTCCGGTGCATCCGATTCATTCACCAACTTATTGAAAGGACATGGGTCAATCTGGAAGGCCAGCGGGTTCTGCCTGCCATCCGGGATGCATCCATAAAACATCTATGTCAGAAATACCAGCGGAGTCTGCAGAAATGTCCATTGGAAAAGGCGTTGCCATTTATGCAGGTGCCTTGCTCGGGTTCATTATCCTGATCGTGCTCACAGTGACGGTTTCATGGTTTCCTGGCTTTGTTCTGTTCTTCGCCTATTTTGTCTTTGGCTTCATACTGAACCGCATTGTGCTGCGCAGCCTGATTGAATGGCATGCGGTGTACAACACGCTCGGCAACGTTTCCAGCAGCAAACTGAGCGCTTTTCTTTTCTGGCCCTTCTCCTACCCTGCGTTGTTCTTCCGGTTGGGGGTGGTAAAGCACTTGTAAGAGCGCAGTCCGATCGGCTGCGCAATGCCGCGCTGCCTCAAGCCAAGCCAAGTCCTCTGTGAGCAGCACGTGCACCCCGCATATGAAAGCATGGCGGCCTTGCAGGATGCTCGTAGACCTGCCATTCGATACACCCCGTGTGGATGGCGATGTCTGCCGTCGCCAGCGTGCTCTCTGCGCCGCTGTTCAGAGAGGCGGTGCGCAGGATCGGAAATCGGGCGTCCCCGGTGTCGGCCAGGACCTGCAGCGCGTCCAGCCCCGAGTCGCCCGCGAGCAAGGCCGTGCCGCGCTGCTGCCGATACCGCGAAGAGGGGGTGATGGTCTGCGGCAGCGCGCGCAGCGGCAGGTGCAGCGCGTGGTTCGTGTGCAGCGCCCGCCGGGATGTGCAGACCGTTTCCACGGCGCAGGCCTGCGCACTGAACTCCACGCTGAGCAGCGCGTGCTCGTTGCGGTGCGCGAGCGTCAGGTGAAAGCTGCCTGCGCGCTCGGTGCCTCGCACCAGGGCCAGCGCCTCGTCCAGCCCCGCGACCTCGAGCAAGGCCCGCGCCAGCACCATGCGCGGGACGCCAGGCTGCACCGCGCGGCAACGCAGGCTGTTCACTGTCATCGCCAGGCCGCCATCGGTCACGGCAAAGGTATGGCCCGCAATCGACCCGGGGTAGACGAAGGCCGCAAACGGCACTGCGCCCGCGACGGCACACGCGGCGATGGCGCAATGGCCGGCGAAGGCGGGGTCGCCGTCCTCGTTGTGCGTGATGCGCCGCACCTCCCCTGCCTGCTGCACGGTGGTGCAGCCATCGGGCGCCATGGCCCAGAGGTCGCCGCGGCAGTTCCACAGAAACAGATCGTCGAACGGCAGCCCGATGCCGACGGCCATGCCCTGCAACTCCTCCCAGACACGGGGAAAGCGCGTGCGCACCTGATGCGCCATGCTGGCGGCAAGCGCCGAGCCCCGCAAGCGCATGGCGCGGGCCCAGACGGCGGAACGCCGCGCGTAGTCGTGCAGCGCCGCAGCGCCGAATTCGCCCAAGGCCCGGCCGGCGTCGAAAGGCGTGCCCCGGATTTCGATGTAGCTCAGCCCGGCCATTTCATTCCCCGTCCTTCAGAAAGTCGCGCAGGCGCTGGTCCGAAGGGGTGTCCAATAGATCGGCAGGCGATCCATCGACCGCGATGCGTCCGTTTTCCATGAACAGGAGGCGCGTTCCCACCCTGCGGGCAAACTGCATTTCATGCGTCACGACGAGCATCGTCATCCCGTCCTCGGCGAGCGCCTGCATGACGCGCAGCACCTCCTGGCGCAGCTGCGGGTCGAGCGCTGAGGTCGGTTCGTCGAAGAGCATCAGCCGGGGCCTGAGCGCGAGTGCACGCGCGATCGCGACGCGCTGCTGCTGCCCTCCCGAGAGTTGGCCCGGGTAATGCCCGGCGCGCTCAGCCAGCCCGACCTTGGCCAGCAGTTCCCGGGCCTGAGCGCGCGCCTCGGCCCTGGACGCGCCGCGCACGTGGCGGGGACCGAGGGCCACGTTCTCCAGCGCCGTCATCTGCGGAAACAGATTGAATTGCTGGAACACCATTCCCGCTTCCTGGCGAATCTCGCGCGCCGCAGCGGCTCCGGCGCGCACGCTCAGGCCGCCGACGAGCAGTTCCCCGCCGTCGATCTGTTCGAGCACGTTGATGCAGCGCAGCAGCGTTGATTTTCCGGAGCCTGAAGGGCCGATCAGCACGACCACTTCGCCTGGGCGGATTTGCAGATTCACCCGGTCGAGCACGGTGTGGACGCCGAAATGCTTTTCGACGTTCCTGAATTCGACGATGTTCATGGGATCCGCATTCTTCCTTCGAGCACGCGCAGACCCAGCGTGAGCACGCCGATCAGGAGCAGGTAGATGAGCGCGACGGCACTCCAGATCTCGACGGCCCGAAAATTCGCAGCCATGATTTCCTGGCCCTGGCGCGTCAACTCGCCGACACCGATGACGATGAACAAGGACGTGTCCTTGAGGCTGACGATGAACTGGTTTCCCAGCGCTGGCGTCATGCGCCGAAAAGCGATGGGGCCGACGACGAAGGCCAGCACGCGCCAGCGCGGCAATCCCATGGCCAGTCCCGCTTCTTCCAGACCCCGCGGCACCGACTGGAACGCACCGCGGACGATCTCGGCAATGTAGGCGCCCGAGTTGATGACGATCGAAGCAATGGCCGCGCTCATCGGCTCCACGCGCACACCCAGCAAGCCGGGCAGTGCAAAGTAGATGAACATGACCTGCACCACGATGGGCGTGCCACGCACCAGCCCCACATAGGCAAAGCCCAGGCTGCCGAGCAAGCGGTTTCCGTAGGTCCGCATCAGCCCGAACAGGACACCGAGCAGCGTCCCGCCGACGAGCCCGGCCACGGTGATGAGCACCGTGAGCCGGGCTCCCCTGAGCAGCGCGGGCAGCGCGTCGGGGATGACCGACCAATCAAAGTCCACGCGCTGCTCCTTGCCGGCAATCGGTCCCTGTTTCGAGGCTGTCAGGGCTTTTGCGGATCGGTCCTGAACCATTTTCTGTAGATTGCCGCGTAGCGGCCGTCGGCCCTGATCTTCGCCAGCGCGCCGTTGACCCGGGGCACCAGCGCACTGCCCTTGGGAAAGCCGATGCCGTACTGATGCGCCATCATTTGGGCTCCCACGGCCCTTGCCTTGCCTGCGCCGACGGTGGCGATGTAGTACAGGACGTTCGGGGTATCGTGCATGGCGGCGTCAACGCGGCCGGTCATGAGTTCCAGGTAGGCGTTATCGATGTTCGGGAACTGGCGCAGTTCGGTCCCCGCGAAATGCGCCTTCGCGTAGTCGGTCGCGGAGGTGCCGGTCTTGAGCGCCAGCGTTTTTCCCTTGAGGTCGGCGACGCTGCCGATCTTGCTGTTGGCGGGCACCATCAGGATGAAACCGCTGTCGTAATAGCCATCGGAGAAGTCAATGACTTTCTTGCGCTCATCCTTGATGGTGATACCCGCCAATGCGAGGTCCACGTTTCTGGTTTGCAGCGCCGGCAGGATGCCATTGAAGTCCATGGGGCGCAGCGTGTAGCCAAGCTTCAATTCCCTGGCAATGGCGTCCCACAGATCGATGTCAAAGCCCACATAGCTGTCTCCCCGTTTGAATTCAAACGGGACAAAAGCGGTATCGACGGCGACGAGCAGTGGCTCGGCTGCAGCCGCGGGGGTGCACAGCGACGCGGCGGCAAACAGTTTGCAAAACAGGTTTTTCATCACAGTCCTTCCATGTCAGGCTGCCGCATCACATGCCCGGGTCGCCGCGTCGATCGATGCGCTCAGCAAGCGGGTGATTTCCTGCAGATCGTCGCGGCTGGCGATAAAGGGCGGCGCCAGAAGCACATGGTCGCCGTCAACACCGTTGACCGTGCCGCCCATCGGGTAGCACAGAAGTCCGCGGGCCATGGCGTCTTTCTTGATCGCTGCGTGGAGTTTGAGCGCGGCGGGAAAGGGTCGTTTGCTGCCACGATCGGCCACCAGTTCCACGCCCCAGAAGAAGCCGCGGCCCCGGATGTCCCCGACCCGCGGGTGATCGCCCAGCGCCTGCTGCAGCATCGCGCCAAAGGCCTCGCCATCTGCGCGCACCTTGGGCAGCAGCCCGTCGCGCTGGATCACCTTCTGCACCGCCAGGGCCGCCGCGCAGGCCACCGGGTGACCCAGGTAGGTGTGGCCGTGCTGGAAGAAGCCGCTGCCCTGCGACATCGCGTCGACGATCTTCCCTTGTGCCAAAACCGCGCCCACCGGTTGGTAGCCGCCGCCCAAACCCTTGGCGATCGTCAGCAGGTCGGGAACGACGCCTTCCTGCTCGCTGGCGTGAAGCGTTCCGGTGCGGCCCATGCCGCACATCACCTCGTCGAGGATCAGCAGCACCCCGTACTTGTCGCAGACCGCGCGCACCGCTCTGAAATAGTCCGCAACCGGCGTGAGCACACCGGCCGTTGCGCCCCCCACCGTTTCAGCGACGAAGGCGATGACGCGGTCCGCGCCTTGCGCGAGGATGGCCGCTTCGAGTTCCGCCGCGAGCCTCAGAGCGTACTGCGCGGGCGCTTCGTCGGCGCGCTGCTCGCGGTACGGGTAGCAAGGCGCCACGTGCGTGGCCGGCACCAGCAGAGGCGCAAACGGAGCGCGCCGCCACGCGTTGCCACCGACGGCCAGCGCGCCCAGTGTGTTGCCATGGTAGCTTTGGCGGCGTGCGATGAAGTGCGTGCGCTGCGGCTGGCCGATCTCGACGAAGTACTGGCGCGCCATCTTCAGCGCCGCTTCCATCGCCTCCGACCCGCCGCTCACGAAATAGGCATGGCTCATTCCCGCGGGCGCGCTGCGCATCAGTTCGTGCGCCAGCTGCTCGGCCACCTCGGTCGTGAAAAAGCCCGTGTGCGCATAGGACAGACGGTCGATCTGCGCGTGCATGGCCGCCAGGACGTCGGGGTGGGCGTGGCCGAGCGCGGACACGGCGGCACCGCCCGACGCGTCGAGGTAGCTGCGGCCGTCCGCGTCCCGGATGCGCATGCCGGCAGCAGAATCGGCAACCGGCGGCGTGCTGCGCAGATGGCGATGGAAAACATGCGTCATGGGGCGCCTTTATATGTAACCATCATACCGTGGCAGTTATCAGATGGGACATTTGTTCCGTCGTGCGCAGCACATTCCCCGAACCTGATGCGCTCAGTCCACGGTCACGGCGGCGGCGCGCACCCGTTGGCCCAGGCGCTGTGCAGCGCTGCGGATCAGGGCCGCAAAGCGGCGCGGACGTGCGGGAGCAGGCGCTCGCGGTGCGCGGCCCGGAACTCGACCCCCGTGACCCGGGCGCCGCCGCGGGCCAGCACCACGGCCACGTCGGCCCCCATGGTGCCGCCGCCCACGATCACGGTGCGCGCGTTGGCGGGTGAAATCGAATCCATGGCGTGTTTCCTGGTTGGCTGGTTTGCGGCGCAGTCCAAGGGGCATGGATTGCGTGGTCCAGCCGTGTTTTTCGATAGGCTGATCGGGTGGCCCTATATTTCATAATTTTTAGGCCAAGATACTTAGGCAATCCGCTCGGCCACAGCCGTGAACCCTGCCAAGGCAAGGTCGATTTCCTCTGCTCCCACATGCCGATGCGTGACGCAGCGTAATCGCTTCCGGCCCCAGGGACGCACCAGAACGCCAAGGCGCCGCAGGGCAGACTCCCATTGCGTCGCATCGAGCCCCGTGGCCCCCACATCGACCTGCACGATGTTGGTTTGAGGCCGCTTGGCGACAAGCCCCGCAATGCGGCCGATGCCCTCTGCAAGCCGCCGGGCAGCGAGGTGGTCGTCCGCCAGTCGCTCCACCATGGTGCTCACGGCCACCAGGCCCGCCGCGGCCGCGATGCCGACCTGGCGCTGGCTACCGCCCAGCATTTTCCTCAGCGACCTTGCGCGCTGAATGGTTGCATCTCGGGTTGCTTTCGCACCTTTGCCGGGGCGCAAAGCTTCTGCACGATCCGCTCCTATCTGGACACTGCTCGCAAGCATGGGGTTGGCATGCTTGAGGCACTACGGGCTGCGTTCAATGGTGCTCCGATGGAGTTTGTCGGTAGCGGCTGAATAGTCACAAATCGACCTGCCCACCCAGCATGTCGGTCATCGCCGGGCCACCCCCCTTGTAGGGTACGTGCAGGAGGCTGGCACCGGTCGTGACCCGCAGTTGCTCGGCCACCAAATGACCCACCGTGCCGTTGCCCGACGACGCATAGGCCAACTGCCTGGTTTTCGCCCCAGCCAGTAGCGACGCCAGGCTGTTGAAAGGGCTGTCGGCGTTCACGACCAGCACGGATACCCCGGTGCCCACCAGCGCAACGGGCGTGAGGTCCTTGACGGGATCGAAAGTCAGCTTCTTGTAGAGGAACTGGTTGACCGCCAGATTGCTGGTCTCGCCGACCACGGCGGTATACCCGTCCGGCGGCGACTTGGCGCCGAATTCCAGGCCGATGTTGTTCCCGGCGCCGGGCTTTGTGTCGACGATCACCTGCCACTTGGCCTGCTCGCCCAGTTTGGCCGCCAGCAGGCGGGCGACGGCGTCGGTGCCACCGCCCGGGGGGCTGGGCGACACGAGGTGGATGGTCCGCTCGGGAAAGGCCTGTGCATGAGCCACTCCTGCCGCCGCAGCCAGGATGAGGGCACCTACACGTCGGGTGAGTCCGCGGGCGCGGAAAACAGAGAGCAGCGCGGGAAATGGGCAAACATGGATCACTTGGACAACTCCTGGCCACCGGGGCCATTGGAAGAACCTTGCGGGAATGGCAGGCGCCACCTTGGGATGCGGTCGCGGGCCTCTGCGCCCGGCGCTGGGGAAAATGTCCGCGATGGAGTAGATTAAGTAAATCGAATCTTTGATAGTTGTCGATTGAGGTTTTATGAATCTGGCAATGCTCACCACGTTGCAAGCCATCATCACCCAGGGCAGCTTCGTCGCTGCCGCCCAGAAGGTGGGCTGCACCCCCAGCGCAGTGACCCTGCAGGTGCGCCAGCTCGAAAAGTTCTTTGGCCGCCCGCTGTTCGACCGATCCTCGCGCATCGTCAGGCCCACGCAGCTCGCGTTGGAAGTCGCGGGCGTGGCCAAGGACTATTCAGAACGCTTGGCAGCGCTGCGCACCCACGCCACGTTCAGCGTATCCGGCGTTTTGCGGCTTGGGGCCATTACGAGCATCCAGACGGATGTGTTCCCGCATATTCTCAAGCGCTCCCTCGATGCGCATCCAGCACTGCAGTTGCGCATTTCACCCTTGAACGACAGCGAAGATCTGCTGGATGCCCTCAAGGCCGACCGACTGGATGCCGTCATCGTGTCGCGGCCCGACGGCGGCGGCACGCGCCGCCTGCAATGGGCCGATCTGGCCCGGCAGGACTACGTGATGATCGCGCCAGCGGCAACGGCGTCCCTGGTTCCAAGTGCGTTGCTTGCCGACTACGGCTGGATCGCCTACGACACGGCGCTGCCCGGAGGTCGCAAGGCTGCGCAGTACGTGCGCCGGCGCTTTCCCGCTGCACGCAGCCACATGGAGATGCGAAGCACGGATGCCATCGTCTCCATGGTGGCGCTGGGCTTGGGTGTGAGCATCCTGCCCCGACCCCGCGCGCCGCTGTTGGATGCCTACGGGGTACAGGTCGTCGCTCTTGGCGACGAAGCGCCCTATCGCCAGATTGCGCTCGCCTGGCGAGAAGCTGATGCGGCCCACCGAAGCATAGCGGCGGTGCTGAACATCGCACGGAGTGCGTTCAATGGGTCGGGATAAGGACTCTGGAACTGCGCGGCTTGACTGATGCGAGACGACAGGCATATGGCCAGAGCGCGCCCTCTACGGCCCCCTGCCGCCCGGCGTCCGAGATCGAACAATTTGCAACGCTTGACACAAAGTATTATTCTGGATCATCATTCTGAATGGCAAAAAGCACAGCGGAACACCGAGCGCTTCTGGATCAAATTCAGCAGATCGCCGAAGGCATCGGCGCGACCTTCGCTCCTTTTTGCGAGGTGGTGGTCCACGACCTGTTGGACCCGGAGCACGCGATCGTTTCAATCCACAACAACCTGTCGGGCAGGGAGGTCGGCGCGCCGGCCACGGAACTGGGTCTGGCGCGCATTTCCGATCCGGAGTACCCGCAGCTGATCGCGAACTACGCCAACCATTTCGCGGACGGACGGCAAACCAAAAGCACGTCCATCGGAATCAAGGATGCCCACGGCAAGTACATCGCAGCGCTGTGCATGAATGTGGATCTCACCCTGTTTCGCGGTCTGCAAAACGTGCTGGGACAGTTCAGCCGTGTTGAAGGGGCTCCCTTGCAGGAGTCGCTCGATCCGACCGGTGCCAACGAGATTCGGGAACGCATTGACCAGTTCGCGGCGCGACTGGCGACCACACCGCACGCTTTGAAGTCGGAAGACCGCAGAGCGTTGATACGCGAGCTCAAGGAGTCGGGCTGCATGGAAATTCGCCACGCCATGGCGATCGTGGCACGCCACCTTGGCGTTTCGCGTGCAACGGCGTACAACGATGCGAAGTGACGCGCAGTTGCTCTTGCTCGACAAGAGCCCAAGTGCATGCCTTGTTGCAAACCGACGATGTTCTTGACGCCGTGCGAGAAGCCTTCGTCTTGCACAGTCGGCAGAAAGGGCGGGTGTTCCCGGTCATCAGGGAAGCGTTGCGATCGAATGCGGTTTTCGGCATCAAGGCAGGCAACGTTCCCTCCGAAGCGCTGCTCGGCTTCAAGGCCGCCGGATTCTGGCCGGACACAACCGCCGGATCGGGGGCGATTCGCACCAGGCCACGATCATCCTGATCGACCCCGCTACCGGACGCCCCGTTTGCATCATCGATGGAAATGCCGTCACGACTTTGCGCACTGGTGCGGCGGGCGCACTCGGTTTGCAGCAGTTGGCACGCGTCGAAAGCACGCGGCTCTGCCTCTTCGGAACAGGCGTGCAGGGACGTATTCAGCTCAAGTTTGCACTGCGCACCATGCCGAATCTTCGCCATCTGCTCTACGTCAACGCGGCAGGCCGCCCGGATGAAGCGTTTGAAGTATGCAGCGTGACCTCAACCTGCCAAAGTTCACGACCAAGTTCCAGGTGGTCACATCCACCAACCGCATCCCGTTGGTTCAAAACGGCACCGTCGATATCGAATGCGGTACCACGACGAACAACTTGGCGCGGCAAGAGCAAGTTGCGTTTGCATTGACGACCTATGTGACCGAGATCCGGATGGTCGTGAAGGCGATCTCCGGCATCCATTCGATGAGCCAACTGAAGGGTCGCCCTGTGGCGACAACGGCAGGTTCGACGGGTGGCAAGGCGCTCAGGATCTATCGACGCTCTACAGGACTCGATGTCAACGAGTTGGTATCCAAGGACCATGCCGAGAGCTTTCTGCTGTTGGAAAGTGGACGCGCAGATGCGTTCGTCATTGACGACAACATTGCCGCAGGCAACATCTCGATGGCAAAAAACCCGGATGAGTACAGGTTGACGGGAGAAGTCTTGAGCGTGGAGCCCATTGCATTGATGATGCGCAAGGACGACCCCGGGTTCAAAAAGGCAGTGGACGATCAGATTCGCAAGCTCATGCTCAGCGGTGAATTCGCGAAGCTTTATGACAAGTGGTTCGTCCAACCCATTCCTCCCAAAGGCATTGCCGTCAATTTGCCGATGGGCAGCACGCTGAAAAGTCTGATCAGCAGTCCGAGTGACAAGGCGGCGGAGACCTACGAGAAGATGTGACGAGCGCACGGCCAAGCGCATCTCCGAGGCGTTGGGAACGGCCACTGTCGATGGCCTGACTACCGATAATGGACAGGAGACAAGACACGATGCGTTACGAACTGACGGACCTGCGGCTTTTCCTGGCGATTGCCCAGGCGAAGAGCCTCTCTACAGGCGCCTGTGCAGTGCACATCACGGCTTCGTCGGCGAGTTACCGACTCAAGAACCTTGAACACGCGCTGGGCACGTCCCTGTTCGTGCGCAATGCGCGTGGCATGGAACTGACTCCGGCAGGCGAGGCGGTGCTCGCGCACGTTCGCGAATTGTTCGAGGGGGTCGAGCGCATGCACGAAGATGTGGGTCGGTTCACTTCAGGCCTCAAGGGGCATGTTCGATTGACCGCCAACAGCAGTGCACTGAACGGTTTCATCACCCCAAGTCTGGGGCGTTTTCTGGTTCTCCATCCCCATGTTGACGCAGACATCGAAGAACGCCAAAGCGAAACCATCCCTGCCGCAGTGCTCGCGCGCGAGGCGGACATCGGCATCTTCGCGGGGGAGACGGGCGTTGCCGGGTTGGACCTGCATCGGTACGCTTTGGATCAGCTTGTCATCGCAGTTCCTCCCGCCCATCCCCTTGCGCGAGAGCGCGAGATCAAGCTGGGCGCGGCACTCGATTTTGAGTTCGTGTGCATGAACCGCAGTAGCAGCAACTTCCTGTTCCTGCGAGACATGGCCCAGAAAGCAGGTCGCCAACTGCGCGTGCGCCTGCATACCCACAGTTTCGAGGCCGTGCTGTCACTGGTTGAGGCCGGTGTGGGTGTTGCGTTGGTTCCCCGAAGCATCATTGCCATAGCGCCCGATGCGCGCGCAATCACCATGCTTGCGCTCGCTGAAACGTGGGCGGCTCGAGAACTGAATCTTGTCGTGCGCGCAGACGCCCGCTTGCCGACGTTTGCGAAGGCGTTCATGCAGTCCCTGCTGGACGATCCCCGTGTGGCGGTCACGCGGGAGCCCCCTGCGTCAGAATAGTTCAGGCCTCCATAGAGAAATAGGTACGGCCCCGCTCGTCAGGCTTGCGCAGCCGCCTTCTTGTCCACGAATGCTTGCATAAAACGCTGCGGCTCACCCGTCGCAAACGCACTGGCGAACTCGCCGACGCCATTTTCGATCGCCCTATCCAGGGGATCTTGTTTCCATTCCCGCAGCAACCTCTTTTGCTGGCGAAGCACGGACGGTCCATAGGACGCGAATTGGCTTGCTACGCGCGCGACCTCTTGGTCGAGTTCCTCAAGACTGACCACGGTGTCAACCAGGCCCCACGCTGCAGCCTTGGCGGCATCAATGTTGTCCCCGGTCAGCAGCATCCAGTTCGCGCGAGCATTTCCGATGAGGCCAGGCATCAGCGCGGCGTGGATGATCGACGGAATGCCGACCTTTACTTCAGGCATCCCGAAATGCGCCTGGCTCGCCGCGATCCGGATGTCGCACGCCATCGCAAGCTCAAGTCCACCGCCCAGGGTCCACCCCGGAATTCTGGCGATGACGGGTGTCGGAAACTGGCGCACGGCTTCGCACAGCTGCCTGAGATTGTCGATGAACAGCTTCGCCGTTGCCGTGTCCAGCGCGCCCATCTCCCTGATGTCAGCACCTGCGACGAATGCCTTGTCCCCTGTCCCGCGAAGAACCACGGCGCGCACGCGCGAATCGCCGGCAAGATGGCGCAAGCCATTGATCAGGTCCGTGATGACGGGTGTCCCAAGGATATTGAGCGACCCCGCTTCGCGGATCGTGAGGGTGGCCACCCCTTGGGGGTCCACGCCGATTGCCGCATGCTGCAGCTTGGGCGCAGCGCCCGTTTCAGAGTTTTTCAAAACCGATCTCCCGGATGATTTTTTTCCAGAGTTCGTTCTGGCTTGCGACGAGTTTTCCGAAGTCGGTTCGAGACATGGGACTTGGAATCGCCCCCTGCTTCTCGATGGCGGCGATTACTTCGGGATCCGCAAGCGCTTGGCGCACCGCTTCATTGAGCTGATCGAGAATTTTTGACGGGGTGGCTGCCGGTGCCCCGAGGCCGAACCATGAGGGGTTGTTCATTGCCGGCAGACCCGCCTCCGCATAGGTCGGAACCTGCGGCAAGAACTTCAGCCGCTGCTTGGCCGCGACCGCCAGAGGACGAATCTGACCCGACTGGATAAGGCCGGCAGAGGAAGGGATGTTGTCGAACACCAGGTTGATCTGCCCTGGAATCAAGTCCGCCAGCGCCGGTCCCAAGCCCTTGTAAGGCACATGCAGCATCCTCGTACCGGTCACGTTCTTGAACAGTTCGCCATTGATGTGGCTGAGTCCGCCGTTGCCGGAGGAACCGAACGCATACCTGTCCGGATGGGCTCTGAGCTCGCTCACCAGTCCTTTCAGGTCATTCGCCGGAAAGCCCGGGTTGACAACCAGCACGTTCGGCACGTCGGCGATATTGCTGATCGGCGCAAAGTCCTTGACGGGGTCATACGCCGCCTTGGTGTAGACGTTCGGGTTCACCGCATGTGAACTCTCCACCACCATCACCAGGGTGTAGCCATCAGCGGCTTGCTTGGATGCGTACGCCGCGCCCACCGCTCCGCCAGCACCCGGACGATTCTCCACGACGAATGGCTGCTTCAAAATGGCCCCCAGCTTGGTCCCGATGATGCGGGCCAACAGATCGGTCGTACCGCCTGGCGCGTACGGGACGATGAGTTTCACGGGCCTGTCCGGGTAGTCCTGAGCGAAGGCGGGCGTCGATGCCGCGATGCAGAGCAGACCGAACGCCATGAGGCTTCTTCTATTCATGTTGCTGTTCTTTCCTGGTTTCGGTGGCTCGTCCGCGGGGTTGGCGTTCGCTTGCATTGAAGCGAGACCGGAGCATCAGGACCACGACGGCGGCTCCGTCGATGGCGCTGCCAATGAAGGGGGCGCAGCCACCCGCGCACTGGAACGCGTGTGCGGCGACGACAGCATGGGATTGCGGACTGTCCGTATCTGGCCCAAGCCAGGGTGATTCAGCGCCTGGACCATCTGGCGATGCTGGACCTGGGGATCGTTGAACACCTCCTCCAGGCTATTGATCGGACCCCATGGCACACCCGCTTCATCGAACGCGTCGGTCCAGCTGCGGCGTATCCGCGTCTTGAACAGGTTCGTCAGCAGTTCGCGCAACGCGGGAAGATGCGCGATCCGGTTTGAATTACTCGCAAACCTTTCATCCGTCGCCAGTTCCGGTGCGCCAGCCACCTGGCAGAAGCGCTGAAACTGTGTGTCGTTCCCGATCGCCAGAATCACATGCCCGTCGGCGCACTGGAACACCTCGTAGGGCGCACAGTGGGGATGCGCGTTGCCACTGCGCTGAGGATTCACGCCAGAAAGCAAATAGCTGGCGCCCTGATTGGCATTCAGCGCAACGGCCACGTCGAGTAGCGCGATGTCCAGATACTGCCCTTGTCCGCTGCGCTCGCGCTGAAGCAGGGCGGCAAGCACCGCAGATGTGGCATACATCCCGGTCGTCAAATCCACTACGGCAACACCCGTGCGCAGCGGCCCCGCACCAGGGGCGCCATCGGGCTGCCCCGTATAACTCATGAGTCCGCCCATTCCCTGAAATACGTAGTCGTAGCCCGGCTTGTCCGCCATGGGGCCCGTTTGACCGAATCCCGTGATGGCCAGGTAGATCAGCCTTGGATTGATGCGTCGTACGGATTCGTAGTCCAGCCCGTAGCGCGCAAGAGTGCCTACTTTGAAATTCTCGACGAACACGTCAGCGTCTTGAACCAGCGTACGGATCGCCTGCGCACCGGCCTCGCCGGCGAAGTCGATTGCCACGGACCGCTTTCCCCGATTGCAACAACTGAAGTAGGACGACAGCCGCTCGCCGCCCTCCTCCTCTTTGGTATGGAGAGGCCCCCATTGCCGCGTATCGTCGCCACGTCCGGGGTGTTCGACCTTGATGACCTGCGCACCCAGGTCGGCAAGATTCTGGGTACACCAAGGCCCTGCAAGAATCCTCGAAAGATCGAGGACCTTGATGCCGGCAAGCGCCTGATCGAGCATTTCGTCTCCACTTCATGAAAGCAGAGAGCAGTCTATGTACGCGCCCTTCGTGCATCCAGTCGAATGTTTCGAAACGGGACTTCGGGAAATTCGAACGGCGCGCCTCCACGCCGGAGCACACCGGCCATGAACCCTTCAGGCCGGCCGGGGCCAGGCGCGCTGCGGTTCGCGGATCGATTCGAATGCATGCGCCAGTTGCAGCACGCCCAGGTCGTCGAAGCGGGCGCCGACGATCTGCAGGCCGATGGGCAGGCCGCTGGCGGTGTAGCCGCAGTTGACCGACGCGGCGGGTTGTTCGGACATGTTGAAGGGCACGGTATAGCCGATATGTTCGAGCGGGCGCAGCGGGTCGTTCGTCGGCGAAGGCAGTTCGGCCTGGAAGGCGGGGATCGGGGCCACGGGCGAGATCACGTAGTCGAAGGCATTGCAAGCCCGGACGGTGTGCACACGGGTCAGGTGGAACTGCTGGCTCGCGTGGAAGACTTCGGCGCCGCCCATGCCGGCCACGCTGTCGGCCCAGGCGAGGATATAAGGCAGTACCTTGGCGCGCCGCTGCGGCGGCAGGGCCTGCAGGTCGATGTGCGTGCGCATGCGCCAGAAGCGGTCCATGCCGTCGAGCATGGCCTGCGTCATGAAGGGCTGCATGGGGGAGACGATCGCGCCCGCAGCCTCGATGCGCCACGCAGCACGTTCCACGGCGGCCTGCACTTCGGGGTCCAGCGTCAGGCCGCAGCCCGCGTCGAGCAGCAGGCCGATGCGCAGACCGCGCAGGCTCTCGGCGCCGGCGGAGAAGCGGCTCCAGGCGATGTCCTGCGCCGGCAGGCTCATGCTGTCGCGGGCGTCGGGTTGGCTGAGCACCTGCATCAGCAAGGCGGCGTCGGCGACGGTCCGGGTCATGGGGCCTGCGGCGCGGCCGGTATAGGGCGGGTCGATCGGGACGCGGCCCAGGCTTGGCTTGAGGCTGAAGATGCCGCACCAGCTGGCGGGCAGGCGCAGCGATCCGCCGATGTCGGTGCCGATATGCAGCGGGCCGTAGCCCGCGGCCGCAGCAGCAGCGCCCCCCGCGCTGGAGCCGCCCGGGCCCTTGGTCAAATCCCAGGGGTTGCGCGCGAGCGGGTGAAAGCTCGACAGCCCCGAGGACAGCATGCCGTAGTCGGGCATGGTGGTCTTGGCCAGGATCACCGCGCCGGCCTCGCGCATGCGTGCGGCCGGGGGCGCGTCGGCGGCCGCGGGCCGTGGCTCGACGGCCGCCGTTCCCAGCGGCATCGGGTCGCCCCGGGTGGCGATGTTTTCCTTGATGGTGCAGGGCACGCCGTCGAGCGCGCCCAGGGGCGTGCCGCGCAGCCAGCGGGCCTCGGACGCGCGCGCCTGCGCCAGCGCGGCGTCGGGGCGCAGCAGATAGGTGGCGCGCAGCTGCGGCTCCCAGCGTTCGACGTGCGCCAGCACGGCCTGCGTGACCTCGACGGGCGAGAGACTGCGCTGGCGGTAGGCGGCGATCAGGGTGTGGGCGGACAGGTCGTGGAGCGCGCTCATGGCGGGGGTCTGCGCTTCAGGTCCAGGAGAGCGCGGAAAGGTCGTTCACGAACACCGGCATGTCCTTCCACAGACCCTTGAGGTTCTTGTTCGCCACCGTGACCCACTGGTTCTGGTAGAGGAAGACATGCACCGCGTCCTCGGCCAGCAGGCGCTGTGCGTCGCCCAGCAGGCGCGCGCGCTCGGCGGGGCGCGCAGTGCTTCTGATCTGCTGGAACAGTTCGTTGAACCGGGGCGACTGGTAGCCCCAGTAGTAGTCGGGTTTGGCAAAGTTGCCCAGATCGAAGGGCTCCACGTGCGAGATCAGGGTCAGGTCGTAGTTCTTGTTGCCGTAGGTTCCGCTGAGCCACTGCGCCCACTCCACGTTCTGGATCTTGGCGATGATTCCCACCTTGGCCAGTTGCGCCGCGATCACCTCGCCGCCCAGTCGGGCATACGCAGTCGGGGGCAGCGTCATGCTCAGTTCCAGCGGCGTTTTGATTCCGGCTTCCGCGAGCAGTTTCTTGGCCTTTTCCACGTCGTACGGGTTCACACCGGTCGTATCCACGTAGCCGAAGGCGCCTGGCACGTAGTGGCTGCCGATGGGGGTGCCATAGCCGTTGGCAGCGGCCTCGATGACGGCCCTGCGGTCCACCGCGGCGGCGATCGCGCGGCGCACGCGCAGGTCATTCAGCGGCTTTCTGGCGTTGTTCATGGCCAGGATGGTCTTGGCGCGCGAGCCGTTGACCGTGACCTGAAAGCGCGGGTCGCCCTTGAACTGTTCGATACCGCGCTCCGTGGTGCGCGGGAATACGTCGATATCGCCCGCGAGCAGCGCCGCAATATGGGTGGCGGAGTTCGGGATGAAGCGGAAACTGGCGCGTTTGATCCGGATCGCTGCCGGGTTGCGAAAGCCTTCCCAGGCCGTGAGCACCACCGACGAGCCCTTGTTCCAGGCGCCAAGCCGGTACGGGCCCGTTCCCACGGGCTTGGTCGCGTTGCTCTCCGCGCTCTTGGGCTCGACGATGATGGACACGGCTTCGCCGAGCATGAAGAGCAGGTCCGGGTCGATGTCCTTGTTGAGCAGCACCACGGTGTGCTCGTCGATCACCTGCGTGCTGAGGCTGGCAAAGGACGGCTTTCTCTTGTTGCTGCTCTGCTCGCCGCCCGCGCGGTCGAACGAAAACTTCACGGCCGCCGCGTTGAAGGGTTCGCCGTTTTGGAACTTCACGCCGCGGCGCAGCCTGAAGGTATAGGTCTTGAGGTCGGGCGAGACCTCCCAGCTCTCGGCGAGCAGTGGCTTCACGCTGCCGTCGGACTGGATCTTCGTGAGCGTCTCGAAGATGTTGTACTGCACGATTTCCGCGATGGCCGACGCGGCGCCGGTGCTCGGGTCCAGGCCCGGGGGTTCGAGCACCATGCCCAGCACCACACTGTCTCTGCGGCTCTGCGCCAGGGCGCAGAGCGGGAGGGACAGGGGCAGTGCAGCGACGGCGCCAGTGGCAAGAACGGTACGGCGATTTGGCATATCGAAACGCTCCAGAAAAAGCAGATGCAAGAACAAAATCCCCGGCAGCGCCATGTGCTACCGGGAGGCGCAGCAGCCTACACCATCGGGGGGGTAGCTGCTGCGCTCCCTGCCGCGGCCGCCGCACGCCGGGCCCGCGCGCGGCCCGGCTGCACCTGCGGCACGGCGGCGACCAGCGAGCGGGTATAGGGGTGCTGCGCGTTCCGGAACAGCTGCGCCGGCGAACCCCGCTCGACGATGCGGCCCTGGTAGAGCACCACGACCTCGTCGCACAGATGGCTCACCACCGCGAGGTCGTGGCTGATGAGCATGTAGGTGACACCGAATTCCTGCTGCAGATCCTGCATCAGGTTCAGCACCTGGGCCTGCACGGAGACGTCGAGTGCGCTCACGGGCTCGTCGGCGACGATCAGGCGCGGGCGCGTGATGAGCGCGCGCGCAATGGCAATGCGCTGGCGCTGGCCGCCGGAGAACTCGTGCGGGTATTTTTCCAAGTCGTTGGGGCGCAGCCCGATCTGCTCCAGCACCTGCACGGCGCGTGCATGCTGCTCGGCGCGGCTGCTTGCGCGCAGGGCCTGCAGCGGTTCGGTGACGATGCGTTCGACGCTCTGGCGCGGGTCGAGCGATCCGTAGGGGTCCTGGAACACCATCTGGAAATCGCTGCGCGCCTGGCGCAGTTCGGCGGGGGGCAGCCGGTGCAGATTGCGGCCCAGCAGATGCACCGTTCCCGAGGTGGGAGCGTCCAGGGCCATGACCAGGCGCGCCAGCGTCGATTTGCCCGAGCCCGATTCGCCCACGACCCCCAGACTGCGGCCGCTGTGCACCGAAAAGCTCACGCCATCGAGCGCCTGCACCTTGCCCGGGGGGCGAAAGAGATGCTCACGCGGCAGCGTGTACGCACGCACCAGGTCTTGCACTTGGAGCAGGGCAGCGTCTTCGCTGGGGCTGCCCTGGTGTTCCAGGGTCATGCGGCTTCCTCGGCCCATGCATCGCGCACCTGGGCAATGGCCTCCTGGCGCAGACAGCGCACCTCGTGCCCGGCGTCGGCGGCGACCCGCGTCGCCCGGGGGCGTTCGTGGTAGCAGTCCGCCGCGGTGTAAGCGCAGCGCCCGGCGAACGGACACCCCGCGGGCAGGTCGGCCAGTTCGGGAACCATCCCTGCAATCGTCGCCAGGCGGGGGCGCGGGCCCTGCGCGGGCCCGGCGCCCAGATGCGGGCGCGCGGCAAACAGTCCGCGGGTATAGGGGTGCGCCATGGCCGAGAAGACGGACGCGGTGGGGCCGCTCTCGACCACGCTGCCGCCGTACATCACGAGCATGCGGTCCACATTCTGCGAGATCACGCCCAGGTCGTGCGAGATCAGGATCAGCGCCATGTTGCGCTCGGCAACGAGATCGCTGATGAGGTCCAGGATCTGCTGCTGTATGGTCACGTCGAGCGCCGTGGTGGGCTCGTCGGCGATCAACAGGTCGGGCCCGCAGGCCAGCGCCATGGCAATCGTGATGCGCTGGCGCTGCCCGCCCGAGAACTGGTGCGGGTACGCGCCGAAGCGCCGCGCCGCGTCGGGGATTCCCACACGATCGAGCAGCGCAATCGCCGCCGCGCGGGCCGCGGTCGCGTCCATTGCGCGGTGCAGGCGCAGCGGCTCGGCCACCTGGCGACCGATGCTGTGCACCGGGTTGAGCGCCGTCATGGGTTCCTGGAACACCATGCCGATGCGGTTGCCGCGTATCTGGCACATCTGCGCGTCGCTGCGGCCCACGAGTTCCTGGCCATCAAAGCGGATGCTGCCGCCGAGCCCTGCGCCCTCGGGCAGCAGGCCCATGAGCGCCATTGCGGTGATGGACTTGCCGCAGCCCGACTCGCCGATCAGGCCCAGGGTTTCGCCGCGCGCCAGAGAAAAACCCAGGTCCCGCACGGCGTCGGCCGGGCCCCGGTGGGTTTGCAGACGGATCCGCAGCTTGGAGACTTCGAGCAAGGGCATGGGCCGCGCTGCGTGCATGTTTCAGCGCTTGCGCGCGAGGCGCGGGTCGAGCAGGTCGCGCAGGCCGTCGCCCAGCAGGTTCAGGCCGAGCACCACCAACGCAATCGCCAAGCCCGGCCACACGGCCAGCAGGGGCGCCTGGAACATCCGCTCCTGCGCCTCGCTGAGCATGCGGCCCCACGAGGGCTGCGGTGGCTGCGTTCCCAGCCCCAGGTAGGACAGCGCCGCCTCGGCCAGGATGGCGATGGCGAACCGTAGGCTCACCTGCACGATCAGCACCGACAGGATATTCGGCAGCACGTGCTCGAGCGTGATGCGCCAGCTGCCCTTGCCGCAGGCACGCGCCGCCAGGATGTATTCGCGCGACCACACGGCGTTCGCCGAGGCGCGGGTGATCCGGATGAAGATCGGGACGTTGAAGATGCCGATGGCAATGATGGAGTTCACGACTCCGGCGCCAAACACCGCCGTCAGCATGATCGCCAAAATGATGGCCGGAAACGCAAAGCTGAAATCGGCGAGCCGCATGATGAGCTCCTCGACCCATCCGCGCCGGGCCGCAGCCAGCAGCCCGAGCGCCGTTCCCAGGCCCAGACCGATGCCCACGGCGATCACGCCCACCAGCAGCGAGTTGCGCGCGCCCACCAGCAGCAGCGAGGCCACGTCGCGCCCGAAGGCGTCGGTGCCCAGCCAGTGCGCGCCCGTGGGCGGTTGCAGCTTGGCAGGCAGGTTCATCTCGTACGGTGACCAGGGCGTCCAGACCAGCGACAGCATGGCAGCAGCGGCGAGCAGCAGCGACAGCGCGGCGCCGATGACGAGCTGCGGTGGCGCAGCGCACGCCACAGCCAGCCAGGGGCCGTGGCGCAAGGGGGGGACAGGAGGCTGGGGGCGGCGCTCATGGGGGTGGATCAGATGTCGCTGGCCTTGACGCGCGGGTCGATCACGGCGTAGAGGATGTCAACCACGAAGTTCACGGCAACCACCATGGCCACGAGCAGCATCACGCAGTTGCGCACCACGATCAGGTCACGGTTGGAGATGGACTGAAAAATCAGGCGCC
Organism: Verminephrobacter aporrectodeae subsp. tuberculatae; assembly: GCF_026127385.1. NCBI lineage: Bacteria > Pseudomonadati > Pseudomonadota > Betaproteobacteria > Burkholderiales > Comamonadaceae > Verminephrobacter > Verminephrobacter aporrectodeae. The sequence continues at coordinate 337,804 of NZ_QZCX01000003.1, forward strand.
CCAGACCCGGCAGGTAGAACACGTTCTCCACGACGATGGTTCCCGCGAGCAGGTTGGCAAACTCCAAGCCCACCACGGTGACGACGGGGATCATGGCGTTGCGCAGCACATGGCCCCAGAGCACGGCACGCTGCGAGAGCCCCTTGGCCCGGGCGGTGCGCACGAAGTCCTCGCGCAGCACCTCGAGCACGGCAGAGCGGGTGATGCGCGCGAGAATCGCCGCCTGCACCACGGCGAGCGCGATGGCCGGAAGCAGCAGCGCCTTGAGGGCTGCGAGCGGACTGCCGCCCGCAGCCTCGGTCCAGCCCGGAAAGCCGCCGGCGGAAAACCATCGCAGCTTGACCGCAAACAGCAGGATCAGCAGGATGGAAAACCAGAAGTTGGGGAGGGCAACGCCGATCTGCACGAACCCCATCACGCCCACGTCGCCCATCCGGTTGTGGTGGGCCGCAGCGTAGACACCCGCGGCCAGGGCCAGCGCCATGGCCAGGAGCATGGCCATGAGCGCCAGCGGCACCGTGAGCGCCAGCCTCTCGAGCACCAGTTCATGCACCGGCGAGCCGTAGGCATGGCTGTTGCCCATGTCGCCCACGACGAGCCCGCCGACCCATTGCCCATAGCGCAGGCTGGCGGGTTGATCGATCCCCAGTTTGGCGGCCAACGCCGCCACCGCCTCGGGCGACGCGTCCGGCCCCACCAGCATCTCGGCGGCATTGCCCGGCAGGATCTCCAGCACCAGAAAAATGACGATGGAAGCGCCGATGAGCGTGGCCAGCAGGGTGATGAAGCGCTTGAGGAAAAACAGACCCATGGGGGATGAGTGGGAGTGGGGAGCACGTCGGAATATGCGCGCGCAGCATAGCGGTTATGTGCTGCCGCAGGCAAGACGCGTGCGCGACGGGATAATACAGGCCATGCACGCCGCCCTGCACCTCTTCTTGGCCGCCGTTTGCGGCGCCGCGCCCCGGGAGCTCGTATGGCGCTGATGATCACCGACGCCTGCATCAACTGCGACGTGTGCGAACCCGAGTGCCCGAACCAGGCGATTTACCCCGGGCCGGAGATCTACGAGATCGACCCGGGCCGCTGCACCGAATGCGTGGGACATTTCGCCGAACCGCAGTGCGTGCAGGTCTGCCCCGTGGCGTGCATCCCCGTGGACCCGCAGCATGTGGAAGACCACGAGACCCTGTGGCAGAAATTCCAGCGGCTGCACGCAGCAGCGCCGAATTGAATCCGGTTTCTCCGGCTATGGCAGCTGCACCGGGCGCGGTGGTTTGGGGCGCGGGGGTTGGGTGGTGTGGATGAGCAGGCTGGCCTTGTCCATTTCGCCGGCGAGCAGCGCCGGGTACGCCCGGATCGAATGCGCGATTGCTTCCTCGATCAGCCTGCGCTGGTCCGCGGAAGGCTTTTTGAGCACCCAGTCGGTGACCTCGCTCCGGACTCCCGGATGGCCTATGCCCAGGCGCAGGCGCCAGTAGTCGGGCACGCCGAGTTGCGCGTGGATGTCGCGCAGGCCGTTGTGCCCTGCGTGGCCGCCGCCGCGCTTGAGCTTGACCTGGCCGGGGGCGATGTCGAGCTCGTCGTGCACCACGAGGATCTCTGCGGGCAGGATCTTGAAAAAGCGCGCCAGCGCAGCGACCGAGCGGCCCGAGAGGTTCATGAAGGTCTGCGGCTCGAGCAGCCAGACGTTCTGGCCGTGGACCGTGGTGCGGGCGAGCAGACCGTGGCAGCTGCGCTCGGGCAGCAGCGGGGTCCCGAGTTCATGCGCCAGCGCGTCGATCCACCAGAAGCCGGCGTTGTGCCGGCTGGCTGCATAGCCCGGCCCGGGGTTTCCAAGGCCCACGAACAGCTTGATCATGCGCGCGATTATTCCTGCGGCAGTGAAACCGGAGCCGGCCGCGCGCGGGGCCGGCTCGCGGATTACTTCTTGCTCTTGGCCTTGGCCTTGCCCTTGGCGTCGGCTGCTGCGGCGGGAGCCACCGCGTCGGCGGCAGGGACCTCGGCGACCACCAGCGGCGGGACCACGGAAACCAGAACCGGGTTGTTCTGGCCGCCCCGGATCACGGGCGCCACGCCCCGGGGCAGCTTGATGTCCTTCAGGTGCAGGGACGCGCCCTTTTCCAGCTTCGACAGGTCCACGGCGATGAACTCCGGCAGGTCCGAGGGCATGCAGGTCACGTCCAGTTCGTTCACGATCGGATTGACCATGCACTTGTCGACCTTCACGGCGCTGGACTCTTCCGCGCCGCTGTAGTGCAGCGGCACCTTCATGTGCAGCCGGGTCTTTTCGTCCACGCGCTGGAAGTCGATATGCAGCACGAGCTGCTTGTAGGGGTGGTATTGCACGTCACGCAGCAGAACCTTGCTGGTCGTGCCGGCCAGTTCCATGTCCAGCACGCTGGAGTGGAAGGCCTCTTTCTTGAGGGCGTGCCACAGCGCGTTGTGGTCGACCTCGATCCGTTGCGGTTCGACCGAACCGCCGTACACGATGCCGGGCGTTTTTCCCGAATTGCGCAGACGGCGGCTCGCACCCGTACCCTGCTTGGCGCGCTCAAAAGCGACGAAGTTCATAGTTGGCTCCCGAAAAGGGCCGGCCGCGACCAGCCGTGCCCCTGATTGAAAAAGGCCCGCCGCGCCATGGCTGCGGCAGACCCACGCGATGCTCCCGGATGCAGGTCCTTCAGAACAGACTGTCCTGGTCCGAGAACAAACTCATCACCGAATCCCCTTTGGCAATGCGCTGTATCGTTTCCGCGATCAGCGGGGCCACGGAGAGTTGGCGAATCTTGGTGCATCCCTTGGCGTTTTCGCTCAAGGGAATGGTATTGGTGACCACCACTTCGTCGAGGACCGCGCCCTGGGCGATGCGTTCGATGGCGGGGCCCGAGAAAATCGGGTGCGTGCAGTAGGCGTAGACCTTGCGGGCGCCGCGCTCCTTGAGCACTTCGGCGGCCTTCACGAGCGTTCCGGCGGTGTCGATCATGTCGTCCATGATCACGCAGTTGCGGCCCTCGATCTCGCCGATGACGTGCATGACTTCCGACACGTTGGCCCTGGGGCGGCGCTTGTCGATGATCGCCAGATCGCAGTTGAGCTGCTTGGCCAGGGCGCGTGCGCGCACCACGCCGCCCACGTCGGGCGAGACCACGATCAGGTCCTCGTAGTTCTTCTGGCGCAGATCGCCCAGCAGGACGGGGGACGCGTAGATGTTGTCCACCGGAATGTCGAAAAAGCCCTGGATCTGGTCGGCGTGCAGGTCCATGGTCAGCACGCGGGCAACGCCCACGGTCTGGAGCATGTTGGCCACCACCTTGGCGGTGATCGGCACACGCGTGGAGCGCGGCCGGCGGTCCTGGCGGGCGTAGCCGAAGTAGGGGATCACGGCGCTGATGCGCTCGGCCGACGCGCGCTTGAGCGCATCGACCATGATCAGCAACTCCATGAGGTTTTCGTTCGTCGGCGCGCAGGTGGACTGCACGACGAAGACGTCGCGCGCGCGCACGTTCTGCTTGATTTCGACGGTGACCTCACCGTCCGAGAAGCGCCCCACGGCGGCAGCGCCCAGGGTGGTTCCGAGGTATCTGGCAATTTCAGCCGCCATGCCAGGATTGGCATTGCCGGTGAAAACCATGAAGTCAGGGGGGGTGGCTTGCATGAGCGTCCCAGCAGTCTGAAAAAAGGCCCGTCCGCGAAAAGAAATCTGGCAGGGGAAGAAGGATTCGAACCTTCGCATGCCGGAATCAAAATCCGGTGCCTTAACCAGCTTGGCGATTCCCCTACACAGGCCGGCTACCGAAAGTGGCCCACCTCTCAACCCTCGTCCGATGCCCAACCTGCCAGAGGGTGATGCATCAGATTCCCGCATGCCCTGACCTGCCAGCCTGGTGGGGCCGTACCCAAGTCGAACGCATGCGGCATTTGTGCAAACACCGCGCTTCCCGAGCCCGTCATCCGGCCTTGCAATCCGTGGGTCCCGAGCCATTCGATGGCTGCGGAAACCTCGGGGCACAGTGCCTGGGCAACCGGCTGCAGGTCATTTCGGCAAGAACCAAAGTGCCGGCCAAAATCGAAGTGCTCTGCAGCAAAGCCGGCGATTGTAGCACTGCCGCAATCGGGACTCCAACCCAGCGACGAGAAAACGGCCCCTGTCTCCAGCCCCGCAGCGGGCTTGACGACGGCAAAGCACGCCGGCGGCAATTGCTGCGGCGTGAGCGTCTCCCCGACCCCCTCAACCCAGGCGTTGTGGCCACGCAGAAAAAACGGAACGTCCGCGCCCAGCGTCAGGCCGATCTCCTCCAATGCGGCGCGCGAAAGGCCCAGGCCCCAGAGCCGGTTGAGCGCCAGCAGGGCCGTTGCCGCGTCCGACGAGCCCCCGCCCAGGCCCGCTTGCACGGGGACGCTCTTGAGCACCCCGATGTGTGCACCCTGGCCACAACCGGTGGCTGCCTGCAGTGCCCGCGCAGCCCTGAGCGTCAGGTCCACGTCAGGCAGCGGGGCACTCAGGTCCTCGCGGGAGATGGCCCCGTCTGCCCGGCGTTCGAAGTGCAGGGTGTCGCACCAGTCGAGCAGCATGAAAACCGATTGCAGCAGATGGTGGCCATCGGCACGCCGTCCGGTGACGTGCAGGAAAAGATTCAGCTTTGCCGGGGCCGGCAGGTCGTACAGGGCTTGCATGGAGAAACGAAGCTCAGCGGGTCAGCACGATGCGCAAGCTGGCCTGCGCGGCGGGGTCATCGAGGCGCGCACTGAGCCGCCCCTCGGCAATTCCGGACAGGTCCGCCTGCCAGCCGGCCACCGTGGCCGGGTTGCCTTTGAGCCAGCTGAAAAGAGCGGCAACGGGAATGCGGGTCCCGGTCACGTCCTGCAAGAGTGCGTCCAGGGAGTCCGAACTGCGCGTTTCCCGGGCGCTGCGCAGCTGCGCATGACCGTCCCTCCAGTCCAGTTGCGCGAGCCGGTTGCCCAGAGGGCTGAGCAGGACCAGGCCGCCGCTGCGGGCGTTTCCGTGCAGTTCGAACAGGGCAGAGAACGATTGCGCGCTCGGTCCCTGGACCTGCAAGGCGATCCGTCCGCTCCACGCATCTTCTCGTGCCGCAGGCCCGGGCGTCAGCTGCGCGCAGCCTGCGAGCCACAGCAGGCACAGCGCGGGCCAGAATTTCCAACGCAAACGATGCGGCATGGCGCGCGCGCGCAGGGCGGACCAGGGCGCGGTGCCGGCCGCGCGCATCAGAGCCCTACCCCGAGGCGCTTCAATGTTTCCTGGAGGGTTTCGTTGTCCGGGCCTGTCCGCTGGCCCTCTTCCCAGACCTTGGACGCACCCTCCTTGTCGCCCAGGCTCCACAGCACCTCGCCCAGGTGGGCAGCAATCTCCACGTCGGGGCGGGCCTTGTACGCGGCTTCCAGATGCTGCTTCGCGTCTGCCCTGTTGCCCAGGCGAAACTCCACCCAGCCGAGGCTGTCCATGATGAAAGGATCGCCGGGCGCAAATTCCAGCGCCTTCATGATCAGCCGCTTGGCTTCGTTCAGCCGCAGGCCCCGATCCGCAAGCGAGTAGCCGAGCGCGTTGTAGGCATGGTGGTATTTCGGCTGGCGTGCAATCACCTGTCTGAGCAATTGCTCCATGGTGTCGATCTTGCCTGCCTTTTCGGCCAGCATGGCCTGGTCGTAGACCAGTTCCGCCTCACCCGGGGCCAAGGCCACCAGTTCGACCTGCACCTTGTAGGCGTCGTCGTAGAGCCGCTGCTCGCGCAGCAACTGCACCTCGGCAAGCAGTTTCATGCGCTTGTCGGTGTCCGACGTGCCGGGCAGGTTGCGCAGCAAGGCCCGGGCCTGCGCCAGCTTGCCCTGGCGCGCGAGCAGCGATGCGCGGCGGCTCTGCGCAGCGAAAACCTGGTCCGCGTTGTCGATGCGCCCGAGCCAGGCTTCTGCGGCAGCAAAGTCCTTTTTCTTTTCGGCGATCTGCGCGTGCAGCAGATACGCCTGGGTCAGACCATTGCGCCGCATTTGTGCGTCGGTGGATTCCGGGAGCAGCTCCATGAAGCGCTGTAGCGAAGCCTCGGCCAAGGGCAGACGCTGCTCCAGAAATTGCACCGTGGCGAGCATGAGCCAGGCTTCGACGAACTTCGGGTTCTCCCCTGTGATGGCTTGCAGTTGCAAGTCGGCGTCGGAATAGCGCTGCAGGCCCAGAAGAACGCGCGCATACGCCGCGCGCAACGCGGCAAGGGGCTGCCTGGCCAATCCCCGGGTCACGATGGGCTCGGCTTCGGGGGTGTTCTCCTCCATCAACTCCAGGGCCAGCCGCACCACGTCTGCGCTCTCGCCGTCGAGGTCCTGCGCTTTGCGCGCCGCGTCCAGCGCACCGTTCTTGTTGCCGCTGGCCAGGCGCAATCGCCCCAGCGCCACCCAGGCCGCAGGGGCTGTCGCGGGGTTTGCGAGCTCATCGACGAGCGCGCGCTGCACCACCCTGGCGGCCAATGCCTTGTCGCTGGCACGCCCGTAAATCTCGGGCAAAGCGGCCAGCAGGGACGCGCGCTCGGAGGACTGGGCAAGCTCCTGGCGCAGCAAATCAGCGGTCTCGCCGATCCGGTTCAGCGCGACCAGTATCTGCAGCATGTAGCGGTTGGCTTCGCGCGACTGCGGGATGGCCTCTTTCCAGGCCTTGGCCGCAGTCAACGCGTACTCGCCGGAGCGCGATTGCAGGGCAATGTCCACCGCCCGTTGGTAGAGCTGGTCGTCCGCGCTTCGGCGCGCGGCCGCCAGTATGTAGGCGTAGCCCGCACCCGGATCGCCGGTCCGGGAGCTTATCTCGCCCAGGAGGATTTCGTAGAACAGCACCGAGTCCAGCGCCGGGTTGGACACCGCCGCAGCGTCGTCGGCGCGGCCTTCGTCGCCGGGCTGCTCTGCCCATGGTGACTGAGCAGTCAGCGCGAGCACGGTGGCCAATAGGGCGGTTCGAAAGCAGTGGGATGGCAGCATCGGACCCATAATAATCCATGCCTGTCGCCCCGTTTCCTGCGTCTTTGTATGCCTGAGTTACCCGAAGTGGAGGTGACGCGCCGCAGCTTCGCCGAGGCGATTGCAGGGGCCCGGATCAGCACCGTCATCCTGGGCAAGCCCTTGCGCTGGCCCCTGGGCTGCGATCCGTCGGCCTTGGTCGGTCAGCGGGTGCTGGGATTGCGCCGGCGCGGCAAGTACCTTCTGGCTGACACCAGCGACGGCCTGTTGCTGCTGCACCTGGGCATGTCGGGAAGCCTGCGCTTCGGCCATGGACTGGCGCCCGCAGGTGCGCACGATCACTTCGATCTGGTGACCGACCAGGGAACCCTGCGCCTGCACGACCCGCGCCGCTTTGGCGCCGTCGTTTATGCGCACGGCGAGCAGGACCCGGTGGCAATCCGGCTGTTGGGCGCACTGGGAATGGAGCCCTTGTCGGACGCCTTTTCTCTCCCCGCTTTTGCGCTCGGGCTGAAACAGCGCCGCACGCCGATCAAGCAGTTGCTGCTCGCGGGGCGTCTGGTGGTGGGCGTGGGCAATATCTATGCGTGCGAAGTTCTTTTCCTCGCGGGAATCCGCCCCAGCGTGACGGCTTCGCGCATCGGGGCCGAACGGGTGCGCAAACTGCACGCCGCGATCCGCAGCGTGCTCGCGCGCGCGGTGGAACTGGGCGGCAGCACGCTGCGCAACTTTTCCAACGCCCAGGGAATGGCGGGGCATTTCCAGACGTCGGCGAACGTCTACGGCCGCGACGGGCAGCCCTGCCATGCCTGCGGCACGGCGATACGCGTTTTTCGCCAGGGGCAAAGAAGCAGCTATTTCTGTCCCCGATGCCAGCGGCCCTGAGCAGCCCGCCGCATGGCATGCGAGAGGCTGGCACGCAGGGCAGCGACCAATTTGCGCAGGCATGGCACAGCGGCTGCGACAATGCCCCATGAAAACCTTGCCGCCCCCGGGCGGACAAATACGCCATGCTGCTTGACGCCACTGCCTCCCAACTCGTCCTGGTCGACTACCAGGAGCGCCTGATGCCCGCGATCTTCGAAGGCCCTGCGGTGCTCGCGAATGCCCAGCGCCTGGCCAGGATCGCCCGCATGCTGGACCTGCCCGTATGGGGCACCGAGCAGAACCCTTCGCGCCTGGGCGCGAACGACGCCGCATTGCGCGCCCTGTGCCAGAAGACACTGGCGAAGATGCATTTCAGCGCCGCCCGGGAGGGACTGGGCGAGTGGCTGCGCCCGCCCGCCAAGCCCCAGGGCGGCAACGCGCGCAGCCTGCCCAAACATCTGCAGAAATCCACCGCCCCGCAGGGCGCCGAACGCAGCAGCATCGTGATCGCCGGCTGCGAGGCCCATGTGTGCCTGCTGCAGACGGCGCTCGATCTGATCGACGACGGGTTCGAGCCGTGGGTGGTGACCGACGCCTGCGGCTCGCGCACGGAACGCAACCGCGACGCCGCTTTTGACCGCTTGGCCGCTGCGGGTGCGGAACTGGTGACGACCGAGATGGTCGCGTTCGAATGGCTGGGCAGTTGTGAGCACCCGGCGTTCAAAGACCTGCTGGACCTGATCAAATAGTTCATTCAAGCCACGGGGCCTTGGCCGTTTCGCAGCCCTTGCCTGTGGCAAGATCGAATGCGCAGGCGTTCAGACCGGACGAGAAACGCCAAGGAGACAGCACCATGAGCCAATACGCCGACTTCTACCGCGAGTCCATTGAGCAGCGCGACGCATTCTGGAGCGAACAGGCCCGATTGATCGCATGGCACACCCCACCCCGGCAGGTATGCGACTACAGCCGCCCGCCCTTTGCCCGGTGGTTCGTGGGGGGAAGCACCAATCTATGCCACAACGCGCTCGACCGGCACTTGGCGCAACGCGCCCTGCAGCCGGCGCTGGTGGCGATCTCCACCGAGACCGGCGCCGAGCGCAGTTACAGCTTTGCCGAATTGCACGCCGAGGTGCAGCGCATGGCGGCCGTGCTGCGCGCACTCGGGGTGAACAAGGGCGATCGCGTGCTCATCTACATGCCCATGATTGCCGAGGCGGCTTTTGCAATGCTCGCCTGCGCGCGCATCGGCGCACTGCATTCGGTGGTGTTTGGCGGCTTTGCCGCGGGCTCGTTGGCCCTGCGCATCGAGGACGCAGAACCCGTTGCCGTGGTGAGCGCCGACGCGGGCTCGCGCGGCGGCAAGGTGCTGCCCTACAAGCCGCTGCTCGACGAGGCCATCGCGCGCTCGAAGCACAAGCCCGCCGCGGTGCTGCTGGTGGACCGGGGCCTTGCGCCCATGCCGCGGCAACCGGGGCGCGACCATGACTGGGCGCTGCTGCGCGCGCAGCAACTGGACACCGTGGTGCCCTGCGAATGGGTCGAATCCACGCACCCCAGCTACACGCTCTACACCAGCGGAACCACGGGCCGGCCCAAGGGGGTGCAGCGTGACACGGGCGGCTACGCGGTGGCGCTGGCCGCGAGCATGCAGCATATTTTTGGCGCGCAAGCGGGGCAGACCGCATTCACCACCAGCGACATCGGCTGGGTGGTGGGGCACAGCTACATCATCTACGGCCCGCTGATCGCGGGCCTGACGAGCATCCTGTACGAGGGCCTGCCCACGCGGCCGGACGCGGGCGTCTGGTGGAGCATCGTCGAGAAGTACCGGGTCACGCACATGTTCTCGGCCCCGACAGCGCTGCGCGTGCTCAGGAAGCAGGACCCGGACTGGTTCGGAAAATACGACCTCTCCAGCCTCAAGGCCCTGTGGCTCGCGGGCGAGCCGCTGGACGCGTCCACGGCGCAGTGGATCAGCGACGCACTGCGGGTGCCCGTGATCGACAACTACTGGCAGACGGAAACCGGCTGGCCCATCCTCGCGCTGGCGCACGCCGTGGAGCCGCAGAGCACCCGCTTTGGCAGCCCCGGAAAGGCCATGTATGGCTACCACGTCAAGCTCATCGACGAAGCCAGCGGCCAGGAACTGAACACCCCCGGCCAGAAAGGCGTGCTCGCCATCGAGGGCCCCCTGCCCCCGGGCTGCATGCAGACCGTGTGGCGCGACGATGCGCGCTTTGTGGACACCTACTGGAAGAGCCTGCCCGGCCGGCTGATCTACAACACCTTTGACTGGGGCGTGCGCGACGCCGACGGCTACCACTTCATCCTGGGCCGCACCGACGACGTGATCAACGTCGCCGGCCACCGCCTGGGAACCCGCGAGATCGAGGAAAGCCTCGCCACGCATCCAAACATCGCCGAAGTGGCGGTGGTAGGGGTCGCCGACCCGTTCAAGGGCCAGGCGGCCATGGCCTTCGCCGTGGCCCGCGACAGCACCGGGCTCGATTCGGCCGCCGCGCGCCTGAAGTTCGAAGGCGAACTCATGCAGCAGGTGGACCGCCAACTCGGCGCCGTGGCGCGGCCGTCGCGCGTGCACTTCGTGGGCGCGCTGCCCAAGACACGCAGCGGCAAGCTGCTGCGCCGCGCGCTCCAGGCCGTGGCAGAACACCGCGATCCGGGCGACCTGAGCACCCTGGAAGACCCGGTGGCGCTGCAGCAGGTGCGGGATCTGCTGGACGCACCCAAGAACACGGCGCCATAGAACGTCATGCCCCGTCCTTGCCGTGGCATGGGTCCGCGGCGCGCACCGGCGCATTCTCCAGTTCCAGCAGCGCTGTCTTGCGCTCCAGGCCGCCCGCGTAGCCCCTGAGGCTGCCGTCCGCGCCGAGCACGCGGTGGCAGGGCAGAACCACGCTCAGGGGGTTGCGCCCCACCGCGGCTCCCACGGCGCGCACCGCCCGGGGGACTCCGATCCGTCGGCTCAGCGCAGCGTAGCTGCTGGTCTGGCCACGCCCGATGCTCAGCAGTGCGCGCCACACGCTTTGCTGAAAGGGCGTTGCGCCCGACAGGTCGAGCGCCAAGTCAAAGCCGCTGCGCTCGCCGTGCAGGTACTGCCGCAACTGGCGCACGGCCTCCTGCAACAGTGGGTGCCCGGGCGCATCGGCCCAGGCGCCGGCGCCATGGAGCAATTGCCCGGGCTCGTGGCGCTGGCCTTCGAACCAGGCGCCGACCAGGCCCGCCGGGGACGCGGCGAGGCGCATGGGCCCGAGGGGTGTGCTGGTGTGCGTCTGCACGGTGAGGGGATGAAAGTGCATGGGGAAATCCGGGTGAATGCGGTGCTTGGGGAGTCAAGCGCTCGTCTCGTTCCTGTTGCAGACCCACAGCATAGCTGCGCCATGGAACCTGCGTCGCCCCATTGGCCCAGGGCGGCTCCGCCGCGCGGGCCTGTCCTGGCGTTGGCTTAGAATCCCTGCCCACCGCCCTCCGCCATAGACATGACCTCTTCTTGCGCCCCCCTTACCGGCAGCATCGTCGCCCTCGTCACCCCCATGCACGAAGACGGCAGCGTGGACTACCCGGCGCTGCGCAAATTGATCGACTGGCATGTCGCCGAAGGCAGCGACTGCATCGGCGTGGTGGGCACCACGGGCGAATCGCCCACGGTCAACGTCCAGGAGCATTGCGAAATCATTCGCGTCGCCGTGGAGCAGGCGGCCAAGCGCGTTCCCATCATGGCCGGCTGCGGCGCCAACTCCACTGCCGAGGCCACCGAACTGGCGCGATTCGCGAAGAAGGTCGGCGCCGACAGCCAGTTGCAGGTCGTTCCCTACTACAACAAGCCCACGCAAGAGGGCCTGTACCAGCATTTCAAGGCCATCGCGGAAGCCACCAGCGACCTGCCCATGGTGCTATACAACGTTCCTGGCCGCGCGGTCGCCGATCTGCAGCACGACACCGTGCTGCGTCTGGCGCAATTGCCCAGCGTGATCGGCATCAAGGATGCCACCGGCAACATCGAGCGCGGGCAGTGGCTCATCCGCGATCTGCCCAAGGATTTTGCCGTGTATTCGGGCGACGACCCGACGGCCGTCGCGCTCATGCTGTGCGGCGGCCACGGCTGCATCAGCGTGAGCGCGAACGTGGCGCCGCGCCTGATGCACGCGCTGTGCGCGGCAGCGCTTGCCGGCGACGTCCGGCGCGCGATGCAGATTCAGTTTCAACTGCTGCCGCTGCACCGGAACCTGCTGATCGAAGCCAACCCCATCCCGGTCAAGTGGGCCATGGCCCGCATGGGCCTGTGCGGCGGCACCCTGCGCCTGCCCATGACGCCGCTGTCGAGCGGCAACGAGGCGCCCGTCGAAGCCGCGCTCGCTGCCGGCGGCCTGATCTGAGCCGGGAAAAGCCCGCAGCACCCAGAGACATTTCAAGGATTTCCGCGTGAAATTTGCCACCGCCCGACTGGGCCTGCTGCTCTTGGCCATGGCCCTGTCCGCCTGCGCCGCCCTTGAGGGGGACAAGATCGACTACAAAAGCGCCGCCAAAGGCCCGACCCTGGAGGTCCCCCCGGACCTGACCCAGTTGGCGCGTGATTCGCGGTACGCCATGGCGGGTGAATCCGTATCCGCCACGGCGCTGCAGGCCGGACAGGCGGCCCAGCCTGCGAACCTGGGCAAGGTCGCAGCGCTGGCGCAGGGCGACGTGCGCATCGAACGCGCCGGCAGCCAACGCTGGCTGGTGATCGACCGCCCCGCCGACAAGCTCTGGGAGCCGGTACGCGATTTCTGGCAAGACAGCGGCTTTACGCTCGCACGCACCGAACCCGATCTCGGAATCATGGAAACCGATTGGGCGGAAAACCGTGCCAAGCTGCCGCAGGACTTCATCCGCTCGGCGCTGGGCTCGCTGCTGGACTCGCTGTACTCGACCGGCGAGCGCGACAAATTCCGCACCCGCCTGGAGCGCAAGGCCGACGGTGGCACGGAGATCTACGTCACGCACCGCGGAATGGTCGAGGTCTACAGCAATTCCACGAAGGACAGCACGATGTGGCAGCCCCGGCCGTCCGACCCCGAACTCGAAACCGAATTTCTGCGCCGCCTCATGGTCCGGCTCGGCGCGAGCGAGGAGCAATCCAAGACCGCCGCAGCATCCGCCCCCGCAGCCGCCGCGCGCACGCAGGCCGCGCGCATGACCAACGCCAACGGCCAGCCGGTGCTTCAACTCGACGAAGGCTTTGAACGCGCATGGCGCCTCGTGGGCCTGGCACTGGACCGCACGGGCTTTACCGTGGAAGACCGCAACCGCGACGAAGGCGCCTACTTCGTGCGCTACGTGGCGCCCGGCACCGAGAAGAAAGAGCCCGGTTTCTTCGGCAAGCTGTTCGGCGATTCCGCTGCGACACCGCCGCTGAAATACCGCATCGTGCTGCGCAGCCAGGGCACGTCAACCACAATCTCGGTACTCGACGAGGCCGGAGCAGCCGCAGCGCCCGCGAACGCCGAGCGCATCGTGCGCGTTCTGGCAGATGAGTTGAAGTAAGCGGTAACTAATTCATTCAGGCCGCTCTCGACAGCACCATGGAACGCTGCCCGCAACGCTTGGAGCATGCCGACCCCATGCTTGCGAGCAGTGTCCAGACAGGAGCGCCCAGCCCTCATGCGCGCGACCGCGTGTCAGAGCGCCTATGCCGAGTCGCTGTTTCACACAGCCAAGTTTCCCGGAAATAATTATCATTCACTCCATGCGCAGTCGATGAATCAGAAATTTGAAGCGATGCCCTCCATCAAATAGTTCTGTTGTAATTTCATACTTCCCGGGATTTATTTTGACGCGCATTTCATCCTCTGACTCATGAAGTACGGCAGCCGAATCGAAAATTATTGATTCATCTTCATAAATATGCATCGATACGGATTTTTCTATTTCAGGCAATCCGATCGGAATATCGTTTAATGCAATCTCGGAAACCATCAGTGATTCGCACGATATCCATCGGGCAATTGTGAAGTCATGCCCGGTATGAAAAATTGTCGATGCCAATGGTTCATCGCCCAAAATCAGAATTTTTGACATATTGCTGTCAATTACGTTCAGATAAGAAAACGAATCGCAAGCACGTTCATAATCCGTCTTTACGGATTTCACAGAACTTCCAGTGATTCCCATCCATCCAGATGCGGCCTGCATGCTGCAAAATATTAATGGTCCGCCATGAGAATTTATCCATCGGTGGTTCACGTATGTGCTCCTGTCATCAATTTTTCGACACTGTCCACCTTGAAATCGATTGCATCCAAAGCAGTGGATAACAACATTGTGGGTAATCCAAAGGCCAACTGCGTCCGGCCGTTGGTCAGAAGCTGGATAAGTATGATCCGATATTCACTCTTCTGAGCTATAGTAATTAGCTATGCGCAAAGGAATTTCGTAGTTGCTTATTTCGACCAACAACTTTGCAGACAAGGTTGGTCCGCCATCAAAGCTGGATTGGAAGTGGCCGCACCACCAATGTCCATTAAACTGATGACCAATGGCGATGATTTTTTCTCTTCTGGAATCCATTACTTCAAGAAGAAAAATCAAACCATCTTCCAGCGACTCCCAGCGAGACTGATATCCCGTCTCCCTTTCTCCATTGTATCCCCAGTATGGGGGATGCTGCCTGCTCGGTGGCGGTCGGTTTTGCGATTGGCTAAATGCATTATTTGGCTGTAAATTCAATCGATCTGATATTTCAGACGGCTCGCCCATGAATACCAGTTCTACTGTGTAAACATGATTCGGAGTTTTACTCTTCTGAAACATGATAGTCGTCGATACAAAGAGGCATCTCGTAGCTTCCGACTTCAGCCAACAGCTGTGGCGATAGCGTGGGGCCACCATTAAAGCTGGATTGGAAGTGACCGCACCACCAATGTCCATCGAACTGATGGCCAATGGCAATGATTTCTGATTTTCTGGATCTCAGAGCGTGTGAATTTTTCAATTTCAGCGATGAATACGACGCAACCCAAGCGCCCTTGGCCTACGAGAGGCTCCAAAGTTCGTCTCTTGGGGCGAATTCGCTCTGATTTAAGGCATCTTGGTGCTCCATGATCGCCTGTGCAGCCCGGTTTGTGGTGGCGCCGGCCGCGAAAAATGAGAAGCAATATCTGCGCCAACATATTTTCACAGGCTCTCAGTATTTCAAGAAGAAATTTCAGACCGTCCCCCAGAGATTCCCACTTACGCAGGTATCCTGCCTCTCCTCTTCCGCTGTATCCCCAATATGGGCGTCGCGGCCTTTTCATTTTCTGATTTTGTTTTTTACTAAACGAATTGCTTGGTTTCAAATTCAATCGATCTGAAATTTCGGATGGCTCACCCAAGAACCGCAGTTCCACGGTATAAACATGATTCGGAACTTTCTTCTGCTGAGTCATGGTATCACCGCATTGACTGGTGAGGGTTGACCAAAGCGGCAGGAGCAAGAGGGCAGTCTTCGCAAGCAAACCACATGGGTGATCCCGGCGCTGATAGCAGCAAATACCGTCTTTTGGCAAAATTCATCACAATTTTGCGTCACATCAGACGGTCGTCGCTGCCGCAGTGGTAACAGGTCGTTCTTGCTCCTTCGGTCTTTTGCGTCTGGTGCAGTCATCGCTGCTGGCGCGGGTGCTGCGAGAGCCATGGACCGTCCCAGCACGGATCAGCCAGTCGGCAGGGTGCCCCAAATCGCTGCGCCATCAACCGGGCGATGTCTGCTCCCCGGTCTGCCACCTGGACCCAAGCGGATGTCAGACACCGTGGCCGGCGAGTTCGGCCACGCGGGCGTGACCCTCGCTCCAGTGACCCGGTGCAATTGCCCTGGACATTCTTGGGCTCGCGCGCACATTCCAGTGGCCAACACGCCCAGCGGTTCGCGCTCGGGCGTGACGGCGTAGGTGGGGTGAACAGGCATGCCGCACTGGGCCTCAGAAGGTAGCAACACCAGCCCGGCAGTGAAGCCCAGTTCGGTGAGGTCCTAATGCACAGCACCCCGCAGTGGGCGCGCATGCATGTCGCGGCACTTTGTCAATGGGGTGCCCGAATGCCCCAGACCAACTGGTGTCGTCCGGCGTACGCCGCCCGTGTCTGCGCCCATCTGCCGCACGCTTGCGGGATACTTGCCAGCGGGTTGACCCTCAGGCGTTCGACCAAAGAAACCGTGCGCTTGCTCAGCCGCTGATCGGCCCTGGTCAAGGTCTTTGAATTCTTCCTTCGCCCAATCCATCAAGGTTCCGCTATTTCCTTTTAATATCAGTAGGTTACGATTGAATGTTCGAGTTGTGTACAATGAGATGCGCTTTGGGCTTTGCCATGGCGGCCACGCCGTCCGGGGGGATGATTGCCTGAAATACGTTCGATAGCCGAACCCGTAGCCTGCTTGCACACAAAAAAAAACCGTTTCCCCCTTGGAGACGCGATTTTTCCCATTAGCATCCGACAGCCAGCGGAAAAGCATCGTTTCCCGCTGGTGAAAACTCTCTTCCAACCAGGAAATCCCAACATGGCAACTGCAAAAAAAGCTCCGGCAGCAAGCGCCCCCGCGGCCAAGAAACGCACCCCCAGCGCCGCTTTCATGAAGGCGCTCACCCCCAGCCCCGCGCTGGCCGCCGTGGTCGGCTCGGCACCGCTGCCGCGTACCGAGATCGTCAGCAAACTGTGGGTCTACATCCGGGCCAACAACCTGCAAGACGCCGCCAACAAACGCAACATCAACGCGGACGCCAAACTCAAGGAACTGTTCGGCAAGCCCCAGGTGTCGATGTTCGAACTCGCCGGCCTGATCGGCAAGCATGTCTCCTGAGAGATAGCGCCGCCCCAAAAACCGGTCCAGCCGGTTTTGGGGCGGCGCAGACAGGAAACTGTTGCGCATAAACATCAATGCGAATGAGAATGACCCGTATTTGATATAGCATGGGACCGCACGACGAAGCACCGCCATATTGATCTAGCCACTGCCTCTCGCCTGCTCTCGGCGCATCCGTGCGCCGACTGTACCCAACCCAATGACGGAGGCCATCTTGGCAAAATCACGCACCCGGCGCCGCGGCTCCATGCAGCCCCCCATTTCCACCCCCCCTGCGCCCACGCGCAGCCCGGCCTCCGACAAGGCGCTGCTTCCCCTGGGCGCGCTGATGCTCGCCGCCTCCGTCGGGACCCTGGCGCAAACCACCGCGCCCGAGAAGTCGCTGGCTCCGGTGGAGGTCCGGGAAAGCGCCGACGCCCCGGAAGGCAAGGACAGCGTGCGCGCCACGCAGACCCGCATCGGCAAGGGCACGCAGCTGCTGCGCGACGTTCCGCAGTCGCTCACCGTCGTGACCGAGCGCCTGATCGACGAGCGCAATCTCGACACCGTCAAGGAGGCGCTGAAGAGCACCGCCGGCATCACCTTTCTGGCGGCCGAGGGCGGCGAAGAGGACATCCGCCTGCGCGGCTTCCCCCTGCAAAGCACGGGGGACATGTTCATCGACGGCATGCGCGACCCCGCGTTCTACGACCGCGACACCTTCAACCTGGAGCGGCTGGAACTGCTGCGTGGCTCGGCCTCGATGCTGTTCGGCCGCGGCTCCACTGGCGGCGCCGTGAACCAGGTGAGCAAGGCCCCGCGCCTGATCGACACGCACCAGTTGGACCTGACGCTGGGCAGCCACCAGTACCGGCGCATCACGGGCGACTTCAACATCCACACGGGCGAGAACGCCGCGCTGCGCCTGAACGCCATGGCGACCCACGCCGACAACAACGGCGCCGGCAGCCGCATCAGGAAAAAGGGCCTTGCCGGCACCTACGCCTTTGGCATCGGAACGCGCGACGAGTTTTCGGTCAACCTGTACTACCTGGACAACGACAACGGCATGAACTACGGCATGCCCTGGATCCGCCCGAACGCCAGCGCGCCGGCGAGCAGCACCACCATGCTGCCGCTGGACCCGAGGACCTACTACGGCGCCGCGAGCGATTACAACGCCGGCGGCGCCAGCTTGCTCACGCTGGGCCATACCCACCGCTTTGACAGCGACGCCGAGCTCAAGACCCAGCTGCGTGTGGGCCGCTACGAGCGCGACCAGCACGCCGGCGCGATCCGCTTCGCAGCCGCCAACCAGCAGCCCGATGGCCAGGCCGCGACGCTGGAAAACTTCGGCCCCGGCACACGCCTGATGCGCCGCACGCACCTGAAGATCCAGGACCTCGACACCGTGCATCTGCAAAGCGACTTCAGCCGCAAGTTCCAGGCACTGGGCTTGCAGCATGAACTGCTGACGGGCGCAGACCTGGCGCACGAAAAGAAAACCGTGTCCGCGGCACGCAGCGCCGCGCAGGGGGGCGTGGACCTGCCCAAGCCCGACACCACGGTGGGCCGCCCGAACGATGGCCTGGGCGTCGATGAAACGCGCCGCGTGCTGCGCACCGCGAGCGATTTCAAGGCCAGGGCCTTCGGCTTGTACGCGCAGGACCTGGTCCGGATCGCCGAGCACTGGAAGCTGCTCGTCGGCCTGCGCCACGACAACATGGACGGCAGCTACAACAGCTTCAGCATCCCCAAAGAGGCCCCCGACCCGGTCAGCACCACCAGCTACCGCCAGAAGATCTCCGAATGGAGCCGGCGCGCCGGCTTGCTATACCAGCCCAACGCCCTGCAGTCCTACCACCTCTCCTACGGAACCTCGTTCAACACCTCGGGCGACACCTATTCGTACAGTTCCAAGACGGTGAACACCCCGCCAGAGGCCAGCCGCAACATCGAGGTCGGCGCCAAGCTGGACTCGGCGGACAAGCGCCTGACCACACGCCTGGCGGTGTTTCACTCGACCAAGTACCGCGAGCGCAATACCGACCCGGAACTGAAGATCGACCTGCTGTCGGGCAAACGCCATGCCGCAGGGGCCGAGATCGACATCACCGGCCGCATCACACCAAAGTGGGAGGTCTACGGCTCGTACATGTGGATGCCCAGCGCCAAAATCGACGTCGGTGCCACAGGCTCCGAAGGCCAGGGCACCCGCCCCTCGCTGACACCACGCCACAGCGGAACGGTGTGGACCACCTACCAGATCTCGCCCGCATGGCGCGCGGGCGGCGGCCTGAATTTCCGCAGCGCGCAAACGCCCAACCGCAACCCGGGCTGGTCGGCGCCAGGCTACGTGACCGCCGACCTGATGACCGAGTACCGCATCAGCGAGCGCTACACGGTCAGGGCCAATCTGAGCAATCTGACGAACAAGCTCTACGTCGATTCGATCTACCCCGGCCACTACATTCCCGGCGCCGGGCGCATGCTCCAGATCGCGGCCAGCATGAAGTTCTGATTCTGATCTGCGACGACAGCGACACAGCCACACGTCCCCGGTTTCTTCAAGGTTTTGCCGCCCTTTCACCGGGGCGGCTTTTTTTGTTGAAGATGCACCCCCTCTCATGATTCACGAAGCGCCCCATGCTGCTCACCCTGCCCGACCTGCTCACGCCCCAGGACCTGCAAACCGCCCGCCAGCTGCTGCACCATGCCCCCTGGGCCGACGGCAGGGACAGCGCGGGCACGCAGGCACGCCAGGCCAAGAACAACGAACAGCTGCTGCACGACTGCGAGGCCGCCCGGCGCATCGCGGCCATGGTGCTGGCGGCGCTCGAGCGCAGCGCGCTGTTTCTCACCGCCACCCTGCCCCGGCGCGTGTTCCCGCCGCGCGTGAACCGCTACGGCGGCAGCAACAACCACTACGACAAACATGTTGACGGCGCCGTGCGCCGGATGGCCGCGCAGCGCGAGCACCTGCGCACCGACATCTCGTGCACGGTATTCCTGTCCGGGCCCGACGAGTACGACGGCGGCGAGCTGTGCATCGACGACACCTTTGGCGAGCAGCGCGTCAAGCTGCCCGCGGGCCACGCCGTGATCTACCCCGGAACCAGCGTGCACCAGGTGCGCCCGGTGACACGCGGGCAGCGCCTGGCCTGCTTCTTCTGGGTGGAAAGCCTGGTGCGCAGCGACGCACAGCGGCGCCTGCTCTACGACATGGACATGGCCCTGCTGCGCCTGCGCCAGCAGCATGGCGAATCGCCCGAGACCGTGGCACTGACCGGCAGCTACCACAACCTGCTGCGCATGTGGGCCGACACATGAGCACGCCACCGCCCCCCATCTCCCTGCCCCCGGAAATCGTGAGCCTGGCGGACCACGAGAGCCATGCACGCACGCGCCTGGACTCCAACGCCTGGGCGTATTTCAGCGGCGGCGCGGCCGACGAGATCACGCTCGCGGCGAACCGCAGCGCCTGGGCGCAGATTCCGCTGTTGCCGCGCGTGCTGCGCCCACTCGCTGGCGGCCACACGCGGGTGGAACTGCTCGGCCGCACGCTGGCCCACCCCATCCTGCTGGCCCCGGTGGCCTACCAGTGCATGGCCCACCCCGACGGCGAACTCGGCAGCGCCTGCGCAGCCGCGGCCCTGGGCGCCGGCATGGTCCTGAGCACCCAGGCCAGCACGCGCCTGGAACGGGTGGCCGACGCCATCCGCGACGACGCGGGGCGCGGGCCGCTGTGGTTCCAGCTGTACTGGCAGCACGACCGGGGCTTCACCCGCGAACTGGTCCAGCGCGCCGAACAAGCTGGCTACGAGGCCCTGGTGCTGACGGTGGACGCGCCCTGCCATGGCGCGCGCGACCGCGAACGGCGCGCAGGCTTTCGTCTGCCCGCGGGCGTGGCGGCAGTGAACCTGCTGGGCCTGCCACCCCCTCCCCGGGTGCCGCTGCGGGCCGACCAGAGCAGCCTGTTCGACGGCCTGCTGCAGCACGCGCCCACCTGGGCCGACGTGCAGTGGCTGCAAACCAACACCCGGCTTCCGGTGCTGCTCAAGGGCCTGCTGCACCCGGACGACGCGCGCCAGGCCGTCGCGCTGGGCGTGGCCGGCCTGATCGTCTCCAACCACGGCGGGCGCACCCTGGACGGCAGCCCCAGCACCGCCAGCGCATTGCCCTGCGTGGCCGACGCCGTGGCAGGCGCCCTGCCCCTGCTGGTCGATGGCGGCATTCGCCGCGGAACGGACGTGCTCAAGGCCCTGGCGCTGGGCGCCTGCGCCGTGCTCATCGGCCGCCCGGCGCTGTATGGCCTGGCCAACGCCGGCGCCGCCGGCGTGGCCCATGTGCTGCGCCTGCTGCGCGACGAACTGGAGATCGCCATGGCCCTGACGGGTTGCGCCACGCTGGCCCAGGCCCCGCAGGCCCTGGCAAGCCGCCCGCCGCGCCCGGATCAGCAATGATGCATTGCAAATGCGATGAATTCTCATTTATACTCCGATCGAATTTCTCATCCACAGCCAGCCACACTGCTTGTTGCCACCATGATCGTCTGTGTTTGCCGCCGGATTTCAGACCGTGAGATCGCGCGCCACGCGCACGCCGGTCTGGACTTTGACGAAATCCAGTTCGAACTGGGCGTCGCCACGGAATGCGGGCGCTGCGAGAGCTGCGCCCGCGACGTGGTGGCGCAGTGCCATGCAGCGCAACTGCCGCTGGCCACCCTGCCCCATCTGCACGATGCGGCCAAGGCAGCAGCGCAGCAGACGATCGAGCTTGCCAACACCCTCCTGGAAAGCAAGCCATGGCCCTCCCATTCCTGTGCACAATCGCAGGTAGCCTGATCCTCGTTGCCGGATCGGCTTGGTGGATATTTCGCAAATAATGCGCTGCTTTTCGGGCAGTCGGCTCTCCGGCGCCGCTGCCTGCCATCGTTTCTATGTCGTACCCTGATCGTTTCGCCCCCCCCGGAGGGGCCAGCCGCAACGCGCTGATCGTCGGCTCGGTTCTCGCACTGCATGCCGCGGGCCTGTGGGCCTTGCAATCGGGGCTGCTGCGCCGCGCGGTGGAAATCGTCGTTCCGGCAGAACTGCTGAGCGAATTCATCACCCCGCCCGCACCCAAGACCGCGCCGCCGCCCCCGCCGCCCAGACCCGCGCCCAAGGCACGGGCGCCGCGCCCGGCGCCGACGCCGATGCCGGCGGCCATTCCCGACCCCACACCAGCGCCCGCAGCGCCTGTCGGCATACTCACCGAGCCCCCTCCGGCACCGCCGACGGACGCGCCCGTGGTGGCCGCGCCCCCCACACCGCCTGCCCCGCCCGCGCCCCCCGCACCGCCGAAAATCGAGCTACCGTCCAGCGACGCGGCCTACCTGAACAACCCCAAGCCCGGCTACCCGGCCATCAGCAAGCGCCTGGGCGAACAAGGCAAAGTGCTGCTGCGCGTGCTCATCGACGCCGACGGCAAACCCCAGAAAGTGGAGATCAACCAGTCCAGCGGCTTCGACCGGCTCGACCGCCAGGCGCAGGAGGCCGTCATGCGTTGGCGCTTCGTTCCCGGCAAACGCAATGGCGTGCCGCAGAGCATGTGGAATCTGGTCCCCGTCCATTTTGTCCTCGAATGAACCCATCACCACCCAGGGAGTTTTCATGGAATCGCAATTCGGCATCGCCAACGTCTGGATTCAGGGCGACTTCGTCACCCGCACCGTCGCCATCGGGCTGCTGCTCATGTCGCTGGCCACGTGGATCGTCATCCTCGTCAAGACCCTGGACATCATCCGGTTCAAGAAGCACGCCCGCGCGGCACGGGATTTCTGGCACAGCGAGAACCTTGCGAGCGGCCTGAGCCAGTTGGGCACGACCCCGGCGAACCCCTTCCTGCAACTGGCACTGGAAGGCCACGAGGCCACGGCGCACCACCGCAACACCCGGGCCCACCTGCATGACTCTCTGGACGTGAGCGACTGGGTCACGCGCTGCCTGCGCAACTGCATCGACGAGTTCACGACCCGCCTGCAATCGGGCCTGGCAATCCTCGCGTCCGTGGGCTCGACCGCCCCGTTCGTCGGCCTGTTCGGCACCGTCTGGGGCATCTACCACGCCCTGCTGTCCATCGGCAGTTCGGGCCAGGCGACCATCGACAAGGTGGCGGGCCCCATCGGCGAGGCGTTGATCATGACGGCCCTGGGCCTGGCCGTCGCCATCCCCGCCGTGCTCGGCTACAACGCGCTGGTGCGCGGCAACAAATCCATCCTGGGCAGCCTGAACCGCTTTGCCCACGACCTGCACGCCTACTTCGTCACCGGCGCGCGCGTGAGCGCCGCGGGTGAGGGCAAGGTACTGCCCATGCGCAAGGGCGGCTAAAACCATGGCCTTCGGAACGCAAGACGATACCGACGAGGTGATGAACGAGATCAACATGACGCCGCTGGTCGACGTCATGCTGGTGCTGCTCATCATCTTCATCATCACCGTTCCGGTGATGAAGCACGCGGTGAACGTGGACCTGCCCCACGCCAGCAACCAGCCCGAGCAGGTCAAGCCCGAGACCATCCGCCTGTCGGTCGCGGCCGACGGCAAGTACTACTGGAACGAGGCGCAGCTCGCGCCGAAAGAGCTCTTCCCCCGCCTGCAGGCCGAGGCCGCCAAGGAGCCCCAGCCCGAACTGCATATCCACGGCGACAAGCAGGTGCGCTACGAGCACGTGGCGCAGGCCATGGCCGCAGCGCAACGCGCCGGGGTGCGCAAGATCGGCTTCGTGACCGACCCCCAGGAGTGAACCTCAGAGCCTGTGAAGGCATGCGTTGGCCCACAAGCCAACCTTGCTTTGCTTGATGGGTTTGATGGGTTGGGACGTGGGCCAGGGTGCGCCTGAACAGTCACCGGCGTGTCTTTCTGTTTGCAGTTCATAGGGTAAGCCAGGATACGTGATGAAATGTATTTGGTTACATTGTCCCTGCCGATGCGCAAGCCGAGTATGAAATGGTAGTTCCACGATGCATCCGAGGAGACAAGCATGAAACGTCGCCATTTCCATCGCGCGTTCAGCGCAGCCGCCACGACGCTCCTCCTCTCGTTTGCTGCTCCCGTGCTTGCGCAGTCCCCGGTCAAACTTCAGTTCTGGGACATGATTTGGGGCCCGACTGAGTACATTGACACAGCGAAGTCGCTGGTGGCGCAGTTCAACAAAGCCAATCCGGCCATTCAGGTTGAATATCGCTCGGTGCCCTGGACCAACTGGTACCAGACCTATCTGACTGCCATCAATGCCGGCAGTGCTCCCGACCTGAGCACTGGCGCTGGATATCAGGCGGTTCAATTCTATGACCTTGACGCGATCCGTCCGCTGGACGACTTGATCGCCGAGATGGGCAAGGAAGGGGATATCAAGGACTTTCGCGAGGGCACGGTGGAGCGTCTCAAATACAAGGGCCACTATATTGCGTTGCCGTGGGGCCTTGACGTGCGAATCTGGTACTACCGCAAGGACTTGCTCGAGCAAGCCAAGCTACCGCTTCCGAAGACTTGGCCCGAGCTGAGGGCAGCAGCCAAAGCAGTCACAGGGGGCGGTCGCTTTGGTTTGGTGCTTCCAGGCGACACCATGGGGATGCACATGGTGATTGGCGCCGCTCTCAATCATGGAGGTGCACTATTTACTTCCGACGGCAAGCCTGACTTGATGAACGCAAAGAACCTGGAAGCTTGGCAAACGCTGGCGGGCATGGCAAGCGACGGATCAGTGAGCCCGGCCAGCGCCGGCGCGTCGATGGACGAGGCTCGACGCAGTTTCATGCAAGGAAAATCCGCGTTCATCTACCACGGACCCGGCCTGGATCTGCAGGCGGGAGAGGCGGGGACAAAAATCGGAATCCTTCCACCGCTGGCAAGTCCCCGCGGTGAGAAAGCCACATTGGCCTGGGTCAACAACATCATGGTCTACAAGCAGACCAAGAATCCGGATGCGGTAAAGACGTTCGTCAAGTGGTGGTCGAAGAATCAAAAACCGCTCTTCACGCAAGGCCAGGCCCGACAGGTGCCTGCTCGCATTTCGATCGCCGAGGACCCCACTGTAAAGAATCGTGCGTCCAGCTTTGCAGAGGCAACGAATACGTATTGGCCGATTGCACGCGGCACAGGGTCCCCCGTGCCCGGAATTTTTCCTTCACTGAACGAGGTGGAAGGCGACGGATTTTTGCAGGTGCTTGCGCAGAGAATTGGTCAAAAAAGACCTCTGCCAGCAGCGATCGACGAGGCAGACAAGCAGTTTCGCGAAGTTTTGGCGAAATGATGCTTGCCAAGCCGATTCACCCAGTTCAAATCAGCACCGCCAGTCGTGGTGCCGTCGCGCCCGCCAATGCTTTGCAGCGCCGGCGGCCGTGGCCGACGCGCAAGGAACTGTTCCCTTACGCCCTGCTAGTCCCCTCGCTCCTCCTCATCTGTTTGGTAATCGCGTATCCGCTGCTCAGTGCGATCGGCTACAGTTTATCTGGAGGATCACTGCTCAAGCCCGGTGGCTTCGTTGGGCTCAAGAATTTCATCGATCTATTTGCAGCAAAGGATTTCTACAACTCGATCGAATTCAGTCTTGTTTTCGCCATCGGCAATGTTTTGGGGTGCTACGCGATCGGCCTGTGTCTGGCGTTGATCATGAACCTGGATTTCCCGGGGCGCGGGGCCTGCCGTGTAGCCTTTCTCTTGCCATGGATCGTGCCTGGCATTGTGTCGATCGTGTGCTGGCGCTGGATGCTGGCAGATGAACATGCGCTGGTCAACCAATTTCTCAGTCTGCTAGGAATGGATCCGATCTATTTTCTTAGCGATGAACGCAGCGCAGTGTTCGCCGTGACGATGGTCAAGATCTGGCGAAGTTTTCCCTTCATGCTTCTGTCGTTGCTGGCTGCATTACAGAGTATCGACCGCAGCTTGTACGAGGCGGCAGAACTCGATGGGGCAAGCCGTTGGCAAGGCTTTCGATACGTCACGATGCCACAAATCAAGAACCTGTCCGTCGTGCTGTGCATGATGATGACAATATGGTCGATCAACGACTTCGAGACACCGTTCTTGCTGACCCAAGGGGGGCCCGCCAAGGCAACCGAGAGCATGATCTTGCTTGCTTATCGCTACACCTTTGTGCGAAACAACATGGGACTGGGCTCAGCTGTCTCCCTGGTAACTCTGCTTTTCTTGATGTCGCTGGTCATCCTGATCTTGCATCGACAGAAGGAGCGCGCATGATGGACAACAAGCCCCGCATGGCAATCACGATGCGCCCTTGGTTGATCCTGTCTTTAGTAACGGTCCTCGCTCTATTGGTCAACCTGCCGATTTTTCTGGTTGTGTTCAACTCGTTCCAGAGTACCGACGACATCCTGGCTGCCAGAAGCCTGATACCTCGAAATTTCTCGCTGGTGAATTATCTGTACCTTGGCGAACGCACCAGATTTTGGACGTTTCTTGGAAACAGCGTGATCGTGGCAATCTGCTCTACCATGCTGGGAATGGTGGCTGCCGTATTGGCAGGTTACGCACTTTCCCGCTTTCAAGGGCCCTTGCTCGGCGCGTATGCAAAGTCGCTGTTTGCGATTCAAATGTTCCCGATCATCATGGCGCTGATTCCGTTATTCGTGCTTTTCCGATCGCTGGACCTGATCAACAGTCCATACGCCATTTGCGTGATCTACGCGTTGATCAACCTCCCGTTTGCAACTTCAATGGCGCGCTCGTATTTCGACACGATTCCACGCGAGCTTGAGGAAGCCGCGTGGATCGACGGTGCTTCGGACATTGGCGCTTTCATGCGCGTGGTGCTACCCCTGTCGGGCCCGGGGCTTGCGGCCATAACAATCTTCTCGTTCCTGTTTTCCTACAACGAATATCTCATAGCGAACGTCTTCCTGCGCAAGGATGACACGCTGACGCTGCCGGTGGGCATTCAGATGTTCATGGCGCAGTACTCGACCGACTGGGGTAGCCTCATGGCGGCCGCCACCTTGACGGTGCTCCCCACGCTGATGTTGTTTTTACTGGCTCAGAAGTTCATCACCCCCGGCGGGCTCTCCGGAAGTATCAAGGGATAGACATGAACAAACGAATTCGCGTCGGCTTCATCGGGTGTGGCGAAGTAACTCAACTATTGCACCTTCCTACTCTGCGTGAATTACCAGACCTGTTTGAGGTCACCGCGTTTCACGACGTCAGTGCGAAAGCCTTGAATGGTACGGCGACCGCTTGGCCAGAGGCCAGCAGACATTCTGCCCTTGAGTCTCTGGTGGCTGACAAGCAGGTCGATGCAGTGGTGATTGCCAATCCTGATGCCTGGCATGCCGATGCAGCCTTGATGGCCATGCGTGGGGGAAAGCACGTTCTGATCGAGAAGCCCGTCTGTGTCACGCGGGACGAGGCAGAGGCACTACTCACGGCTGAAGGGGAATGCGGCGTCATCGTGCAGGTGGGCTACATGCGCCGACACGCGCCGGCGTTTATCGAGGCCGTACAGGCTTTGCGCGATCGCAGCGAGCCGACCACGCTGGCGCGTGTGTGCGACATCATCGGGCCCAACGCGTCGTATGTCGACAGCACTTCGCGGATCGTTGCGCGGGCCGACGATATTGCAAAAGATGTTCGTGACGCGGGTCTTCGGAAGCTTGCTCGCGCCCATCAATCCGAAATAGGCGTGGACAGCGGTCCTCTCGCGCGAGCCTACGGGTTGATGCTGGGTCTCGCAAGCCACGACACATCGGCGATGCGTGAGTTGATTGGAGCACCGTCTGGAGTCCTCTACGCAAAGCAGCACCATGGCGGACGCTGGATCACCGCGGCATTTGACTATGGAGAATTCGTATGCCACTTGGAGGTCGGGCTCGATCAAATCACCAGGATGGACGCGAAAATCGAAGTGTTTCAGCCTTCGCGCGTACTGAGGGTCGAATTCGACTCGCCTTACATTCGCCATCAAGCGGCCAAGTTGGTCACAACGCGGACTGTGCCGCCCTTTGGCGTATCCACAGGCACGAGCTTTCCGACGCGCAACGATGCATTTGCGGCGGAGTGGCGGGCGTTTCATGAGCATATCGTCCAAGGCACTCCGCCGAAGTGCTCAATAGCCGACGCAACCGAGGACCTCAAGCTTTTCCGGGAAATGATCGCCCTCATGCGATGACCGCTGAGCCTGTGGCTGTACGCGACGCTCGGCGGTGTGGGTTCTGCGCGCGATCTCAGGCCTTGCGCTTCCTGAAGTTCTCGATGCCATCGGTGATTTCCTTCTTCGCGGCGTCCAGGCCTTCCCAGCCCAGTACCTTCACCCACTTGCCGGCTTCCAGGTCCTTGTAGTGCTCGAAGAAGTGGCTGATGGCCTTCAGGCGCATCGGGTTCACGTCTTCCACCTTTTGCCAGTGGGAGTAGATGGGCAGCACCTTGTCGGTGGGCACGGCCAGTATCTTGCCGTCCACCCCGGCTTCGTCTTCCATCAGCAGAATTCCCAGGGGACGGCAGGCAACGACCACGCCGGGAAACAGCGGGTACGGGGTGATCACCAGCACGTCCACCGGGTCGCCGTCGCCCGACAGCGTCTGCGGCACATAGCCGTAGTTCGAGGGGTAGTGCATGGCCGTGGTCATGAAGCGGTCCACGAAGATCGCGCCCGACTCCTTGTCGACTTCGTACTTGATCGGGTCGGCGTTCATCGGAATTTCGATGACGACGTTGAAGATCTCTGGGGCGTTCTTGCCGGGGGTAACGTTGTTGAGGGACATGTCTCGTTGAAACGTGGTTTGAAAAGGCAACCCGCAATGCGTGCCGCGCGCCGCACCGGCATCGGGATTAACCCTGATTCTAGGGGCATGCCCCTGTGGGTTTGCTGACGATCGGCGGTAAATTCGCGCCGTTGGCCAATCGGCTCTGCAGGCTCAGGGCACGAGGAAGCAACGCAGCGGGGATGTGCCACCGATGCGTTGGCCCCCTCCGTGCAACACACCCGAAGGAGCTTTGAATGGTCGCAGGTTCAGCACTCACATCCCCCCCGCTCACGTCCACCCTCCTCCTGGCCCTGGTCTGCGGACTCATTGCCGTGGCCTACGGCGTCTGGGCCAGGGGCTGGATTCTTGCCAAGGACCCGGGAAATGCCCGCATGCAGGAGATCGCGGCCGCCATCCAGGCGGGTGCTGCGGCCTACCTCGCGCGCCAGTACCGGACCATTGCCGGCGTCGGCGTGCTGCTGGCCATCCTCATCGGCATCTTTCTGGACGGCGCCACGGCCATGGGCTTCGTGGTCGGCGCCGTCCTCTCGGGCGCCTGCGGCTTTATCGGCATGAACGTCTCGGTGCGCGCGAACGTGCGCACCGCGCAGGCCGCAACGCAGGGCATCGGCCCGGCGCTGGACGTGGCCTTCCGTGGCGGCGCGATCACCGGCATGCTGGTGGTGGGGCTGGGTTTGCTGGGCGTCACGGCCTTCTACTGGTTTCTCGCGGGCAATGGCCGCCTCACGCCCACGGCGCAGCTCGCGACCCTGCTCGATCCGCTGATCGGATTTGCCTTCGGCTCGTCGCTGATCTCCATCTTTGCCCGCCTGGGCGGCGGCATCTTCACCAAGGGCGCCGACGTCGGCGCAGACCTGGTGGGCAAGGTAGAGGCAGGAATTCCCGAAGACGACCCGCGCAACCCGGCGGTGATCGCGGACAACGTGGGCGACAACGTCGGCGACTGCGCCGGAATGGCCGCGGACCTGTTCGAGACCTACGCGGTGACGCTGATCGCCACCATGGTGCTGGGCGCTCTGCTGGTGACGAGCGCCCCGGTCCACGCCGCGCTGTACCCGCTGGCGCTGGGGGCCGTGTCCATCGTCGCGTCCATCGTCGGCTGCTTCTTCGTCAAGGCCCCGCCGGGCACGAGGAACGTGATGCCCGCGCTGTACCGGGGCCTGGCGATCGCGGGTCTGCTGTCGCTGATTGCGTTCTACTTCGTCACGGCATGGATCATTCCGGACGACGCCATCCATGCCAGCGGCAGCCAGATGCGGCTGTTCGGCGCCTGCGCCACGGGGTTGGCGCTCACGGCCGCGCTGGTGTGGATCACCGAGTTCTACACCGGCACGCAGTACGCGCCCGTGCGGCACATCGCGCAGGCATCGACCACGGGGCACGGAACGAACATCATTGCGGGCCTGGGCGTGTCGATGCGCTCCACGGCCTGGCCGGTGCTCTTCGTCTGCCTGGCCATCCTGTCGGCCCACCAGCTCGCGGGGCTGTATGGCATCGCGGTGGCGGCCATGGCCATGCTGAGCATGGCCGGCATCGTGGTGGCGCTCGACGCCTACGGCCCGATCACCGACAACGCAGGCGGCATTGCTGAAATGGCCGAACTGCCCGGCAGCGTGCGTGAGATCACTGACCCGCTGGACGCCGTGGGCAATACCACCAAGGCCGTCACCAAGGGCTACGCCATCGGCTCCGCAGGCCTTGCCGCCCTGGTGCTGTTTGCCGACTACACGCACAAGCTCGAAAGCCATGGCCTGAGCGTCGCGTTCGATCTGTCGGACCCGCTGGTCATCGTCGGGCTGTTCATCGGCGGACTCATCCCCTACCTGTTCGGCGCCATGGCCATGGAGGCCGTGGGCCGCGCGGCCGGCGCCGTGGTGGTGGAGGTGCGCCGCCAGTTCAGCAGCATCCCGGGGATCATGGACGGCAGCGGCAAACCCGAGTACGGCAAGGCCGTGGACATGCTGACCAGCGCCGCCATCAAGGAGATGGTGCTCCCCAGCCTGCTGCCCGTGGTGGTCCCCATCGTGGTCGGGCTGGCGCTGGGCCCGAGGGCGCTCGGCGGCCTGCTGATGGGCACCATCGTCACCGGCCTGTTCCTGGCCATCAGCATGTGCACCGGCGGCGGCGCGTGGGACAACGCCAAGAAATACATCGAAGACGGCCACCACGGTGGCAAGGGCAGCGAGGCGCACAAGGCGGCCGTCACCGGCGACACCGTGGGCGACCCTTACAAGGACACGGCAGGTCCGGCGATCAATCCGCTGATCAAGATCATCAACATCGTCGCGCTGCTGATCGTGCCGCTGGTCGTCCGACTCCACGGCGGCTGACTTTTCGCTTCGACGGCCCCATGCCATGCTGCTCAACTACCAAAACCATCACCAGGAGTTTTCATGAGCCGCATGTTCAATCCACCGCACCCCGGCGCAACGCTGCGCGAAGACGTACTGCCTGCGCTCGGCCTGAGCGTGACCCAGGCTGCGCAGCAGCTTGGCGTCACGCGTTCCGCACTCTCGCGGGTACTCAATGGGCACGCTGCCATTTCCCCTGAAATGGCGCTGCGCATCGAGGCCTGGCTGGGTGTCGCACGCGGCGGCCTGGCCGATGTATGGATGGCCGGTCAGGCCGCCTATGACCTCTGGCAGGCACGGCAGAAGGCTGCGCCGCAGGTCCAGCGCGCGCCGGTCGAGAAAACCGTTTCGGCGTGACACGCGGCTGCCTCCCTCTCCATGTCGTGCAACAACCCGGCTGCCGTGGTGCTGGTTCTGGCCTCGGGCCGGGGGGAGCGCTTTGCGGCGTCGGGCGGTGCGGGGCACAAGCTGCGTGCGCTACTCCACGGCCAGCCGGTGCTCGAGCACACCTTGGCCGCCGTGCGCGCCAGCGGCCTGGCCTGGCATGTGGAAGACCTGGGCCACCCGGGCATGGGCGATTCGATTGCGGCTGCGGTCCGCGCAACAGCCACGGCAAGCGGCTGGCTGGTGCTGCCCGGCGATCTGCCGCTGATCCAGCCCGAGACGCTGCGCACCGTGGCGGACGCGCTGCAGCACTGCGCCGTGGCAGCCCCCGTGCACCACGGCGCACGCGGTCACCCGGTGGGGTTTGCTGCGCAGTGCCGGCAAGACCTGCTCAGCCTGGCGGGCGAACAGGGCGCCGCCGGCGTGCTGCACAAGCATGCGCAGCAGGGTCGGGTGCAGTGGGTGGAGGTGCGAGACGAGGGCACGGTCACCGACGTGGACACCGTGCAGGACCTGGAGCACGCAGCGCAGCGATTTACCGCGCGCCGGAGCCGCTGACGAGACCGCCCCTGGTGCAGATTGCACCCACCGCGCAGCAATGAGCGAAGGGCCCCCCCCTATGCCTCTGTCCGGGTCAGTGCAATCAGTCGCGCCAACGCCCGGTCATGGATTCCGTGCTTGCGCAGCGCGTCAAAGGTGGTCTGCGCATAGGCGCGCGTGCTGCCGAAGCGGCCGCAGGCCTGCTCAAAGATGCGGAGGTACTCATGGTCAGGCAACTCGCCCGCGTGCTGGGGACTCTTGCGCGACAAGGTGAAGGCCAGCGCGCGCACGGGGCCGTGGAGGGTTTGGCAGCTGAGCCAGCGCGGGTCATACACGGCGGTCACCATCTCGCGCTGCCACAGGTCGATCATGACCTGCCGGCCATCCCGCCTGTCCACGCGAAACACCATGCCCCGGCAACTGCCGCCCGAGAGCATGCCAAATACCAGGCCCGGGCACTGCGGCGTGCCCCGGTTGACGCGGCTCCACATCTTGAGCGCCCGATGCCAGCCATGCACCTTGGCCGCGCGGCGCTCGGCGTAGTCAAAATCGGGGCGCCAGATGAGGGAGCCGTAGCCGAACACCCACAGATCCGCGTGACCGCCCCAGTCCTGGAGCGCACGTTCGAGCATCGGGGCCGGGTCCCGAAAGGGCACGGGAAGATTTGTCATGCGAGCACTCCAATCGGCATAGGCACTCCAGTCATCGCAGGCCCCCAGCCACACCACCCGGCGTGCAGACCCCGGGCGCGTCTCAGCGCAGCAGTTTCCTGAGTTGCGGCCATACATTGGCCAGCATTTGCGGCTGCGCCTCGGCGCGCGGGTGCATGCGGTCGGGCTGGAACAGGCGCGCCGGGTCCGCAGCGTCGGCCACCCCCGCAAGCAAAAAGGGCACCAGGGCGGCCTTGCGGGTCTGCGCCACCGCGGCGAACAGGTGCGCAAAGCGCTTGGCGTAGTCGGCGCCGTAGTTGGGCGGTATCTGCATTCCCAGCAGCAGGACTTGCGCGCCAGCCTGTTGCGCCGTCTGCGTCATCCAGTCCAGGTTCTCTTCGGTATTTTTCAGCGGCAGTCCCCGCAGGGCATCGTTCGCGCCCAGTTCGATCAGCACCAGGCTGGGCCGGTGCTGCGCCAGCAGGGCCGCAAGGCGCGAACGGCCGCCCGACGTGGTCTCGCCGCTCACGCTGGCGTTGAACACCCTGGCGCCCGGTTTTTCCTCAGCCAGTTGCTTTTCCAGCAAGGCCACCCAACCGGTTCCGCGCGCCAGACCGTATTCGGCGCTGAGCGAGTCGCCCAACACCAGAATCACCGGGGCACGGGGCGCTGCCGGGGCCTGGGCCGTGGCGCCGGCGCCGTGCCACGCCAGCAGGCCGGCGGCAGCGCGCACAATAAAGTGGCGCCGATGCAGTTCGTCAATCAACGTGAAAGCCTTTCATGTCCCAATCCTTTCCGCCACCCGAGACCCCG
Source organism: Verminephrobacter aporrectodeae subsp. tuberculatae (assembly GCF_026127385.1). Classification (NCBI taxonomy): domain Bacteria; kingdom Pseudomonadati; phylum Pseudomonadota; class Betaproteobacteria; order Burkholderiales; family Comamonadaceae; genus Verminephrobacter; species Verminephrobacter aporrectodeae. The sequence goes on from NZ_QZCX01000003.1 coordinate 370,939, forward strand.
TCTGCCACGCCCATCATTGCCGTGGAGCGGGTCTGCAAATCGGTGACGGATTCCACCGGAACACTCGATATTCTGCGGGATATCGATCTGCTTCTGTTCCCCCGGGAAACCGCGGCCATCGTGGGCGCGTCGGGGTCGGGAAAGAGCACGCTGCTGTCCATCATCGCGGGCCTGGACACCCCCACGCAGGGCACGGTGCGGCTCGACGGCCAGGACCTTTTTGCCGTCGATGAGGACGCGCGCGCCGCCCTGCGTGCGCAGAAGCTGGGCTTTGTGTTTCAGAGCTTTCAACTCATGCGCAACCTCACGGCGCTGGAGAACGTGATGCTGCCGCTGGAGTTGGCCTGCCGCCGCGACGCGCGCCAGGCCGCCTGCGACATGCTGGCCCGCGTGGGCCTGGGCCAGCGCCTCGCGCACTACCCCCGGGTGCTGTCGGGGGGCGAGCAGCAGCGCGTGGCACTCGCGCGGGCCTTCGTGCTGCAACCGGCCGTGCTGCTCGCCGACGAGCCCACCGGCAGCCTCGACTTTGCCACCGGGGGCAGCATCATGGAGCTCATGTTCGCGCTCAACCGCGAGCAGGGCACGACGCTGGTGCTGGTCACGCACGACAACGCGATTGCCGCCCGCTGCGAGCGGCGCATCACCATCGACGCCGGGCGCATCGTTTGATTCGGACGCCTGCGCGGCTTCGCTCCGAAGCTATGAAATTCATAGCTTCGTGAGGGCCTCGTCTGCCGCCCGCGGATAATCGCCCCATGCCCAGCCCCAAAGTTCTTTTCGGCTTTCACGCCGTGGGCGTGCGTCTGAAGACCGCGCCGCAATCGATCATCGAGATCTACCACGAGGCCACGCGGCGCGACGCCCGCATGCGCCAGTTTCTCGAGCGCGCGCGCGCGGCCGGCGTCCGCCTGATCGAGACCGACGGCCTGCGCATCGCCAAGCTCGCGGGCAACCATGGTCACCAGGGGGTGGCCGCGCGCGTGCAGCCCATGGCGCAAGTCACCTCGCTCGACGAACTGCTGGAAGACCTCGAAGCCGCCGGCACCGGGCCAGCGCCGCTGCTGCTGGTGCTCGACGGAGTCACCGATCCGCACAACCTGGGCGCCTGCCTGCGCGTCGCCGACGGGGCCGGGGCGCACGCCGTCATCGCGCCCAAGGACCATGCCGCGGGCCTGAACGCCACCGTGGCCAAAGTGGCCAGCGGCGCCGCCGAGACCATGCCTTACTTCATGGTCACCAACCTCGCGCGCACGCTCGGCGAGTTGCAAGAGCGCAGCATCTGGTGTCTGGGGGCCAGCGACGATGCGTCCAAAACCTTGTACCAGGCCGACCTCCGGGGCCCCGTGGCGCTGGTGCTGGGCGCCGAGGGCGGTGGCCTGCGCCAGCTCACGCGCAAGACCTGCGACGAGCTGGTGCGCATTCCCATGCAGGGCGCGGTCGAGAGCCTGAACGTGTCGGTGGCCAGCGGCGTGTGCCTGTACGAAGCCCTGCGCCAGCGCTCCTGAATGCGCCCGGTGGTCTCGCGCCCGCCTGGAAGGCAGGGCGGGTATCATCGCGCCCGGTCACCGGCGCGTAGCGCGCGTCCGGCGCCGCGTCCCCCTCCGCCAGCCCCCTGCCCCGTGCGCCTCACCTCGATCAAACTTTCCGGCTTCAAGTCCTTCGCCGAACCCACCAACTTCATGCTGCCCGGGCAGTTGGTGGGCGTGGTCGGGCCAAACGGCTGCGGCAAGTCGAACATCATGGACGCAGTGCGCTGGGTGCTCGGCGAAAGCAAGGCCAGCGAGTTGCGCGGCGAGTCGATGCAGGACGTGATCTTCAGCGGAACCACCACGCGCAAGCAGGCCAGCCGCGCCAGCGTGGAACTGGTGTTCGACAACTCCGACCACCGCGCCGGCGGCCAATGGGGCCAGTACGGCGAGGTGGCCGTGCGCCGCGTGCTCACGCGCGACGGCAGCAGCAGCTACTACCTGAACAACCAGCCCGTGCGCCGCCGCGACGTGCAGGACGTGTTCCTGGGAACGGGCCTGGGCCCGCGCGCCTACGCCATCATCGGGCAGGGAACGATCAGCCGCATCATCGAGTCGCGCCCGGAGGAACTGCGCTTGTTCCTCGAAGAGGCCGCAGGCGTCTCCAAGTACAAGGAGCGCCGGCGCGAGACGGAGAACCGCCTTGCGGACACGCGCGAGAACCTCACGCGGGTCGAGGACATCTTGCGCGAGCTGGGCGCAAACCTCGAAAAACTCGAAAAGCAGGCCGAGGTGGCCGCCAGATACAACGGCCTGCAAGCCGAGGCCACGCTCCGGCAGCACCAGCAATGGTTTCTGAAGCGTGCCGAGGCCGAGGCCGAGCAGACCCGGGTGCGCCTGGACGGCCTGCAGGCGGTCAACGACCTGGAAGCGCGCATGGCCGAGCTGCGCGCGCTCGAATCCGATCTGGAGACGGTCCGGCAGGCGCACTACGCGGCGGGCGAGCAGGTGAACCAGGCCCAGGGCCGGCTCTACGAGGCCACGGCCGAGGTCGGGCGGCTCGAGGCCGAGATTCGCTACGTGGTCGAGGGCCGCCAGCGCGTGGAGCAACGCCTGGCCACGCTGGCCGGGCAGATCGCCCAATGGTCGGCGCGCCAGGAGGAGGCCGACGCCGAGCTGGAAAACCTGGCCGGCGCCGGGGTGGACGCCGAGGAGCGCGCCACGCTGCTCGCCGCGCAGCTCGAGGAGCAGGCCCTGCAACTGCCCGGCCTGGAGGACGCCCTGCGCCAGGCGCAGGGCCGCGCCGACACGCAGCGCAGCGCCGTGGTGCAGGTGCAGCAGCAGATCCAGGTGCTGGCCGCCGAGCAGCGCGGAATCGACGAGCAAAGCCGCGGGTTCGACGGCCGCTGCGAACGCCTGCGCGCCGAGCGCAATGCCCTGGACGCGCCCGACGATGCGCGCCTGACGAGCCTGCGCGGCCAGCTCGAAGAAGCCCGGGAATTGGCCGCAAGCGCCGACGCCCATCTGGCCGGGCTACAGGAGTCCGTTCCCCGGCTCGAAGCCGAGCGCCGCACGCGCCAAGAGGCCGTGAACACCGAGGGCGCGCGCCAGACCGAGCTCGGCGCGCGCATGGAGGCGCTCAGGGCGCTGCAGGAAAAGGTCCAGACCGACGGCAAGCTGCGCCCCTGGCTGGCCCGGCAGGGGCTCGACGGCCTGCCGGGTCTGTGGAGCCGCATCCACATCGAACCCGGCTGGGAGAACGCCCTCGAGGCCGCGCTGCGCGAGCGCCTGGGCGCGCTCGAAATCAGCCGCCTGGAGATGGTGCGCGGCTTTCTCGGCGCAAGCGGCAGCGACGCACCGCCCGCGCGGCTGGCGTTCTACAGCGCGCCGGCGGCGGGCGCGCCCGAACCCGCTGCGCAGCAGCCCGCCCGCCTGTCCGACCTGCTGCGCCTTCAGGACAGCGGCCTGCGCGCCGTGCTGACCGACTGGCTCCAGGGCTGCCATACCGCCGGCACGCTCGACGAAGCCCTGCAGCGCCGCGCCACGCTGCAACCGGGCGAGGCGGTTTTCGTTCCCGCAGGCCACGCCGTGAGCGCGCACGGCGTGAGCTTTTACGCGCCGGACTCCGAGCAGTCCGGCCTGCTCGCGCGCGCGCAGGAGATCGAGCACCTGGAGAAGGAACTGCGCGCGCAGGCGCTGATCGCCGAAGAATCGCGCAGCGCGCTGGTGCGCGCCGAGGCTGCCTGCGCCAGCGCCGCGCAGCAGCTCGTGCTGGCACGCCGCGAAGCCTCCGAGGCGCAGAGCCGCGCGCATGCGCTGCAGGTCGAGACCCTGCGCCTGAGCCAGCTGACCGAGCAGACGCGCGCGCGCGGCGCGCAGATCGACTCCGATCTGGCCGAGGTGCAGGCTCAGTTGACCGACCTGCACGAGCGCCGCGTGGGCGCCGAGGCGCGCTTCGAAGAACTCGATATGCAACTGGCCGACAACCAGGAGCGCGAAGCGCAGCTCGGCGAGCGCGTGATCCAGGCCGAGCGCGCCCTCGCGGCGTGCCGCGAGCAGCAGCGCGCGCTCGAACGCCAGGAGCAGGAAGCCAGCTTCGCGCAGCGCAGCCTGCAGGCGCGGCGCGCCGAACTCGCGCGCGCCATCGAGACCGCCACGCAGCAGGCCGGCACATTGGCCGACGAGCAGCAGCGCGCCCGCGCCGAATTGGAGCAACTGTCCGACGCCGCCGCCCGGGGCGGGCTGCAACAGGCGCTCGCGCTGAAGCTGGAGCGCGAAAAAGACCTCGCCGCCCAGCGCAGCGCATACGACGAACTCACCACCCGGCTGCGCGCCAGCGACGAACGCCGCATGCAGATCGAGCATGCGCTCGACCCCCTGCGCACGCGCATCACCGAATTCCAGCTCAAGGAACAGGCCGCGCGCCTGAGCCTGGAGCAATACGGCACGCTGCTCACCGAGGCGCAGGCCGACCTGGAGGCCCTTGCCCGGTCCATCACCGACGCCAGCGTGCGCGCAGGCGGCCTGCAGGGCGAAATCGAACGCCTGCAGCGCGAGATCGCCGCGCTGGGTGCGGTGAACTTGGCCGCACTCGACGAGCTGAACATGGCGCGCGAGCGCAAGGCCTTCCTGGACGCGCAGACGGCCGACCTCACCGAGGCCATGAACACGCTGGAAGACGCGATCCGCAAAATCGACGCCGAAACGCGCCAACTGCTCTCGGGCACCTTCGAGACGGTGAACACGCACTTCGGCCGCATGTTCCCCGAGCTGTTCGGCGGCGGCCAGGCGAAGCTCATCATCACCGGCGACGAGATTCTCGACTCCGGCGTGCAGGTGATGGCGCAGCCGCCGGGCAAGAAGAACCAGACCATCCACCTGCTGTCCGGCGGCGAAAAGGCGCTGACCGCGATCGCGCTGGTGTTTGCCATCTTCCAACTCAACCCCGCGCCGTTTTGCCTGCTCGACGAAGTCGACGCACCGCTGGACGACGCCAACACCGAGCGCTACGCTCGGCTGGTCACCAGCATGAGCCGCGAGACCCAGTTCCTGTTCATCAGCCACAACAAGATCGCCATGGAAATGGCCGAACAACTCATTGGCGTGACCATGCAGGAGCAGGGCGTGTCGCGCATCGTGGCGGTGGACATGGAATCCGCGCTGTCCATGGCCGACGCCTGAACCCACCGGAGCCCCCGTGAGCACATTGCAACTGAGTCTGGCCATCGTCGGCGGCATCCTGCTGGCGCTCATCGTGGCCTACAACAGCTGGAGTACGTGGCGCAACACCCCCCGGCGCGCGCAGCAGCAGGGACCCCGCGCGGAGCCGGCCCTGCACCAGGAAAACGACCCCGACGGCGCCGCGCCGCCGGATCGATTCCATGCGTTCGATGGCGACCCCGAACCCGCGCAGCACAGCGCAGCCGGCGACGCGGCGCGGCCACTGCCCGCGTTCACCCCACTCCCCCAGGAGCGCCGCTCCCGGCTCGACCCGCTCATCGACGTCATCGCCCCGCTGCTGCCCGAGCAGTGGGTCTCGGGCGAGGCCGCGCTCGCCGCGCTGCCGCCCACGCGCCGCGCGGGCAGCAAGCCCTTTGCCGTCGAGGGACTGAACGCGGCCACGCAGCAGTGGGAGCCCCCCGCGCCCGGCGGGCGCTACCAGAGCTTCCAGGCCGGGGTGCAGCTGGCGAACCGCACGGGCGCGCTCAACGAAATCGAATTCTCCGAGTTCGTCGTCAAGGCGCAGGCGTTCGCCGACGCCATCAACGCCGCGCCGGACTTTCCCGACATGCTGCAGGAAGTGGCCCGCGCGCGCGAGCTCGACCAATTCGCCAGCGCGCACGACGCGCAGCTCGCGTTCATGCTGCGCGCGCACCAAGCCGCCTGGAGCCCCGGCTACGTGCAGCAGAACGCCGCGCGCCTGGGCTTCGTTCCCGGCGTCCTGCCCGGCCGGCTCGTGCTGCCCGCCAGCGCGCAGGGTCTGCCGCCGCTGCTCACGCTGGGCTACGACACCCAGGCCGCGCTGGCCGAGGACCCGGAGCAGTCCGCAATCCGCGAGCTCACGCTGAGCCTGGACGTGGCGCAGGTGCAGCGCGCCGAGCAGCCCTTCGTGCGCCTGCGCAGCGTGGCGCAGGCGCTGTGCACGGCCATGGACGGCGTGCTCTGCGACCAGAACGGCCAGCCGCTGCCGAGCATGGCCATGGACCCCATTGCCGCCGACCTGGAACTGCTCTACGACCAACTCGACGGCCACGATCTGTCAGCGGGCTCGGTGCTCGCGCGGCGCCTGTTCAGCTGAAGACCCCATGAACGAATCCCCCCCCACCCCCACCGGGAGCCCGGACCCCGCCTCCACCCGGGCGCAGGCAGCGACCCGGATCAGGGCGCTGCGCGAGCAGCTCCAGCACTGGGCGCACCAGTACCACGTGCTCGACGCGCCCAGCGTCCCCGACGCCGAATACGACCGCGCATTCCGCGAACTGCAGACGCTGGAGGCCGCGCACCCCGATCTCGTCCGCCCCGACTCCCCCACGCAGCGCGTGCTCGGCGCGGTGCTCGAGGGGCTGGCCCCCGTGCGCCACGCGCTGCCCATGCTCAGCATCCACACCGAAACCGACACCGGGGCCAGCGGCGCGCAGGCCTTTGACGCCCGCGTGCGCCGCGAACTCGGGTTGGCCGAATCCGACCCGCCCATCGAATACCTGGCCGAGCCCAAGTTCGACGGCCTGGCGATGAGCCTGCGCTACGAAAACGGCCGCCTCGTGCAGGCCGCGACGCGCGGCGACGGCGAAGTGGGCGAGGACGTGACGCACAACATCCGCACCATCCGGCAGATACCGCAGACCTTGCCCGACGGCGTCGCGCCGCTGCTCGAAGTGCGCGGCGAGGTGTATATGCGGCGCGCCGAATTCGACGCGCTCAACGAACGCCAGCGCGCGCAGGGCGGCAAGACCTTCGTGAACCCGCGCAACGCGGCCGCGGGTGCCGTGCGCCAGCTCGACTCCGGCATCACGGCCCGGCGACCCCTGCGCTTTTTCGCCTACGGCCTGGGCGCCATCACCCCGGCCAGCGCAGGCGGCCCGGTGTTCGACACGCATTCCGCGCTGCTGCAGGCCCTGCAATCCTGGGGTTTCCCGGTTGCAACGCAGGTGCAGATTGCGCTCGGCGCAGCGCAGCTGGTGGCCTTCCACGAACGCATGGGCGCCAGCCGCGGCGCGCTGCCCTACGACATCGACGGCGTGGTCTACAAGGTGAATTCGCTGCGGCTGCAACGCGACCTGGGTTTCAAGACCCGCGAGCCGCGCTGGGCCGTGGCGCACAAGTACCCGGCGCAGGAGATGCGCACGCGCGTGCAGGAAATCGGCGTGCAGGTCGGCCGCACCGGCAAGCTCACGCCCGTGGCGCGGCTCGACCCGGTATTCGTCGGCGGGGTGACGGTGACCAACGCCACGCTGCACAACCTGTTCGAGATCCGCAAAAAGCAGCTGCGCGTGGGTGACGGCGTGATCGTGCGGCGCGCGGGCGACGTCATCCCCGAAGTGGTCAGCGTCCTGCCCGGCAAACGCCCGGCCTACGTTGCCAACTTCCGCATGCCCACGCAGTGCCCGGTCTGCGGCAGCGCCGTGCTGCGCGAGAAGGGCGAGGCCAACCACCGCTGCACCGGCGGCCTGTTTTGCGCCGCGCAGCGCAAGGAGGCGATCCTGCACTACGCCGCGCGCCGCGCCATGGACATCGAGGGCCTGGGCGACAAGCTGGTCGATCAACTCGTGGACGCAGGGCTGATCCGCAGCCTGCCCGACCTGTACCGCCTGGACCTGGAGCCGCTGAGCGCGCTCGAGCGCATGGCCGAAAAATCGGCGCAGAACCTGCTCGCCGCGCTCGAAAAATCGAAACAAACCACGCTGCCACGCTTCCTCTTCGGCCTGGGGCTGCGCCACGTGGGCGAGGCCACGGCGAAGGACCTCGCGCGCCACTTCGGAACGCTCGACGCCATCATGAACGCCAGCGAGGAGCAACTGCTGCAAGTCAACGACGTGGGCCCTGTGGTGGCGCAGAGCCTGCACAGCTTCTTCCAGCAAGCGCACAACCGCGAGGTGGTGGCGCAGCTGCGCGCCTGCGGCGTCCACTGGCCGGAGGCGCCGCCGGCCGAGCGCGCGCCCCAGGCGCTGGCCGGCAAAACCGTGGTGCTCACCGGCACCCTGCCCACCCTGGGCCGGGACGCGGCCAAGGACCTGCTCGAAGCCGCAGGCGCCAAGGTCACGGGATCGGTGAGCAAGAAAACCAGCTACGTCGTCGCCGGCGAAAACGCGGGCAGCAAGCTGGCCCAGGCGCAGGAACTGGGCATTGCGGTGCTCGACGAGGCCGGCATGCTGGCGCTGCTGTCCAGCCCGGGCGCGCAAGGCTGACGGCTTTTTCCCGCCGGCCCTGCGTTCATTCGATATCGATGCAGTGCATTCCCATGGCGCCGGTCTTGCGGTCGGCAAAATAGCGCACCAGCGTCTCCCGGACCGTGCGGAATGCAATCTCGTCCCAGGGCACCTCCTCCTCGGCGAACAAGCGCGCCTCGATGGTCTCCGTGCCCGGGTTGAAGCGATCGCTGAGCAGCGTGGCGCGGTAGAACAGATGCACCTGGCCCACGCCGCGCACATTCAGCAGACTGAATAGCGGCCCCATCTCGATCTGCGCGCCGGCCTCCTCGTCGGTCTCGCGCGCCGCGCCCTCGGACGTGGTCTCGTCCAACTCCATAAAGCCCGCCGGCAGCGTCCACTTGCCCCGGCGCGGCTCGATGTTGCGCTTGCACAGCAGGACGCGCCCATCGGGCAGCGCCGGCACCGTTCCCACCACGTTGAGCGGATTCTCGTAATGCACGGTGCCGCAGGCGGGGCATACCGCGCGCTGTCTGGTGTCGCCATCGTCGGGCAGGCGATAGGCCACGGAGGCGCCGCAGGCGCGGCAATATTGGATGGGATTGCGGTAGGTCATGCCGGTTTTTGTATGGATTGGACCGGGTGGCGCTGCCACCTCAGCGCACGCACAGGCGCAGCGCGCTCAGGCCGTCAACGCCGCCCTCAAGCGTGTCGCCGCGCTGCACGGCGCCCACGCCCGCGGGGGTGCCGGTGTAGATCAGATCGCCGGGCTGCAGGGCCCAGGCCGTGGACAGATGCGCGATGGTCTCGGCAACGCTCCAGATCAGCTGCGCCACGTTGCTGCGCTGGCGCTCGGCGCCGTTGACCCGCAGCCAGATGGCCGCCTGCTCCACCCCGGCGGCCTGCTCCACCGGGGTGATGGGGCCGATGGGCGCGCTGGCGTCAAAGCCCTTGGCGATGCACCAGGGCCGGCCCTGTTTCTTCATCTCGTTTTGCAGGTCGCGGCGCGTCATGTCCAGGCCCACGGCGTAGCCGTAGACATGCTGCGGCGCGTCGACCGCCGGGATGTTGCGGCCCCCCTTGCCGATGGCCACCACGAGCTCGATCTCGTGGTGCAGATTCGCCGTGCGGTCGGGATAGGGCCACGGGCCGGTTTCGCCGGCGCCGAACACCACGACGGCGTCGGCGGGTTTCATGAAGAAGAACGGCGGCTCGCGGCCGCTGCCGCCCATCTCCCGCGCATGCTCCTCGTAATTGCGGCCCACGCAGTACACGCGGTGCACGGGAAAACGCTCGCTGCGGCCCAGCACGGGCACGCTGACCACGGGCGCGGGCGAGAACACATAGCTGCTCATGGGGGCCTTTCTTTGTTCGATCACGCGGATTCCCGAGCCTTGCACCGACCCGGGGTGTGGCAGTGTGCCATGGACGTGCGCTGCGCCCATGGATCCCGGGGTGGCTACACTGGCGCGCAGCGCAAACGGCTCTGACTGGCTCGACGCGCCAATCCACTGGGCGCGCTCCCTCCCCATGCAGCTCTACAACTACCACCACTCCTCGGCCTCGTTTCGCGTGCGCATCGCGCTGCAGATCAAGGGGCTGGACTTCGACTACCTTGCGCTGCACCTCATCCAGGGCGAGCACAAGGCGCCCGAATTCGCCAGCCGCGTGGGCGACGCGCTGGTGCCCCTGCTCGTGACCGACGATGGCGCGGCGCTGGCGCAATCCATGGCGATCATCGAATACCTCGACGAGACCTGCCCCAGCCCGGCCCTGCTGCCCGCCCCCCCGATCGAGCGCGCCCGCGTGCGCGCGCTGGCGCAGATGGTGGCCTGCGAGATCCATCCGCTGAACAATCTGCGCGTGCGCAAGTACCTGGCGCGCACGCTCGGGGTGGACGAAGAGGCCCGGAACGCCTGGGGCCAGCACTGGGTGCGCAGCGGGCTCGAGGCCTTCGAGCGCCAGCTCGCGCTGTTCGCGCGCGAGCGCGCCGCCCAGGGCCTGGCGCCCTCGGTGCTGTGCTGGGGCGCGCAGCCCACGCTGGCCGACTGCTGCCTGGTGCCGCAGATTTTCAACGGCCAGCGCCTGAACCTGTCCCTGGACGGCCTGCCGCGCACCATGGACGTGTTCCACGCCTGCATGGCGCTGCCCGCGTTCCGCAAGGCGCAGCCCTCGGCCTGCCCGGACAGCGAGCCGGGCTGAACCCATGCTGCCCACGACCGAACCCCAGGCCGATTGGCTCGTCCCCGACTGGCACGCGCCGCCGGGCGTGCACGCGCTGTGCACCACGCGCGCCGGCGGCGTCAGCCTGCCGCCCTACGACAGCCTGAACCTCGGCGACCATGTCGGCGACGACGGCGCTGCGGTGCAGGCCAACCGGCGCACGCTGCAAACGGCCCTGCAGGCGCGCACGCCGGCGGCCCGGGCGGTGTTCCTGCGGCAGGTGCATGGCGTCGCCGTGGCGCGTCTGGACAGCCACAGCCCCGACGGCAGCGCGGCCGACGCCTGCGTCAGCCGCACGCCCGGCACGGTTTGCACCATCCTGGTCGCCGATTGCCTGCCGGTGCTGCTGGCGCACCGCTCGGGCGCCGTGGTGGCTGCCGCGCACGCCGGCTGGCGCGGCCTGGCGGGGAACGGCGTGCAGGGGGTGCTGGAATCGGTTTTCAGGCATTTTTGCGCTCTGGTGCAGGAGTCCCATGCCAGCCCCCCCGCCGCAGTCGCCGCAGACACCCTGGCCTGGCTCGGCCCCTGCATCGGCGCGCACGCCTTCGAGGTCGGCGCCGAGGTGCGCAGCGCGTTCTGCAGCGCCAACCCCGCCGCGCAAGCATGCTTTGCGGCGCACCGCGACGCCCCCGGCAAATATCTGTGCGACCTGGCCGGCCTGGCCCGGCTGCGGCTGCGCGCGCTGGGAATCACCGCGCTGTACGGCAACGACGGCACGCCGCCCTGGTGCACCGTGTCCCACGCCGCACGCTTCTTTTCGCACCGGCGCGGCGGCACTGAGGGCGGCAGCGGACGCCTGGCCGCCTGCGTCTGGCGCGGCTGAGTCCGGTCGGCTTGGGACCTGCCAGCAACGCGCAGCAGCCCTGGCTCATGCCCCTTGCCCGAGGGCTTCCTGCAACCAGGTCGCGACGGCATCCACAGCGGCATCCCGGCGCGCACCGTAGCGCAGAAAGAAGGATCTGGGACTCGGCACGCGCTGGCTCAGTGGCGCCACCAGCAGGCCCTCATGCAGCAGGTGGTTCACCAGCGGCGCGCTGCCCAAGGCCACGCCATACCCCATCGCGGCAGCCTGTACCAGCTGATCGAAATGACTCCATCGCAGCCCGGCATCCAGCGCCTGCGCATTCCCGCCAGCGGCCCTGATCCAGTGCGTCCACTGCAACCATGGCCAGGCGTTTTGCGTGTCTTCCAGGTGCAGCAAGCTGTGCTGCCCCAGGTCCTCGATGCGCGCCAGAGACCGCCGTCGCAGCAATGCAGGGCTGCAAACCGGGAAGACGTCTTCTCCCGAAAGCAGCACGTGCTCAACGCTCATTGCCTGCTCGGGCGCACAGTAGCGAACCGCCAAGTCAGCGCCCCCGTGGGAGAGATCCCGCACCCTGTTGTCCGCCGAAACATGCAGCGCGACGTCCGGGTATTGCGCCTTGAAACGGGATAGGTGCGGGACAAGCCACAGCGCTGCAAAAGAGGACGTGGTGGAGATTCTGACCCCCTGCTCGCTCTGACCCCGGCGCAGGCTTTCCACGGTGGTGGAAAGCCGCGCCAGGGCTTCGCCGCTGACCTCGAACAACACCCGTCCCGACTCCGTCAGCACCAGGGACCGGTGCTGCCGCTCGAACAAGGCCAGTCCCAGGTATTCCTCCAGCTTTTTCACCTGCCGACTGATCGCCGATTGCGTCACGAACACCTCGTCGCCCGCTTTTGAAAAGCTCAGCAAACGGGCTGCGGCCTCGAACCCGACCAGCAAGTCCAAGGGAGGTAGGGGTCTGCTCACTTCGTGTTCTCCTTGAGGCCACGCCATGCAGGGCTTTTTGCATTCCTTCCAAGCATGCAATGCATGCCGAAAGATCGTTTGTGCGCACGGGCTTCGGAAGCCATGATCGGACCCGTCCGGATAGTGTGTCGCCCCGACAACGGCAAGGAAACGAAAGACAAATCATGAACGTGCCGGCCTTATCTGATCCCATGAAACTCCCTGCGTGCACTCCATGAAATCTCTTGTCGCCATCGATATTCAACGCGAATACACCACGGCGGGCCGCGAATTCCATATCCAATCGATTGGCGCGTCCCTGAAGAACGCATACCGCATGCTGCAGTTTGCCCGTCGGGCGGGCTGGCCGATCATGCATGTGCAACACCTGCAGGACGGCAGCATGTTCAACCCCGCATCCGATGCCTCGGACTTCGTCGATGGCTTCACCCCGGAGCCCGGCGAGGCGCATGCCACCAAAGGCAATTACTCCTGTTTTTCATCGCCCGCCTTCAGTCAATTCGTTCAGGAACACGCCGCCCATGAGTTTGTCGTGATCGGCTATGGAACCAGCATGTGCTGCCTGTCGACGATTGTCGACGGCTACCACCGTGGCTACCGATTCGCCTTGGTCGAAGATGCCTGTGCGGCACGCGCCGTGCGCGCGCATTCCGAGGCCGCCATGCACCAATATGCGACGCTCATTCTGGAGCGCTTCGCACGCATCACGCGCACTGCGCAGGAGGCGCCCCCATCAGGCCCAGCTGGCAGACTTCGCCACCAGCAGGCCGACCCCCAGCAGCCCCAGCTGCCAGCGCAGGGCCGTGGGCCATGACGGTGCACGGCGTTCGACCCGCAGGTACAGGATGCGCCCGGCGGCCAGCGAGAGCACGAACGCCAGCAGCATGCCCAGCGCGTTGAGCGCCGCCGAGGTCGGCCACCAGCGGCTGAACACCGCGCTGACGAACAGGCTGACGGAAAAGTGCAGCAGAAAGACCGAGTAGGACATCCGGCCCAGTCGCACCAGCGCAGCGATCCCGCGCCAGGACTGTACGCGCCGGGAGCGCATGGCCAGCACCAGGCACAGCGCAGTGACCAGGGCCACGGCCACGCGGCTGCGGTAGTCCAGCGCGAGTGCGGCGCCTGCCAACAACACGATGGCCGCCAGCCATCCCCGCGCCCGGGGCGCGTGCACGGCCCAACAGGCCTGCATGCCCAGCCCGTAGGCACCGGCAAAGTACGGTGCCCAGACGTCGAGCCCGGCGATGCGGTTGAACACCCACAGCGAGGCCGCCGTGCCAGCTGCGATCAGCACCTGCGCCACAGCGGCCGGGTACCGCTGCGCCCAGGCGCCGGGCAAGGCCCGGGCGCCCGCCAGCACGAGCACGCTCAGCGCAAACAACTGGAAATCTATGGCCACGTACCAGACCCCGGCGGACAAGGCCTCCTCGCCCAGGATGTCTTGCAGCAGCAAGGCATTCGCCAGCAATTGCGCCAGGGTGGGCGGCTCGGGCACCGAGGGGTGCGCCATCCAGGGCCGCACCAGCGCGGCCGCCAGCACCGCCAGCAGCAGCGCCACCGCGTAGGGCACGAGCAACCGCACCAGGCGTTGGGCGAGCGCGCGGCCGGCGTGGTCAAAGCGCGCCACGCCTTGCGGCGCCAGGCTGGCCGCTGCCAGGTAGCCGCCGAGCACCAGGAACACCGGCACGGCCATGCGCCCGTAGTCGTGCAAGCAGGTGAGCAATGCGGGGGCCAAGGGATACGCGATGTCCGACATCGGCCCGTAGGAGGCCAGGTGGTGCCAGACGATGGCAGCGCAGGCCAAGCCCTTGACCATGTCGATCCATGGCGTGCGGTGCGCGGTGGGGTCCAGCGGGCCCGGCTTCATGCTGTTGATCGGAGTCGGCGGGGGGCCGTCCCGGCGCTCAAGCCGGATGCGGGCACCGTGCGCACGCGCTGTGTGCTGACGGAACGCCTCCAGCCCCTGCCCTCTTGCGCGTGCGCTTCGATCCGGGCGCCATGAAGAAAGCGTTTTCGATCCATCTGCTCACCGTGCCTTCGGCCGTCTCCATAGTTCCTGGTAATTGTTGTCGCTTTGCTTGCGCGCAGTCTTTTTTGCTGGTCGTGTTCAGGCTGAGCATGGCACGCGGTCGCATCCCTGCTGCATCCGCTGGCCCGATGGGGACGTGCGCGATGGCGGGCGCGCGATGGTAACGCGGGTCGAACCGGCCCTGGCCGGTGCCAAAGGTAAAAGTTGCACGAAATGAAATCGATGCAGGGGGCCTGCGGGTCTAAAATCTGCGCACAGTCCTTCACCACGGCGGTTTCCATGTCGAGCAGTTCCGAACAAGACACCCCGCAGACCGCATCCCCCGTGCTCGAACCCGTGGACGAGAACCTTGCCATCATCGCCCGCCAGGCCATCGTGGACGAACACCGCACCGTCTACGGCTACGAACTCTTCGACCGCTCCACCGCGAGCAACGCACACACGGCGACGAGCGACGCCGCCCTGCTGTTCAATGCGCTTTCATACGCCGGCACCGAGGCCCTGGTCGGCAAGAAAACCATGTTCATCAACTGCACCCACGACAGTCTCCTGGGCGCTCATCTGGAGTTGATTCATCCCGAAAAGGTGGTGCTGGAAGTCCCGCCCTTGCCCGACGATTCCACGCCCGCAGAAATCGAAGGCCGCATCCCGACGCTGCAGGCGCTGCGCACCCGCGGCTTTCGCCTGGCGTTCGACCAGCGGGCACTGCGCCGCGCGTACACCGGCTGGCTGCCGCTGGCGGCGTTCATCAAACTCGACTTGCAGGCCGTCAAACCCGAGCAGGCCGGGCCCCTGATCAGCTTCATCAGCACGCACAGCAGGGCCATGCTGATCGCCGAAAAAGTGGAAACCGCCGAGCAGTACGAACTCATGCGCAGGCTGGGCGTGAAGCTGTACCAGGGCTATTGGTTTGCCCGCCCTTCGCTGGTCAAGGCGACGACGATCCGCCCCGCGCAGGCATCCATCATCCAACTCATCAACTTGGTGCGCAAACAGGCCAGCACGTCCGAGATCGAAGAGTTGCTCAAGAAGGACCCCTCCCTGTCTTTCAACCTGCTGCGCTTCATCAATTCTTCGGGGTTTGGTCTGTCGTGCGAGGTCACCTCGTTTCGCCATGCCGTGATGATCCTGGGCCTGAACAAGCTGTTCCGCTGGGCGGCCCTGCTGATGACCACCTCGCGCGGGGGCGGGGGAGCGCCACCCGCCGTGGGCCAGACGGCCGTGGTGCGCGGACGCTTGATGGAGTTGCTCGCCGCCGAGTTGCTGCCGCCCGAAGAGTGCGACAACGCCTTCGTGGTGGGCCTGTTCTCGCTGCTCGACAGCATGCTCGGAATGCCGCTGGAAAAAGCCCTCGCATCCGTGGCCCTGCCCGAACCCGTGATGGGCGCGCTGCTGCACGGCACCGGCGTTTTTGCCCCGTTTCTGGAATTGGTCAAGGCCTGCGAAAGCGGTGACGAAGCGGTGTTTGCGCGGACGACCGATGCCCTGCAGCTTTCCAACCGCCAGGTGAACTGGGCCCATCTGCAGGCCCTGACATGGGCCGAGAGCCTGAACGTCTAGCGGCGCGCGCCTGAGTCCGTCAGCAAATGCGCATTCTTGGTATCGACCCGGGGCTGCAAACCACCGGCTTTGGTGTCGTGGACATGGACGGCCACAAGCTCAGCTATGTGGCCAGCGGCACCATCCGCACCACCACGCTGGCGTTGGGCAACCTGCCCGGGCGCCTGAAAATCCTGTTCGACGGGATTACCGAGGTGGTGGCACGCTACCAGCCCGATGCGGCGTCGGTGGAAATCGTGTTCGTGAACGTCAACCCGCAATCCACCCTGTTGCTCGGCCAGGCGCGCGGCGCCTGCATCACGGCCCTGGTGGCGAGTCGTTTGCCCGTGGCGGAATACACCGCGCTGCAGATGAAAAAAGCCGTGGTCGGCCATGGCCGCGCCACCAAGAGCCAGGTGCAGGAGATGACGCGCCGCCTGCTGCAGATGCCCGGTTTGCCCGGCACCGACGCCGCCGACGGCCTGGGCCTGGCCATCACCCACGCCCACGCGGGCGCCGCCATGCGCCGCCTGGACGCGGCCGCAACGCTGAACCGCCGCCAGCACGCCATGTACAAGGGCGGGCGCAGCTACTGACGCGCTGCCGCCGCATGTGGCGTGCTCATGGCACGGGTTTCTGGACCATCGGCAGCTTGAGCTGGTGCTTTCTTGCCGTCGCGATGGCGCTGTCATAGCCCGCGTCGGCGTGGCGCATCACGCCGCTCGCCGGGTCGTTCCAGAGCACGCGCGCGATGCGCTTGTCCGCCGCGTCGCTTCCGTCGGCAACGATCACCACGCCCGCGTGCTGCGAGTAGCCCATGCCGACGCCGCCGCCGTGGTGCAGGCTGACCCAGGTGGCGCCGCCCGCGGTGTTGAGCAGGGCATTGAGCAGCGGCCAGTCGCTGACGGCGTCGGTGCCATCTTGCATGGCCTCGGTCTCGCGGTTCGGGCTGGCGACCGAGCCGGTGTCGAGGTGGTCGCGACCGATGACGATGGGCGCCTTCAGTTCACCCCTTCGCACCATCGCGTTGAACGCCAGGCCGGCGACGTGGCGCTCGCCCAGGCCGAGCCAGCAGATGCGTGCGGGCAGGCCCTGGAAGACGATGCGCTCGCGCGCCATGTCCAGCCAGCGGTGCGTGTGGGTGTTCTCGGGGAACAGTTCCTTGATCTTGGCGTCGGTCCTGTAGATGTCCTGCGGGTCGCCCGAGAGCGCGACCCAGCGGAACGGCCCCTTGCCTGCGCAGAACAGCGGACGGATGTAGGCCGGCACGAAGCCAGGGAAGTCGAAGGCGTTTTGCACGCCCTCGTCGAAGGCGACTTGGCGGATATTGTTGCCGTAGTCAACCGTGGGGACGCCCATGGCCTGGAAGTCGAGCATGGCCTGCACGTGCACGGCGCACGATTTGGCGGCCGCTTTCTTGAGCGCGCCGTGTTGCGCAGCGCTCTGCATCGCGGCCTGCCATTGCGGCACGGTCCAGCCCGCAGGCAGGTAGCCGTTGATCAGGTCGTGCGCGGAGGTTTGATCGGTCACGAGGTCGGGCTTGGGACCCCCGGCCTGCGCGCGCCGGACCAGTTCCGGCAGGATCTCGGCCGCGTTGCCGAGCAGTGCGATGGACACGGCCTGCCTGGCGTCGCAGTGCTGCCCGATGAGTTCCAAGGCATGGTCGACGTTGCGCGCCTGTTCGTCGACGTAGCGCGTGCGCAGGCGGAAGTCGATGCGCGTCTGCTGGCACTCGATGGTGAGCGACGCCGCGCCCGCCAGCGTGGCCGCGAGCGGTTGCGCGCCGCCCATGCCGCCAAGGCCGGCCGTGAGGATCCACCGGCCCGCGAGGCTGTTGCCGTAATGCTGACGACCGGCTTCGGTGAAGGTCTCGAAGGTGCCTTGCACGATGCCTTGGCTGCCGATGTAGATCCAGCTGCCAGCCGTCATCTGGCCGTACATGAAAAGGCCCCGGCGGTCGAGTTCGTTGAACTGCTCCCAATTGGCCCAGTGCGGCACGAGGTTCGAGTTGGCGAGCAGCACGCGCGGTGCGTTCTCGTGCGTCTTGAACACGCCGACCGGTTTGCCCGATTGAATGAGCAACGTCTCGTCGTCTTCGAGTTCCTTCAGCGACGCCAGGATCTGGTCGTAGCAGGCCCAGTCGCGCGCGGCGCGGCCGATGCCACCGTAGACCACGAGGTCCTGCGGGCGTTCGGCCACCTCGGCGTCGAGGTTGTTTTGCAGCATGCGGAACGGCGCTTCGGTGAGCCAGCTCTTGCAGCTGAGCGTGCTGCCGCGTGGCGCGCGAATCACGCGGGTCGGGTCATGGCGCGGATCGGGAGTGGCGGAACCCGCGCGGGCACCGGTCAAGTCGGCTGCGTTCATCGAGAGTCTCCCAGGTCAAGCGAATGGGTCCTTTGCCAGGCTCGGCAAGATCGCTGTCAGCGATGCGGGCCAAGCGCGGCCCTGTGCGCCCATGGCCCACAAGCGCATGGCTTCCACGTCGGGCGCAAGGAATCGGTCTTGGTCCAGAAAGGCGACGCGTTCGCGGATGGCGGCAAACTCCGCCTCGATGCATGGCGATGATTTCAGCCGGCGTTTGAGTTCCATGCCCTGGCAGGCGGCCATGGCCTCGATGCCAACGACAACGGCGGTGTTGTTCACCATGTCGGCCAGGCGACGGGCGGCGAAGGTGGCCATCGACACATGGTCCTCCTGGTTGGCCGAAGTGGGCAGGCTGTCCACGCTGGCGGGATGCGCGAGCGATTTGTTTTCCGAAGCCAATGCGGCAGCGGTGACCTGCGCCATCATGAAGCCGGAGTTGACGCCCCCGTCGTGCACGAGAAACGGCGGCAGTCCCGACAGGCCGGTGTCGAGCAGCAGCGCCGTCCGCCGCTCGGAGAGCGCACCCATCTCGCTGACCGCCAACGCGATGATGTCGGCAGCAAACGCCACGGGTTCCGCATGGAAATTCCCGCCGGAGATCGCCTCACCGGTATCGGCGAACACCAGCGGATTGTCCGAAGCCGCGTTGGCCTCGATCACCAGGACGCGCGCCGCATGGCGGAGGTTGTCCAAACAGGCCCCCATGACCTGCGGCACGCACCGGATGGAATAGGGGTCCTGCACGCGACCGCAGTCGGCGTGGGAGGGAATGATCTCGCTGCCGTCGAGCAGCGCGCGCACCGCAGCGGCAACCGCAATTTGCCCCGGCTGACCCCGGGCGGCATGAATGCGTTCGTCGTAGGGCTTGATGGAGCCCTGAATGGCCTCCAGCGAAAGCGCGCCCGCGAGCAGTGCGGCGCACAGAACATGCTCGGCGCCAAACAGACCGGCCAGCGCCAGCGCAGTAGATACCTGCGTGCCATTGAGCAGCGCCAGGCCTTCCTTGGGACCGAGTACGAAGGGTGAGAACCCGGCGCGGCGCATCGCCTCCGCCCCCTGAAGCACACTGCCCTCTGGCGCAATGACTTCCCCTTCCCCGATGAGCACGCAGGCCAAATGGGCCAGGGGCGCCAAGTCACCCGAGGCGCCAACGGAACCCTTGCCGGGAATGCGCGGCAGCAGATCGGCATTCAGCAGGGCCAGCAGTGCATCGACGATTTCCGGTCGCACGCCGGAGTGCGCACGCGCCAAGCTCACGGCCTTGGTCGCAAGAATCAGGCGGACGACTCCGGCAGGCAGATCCGCGCCCGTGCCCACGCTGTGCGACAGCACGAGGTTGCGTTGCAGCGCGGCCAGTTGCTGCGCGGGAATGACGGTCTGCGCCAGCTTGCCGAAGCCGGTGTTGATGCCGTAGACCACGGCGCCAGCATGCAGGATGTCGTGCACGACGCGTTGCGCAGCCAACAGATTGGCGCGGGCCGAGTCCACCATCGTCACACGCACCCCACCGGCATGGATGCGCACAAGGCTCTGCAAGCTGACGGTGCCCGGTACCAGTTCAATCACATTTCGGGACATGGACATCCTTTGAGCCAAGCAGAGCAAAGTCACCCGGTTCGTTCCTGCAAGAAACGACCAAAGCAGTGTAGTTGTTCCCTGCGGGAGAAAGCGTAACGCACGGCAATGCCGGACGCCGAATCGGGCGCGGGGGAGCAGCAGAGAACCCGGCTACGATCCTCTCCCGCAGCGAAATGCCTTTGCGATCCCGCTGGAACGATTCCTCGACCTTCTGACTGGAGATACACGCCGTGGCCCATGCCGCTTTCCACTGGGATGACCCCTTCCTGCTCGGGCAGCAGCTGAGCGACGACGAGCGCATGCTGCGTGACGCGGCCGCCGCTTACTGCCAGGACAAACTGGCCCCGCGCGTGCTCGACGCCTTCCGCCACGAAAAAATGGACCCCGGTATCTTCCGCGAGATGGGCGCAATCGGCCTGCTGGGCCCTACCATTTCCGAGCGCTACGGCGGCCCGGGCCTGAACCACGTGGCCTACGGCCTGATTGCCCGCGAGATCGAGCGCGTGGATTCGGGCTACCGTTCAATGGCCAGCGTGCAAAGCTCGCTGGTGATGCTGCCGATCCATGAATTCGGCACCGAGGCCCAGCGCCAGAAATACCTGCCCGGGCTGGCCCGCGGCGAGTGGATCGGCTGCTTTGGCCTGACCGAGCCCGACCACGGCTCCGACCCCGGCAGCATGGCCACGCGCGCGCACAAGGTGGCCGGCGGCTACCGGATCGAGGGCAGCAAGATGTGGATCACCAACAGCCCCGTGGCCGACGTATTCGTGGTCTGGGCCAAGGAAGTGTCCGCAGGGGGCGCGCTGGGCCCCATCCGTGGCTTCGTGCTGGAAAAGGGCATGCGCGGGCTGAGCGCCCCGGCGATCCACGGCAAGATCGGCCTGCGCACGTCGGTCACCGGCGAGATCGTGATGAATGCCGTATTCGTTCCCGAAGAAAACGCCTTCCCTGAAGTGCAGGGCCTCAAGGGCCCCTTCACCTGCCTGGACAGCGCGCGCTACGGCATCGCCTGGGGCGCCCTGGGCGCCGCCGAATTCTGCTGGCACCGCGCGCGCCAGTACACGCTCGAGCGCAAGCAATTCGGTCGCCCTCTGGCGGCGAACCAACTCGTCCAGAAAAAGCTCGCCGACATGCAGACCGAGATCGCCATCGGCCTGCAAGCCTGCCTGCGCCTGGGCCGCATGAAGGACGAAGGCACGGCCGCCGTGGAGGCCACCTCGCTCATCAAGCGCAACAGCTGCGGCAAGGCGCTGGACATCGCCCGCCAGGCGCGCGACATGCTGGGCGGCAACGGCATCAGCGACGAGTTCGGCGTGGCCCGCCACCTGGTGAACCTGGAAGTGGTGAACACCTACGAGGGAACGCACGACGTGCACGCGCTGATCCTGGGCCGTGCCATCACCGGCATTGCGGCCTTCTCGAACTGAGATCGGATCAATCGCTGCGATCCATCAGCAGCGCTTGCCGCAGCAGGCGCGTGGCCCGGTCGCGGATGCGCAGCGGGCTGTTGCCCGGCTGCGGGCGCGCCTTGGCCAGCGCGCAGGCGGCCAGAAAGTCCTGCAAGATGGCGCTGTCGTCCAGGGTGTCCAGGCCGTGCCGGTGGAACTCCGGGTGCCATTGCGTGGCGGCGATGTAGCCCCTGCCCCGCGCGGGGCTGCGGCGGATCGCCTCGGGCACGCCGTCGGGGCGGCTCCAGGCTTCGATCTGAAAGCCCGGCGCGAGCGACTTGATTGCCTGGTGGTGGATGCTGTTCACGCGCGCCAACCGCTGGCTGGGGTAGAGGCTCGCCAAGCGCGTTCCCGGAATGAGTTCCACCGCATGAAAGTTCTGGTCGTAGGTGGCCGCGTCGCGGTGGCGCAGCGCGCCGGGGTGCTGGGTTTCGATGTCCTGGTACAGCGTGCCGCCAAACGCCACATTGATGAGTTGCAGCCCGCGGCACACACCAAAGATCGGCTTGCCGACCTGCTCGAATGCCTCGACCACGGCCAGGTCGTACAGGTCGCGCACGCGGTCGCCAAGCCATTCCGCGCGCAACGGCTCCTCGCCGTAGCTGCCGGGCCAGATGTCGGCGCCACCGTGCAGGACCACGCCGTCCAGCCAGTCGGCATAGTGGGCCAGCGTGACGTCGCCCCGGGCCGTCTCTCCGGTGGGACAGGGCACCATCACCACCATGGCCCCGGCGGACATGATCCAGTGCGCGATCGACTGCTCCACGTATTGCAGGGTCTTGCCCGTGAACAACGAGCGGTCGGGGTCAGCGTGTTGAAAACAGGCGGACAAACCAATCTTGAGGCGGCGGGTGGCGGGCATGGGGTCCTCCGGAGGGAATGCGGTTTGCGTGTCACCTACGAAAAAGAAATAATCGCACCAATTTGTAATATTGTGTCTGCGTGGTGTTTACCGGGAAAAGCCGGTGCACGGCCGATCGGGCGCACCTCCAGCACGCGCAGGACGAACCGCTCCACGGCGCCCGGCAATGTGGCGTATGCAGTCTTTAATTTGTAACATTTGTCCTGTAGCATCTGAATAGCGTCGGTATCAATTGACAATTTCGTCAGAAATTTGCCCCCATTCATAAGAAGTCTATTTTGCAGAGTGAAATAAACTTGCTCCCATTGTTGACTTTACCTTTTGTCTCGCCGAACAATGGCCTGTCAGACAATCTAAACGCAAAACAAGAGCAACGTGAGCACCATCATCGCCCCAGGTCTCGTCGACCCACACGACCTCAGCACGGACCGTCAGTTCTCCATGAATCTGGCGCGTGGTTTAAAGGTATTGCGTGCATTCACGCCAACGGCGCGGTTGCTTGGCAACCGGGAGCTTGCGGACCGCACGGGTCTGCCCAAGCCAACCATCTCGCGCCTGACCTACACCCTCTCGCTGCTGGGCTACTTGAACCGTGATGCGGCGCATCAGAAGTACCGGCTCAGTCCCGGCACGCTGTCGCTGGTCCATCCCCTGCTCGCGAGCATCGCGGTGCGCCAGTTGGCCAAGCCAATCATGGAAGCGCTGGCGCGCAGCACCGGGTGCACCGTGAATCTGGGCATACGCGACCGCATCCACGTCGTGTACATCGAGTCGGTGCATTCCGACACGAGCAACCTGCACCATTCGGACATCGGCAGTGTGCGGCCGCTGTTGTCCAGCGCCATCGGGCGCGCGCTGATCCTGGCCTGCCCCGCGAAGGAGCAGGCGGCGATCATCAACTACCTGCGGGTACAGAACCGCACCCTGTTCGATACGCACCGGGTCATGTGGGAAGCCGACCAGAGGCTGTTTGCCGAGCGCTCCTACTGCCATTCGCGCGGCGACTGGTGCCAGGACGTGCATGCGGTCGCGGTCCCGCTGCGGCAGCCCGCGAACGAGCCGCCGCTGGCCATCAACTGCTCGCTGATCACGCACCGCGCGCAGAAGGACCGGCTGGTGCGCGAGGTCGTCCCGCTGCTGCGCGACGCGGTGTTCCGGCTGGAAACCGCGCAGGGCCTGCGCTGAAAGCCGGCCGCGCTGCGGCATGCCCCGCAATGTCCCCGCCATAGCAGCGGGTCATTGCGAAATCTTGCGCGCCTCTTCGATCTGGTATTCGAAATACCGTTGAAAGCTGAACGCGAGGCTCGCCATCAGCACGCTGGCGCCCACGAGCAGCGCGAGCACGATGGCGCCCACGGTGAGCCAGCGTGTTTCGCCGGCGGCGGCGTCAGGGGGCGCGGCGGGGTTGTAGCGGGCATTCCATGCATCGGGCGTCATCAGCGCGAACAGGATGGCGCGCAGCGCGCAGCCCGCAATGGTCAGGCCAAGCAGCGGAATCAGCACCCAACTGTAATGGTCGTCCTGACCAAACTGTTGCACCCGCTCGACGCCGTAAATTCCCAGTGCCGTGGGGATGGGCAGCAGCCAGCCCGGCAGGTCCGCCAGGCCGTGCAGATAAAAGCGGTGCAGGCCCACGGGCCCGCCGACGAAAGCGAGCCAGGCCGCCAGGGTTTTGTTTTTCATGGTTTTGCTCATTCCGGCGCGGTGCGGTCTGCCTCGCCCAGGGGCTTTTCCATGAGCACGATGTCGCGCCAGGCGCCGAACTTCCAGCCCACGGACCGCATGATTCCCACCTCGGTAAAGCCCAGCGCGCGGTGCACGCCGATCGATCCCGCGTTCGCCGAGTCGCCGATGACGGCCAGCAGCTTGCGCACGCCCGCGGCCTCGGCCTGCGCCGCCACTTCGGTCAACAGCCTGCGCCCCAGACCCAGGCCGCGGGCGCTGTCGCTCACGTAGATCGAGTCTTCGGCCGAGAAACGGTACGCCGGGCGCGGCTTGAACCAGTTGGCGTAGGCAAAGCCCAACACTTGGCCGTCTTTCTCGGCGACCAGCCAGGGCAGGCCGCGCGCCAGCACATCCGCGCGGCGGGCGGCCATATCGGCTTCGCAAGGGGGATCGATCTCGAACGTCCCCGTGCCGTGGAGCACGTGGTGCCGGTAGATGGCGGCAATGGCGGGGATGTCGCTGGCGGCGCTGGGGCGGATGGTGGGCATACCGTGGATAGGGATATAATTTCGGGTTTTGCAGCGGGGCGCTGGCTGGGTGGTCACGCCGCGTGTTTCAAACGAGACGAAACGCTGTGAATCATTGTGTATTTGCTTGGCTGGTTGCGGACATTGTGCGGCTCTCTGGGCAAGACTCGGGGTCACTCAGGGCCAATGGCGTACCGCAGGCCTCCCCCGAAGGATAAATCATGGTCGTCATTCGACTCTCCCGCGGCGGCTCCAAGGGCCGTCCTTTTTTCAGCATCGTCGTCGCCGACAGGCGCGTGCGCCGTGACGGCCGCTTCATCGAGCGCATTGGCTTCTACAACCCCAGCGCCAAGGAAAACGAAGAGGGTCTGCGCATCGTGCAAGACCGGCTGACGTACTGGCAGAGCGTGGGCGCCCAGTCCTCGCCCACCGTGGACCGGCTGGTCAAGCAGGCCGCCAAGAAGGTGGCCTGAAGTGCCCCGAAAAGGGCGGGTTCCGTTGGTTTGCCGCACGGAACCCGCCCTTTTTTCATTTTGCTTTCCCGTTCCGGAACCCCCTGCATGGCCGCGAGCCTGCCCCTGGACCCCGCGCAGCTGCCTGACGACGCCGTCGAAGTGGGGCGTATTGCCGACGCCTGGGGGGTCAAGGGCTGGTTCAAGGTGCTGCCCCATAGCCGCGATCCGCAGGCCCTGTTCGCGTCCAGGCGCTGGTATCTGCAACCGTCCGAGCGTGGCGGCGCCAAGACCTTCAGCGGCACGCTGCAGCTGTCCATTCTCCAGGCCAGGGAGCACGCCGACGTGCTCGTCGCGCAGGCGCAGGGAATCGACGACCGCGACGCCGCCGATTCCCTGCGCGGAGCGCGCATCTTCGTTGCACGCTCGGGTTTTCCATCGCCCGCGCAGGACGAGTACTACTGGGTCGATCTGATCGGCCTTCAGGTCAGCAACCGCGAAGGCGTGGCCCTGGGGCAGGTGCGCGAACTGCTGTCCACAGGCCCGCAGACGGTGCTGGTTCTGGCCTGCGAGCAGGACGGCAAGGCGCACGAGCGCATGATTCCTTTTGTCTCGGCCTTCGTGGACACGGTGGACCTGCCCGAGAAACGCATCACCGTCAACTGGCAGCCCGACTACTGACCAGGCCCCGCGCCCCGCATGCGCTTTGACGTCATCACCCTGTTTCCCGGGCTGTTTGCGCCCTTTCTCACGAGCGGCGTGACCCGCCGCGCGTACGCCGGCGGGCAGGTCAACGTGCGCCTGTGGAATCCGCGCGACCATGCCGAGGGCAATTACCGCCGCGTGGACGACCGTCCTTATGGCGGCGGCCCGGGCATGGTCATGCTCGCCGAGCCGCTGCTGCGCTGCCTGGAGGCCGTGCGTGCCGAACGCGCCGAACCGCGCGAGAGCCAAGCTCCGCTGCTGCTGTTTTCGCCCGTCGGCAGGCCGCTCGACCACGCCGCCGTGGAGCGCTGGTCGGCGAGCGCCGGGGCCATTCTGTTGTGCGGACGCTATGAGGGAATCGACCAACGCTTCATCGACGCGCACGTCGATCTGCAAATGAGCCTGGGCGATTTTGTTCTCTCAGGGGGAGAAATCGCCGCCATGGCCTTGCTCGACGCCGTCGCGCGCTTGCAGCCCGGCGTGCTCCATGACGCGGACAGCCACCAGTGCGAGAGCTTTCATCCCGTACTCGACGGCCTGCTCGATTGCCCGCACTACACCCGTCCCGAGGAATGGGCCGGGCGGCGGGTGCCTGCCGTCCTCGTATCCGGGCAGCATGCGCAGATAGCGCGCTGGCGCCGTGAGCAGCAACTGGCGATCACGGCGCGCAACCGGCCCGATTTGCTCGACGCAGCGCGCAAGGCCGGCCGCCTGAGCCCTGCGGACGAGGCGGCGCTCCCTGATGCCCTGGAGCGCAACGCGCCGGGGAATTGAATTGCTACAATCGAGGGCTTTTCGATCCTCTGGCCGGCCGTTTTGCAAGCCTCGCGCCGCTGCACAACCCTTGAGACGTCAATCCCGACGCTGCCACTTTGGGCGCGGCCAAGATCGCTGGGAATATAGCCATGAACCTGATCCAGACTCTGGAAGCGGAAGAAATCGCCCGCTTGAACAAGACCATCCCGGACTTCTCCCCGGGCGACACGGTGATCGTAAGCGTGAACGTGGTCGAAGGTACGCGCAAGCGCGTGCAGGCTTACGAGGGGGTGGTCATCGCCAAACGCAACCGCGGCCTGAACAGTGGCTTCACCGTGCGCAAAATCTCCAGCGGCGAAGGCGTGGAGCGCACCTTTCAGACCTATAGCCCGCTGATCGCCGGAATCGAGGTCAAGCGCCGCGGCGACGTGCGCCGCGCCAAGCTGTACTACCTGCGCGCGCGCAGCGGCAAGTCGGCACGCATCAAGGAAAAGCTGCCCGCGCGCACCAAGGCCGTAGCCCCCGCCGCGTAACGGCCACCACGGAATGGCGCATGGGGCGCGCGCGCCGGCCAAGCCACTGCGCCGCCTCAGCCGCATCAACCGATAAAGGCGTCGCCCCCCGGATTGCGGCTGCGCAGCTGCTGCTCCAACTGCCCCACGTACGCGGCCGTGGTGTTGTCCGACTCCTCGGCCCGCGCTGCGAGGCGCGCTTCCAGCTGATCCAGCCGCGCCAGGAACGCTGCATGGGTCTGCTGGCTCTGGGCGTCCAGGAACGCGCGCAGTTCGGTGAAACGCGAGGCCTCGGCCTTGTCGGCCAGGTCGCGCTGGGCCTGCAACTCCTTGGTGTGGCGGCGCGTTTCCAGGAGGACGGAGCCATGCAGCGAAAGCACATAGGCCAGGAAGAAGGTGCCCAGCAGCGCTGTGAGTGCCAGCATCAAGAGCCCCAGCGGAGCTTCCACGGAGACCAGCCCCAGCGATATCTGCGAGGGGGTCGTCAGGGCGGGCCAGTTCAGGACCGCCAGCGCCACGATGCTCAGCACCGTCAAGAGCAGAACGAAGGAACGCAATTGCATGGGGAATCTCCGGTAGACGACGCCCGGCCAGGGCGGCCGATCACATCGATGCGACCGTTGTAATGTATGCGGTGGCGCTCCCCGCCACCCCGCCCGGGCGCAATTTCCGACCGCGTCCTGCTGCGGACCCTGGTCCTGCATGGGTCGGCATCAGTTGGTCTGCGACAACTGCTCCAGGATGGCGGGGTTTTCCAGCGTGCTGATGTCTTGCGTGATGGCCTCCCCCTTGGCAATGCTGCGCAGCAGGCGGCGCATGATCTTGCCGCTGCGCGTCTTGGGCAGGTTGTCGCCAAAGCGGATGTCCCGGGGCTTGGCGATCGGGCCGATTTCCTTGGCCACCCAGTTGCGCAGTTCGTTGGCGATCTGCCCGGCCTCCTCGCCCGTGGGGCGCGCGCGCTTGAGCACCACGAAGGCGCAGATGGCCTCCCCCGTCACGGCGTCGGGGCGGCCCACCACGGCGGCCTCGGCGACCAGGTCGGTCTTGGCGACCAACGCCGATTCGATCTCCATCGTTCCCATGCGGTGGCCCGAGACGTTGAGCACGTCGTCGATGCGGCCCGTGATGCGAAAGTAGCCGCGGTCGACGCTGCGCACCGCGCCGTCGCCGGCCAGGTAATAGCCCCTGAGTTCCTCGGGGAAGTAGCTCTTTCTGAAGCGCTCGGGGTCGTTCCAGATGGTGCGGATCATGCTCGGCCAGGGCCGCTTGATGACCAGGATGCCGCCCGCGCCGTGGGGCATGTCGCGGCCCGTCTCGTCGACGACGGCGGCAGCGATTCCGGGCAGCGGCAGCGTGCAACTGCCCGGAACGAGCGGGGTGGCCCCGGGCAGCGGCGCGATGACGTGGCCGCCGGTTTCGGTCTGCCAGAAGGTGTCCACGACGGGGCAACGCCCGCCCCCCACGTTCTGGTGGTACCACATCCAGGCCTCGGGGTTGATGGGCTCGCCCACGCTGCCCAGGATGCGCAGGCTCGACAGGTCGGAGCGCGCGGGGTGCACGGCCGCGTCGGCTTCGGCCGCCTTGATGAGCGAGCGGATGGCCGTGGGCGCGGTGTAGAAGATCGTGCACCGGTGGCGCTCTATCATCTGCCAGAAGCGGCCCGCGTTCGGGAACGTGGGGACGCCTTCAAAGATGATCTGCGTGGCGCCCGCGGCCAGCGGGCCGTAGGCCACATAGGTGTGGCCCGTGATCCAGCCGATGTCTGCGGTGCACCAGAAGACATCGTCCGCGCGCAGGTCGAAGGTCCAGTCCATGGTCATCTTGGCCCACAGCAGATAGCCGCCCGTGCTGTGCTGCACGCCCTTGGGCTTGCCGGTGGAGCCGCTGGTGTACAGGATGAACAGCGGGTGCTCGGCGCCCACGGCAAGCGCCGCGCAATCCGTGCTCTGGCCCGCGAGCGCCTCGGCAAAGCTCTTGTCGCGGCCGGCCCGCATGGCGCAGGCCGTGGCCGTGCGCTGATAGACGAACACGTTGCGCACGCCGTCGCAGCCGCCCATGGCCAGGGCTTCGTCGATGGTCGCCTTCAGCGGCAGTTCCTTGCCGCCGCGCATCTGGCAGTTGGCGGTAATCACGGCCACGGCGCCCGCATCGACGATGCGCTCGTGCACGGCCTTGGCGCTGAAGCCGCCAAACACCACGCTGTGCGTGGCGCCGATGCGGGCGCAGGCCTGCATCGCGACCACGCCCTCGATGGACATGGGCATGTAGATCAGCACCCGATCCCCCTTGGCGACGCCGTGCGCCTTGAGCGCATTCGCAAACTGACCCACGCGCGCGAACAGTTCCCTGTAGCTGACGCGGGTCAGCGCGCCGTCGTCGGCCTCGAAGACGATCGCGGTCTTGTTCTCGGTGGGCGTGCCGACGTGGCGGTCCAGGCAGTTCGCCGAGGCATTCAGTTCACCGTCGGCAAACCACTGGAAAAACGGCGCGTTGGACGCATCGAGCGTGCGCGTAAAGGGTCGGCTCCACTGCAGGTTGCTGCGCGCCTGGCGCGCCCAGAACCCCTCGAAATCCCCGTCCGCCTCGGCGCACAGCGCCGCGTATGCAGCCATGCCGGACACGCGCGCAGCCTGAACGATGGCGTCCGCCGGAGGGAATACGCGGTTCTCGACCAGCATGGACTCGATGGCGGACGCGGGCGCGGACGCAGTCATGGTTTTGTCTCCTTGATCGCATGATGAAACGGGCCGGTACTGTCGGACCCGGCGCTTACGGGCCACTGACGGGCCACGGACGGGCGTGGATTTGATCACACCACCAGGGGTGCTTACGCACTGGCCAGGGCACCGCAGCCGCCACGCTGCGTGGCCAGCAAGATCGCACCGCGGGGGGGTTGCGCCATCGATCGATTCCACGTGGCCCAAACACTCATAATGAGCGCACATGAACAGAGAACCCACTCCTGAATCCAGCTACACGATCGCGCGTTTCTGGCGCTGTGCCCTGCAGGTAAACCCGTTCGGCTACCAAACCCAATACCGCGGCATCGAACACGGGCTGGATGAAGCTGCTTACAATCAGCAGGTGCTCGACCAGTGCCGGGCACTTGAAATCACGGTAGTTGGCGTTGCGGACCACGGCAGCGTCGATGCAGTCGATGGTTTGCGCCGGTTCCTCGAACCACACGGCATCATCGTCTTTCCCGGTTTCGAGATTGCGTCCAGCGAGAAAGTACACATGGTCTGCCTGTTTCCCGAAGACACGACCACGGATCAATTGAATCGATACCTGGGCAAGCTGTCTCTCACAGATCCCGGGGATACGGTGCAGCCTTCCAACAAAACCTGTCTCGACCTTGCGCGGATAATTTTCGATTGTGGTGGTTTCTGGTATGCCGCGCACATGACCGGCGCCAACGGCCTGCTGCATCTGAACCAAGCTGGCGGGGGACTTTCCCACATATGGAAGGACGAGACGTTGGTCAAAGCTGGCCAGATTCCCGGACCCCTCGAGGATTTGCCACAAAACCACAAGCAAATCGTCCTCAACAAAGACCCGAACTACCGCCGCGCGCACCACATCGCGCTCCTGAATGCCAAGGATGTGGTCACGCCCGATGATTTGGCCAATCCACGCGCGAGCAGCTGGATCAAGATGACACGGCCGGGTTTCGAAAGCTTTCTTGCTGCATTCAAGGATCCTGATTCACGCATTCGACTCGGATTTCCGCCCGAGGCGCACTATTCACGCATGGAGAAGCTGCGCTTTCATGGCGGCTACCTTGACGGCATCGGTATCGAGCTGTCGGCACATCTGAATGCCGTGATCGGCGGGCGTGGGACCGGTAAATCGACGCTGATCGAATGCCTGCGCTACGTACTCGACGTGCCACCGCGTGCGCTCTCCGCCAAACGACAGCATGATGAAATCATCAAGGCAAACCTGGGAGCCGGTGGGCGCATCGCATTGGAGGTGATCTCGCGCACGCAGAACGGCAGACGCTATTCGGTATCTCGTCGCTATGGTGAGCCTTCCGTCGTCAAAGACGATGCGGGGCAGGTATCGACCTTGCAACCGCGCGATCTTCTACCGCGCATCGAGATCTACGGTCAAAATGAAATCCTCGAGCTGGCCCGCGACCCTGCCAGCCAGGCAGCCATCCTGAATCGCTTTCTACCGAGCGGCAGCACGCTGACTGACGAACTCGGCGTCATTGCCAGGCAATTGATCAACAACCGCAACAAGCTGTTGACCGCTGCGCGGCAGAAGGACGATTTGCAGACGCAGGTTGCACGGCTGCCCAAACTGACCGAACAGGTGCAGCAGTTCAAGTCACTGGGTCTTGAAGACAAACTGGCCCTGGTGCCTCAACTGGAGCGCGAGAAGCAACTCGCCGAGCGCGTCAGCGAAGAACTCACCCGCGTGGCCGAGGGATTGGTCATGCTCAACGACAACCTTCCCGATACCGCGTTTCTCAGCGACAAGGCGCTCGACGGGCTGCCACATGCCCAGATCATGGTCCGCATGCGTGCCGCGCTCGATGGGCTCGGCAAGGAGATCACGACCCGACTCGCGGGGCTCCGGGAATTGCATGCTGCAACGACGATGGCGACCGATGCACAGCAGGCCGAATTGAAAAGCAAACTCGACGCCGAATCAGCGGCCCTTGAAAGGGTCTTCACAAACCTGCCCACCTTCGCAGGCAGGCCGGGCCGCGACGTGGGCCGGGCCTATCAGGAACTGCTGCGGGAGATCGAAACCATCCGCCCCAGCGAAGCGCGTGCAGGCAACATGGATCGGTTATTGCACGAACTCCATGGCCAGCGACGCGATCTGCTGGACGCATTTTCGCAACTGCGGGACCAGCGCACCGACGAGTTGCGCCAGGCCACCAGAAAACTCAACCGCAAGCTCGATGGCAAGCTGAGGCTGGATCTGAAGGCCGGGGCACAGCGCAGGGCGCTGAAAGAACTCCTGCTGCGGGTGCCCGGTCTCGGGGAAAAGAAACTTGCCTGGATCGATGAATCCGGAGAGAACCTGACCGTGCCCGCACTGGTCAAGGCAATGCGCGACGGCGAAAGCGCCATCGAGGCGCTGACCTCGGACTGGGGGATTCAGCCCTCGGCGATCGAGGCCCTGGCCCGCCTCGACCGCAGCTTGGTGCTGGAAATCGAAGAAATCGACCTGCAAGATCAGATCCTGATCGAACTGAACATCGCGCACGAGGGTGCGTTGTTCAAGCCGTTGGATCAACTCTCCACGGGGCAGCAGTGCACGGCAATCCTGCACCTGCTGCTGTTGAAGAACGACGACCCGCTCATCATGGACCAGCCCGAGGACAATCTGGACAATGCCTTCATCGCCGAACGGATCGTGACCCAGTTGCGCGGAGCAAAGACCGAGCGGCAGTTCCTGTTCGCCACCCACAACGCAAACATCCCGGTGTTCGGCGATGCCGAGTGGATCGGTATCTTCTCGTCCGATGGATCCCGCGCACAAATGCCCGCCACGGCGCAGGGCTCCATCGACGTGCCGGATATTCGCGACCGCGTCGCCGAAATCCTGGAAGGTGGCCGGGAGGCGTTTTCCCGACGCAAGGAAAAGTACGGTTTTTAGAGAGAGAAGATAGATGCTCAAAACGGAGTTGCTGGAAATCATTGCAAATGGCGAAAACTCGGGCGTCGAGTTCAAACGCGATGACATCCGCGCCGACGCGCTCGCCAGAGAAATCGTCGCAATGGCCAACCTGCGCGGCGGCATGGTTCTGCTCGGCGTCGAGGACGACGGCACAATCTCCGGCATCCAGCGCGGGAACCTCGAGACTTGGGTGATGGATGCCATCCTGGGGCATGTGCATCCCATGCTGCTGCCGTTCTACGAAGTCGTTGCGCTTGATGGCGGTCAACGCGTCGCGGTGGTTTCGGTCACGACGGGAAGCAGCAAGCCGTACGTCCTTCGCCACAACGGCCGCGAAGAGATCTATATCCGCGTCGGAAGTACCGTGCGATTTGCCGACCGCAACCAGCAAGCGCGACTGTTTGCGACGGGAGGCCTGCTGCACAGCGAAACCATGCCCGTCTCCGGAGCGACTATTCATGCCTTGGACCGCGAACGCCTCCAAGACTATCTTCTGAGCTGCGCTGGCGACCGCGAACTGCCAGCGACGGAAGTTGCGTGGATCGATCGCATGCTGGGCTTGGGCTTCATGACCGACGTCCATGCGGCGGCGCCGGTTTGCACCATTGCCGGCCTGGTGTTGTTTGGCCGCACACCGCGCCGCTTCCTGCGTCAAGCGGGCATCCGGTGGATGGCGTTCAGCGGTATCGACAAGAGTTACCAAGCGCTTGACGACACGATTCTTGATGCGCCTCTGGTCGGCCGCTTTGCGCGCCAGGATGGTGGCGCGCGCGAATTGCTCGAACGCGGCCTGATCGAAGACCTGATGGACAGGCTGCAAGGCCAGCCTCTCGTCAGCACGGAGGGTGAAAACCTGGGCGACGGCCTGCGCCGGGAGCGTATCTGGCACTACCCGCCCGAGTCCTTGCGGGAGGCCGTTGTGAATGCGCTGGCGCACCGGGATTGGACCCGCACACCCGAAGTCGAGATCGTCGCCTACTCGAATCGGCTCGAGGTCACCAGCCCGGGAGCGCTACAGAATTCGATGACCGTCGAAAAAATGCTCGCGGGACAACGCTCGCCCCGCAACACAGCCATCGTCGACGTGCTGCGCGACCATGGCTATGTGGACGCGCGTGGCATGGGGGTGCGCCGCAAGATCGTTCCGCTCGTGCGGGCCGCCAGCGGGGCAGAGCCCGACTTCGAAGCGACCGAGGACTACCTGAAGCTGATTTTGCCGCGCTCTGATCCGGGCGGCCCGAACTCGCCCCTGAACTGAAGTCACCTGGCAAAACCGGTTCCGCAGCGCCCGCTGGCCAAGGCCACGCTTCCGCCTAAAATCGCGCCCGCCCGAAACCCTCTCCCTTTAGTTTGCACGCTCCATGTCGCCTCCCCGACCCACTCCCCCCGCACCGTTGCGCCCCCTGCCCACGCTGATCTTTGCCAGCCGGTGGCTGCAACTGCCGCTGTACCTGGGTCTGATCCTGGCGCAGACGGTGTACGTGTTCCATTTCTGGGTTGAACTGCTGCACCTGATCAAGGCCGCGCTGGGCGACACGGCGGCGCTTGGGCAACTGGTGTCGAGCATCGGCTACCGCAGCGACGCCGCGGTCACCGCGCTGAATGAAACCATCATCATGCTGGTGGTGCTCGCGCTGATCGACGTGGTCATGATCTCCAACCTGCTGATCATGGTGATCGTGGGCGGCTACGAAACCTTTGTCTCGCGCCTGCGCCTGGAGGACCACCCCGACCAGCCCGAGTGGCTCAGCCATGTGAACGCCTCGGTGCTCAAGGTCAAGCTCGCGACCGCGATCATCGGCATCAGTTCGATCCATCTGCTCAAGACCTTCATCAACGCGGCCAACTATGACCTGAAGGTGCTGATGTGGCAGACCATCATCCATGTGGTGTTCCTGCTCAGCGCGCTGGCGATTGCGCTGACCGACCGGCTGATGACCCCTTCCGAAGAGCGGCGGCGCTGAGTTTCAACCCAACGCCCCCGCAGCAGGCAAATACAGGCCCTGCGCAGTCGTGATCGACGCTGCCGCGCGCGCGGCCCGTGCGGTGGCGACGGCCGTGGCCTCCGCAGCCATGGTGGCCAGCAGCAGCATCCCCGGGTTTTTTCCCGCGCAGCCGGTGCCCAGGCAAAAGAGGGTGTCGCCGTCGGACATGGTGTGCACGGGGTTGATGCTGCGCGCCAGGCCGTCGTGCGCGGCCACGGCCAGGCGGTGCGCCTGCGCCTTGGTGATGACGGCGTCCGTGGCCACCACGCCGATGCTGGTATTCGTTCCCGCGAGCAGGGACTGGGGGGCGTCTCCGCGCAGCAGGGCGCGGCGCGTGTCGCACAGGCGCAGACCATCCTGCGTGCGGGCGCCGGCGATCACCTGGGCGCTGTCGGGGTCGATCACGTCGCCCAGTGCGTTGCAGGCAATCAGCGCGCCCACGGTCACACCATGGACGGTGACGGACGCCGTGCCAATGCCGCCTTTCATCGCGCGCTGCATGCCAAAGGCCTTGCCCAGCACGGCGCCCGCACCTGCGCCCACATTGCCTTCGGCCGGGTCCCGGGTGCATGCGGCCTGGCACGCGGCATAGCCTGCCGCCGCGTCGGGGCGTATGCGCATGTCGCCCAGCAGCAGGTCGAACAACACCGCCGCGGGCACCAGGGGCAGGCGGCCCACGGCCACGTCAAAGCCTATGCCGTGCTCTTCCAGCCAGCGCACGGCGCCGGTGGCGGCGTCCAGCCCCCAGGCGCTGCCGCCGGCCAGCACGACGGCGTGCACCTGGTCCACCAAGTTGGAAGGGTGGAGCAAATCCGTCTCGCGCGTTCCGGGGGCCGCGCCGCGCACGTCCACGCCGGCCACGGCGCCCTCGCGCGCAATGACCACGCTGCAGCCGGTGGGACGGCGGGTTTCGGTGCAGTGGCCGACCTCGATTCCGGCCACGCGGGTGATGCTGCCAGCGTCGCCGGCCAAGGAAACAGGGGAATGCATGGCCGCCGATTGTCGGGCAATCCGCGCGGGGGGCGGGGCAGGCGGCGCGCTGGAGGCACGCGCCGTAGCCACGGCGTGTCAGCGTTTGCGGGGCAGCACGGTGATGCTGCCGATCATTCCCGCCTGGGCGTGGCCCGGGACCAGGCAGGCGAAGGCAAAGCTGCCGGGGCGGTTGAAGGTCCAGACGATGTCCCCCTTGTGGCCCGCGCTCACATGGGCCATGTGGGGTTCGCCGTGTTCCATGGCGGCGTTTTTCTGCATCATCTCGGCGTGCTGCTCCAGCCCGTGCGCCGTTCCGATCACGATTTCATGCTGCACCTGGCCCTTGTTTTCGGCGCGCAGGCGCAGGGTCTCGCCCTCGCGCACTTCGATCCGGTCGGGGGTAAATCGCATGTCGTCGGTCATGCGGATACGGATGGTGCGCACCACGGCCCTGGCGTCGCCCGCAATGCCCCAGGCTTTCTGCACTTTCTTCAGCGCAGGGGCGTGCGCGCCGTGGTGCGCTGCGTCCCCATGCGCCGGGGCTGCGCTGGCGCTGGCGCCGAGCACCCAGACGGTGGCGGCGGCGATGAAATGCATGGTACGCATACGGTGTGGGCTCCTTTTGGGGGGGCCATTATGCCCACCAGGTACAGCAGCGCCACGGTGCCAGCTACAGCCCGTCCGCGCGTACGGCTGGCACCGAAATTGCACCTGCCAGCATCACAGGTAAACCCGAATGACAAGCCCTCATTTCTGCGTCAAATTGGTCTTGCCACTTGGCAGCCTGACACTGAAAGCCATATCTCTCATGCCGACCCTTGAGCCCATCAACGTCTCCCGCCTGTACCGGATGATTGCCAGCCAGATCAAGGAAAAGATCCGCAGTGGCAGCTACCGCACGGGCGAGCGCTTGCCTGCGGAACGCGAACTCGCCGAGATGCTGGCGGTCAGCCGGCCGTCGGTGCGCGAAGCATTGATCGCGCTCGAAATCGAGGGCTGGGTGGACGTGCGGGTGGGCAGTGGTGTGTACGTCACGGGCCCGCAATCGCGCCTTGCCTCGTCCGCAGGGCCCATGGCAGCACCGGCCTTGCTGGACATGGGCGCCGCCGACCTGCTGCAGGCCCGCCTGCTGGTGGAGCCCCATTGCGCCGAACTGGCTGCGCGCCACGCCACACCCGCCCAGATCGGGCAGATGCAGGAGGCCGCCCTGGCGCTGCCTGGATCCGAACAGCCTTTCAGGCACAACGACCGGCTGCACCTGCTGATTGCCGAGGCCAGCGGCAATGCCGCGCTCGCGTCCACCGTGCAGCACCTGTGGGCCCTGGGCGAGCGCAGTGCCATCTTCAACAAACTGAACCAGCATTTCGTCTATGGCCAGGTGTGGGAGCAGGCGCACAACGAACACCTGCCGCTGCTGCGTGCGCTCCAAAAGCACCAGCCCGCCGCGGCACGGCGCGCCATGCGCGACCATCTGCTGGGAATCAGCCGCCGCCTCGGCCTCGACGCCAGCGAGGACCGGGAAATGTGACCCCCCTGTTTTTACTTCCCAGGAGAGCCGAATGAAACCGCCCCTTCCCCGTTCCAGCCGCCGCCAGGCAAGCATCGCCCTGGCGCTCGCTGCCGCGCTGCTCGGCGCAGCCAGCGTCCGAGGCCAGAGCGTGCAAGGCCAGACGCAGGGGGGAACGCTGAGCGCCATCGTCCAACCCGAGCCCCCCACCCTGATGCTGGGCCTGAACCAGCAAGCGCCCACGATCTACGTGGCCGGCAAGATCTATCAGGGCCTGCTCACCTATGACGCCCAGCTCAGGCCGCAGCCCGCGTTGGCCAGGTCGTGGAAAGCCTCCAGCGACGGCCTGAGCTACACCTTCGAACTGCAGCGCGGCGTGAAGTGGCACGACGGCAAGCCCTTCAGTGCGGCCGACGTGGTGTTCAGCGTCGACAAGTTCCTGCGCACGGCCCACCCGCGCAGCCGCCTGGTGATCAACAGGTACCTCGATTCGATCACAGCCATCGGCGAGCACGGCGTCGAGTTCAAGCTCAAGGAGCCCTTCTCCCCGTTCATGAGCCTGTTCGTCGTCGACAACATGCCCATGATTCCGAAACACATTTACGAAGGCAGCGATTTCTACAGCAACCCGGCGAACCAGACGCCGATCGGCACCGGCCCGTTCAAGTTCAAGGAGTGGAAGAAGGGCTCGCACATCGTGCTCACGCGCAACCCCGATTACTGGAAAAAGGGCCTGCCCTGCCTCGACGAAATCGTGTTCCGTGTGATCCCCGACGCCGCGTCGCGCGCCGTCGCGTTTGAAAAAGGCGACGTGCAGTTGCTGCGTGGCGGCGACGTGGACAACGTCGACATCAAGCGCCTGAAGGCCCTGCCCAACGTCACGATGAGCACCCGGGGCTGGGAAATGTACGCGCCGCTGGCCTTCATCAGCATGAACCAGCGCCGCCCCCCGTTTGACAACCTGAAGGTGCGCCAGGCGGTGATGCACGCGATCAACCGCAAGTTCATCGTCGACAACATCTTCTTCGGCATGGGCAAGATTGCGACCGGTCCGATCGCCTCGACGACGCTGTACTACGACCAGAACGTTCCGCAGTACGCGTTTGACCTGAGGAAGGCGCGCGCGCTGATTCAGGAGTCGGGCGTGAACGTCGGCGCCACGCCGGTGCGGATCCTGTCCTTCCCCTACGGTTCGGCCTGGGATCGTCTGGCCGAGTACACCCGGCAGAGCCTCGAACAGATCGGCTTCAAGGTGCAGATCGAGCCGGCCGACGCCGGCGGCTGGGCCAAGCGCTTGGGGGATTTCGATTTTGATCTGACCTTCAACTTCACCTACCAGTACGGCGACCCGGCGCTCGGCGTGGCGCGCCATTTCCTGTCGACCAACGCCGTCAAGGGGTCGCCCTTCGTGAACAACCAGGGCTACCGGAACCCGAAGGTCGACGCGTTGTTCGCCAACGCAGCGGCGGCGCGCAGCCCGGAATTGCGCCAAAAGCTGTACTCCGAAGTGCAGAACATCCTGATGGCCGAGGTCGCCAACGGTGTGTTGTTCGAGATCGAAAACGCCACCTTCCATCAAAAGCACATCCGCAACCTCGTGCAGACCGGCATCGGCCTGAACGAGAGCTTTGACGACGTCTGCTTCGACAAGAAGTGACGCCGCCCCGGCCCGCCGCAGACCCTGTGGTCCCTGTAGACCGGAACGCCGTCCCGTGAAACTGATCTCCTTCCTCAGCGCCAGACTGGGCAAGGCCCTTTTCGTCATCCTGGGCGTGGTGGTCCTGAACTTTCTGTTGATCCGCCTGGCTCCCGGTGACCCGGCGAGCATCATGGCCGGCGAGGCCGCATCCTCGGACCCGGCCTACCTCGCGCAACTGCGCCAGCGCTTCGGACTGGACCAACCGCTGTGGCTGCAACTTGGGCTGTACGTCAGGGGCATCCTCCAGTTCGACCTGGGCTTTTCCTACCGCAACAACCTGCCGGTGCTTGACCTGATCCTCGAGCGCCTGCCCGCCACGCTGCTGCTCATGGCGCTGGCGTTCGTCTTCTCGCTGCTTGCGGGGGGCCTGCTCGGCGTGATCGCCGCGCGCAGCCGCTACACCGGAGAACACACCTGGCTGGACAGCCTGATCATGTCCGTATCGCTGCTCTTGTACGCCACCCCCTTGTTCTGGCTGTCGCTGCTGCTGATCATTCTGTTCTCCGTCACGCTGGACTGGCTGCCCGCGTTCGGCATGGAGAGCGTGGGCGCAGGATTCGTCGGCTGGGCGCGCGCCAAGGACATCGGCGCGCACCTGGTGCTGCCGGTGGTGTCGCTGGGCTGCTTTTTCATGGCCGTCTACGCGCGCCTGACACGCGCCTCCATGCTCGAGGTGATGGGTCTGGATTTCGTCAGGACGGCGCGCGCCAAGGGCGTCCCGCCGGGCCAGGTGATCCGCCGCCACGTCCTGCGCAACGCCATGTTGCCGGTGCTGACCTTCGCCGGAATCCAGCTCGGCCAGATGGCGGGCGGTGCACTGCTCACGGAAACCGTGTTTGGCTGGCCCGGCATTGGCCGGCTCATGTTCGACGCGCTGATGCAGCGCGACTACCAACTGCTGCTCGGCGTGTTTCTGGTGACCTCCACCATGGTCGTGCTGCTCAACCTGATCACCGACCTGCTGTACCGCTTGGTCGATCCGCGCATCGAATCGGAAAACTGAGATGAAGAAATTCATGCGCCGTTTTGCGACCCACAGGGGCGCGCTCGCGGGCCTGGTGATCCTGGGCCTGGTGGTCCTGATGGCCCTGTTCTGTTCCGTCTGGTACGAGGAATCGCCCTGGGCCATGGTCGCCGAGCCCCTGCTCGCGCCGCTGACCGACCGCACCTACCCGCTGGGCACCGACATGCTGGGTCGCGACCTCGGCGCCGGGCTCGCCCATGGCGCGCGCGTGTCGCTGCTGGTGGGGGGCGCGTCCACGCTCGCAGCCGTGGTGTTCGGTGTGCTGGTCGGTGCGCTGGCCGGCTTTTACGGCGGGCGCATCGACGACCTGCTGATGCGCTGCACCGAGTTCTTCCAGAGCATTCCGCAACTCGCCATGGCCGTGGTGCTGGTGGCCATCTTCACGCCGTCCCTCTACTCCATCGTGGGGGCCATCGCCAGCGTGTCGTGGCCGCCCGTGGCGCGGCTGGTGCGCAGCGAGTTCCTCTCGCTCAGGCAGCGCGAGTTCGTGCAGGCCGCGCGGGTGATCGGGCAAGAGCCGGCGCGCATCATCTGCACGCAGATCCTGCCCAACGCGATGCCGCCCATCATCGTCACCGCCTCGCTGATGATCGCGAGCGCCATCCTCACCGAATCCTCGCTCTCCTTTCTGGGACTGGGCGACCGCAACCTCATGAGCTGGGGCTTCATGATCGGCGCCGCCCGCACCATGCTGCGCGAAGCGCCGCTGATGAGCCTGTTGCCCGGAATGGCGATCCTGCTGACCGTGCTCGCCATCAACCTGATCGGAGAGGGCTTGAACGACGCGCTGAATCCGCAACTGCGCAAACCGGGGGAGTGACTCCCATGTCCGCCATCGCTTGCACGCCCCCGCTGCTGAGCGTCGAACGACTCACCGTGGCGCTACCCGCCGGCAGCGACCGCGCGCACGCCGTCAGGGACCTGTCGTTCGAGCTGCGCGCCGGAGAAATCCTGTGCATCGTGGGCGAATCCGGCAGCGGCAAATCGATCAGCGCCAACGCCATCATGGGCCTGCTGCCAAGCCAGCTCAGGCCACAAGCGGGCCGCATCCTGTTCCAGGGCCGTGACCTGCTGCAACTGCGCGAGCACGAACTGCTGGCGCTGCGCGGCAAGGACATGGCCATGGTGTTCCAGGAACCGATGTCGGCGCTCAACCCGCTGATGCGCGTCGGCGCGCAGATCGCCGAGGCACTCGCGGTGCACGGCGCCTGCCCGGACGCAGCGCGCCACCAGCGCGTGCTGGCGCTGCTGGAATTCGTTGGCCTGCCCGACCCGGAGAGCCTCCAGGACGCCTACCCCTTTCGCCTGTCCGGCGGCCAGCGCCAGCGCGTGATGATCGCCATGGCGCTGGCGCTCGAGCCAGCGATGCTGATCGCCGACGAGCCCACCACCGCGCTGGACGTGACCACGCAGGCGCAGATCCTGGCGCTGATCCAGCGCATCCAGACGCGCATGGGAATGGGCGTGATGTTCATCACGCACGACTTCGGCGTCGTCGCCGACATCGCCGACCGCGTGGCCGTGATGGAAAAGGGCATCCTCGTCGAGCAGGGCCCGGCCGATCAGTTGCTCAACCACCCGCAGCACCCCTACACCCGGCGCCTGATCGCCGCAGTACCGCAGCTGAGCGCTCAGGCCCACGCCAGCAGCACCGATCCGACGCACCCGGCGCTGCTGCAAGTGCAAAACCTGCGCAAGACCTACGTGACCGGAGGCGGCCTGTTCGTGCGCCGGCGTGTGCTGCACGCGGTCGATGGCGTGAGCTTCAGCGTGCAGCGCGGCCAGACCCTGGGAATCGTGGGCGAGTCCGGCTCGGGCAAGTCGACCATCGGCAAATGCCTGCTGCGCCTGCTCGACATCGACGGCGGCCAGCTCCTGTTCGACGGCATCGACATCGCGCCGCTATCGCAGACGCAGTTGCGGCCCCTGCGCCACAAGCTGCAAATGATCTTCCAGGACCCGTTCGCGTCGCTGAACCCGCGCCACACGGTGGGCCGCAGCATCAGCGACGGCCCGGTGGCCAACGGTGTGCCCCGCGCCGAGGCCGAGCGCAAGGCGCGCACGCTGCTGCGCCTGGTGGAACTCGACGCATCGGCCTTCGACCGCTACCCCCACGCCTTCTCGGGCGGCCAGCGCCAGCGCATCGGTATCGCCCGCGCGCTGGCGCTGGAGCCGCAACTGCTGGTGGCCGACGAAGCAGTATCGGCGCTGGACGTCTCGGTACAGGCCCAGGTGCTCGCGCTGCTGCAGGACATCCAGCAGCGCCTGAACCTGGCCATGATCTTCATCACCCACGACCTGCGGGTCGCAGCGCAGCTGTGCCACCGGATCGCCGTCATGCACCAGGGCCGCATCGTCGAGTGCGGCACACCGTCCGAGGTTTTCGAGCACCCGCGCAACGCATACACGCAGCGCCTCATCGCCGCGATTCCCGGCAGGCACTGGAGCCCGCCGACCACGCCCGATCCATGAGAGCACACCGCTCGCCCGCGCGCCGCGGGCGAGCGCAAACACACCTGGCGCTCGGCCCACGGGCGGCCCCATGCGCGGTGGCCGACGCGCAAGCGTTGATCGCCGGTAAACGCCACGCCTACGCCCTGTGCCACTCGCTGGGCGCCTGAACCGGCCTGCTTCGGGAAGGTCGCATAGGCGCTGGCGGCGCCTCGCGCCTCGCGCCTACTGCTCCGAGGTACTCCGCTTTGGCATTTGCAAGAACAGCAGATCACCGTCACCCAGCACGGGCCTGCTGCGCTCCGGCGAGGCCAGCGCCAAAACCCGTAGAAAAAATAAGGTTTAAAAATCATATTTCGTATTTAAAAATGGCAATACATTTGTAATGCAATTGCTATTCATTGGAAAATTTCTATCGAATATCCCATGGAAAGTCATATATATGTCGCGAAAGTTGCTCTATGATCCTTCCAAAAAAAAGGCACTTTTTTTCTTCATCCGCAACCGGCTCAGGAGGTTCTGACATGTTCCGCACTCTCTTCAACACCCGCCGCACCGCCAAAAAGCAACGTGGCCAAGGCATGACCGAATACATCGTCATCGTGGCGCTCATCGGGGTCGCTGCCATCGCGGTCTATCAAGCTTTTGGCGAGACCATCCGAGCGCAAATGTCGGGCATCGCCAACGAGGTCGCGGGCCAATCCGCTCAGACTGCGATCACTGCAGCCGACGCCGCGGCCAAGAAGGCCGATACCGAGCGGAAAGTAAAGGGTCTTGACGCTTACAAGAACAAGTAAGCAACTACCCCATGCACTGCGTCGTCCAACAAGGCGGGCGGGGGGCCGCCCGGCAGCGCGGGCAGGCGCTGATCTACGGCATGTTTGTCGTGATCGGCGCCCTGGCTGCACTGTTCTTCCTGTTCAACACCGGCCAGCTTTCCCAGGAAAAAACCAAGCTGGTGAACACGGTCGATGCAGTGGCCTACAGCGCCGGCGTGATGCACGCGCGGGCGTTGAATTTCAGCGCCTACGGCAACCGCGCGCTGGTCGCCAACGAGGTGCTCGTGGCCCAGATGGTCAGTC
The DNA here is from genome assembly GCF_026127385.1 of Verminephrobacter aporrectodeae subsp. tuberculatae. Lineage (NCBI taxonomy): Bacteria > Pseudomonadati > Pseudomonadota > Betaproteobacteria > Burkholderiales > Comamonadaceae > Verminephrobacter > Verminephrobacter aporrectodeae. The sequence continues at coordinate 414,059 of NZ_QZCX01000003.1, forward strand.
TGTCATCGTGGGCGCAGTACGCGGAGACCCGCGTGCAGAACCTGCCAGGCCAATTCCCCGAATGCCTTGATTCAAGCGGCTATTCGCTGTTCTGGACTGGCGGGGCCAAATACGGTGCCAAGTATGGGCTCATGTGCTATGCCGTCGTGCAGTATCTGGGCCAATACATAGAAGATGTAGCCAAGGAGGTGCCGGACCTGACGGAGAAAGTGGTGAAGGCGGCGGAACTCAACAAGAAGGCGATACAGCAAGCCCACAACCTGCTGCATGCCCCGCTCTATTTGCAGAGCCTGCGCGCCGAGGTGATGCAGGACGTCGCCCGGGCCAACTACGCCAATGACGGCAGCGTGGAGGTAGAGCCCCTGGGTCCGGGCATGGCCTCGGCGCTGACCGACGACTGGGGCAGTTTCACGCGCAAGTACAGCGGCCAGGACCGCAAGCGCATGGCCGAACTGGCCAGCTATGCCGCACATACCGACGAATTCACGCGCAAGCGCAAATGGGATTCCTTTGCAGTAGCCCCGGCTTGCTTTACTTCCCGCAGCAGAGTGAGCCGAGGTGGAGGCACCGATCTGGTCAACTATGACGAGTGGATTGCGCAAGACACCGAGTCTTGGTGGGAGGTGCGATACCGCTTTTTTCGTTGCAAATACTGGGAAAATCCCATCGCCTACGGCGAGCAGCAGGCGCATCCCGAGGGCCAGGACCAGGACGATTCAGAGGCATCCCTGGGCGGCGCCCGAGACAACCCGGAGGCATCGAGCATGGCATCGTCCTCGCACTGGACGGGCTACAGCGGCATACCCAACTACTACGATCTTGACCAGCAGCAACTGGACAAGAGTGACCCCGCGCTGCAGTTCAGCGTGCGCTTGGTCCGCGCACGCGGCGAGTTGCGCACCTCAGACGGCAGGAGCGCGATAAAGACCAGCAGCGGCAGCCGCATCAACGCCTACGAAAGCCGGGTGGCCAGCAACGTCATGGCTGCAGTGGCCACCTCCGAGGTGTACTTCGAGCGCCCGATCGATCAGCACGAAAACCTCTACGGCAAAACCCTGAATCGCCCCCGCGAACTCGCCAGCCTGTTCAACCCCTATTGGCAGGTGCGCCTGGTCCATTCCGAAACCGACGTGCAGGCGCAGCAACTGCGCCAGGGAGTGCTCATCCCATGAATAACGCAGCCTTCCGGAGTACGCCGCCGCAGCAGCAGGGCCAGGCGCTGGTCGAGTTCCTCACCATTGCCGCGGCCGTCCTCGGCCTGTTCCTGCTGATGCCGATGATCGGCAAGTACCAGGACATTGCCCATGCCACGCATATGGCAAGCCGCTACGCGGCGTTCGACGCCACGGTGCACAACGATGCAAAAAACGGCTTCAAGCCCGAGGCACAGTTGGCCGAGGAAGTGCGCCGGCGCTACTTCAGCACCCCCGACGCGCCCATCAGAACCGACGATGCAGCCGACGATTCCCAGGCCCATCAGAACCCGCTCTGGACCGACCCCCGGGGCAAGCCGCTGATCCGCAACTTCTCCGACGTCGCGGTCACTTTCGGCGAAGACGAGGCCCCCTCGCACAACCAGGCCTTCAAGGGCAGCAGCGACGGCAAGCCCTTCAGCCTGATGCCCCTGGCGAACCACGGAACGCTCGGCCTGCAGGCCCGGGGCATCTACCGCGTCAACGTCTCCGTGCCCCTGGCCAACCTGCCCGAAGGCATCGTCAGCTACACGCTTTTCGACAAAATCGATCTGCGCATCACGCGCCATACCAGCGTGCTGATCGATCCCTGGGCCGCGGAATCGGTGCAGCAAACCATGGACCGCTTTGGCAAGCTCGTCCCGCTGAACAGCCTGTTCTCCTCAATCGAAGCGGCGCTGGACATCGTCATCCCGCTCTTCGAGTTGGGGAAGGTATCGGCCCCCCAATTCGGGCGCCTGGAGCTCTGGCAGGACGTGGTGCCTGAAGATCGCCTCAAGGCCGACGAGCCCAAGAACTGAACCCGCACGACAGCAGGCTTCGAAAGCATGCAACACGCCCCGCCACCACCACGCCCGCCGGGAACACGAGCCGCTTCTGCGCGGCCAGGCAGACCCCTGCCCAAGCCCAAGCGCGCCGGCCTGTGCCTTGGCCTGTTGTTGCTGGCCCTGGGCGCACCCGCCGCAAGAGCGCAAGCCCCTTCTTGGCCCGAGGTCGCCCTGCCCGCGCAGGCCCAGAGCTACGGCGTCGGCCAGCAACTGGGAATGAACGGTCTGCCCATGCGCCTGACGGGCTTTGCCACCGAGGCAGCTCCGGAGCAAACCGCCGCGTGGTTTCGCCGCACGCTGGGTCAGCCCCTGGTGGAAAACCGCCTGGGTCGCAAACAGATCCTGGGCCGCGCCGAGGGCGGGTACTACCTGACCGTGCAGATCGAGCCTGGCAGCGACGGCCGGGGCAGCCGGGGCATGGTCGCGGTCACGCAGTTGCCCGGTGCCCCGCAGCCGCAGACCCGGGAGACGATCGCCCATTGGCGCCGCCTGCTGCCGGCAGGCACCCAAATCACCAGCCACCTGCAAGCGCAGGACAACGGCCGGTTCGCGACCCATCTCGTGGCGCTGAACCGGCACGGCGAGCAGCTCAATGCACAGCGGCTCGGCGCAGCCCTGCGCGAACAGGGCTACGCGCTTGAGCGCAGCATTAGCACCGACAGCGCCCAAACCGCCGCCGGCTTGCCCGAACAGGCGGCAGGCCTGACCCTGCTCTTCCGCGGCCCGGGCAAGGAGGCCATGGCCACGATCACGCGCGACGCGCAAGGCCAGACCAGCATCGTGCTGCTCACCAGTGTTCAGTTGGAGCTACTGCCATGAACCGTTGGCGTTTTTCCCCGCGCCGTGCGCACCCCAAGCCAGGGACAGCGCGCAACCGGCTTTCCCGGGCCGCAGGCAGCGCCCCCTCGAAGAAGACGCACCGCAGGCGACCCGGGGGTGCTGCATTGCAATGCGGCCGATCCTCGGTGGAGTACGGCGTGGTCTGCGCGGCCCTGGCCTTCGCGCTCGGCGTGGGCATGCTCGACGACAGCAGCGTGCTGCGCGAGTTGCTCAACGCCTTCCAACTCGCCTATCAAAAGTTCAGCTTCGCCATTTCGCTGCCTATCTGAGTCGCCCGTTTGACCCCTATCTTTCGTATCCCTTGTTCCATGCTTGCCCCATGAAACTCTCCCCGTTCCGACTCGCCGCCCTGCGGCCCAACAAGACCTGGCTACTCTTTGGGGTGGCGTTGCTGATCGGCCTGGTTGCCGCCTTGAGCGCCCGCAGCTACCTGAGCAGCTATATGGAGGCGATCGAGGCGCGCGCCAAAGGCAAGACCACCGTCCTGCTGGTGGCCAAGCAGGACCTCAAAAAAGGCGATGCCCTGTCCACCAAGACCGTGGCGGTGCGCAACGTTCCGGTGGACTACGCGCATTCCAACGCCATCACGCCCGAGCATTTCGATCGCATCGAGGGCCAGAGCGTCGAGCAAGACATCAAGGAGGGCGAAATCCTGCTCTGGAGCCTCATGCAGACCAAGAAGGCCCCGAGTTTCTCCTCGCGCGTCGGGATCGGGCGCCGCGCGATCACCGTGCACGTCGATGAGATCAACTCCATCTCCGGTCTGCTGGAGCCAGGCGACGCGATCGACCTGATACTCACGCTCGAGCAGGGTGGCAAAAAGACCACCTTCCCCCTGCTGCAAAACGTCCGGGTCATGGCCACCGGCCAACGCGTGGTGGACGACCCCAAGAGCGGCGAGCGGCGGCAGTATTCCACGGTCACGCTGGACACCACGCAGGCGCAGGCACAGAGCGTGGTCATTGCGCGCGAGGCCGGCAAGATCACGGCGCTGCTGCGCAATCCGCAGGACACGCAGGTCTTGGCGGAGGACAGTGCGGCGATGGCGGCGCTGCTGGGCCTCGCCGGCGACGTGCAGTCCCTGAGCAACTCCGCAGGTTCGATGGGCCGCACGGTGCCCGTGCTCTACGGCGGGCGCCGCAGCGACTTCAAGCCCGAGGAACTGATGCTGCGCCAGGCCGCGAACCAGGGCGGCGCCGACGAACCGGCCGCACTACCGCCCGGGCCGCCGGCCTCCAGCCCCAAGAAGCCAGACCAGCCCCCGGGCAAGCCCGGCGCATTGGTGATTCCCGCGCCACCCCGCGCCGCCCCATGACCCCAGGCCAAACGTTTCCCCACCCGCCCATGCCCCATCGCAGCATTCCGATCACCGCGACAGGCCACGCATTGCGCTGGAGCCTGGCCCTGGCCTGCGCAACGGCCCTGCCTGCGCCGGCCCAAACGCCCGCCCAGCCAGCATCCGACACCACGGACCTTGCCGCGCCGCCCGCGCTCTCGCGTGGCGGCTTCGCGCCGGCACTGCGGGCCAAAAAACAGACTCCGGCGGCAGTCTCCGGCCAACCCTACCGCCCCATCCAGAAACCGGACGACCAGGCCCAGGTGCCCGAGATCGAAATGTTCGTCGGCGAGTCGCGCGTCTTTCCCAGCCCCGGCGTCGCGCGCATTGCCGTGGGCAACGGCAAGGTGCTCACGGCCGCCGCGCTCGACGAACGCGAAGTCATCATCTTTGCCAACGAGGTCGGGACCTCCTCGCTGTTCGTGTGGAACGAGGAGGGCCGCTACCAGCGCGTCAAGATCAACGTCGTCCCCGGTGACACCAGCCGCTATGCGCGCGAGATCGCCGCGTTCCTGAGCACCATCCCCAACGCCAAGGCCTCCGTCATTGGCGACAAGGTCATCGTCGAAGGCGACAACCTGGGCGACGTCGACCTCAAGAAGATCGAAAGTCTCACAAAACACTATCCGCAAATCGTCAACTTCGCCAACCAGATCGGCTGGGAGCAGATGGTGCTGATGGACGTCAAGGTCGTCGAGTTTCCGGTGAATGAGCTGCGCGAAATCGGCCTGCGCTGGGGTTCCACGGGCGGCGCCAGCGTCGCCGGTCTCTGGGCGCCCGGCCGACGCGGCCACCAAGGGGGGCTGGTCATCGGTGTCCAGAAGCCGCCCATCACCTCCGCGGACGGCAGTGAGTTCACTCCGCTGTCCGGGGGCCTGAACGTCCTGAGTGCGATCAATATGGGCCTGAGCGCCAAGCTCGACCTGCTGGCCCAGGAGGGCAAGGCCAGCATCCTGGCGCAGCCGCAGCTGTCGGCGCGCAATGGAGCCAAATCCGAATTTCTCGCGGGCGGCGAATACCCCTACACCGTCCAAACCAATGAAGGGCCGCACATCCTCTTCAAGCCCTACGGAATCAAGCTCGACATCACGCCGCGCGTGGATCGCAATGGGGTCATCCGCGCCGAGATCACCAGCGAAGTCAGCCACATAGACTCCTCCATCTCAACCGTTTCCGGGCCGGCACTGAGCACACGGCGCACGAAAACCGAGTTCAACGTGCAAAACGGCGAAACCATGGTGTTGGCCGGGCTGATGTCGCGCAAGACCAGCGACAGCATCGACAAAGTTCCGTTTCTGGGCGACCTGCCGATACTCGGCGCGCTGTTCCGCTCCAAGCGCTTTCAAAACGACGAAACCGAGCTGGTGGTGTTCGTCACCCCGACGGTGATCAACAGCCAGTCGCCCGGTCTGATGCAGCGCGTCGAGCGCGCCACCGAGACCCTGCGCCAGCAGCGCCACGGCGCCGAACCCTTCCTGACCGCGCCCGGCGCCGCGCCCGCGCATCCGCCGCAGCTGGCGCCCGCCCCCGTGGCGAGTGCCGACGCCAGCATCGCCGCCGCCATGCCCGCCCCCGCCCCGATTCAGCACCCCGACCAACTGGCCGTGCTGCCGGAAGGGAAAAATCCCCTGGAGCCCTTGCCCTTGGTCAGCAACTGGCGCGTGGTGCACGACGGCCTGGTGCTGCACGCCCGGCCCGACGCCGACAGCGAGGTGCTGCTGCAACTGGGCCAGGGCAGCTTCGTGCGCGCAGCGCCGCACCAGCCCCCGACGGCCACCGCCGCCCCGGGCTGGCGCGCCGTTGCGGTCGGCGCATTGCAAGGCTGGGTGCGCGACGCAAGCTTGCAACCCGTTGCGCATCTGCTCAGCATCGCTGCACCGCCTGACGGCGCGCACGCCCGCCAGGCCCGGCAGGGCCAGGACATCGCCGCGCGCGAAACCGCCGGCGGGGACGCCCACCCCACACCCGGCAGCTACCGCGTCACCCTCGACGCACTCGCGCTGCGGGTCACGCCCGACGTCAACGCGCCCGTGCTGCAACGCCTGGCGCTGGGCAGCCAAGTCGAGGTCCTGCCCCAGGCCCCTCAGGCCCAGTTCTCTGCGGTACAGGTTGACGGGCGGCGCGGCTGGGTCGAGACCCAGTGGTTGTTCCCCGCTTTCTAAGCCGCAGCCAGCCATGATCGATCTGGAAATCACCCACCCTGACGGCCCGCTCAAGCCCGTGCGGGTGCTCGCTGTTCGCCAGCCGAGATGCAGGCTCATCGTGCGCCAGCGCAGCACACCAACGTCTGTTGCGCCACATGGCGCGGTAGTAGCGCCATGAGCAAGCTCCTCTGCTTCAAGGCAGCCATCGCATGGATGGTGGTTCTCATCGCCAGCGCATCTTGGGCGCAATGCGGCGTCACACAGGACTGCTCCCTGTTTCCCCCAGCCCCCACGTTAAACGTGTGCACAGCGAATCTCTGTTTTCGGAACGCAGAAGCCAGGAGAGAATATGAACAGAAAAATAACTGCACCATTTTCGATGGCGACCTTTGTGCCAGCAGAGTAGTCAATGCTGCTACGCAATGCTGTGTCATGGATTCCGTGACACAAATAAGCAAAATTCAGCAGAAGCAATACACAAAGTTGGATAAGAAATTCAACTGGGATATTTACTCAAAAGAGTGCACAAAGATGCAACAAAGCCAGGCCAAGCCCGATGAGCTATGGGCTCAATGCAAAGTCGGTCAAAAGCACTCTGCAAATGATGATTATCCGGTGGTGCATGTTGAGCAGAATGGTTCGGCTCGAACCTATTGCATTGATGGATGCAGTACGCCTCCGGAAATTGTAAAACTATCCGCTTTCTCTGGTATATTCATTTATGCTGACAGAAATAATCCAACTGGCGCAGGCCCTGGTGGTATCGGTAATTCATCCAGTTTTTTTGGTGCATGCTCATCTCATGACAAATGCTACCAGACATGTATCGCCAATGACCAGAGTGTCTGCGACAACAACATGCTCTCCGATATGCAGGTCGTTTGCAATGGGATTCCTGCCGATCACGAAACAACTTTTAAAGGGCTCTTGGGAGAAAATTCCGTTAATACACGACATGCTTGTCTTTTAGCCGCAGAAAAAATGCACACTGGACTGAGGAAATTTGGATCAAGCGCTTTCAATTTGCGTCGCCAGCAATATTGTCAATGCTGCTAGAAGGAGTGCATTGTGAAATTAAACGCAAAAATCGTCATCTTCTTTTTTACCGCCAGTATTGAGTCCTCAAGTGCTGGGCTGATCCTCAACAGCATAAACCACCAACAAACAACTCGCCCATACGCCCGGATCGATCTGAAGGATGGAAAATCCTACTGGATCTCTGCCGAGCAACTCAACGCAAACGGAACGGCAGCGACTTCCTTTCTACTTCAGGAGATGAACTGCATATCCCGAGGGAAAACAAAAAAAATCAAGACGCCGGACACTTATATGATTCTTGCGCCGCTGTCTGAATCCATCAGGCAAAACACTCTGGTGACTGGCGTGAATTTCCATGGGCAATGGAGCGTGATTCAGTTGAGTGCCAACCTGTCGAGTGTCAGGCAGGCACAGCCCTTGATCGACATGGGATTCGTCTGGGCCAGTGCTACTTCCCGGACCGGTTACTTCATCGCGGGCACCAGCGTGGACAAGCGCCCCACGCTCATCTACCTCAGTGCTGACCTAAAAAACAAGAAGACACTCAGCCAAGCAGATGACCACAACGGTGAAGTATCGAACGTCTTTGAAAGCAAAGGTCGTATTTTTGCGCTGTTCAACCGTTATCTCAGCAATCAAGACGCGAGTACACCTCCCGGAGCGGAACTGCGCGAGTATTCCGCCACCGGCGCTCCCGTTTCACGCACGCCACTCAACGGCATGGCGGCCACGGGAATGGCACTGAAAGATGGCGGCATCGCCATCAGCTACTGGATAGGCAAGCAACTATTTATTGAAAAACGTGGTGCCAATCTTTCCGCCCTTTGGTCCACCAAACTGCATCAACGCAGCGGAGTCGCTTCCAGAAAAGGATACCTGCTGGAAACCGGAAGCCATATTGCATGGGTTGGAGCAAACGATGACAAGCTACTGATACATCGCCTTGCACAAGACGGGAAATCAATTCAAACGTCCATCGACACAAAAACCAATATTGGCGCTCCAATTCCCGACATCTATTCAGTTCATTCGTCAGGAGATGATATTCATGTTCGTGGCGTAGCAAGACGATCCACAGACCCGTCCGGGCAAGTCACCGAGTTCTGCTTTACAGAGCAACCTGATTCTTGAAACCACTGGTACAGAGCATGAAAAAACGACACTTTCTCGGCATGGCCGCCTTGCTACCCCGATGGCCAGCATTTGCACAGAAAATTCCGCATCAGGTATGGAATCAGGTTCCGACTTTGTATTTCAATAGAACAAAATCATGAAGTCAAAATTTACAAGCACCCTCTTTATCCTCGCGGTAACCCTTGATGCTGCAAACGCAAAATTGGGCGTAGAAAGTATGACCCCCCAGCAAGCAGATCGACCCTATGCACAAATCATCCTGAAGGACGAAAAGGCTTTTTGGATATCTGCCGGGCAACTCAGTGCAGACAGCACGGTGGAGACTTTTCTTGTGATGCGGGGAATGGATTGCCGCTCCAAGGGAGAAACAAGAAAAATAAAAATGCCAGACAACTATATGGCACTGACGCCAGTGTCCGAATCCGTATGGCAAAACGCCTTGGTAATCGGAGCGAATTTTTTGGGTGAATGGAGCATGGTCCAGTTGCAGGCCAACCTGTCAGGCATCAGGAAGTCGCTGCCCTTGAGTGACGTGGGCGTCATCTGGGCAAGCGCATCGTCCAAGGCCGGGTACTTTATCGCAGGAGCCAGTATGAACAAGCAGCCCGTGCTCATGTATTTCAGTGCTGACCTCAAGACCCGGAAAATATTGAGCCAAGCCAATGATGGCAACGGCGAGGTATCGAGTGTCTTTGAAAGCCGAGGTCGTGTTTTTGCGCTATTCAACCGCCATGGTGACAGCAAGGACCAGAGCGCATCTTCCGGCGCGGAACTGCGCGAATATTCCGCGACCGGGACTCCTGTTTCGCGCACACCAATCAACGGCATAGCGGCCATAGGAACGGCGCTGAAAGATGGCGGTATTGCCATCAGCTACTGGGTAGGCGAGCAGCTATTCATGGAGAAGCGTGATGCAAACCTCTCTATCCTGTGGTCCACCAAACTGCACCAAAGCAATGGAATTGCTTCCATCAAAGGATACTTGCTGGAAGCCGGAAGCCATATTGCATGGGTTGGAGCAAACGACAACAAGCTACTGATACATCGTCTTGCACAAGACGGGAAGTCAATTCAGACGTCCATCGACACAAAAACCAATATTGGTATTCCAATTCCCGATATCTATTCAGCTTATTCGTCAGGGAGCAATATTTATGTTCGTGGCACGGCAGCGCGGTCCAAAAATCCGCCAGAGACAATCACCGAGTTCTGCTTTACAGAGCAACCTGATTCTTGAGATCACTGGTACAGAGCATGAAGAAACGACACTTTCTCGGCATGGCCGCCTTGCTGCCACGATGGCCAGCAATTGCACAGGAAATTCCGCATCAGGTATGGAATCAGGTCCAGGCTTTGCGCGGAATACCCACGCAATCCGGAATGACAAATCCCTCGTTGTATGTGTTCTTCGATCCAAACTGTCCCTACTGCGCCCAATTGTGGTCAATACCGATTGACGGCAAGCCATTTCATGATCTTCCGTCCGTCTGGATACCCGTTGCGTATCTTTCGAAAAGCAGTCTCGACAAGAGTGCAGCATGCCTGCGTGGTGGCCGAAAGGAAGATTTGCAACTCAATTTTTCCAATTACAACCGGCAGCAGCGCCTGGGCGGAATACCCGGTGTGCAAGCCACCCGGGCGGAGCGTTCCGCTCTGAATTCTGCAGAAGCGCTGTGGATCACTCTGGGTGGCGGAACCCCGATGCTTCTCTACCGCACGCGGCAAGGTGACGCCAAGGTGTTTATGGGCCTGACTTCTGAAAGCGATATGACCGCATTGGTTCACAAAATGGCCCTGCCCAATAGATCCATGTAACCCGACGTCCCACAGGTCCTTGCCAACGGAAATGCAACGAATGACAGCCTCCCATGATCGATCTGGAAATCACCCACCCTGACGGCCAGCAGCAGCGCATGCAGGTGCCGGATACATGCTCCATCGGCAAGAGCGTGCACTGCGAGTTGCGGCTGGACAACTGGCGCGTCGGCAAAGAGCATGCGCATCTGTTCCAAACACCGGCGGGCGTGTTGCTCGACGATGGCGGCAGCTTTGGCGGCGTGCTCGTCAATGGCCAGCGCATCGACGCGCAGTACGGGCCATTGCAGGCCAGCGACACCATCGGCATCGGCCCCTTTCGACTGCGCGTGCTCGGCCATGCACCGGCACCGGCGCCCGCACGGCACGACAGCGCCGAATCCAGGGCCCCTTCGCCCGGCGCCGACGCCGCACCGTCACCATCGCCCGCGATCGAACGGGACCCGTCCCTGCGCGCGCTTGAATTCGAATGGCGCAAGCGCCTGCACGCCAAGCTCATCGAGACCATGGACCTGCGCCGCCATGACGTCTCGGGCATGTCCGACGAGCACCTGCGCACCGAGGCCGGCGAGCTCATCGCCAGGATCATGCAGGACATGGACGCCGACATTCCGGCTCCGCTCGACCGCGACTCGCTGCGCAAGCAAATCCTCGACGAGGCCGTGGGCCTGGGGCCGCTGGAGGAACTGCTCAGCGACGACACGGTGACCGAAGTCATGGTGAATCGCTTCGACGAGATCTACATCGAATGCGCAGGCCGCCTGCAAAAGCATTCGCTGACCTTCACCAGCGACCACGCCGTGATGGGCGTGATCGAGCGCATCGTCGCCCCGCTGGGCCGGCGCATCGACGAATCCTCGCCCATGGTCGACGCGCGGCTCAAGGACGGCTCGCGCGTCAACGCCATCATTCCCCCGCTGGCGCTCAAGGGCTCCACGCTGACCATCCGCAAGTTCGCCAAGCGCAAGCTCAGCGCCGACGACCTGGTGCAGTTTGGCGCGCTCAGCCCGGCCATGGCCGACTTCCTGCGCATCTGCGTGGAGGCGCGCAAGAACATCATCGTCTCCGGCGGCACGGGCTCGGGCAAGACCACCTTGCTGAACATCCTGTCGAACTTCATCCCGCCCGGCGAGCGCGTCATCACCGTCGAGGACGCCGCCGAGCTCAAGCTCAACCACGAGCACCTGATCAGCCTGGAATCGCGCCCGGCGAACGTCGAAGGCAAGGGCGGGATCAGCATCCGCGAATTGGTGCGCAACACCCTGCGCATGCGGCCCGACCGCATCGTCGTCGGCGAATGCCGGGGCGCCGAGGCGCTGGACATGCTCCAGGCCATGAACACCGGCCACGAAGGCTCGCTGACCACGCTGCACGCGAACAGCCCGCGCGACGGACTGGCCCGGCTGGAGACCATGGTGCTCATGGCCGGAATGGAACTGCCGCTGGCGGCGATCCGCGAGCAGATCGCCAGCGCGGTGGACATCATCGTGCAGCAAACGCGCTTCTCCTGCGGCACGCGCATGGTCACGTACATCACCGAGATCAGCGGCATGGAAAGCGGCAAGATCCAGCTGCAGGACTTGTTCACCTTCGTGAACCGGGGCTACGCAATCCAGGCCAACGGCCTGAGCAAGGTGCAAGGGCAATTCAGCGGCTGCGACACGGTGCCGCATTTCTACGACGAACTGCGTGCCAGCGGCGCGGTGCTCGACCTGGACATCTTCCGCGGCGTTCCCGGGACCAGCACCGCCGGCGCCGGCGGCAACGCGCCGGGGGAAAGAGAGAGAGCATGAGCAGCCTCGCGCCGGACACCCTCTTTTTCGTGATCATCTCCGTGGTCGCCCTGTCGACCACGCTGCTGACCTGGCTGCTGATCGACATCGGCAGCTCCTCGCTGCGGCGCTACCGCGCCAGCTTTACCGAGCGCGCGGGCTTTCAGGCGGCAGAGTTCTTCCTGTTCATCGATCCGCGCAAGCTGTTCGTCGCCAACCTGGCGGTGATGGCGCTCGGCGGCGTGCTGGTGTGGCTCATCAGCGGCAGCGAACTGCTCGCGCTGCCGACCTTCTTCGTGCTCGGGCTGCTGCCGCGTTTCCTCTACCAGCAAATGCGCAAGCGCAGACTGCGCCGGTTCGAGGAACAACTGCCCGACGCGCTGATGATGCTCAGCGGCGGCCTGCGCGCGGGCGTGGGCCTGAGCAGCGCGATCGCGCAGCTGGTGGCCGAATCGAGCCCGCCGCTGAGCCAGGAATTCGCGCTCATGCTGCGCGAGCAGCGCCTGGGCGTGACGCTGGAGCAGGCACTGAACAACCTGAGCCGGCGCATGCCCACGCAGACCACGGTCCTCATCACCTCGGCCATGCGCATCGCCAACGAAACCGGAGGCAGCCTGGCCGAAACCCTGGAACGCACCTCGGTGACGATCCGCAGCCGGCTGCAAATGGAGGCAAAGATCGGCTCGCTGACGGCGCAGGGCAAGCTGCAAGCCTGGGTGGTCGGAGCCCTGCCCCTGGTGCTCATGCTCATCCTCAACAAGATGGAGCCGCAAGCCATGTCCATGCTCTGGCACACCCGCATGGGCTGGGCCACGCTGGCCGTGATCGCGGTCTTCGAGTTCATGGGCGTGTACATCATCCGCAAGATCGTCGCCATCGACGTTTAGGTTGAGCCCCATGGAACCGAACACCCTGATCCTCGCCCTGATCGCCGTGTCCGCCGGACTCAGTGCCGGCCTCGTGGCCTGGTTGCTCAGCCGCTCGATGGCCAGCGTCCCGTCCGAGGACCGCCGCTACAAGGACTCGCCGCCCCTGGCCTTTCGCCTGCTCTGGTGGCCCATCCAATGGATCAGCTACCTGCTGGCACCGCAGCTCGGCGACGGCAAGGCCGTGCAGGCCCTGCGGCTCAAGCTGCGCCAGGCGGGGCTGGACTACACCATGAGCCCCGCGCAGTTCATCGCCAGCCGCGTCATCAGCGCGCTGGTGGCGCTCATGGGCGTGTACATCATCCGCAAGATCGTCGCCATCGACGTTTAGTCCCATGGAACCGAACACCCTGATCCTCGCCCTGATCGCCGTGTCCGCGGGACTCAGTGCCGGCCTCGTGGCCTGGTTGCTCAGCCGCTCGATGGCCAGCGTCCCGTCCGAGGACCGCCGCTACAAGGACTCGCCGCCTCTGGCCTTTCGCCTGCTCTGGTGGCCCATCCAATGGATCAGCTACCTGCTGGCGCCACAGCTCGGTGACGGCAAGGCCGTGCAGGCCCTGCGGCTCAAGCTGCGCCAGGCAGGGTTGGACTACACCATGAGCCCCGCGCAGTTCATCGCCAGCCGCGTCATCAGCGCGCTGGTGGCGCTGCTGGTGGTCTGGTGGATCGTCTCCAGCTTCGACGGAGTGCCCATCGGCGCGAGCGCGAACACCGAGCCCCGGCACATTCCCCGCGGCGTCTACGCGCAGGCCATGGCCATCGGCGCGTTGCTCGGCTGGCTATACCCCGCGATCTGGATCCGGGACCGCATCGCACTGCGCCGACGCGAACTGCTGCGCATGATGCCCTTCTTCCTGGACATCATCACGCTGTGCGTCGAGGCCGGGCTGAACATGCAGGGCGCGATCACGCAGGCCGTGGCCAAGGGCCCACCAAGCCTGGTGCGCGAAGAGTTCCAGCGCGTGCTGCGCGACCTGCGCGCAGGCAAGGGGCGGGCCGAAGCGCTGCGCGACATGGGCGAGCGCCTGAACGAGCCCAGCGTGACGAACTTCATCATGGCCGTGATCCAGGCCGAGCGCATGGGCATGAGCCTCGGGCCGGTGCTGCGCGCGCAAGCCGACCAGCGGCGCTCGGAGCGCTTTCTGCGCGCCGAGAAGCTGGCGATGGAAGCCCCCGTGAAGATGCTCTTTCCGCTGATCGCATTTATCTTCCCCTGCACCTTCATCGTGCTGCTGTTCCCGATCGCGATGAAATTCATGAACACGGGGCTGTGATGACGGGCCAGCCGCACGCACTGCAGATTCGCCAAGCCCGGGGCTTCTGGGAGCGCTTCATCGGTTTGATGGGCCGCAGCGACCCGCGCGGCACGGCGGCTGGCGACAGCAGCGCATTGCTGATTGCGCGCTGCACCAGCGTGCACAGCTGCTTCATGCGCTACGCGCTGGACGTCGTCTACCTCGACACCCAGGGCCGCATCACGCGCCAGGTACCGGCACTGGCCCCCTGGCGCTGCAGCTGGGGCGGACCGGGCGCCGCCCATGTGCTGGAGATGCCCGCAGGCGCAATAGCCAGCCAGGGCCTGGAGCCCGGCATGCAGTTGCGGCCCTGGCCGGTGGATGCAGGCACGGGGCATGGCGTCTGCAGCGCCCGGTTTGTCAGGCCGGGTCGTGAGGGCCATGAGGGTCATGAAACAGCCCGCACACCACCGGACCCCCTGCCACTACCCACCACGGCATACGGCCGTTGCAAGAAGGATCAAGACGACGCCAGTTTCCCATCCACTACCAGCAGTTCCCGCGCAAGCACCACCGGGTGACGCCAGCGTGTTTCCCCATCCCTTTGTTTTTTGATTCGCTCCCCATGCCCCATCGACCCTTATCCCCGGAGCGCCCCATGGCGGCGCCCCGCACCCGTTTCCTGTTCTGGCTGCTGGCCTGCGGCCTGGCCCTCACTGCCTGCAATGGGGGCGGTGACGCCGTGGACCCCGTGGACGTTGGTCATGATGCAATAAACGGTGACATCTTCATTACTCCCGCTGGTGTGCTGTGCCTCCAGCGCGAGATGGGCGGCAACTGCGTCCAACCCACGTCGTCGTCCACCAGTGAATTGGCGCTGCACAAGGCCATAACCGACCCTGAGCCCGACGCACCGATGATCAACTTCGACATCTCGGGCTACATCGTCGGTGGTCTCCTCACCGACACCGCCTTAACCACCCCCTCCTACGGCTTGGCGCGGCGCCATGTCCAGGCCGGACGCAACTGCAACTGCTTCATTGTGGATGGCAGGCGTTACGGGCATGTCAAACACCAGCGCGACACAGAGTTCTACTACACACGCGAACAGGGTGGCGCCGCCGGCTTTAACTTTACGTTCAGCGAGGATATGGGTCAGAACCCGGCTTGGTACTTTTCCTTCGGCGAGGGCGAAGGCACCATTAGAAAGAAAGGTGCTGGCTGGTTTGCCCAGCTCGGATTGCTCACCGACCAGACCGATGCGCCCAGGACCCGGAAAGTGACCTATGTGGGTCTCTACTATTCATTGTCAGGTACGGCAAAGGACCTCAACGAGAACGGCACAGACACTCTGAACATAGTCCTCACCTACGAGGCCGAATTGGATCTGCACACGGGCTCACTGAGCGGGGTCAGCATTGACTACACCGACCCCAAGGCGCAGAGGCACACGCGCCTGAAACTGCCCGATCTGACGTTCAAGCATTCGCGGCTGCATGGCCTTTCAAAGACACAACGCATCGACATCGAGATCGATGGCCCCGGGGAGGATTTGCGCCCGGGGGCACCGCACCCGGATACCCCGCGCACCCAACACGATTTCACCATCGAGGGGCTGGAAGGCGAGATCTTGGGCAAGCAAGCCGCGCTCATCCATCTTGTAGGTGGGGGACCCAAGGGGGTCTTTCAGGTCATGCTGGTTCGCAAGGAATTGTTTGAGCTTATGGACGACCCTGTCATCAACTTCCCCTTGATCCCTGCCAAGCCCTGAACCCCAGCCCATGCGGGCCGCCAGCCTAAGCCAATTCACCATGCGCCAACACAGCACACCACGATCCGCTGCACCACGCCAGCGCGGCAGCGCCATGATCGAGTTCACCGTGGTCGGCCCCATCATTACGCTGCTGGGGCTGGCCATGCTGCAATACGGCCTGGTGTTCTTCTCCAAAAACCAGATTAACCACGCGAGCTTTATGGCCGCGCGCGCGGGCAGCATGGCCCACGCCAAACTCCCGGACATCCGCGAAAGCTATTTGCGCGCGCTGGTGCCGCTGTACGGCGGGGGCAGCAACAGCGCGGAACTGGCGCAGGCCAAGGCCAAGGCGGCGGCCGACCTGCAGGGCAATCTGCGCATCGACCTGCTCAACCCCACACGCGCGAGCTTTGACGACTGGAGCGATCCCCGGCTGGAGCAAAAGTACAACGCGCGCGCAATACCCAACGCGGGCCTGGCATACCGTGACAGAACCGTCGGCAGCCAATCGGGCCAGAGCGTGCAGGACGCGAACCTGCTCAAGATCAAGGTGACGCACGGCTACGAGCTCAAGATTCCGTTGGTCAGCACCATCTACAAGCACTACCTGAAGTGGTTTGACAACGGCGGCGACAGCTTCCACAGCCAACTCATCGAACAGGGCCGGCTGCCGGTCGTCACGCACGTCACGCTGCATATGCAAAGCGACGCCGTCGAGGGCGAGAGCACGATTTCCAACAATCCGGGCGGCCCAGGCAGTCCGGGTGGCAAATCCCCGGCACCCGACTGCATCACCATGGGTTGCACGGTGCTCGACCCGGGCGGAGGCGACTCGGACGCAGGCGGTGGTATCGGCGACGGTGCTGACCCGGGCCCAGGTGGCGGCACCGGTGGCGCTGACAACCCGGGTGCCGGCGGGGGAGACACGGACTGTGTCGGTGCGAATTGCCCATCCTGTGGAGCCACCAAATTATGCACCCGAAACAACTGCTGCAAGCAGCCTGTCTTGTATGGGCGGTATTGCTCGGCCAAAGCGTATCGGCCGGTCCGCTCGACGGTCTGCCCGGAGGCAAGACGCCGGGGACCTGCGACCCGAAACGCCAAAGCTGCATGCCCGGCACAGAAAAGCCCGATACCGCCGGACCGGGCGGCGGGGTCTGCAGCCCCACGCCAGGCGGTGCGACCTGCGGCAGCCCGGGCCCCGCGAGCCAGGGCAACACCAGCGGCACGAACCAGGGCGCGGGCAACCCGATCCACGTCATCAGCGGCAACAAATACCAGCGCGAGGAAGACATGCCCGCGCTGCCCGGCCTGCTCGGTCTGGAAATCGTGCGCCACTACAACAGCCAGTACGGCCGCAGCAACGTGCCCCCGGGAATCCTGGGGCGCGGCTGGAAGCTCAGCTACGAAACCGATCTGTACGACATCGGGAACACCGTGCAAATCGTGCAGGCCGACGGCACACGCATCATCTTCAAGAAAACCGCGCAAGACCCCAGCCAGTGCGCGAGCGAGCAGCCGGACAACGGCGTGGTGAGCATCCGCAACGCGGGCAGAGCACCGCGGACCCAGCAATACCTGTGGCGCTGGACCGACGGACGCGAACTGCTCTTCAACCACCGGGGCCGGCTCATGCGCATCAGCCTGCCCAGTGGCGAAAGCGTGCAACTGCAATACGGCGCCCAAGGCCGCTTGCAGCAAGTCACCGACCCGCAAGGGCGCAAACTGCGGCTGAACTACCGGGAGGACCGCCTGGAACACTACGTGAAATCGTCCCAGGCAAGCGCCAAACCGCCGCCGCGCTACGACGGCGTGCAAAGCATGGACAGCCCCACGGGCCGCTTCGAATACCGCTATGGCAGCGCCTTGCCGCAGGGCAGTGAACAAACCAAAGCCCAGGAATTCCGAGAGCAGCAGGAACTGGCGAGCGCGAACCTGGTGCAGGTGCGCCACCCCGCAGAACAGGGCAAGGGAATCACCCGGCACTACCACTACGAAGACGCGCGCTTCCCGACCCTGCTCACGGGCATTAGCGTCAGCGGCCAAGGCAGCGACGGCCGGCCGATGAACGAACGCATCGCCAGCTATGGCTACGACGCCAACGCGCTGGCGATCAGCAGCGTGCGCGGCGCACCCGACAGCGACACCGAGAAGGTCACGCTCGACACCCGCACGCCCAGACAAACCGTGCTGACGAATAGCCAGGGACAAAAAACCACCTACCGGCACGGAATCATTGCCATGCAATGGCGCCTGCTGGAGGTGCGCGGCGCAGGCTGCGCCAGCTGCGGACCGAGCAACGAGCGCTACCAATACGACGCCATGGGCCGGATGACCGAAGTGACCCAACTGGACCCGCAAGGCCAACCGGTCAGCGGCAAGCGCACCGAGCTCGACGTCTACGGCCGCCCGGTAAAAATCAGCACCGTGACCTACACGAAGGGGCGCGCGCAGCCCGCGCAATGGCAGCTGCGCTACGGCTATGCAAGCGCGCAATACGCACCGGAACTGATCGCACGGCCCAGCGTGGTGCCCGGAAGGGAACAGCAAACGCGCATCCGCTACAACGCCGCAGGCCAGCCAACCGAGGTGACCGAAAGCGGATTCAGCCCGCTCGACACCCAGGGGCGACCCATTGCCAACGCGGAGCAGGCCACGCCCATCAGCCGCACGACGCACTACCGCTACGCCATGATCGGCGGCAAGAGCGTGCTGGTAGAAATAGACGGCCCCCTGAAAACCCCGCAGGACAGCGACGTCACGCGCCTGGAATGGGACCGGGGTGGCAGCTTCATCACCCGCATCGAGCAGCCCGGCGGACGGCGCAGCCAGATCGAACACGACCCGCGCACGGGCCTGATCACCCAGGTGAGCAACGAACAAAACGGACAAACCCGGTTTCGCTACAACAGCGCCACCCAACTCATCAGCACCCGCAGCACGGGCCCAGGCAGAAGCCGGCCCCAGGAACAAAGCTACCGCTACGATGCGCTGGGCCAGCTCAGCGAAACCGGACAAGGCAGCCTGGACGCCAGCAGCAAGGCCGAAGAAGCCTACCGCCCCCAGACCCGCCTGAGCGTGGACGCGCAGGGGCGTTTGCAATGGCAGGCGAACGCCCACGGCGTGATCGTGCACAACCGCTACGACAGCGAAAGCCGGCTGCTCGAAACCGGCCGCTACAGCGCGGGCATGGCGCAACAACAGCACTACCGCTACGACGCACAAGGCCAACTGTTGACCACCTGGGACAACACCGGAGCGGTGCTGCACATTGGCTACGACGCCCGGGGACAGATACAGGACCTGACCGACGGCGCAGGCCGCAGCCGACTACTGCCCCAACCCGGCACAGCGGGCGCACAGCCCATGCGCGACGATTTTGGCCGCACCGTGCGCACCAGCAACCCCGACGCAGGAGCCAGCATCCGGGAATACGACGCAGCAGACCGCCTGATAGCCAACCGCGACGCCGCCGGCAACCAGGCGCACTACGCGTACGACCCAGCAGGACGCATCCTGCGCCAAGACATCAGCGACACAGCCGACCCGAAAAAAACCACCACGACCACCTGGCACTACACAGGCAACCAACTCACTGCCCTCGAACACCCCACGCAAAGCGAGCACTACCAGCACGACCCACAGGGCCTGCGAACCGAGCGGCGCACCATCCGGCACCAGGCCGACGGCAGCACCCGAAACAGCCTGACGCGCTACACCTACGACGAACAAGGCAACGTGCTCAGCACCAGCCTGCCCGACGGCAGCCGCCTGATCTATCAGCGCGACCCGCAGGGCCAAATCGTCGCCCTGCAGCGCAGCCGCATCCAGACCCGCTGGCTGCAATGGCTCAGCCCGCCGCAAACCATCGTGCAAGACCTCAAACGCGATCTGGTGGGATTGAGCCAACTGCGCACAGGCAACGGAATCGAAGCGCACTACCAGCGCAGCCAAGAAGGCGTACTGGCGCGCGTCGTGTACCGCCGGACGCAGCCAACGCGAACGGCGCGGCGCGCGGCAGCGGCAGAACTGCTGGGCCAGACCAGCCAACTGCTGCTGGGAGTCCGCAGCGCACACGCCCAGGCACAGGCCAAGCCCGGGAACCCAGAATCCGACAACACCCTGCCCGGCGCACTGGGCTTGGCAGCGGACCCGCAGGCGCTAATGGACCAACGCTACCTGTGGGATACGCGCGGCAACCTGCTGCACCGCGAGGACCGCGCGGGAGAATCCGCGCGCAGCAGCTACGCCTACGACGCACGCAACCGCCTGGTCGCCGGAGTGCAGGCACAAGGAGAGAGGGCACAAGTCAACCGCTACCACTACGACCCCAACGAGCGGCGCGTGCTGAGCCAGCAGGGCGTAGAAACACAGGACGAACTGCAAAAAGCCACGCAGCAAACCCGTTACCCCGCGCAAAGCCACCGCTGGAGCGAAGAACAAGCGCAAGGGACGACCGCCGTGCTCGCACGCTACGACGCCAACGGCCAGCCCACACAGATCGGGCAACGCGAATACCAATGGGACGCACTGGGCAAACTGACAGAAGTGCGCGAAAAAGGCACAAGCCTGGCCCGCTACCACTACAACCACCGGGGCGAGCGCATCAGCAAAACTACAGCCAGCGGCAACACAGCCTACCTGTACGAGGACCGCCAACTCAGCGCCGAACTCGACGCACAGGACCGGATCACGCGCCAATACATCTACTTGGCCAATAGACCCATAGCCATCATCGACACCCCCGCAGGCCGCCCACTGGCCGACGTCCCCCGCGGCGTGCTGGCCGACCTGAAAATCATCGTGCAAAGCTGGTTTGACCAAGCAGAAAAAATCGCATGGCTGCACGCGAACCACCTCGGGGCCATTGAAGCGGCGACCGACGCACAAGGGCAATTGGTATGGCAGGCCAGCTACGCGCCCTTTGGGCAAGCAAGCATCCGCACAGTGCGGCTGGATGCACAAGCAGCGCAAACGGACTTCACGCTCAACCTGCGCCTGCCAGGCCAATACGCCGACAGCGAAACCGGGCTGTACTACAACGGCCAGCGCTACTACGACCCCGAACGCGGTCAATACCTGACCCCCGACCCCCTGGGCACGCCCGATGGACCCAATCCCTATAGCTATGTGCGCTACAACCCGCTTAAATACATTGATCCAGATGGGTTGGTGCTGTTTGCGTTTGATGGGACGGGGAATAGTACAAATGTGTCTGAGCTCAGCAAGTCAGGGGATACTATGACAAATGTGGTTTCTTTCCAAAGATACTACGAAAAATCAAATGGAAGAAAACACTATATCAGTGGAGTCGGAACGACAGACATGAGCGATCCCACGCGTCCCATCGAGCCAAAAACATGTCTTGTTCCTTTAGTTATTCCTACCACCCAAGACAAGGGGTTAAATTGTACAGGGCCAGAGAGAATTGAGCGCATGATTGAATATTTCAATACAGAAGCCAAAAACACGAAAGAAGATGAGACCATGCAGGTAGATATCATCGGATTTAGTCGGGGCGCTGCACAGGCACGTGATTTTGCTAACAGGATTGCGGAAAAAACGGATTCTAAAGGTTGGTATCGTTATAAAAACAAGAAGACGAAAGAGGAAGTCTGCAGAAAGGTCAACTTCCGTTTTATGGGTTTGTGGGATACGGTGTTGAGTACCAATTTTTCATCACATCAAAACTATCAATTAGCCATCCCTGCACAATTTTCCTATGTCGCCCACGCGGTGGCATTGAATGAGCATCGTGGTGATCCCAATTCACCATACCGACCGATGGCGAATGGGAAAAGTTCATGGGGTGAATTTCCATTGGAGTCCATCATGGGCACCGAGATACCAAAAGATAAAACCCGAATTGAACAGGGATTTATTGGCTCACACTCATAGGACTTACGCAAACCAAAATAAATAATCGAGAAAATAGTTTTTTGTAATGTTTTGTGATGTATAATTGCATGGTTTCAACTCCACACTTCATGAACATGAAGCCAACACGCCGTGATTACTGTCAATTTCTCATTTCGTCGCAGACGAATTACACGCAAACTTGGTTTGCCGATCATCATCAGCATTTTTCGCATGACGCCATCAATCGCTATTTGCAGAATGACGATGTAACGCCGGGTGATGTCTGGAAGCAGGCCAAAGGTGTGATTGAAACTTCTCCCGATGGCTTTCTCGTGTTTGACGACAGCGTTTCGGACAAGAACCATTCGCACAAGATGGAGTTGGTGCGCTTGCAATATAGCGGTAACGAGCATCGCCTGATCAAGGGAATCGGTATCGTCAATTGTTTGTACGTGGACCCACAAACCAAGCGCTACTGGATCATAGATTGGCGCGTCTATGAGCCGGACATTGATGCCAAGTCCAAGCTCACCCATATGAAGGAAATGTTCGACGACGCGCTGAACATCAAAAAACTGCCGTTCCGTGTGGTGCTGATGGATTCTTGGTACGCCACCAAGGATCTGATGCTGCACGTGCACCGCGAGGGTAAGATATTTTACTGCCCACTCAAGAGCAACCGCAAGGTGGACGACAGCGGTGGAAAGCAACCCTATCAGGCCGTGAGCAAATTGCAGTGGAATCAACAGGAAGCAGCACATGGCAAACTGATCAAGATTCATGGTTTTCCAGGTGCAACGAAGGTCAAGTTATTTCGGGTTGCGATTACAACGAATCGCACGGAATGGATTGTGACCAATGATCTTGATCAGGCATCGACCGACAATGCAAAAGCGATATGTGGCATACGTTGGAAGATTGAGCAGTATCATCGCGAAGTGAAACAGACGCTCGGAATTGAGAAGTGCCAATGCAGATCGGCCAAGGCACAACGCAATCATATTGGCTGTGTGATATTGGCATGGAATTATATGTCTACACTGGCTAAAAAGTTGAAAACGAATATTTACAATCTCAAAAAGGGGATGCTATCGGCTTATATGAGACAGGAGTTGGCCCAACCAAGCGTGCTCATGGCCTTCGTCTGAACTGACTACAAAAGTCCGAGTTGCGCGCTAGCTGGATTTGGTCTGCGTAAGTCCTAACTCAGACATTGGTGGTGGTTACAAGGATAACTCCTTGTCCAAAGTAGCATTGGCATGGATGGTTGAGCAAGCCAGAAGCGCTGGAGTCGAGATGAGCAAAAAATCGATCGATATGCCACCCAATCCCGTATTGCATGACAAAAGTACCAATATAGCCTTGGGTGAAGCCACTGGCCGCCTTGAGGATCGGGATGTACGCTATACCGATGGTCGCAAGGTGAAGCAGCTTAAGATGACTGGTACAGGACTGACTTATGCAGAAATAAAAAAGCACAACCTTATAAGCTACACACCCCGCGATTTGGTTCCTCGTATAGATATGGATCCGTCTCTCCCTTTGCCTCCGGAAACAAAGTATCTGTATACAACCGATGAGACAGGTACTGTAAATATGGGAAGCTACCGGGATTGGTTGTCAAAAAATGGGTACAAGCTTGGAAATCTGGTGATCAAATAATTATGAAGAATACCAATATCTTGAGCAGACGCGCCACGCTAATATATTGTCGACGTCAATTGCCGTCGATTCTGTTGTTGATTTTTTTTGTGAGTGGAGTCTATATTTTTCTGAATCCGGAAGCACGCCCATGGAACGTGTCCAATTTGACGCCTGAAGAAAAAATGCTGATCCATAAATATCGAGGGATTCGTGGAGGGGTCTTGTACATCAGTGCGGTAGGTGAAGATAAAAATAATGTCACGATGCTTGATCAAAATGGTTGGGTGTGGCACTCTGAATTTTCTATGGGTGAAGGCGGTGATAGCTATTCCGCCTATCCCGATGCCATGTCCATTCCCAGAACATTGCACGTGACATGGAGAACTGATGATGCAGAACCCCGGAAAAATCGCAATGGGGTGCGTGAGGTTACCTCTGGTTTTGAAGGTGGAACCATCCTTGGAGACTACACCGTCCAAGTTGCATCAAGGATTCCCGATGATGTCTTGGACTTTATCCGTAAAAATGGCAGTTCGTTGTTGCGTCTCAAGATCCGCTTGGCGGATCATGGTGTATTGGTTGGCTGGGATGTGGAAGAGTGGTACAACGCGATAGGTGGACGAACTTATCGCTATGTAATGCCCGGCGGGGATTTCAGGGAACCGCAGAGAGATAATGGCGAAGTCGTTGAGCGTGGTTGGATGATCATGCCCGATGGAAAGAAGGTTGAGATGGATTGGACTAGATAAGCCATGAAAAATATCCCTCACCAGCCCAGCGTACTCCCCCACCATTTGCCAGCGGCCAGCCTGCCTGGACACCCGCACGCCCAGACAAACCGTGCTGACGAATAGCCAGGGACAAAAAACCACCTACCGGCACGGAATCATTGCCATGCAATGGCGTTTGCTGGAGGTGCGCGGCGCAGGCTGCGCCAGCTGCGGACCGAGCAACGAGCGCTACCAATACGACGCCATGGGCCGGATAACCGAAGTGACCCAACTGGACCCGCAAGGCCAACCGGTCAGCGGCAAGCGCACCGAGCTCGACACCTACGGCCGCCCGGTAAAAATCAGCACCGTGGCCTACGCGAAGGGGCGCGCGCAGCCCGCGCAATGGCAGCTGCGCTACGGCTACGCAAGCGCGCAATACGCGCCCGAACTGATCGCACGGCCCAGCGTGGTGCCCGGAAGGGAACAGCAAACGCGCATCCGCTACAACGCCGCAGGCCAGCCGACCGAGGTGACCGAAAGCGGATTCAGCCCGCTCGACACCCAGGGGCGACCCATTGCCAACGCGGAGCAGGCCACGCCGATCAACCGCACGACGCACTACCGCTACGCCATGGTCGGCGGCAAGAGCGTGCTGGTAGAAATAGACGGCCCCCCGAAAACCCCGCAGGACAGCGACGTCACGCGCCTGGAATGGGACCGGGGTGGCAGCTTCATCACCCGCATCGAGCAGCCCGGCGGACGGCGCAGCCAGATCGAACACGACCCGCGCACGGGCCTGATCACCCAGGTGAGCAACGAACAAAACGGGCAAACCCGATTCCGCTACAACAGCGCCACCCAACTCATCAGCACCCGCAGCACGGGCCCGGGCAGAAGCCGACCCCAGGAACAAAGCTACCGCTACGACGCACTGGGCCAGCTCAGCGAAACCGGGCAAGGCAGCCTGGACGCCAGCAGCAAGGCCGAAGAAGCCTACCGCCCCCAGACCCGCCTGAGCGTGGACGCGCAGGGGCGTTTGCAATGGCAGGCCAACGCCCACGGCGTGATCGTGCACAACCGCTACGACAGCGAAAGCCGGCTGCTCGAGACCGGCCGCTACAGCGCGGGCATGGCGCAACAACAGCACTACCGCTACGACGCACAAGGACAACTGCTGGCGACCTGGGACAACACCGGAGCAGCGCTGCACATTGGCTACGACGCCCAGGGACAGGTACAGGACCTGACCGACGGCGCAGGCCGCAGCCGGCTGTTGCCGCCCCAACCCGGCATAGCCGGCGGACAGGGCGCACAGCCCATGCGCGACGATTTTGGCCGCACCGTGCGCACCAGCAACCCCGACGCAGGAGCCAGCATTTGGGAATACGACGCAGCAGACCGCCTGATAGCCAACCGCGACGCCGCCGGCAACCAGGCGCACTACGCGTACGACCCAGCAGGACGCATCCTGCGCCAAGACATCAGCAACGCGGCCGACCCGAAGAAAACCACCACAACCACCTGGCACTACACAGGCAGCCAGCTCACTGCGCTCGAACACCCCACGCAAAGCGAGCACTACCAGCACGACGCGCAGGGCCTGCGAACCGAGCGGCGCACCATCCGGCACCAGGCCGACGGCAGCACCCGAAACAGCCTGACGCGCTACACCTACGACGAACAAGGCAAGGTGCTCAGCACCAGCCTGCCCGACGGCAGCCGCCTGATCTATCAGCGCGACCCGCAGGGCCAGATCGTCGCCCTGCAGCGCAGCCGCATCCAGACCCGCTGGCTGCAATGGCTCAGCCCGCCGCAAACCATCGTGCAAGACCTCAAACGCGATCTGGTGGGATTGAGCCAGCTACGCACGGGCAACGGAATCGAAGCGCACTACCAGCGCAGCCAAGAAGGCGTACTGGCGCGCGTCGTGTACCGCCGGACGCAGCCAATGCAAACGGCGCGGCGCGCGGCCGCGGCAGAACTGCTGGGCCAGACCAGCCAACTGCTGCTGGGAGTCCGCAGCGCACACGCCCAGTCCGCGCCGACCAAGCCCACGGACCACGAGACCGACACCGAAGCCCTGCCCGGCGCGCTGGGATTGGCAGCGGACCCGCAGGCGCTCATGGACCAACGCTACCTGTGGGATACGCGCGGCAACCTGCTGCACCGCGAGGACCGCGCGGGAGAATCCGCGCGCAGCAGCTACGCCTACGACGCACGCAACCGCCTGGTCGCCGGAGTGCAAGCACAAGGGCAGAGGGCACAAGTCAACCGCTACCACTACGACCCCGACGAGCGGCGCGTGCTGAGCCAGCAGGGCGTAGAAACGCAGGACGAACTGGAAAAAGCCACGCAGCAAACCCGCTACCCCGCACAAAGCCACCGCTGGAGCGAAGAACAGCCGCAAGGGGCGACCGCCGTGCTCGCGCGCTACGACGCCAACGGCCAGCCCACACAAATTGGGCAACGCGAATACCAATGGGACGCGCTGGGCAAACTGACCGAGGTGCGCGAACAAGGCACAAGCCTGGCCCGCTACCACTACAACCACCGGGGCGAGCGCATCAGCAAAACTACAGCCAGCAGCAACACAGCCTACCTGTACGAGGACCGCCAACTCAGCGCCGAACTCGACGCACAGGGTCGGATCACGCGCCAATACATCTACCTGGCCAACAGACCCATAGCCATCATCGACACCCCCGCAGGCCGCCCACTGGCCGACGCCCCCCGCGGCGTGCTGGCCGACCTGAAAATCATCGTGCAAGGCTGGTTTGACCAAGCAGAAAAAATCGCATGGCTGCACGCCAACCACCTCGGGGCCATTGAAGCCGCAACCGACGCGCAAGGGCAACTGGCATGGCAGGCCAGCTACGCGCCCTTTGGGCAGGCAAATATCCGCACGGTGCGGATGGATGCACAAGCAGCGCAAACGGACTTCAGGCTCAACCTGCGCCTGCCAGGCCAATACGCCGACAGCGAAACCGGGCTGTACTACAACGGCCAACGCTACTACGACCCCGAACGCGGTCAGTACCTGACCCCCGACCCCCTGGGCACGCCCGATGGACCCAATCCCTATAGCTATGTGCGCTACAACCCGCTCAAATACATTGATCCGGATGGGTTGGTGCTGTTTGCGTTTGATGGGACGGGGAATAGTACGAATGTGTCTGAGCTTGACAAGTCAGGGGATAGCATGACCAATGTGGTTCTTTTTCAAGATTACTACGAAAAATCAAATGGAGAAATCCGCTATATCAGTGGAGTCGGAACGATCGACATGAGCGATCCCACGCGTCCCATCGAGCCAAAAACATGTTTTGTTCCTTTAGTTCTGTCTACCACCCAAGACAAAGGGTTAAATTGTACAGGGCCAGAGAGAATTGAGCGCATGATTGAATATTTCAATACAGAAGCCAAAAACACGAAAGAAGATGAGACCATGCAGGTAGATATCATCGGATTTAGTCGGGGCGCTGCACAGGCACGTGATTTTGCTAACAGGATTGCGGCAAAAACGGATTCGAAAGGTTGGTATCGTTATAAAAACAAGAAGACGAAAGAGGAAGTCTGCAGAAAGGTCAACTTCCGTTTTATGGGTTTGTGGGATACGGTGTTGAGTACCAATTTTTCGTCACATCAAAACTACCGATTAACCATCCCTGCACAATTTTCCTATGTCGCCCACGCGGTGGCCTTGAATGAGCACCGTGATGGGAAAAGGGACTGGGGTGCATTCCCATTGGAATCCATCATGGGTACGGCAATGCCAAAAGACAAAACCCGAATTGAACAGGGATTTATCGGTTCACACTCGGACATTGGTGGTGGTTTCAAGGAAAATTCCTTGTCCAAAGTGGCATTGGCATGGATGGTTGAGCAGGCGAGAAGCGCCGGAGTCGAGATGAGCAAAAAATCGATCGATATGCCACCCAATCCCGTATTGCATGACAAAAGTAAAAATATAGCCTTGGGTGAAGCCATTGGCCGCCTTGAGGATCGGGATGTGCGCTACACCGATGGCCACAAGGTGAAACAGCTTAATATGAAAAATACAGGACTGACTTATGCTGAAATCAAAAAGCACAACTTTATAAGTTATACACCTCGCGATCTGCTTCCTCGTATAGACTTGGAGCCATCTGTCCCTTTGCTTCCAGAAATAAAATATCTGTATACAGCCGATGAGACGGGCACTGTAAATATGGAGAGCTACTGGAATTGGTTGTCAAAAAATGGTTATAATCTTGGAAATCTGGTGATAAAATAATTATGAAAAAGACCAATATCTTTAGAAAACTCACTGCACTGCTATATTATCGACGTCAATTGCTGTTGATCCTGTTGCTGGCTTTTTTTGTGGGTGGTTGCTATATTCTTTTGAATTCGGAAGCACGCCCATGGAACGTATCCAACTTGACGCCTGAAGAAAAAATGCTAACCCATAAATATCGAGGAATTCGTGGGGGAGCATTGTATATCAGTGCGGTAGGTGAAGATAAGAACAACGTCACGATGCTTGATCAAAATGACAGGGTGTGGCGTGCTGCATTATCTCTTGGTGAAGGAGGTGGTCGCCATTCAACCTATCCCGACGCCATGTCCATTCCCAGAACATTGCATGTGACATGGAGAACGGATGATGCAGAACCCCGGAAAAATCGCAATGGATTGCGTGAGACTACTGCTGGCTATGAGGGCGGAAGCATTCTTGGAGACTACACCGTCCAGGTTGCCTCGCGGATTCCCGATGAGGTTTTGGACTTTATCCGTAAAAATGGCAGTTCATTGTTGCGTCTCAAGATCCGCTTGGCGGATCATGCCGTGCTGGTTGGCTGGGATGTGGAAGAGTGGTACAACGCCATAGGCGGACGAACTTATCGTTATGTAATGCCCGGCGGGGATTTCAGGGAACCGCAGAGAGAGAATGGAGAAGTCATTGAGCGTGGTTGGATGATCACCCCCGATGGGAAGAAAGTTGAAATGAATTGGACCAAATAAACCATGGAAAATACCTCCCAAATTCTGCATGGCCCCCTCACCCGCCATGCGCTCGCAGCCTGCCTGCTATGCGCCGTGGCGACCCTGCCCGCGCGGGCGCAGAGCGAGGTGTCTGCCGCGCTGTCCATGCTGCCCCTGGCCTCGGTCGTTGGTACGGCCGAGATGGCGTCCAGCGCGGCGGGTGCGGTGGGGGCCTTGCCGGTGGCCCTGTCGGTGAACGGTGCGCAGCTCACGGTCAAGGCGGTGCAGGCCTCGGCCACCGGCACGGTGTATCTGCTCGAGCGCGTGTCCGATGCGGCCCAGGTCAGCGTGCAGGTCGTGGGCCGGGGGGTGGGCGCGTCGGCCCATGCCGTGGGCACGGTGCTCCATTGCAGCGTGATCGCCACGGGCGTGGTGCTGTCGGCGACGGGGGAGGCCATTGCCTTCGTGCCCGACGCCATCGCCCGTGCGCTGTTGTACAACGAACGTTTGTGAGGAGCGAGGCCATGCTGGCAGTGCAGACGATTCGCGCGCGCGTCCGGTCCGGCGCACTGCGCAGTTGGGGCATGACCCTTCTCCTGGCCGCCGCGCTGGCCACCCAGGCGCATGCGGGCCGTTCCTGCGAGGCGCGCAAGCCCACGCTGCAGGTCATCGAGCGCGGCATGAAGCTGGCCCAGCAGACCGCCGCCGCGCTGGACGCCGAGAACACCCGGTCCGGCGCGCAGGTCGTGCTGCTTGGCCGTGCGGGGCAGGATTTGGGCAAGTACGGTCTGCGCTACTCGCACTTTGGCTGGGCCTACAGGACGCCCGAGGGCAGCTGGCGCGTGGCGCACAAGCTCAACGAATGCGGCACGGCCGAGGGCTATCTGTACCGCCAGGGGCTGGGCGAGTTCTTTCTGGACGACCTGTGGCGCTACGTGGCCGTGTACGCCGTTCCCACGGCCGAGGTGCAGCAGCGCCTGCTGTCCGTGCTGCTGCACGACGAGCGCATCCGGGCGCTGCAGCACCTGCCCTACAGCACGGTCAGCTACGTGTGGGGGGTCAAGTACCAGCAGTCCAACCAGTGGGCGCTGGAGACGCTGGCCATGGCGATGGACCCCGCCGCGGTGCACACGCGCGCGCAGGCGCAGGCTTGGTTGCAGCGCAAGGGCTACGCGCCCAGTGTGCTCAAGATCGGCGCGCTCACGCGCCTGGGCGGGCGCCTTGGCTCGGCGAACATCGCGTTCGACGATCACCCGGGGGAGAAGCGGTTCTCCGACCGCATCGAGACGGTCACGGTGGATTCGGTGCTGGATTGGCTGCAGCGCGCGCAGTTGGCGGCGCAGCCGGTGGGGCTGGCGGTGGAGGATTGAGCGCTTGGCACAAGCGCGATCCGCCGGGCCAGCATGGGCTGAGCCGCGCGGACCGTAATCGCCGCCTGATCAAACACCCTGAGCGTGCGGCAGCACCGGACGCATCCGCACGAACGGCAAGAAGCCATAATCCACGATGACTTGGCCCATGGCTTCCCATCCCCCCGTGCAGCAGTTCCGGTTTGCCGATGGCAGATTGGGAACATGGCCAAGGCACGGTCCGTGAGACGATGACCAGCAGTACGGTCGGGACGCGAGCCCCTTCGCCGCCCGTGACGGCAGCGCAGACTGGGCCATCGACCAGCCGCTGGACCGCTTCGGTATTCCGCCCCATTGATTGCACTCCCCCCCATGTCTGTGTCTCTGACCGGTTCCGTCTGGCTCATCATCGTGGCCGCCTGCATCGCCGCCAACCTGCCCTTCGTCAACCAGCGCTGGTTGCTCGTGGGGTCCGTTGCCACGCCCGAAAAGCCGCTGGCCGCGCGGCTCGCCGAACTCGTGCTGCTGTACTTTGCGGTCGGTGGTCTGGCGCGCCTTTTGGAGCGCCGCGCCGGGCAAATTGCACCGCAGGGCTGGGAGTTCTACGCCGTCACCGGGGCGCTGTTTCTCACCTTCGCGTTCCCCGGCTTCGTCTACCGCTACCTGCTGCGCCGCCATGGCTGAGCCCGCACCTGTACGATGCACGCCATGAAGGTGCTTGACCTCCAATGCCGGCAGGGCCATGTCTTTGAGGGCTGGTTCGCGTCCGAAGACGATTTCCAGAGCCAGAAGCAGCGCGGACTCGTGCAATGCCCCCTGTGCGCCGACGGGCACGTTGAAAAGCGCCTGAGCGCGCCGCGGCTGAACCTCGGGGCACAGGAGCCGGTGGCATCCGCGCCGCCTCCGCCGCTGGCGCCGGCCCGCGACGCCGGCGTCGGCGTACTGCCACCGGCTCTGCAGGCCACTTGGCTGGAACTGGCACGCAAGATCGTGGCAAATACCGAGGACGTGGGGCCGCGCTTCGCGCAGGAAGCCCGGCGCATGCACCATGGCGAAGTGCAGGAACGCGCGATCCGCGGCCAGGCCACGCCCGACGAGGCGCTACAGTTGCGCGAGGAAGGAATCGCCGTCATGCCCCTGCCCCTGCCGGCGGCGGTCAAGGAAACGCTTCAATAATCCCGGCTTCCGCGCCTTGCACGACTCTCCCCATTTCCGATGACGTCGCCAGGCAACGTATCCCATCATCCATCCGCACGAGAAATTCCATGCTCAACGCCCTATTCAATCGCTTCAAAAAAATGACCGAAACAGATCCGCTAACGCGGATGCTGCAGCGCGAGAAACTGATACCGCGCATCAAGCATGTGGATTTTCTCAAGGAACTGAAAGAGTACGGCGTTCCCGAACGGCAGCACCCGGCCAGCACACCGCTGTGCGGAGAATTGCTGGTGATCTACGCATTCGACTTGCCGGAACAATTCATCATGGCCACACCGGACCAGTTGGCACAGGCCGGTATTGCCGTGTCCGAGATGCCTGCGCTGGCTTTGCAAAATCTGGCACGGCGGATGCCGCCGACGACGCAGCATGTTGACCAGCACGGCTGCGTGGCGATACGCACGGGCGGTGAACTGGAGGCCACGCTGCTGTTGTCCGATTCCTTTTGGGAGCCTATGCAAGCCAGCTTGGGCGACGCCATCGTGGCCGCCGTGCCACGGCGCGACAGCCTGCTGCTGTGCGATAGCAGGGACGCCCGGGCGCTCGGGCAGTTGGACAGCGAAGCGCAAAGAATTTTCACCGGGACACAGGATGCCCACGCGCTCTCCGTGCAGAAAATGCTGCGCCGCAATGGTCACTGGGAATTGTTCGGGATGCATTCCCGGACTGCACCACCAGAGCAGACGATGCAATCGGAATTGATGATTTTCAAAGATGCCAGTGACCAGTATGTGACCATGAAATACGACGCAACAAGCGATGCACTCAATGGAACGCCGGAGGATGTCGTCGAGGACATGAAGAAATCCGGGTTGGCGCTTATTTCCCGGGAAAAATTGGACCCGGATGCGTAGCAGGAACAGGGATTTCATTGGGCGCTGTGGCCTCCTCACCTGGCTCCGGCGCGCGCAAGGCGAATGGGGCGGCGCGGCCCCAAAGTAATGAATAGGCATTAGCCCCAGTATCTGTAGCAGGCCAGGGGAGCATACGATGCCGCATGATCGATCCCCCACGCAATGGCCGCAAGGCTTTCGGCACCCAGCGCAAACGGCCCCGGCACAATGAGCGACGTCATTCTTGAAACCTTCGACCTGACCAAGGAGTTCAAGGGCTTCAGCGCCGTGAGCGGTGTGAACCTGGCGGTCCGCCGGGGCACGATCCATGCGCTGATCGGCCCCAACGGGGCCGGCAAGACCACCTGCTTCAACCTGCTGACCAAGTTCCTGGAGCCGAGTTCGGGGGTCATCCGCTTCAATGGGCAGGACATCACGCACGAGCGGCCGGCGCAGATCGCGCGCCGCGGCGTAATCCGCTCGTTCCAGATTTCCGCTGTCTTCCCGCACCTGAGCCTGTTGGAGAACGTGCGCCTGGGCCTGCAGCGCAGGCTCGGCACGTCTTTTCACTTCTGGCGCAGCGAGCGCAGCCTGCGCCAGCTGGACGCGCGCGCGATGCAGTTGTTGGCCGAGGTGGGGCTGGAGGAACTGGCCGATGAACCGACCGTGAACCTGCCGTATGGCCGCAAGCGCGCGCTCGAGATCGCCACCACGCTGGCCATGGAACCCGCGCTGATGCTGCTCGACGAGCCCACGCAGGGCATGGGCCATGAGGACGTGGACCGCGTCACGCAACTCATCCGGAAGGTGTCCGCGGGGCGCACCATTTTGATGGTCGAGCACAACATGCAGGTGATCGCGCGCATCGCCGACCGCATCACCGTGCTGCAACGTGGCGCCGTGCTCGCCGAGGGGACTTACGCCGAGGTGTCCAGCGACCCGCAGGTCATGCAGGCCTATATGGGAACGACTGATGGCCAGCTGCAGGGAGCGCATTGAGATGCCCCTGCCCCCGTCCCTGCCGCTTCACTTGCGGACCCACCCGCTTCCTGCATCGCAGGTGGCGCGCAGCACACGGGATGATTGACGTGGCCGCCACCGCCGCAGCGCCCCCCGCGCTCGAAATCCACGGCCTGCATGCCTGGTACGGCGAGTCGCACGTGCTGCACGGCGTGGACATCACCGTGCAGCCCGGTGAGGTGGTCACGCTGCTGGGCCGCAACGGCGCGGGCCGCAGCACCACGCTGCGCGCGATCATGGGGCTGACTGGCGCGCGCCGGGGCGCGATCCGGATCGGCGGCGTGGAGACGGTGGCCATGCCCACGCACCGCATCGCGCATCTGGGCGTGGGCTACTGCCCGGAGGAGCGCGGCATCTTTTCCAGCCTGTCGTGCGAGGAGAACCTGCTCCTGCCCCCGGTGCTCAGGACGGACCGCCCGGGAATGCCGCTGCCGGAGATCTACGCCATGTTCCCGCACCTCGCGCAGCGCCGCAGCAGCCAGGGAACGCGCCTCTCGGGCGGCGAGCAGCAGATGCTCGCCGTGGCGCGCATTCTGCGCACGGGCGCCGGGCTGCTGCTGCTCGACGAGATCTCCGAGGGCCTCGCGCCGGTCATCGTCCAGGCCCTGGCGCGCATGATTACCGTGCTGCGCGCCAAGGGCTACACGGTGGTCATGGTCGAGCAGAACTTCCGCTTTGCCGCGCCGCTGGCCGACCGCTTCTACGTGATGGAGCACGGCCGCATCGTGGAGAATTTCGCCGCCTGCGCGCTCGAAGAGAAGATGCCCGTGCTCACCGAGCTGCTGGGCGTTTGACGCCCGCGCGCACGCCCTCCCCCATTCCTTTCACCAGACCCACAGGAGAGATTTCATGAAGAACCAACGCAGGGCGCTGACCGCGGTGCTGCTGGGAATTGCGGCCCTCACACAGGCGCAGGCGCAGGAAAAGGTCCGGATCGGCTTCATCACCGACATGTCCGGCCTGTACGCCGACCTGGAAGGCAAGAACGGTGCGCTCGCGATACAGATGGCGATCGACGACTTTGGCGGCAAGGTGCTGGGAATGCCCATCGAGCTGATCGCTGCCGACCACCAGAACAAGGCCGACATCGCCGCGTCCAAGGCGCGCGAGTGGATCGACACCCAGGGCCTGACCATGCTGTTCGGTGGAACCAACTCCGGCACGGCCCTGGCGTCCGCCAAGGTGGCGGCGGAAAAGAAGCGCGTGTACATCAACAATGGCGCTGCCACCTCGGCGCTGACGAATGAGCAGTGCACGCCCTACACCGTGCACTACGCCTACGACACCGTGGCGCTGGCCAAGGGAACGGGTTCGGCGATCGTCGATGCGGGCGGCAAGAGCTGGTACTTTCTGACGGCCGACTACGCCTTCGGCCATGCCCTGGAAGCCGACACCAGCACGGTCATCAAAGCCAAGGGCGGCAGCGTGGTCGGCGCGGTGCGCCATCCGCTCAACGCGTCGGATTTTTCGTCCTTCCTGCTGCAGGCGCAAAACTCCAAGGCGCAGATTCTCGGTCTGGCGAACGCCGGGGGAGACACCGTGAACGCCATCAAGGCAGCGAAGGAATTTGGCATCGGCAAAAGCATGAAGCTCGCCGGCCTGCTGATCTTCATCAGCGACGTGCACAGCCTGGGCCTGCGCAACACCGAGGGCCTGCAGTTCACCACCAGCTGGTACTGGGACCTGAACGATGAAACGCGCAAGTTCTCCGCACGCTTCTTCGAGAAGGCCCGGCGCATGCCGACCTCCGTCCAGGCCGCCGACTACTCCGCGACCATGAACTACCTGCGGGCCGTGGATGCCGCCAAAACCGTGGACGCGGACAAGGTCATGGCCGCATGGCGCAGCATGAAGATGAACGACTTCTTCGGCACGGGCCAGCTGCGCGCCGACGGCCGCTACGTGCACGACATGTATCTGATGGAGGTGAAAAAGCCTTCGGAATCGGTCAAGCCCTGGGACTACTACAAGCTGCTCAAAAAGCTGCCGGGTGAATCCGTTTTCACCACCCGGGCGGAGAGCAAATGCGCGCTCTGGAAGTAGGCCGAGGGCTCTGATTCCCTCCCCCTGCCCTCCCAGCGCCCATGGAAATCTTTGCCGTCTCGCTGCCGGGCCTGCTGAGCCAGTTGCTTCTGGGGCTGGTCAACGGCTCGTTCTATGCCATTCTCAGCCTCGGGCTGGCGGTGATCTTCGGCCTGCTGAACGTCATCAACTTCGCGCATGGCGCGCTGTTCATGATGGGCGCCCTGCTGACTTGGATGGCGCTGAGCTATCTGGGCATCGGCTACTGGTGGATGCTGCTGCTCGCGCCGCTGCTCGTGGGCCTGTTCGGGGTGCTGATCGAGCGCCTGCTGCTGCGCTGGATCTACCGGCTCGACCATCTGTACGGTCTGCTGCTCACGCTGGGTCTGACGCTGCTCATCGAGGGGGTGTTCCGCTCGGTCTACGGCGTCTCGGGCCTGGGCTACGACCCGCCCGAACTGCTCGAGGGCGCGACCAACCTCGGCTTCATGCTCCTGCCCAACTACCGCGCCTGGGTGGTATTGGCCTCGCTGCTCGTGTGCCTGGGCACCTGGTACGTGATCGAGAAGACCAAGCTCGGCGCGTACCTGCGCGCGGGAACGGAGAACCCGCGCCTGGTCGAGGCTTTTGGCGTGAACGTCCCGGTGATGGTGACGCTGACCTACGCCTTTGGCGCCGCGCTGGCCGCGTTCGCCGGCGTGCTTGCGGCGCCGGTCTACCCGGTCACCCCGCTCATGGGCCAGAGCCTCATCATCGTGGTCTTCGCGGTGGTGGTGATCGGCGGCATGGGATCGATCATGGGCTCCATCCTCACCGGTCTCGGGCTGGGCGTCGTCGAGGGCCTGACCAAGGTGTTCTACCCCGAGGCCTCGTCCACCGTGGTGTTCGTCATCATGGTGCTCGTTCTGCTGATCCGCCCCGCCGGCCTGTTCGGCAAAGAAAAGTAAGAGGCCCCGCGCATGCCTTTCAGGAACCTTGCCGCCATCGGCTACGGCCTGCTGCTGATGGGGCTGCTCGCCGCGCCCTTCCTGGGCGCGTACCCGATCTTCGTGATGAAGCTCATGTGCTTTGCGCTGTTTGCCTCGGCGTTCAACCTGCTGCTCGGCTACACCGGTCTGCTGTCCTTTGGCCACGCGGCGTTTCTGGGCGGCGGCGCCTACCTGTCCGGGCACGCGCTCAAGGTCTGGGGACTGACACCCGAGTTGGGCCTGCTGCTCGGCATGGCGGGCGGCGCCCTGCTCGGGCTGCTGTTTGGCTGGCTGGCGATCCGCCGCCAGGGGATCTACTTCTCGATGATCACCCTGGCGCTCGCGCAAATGCTGTTCTTTGCCTGCCTGCAGGCGCCCTTCACGGGGGGCGAGGACGGCCTGCAGGGCGTTGCGCGCGGCAGGCTGTTTGGCCTGATCGACCTGCAAAACGACCTGCGCATGTACTACCTGACGCTGGCGATCGTGGTGCTCGCCTTCCTGCTCATCGTGCGCACCATCCACTCGCCGTTTGGCCAGGTGCTCAAGGGAATCAAGGAGAACGAGCCGCGCGCCATCTCGCTGGGCTACGACACGCAGCACTTCAAGCTGCTGGCCTTTGTGCTGTCGGCCGCGCTCGCGGGCCTGGCGGGCGCGCTCAAGACGCTGGTGCTCGGCTTTGCCACGCTCTCCGACGTGCACTGGACGGCCTCGGGCCAGGTCATCCTGATGACGCTGGTCGGCGGCCTGGGCACCCTGTCGGGCCCGCTCGTCGGCTCCGCCGTGGTGGTGCTGCTGGAAAACAAGATCGGCGAATTCGGCCAGCTGCTCGCCACGCTGACCGGCGTGCCATGGTTCGGGACGCTGGGCGAATCGGTGACCATGGTCACGGGCCTGATCTTCGTGGTCTGCGTGCTCGCGTTCCGCCGGGGGGTCATGGGCGAGATCATTGCCTGGACGCTCCGGCGCCGCGCGCGGGGTCCGCGCAGCGCCTGAATCACAGGCGCAGCGCAGCCGCGTACCCGGTCATCTCCAGATAGCCCCGGCCCACGGACCGCCCCGCGCCATTCAGCAGGTCCGAGAGACCCTCCCAGTAGATCGTCGTGCCCGATCCGCTGCCGCCGAGTTCCTGGTTGTCGAACCGTGCGCGCACCTGAAAGCTCCCCACGGGCGTTTGCAGCCGCCACTGCACCGGGTAGCGCGCGCCGCTCTGCGGGCTGTTCCAGAAGCGCTGCGGCGCGAATTCCACGCTGCCCGCGTCGAACACCTGCACCGCCTGCTGCGGGGCGCGCAAGGAGCCACCGGACCACAGGCTGGACCCGTCCGCACGGCGCAGCCGGAACGCCGTGAGCGCGCTGCCGTCGTCGAGGTTCATGCCGACCCAGTCCCAGCCCACGGCGTCCGGGGGCAGCAGCGTCTCGCTCCACTCGTGGTCCAGCCAGGCGCGGCCCGTCGCGGGGACGACGGCCAGGCGCCGGCCCTGGACCCACAGGCTGCCGTCCACGCTCAGCTGGGGCTGGCTGTAGTAGTAGCTCGCGTGCTGCACGTCCGGCCCCTTGCGCGACAGGCCCTGCCGGCCCTGGAGCAGCAGGGGCTGGGTGCTGTCGAAGCGCAGATCCAGGCCGAACTGGCCGTCCATGATGCGCGCCGCGTAGCGGCTGGCCGGGGGGCCGGGCTGTGGAACGTCGCTTCGCTCCAGTGTCCAGTCGTGCAGCCGGATGCGCGTGTCGGACACGTTCGCCTGCGCCACGCCAAAGCCCGCGCGCGCGATGCGCTGCGCGTGCAGCAGGCGCTGGCCCGGCACGTCGCTGAGCGCCGCATGGGCAAACAGCAGCTGCTTGGCCGCGAACGCGGATTGCAGGCTCTGCGCGGCGTCCACGCGCGAGCGGAAGAACGTGACCTGAAATCCCCAGAGCTGGCCCGCCGCCTGCACGTGGCCGGTGATGTACCACCACTCGGTGCGCAGTTCGGGATGGCTGCCATGGTCGCGCGGAAAGGCCAGCGTGCGCACGGGCAGTGCGTGCGCGGCGCCCAGGCCCCACAGACCCAGCGGGACGGCGAGCGGCGCGGCAAGCCAGGCGCGGCGCGTGCTCATTGCGCCCGATCCTGCGGCCAGCGTACCGGGGCGGCGTTCACCAGTCCTCCTTCACGGCCAGCACCGCGTCACGTCCCGCTGCGGCGCGCCCGGCGATCCAGGCCGCCGCCGTTCCCGAAAGGATCAGCGCCAGGCACAGCGCGAGCAGACGCCAGCCCGGCAGGTCGAGGTCCATGGTCCAGTGGAAGCTCTGGGGGTTGACCACGTGCACCAGCACCACCGCGACCGCCAATCCCAGCAGCAGCCCGGCGGCAGCGCCTACGCCGCTCCAGACGGCGCCCTCGGCGGCGACCACGGCCAGGATCTGGCGCCGGGTCAGTCCCAGGTGCGCGAGCAGGCCGAACTCCCTGCGCCGCGCCAGCACCTGCGCACCAAAGCTCGCGGCGACGCCGAAGAGCCCGATGCCGATGGCCACCGCTTGCAGCCAGTAGGTGACGGCGAAGCTGCGGTCAAAGATGCGCAGCGAGCGTTCGCGGATCGCGCCGGAGAACATGAATTCCACCAGCGCCTGGTCGCCAGCGCCGGGGTCATGGCCCGCTGCCGCGAGCGCGCGAATGGACGCCTGCAGCGCCGCCACGTCCACCCCCTCGCGCGGCCATAGCGCCAGATCGCTGGTGCGCGCGTCGCCGGTGAGCCGCAGCCAGACGGCGCGCTCGAGCAGCACCGCGCCCGACTGGTGAACGTAGTCGCGCCACACGCCGGCGATGAAAAAAATCTCCGCCCGCCCGTCCACCGCGCCGAAAGCCCGGGAAAGCGCAGGCCAGTCCATTCCCGGGCGCAGACCGTACAGGTCCACCACCGCCTCGCTGACGTAGACGCCCGTGCGCCCCGCGGGGACGGGCAGCGCCGCGCCCACCAGGGGCAGGTTCTGCTGCGGGTTGGCGCCCAGCGGACGGCTGAGCAGCGTCAGCGCCGGGAGCGCGGGGTCCAGTTGAAGCGGGCTCGCACGCTGCGCCTGCACGCGCGCCAGGCCGGGCAACTGCGCCACGGCCTCGGCAAGGCCCGCGGGCAGCAGGGCGGCGTCGCCGCCGGCGGCGTTCAGCGCCGAGCGCAGATACAGGGGCCCTGGCAGCACGGCGTCGAGCCACTGCGCGAGCGAGCCGCGAAAGCTCGAGACCATCACCGTCAGCGCCACCGCCAGGCTCAGGCTCGCGACCACGCCGCCCACGGCAATCGCGGCGCTGCCGCGCGCATGCCGGGCACGCGCCAACGCCAGCAAGGGCAGGACATGGCCGAGCGCGAGCGGCCGCAGGCGCTGCAACAGCCAGGCCATGCCCCAGGGCAGCAGCGCAATGCCGCCGAGCAGCAGCAGCGCGATCGCCGCGTAGGCCGGCAATGGAAGGCCCCACACCGGCGGGGCGCTGCTCAGCAGCGCGCCGGATGCGAGCAAAAGCATGCCGACCCACCCCCTGTCCGCCGGGCCGGCCGCGCCACCCAGGCCCTTGAACGTTTGCGCCGGCACCAGCGTCTGCGCGGCGCGCGCGGGCCACCAGCCGCCCGCCAGGGCCGCCGCCACGCCGAGCGCGCCGTAGCCCAGGGCGGCCGGCGCGCTCCATTGCAGCGCGGGCTGCACGCCGGCAAAGTAGCCACCGCCCAGGTCGCCGCCGAGCAGCCGCAGCGCCGCGGCGGCCAGCGCGCTGCCCAGCGCGATTCCCGCCAGGCTGCCCACCAGCCCCAGCGCCGCCGACTCGGCCAGCACCAGCGCCAGGCGCTGGCGCGGCGTGGCGCCGAGAACGGCGAGCAGCGCAAACTGCGGCGCGCGCTGCGCCACGCTCAGCGCGCGCACCGAGAACACCAGAAACGCCCCCGTGAACAGCGCCACCAGCGCCAGCACCGTGAGGTTCACGCGGTACGCGCGCGACAGGTTGCCGACGCGCTGCACCGCGTCCCCCGGCTCGGCGAACACCGCATTCGCGGGCCAGTCGGGCCGCGCGCGCAGCGCCTGCTGCCACGCGCCGCGCACGGTGCCAGGTTGCAGTTGCAGGTCGATGCGGCTGAGCTGCCCGGCGCGGCCAAACAGGTCCTGCGCCGCGCCGATGTCCATCACCGCCAGCGGCGCAGCACCCGCCGCCACGCTGCCCGCGACCCGCACGGGCAGCTGGCGCGAACCAACCCACAGCGTGATCTGCGGCAGGGGGCCCAGGTCCGCGCCGGCAAGGCCCAGCGCCTGCTGCGCTGCGGCGTTCAGGAACACCGTGGCCGGGGCGAGAAAGGCCAGCCGATCAGCGCCCGGCCAGGGGCGCGGCATGAGCGCGGGCGCCATGGCGGGCAGCAACAGGGCGTCGGCGCCCAGCACGCGCAGCGGCGTGCGCGCGGCGCTGCGGTCCTTCTGCGCCATCGCCGAGAGTTCCAGCACCGGGCTCGCGCGCGCCACCTGCGGGTCGCCGAGCAGGCGCTCGTAGAGCGCCTCGGGCAGGCTGCCCTGCATGGCGCGCAGTTCCAGATCGGGCTCGCCATGGACCGCGCGCAGCGCCTGCGCGAACTCGTCGAGCGCCGAGGCGTTGATCAAATGCACCGCAAACGCCAGCGCCACCCCGAGCATCACCGCCGCCATGGCCGCGGCGCTGCGCCAGGGGTGGTGGCGCAGGTCCTGCCAGGAGAAGGTGCCAAGCAACGCAAGCATGGCGCGCATTGTGACCGCTTGGGGTGCGCGGCACGGTTGATGCAGATCAAGCCCGCGCCTGCGCTAGCCGACGATGCCCTCGGCGCTCAGCCGCAGCACCCGGTCTGCCCGGGCCGCTGCGGCGTCCGAATGCGTGGCCAGCACCAGCGCTGCGCCGTGCGCGCGCGTCTGCGCGTGCAGCAGGTCGAGCACGCGGCCCGCAGTGGCCGGGTCCAGGTTGCCGGTGGGCTCGTCGGCCAGCAGCAGCGCCGGGCGGTGCACCAGGGCGCGAGCAATGGCCACGCGCTGCAATTGCCCGCCGCTGAGCTGCTGCGGCAGCCGGGCCCCCAGGTCTTGCAGGCCAACCGCCGCGAGCATGTGCTGCACGCGCTGCGCGTCGTTGCGGCCGAGCAGCATCAGCGGCAGCGCCACGTTCTGCGCCACGTCCAGGTGCGGCAGCACGTGGAAGGCCTGGAACACGAAGCCCACCTGCGCACGGCGCCACAGGGCGCGCTGCCTGTCGTCGAGCAGGCCCAGGTCGGTACTGCCGTGCGTGATGCGGCCCGCGTCCCAATGGTCGAGCCCCGCCAGGCAGTTGAGCAGCGTGGACTTGCCGACACCCGAATCCCCCATGATGGCGACGAACTCGCCCGGCGCGACCGTAAAGCACAGCCCGGAAAACACCGGCGCTGCACCGTAGCGCTTGCCGAGCTGGTCCACGTGCAGCTGCGTCATGCCGCGCGCTGCTCCAGGCGCTGCAACACGGCCTGCACCAGCTGCGCCACGGCCTGCGGATGGTCGCAGGCGAGCGCGTGGCGCTGCGGCATGCTGCGCAGCCAAGTGATCTGGCGCTTGGCCAGTTGGCGCGTGGCGGCAACGCCGCGCGCGCGCAGACGCTCCAGGTTCAAAGGCGCACCGGGCGCGGCAGCCTGAAGGTCGAGCTCGTCCCACACTTGGCGGTAGCCCACGCAGCGCATGCTCGGCAGGTCGGCGTGCAAGTCGCCGCGCGCGCGCAGGCTTCGCACCTCATCGACGAAGCCTGCGGCGAGCATGGCGTCAAAGCGCTGCGCGATGCGCGCGTGCAGCCAGGCGCGGTCCTGCGGCTCCAGCGAGAAGAGCGCGCAGGCGCGAAGCCCAGCGCAGGCGCCTTGCGCATGAAAATCCGACAACGGCCGGCCCGACAGCTGCCACACCTCCAGCGCCCGCTGGATGCGCTGGCTGTCGCCGGGGGCCAGGCGGGCGGCGGTGACCGGGTCCGCGCGCGCCAGCTCGGCGTGCAGCGCGGGCCAGCCCTGCGCGTCGGCCCGGGCCTGCAACTGCGCGCGCAGCTGCGCGTCGGCTGGGGGCATGGGGGCCAAGCCGTCGAACAGGGCCCTGAAGTACAGCATGCTGCCGCCCACCAGCAGCGCCAGCGCGCCGCGCGCCCGGATCTGCGCCATGAGCCGCGTGGCGTCCTGCACGAACCCGGCCGCGCTATACGCCTGCAACGGGTCGCGGACGTCGATCAGATGGTGCGGCACGGCGGCGCGCTCCTGCTGCGTGGGCTTGGCGCTGCCGATGTCCATCCCGCGATAGACCAGCGCCGAATCCACGCTGATGACCTCCACCGGCATGCGCCTGCCGAGCACCGCGGCCAGCGCCAACGCGCCCGCAGTCTTTCCCGAGGCCGTGGGGCCTGCCAGGGCGATCGCGGGCGGCCAGGCCTCAGGCGGGCGCACGCGCGGGGTCTCCGAAGCGTTGCACCAGCGTCCACGAGACCAGCGCCAGCACCAGCGACCAAAAGCCGATGCCGTTGACCAACGGCCAGACCGTGCCGTCCAGGCGCCTGCCGAGCCAGCCGCCGATGGCAAACGCCGCGAGCATCATGAGGCAGCCATTGAGCGCCGAGGCAACGCCCGCGGCCCGGGGGAACGGTCCCAGGGCGCCGCTTTGCCCGCAGGGCTGATGGATTCCATGGCCGAGCATGAACAGGTAGTACGGCAGCACCAGGACCCAGGGCCGCTGCCAGCCCAGCCAGGCGAACAGCAGCAGCAACGCGCCGCCGCCCAGGCTCAGGCCGCCGGCGATCGCCACCGTGCGCAGCAGCCCGTGGCGCACGAGCAGCCGACGGCACAGGAAGGTGCCGCCAAAATACGCCACGCCGGCCGACGCCATGACCCAGCCGTACTGCGTGCGCGTGAGGCCGAGCACGTCGATGTAGACGAACGACGAGGCCGCAAGAAAAGTGAACAGGCCGCCGTAGGTGGCCATGGTGAGCAGCGAGAAGGCCCAGAAGGTCGGGCTGCGCAACACCTGCAACCAAGTGCCGAGCAGCGTTGCCGGCCGCAGCGCCTGCGGATTGCGCTGCGCCAGGGTTTCCGGCAGGTGCAGCACCACGAGTGCCAGCGTGAGCGCGGCGTAGACGGTGAGCGCGAGCAGCGCCGCACGCCAACCCAGCCAGGCGCTCAGCAACCCGCCCAGGGGCGCGCAGGCGCAGGCCACGATACCCAGCCCGGTGAACGCACGCGACATGGCGCGCGCGCCCTCCAGCGGGTCGTACAGGTCGCGCACGATGGCACGCGCGCACACCACGACCGCCCCCATGGCGGCGCCCTGCGCGCTGCGCCACAGGATCAGCAGGTCCATGGCCGGGGCGA
Organism: Verminephrobacter aporrectodeae subsp. tuberculatae; assembly: GCF_026127385.1. NCBI lineage: Bacteria > Pseudomonadati > Pseudomonadota > Betaproteobacteria > Burkholderiales > Comamonadaceae > Verminephrobacter > Verminephrobacter aporrectodeae. The sequence goes on from NZ_QZCX01000003.1 coordinate 457,993, forward strand.
ACGCGCTGCCCAGCGAGGCCAGCGTGTAGGCGCCCAGGCCGACGAGCAGGATGGGGCGGCGGCCAAACCGGTCGGACAGCGGCCCCCAGAACATCTGCGAACAACCAAACGCCAGCAGCAGGGCGCTGAGCGTGAGCTGCGCATCCGCCATGGACGCGCCCAGGCTGCGCGTGAGCGCGGGCAGCGCCGGCAGGTACAGATCGGTCGTCACCGGCTGCAAGCTCAGCAGCAAGGCCAGCACCAAAATGGCCAGGCCAGGGCGAACGGGGACGGGGACGGCGGCGGCGAACGCCACACTGGCGCAGGGGGCAGGCATATCCGCACGAGCGTAGCAGAAGGGTCACACGCGGCACCCGAACCGGGGGCGCGCAAGGCACGGGAAACAGGGCAGCACGCCCCGGTTTCTTACAATGCCGGCTTCGCAACACCCAGGGGCGTGCCAGGCCCCCTCGTATGGAAATAGCATTACTGTTCGCGCTCATCCTGCTCAACGGCCTGTTTGCCATGTCCGAGATCGCTCTGCTCACGGCACGCAAGACCCGGCTGCAAAAGCTCGTCGATGAGGGCAACAACAGCGCCACCGCTGCCGTGCAACTCGGCGCCGACCCGACCCGCTTCCTGTCCACCATCCAGATCGGCCTGACATCGATCGGCGTGCTCAACGGCATCGTCGGTGAATCCGCCCTGGCCGAGCCACTGGCCGCGTGGCTGCACACGCAGGGCCTGCCCCCGCCCTACGGCGCCTACCTCGCGACCGCCCTGGTGGTGCTGCTGATCACCTATTTCTCCATCGTCATCGGCGAACTGGTTCCCAAGCGCATCGGCCAGTCGCACCCTGAGAGGCTGGCGCGCCTGGTCGCGCGCCCGATCAACTTTCTGGCGCTCGCGACGAAGCCCTTCGTGCTGCTGCTGTCCGCGTCCACGCGCGCGCTGCTGCGCCTGATGGGCGTGCCGGAGATCAACGGCAGCCCGGTCACCGAAGAGGAGATCCACGCCATGCTCGTCGAAGGCCGGACGGCGGGCGTGATCGAATCGCACGAGCACACCATGGTGCGCAACGTGTTTCGGCTCGACGACCGCCAGATCGGCTCGCTGATGGTGCCGCGCGGCGACGTGGTGTGCCTCGACGGCGACGCGCCGTTCGAGGAAAACCTGCGGCGCATCGAAGAATCCGACCACGCCCGCTTTCCGGTGGTGCGCGGCAGCATGGACGAGATCCTGGGCGTGATCAACGCGCGCCAGTGGCTCGCGCGCACGCTCCGCGAACCGGCGCACGGGCTCGCCGACCAAGCGCTGCAAACCGCGCTGTACGTGCCCGAGACCATCACCGGCATGGAGCTGCTGGACAACTTCCGCCTGTCGGACGTGCACATGGCCTTCGTCATCGACGAATACGGCGAGGTGCAGGGAATCGTCACGCTGCAAGACCTGATCGAGGCCATTACCGGCGAGTTCCAGCCGCGCGACCCCGAGACCTCGTGGGCGCTGCAACGCGAAGACGGCAGCTGGCTGCTCGACGGCCACATCCCCGTTCCCGAACTCAAGGACCGGCTGAACCTCGAAGCCGTCCCCGAAGAGGAGCGCGGCCGCTACCACACGCTCAGCGGAATGATCATGCTGCTCACCGGCCGCCTGCCCAAGGTGACCGACACCGTGCAGTGGGAGGACTGGAGGCTCGAAGTGGTCGACATGGACGGCAAGACCATCGACAAGATCCTCGCCACCCGCCTGCCCGCCAAGGAAAATCCCGAGCCCGGGGACGGCATTGCCGTTGCCTAGCTGAAAGCAGGAAGGCGGGACGTTCATGCAGATTCGCTGTGCACTGGTCGGCATGCCCGGCTCGGGCAAATCCACCCTCGGCCGGCAGCTCGCGCAGCACAGCGGGGTGCCATTCATCGACCTGGACCAGCGGCTGGAGCAGACCCTGGGTTGCAGCATCCGCAGCTACTTTGAAGTGGCGGGCGAGGCCTGCTTTCGGGACCTGGAAGCGCAGGCGCTGGCCGAAGTGGCGCAGCAGCCCGGCGGCATGCTGCTGTCCACCGGCGGCGGCGCCGTGCTGCGCGCCGACAACCGGGACCTGCTGCGCCGCTTTGGCAGCGTGTTCTACCTGCACGCCCTGCCCGAGGAGATCTGCCGGCGCGTCCAGCATGACCGCACGCGCCCCCTGCTCCAGGGCGGCAACCCGCTGAAGCGGCTGCGCGCGCTCTACGCCCAGCGCGACAGCCTGTACCGCGAAACCGCCCGGCACGTGATCGAGACCGGGCGCAGCTCCGTGCGCACGCTCGTCGGCATGGCCGCGCTGCAACTGGAGCAGGACTTGGCGGCGGACGCGGCGCAGCGGGCGGTGGAATAAAACAACAGGTCCATCGCAGGTTGCGGCGCCTGAATGGCCTGGGCAGCGCCGACAGCGTGGCGCAGGCCGTGGGCGCCGAGCGCCTTACCACGGAAGCCAGGCGCGCGCAGTGTAAGACAACGAAAGAGTAATCGTATACCCGGTATGATGCCCAGCCATGTCCAGCCAACCTTCCCTTGCTTGCGTGGCGCCCGGCAAAGGCGTTCGCGGGGGTTCGGTACTGTCTGACATAGACACATATACATATCACCGAGCCGAGCCGAGCCGAGCCGAGCCGAGCCGAGCCGAGCCGAGCCGAGCCGAGCCGAGCCGAGCCGAGTATAGAGAGGGAAGGGCCAGCCCTCCGGCTTCGCCCTCCAAAGACCGCTGGCCAAATCACACGGCTGGTTGTCGGATTCGCCGCCCCCACGGACGCCCGCACGGCGGCGTCGGGCAGGGACCCCGGGCGTGGCCTGCCGTCTGCTGCCACAGGCGGCGGGCATGCCAAGTCACCCCGTCATGTGATGAAACCCCCACGCCCGAGCGGCATGGGGGAGTTCCAACGCATTCAAACCCCTGTCCACGACTTCTCCCGGGCTGCATTGCCTCGGGAATTACGCACCGCCCCTGCCAAGGCATCTCCGTGACGTGGCCCTGTGCCCGCACGGGATGCACCGCAGGTCCGGATCAACCCTCTGTCCATCCATTCCACCGCAAACACCATGGCCACCACCCCCGACCCCAACGCCCTCACCACCATCGCCAGCGTCGAATGCTCTGACCTCATCCTTTCCGCTAACGAGACCTGCACCTACACCATCGTCTTCACCAGAGCGGTGAAACCGGCAACCTTCACCCTTGCGGACCTGAAGATTGTCAAACCCGACACGTATGAGGTGATAACCAACAAGGGCGAGTTGTCGAACCTGCGCACCACGGACAACAACATCACTTGGAAGTTCGACCTGAAGGCCCCGGATTCCGGCGACTCGACTGGCAACCTTATCGTTCTGCATGCCGAAGACGTGGAGGATGTGAATGGCAACCGGTGCGCAGGAGTAGGCGTACAAGGCGTAGACGTGCTGAGCCGCGTGTACTCAGACGGGGTACAGGCATTCCGCGCACACACCTACACCATCGACACCACAAAGCCCACCGCCACCGTCACGTTCAACAAAAGCGCCTTCACGGTCGGTGAAACCGCCACCGTGACCTTTGCCTTTAGCGAGGATGTGGGCACCAGCTTCGGCAGCGACGATGTCGAGGTGGACAACGGTACGCTGGGCGAGCTGACCCGCGTCGCAAACACCAATAGATGGACCGCCAGCTTCACGCCCTCAGTCAACGTGGAGGACGCGAGCAATACCATCCGCGTGAACCTCACGGGCGTGACCGACCTTGCGGGCAACGCCGGAACGGGAAAGGCGGCGAGCACGATCGACACCACGAAGCCCAGCGCCACCGTCACGCTCGACAAGAGCATCTTCAAGGTCGGCGAAACCGCCACCGTGACCTTTGCCTTCAGCGAGGACGTGGGCACCAGCTTCAGCAGCGCCGACGTCGTGGCGGAAAACGGTACGCTGGGCGAGCTGACCCGCACCGCAGGCACGAACAGCTGGACCGCCACCTTCACGCCCACGAACGGTCTGCAAAAGACTACCAACAACAGCATCCGCGTGAACCTCACGGGCGTGACCGACATCGTGGGCAACGCCGGCACGGGACAGGCGGTGAGTACGGGCTACACGATCGACACCCTGCGACCCACCGCCACCATCACGCTCGACAAAAGCGCCCTCAAGGTCGGCGAAACCGCCACCGTGACCTTCGCCTTTAGCGAGGATGTGGGCACCAGCTTCGATGCCCACGATATTGTCGGGATGGACAACGTCCGTGGGCTGGACAATCTGACCCGCGTCGAAAGCACCAACAACTGGACCGCCCGCATTACGCCCACGGAGGACGTGGAGGCCGCGCTCAATACCATCCGTGTAAACCTCGCGGGCGTGACCGACACCACGGGCAACGCCGGAGAGGGCCAGGCGGCGAGTACGAACTACACGATCAGCACCCGGCCGCCCAGCGCCGGCGTCACGATCAACAGGAGCCTTCTCAGGGTCGGCGAAACCGCCACCGTGTCCTTCTCCTTCAACAAGGACGTGGGCGCCAGCTTCGGCCTCGACGACGTCGAGGTGGACAACGGCACGCTGAGCGAGCTGACCCGCGCTTCAACCACCAATAACTGGACCGCCAACTTCACGCCCACGGCCAACGTGGAGGCCGCGAGCAATACCGTCCGCTTGAAACTCACGGGCGTGACCGACACCGCGGGCAACGTCGGAGTGGGACAGGTGGTGAGTACGAACTACGCGATCGACACCCGACCGCCCGGCGCCACCATCACACTCGACAAGAGCAGCCTCCGGGTCGGCGAAACCGCCACCGTGACCTTTGCCTTCAGCGAGGACGTGGGCACCAGCTTCAGCAGCGACGACGTCGAGGTGGACAACGGCACGCTGGGCGCGCTGACCCGCACCGCAAGCACGAACAGCTGGACCGCCCCCTTCACGCCCACGGCCGACGTGGAGGACGCGAGCAATACCATCCGCGTGAAACTCACGGGCGTGACCGACACCGCGGGCAACGCCGGAGTGGGACAGGCGGCGAGCACCAACTACGTGGTGGACACCCGGGCCCCGGTATTCGCCAGCGCCACGGTGAACGGCGCCCAGCTGGTGCTCAGCTACACCGAGGGCCTGAGCCTGGACGCAGGCCACGTCGCGGCGAACGGGGCCTTTGCGGTGCTCGTGAACAACACCGCGAATGCCGTTACCCGGGTCAGCGTCGAGCCCCAAGCCAAGACCGTCACGCTCACGCTGAGCACCGCGGTCACCCCTGGCCAATCGGTGACCGTCGCCTACCAGGACCCCACGGCCGGTGACGACGGCAACGCCATACAGGACGCCGCAGGCAACGACGCAGCCAGCTTGGCTGCCACGCAGGTGCGCAACGACACGTCCGCACCCACACCACGCCGCCCTGCCCTGCCGGAGACGCCAAATGCACCGAATGCGGACAGCGACGGTGTGCCCGACGCCCAGGAAAATCAGGCCGTCGGCCCCAAGGGCTCCATCACCGGCGACGGCAACGGAGACGGCATCCAGGACAGCACGCAGGCCACCGTCGCATCCTTCAGCGCCAAGACAGCCAACAGCTTCGACACCTCGGTGACCCTGGTGGCAGACAGCCGGGACGGCAAGGTCCCCTTGGACAGCCACACCCGCATCACCGGCCTGGAGCAAGAGGACGCTCCCGCCCTGACGCCCCGGGCGCTGGAGACGCCGATCGCGCTGACGAGTTTCAAGGCCGCGCTGGAGACTGCGGGCAGCAGCGAGACCTTCAGCCTGTACGTGGACCCGAAGATCGGCGTCAACGGCTACTGGCTGCAAGACAGCAGCGGCACCTGGGTGAACCTGGCCAGCAGCCCTTACGGCGGCAAGATGGTGAACGAAGGCGGGCGGCTGCGGCTGGATTTTCAGATCAAGGACGGCGGGCCGTTCGACGCCGACGGCCAAACCGACGGCGTCATCACCGCGCCCGGCGCCGCAGCGAAGATGCCGCTGTCCATCGTGGGGCTGGCGCCCGACGTGGCGCACGACGGGTTCTGGTTCTGATTGCGCGAGCCCGGCGCTCAGGCCGTCGTCTGCACGTGCAGGCGACTCGACTGGCAGCGGTGCAGCGCGCGGTAGTGCTCCAGCGCACGGCCGTTGGCGCCGTAGGCGATGGACTCGATGCGCAATAACGGCTCCTGCGCGGGGAGATCCAGCAAGGCGCTGCTCCGGGAATCCGGCAGCACCGCGTCAATCCAGCGCTCGGCGCGCACGATGCGCAGGCCGTATTGGCGGCGCAGCACGTCGTACAGGGAGCGGTTCTCCAGCCGCATGCGGTGCAGTCCCGGGGCCAGGTCGGCCGGCACCGCCGTCTCGACGAGCAGCTGCAACGCGTCATCCACGCTGCGCAGCCGCTTGAGCGCGACGACCTGCTCCCCCTCCCGCAACCCGAGCGCACGGCTCTCGTCCCCGTTCGGTGCGCGCAATTCCTGAAGCAGGACCTGCGTGCGCACCGTGCGGCCCTTGCGCTGCATCTCGTCGGAGAAGCCGAGCACGGTGGAGACGAAGTCCTCGTCGCGCTCGCGCGCGGAGACGAACGCGCCCTGGCCCCGGATCTTGTAGATCAGACCGTTGCGCACCAGGTCGGCCAGCGCCTCCCGGACCACGATGCGCGAGATGCCGAACTGCGCGCCGAATTCGGCCTCGGTGGGCAGCTTGTTGCCCACCGCCAGTTCGCCTTGCAGGATCCGCGCGCGCAGCGCATCGCGCAGCTGGGTCCACAGGGGCGCCCCCGCGTTGCGGTCCAGGACGGGAGAGGGATTCGTCGGGTGGTTCACGGCGCAGCGGGGTCCATGGTCGGTTCGGCGGGCAATGATGCATCGAAATCGGGCACGGCGGCGAGCCGCGCGTGGTGCCGCTCGCGCAAGATCGCGGCGCAGGCCTGGAGTTCCTCGCGGCGGCGCGCGCTGTCCCAGTGCAGCGCAGCGCCAGCAACGTCGGCCAACTCGGCGAGCAGCGGGTCGCTGAGCTGCCCCCGGATGGCCAGCAGCGTCCGGCGGATCACCAGGTCGGACAGGCGCGCGACGCCGGTATGCACGCAGAGGTAGCGGATTTCGGCCACCGAGTAAGCCGGGGCATGGCGCAGCGGCGCGTCGCCTGCGTGGGCGAAATGCTCTGCGAGCGCCAGCGCCTGCGATCCATAGCGGCAGACCAGGTCGCCAACGCGGCGCGGGTTCAGGCCGCTGCGCTCCCCGACGTGCGCGAGAAAGCGCTCCATCGCTTGCACGCCGGCTGGCCACGCCGCTGCGCCGCCGATGGGCAGCTGCGCGGTCGATTGCACGCGCGATCGGCCCAGCTGTCGCAGCACTTCGTCGCTTGCCTGCTCGGCGAGCGATCGGAAGCTTGTCCATTTGCCGCCCACGAGGGACACCAGCGGGACCGCGCGCGCTGCGTTCGGTGGATCGACGGCGACGGCGTGCTCGCGCGGGATCTGCCCCGGGCGCTCGACCTGCGAGCGGGCCAGCGGGCGCACGCCGACAAAGGTGTAGACCACGTCGTCGCGGCCGAAGCGCAGGCGCGGGAACAGTTCGCGCAGCACGCCGAGCAGGTAGTCGATCTCGTGCGGCGCGGTCGCGACCTGGTCCGGGTCATCGACCGGGATGTCGGTGGAGCCGAGCAGCACGCGGCCAAGGAAGGGATAGACGATGCACACGCGCCCGTCCGACGCCTCGAAGTAGGTCATGCGGCCATCGAGCGCGTCGTGCAGCGCGGGGTGATCCAGGACGAGGTGCGAGCCCTTGGTCCCCATGACGCGCGAACCCGCCCCCGCGAGCGCCTGGGCCGCGTGGTCGAGCCAGGCACCGCTGGCGTTGACCAGCACGTCGGCCGTGACCTGCACCTGCTCGCCGCTGATCTCGTCGCGCAGCGTCACCGCCTTGCCGTCGCAGCGCGTGAGCTGGCAGTAGTTCGCCGCCACCGAGCGCGGCTGGTCGCGGCAGGCGTCGGCCATCAGCTCAAGGATGAGCCATTCCGGATGGCTGATCCAGGCGTCGAAATAGGTGGCGATCCAGCGCACCGAGGGGCGAAAGAGCCCTGCGTCGGCCGGCGGCACCCGGGAGATCCGGTGCCCGGGCAGCACGCACTGCCGGCGCCCGAGCAGCTCGTACAGGCGCAGGCCGAGCGCGACGACGAACAGCCCGCGCGCGCCCGGCGACGCGCTGCGCCCCGCGAAACGCAGGGCACTGCCGAGCAGCCCGCCAAAGCGGCTCGACAGCGGCACCATGGTCCTGAGCGGGCGCACGAGATGCGGGGCGTTGCGCAGCAGCCGGTTGCGCTCGCGCGTGGCCTCGGCGACGAGCGAGAACGCCCCGCTCTCCAGGTAGCGCAGGCCGCCGTGGATCATGCGCGAAGGGGCACTGCTCGCGCCGGCGGCAAAGTCCCCCTTGTCCACGACCAGGCAGTCCACCCCTTGCAGCGACAGGTCGCGGAATACACCGACGCCATTGATTCCCGCGCCCACGATGACGACCGAGAAATGCCGCCCGGCCAGCGCCGGCGTGCGCACGAAAGTTTGCTGGGGGTCGTTCATTGCCCCGGCTCCGCAATGTGCGCGCACACGGGCGGCATGCTTTCGACGAGCTTCAGAAAGCCGCCGTAGTAGTCCGCGCAGGCATCGGCATCCTGCGCGTCGTGCGCGACGCGCTCGAAGGATGGCGCGGGCATGCTCGCGCCCTGCGACATGGCCGCGTACAGCGCGGCGCCGCGCGCGCCGGTCTCGTCGTCGCCGCAGCGCGCAACGGGATGCCCCAGAAAGGATGCGATCAGCCGCACCAGGCGCACGTCGCGCGCGCCGCCGCCCAGCGCGGCCACGCGGGTGCGCACGCCGAGCCCGCATGACGCGAGGCGACCGAGGTGCCGCGCGTGCAGCGCGGCCACCGCATCGACCACGGCGCGGGCCATGTGCGCGCGGCCGTGCTGCGGCCGGAGCCCGATGAAACCGGCCGCCACGCCTTCCGGCACGCTGCCTCCGTTGATGAAGGGCAGGAAGCGCAGCCCCTGCGCGCCCAGGGGCACGGACAGCGCGCAGTCGAGCAGCTGCGCCGCACCGTGCAGGCCCAGCGTGCGCGCCAGCCACGCGACGTTGGCCATGGAGGACGGGCTGTTCTCCAGGTACAGGCGCTGGCCCGCCACGCCGAAGTTCACGATGGCTCCGACCGCGGGCTTGGGCTCGCGCACGCTGTCGATCACCGCGTTCACGCACCAGGTGCCGAGCACGGCGACCGCCTGGCCGCGTTGCGGCGCGCCGACCGCCATGAGCGACGCGAGCAGGTCGATCGCGCTGGCCGCCACCGGCAGCCCGGCCGGCAGCCCGCAGGAGCCGGCGCGCTCCGGCAGCAGCGTCCCGATCACCGCGCCGCCAGGCACGATGGGAGCGAGCGTTCCGGCCAGCTCGGACAGACCTGCCGCGTCGAAGGCCCGCATCGAGCACGCCCCGGTGTCGAGCGCGAGCAGGCCGGCGGTGCCCACGTCGCTGGCATCCGTGCTGGGCTCGCCCGTGAGCAGCAGGCCGAGATAGTCCTTCGCGAACAGCAGGCGGTGGACCGCGCCGCGCCGCATGGCACCCGTGGCGAGCAGTTCCGCGGCGATCAGCGTGGGTTGCCCCGACCACGGTCGGCAGCCGACTTCCTCGAACAGCTGCGCGCCCAGTTGCTGCGCCAGCGCACGTGCCCGCGCGCTGGCGCGCTGGTCGATCGACGCGACGGCACGCGCGCGCAGCAGCCGGTGGCGCGCGTCGAGTGCGTAGAGGCCGGCGCCATGGCCGGTGCAGCTGAGCGCGCGCACGGCGGCCACGCGCGGGCCCAGCTGCGACGCGACGCTGCGCAGCGCTTGCATCAACGCCCCCTCGATCGCCTCGGCGCCCAGCTCGCAACCGCCTCCGGGCAGGTGGATGAAGGGCAGCGCAGCGCCCGATGCCGCGAGCGACCAGCCGCTTTCGCCGTCAAAGGCGACGGCCTTCAGGCCGGTGGATCCCATGTCGATCCCGATGTAGATGTCTGGATTCATTGTTATTACATCTTGACTGAAAATTTTTGTGCTTTCCGTGGTGTTTACCCTGAATTGTTGGGTTGAATTTTGCAATACAGTGATTTTTATGTCATGACAACTAGGGCACAAAGCGCTCGTCACGGCATGCGTTCAAGCGGTATCCACAACAGGGAAAAGGAGCAATCCATGCGGCGAAATTTCTTGAAAACCGTGGCCTTGGCCAGCACCGGCCTGGCCGCAACCCCTGCGGCGTTCGCGCAGACCGCTGCGGCGGCCGGCCTGCGCGGGAATGCGAGCGACGTCTACGTGATGAACGTCATGGTCTCGGGGGTCGAATACTGGTTCCCGGTCTACGAAATGATGAAGCAGCTGGGCCGCACGCTCGGCGTGAAAACGCGCTACACGGGAACGCCCGAGTACGACGTGAACAAGCAGCTCGCATCGTTCGAGCAGGAGTTGGCGCGCAAGCCGACCGGCATCCTGTTGCACCCGATGAACCCCGATCCGTTCATCGAGCCCATCAACCGGGCTGCCGCGATGGGCATCCCCGTGGTCACCTTCGCGGCCGATTCGCCGAACTCCAAGCGGGTCTCGTTCGTCACGTCCGACAACGAGCGCGAGGGCTCGCAGGCGGCGGACGCCATCGCCGCGTCGCTGAACGCAAGGGGCGAGTACGGCGTGCTCGAAAACCCGGGGCAGGACAACCACGACCGCCGCATCGCCGCGTTCATCAACCGGATGAAAGCCAAACACCCGGGAATGAAGCTCGTGGGCCGTGCCGCGAGCAACCAGGACCCGAACAAGGCCTACCAGGCGACGCTGAGCATGGCGCAGGCGAACCCGGACCTGGGCGCGCTGTTCATGCCCGAGGCGAATTCGGCCCTTGGTGCCGCGCAGGCCAAGGTCGAGACGAAAAAGAACATCAAAGTGATGTGCTGCGACGTGAACGCCAAGATCCTCGACATGATCAAGTCCGGCGAGGTCTTCGGCTCGATCAATCCGAACCAGGGCGTGCAGGGATACATGGGAATGCTGATGCTGTTCCTGGCGAAGAACGCCCAGCTCATCGACCCGATGAACGACGCCAAGCGCAACGGGGCCAACCCGATGGCGGTCCCCTTCCTGGACAACGGCCTGTCCGTCGTGAGCAAGGCGAATGCGGACGACTTCTACTGGGACAAGTACCTCACGCGCCGCGGCACCAAGGGAATCAACGAATGACGTGCGCCGCGCCGCTGCTCGCGTTGCGGGGCATCACGAAGCACTTCGGCGCAGCGCTGGCGCTGGCCGAAGTGCACTTCTCGCTGCACCCGGGGGAGATTCATGCGCTGTGCGGCGAGAACGGCGCGGGCAAGTCGACGCTGATGAAGATCATCGACGGCATCTACCAGCCGGACGCGGGCGACATCGTCCTGCACGGCCAGAAGGTGGTGATCGACGGACCCGCGCACGCGATGCGGCTGGGCATCGGCCTGGTGCACCAGGAGATCGCGCTGTGCGGCGACGCGACGGTCGCCGAGAACATCCTCATGTCGCAGGTCAGCGCCGGCCGGTGCACCTGGATGAACTACACCGAGCTCAACGCGCGGGCCGCGGCGATCCTGAAACGGCTGGGGCAGGACATCGACCCGCAGCGCCGCGTGGAGGCGCTGAGTCTGTCGCAGCAGCAACTGGTCGAGATCGCCAAGGCGCTGTCGCTCGACTGCAAGGTGCTGATCCTCGACGAGCCGACCGCAGCGCTCACTGCGGTCGAGTCGGTTGCGCTCTTGCGCGTGCTGCACGACCTGAAGGCGCAGGGCATCGGCATCATCTACATCAGCCATCGCATGGCCGAGATCTTCGAGCACGGCGATCGCATCACCGTGCTGCGCGACGGCCGCAGCGTGTTTTGCGGCGTGCTCGCGGAGACCAGCCCCGACGCGCTGGTGCGCTGCATGGTGGGGCGCGACCTGGGCCACTACTACCCACCCAAGCGGGAGCAGAGCGCGGGCGACGCCGCCCTGTCCGAATGCCTGCTGGAGGTCCAGGACATCGCCGACGGCGAGCGCGTGCACGGCGTCTCGTTCACGCTGCGTCGTGGCGAGATCCTCGGCATCGCCGGGCTGATGGGCGCAGGCCGCAGCGAGCTCGCCGAGTCCGTCTGCGGACTGCGCCGCACACGGCGCGGCGTGGTGCGACTGCAAGGCAAGCCGCTCGCGATCAGCCAGTACGCCGACGCCTTGCGCCACGGCATCGCCTACCTGTGCGAGGACCGCAAGGCCGCCGGGGTCTTCCTCGGAATGTCCGTCGCGCAGAACATCTGCGCGATGGCGCTGCGGCGCGTCAGCTCGCGCTGGGGCCTGGTGCAGGGCGCCGCAGAACGGCTCTTGGCCACGGAGTTCGGCGCGCGGCTCAGGATCAGGTCCGATGGCGTGGCTGCCAAAGTCGCCAACCTGTCCGGCGGCAACCAGCAGAAAGTGGCCATCGCCAAACTGCTGGTCACGAAGCCGTCCGTGCTGCTGATGGACGAGCCGACCCGCGGCGTGGACGTGGGCGCAAAGTCCGAAATCCACCACATCCTGCGCGGCCTCGCGGACCAGGGGGTCGGCGTCATCGTGATCTCTTCGGAGCTGCCCGAGGTCATCGGGCTATGCGACCGCGCGCTGGTGATCCACGAGGGCCGGGTGGCGGGCGAGCTGGCCGCCAACGAAATGACCGAGGAACGCCTGCTGCGGCTGGCCTCGGGCTTGAGCGCACAGGAGGATGCATGACGTTCCACGCCAAATTCGCGCGCATGGCCACGGCCGGTGTGCCGGCGGCCGGTGCGGTCGCAGCGGCGAAACCTGTGCACGGCGCCGGCCGGACGAGCCTGATGGCGCGGCTGGCGAGCATGCGCGAGACGGGGCTGCTGCTGATCATTGCGGCGCTGTGCGTCGCCATGGGCTTCGCGTCGCCGTACTTCCTGACCTGGGACAACGTGCGTGCGATGCTCTTGTCCTTCTCGATCGAGGGCATCGTCGTCGTCGGCATGACGGTCCTGCTTATCGTGGGCGGAATCGACCTGTCGGTGGGCTCGGTGGTGTGCTTCGCGATGGTGGTCACCGGCAAGCTGTTCCTGATGGGCCTGGATCCATGGACAGCCGGTCTCGTGGCGATTGCCGCGAGCGCGCTCGTCGGCGCCCTGATCGGCGGCTGCGTGACGCGCATCGGGCTGAATCACTTCATCGCCTCGCTCGCCTTCATGGTCATCGTGCGCGGCCTGTGCCTGGCGCTCACGCAGGGAACGCCGCAGTCGCTGTTCGCGCTGCCGGCCGAGTTCAAATTCATCGGACAGGGCGCGGTCGCGGGCGTTCCCGCCGTGATCCTGATCTTCGTGGCGATCGTCACCGTGAGCGATTTCGCGCTGCGCCGCGCCAGCCTGCTGCGCAAGGTTTTCTACACCGGCAGCAACGAGAAGGCGGCGCTGTACTCCGGTATTCGGACGGCGCACGTCAAGTTCTGGGTCACGGTGCTGTGCTCGGCGCTCGCCGGCGTCGCGGGCGTGGTCTACACGGCGCGCTTTGGCGCTGCGACGCCGACCTTCGGCATGGGCATGGAGCTCAACGTCATCGCGGCCGCGGTGATCGGCGGCGCCAGCCTCAGGGGCGGCTCCGGAACGGTGCTCGGCGCCGTGCTCGGCCTGGCCCTGCTGTCCGTGGTGACCAGCTCGCTGATCTTGCTCGACGTCTCGCCGTACTGGCAGGACGTGATCAAGGGGCTGATCCTGCTGGTGGCCGTCACCATCGATCATTTGTTGAACACCAGAAAGGGCGCCCGATGAAAACGATCCAACTCGGACACTCCGGCCTGACATGCCAGGCCATCGGCCTGGGCACATGGGCCATGGGCGGATGGATGTGGGGCGGCAGCGACGACGCCGCCGCCATCGACGCGATCTGCGCCTCGCTCGACGCCGGCATCCGCCTGATCGACACCGCGCCCGCTTACGGCCTGGGCCACGCCGAGCGCCTGCTCGGCAAGGCGCTCAAGGGGCGCCGCCACCAGGCCATCGTTGCCACCAAGTGCGGCCTGGTGTGGCACACGCGGGAGGGCACGCATTTCTTTGATGAAGCGGGCGTTCCGGTTTACCGGCACCTGGCGCGCGCATCGATCTTCCACGAGGTCGAGCAAAGCCTCATGCGCCTGCAAACGGACTACATCGACCTCTACATCACGCACTGGCAAGACGCGACCACGCCCGTGACCGAAACCATGGGCGCGCTGCTCGACCTCAGGGCGCAGGGAAAGATCCGCGCCATCGGCGTGAGCAACGTGAGCCCCGAGACGCTGCGGGAATACCTGGAGTGTGGCCCGGTCGATGCGATCCAGGAGCGCTACAGCCTGATCGACCGCGAGATCGAATCGACGCTGTTGCCGATCTGCACCGAGCACGAGATCGCCGTGCTCGGCTATTCGTCGCTGGCGATGGGGCTGCTGGCCGGGCCGATGGACCCGGCACGCCAATTCACCGGAGACGACCAGCGCGCCGGCAACCCCCGTTTTTCAGCAGGAAACCGGGCCAAGCTTGGGGCCTTCTTCCAGGAGATCGAGCCGCTGCGCGAGCGGCTGGGCTGCACGTTCGCGCAGCTGATGATCGCCTGGACCGTGGCGCACGGCGCGGTCTCGGTCGCACTGTGCGGCGCGCGCACGCCGCAGCAGGCGCTGCAGAACGCCGGCGCGGCCACGGTCGCGCTGACCGACGCAGACCAGGCGCTGGTAGATGGCGCTGCGCAACGGCACCTCGGCCCGTTGTTCGCCCCGTGCAGCCTCTGAGGAGCACCCCATGGAAAAAAAAGAAGCCCGCTTGAACCGCCTGCTGAACGCGGGGCGCTGCCTGGACATCGCGCTCGACCACGGCGTCTGCAACGAACCCGACTTCCTCGCCGGGCTGCAAGACATGCCCGCGGTGATGGACCAGCTCGTGGCCGCCGGCCCCGACGCCGTCCAGCTCAACTACGGCCAAGCGGACCTGCTGCAGCGGCGCAGCGGACGCGACAAACCGGCGCTGGTGCTGCGCCTGGACATGGGCAACCCGTACAACGCCACGCGCCACCGGGTGATGTGGGCGGTGCTGCAGAACCAGGACGACCCGGTGCTGCCGGCCGTGCAGATGGACGCCGCCTGCGCCGTGCTCAACCTGTTCATGCTGCCCGACGAACCCGACCTGCTGCGCCAGTGCGTGCTCAACATCGCGCGCGTGCGCGCCGACTGCGAACGCTACGGCATGCCGCTGATGATCGAACCGCTGGTGATGTCACCGCACACCGCGCGCGGCGGCTACATGGTCGATGGCGACGCCGGGAAGATCGTCACACTGGTGCGCCTGGCGCGCGAGATGGGGGCCGACGTCGTGAAGGCGGACCCGACCGCAGACCCCGCCGAGTTCCACCGTGTGGTGCAAGCGGCCCGCTGCCCGGTATTGGTCCGCGGCGGCGGCAAGGAGGACCTGCAGCAGGTGCTTGCGCGCTCGCGCGAACTGCTCGACCAGGGCGCCGCAGGCATGGTCTACGGACGCAACGTCTACCAGCACCGCAACCCCAAAGGCGTGGTGCGCGCGCTGATGGCCATGGTCCACGAAAACGCCAGCGCCGAACGCGCCTGGCAGCTCTACGGGGCGGACGCCAGCTGAGCACCGCGCTACTTTTCCTGGTGTCCCACCGTCACCGCTCCAACGATCAGAACCATGCCGAGCAACATGAGGGGCGTTGGAACTTCACCGAGCCAGAAGTAAGCGCCAACGACACCGAAGACAGGTACGAGCGTGAGCCAGAGTCCGGCGGCACTGGGGCTCAAGTGCTTGAGGCCAATCAGATAAAGCCAGAATGCCAGAGCGTACTGAACAACCCCGGATGAGGCCGCATAAATCAAGACGCCTGGACTGATATTCAAAATATTTTCGGAAATAGTACCGAAAAACCTTGCCACCGAATAAATAATCAGGGCGCATAGCAGACCAACCACCTGCTGCCCGCTTGCCAATACTGCCGCAGGAAATTTTTCGGCCAGCTTGGATGAAAAAACGACATAGCTGGCCGCGAACGCAGTGGAAAGAACGATGAGCATGTCCCCTGCCAAGCTCTTGTCTGCTTCCGTCAATGCAGAATCATAGGAGACAAACATCAGGCCCACGACTGCAATCAATATGCACAACGACAACTTGCTGGTGGGTTTGTTTCTGAATATCAGCCAAGCCAGGAAAACAATGAATATTGGTTCCGTGGAACTGATGATGGAAGCACTGCCTGCCGACGTAAGGCTCAGCCCCCATAAGCCGATGCTGTATGTCAGTCCAGGTTCAAGCACCCCTGTCAAAGATGCCTTGCCAAGCGCAGGGGACAGGTGAGTCCATGGTCTGTGCGGGATGGACAAAATGAGCAGTGCCAGCACACTGGCAATCAATTGAATGACCAGCAAGGCAGGTGGTGAGAAATGGCCAAGCAGATCTCTGCTCATGACCGTTGCCCCGCCCCAGCAGGCCGCAGATCCAATCATTGACAACGTCGCGAGGATGGTCGCGTGTCTGTCGGAAGATGCGCTCATGCTGTTCCCTTGTCGGCCTTGGCCTCGATCTTGCTTTTCAGCTTCTGGGCAGCGTCGGGGTTGTCGTCCGCGATGTAAGCCACGATCTCCAGCAAATCGGCGCTGGCCTGCGGACGCCACTCAAGACGCGGCCTTGCTTGCATGCTGCTTGCGTTTCGAGTCGATCAGGGCTTGCACCTCGTCCATGACATGGCGGTGCGGTATGTTGGGCCGTGGATCGGCCAGTGATTCGGCAACCTTCTCGCGCACCCAATCGGTGTGCGCCTTGGCCTCGAAGGCGCTGCGCATCCGTTCGGAGGCATCGGGCCTCACGCGGCTTGTCTTGAGCGCCTGCGGATCGAAGTCGGCGGCGTTGACGTTGTATCGGGAAATCCCAAGCCCCTTGAGGTAGGAGACCAGGGTTTCAAACTTGCGGAACGTCCGCACGGCCCCCCGCCTGGCGGCGAGTGCGCGCTCGGTCGTGCCGTACTTGACGACGACGCCCCAGCCGCTGCCGTGGCCGATGACATCGGCGCCTCGCACGGCTCCAGCCTCCACGAGATGGGTAAGGGTCGTATGGTCGATGGTGTCGGTTGTGATTGCCATGACTGCACGTTTTGTAGAAGAAATAATGACTGACATCTTATCCGGTTACTTATAAGTCGGCATCGCGCCACGCTTGATGCCGATCCTCACACCGAACGGGCTTCTCCATGCCCGCGCCTGATTTTTCGGCTTTCGCGTTCAAAAAACCAGCGGTAAGGATCGAGACTGTGTCCTTGAACATGCCTGGCAATAACCTGCAACAGGCAGGCGACGGATTTCTGCGGCCTGCCGCCATCAAAATCCAGTATCGCTGACATGACCAAGAAAAGCGGCTCCCCAGGGAACAAACTCAGCGCCTCCCGCACCGCTGCGCGCGCGAGGGCATTTTTACCGACGTTCCTGTATGAAGAAGCCAGACAAAAATATACGCCGACCCTCATGGGGTCCGGCAAATCGCCCTGGAGAGCCGATTGGTACAGCGGGATTGCTTCGGCTTCGTTCCCGGATCGATCAAAAGCAAAGCCGGCCTCTGCGCGCAACACGGGATCATGCGCGGCACTGGCCGCGAGCAACTTTCTGAACATCCCGATGGCCACCCGGTGTTTGCCGGCAAGCGAATTTTTCACCGCCGTTTTGATATCCCCATACATGGTGTTCATCATTGCCTCGCGTCCGTTGTCACATGGGCTGCTTGTGTTCCACACGAAACGATGGGGAGCGCACGCCGCCGCGCTCATGCAGCGGCGTCGGATGGCCTGCGCCAAAGCGCTCAGCCAATGCGGCAAGGCGCTTGTCCAGCGTCCATAACCGGGCGCCGGGCGTGATCAGGGTGGACGCCAGCAGCGACAGGTCCACCAAACCGCAGCCCAGGCCGTACAGCCGCTCGCGCCCGATGAAGTCCATGAGTTCGCTCCAGTCCGCCTGACGGCAGGGCTGCAACAGGCCCATGCTGCGGAGCGTCTGCATGCGCGGCGCCGGGGGGGTGCCGCAGGCGATTTCGACGATGACCATCGGGTGGATCAGCGCAAGGTCCTGCTCGATCAGGTCAACCAGCGTGTCGCGGCCATTGCGGAAATGGTCTATCCACACGGATGTATCGACCAGCACCGTCATGGCACGACGGGCTCTTCCCGGCGACGCGGTACGTCCGGCATCCCGGGCATCGTGCCGCCCAGGGCGGCAAGGCGCTTCGCGGCTTGCACCCGGACAAAGGTCCTGATGGCTTCCCTGAAAATGTCCGACTTGTCCATCCCGGGGTCGGCCATTTCCAGGGCTTGTTCGTACAGGGCATCGTCGATGGTGACCGTGGTGCGCATGGGGAGTCCTTTGCATGGAAAACGATGTCATCGTGCATCAAAAAAAGCATCAGCACAAACGGGCCGAAGAATCCGCCTTGGGGCGTGCAGCGCCGGCTCGTCGGCGAAGCGCCGCAGCCACCCGGGCATAACCGATCAACAGGGCTTGTCCCGCGCCCGGTCGATGCGTTCCTGCACCGACCGCATGACTTCTTCGTGCGTGTATGACTTGGCGTTGGGGTCGTCGGCTTTCCGAAGCGCCTTCTCCGCCGCGCGGGTTATCCGCTCGTATTCCTGCGGCCACAGCGCTTGCTCCATGCCCAGCGACGCTTGACCCAACAAATGCAGCAGACCGAACAGGCGCATGTCCTTGCTCGCGACGATGTATTCCCGAATCCGCTCCTGAATGGCCTCGCTGGCCCGATGCGCCTCTGCTGAGGCCGTGCCCTCGTAGTCGGCCGGGAATTCCGTTTCCTCGGCGATACGTGCCCAGGCGCTGGCCAGCGCCTCGATGCCGGACATGCTCATTTGCGCCGCTCCTGCGCTCTGGCGCAAGGCATCCGACAGTGCGCGGACACTTCCTGGCCAGTCGGCCCGGTGTCGAACATGGCGTAGTACGCCCGGTTGGATGCGCCGTCGGCGTCTCCCGTATCGAGCAGCACCTTCGCCGACGCTCCTGCGTTCACAGCCTGACGCCCTCCCTGGCGATGTTGTGCAGCAGTGCTGGATTGGAGTAGTTCTCCGGGTGTTCCCATTCATCCAGCCACACCGGCAGAGGCGCGATGTTGATACCCGTCTCCAGCAGCACGTCGAAAGCCACGTCGGCCATTGCCAGCGTGGTCGGCAGAACCCTTTGATGTTCGCCTTTCAGGAGCACGGCCACATCGGCGTCGCTGTCGGGGCGATGCGTCCCCCGTGCCCGACTGCCATAAACGATTGCGCCCGCCATGTCGTAGCGGGCAGCGATCAGAGCAAGAAAGCGCCGGACGGCCTTCTCGGTGTCGTGGTCAATGCGTTCGCTCTGCCTCATGCGTTGCTCCTTCGCGAAAAACTCGGTGAGATGGTAGGCAATCAGGAATAGCGCTTCAAGAAATATTTTCGAACATTGCAGTGCCCTGATTTGGACCGACCCCGCAGCTACCTCAGCGCACGGTAAATCTCTTGCGCCAGATCGGGCGAAATGCCGTCCACCGTGGCCAGGTCCTCCACGCTGGCCGCGGCAACCCCGCGCACCCCGCCAAAGCGTTGCAGTAGCCGGGCGCGTTTTCTGGGGCCGACGCCGGGGATTTCCTCGAGTTGGCCGCCGCCCACGCGCAGCTTGGCGCGCGCGGCGCGCATTCCGGTGATGGCAAAGCGGTGCGCTTCGTCGCGGATCTGGGCCACCAGCATCAGCGCGGCCGAATCCCTGCCCAGGTAGGCCTTTTCGCGCCCGTCGGCAAACACCAGCTCTTCCAGACCCACCTTGCGGCCCTCGCCCTTTTCCACGCCGACGATGCGCGCCAGGTCGAGCCCCAGGGCCGTGAATACTTCGCGCGCCACGCCCACCTGGCCCTTGCCGCCGTCGATCAGCACCAGGTCCGGCAGCTGCGCCACGCCCTTGGGGTGGGCTGCGAAGTCGATGCCGCCGGCCTCGCGCGCGGCCTCGACCAGCTTGCCGTAGCGGCGCGTGAGCACCTGGCGCATAGCGGCGTAGTCGTCGCCGCCGGTGATGCCCTCGATCTTGTAGCGGCGGTACTCGCTGCCCTGCATCTTGTGCTGGTGGAATACCACGCACGAGGCCTGGGTGGCTTCGCCCGCCGTGTGCGAGATGTCGAAGCATTCGATGCGCAGCCGATCCAGGTCTTCGGACGGCAGGTCCAGCGCCTGGGCCAGCGCGCGCGTGCGCGCCTGCTGCGAGCCTTCTTCGGCCAGCAGGCGGGCCAGTTGCAGGTCGGCGTTCTTTTGCGCCATGTCGAGCCAGGCGCGGCGCTGTTCGCGCGGCTGGTGCACGGCGCCCACGCGCACGCCGGATTGCGCGGACAGCGCGTCCAGCAACGCCCGGTCCACCGCCTCGCTGCTCACCAGCACGGGGGGCACGGGAACGCCGATGTAGTGCTGGGCGATGAAGGCTTCGAGCACCAGCGTCTCCACGGGGCGGGGGGGCGGGGCGTCTTCGGCGCGCTCGCTTTCTTTCTCGAACACGGCTGCGTCTTCCACGTGCACGGGAAAGTACGGGCGGTCGCCCAGATGCCGACCGCCGCGCACCATGGCCAGGTTCACGCAGGCGCGGCCGCCCTGCACGCGCACGGCGAGGATGTCCACGTCCCGGTCGTTGGCGCTCTCGATGGACTGCTGGTGCAGCACGCGCGCGAGCGCCTGGATCTGGTTGCGCAGTTCGGCCGCCTGCTCGAACTCCAGCCGGTCGGAATGCGCCATCATGCGCGCCTCCAGGTCTTGCAGCAGTTCCTGCGTCTCGCCGCGCAGCAGCGCCTCGGCGTGGTGCACGTCCACGGCGTAGGCCTCGGGCGATATCAGGTCCACGCAGGGCGCCGTGCAGCGCTTGATCTGGTAGAGCAGGCAGGGCCGCGTGCGGTTGGCGAATACCGTGTCTTCGCAGGTGCGCAGCCGAAAGACCTTTTGCAGCAGATCGATGCTGTCCTTGACCGCCCAGGGGCTCGGGTACGGGCCGAAGTAGCGGTGCCTCTTGTCCACCGCGCCGCGGTAATAGGCCATGCGGGGGAAGCGCTGCTCCGGCGCCGCGTCGCGCGCGGGGGGGGGACCGGGCCGGCCGCTGATCTTGAGGTAGGGGTAGCTTTTGTCGTCCTTGAAAAGGATGTTGAACTTGGGGTTCAGCGTCTTGATGAGGTTGTTTTCGAGCAGCAGCGCCTCGGCCTCGGAGCGCACCACCGTGGTTTCCATGCGCGCGATCCTGCCGACCATGTGGCCGATGCGCGTGCCGTCATGGCTCCTGCTGAAGTAGCTCGCCACGCGGCGCCGCAGGTGCCGTGCCTTGCCCACGTACAGCAACGCGCCCTGGGCGTCGAAATAGCGGTAGACGCCGGGCAGCGCAGGCAGCGCGGCGACCTGCGCGAGCAGTTCTTCGGAATGCACAGCAGACATGGCGCGTATTGTGGCCGCGCCCGGGGCGCCCGGGGCCCCCGCGGGGCTGCGCTTATTCCACCTTGAGATGCAAGGCTTTGACGATTGGCGCCCAGTTCGCCAGGTCGGCCCGGACCTTGTCTCCGAGCTGCTGCGGATTCTGGTAGTCGGCCGTGATGCCCTGCTCCTGCGCCTTCTGCCTGAAGGCCGGGCTCTGCACCACGGTGCGGATGTCGGCGGTGAGCCGGTCGATCACGGGCCGGGGGACGGCGGCGGGTGCGAACACGGCAAACCACGAGGACGCGTTGACCTGGGGGTAGCCGACTTCAGCGGTGGTCGGCACGTCGGGCAGGCTGGGCAGGCGCTCCTTGCCGGTCACGGCCAGCACGCGCAGTTTGCCGCTGGCGACGTGCGGCAGGAACGACGGCGCGGTGCCAAAGGTCAGGTCCACTTGGCCGCCGAGCAGGTCTTGCAGCGCGGGCCCGGTGCCCTTGCTGTAGGGCACGTGGGTCATCTTGATCCCGGCCTGCTGCTCGAGCATGCCGCCCGTCACGTGCTGCAGCGATCCCGCGCCCGACGACGCGTAGTTGAGCCGGCCGGGGTTGGCCTTGGCGTAGGCGATCAGTTCGGCCAGCGTCTGCATTGGCAGGTCGCTGCGCAGCACGATGATTTGCGGCGTGGAGATCACGTTGGCCACGGGCTGGAAGTCCGCATGCTCCCACTGCTTTTGCTTGGTGATGTGCGGCGAAATCACATGAAAGCCCGAATACTGCATGAGCAAGGTGTAGCCGTCGGCCTTGGCGCTCTTGACGGCCGACGCCGCAATGCTGCCACTGCCCCCGCCCCGGTTGTCCACCACCACCGACTGGCCCAGCACGGGCGCCAGCGCCTGGGCCAGCATGCGGGCCGAGAAGTCGGTGGTGCCGGAGGCGGCGGTGGGCACCACCAGGGTCACGGTTCTGCCGGGATACGCGCTCTGCGCGCCGGCGCTGCTGCACAGCGCGGCAGCCAGCGCGGCCGTGGCCAGCAGGCGGGTGGATCGTTTGCGGGTTGTTTTCTGCATATGCGGGAGGTCTTTGGCGCACCGTTTCCGGAGCATTTCTGGCCCCCCGGGGGATGGCATGGGCGTGGCCAGCGGCGACGGCATGATAGCGCAGCGTTTTTCAGTCGCTTTGGGGTCCCCCGCGCAGGGTACGATCGGCGCCCCCATGACCCCATCCTCCCCCCCGCTGCAAGCCCTGCAATGGGACCTGTTTTGCCGCGTGATCGACAACTTTGGCGACGTCGGCGTGTGCTGGCGCCTGGCGGCGCAGCTTGCGGGGCGCGGCCAGCGGGTGCGCCTGTGGGTCGACGACGCCTCGGCCTTGCAGTGGATGGCGCCCGCAGGCTGCCCGGGGGTGGAACTGCGCGCCTGGGGTGCGCCCGCGCCGGCGCCCCACGAGCGCGCGCCGGACGTGCTGCTGGAGGCGTTCGGCTGCGAGATGGATCCCGGCTTGCTGGCATCGAGCGTGCACCGATCCGGCGCCACGGGCCGAAAACCCGTCTGGATCAACCTGGAACA
Source organism: Verminephrobacter aporrectodeae subsp. tuberculatae (assembly GCF_026127385.1). Lineage (NCBI taxonomy): Bacteria > Pseudomonadati > Pseudomonadota > Betaproteobacteria > Burkholderiales > Comamonadaceae > Verminephrobacter > Verminephrobacter aporrectodeae. The sequence continues at coordinate 480,997 of NZ_QZCX01000003.1, forward strand.
TCTGTCGGCAGAGCCGCATGCGGAGCGCAACCACCGGCTGCCCTCGCCGATCATGTCGGGCCCCGCCGCGGGCTGGACGCGCTGGTTCTTCTACCCCGGATTCACGCCGGCCACCGGGGGTCTGCTGCGTGAGTCGGATCTGCTGGCCCGGCGCAGCGCGTTTGACCGCATGGGGTGGCGCAAGGCCCTTGCCGCGTCCCATCCGCAGGGTGGATCAGGCGAGGGATGCCGCTGGATGTCGCTGTTTTGCTACGAGCCCCCGGCGCTGGCCGAACTGCTTGCGCAAAGCCAGAGCCAGAGCCGGCGCACGCGCCTGCTGGTTACCCCGGGGCGTGCGGCGTTGGCGGTGCAGGCGGCGCTGGCCCCGCGCGCCGTGGAGCGCGCGCATCCACAGCACGGGCAGCTTGCCATGACCTGCCTGCAAGCCTGCCCCCAGCCGGCGTTCGACGAATTGCTGTGGGCCTGCGATTTCAACGCCGTGCGCGGCGAGGACTCGCTGGTGCGGGCGCTGTGGGCCGGGCAGGCCCTGGTCTGGCAGCCCTACCCGCAGGACGACGGGGCCCACCATGCGAAGCTGTGGGCGTTTCTGGACTGGTTGCAGGCGCCGCCTGCGCTGCGGCAATTCCATGCGCGCTGGAGTGGGCTGGACAACGCGCCGCTGCGCTGGCCCGGCGACGACACCCTGGCCGAATGGAGCGCCTGCGTCCAGGCCGCGCGCGCGCGGTTGTTGGCGCAGGACGATCTCGCCACCCAACTTTTGGGTTTCGTTCTGGAAAAACGCTAAGATCCAGGGCTTTGCGCAAAGCAGGCGCGCGACCTGCGTCCTGACAGCTGCGCGCATTCCCGCCGCGGAACATGCGTCGGCACGGCGCGCCGCCGCCGGCCAACGCATCGAGCGGCCCCAACCCCAAGCAACCTGCTATGAAAATCGCTCAAGAAATCCGCGCCGGCAACGTCGTCATGCACGGCAAGGATCCCATGGTCGTCCTGAAGACCGAATACGCCCGCGGCGGCCGCGGCGCAGCCACCGTGCGCATGAAGCTCAAGAGCCTGATCGCCAACTTTGGCACCGAGGTCGTGTTCAAGGCCGACGACAAGATCGACAACGTGATCCTGGACAAGAAAGAGTGCACCTACTCGTACTTTGCCGACCCCATGTACGTCTGCATGGACACGGACTACAACCAGTACGAAGTCGAAGCCGAAAACATGGGCGACGCGCTGAACTATCTGGAAGACGGCATGTCGCTGGAAGTGGTGTTCTACGACGGCAAGGCGATCTCGGTCGAACTGCCCACCGGCGTCGAGCGCGAAATCACCTGGACCGAGCCCGCCGTCAAGGGCGATACCTCCGGCAAGGTGCTCAAGCCCGCGAAGCTCGCCACCGGCTTTGAAGTGGCCGTCCCCCTGTTCGTGGCCCAGGGCGACAGGATCGAAATCGACACCCGCACCGGTGAATACCGCAAGCGCGTCTGATTGAAACGCCCCGCAGGCTTGGCCACCAGGCCGGTCAAAGGCCCAGCGCCGCAATGCCGGCACGCGCGATCTGTGCGTCCTCGGTGGATTTCACACCGCTCACGCCCACGGCTCCCAGGCATTCGCCGTTGCGCATGATCGGCACGCCGCCTTCGAGCAGGCCGTCGATGGTCGGCACGCTCAGGAAGGATGCGCGGCCGCCATTGATGACCTCCTCGTACAGCTTGCTCTCGCGGCGGCCCAGGGCGGCCGTGCGGGCCTTGGAAGGGGCGATGTGCGAGGACACTGCAACGGCGCCGTCCAGACGCTGCAACCACAGCAGGTGCCCTCCGTCGTCGACGATGGCAATCGTCACGGCCCAGCCCTGGCTGAGCGCTTCGGCCTCGGCCGCAGCGGCAATCGCCTTGACGTCGGCGAGTTCGAGTTCGTGCTTGGTTTTCATGGGAATCTCCGGAAAGAAAATGTCTGGGCCGCGCGCAAGCGGGCCGCCTCTGGCCGCCGAGCATAGCCGCATCCCGGCGGCCGGGCCGCCCGGGAAAAGTATCTCCTTACCCAAAAGCAGGCTTGCGGGATGGGTTGCTGCTGGACCGGAAGCCGGAACCCTCTAGAATCCACCCTGTCTGCGTCGTGCAGACCTACCGAGGAGAGACACAAGATGACTGATCATCAAATCACCACCCTGGGCCACTCTGCGGGCTATGGCATTTCGCGGGAAGAGCGCCACAAGGTGCTACGCAACACGTATTGGTTGCTGACCCTGAGCATGCTCCCCACGGTGCTTGGCGCCTGGATCGGCGTGGCCACCGGAATCACCCAGGCGCTGCACGGCGGTCTGGGCCTGATCGTTTTCCTGGGCGGCGCGTTCGCCTTCATGTACGCCATCGAGAAGACCAAGCACTCGGCCGCCGGCGTGCCGGTGCTGCTGGCGTTCACGTTCTTCATGGGCCTGATGCTCTCGCGTCTGATCGGCGCGGTGCTGGGCTTCAGCAACGGCACCGAGCTCATCATGACGGCGTTTGCCGGCACGGCGGGCGTGTTCTTCGTCATGGCCAGTCTGGCCAGCGTGATCAAGCGCGACCTGTCGGGCCTGGGCAAGTGGCTCATGGTGGGCGCGCTGGTGCTCATGGCGGGCGGAATCATCAACGTGTTCGTCGGCTCCAGCGTCGGCATGATGGTGATCTCCGTGGCGGCCATCGGCATCTTCAGCGCCTACATGCTGTACGACCTCAAGCAGATCCTCGACGGCGGCGAGACGAACTACATCAGCGCCACCCTGGCCCTGTACCTGGACATCTTCAACGTGTTCCAGAGCCTGCTGGTGCTGCTCGGAATCATGGGCGGCGAGCGCGACTGATTCCCTCCCTTCTGCGTTTCGCCAAAAGGCCCCTTCGGGGGCCTTTTGCATCAACCATGGCGGCGGCCTGCCGATATGGGCAAGGACATGCAACGCAAAACCCCCTCCATCGCCCTGCGCCTGCTGGCGCTCTCCAGCATCTGCTGGCTCCTCGCCGGCTGCGACAAAATCCCCGGGCTGGGCTCCGACCAGCGGCTTGTTGCGCAGCGGGAGGAGGAAGCCAGGGCCATTGGTGGGGCATGCCGCCATGCCCTGCGCGGTCCGGAAGACTGCTTCGTGCTGAATCCCAAGGCCCCCAAAGCCTCGGTGTTTGCGGGCTGGAAGGACATGGACGGCTACATGCGCGAGAACAAGATCGAGGGCACGCCCCCGGTACTCGGCAAGCTGGACAAGCCGGAGCCCCGCATCGAGACCGAACCGCGCCGTAACCGCAGTTGAACGGATACAGGAAGGCCCGGGTCAGCCGACGCCGCTGCCCGCCTGCTGCGCCAAAAGGTGCGCGCGGACCTCGGCGCGCGACTCTGCGCCGAGGGCCGCGTTGCGCGCGTCCGCCAGCACGTCCGCAATGCGCACGGCTGCGCCGCGCTGGGCGGACAACACGGCGGCCTCGACCATGGCAAGGCTCACAAGGTTTCGGTCAGCGATTCCGGATGGCTCCGCGCCGGTGCGCAGCGCACGAATGAACTCGGCGAGCGCGGCTGCGATTTCCTCGGGCTCTGCCGGATCCAGTGGCGCAACGTCCGCGTGCGTGGACACGGGGGGATTCGCGCCGTCCCAGAGTACGCTTGCCTGCCCGGAACTCGCACGCCAGGCGCCGTTCCAGCTGGTCTCGTCCCCAGGGCTGCACCAGCTGCCCGTGTAGCGGAACCGGGTTCCCCGGGAGAAGGTGAACAATGCCGTCGCGGCGGCGTCGCCTGCGTACCAACTCCAGCTTGGATTGAACGATTCGCAGTAAACCGATACCGGCTCGTCGTCAAGAATGAAACGCGCCGCATCGAATGGGTGGATGCCCATATCGACGAGCAGCGGCTGCGCCATGGTTTCGCGAAAGCCGCCGAAATGCGGTGCTTTGAAGAAGTCGTTCGTCAGCAATCCCACCGGGCCAAGAGCCTTCACCGTCCGTTTGAAGGAGGTCAGTCCCCGGAAGTAGCGGCGGGATTGGCTGACCATCAGCAGCCGCCCTGTGACCGCCGCAGCCGCTGCGAGCGAGATCGCCTGCGCCACCGTGGGTGCCAGGGGCTTCTCCGAGAGCACCGCCTTCCCGCGAAACAGCGCATCCGTCGTCACGGCGTGGTGCGCGGCGGGGACGGTGACATTGACGATGGCGTCAAAGGCGATTCCCGCGCCGACAAGGTCTGCGAGCGACTCCGCTGCCATGGCCGTGTTCCGGGACAGGCCGGCAAGCAGCCGCGCCGCAGCGCCGGGAACGATATCGACGGCGCCGACCAGTTCCGCGCTGGCGGTGCTCAGAATGAGCGATGCCCAGTTCGCTCCCATGGCACCGGCGCCCACCAGAACGAGGCGCGCCGCGCGGCTTGGGTCGTCCAGGGTTGCAAAGGAAGTCATCGGACGAGGGCCCCCGCGTACCCCTGCCCGGAATAGAACGCGCCGGTGTCGTAGCGCAGCAGGGTGGGCGTTTCGCGCGCGGCCCGGTCGCTGCGCGCCCAGGCCACACCGTTTGCAATCACCCGACGAATGTCGGGGTGGTGGTAGACAGGATAGTCTTGGTCGCCGGGGCTGAAGTAGAAAATCCTCCCGTTTCCACGGCGGAAGGTACACCCGCTGCGAAAGACTTCGCCCCCGGAAAACGAGCTGATGAAGATGAGTTCATCCGGCGCCGGAATATCAAACTGTTCGCCATACATTTCCTGCTCGGGAATGATGATGGGGTGCGGAACTCCCTGCGCGATGGGGTGCGTCGGATCCACTGTCCAGATCAATTCACGGTCGTGTTCGCTTCGCCAGCGCAGAGTGCACGTCGTTCCCATGAGCTTCACGAATATCTTCGACCAATGCCCCGAGTGGAGTACGACCAGGCCCATGCCGTCAAGAACCTGCCGGTGCAGCCGCTCCACGACCGCGTCCGCCACTTGGTCGTGCGCCATATGGCCCCACCAGACGAGAACGTCCGTGCCTTGCAGCCGTGCTTCGCTGAGACCGTGCTCCGGATCGTCCAGCGTCGCGGTCGTCACGGTCGCAAAGTCGCCGAGGTATTCCTCGATTCCCGCCTTGATCGTATTGTGCATGCCGTCGGGGTAGATCGCGGCCACCTTGGGCTCGACCTTCTCGTGCCGGGCTTCGCCCCAAACGACTACCCGAAGCGGAGATCTTCCGGAATTCATGATGCTGCTTTCTGCATGGTGGGAGGGTATTACTTCGTCGATCCGCCCAGCGCCCCGGCCGTAATGAAGCGTTGGGCGACGAGCAGGAGAATAATGGCGGGCAATGAGGAAACGACTGCGGTTGCCATGATCGATTGCCAGTTCGACACCTGGGTGCCGAGATACTGGTAGATCCCCAGTGTCACCGGCCGAACCGCTTTGGTCGTCGTCAGTGTGAGCGCGAAGAGAAAATCGCTCCACGCGAAAAGGAACGTGAATAGTCCCGCCGTGATGATCGCATTGCGACTGACGGGCACGACGATCGAGACAAATGTGCGAATGGGTCCTGCCCCGTCCACGCAGGCGGCTTCAACGAGTGAGGGTGGCAAACCCAGCATGAAGGATCGCATGAGCAAGATGGCAAATGGAATCCCGGCGGTGGCGTCGGCGAGCACCAGCCCGGGGATGCTGTTGAGCAGGTGGAGACTGTTGTACGCCGGGTAGAGGGCGTTCGCAATCACGATTCCCGGAATCATCTGCGAGACGAGGATGGCGAAGAGGATGGCGTCCACCCACCGGCCGCGCAGGCGTGCCAGCGCGTAGGCAGCGGGCGCCGCAATGGCGAGCGACAATGCCACGGTGCACAGCGATACGACGAGACTCGTGATCAGGTTCGCGCCCTGTTCGGTGATGGCCCGGACATAGCCGTCCAAGTTGGGCGCCATCGGAAACAGTTCCGTGGACAGGGTATTTCCGGACTTCTGCAGGGAGGCATTCACCATCCAGTAAACCGGGAAAAGCATCAGCGCAAGCAGCGCGATTCCCGCTGCGGTATACAGCGGACGCCGGAGCCAGGCGAATGCAGCCACCCTATGCATCATTTCGCTTGCGATTCGAAAAAAGATAGATCACGGCAAACACCAGCGAAATGAGGATGAGTATGTTGCCATACGCCGCCCCGACACCGAAATCGAAGCGCACGAACGACTCCTGGTACGCGCGGATCGTCAGTGTTTGTGTGGAATTCGCCGGTCCCCCATTCGTCAGGCCAAGAATGATGTCCAGTACCTTGATGGTGTAGATGACACCCAGGATCAACACAACGCTGACGACAGGGCGCAGGCACGGCCAAGTAATATGGCGGAAACTCTTGAGTCCGGTTGCACCATCGAGCGCAGCGGCTTCGTAGAGTTCCTCCGGAATGGCCTGCAGGCCCGCATGGAGAATGGTGACGTTGAACGGTATCCCGACCCAGATGTTCACGAGCAGAACGGCAAGAAGCGCGACGTCCGGGCTGGTCAGCCACGGAACGGGCTCGCTCACGAGGTGAAAATACTGAAGGGCCGCGTTCAGGATTCCACTGTCCCGATCGAGGATGGAGCGCCACGTGGCACTCGAGACGATCAGGGGAAGAAGCCAGGGCAAGAGAAGCAATGCCCGAAGAACGTTGTTGAGAGGAAATTTCTTGCAAAAGAAGAGCGCGAGTGCGAGTCCGATGCCGAACTGACCCAGGATGGATCCGACCGTGAACAGCGCAGTGTTCAGGAGCGACGGGGCAAAGAGCGTGCTCGCAAAGGCCTTCGCGTAATTCGCGAACCCCACCCACGGGGCTTGGCCGGTGAAGAAGGTTTTCGCCGTGTACTGCTGAAAACCCATGGCGACGTTGGAGAGCAGCGGATACCCGAAGAACACGGCGAGAAAGAGGAGTGCGGGGATCAGAAAGCCGACGAGATAGCGATGCTCCCGCGCCATTCCCCAGGAACCTGCGCATCTCTTTGAAGGGGCGGATTCTGCGCAACTGTGCATGGCGTATCAGGGGCGGGCGGAGAACCGCGTCACTTCGCAGCGGCTTGCTTGAAGGCATCTGCGGACGATGCCTTGCCGGTGAGCCCCAGCTGCACGGCGGAGTAAATGACCACGGAGGTGTCCTGCCATTTCACCCCGAGTTTTCCGGTGCGACTGCGTGCGCTGGCAACCTGCTCTGCGAACACCTTCATCGACGGAACCTTGGCAACGAACTGTGGAAGCAGCGCCGTTTTGGTGGGAACGGTGAGCCGCTGCTCGGCCAACGCGAGTTGGTTCTCGTCACTGTTGATGCATTCGACGAAACGGGCGGCCAACGCCATCTTGCCCTTGTCTCCGGTCCGAGGGACGGTCCACATTTCGCCGCCAAGCGGAGTGATCGGCGTCTGTCCTGCGACGTTCACGGGAATCTGAGCGATGCCATAGTCAAGCCCGGTTGATTGGTTGAGTTTGGGCATATTCCACGGCCCGTTGATCATCATGGCGGCCTTGCCCGCGATGAACTGGTCATTCACGTCACTCTGGCTCCAGTTGACGACACTCTTGGAAACCGCCCCGCTCTGGACGAGATCGATGAACAATTGCAAGGCTTCGGAGACCTTGGGCGAGGAGAGGTCCGACTCATCTGCGCCGTTGGACCACATGAAGGGCAGGAACTGCCAACTGCCCTCGGCAGTCGCCGCAGCCGTGAACGCAAGACCGTAGGCATCCCTTGTCGTGAGTTTCTTGGCGGAATCCCGGAGTTCGGCCCAAGTTGTGGGCGGCGTCATTCCCGCCGCTGAGAGGATCTTCTTGTTGTAGAAAAGCGCGAGTGTGTTGACGGTCGGCGCAAGACCGTAGACCTTTTCGTCATAGGTGCCCGCCGCGAGAATGTTCTTCGCATAGCCTGCCGTGGGAACGTTGAAATCGATCAAGGGAGCGAGTACACCCGATTCTGCAATCTGCTGAACGTTCGGGTTGTCGAGCATGAGAACGTCGGGCAGCGTCCTGGCCGAAGCCTTTTGGAGCACCTTCTGGACGAGCGTGTTATCGGGCACTATTTCCCGATTGATGCGGACTCCGAGTTCGCTCGCGCAATGGTCCAGCGCGATTTGGATGTGGCTCTTCTCGGGCTCGTTGATGTAGTAGTCGAGAATGCGGAGGACCGATCCGGCAGCCCCCTTGCTCATGTCACCCATGTCACCCGTGCTGTTTTCGCTTGCCTCCCGCGAGCACCCCATGATGGCTGCGGCGAACGCAAATGCAGCTGCAGTTATCTTCGCTTTGGTTTTCAACATGGCAGGGAATGCCTCAAATCACGCTGTCCCACGGTGCTGAAAGGCGCACGGCGGCGTTGATCACGCCCACCATGGAATAGGTTTGCGGGAAGTTGCCCCACATCTCACGGGTTGCGGGGTGGGTGTCTTCGGAGAGCAGGCCGAGCGGGTTGCGGGCCGCGAGCATGGCCTCGAAGATGGCGCGCGCCTCGGTCCTGCGGCCGATGCGCGCGAGCGCGTCGATGCGCCAGAAGGTGCAGATGTTGAACGCCATCTCGGGTTTGCCGAAATCGTCGGCGGCTTCGTAGCGGCGCATGTAGGGGCCGTCGCACAGGCTTTTTTCCATGGCCTCGACGGTGCTCACGAAGCGCGGGTCGCGCGGGTCGATGAGGCCCACTTCGGCCATCAGCAGCACGCTGGCGTCGAGTTCATGGCCGCCAAAGCTCTCGGCAAAGGCCTGGCGCGGTGCGCACCAGGATTTTTCGAGGATCTCGGCGCGCATGCGCTGCGCATGCTGCTGCCAGTAGCCGGCGCGCGCGTCCAGTTGCAGCGTGGTGGCGATCTTCGCCAGGCGGTCGCAGGCGGCCCAGCCCATGAGCGCGGACGAGGTGTGCACCCGCGCGCGCGTGCGCAGTTCCCAGATTCCGGCGTCGGGCTGGCCGTAGACGCGCACCGCGTTCTCGCCCACCTGTTCGAGCCGCGTGAATTCGGCGTGGCCCGCACGGTGCAGCAGGCGCTGGTCGTGGAACGCCTGCGCGGCGCCGAGAACGATGTGGCCGTACACGTCGTGCTGGAAATGCTCGGCCGCCTGGTTGCCCACGCGCACCGGCCCCATGCCGCGGTAGCCCGCCAGATGCGGCACGCAGCTTTCGGGCAGTTCCCGCTCCAGACCGATGCCGTACAGCGGCTGGATATGGCCGCCGCCACCCTGCACCACCACGTCGCTCAGCCAGCGCAGATAGTCTTCCATGGTGCCGACTTCGGAGAGGCTGTTGAGCGCGCGCACCACGAAGAACGCGTCGCGCAGCCAGCAATAGCGGTAGTCCCAGTTGCGCCCGCTGTGCGCCGACTCCGGGATGCTGGTGGTCATCGCGGCGACGATGGCGCCGGTTTCCTCGTAGAGCGAGAGCTTGAGCGTGATCGCCGCGCGGATCACCGCATCCTGCCATTGCAGCGGAATGGCCAGCGCGCGGCTCCAGTGGCGCCAGTAGCTGGCGGTCTCCTGCTCGAAATGGCGCGCGGTATCGGCGATGCCCTCGGCCAGCGTTTCGTCGGCGCCGAGCAAGAAGTCGTGCGCGCGCGTGAGCACAAAGGCCTGGCCCGACAGCACATGCGATACCGGCGCGTCGGTGCACAGGCGCAGCGTCAGGCTCTCGCCGACATAGCGGATATGGTTGCTGCCGCGCGTGATCCGGGGCACGGTCTGCCCCCAGTCGTAGCGCAGCTTGAGCGCCACGCGGATGCGCGGCGCACCCTGGATGGGGCGCACCCTGCGCACCAGCGTCATGGGGCGAAAGTAGCGCCCGCGGCTGAAGAAGCGCGGCGCGAAATCGCTGACCTCCACGCCGTTGCCGGCCTTGTCGAACAACTGCGTGCGCAAAATGGCGGTATTCGCCTCGTAGCACTGGCGGGACTCTGCCAGGTCTTCGAGTTCGATCGCGAAATGGCTGCCTGCGTCGCCGGGTTGCAGCAGGGCATTGAACACCGGATCGCCGTCGAAGCGCGGCAGGCAGCACCAGACCATGCGCGCCTGCTCGTCGATCAGCGCGCTGATCGCGCAGTTGCCGACCAAGCCCAGGTTCAGCGAGCCGGGCCGGGGCGCGGTGGCTGCCGTGTTCATCGCCCGTGCTCCAGCATGAACAGCGTGGCGATCCGTCCGGGGGCGGCTTGCACCGGGTCCGGACGCGGCGCCAACCCGGCGAGCCTGCTGCGGGAATCAGGAGAAACCGCCCGGTCGGGTGCCAGAAACGGGAGCAATTGCATGGGACGAAAGCATAAGCCCGATTCCCGCACTCCATCCAAGTAATTTCCCTTGGTAGCGTCAATACAAATCAGGAAACTAGTTGATACATGATCGAAACGAATCAGAGGGGCGTCGTCACTTCGCAGCAGCTTGCTTGAAGGCGTCTGCGGACGATGCCTTGCCAGTGAGCCCCAACTGCACGGCAGAGTAGATGACTGTTGCGGAATCCGGCCATTTCGCCCCGAGTTTTCCGGTGCGACTGCGTGCGCTGGCAATCTGCTCTGCGAATACCTTCATCGCCGGAACCTTGGCGACGAACTGCGGAACCAGCGCCGTTTTCGTGGGAACGGTGAGCCGTTGCTCGGCCAACGCGAGCTGGTTCTTGTCGCTGTTGATGCATGCAACGAAACGGGCGGCCAACTCCATCTTGGCCTTGTTTCCGGTCCGTGGCACGGTCCAGATTTCGCCCCCGAGCGGAGCGATCGGTGTCTGCCCGGCAGTGTTCACGGGAATCTGAACGATTCCATAATCAAGCCCGGTGGATTGGTTGAGCTTGGGCATATTCCATGGCCCGTTGACCATCATGGCGGCCTTGCCCGCAATGAACTGGTCATTCACGTCACCCTGGCTCCAGTTGACGACACTCCTGGATGCCGACCCGCTGCTTACGAGGTCAATGAGCAATTGCAGGGCTTCGGAGACCTTGGGTGAGGAGAGGTCCGACTCGTCCCCGCCGTTGGACCACATGAAGGGCAGGAACTGCCAGCTCCCCTCGTAGGTTGCCGGAGCCGCGAACGCCAGACCGTAGGTATCCGCTGTCGTGAGTTTCCTGGCGGAATCCCTGAGCTCAGCCCAGGTTGTGGGCGGCGCAATGCCCGCCGTCGAGAGGATTTTCTTGTTGTAGAAAAGCGCGAGCGTGTTGACGGTCGGAGCAAGGCCATAAACCTTGCCGTCGTAGGTGCCCGCCGAGAGAATGCCCTCTGCATAACCTGTTGTGGGAACGTTGAAATCGCTCAACGGAGCGAGTGCGCCCGATTCTGCAATCTGCTGGACTTCCGGGTTGTCGAGCATGAGAACGTCGGGCAGGGTCTTGGCGGAGGCCTTTTGGAGCACCTTCTGGATCAGACTGCCACCGGGCACTGCTTCCCGGTCGAGGCTGACTCCCAGTTCAGCCGCGCAGTTGTCCAGCGCTGCCTGAATGTAGCCCTTCTCGGGCTCGTTGTTGTAGTAGTCCAAAATACTGAGGACCGATCCGGTAGCCGCCTTGCCCGTGCCACCCGGGTTCCCTGCGCCGTTCTCGTTTGCATCACGCGAGCAAGCCATGATGGCGACGGCAAACACCAGTGCGGTCGCGCTTATCTTTGCTTTGGTTTTCAACATGCTCTCCTTACGGGTTATTCATTGTCCAGAGGATTGCCAACACGGTATCGCCCACCCTGCTCCGGCCGAGAGCTTGCCGAATGCGGGAAAGCACTTACAAGCCCTTTTCTTCCTTCATGACTTCATTGACATAACTATCAGGGTACGAGTTCCAATATACGTTCTCCATCCCATCATGCGTAATTTTTACGGAGATGAAAGTGCCTTCTACCAAGTCAACTTGCGCCATGGTGGCCACTATTCTCCCCATGGCAATCATCGCGTCAGCCACAGGCACTTTTCCTGCACTGATTGCATCCGGTGAAATTTTTACGGTGCTACCGGCGTCTACCGGCCTATCGCCCACGAAAAATTCACAGGCTATGTTTTGCGCTTTTACCAGCGCATTATTGAACAAATGCACGTCAATGTCCGTCTTCGTTTTATCAAATGTATTTTCCGAATAACGAATGGAACGAGTCAGTTTTGCAAACACATTTTTTGCAGTCATCGGAATCAGCGCCATGCATTTCACCATGGGTTTTCCGAAATAGTCTTTCCAGCCGAGGCCCGTCAATTTTATTTTATACTTGACGATCAGCAGGTCGTCAATGGTTGAATAGTAGCAAAGGGGTGTTATATGGTAGCTGTAAAGGACGTCTTTTACAGAACCGGCATGGATGTTGATGTTCAAGTCCGTCGTAGTAGTAACGCTCGTCGTTGATGTGTCCCCCGAACTTATATTAAAATCAAAATTCGCGCCGGCCTGTACGATCGCACCACTGTACCCAACAGAAATACCTCCACTCGTGGTGAGGTGGGAAGTGTATGATTCGGATGAACCATCGGTCAAGGACTGTGCGTAGCTGATGGTCGCGCCACCGGAATCCTGGGTTACGTCCAGTTCGATGCGGGGAAACAAGAGCTTTGATTCGTCATATCCCGGAATACTGGCCCCCTCATAGCTTAGCAAACTCCCCACTTCATAGTCTGCCGCATAGATGATTTCACTGGAAGAAGTTTCCACCAATTCCGTTGCCGGAGTTTTCGACTGTGGAAACACCATTGGCAAATCCACTACTTTTACCGGCTCATCAAAATCGGGAGTGCGTATATAGACCGGAAAACGCCACGTTAAAAAACTATTGGAATGTCCCAATATCACATCTGTTTGACTGATGGTTTGCCCAAAACTCAGAGCAACGCTTTTCGCTTGATCCTCCGTTTTCGAAAAACCATGCCCTGTCGTCAGGCTGAGATGCTCACTGACATAACCCCCAAACAAGTTGACGGAAGCATGCTCGCTCAGAGTAATTGACCAATCAGAATGCGTAGTCGTGCTTGAATTATTCACGACATGAGACCCTTCAGTAAAAGAAAGACTGGGTGAATTGTCCAGTACAGCGCGCTCAAAAGGTATGCACTGGAGTAATGCCAACGCCTGGATTACCGAGGAATAGTCGACAAATTCCGGAAGCCCTATGCGCAGACTTTTTCCATTATAGTCCATCCCGCCGGCGAAGCACGGAAGTACATTTAATCGTTCCACGTATTCCTGGGGATTGGCGAGGATTTGATCGTACAATAATGGCCATCCTTCCTGTTCATCATCCACGGAGTATATGAATCTGCCATTTCCCTCTACATCAGTATCTGCAATCTCAATGAAAAAAGGATGGAAAGCAAGTTTGCAAATATTTTCGTGGTCCATGAAGGTTTCGACGGAAGCTCTGGAGATATGAACCAGATTGATATTGGGGACGGTATATTTTCCTTCATCGGGTATCTTAATATCTTCAGTCAGCGATATGAATATGTCACTGGATGCATATCCACGCGGAGCGCGAGTTGCCGGGCTGGTATCGTCATGAATTCTATTGAACTTGTCTACTATGGCACCAGTTGCTTCATCTACATTCAAAAAATGGGTTTCAAGAACAGAACAGATCAACCATGTTTGATGCGCAGCATCCCCGGGATATCTATGCTCTACCACATGGGGGGCAGTCCAGATGATATTATCAGTTGGTTTGAGCGGAATGAAGGTGGCAGAAATGCATTTATATTCCGGCTTTAACAACGTGTCCGGCCTGAGCGACTGCATGACGGTTTGATTCCAAAATTTCAACCGACCAAAATCTTCTTTATCATGCCGCAACAGAGCCAGGCAAGGCTGCTGGCTTGCATTCACAAAATTAACCAGGATTTGTTCATCGCTGGTGGACGAAATGAACCTTCCTGATTTCAGTTGAACGATGGTATGATCTTGCGTGCTGACCTCTCCTAAAGAAACCGCCATAAAATCAGATGCATTGGTTTTTTGCTTTGAAAAAATCGTCAAGGAAGCAGAATATACGGTCAGATTATTGGATAAGTCCACGTTGGTCAGAATAGCCTGCAAGGCAAATCCTTTTTTCACAAAAGTGAATTCCATCTTTTCAGACCCAAAGGGCAGCTCAATGCTGTGCTCCACTTTGCCATCCGTAACGTCAATGAGCACCAGTGAGTAGATTCCTTTATCTTCATTCAATAGAATCAAACTACCGTTCGTATGTTGATCAAGATTAAAAATATCAAAAATCTTGACTATTTTCCCCGTACAGGAATTTGAAATCGTCAGAGGATCTACTACGAGTCCTTCTTTGTCATAATCGTAGCTTACATGGAACAGGGTGCAGGGTGTAAGCACCACTATTGCATCCCTGTTTTTTTCCGGATGATAAAAACTCTTGGCATCCATGACATCTTCCAGTTTTATGCCGTCGAGACAAGCATCAAAATGGGTGTACACCGCTGTTTCTCTCTTGGAAAATACGTCCGTGATGCGAAGCAGAACCTTCCCGCCATCATCTTCTACTATTACGTACGGGTGATTCAAATTGAAAATCGAATCTCCCACCCCTACCGGAGGCATGTCGGGAAGAACGTCTTGAGCGAAAAATTTTTTATTCAGGGTCATGATTTCTTGAGCAACGATTTTATAAATACATGTTGTAACTTATTTCCCGGATTCGAACACCTGCCCTGCAGTTTGTCAATCCCGGGGCTTCCTGGTTCCGTCTCCAACACGCCAGATTCCGGGGGAAACGCAGGACCGGAGGCGATTCATGGAGCAAATCCCACCGTCGTGCCGCCGCAGACGTACAGCACCTGGCCGGTGGTAAAGCCCGCACGCGCGTCGAGCAGCGACGCCACCTGGTGCGCCACCTCGTCGGGGTGTCCCATGCGGCGCAGCGGAATGCTTTGCAAGATGCGCTGCGTGGCGGCTGCGCCCAGCGGGTTCACGCGCTCGAAGAGCTCGGTGATGATGGCCCCGGGGCCAATGGCGTTGACGGTGATGCCATCGTCCGCGAGTTCCAGCGCCAGCGCGCGCGTGAAGCCGTGCAGCGCGGCCTTGCTCGCGGCGTAGGCGATGCGCTCGGCCCTGCCCAGTGCGGCGCGGCTGGAGATATTCACGATGCGGCCAAAGCGCGCCGCGCGCATCCCCGGCAGCAGCGCCTGCACGCAGGCGATGGCCGCAGCCTGGTTGACGGTCATCACGGCCTGCAGGTCGGCGCTGGTGACGGTGTCGATTCCCGCGGGGCGCACGATGCCCACGTTGTTCACGAGGCGCGTCACCGCGCGTTCCGCGACGCTGCGCGCGAGCGCGGCACGCAGCGCGCGCTCGTCGGCGAGGTCCACCTGGACGAAGGTCTCGCGCGGGCCCATGGCGACCGGGGCGACGATGTCGTAGTTCACGACGTGCAGGCCGTCGGCCATCAGGCGCGCGGCCACCGCGCGGCCGATTCCCCGGCTGGCGCCGGTGACGAGCGCGGCGTCCGCGCTCATGCCGGACCGTCCTTGCCAACGCTGGGGACGGCCTGCGCTACGGTGTCCCGGATGCCCAGCAGGTCTGCGACCCGGTTTGCCCCGCGGTAATGCAGGCTGGTGCGGGTGTGCGAGCACAGGCGGGTGACGGGAGGGGAGGTGGCAACGGCCATGGGGCGGTTCTTTCAGGAAGCGTCGGGAACGGATTTCAGGGCGGCAAGGGCTGCGTCCCGCACGGCGGACTTGAGCACCTTGCCCACGGGCGAGCGCGGCAGGCTGTCGTGGAAATGGATGCGCTTGGGCGTTTGCACCGGGCCCAGGCGTTCGCGCACAAAGGCGATCAGCGCGGCCTCGTCCGCGACCTGGCCCGGGTGCAGTTGCACGGCGGCCTGCACGGTCTCGCCCCATTTCTCGTCGGGCAGGCCGAACACCGCGCACTCGTACACCGCGGGGTGCTGGCCCAGGGCGTTTTCCACATCCACGGGGTAGACGTTGAAGCCGCCGCTGATGACCATGTCCTTGAGCCGGTCGCGCAGGTGCAGGTAGCCGCGCGCGTCGATCAGGCCGCGGTCGCCGGTGTGCAGCCAGCCGCCCGCCAGGGTCTCGGCGGTTTTCTCGGGCAGGCGCCAGTAGCCGGTCATGAGCAGGTCGCCGCGCGCCACCACCTCGCCGACCTCGCCTGCGGGCAGCAGGCGCCCGTCGGGGGCCATGATGGCCAGGTCGTTGAACCAGGTGACGCGCCCCACGGCGGACACGTTGTGCGGGTCTTCAAAGTCCTCGGGGCGCATCACGCTCAGGACCTGCGGCGCCTCGGTCTGGCCGTAGGTGGTGCCGAGCACCGGGCCGAAGAAGGCGCGCACGGCGTGAATCTTTTCGGGCGGCATGGGCGCGGCGCCGTAGATCAGTCGGCGCAGGCGCGGATAGTCGCTGCGCGCGGCGCCGGGCAGGGCCATGAGCATGTAGATCAGCGTCGGCGGCATGAAGCACGCGCTGCCGCCACGCTCGCGAAAGGCCGCGCGCACGGCCTGCGCGCCCGCGCCGTCGGGCAGCACGTGGCAACCGCCCTGCGCCAGGACAGGCAGGATGTAGGTGGACGTGCCGTGCGTGATCGGCGCGGCGACGACGTAGCGCTCGTGCTCGTCGAAGCCCCAGGCGTGGATCTGGTTCACGATGTTCGCCATCCAGGCGCGGTAGGGCTGCATCACGCCCTTCGGGACCCCCGTCGTGCCGCCGGTGAATTTGATCGCCTGGGTCGCGTCGGGCGGCAGATCGATCACCGGACGCGGCGCACCGGCGCCGTCCCGGACCAGGTCCGCGAGCGTGCTGCCCGCGGGCCGCGCGCCCTGCGCCGCACCGATGCACACGCGCACGCCGGGCGCGCCTTCGAGCAGTTCGGCGCAGGCGGCGTCGAACACCAGGATCGAGGGCTCGGTGACATCGACGATGCGGCGGATTTCGGACCGGGTGCTCTTCGGGTTCAGCGGCACCCAGACCTTGCCGCAGGCGAGCACGGCGAGCAGCGCGGCGATGTGCTCGGCGCTATTGCCCGCGCAGATTCCCACGCGGCTTTGCGGGGTCGGATCGAGCGCCGTGAGGCCGGCGGCCAACGCCGCCACGCGGTCCGCGAGCGCGTCGTAGCAGATGCTGCCTTCGGGCGCGTCGATGGCCACGCGCGCGGGCCAGCGCTGCGCTGCGCGCCAGAAAAAATCGATGGGAAACATTGTGGTGTCACTCCTTTGGTCTGTGTGTTTGCTCGGGCCGTCGCTGGCGCTATTCGACCATGGCGCCGCGAAGGCCCTGCCCCCTCGCGCCAGCCGGGTTTGGCTGGCCAAGTGGCGCCCCGGGCGCGCCAAGCTTGTTCTGCCCCGCAAATGGCAGCACATGAAGCTGCTGCATTGCGCGCCATGGCAGAGCCAAAATCCTCGCGATACCCTTGGATATCGCGAGGATTTGCAATGCCGCCCTGGCGCGAAAGGCGCCGTTTCATGTGCTGCCATTTGCGGGGCAGGAGGCCAGCGTTACGGCGCCGCGGCGTTCGTGCCCCGGTCCTGTCTCCTGGCGCAGCGGGAAAACCCGTCCCGGCACGCCCTGCGAGAACCTGTCGTACCGTCCTCAGGACACTGACCAGCCATTTCCTGTAATACTGTAACTAGTTGTGCAGATTCGAGCACCTACCCTGCAGTTTGTCAATCCCGGCGCCTCTTTGATTCCGTCGCCAACATGTCAGATTTCCGGGGAAGGAGATGCGGAGCCAGGCCAAGCGTCGCCAACTGTCCAACGGAACACCCCCAAACGGCCCCGGGACGGATATCCTGTGCGCGGGGAACGGAAATTCCGGCACAGACGGCGCAGTGCCCGTCCCGCCGGGACCTTCCGCCCGCACCTGCCCTGTTTCTCCCATGTCATCGCCATCGACCTCTTTGTGGAGCCCCTTGCGCGCGCCTGCGTTCCGGGGCCTGTGGATTTGCGGCGGCGTGTTCTTCGTCGGTAACAGCATGCAGACCATGGCGGCCGCCTGGCTCATGGTCGAACTCACGGGATCGTCGTTCCTCGCGGCGCTGGTGCAGACGGCGGTGTTCCTGCCCATGTTCCTGCTGGCGCTGCCGGCGGGCGTGCTCGCCGACACCACGGACCGCAAGCGCCTGATCTGCGGCGCGTTGCTGGCCCAAGCGGGGACCTGCGCGCTGCTCACCCTGCTCACGCTGGGCGGCTGGAGCGGGCCGGCGTCGGTGCTCTTGCTGGTGTTCGTCTGCGGCGGCTGCACGGCCGTGCTCACCCCGGCCTGGAACGCCTCGGTCATCGACCCGGTTGCACGCGAGGCCTGGCCCCAGGCCATCACCGCCGTGGGCATCGCCTACAACGTCGCGCGCGCCCTGGGCCCTACGCTCGCGGGGCTGGTGTTCGCGCAGCTGGGTGCGGGCTGGGTGTTCGCGTTCTCGGTGGGCACCACACTGGTGATGTGGAAGTCGATCCGCCGCTGGCCGCCGCGCGCGCACGACCCCACCCGGCTGCCGCCCGAGCGGCTCTGGGGCGGCACCCTGAGCGGCCTGCGCTACGCCTGGCACTCGCGCATCATCTTTGCGCAGCTGGTGCGCGTGACGGCCTTCAGCGCCGCGGGCTCGGCGCTGTGGGCGCTGCTGCCGATGATCGCGCAGCGCCAGCTCGGCGCCGGTGCGCAGGGCTTTGGCCTGCTCATGGGCTGCCTGGGAATAGGCGCAGTGGCCGTGGGGCTGCTGCTCGGGCGGCTGCGCGCACGCTTCGGGCTCGAGCGCATCGTCGGCGCCGGCGGCGTGGTGTTTGCGGCGGCCATGCTGGTGACCGCGTTTGCGCAGGCGGCCTGGATCGTCTATCTGTGGATGCTGCTCGCGGGCGCGGCGTGGATGTCGTCCATGTCCACCTTCAACACCGCCACGCAGGCGAGCGCGCCGCAGTGGGTGCGTGCGCGCGCCGTGGCCATGCACATGGTGACCGCGCTGGGGGCGTTTGCCATGGGCTCGGCGTTCTGGGGCGCGTCGTCCGACCTCATCGGCCCCACGCCCACGCTGTGCCTGGCCGCAGCGTGCATGCTCGCCGGCCTGCCGCTGGCGCGCCCCCTGCCGCTGCGCATGGGCGCGCTGCACGAGGTGACGCAGGCCACTCCCTGGGACGAGCTCTTCATCGAGGCCGAGCCCCGGCCCGAGGCCGGCCCCGTGGCCGTGGAGATCGGCTACCGCATCGCCCCCGGAACCGACACCGCCTTTCTCGACAGCATCAGCCGCCTGCGGGCCCCGCGCCGCAGGGACGGCGCCACCTTCTGGCGCGTGTACCGGGATCTGGGCCAGTCCTCGCGCTATGTGGAGCGCTTCATCGTCGAATCCTGGGCCGACTACCTGCACCAGCGCGCCCGCGCCACGATGGCCGATCAGACGCTGGAGAGCGAGGTGCGCGCCTTCCTCGCGCCCGGCGAGACGGCCCGCATGTCGCACTACATCGCTGAAAGATAGGTCCCCCCCTGAGCCGCTTCGCGTCTTCCCCCCAGGGGGACGCCAGCAGCGGCCCGGCGAAGCCGGCTCCGCGCTGGCCTCAGCGGGGGGCTGTGGCGCTGTGCTGACCGCTGGGCATGCCCTGCGACAATCGGCGCATGCGCCCTGCCCCCCTCGCCAACGACAGCTTCCTGCGCGCCTGCCGCCGCCAGGCCACCGACTACACCCCCGTGTGGCTCATGCGCCAAGCGGGTCGCTACCTGCCCGAATACCGGGCCACGCGCGCCCGGGCCGGCAGTTTCATGGGCCTGGCGAGCAACGTGGACTACGCCACCGAGGTCACGCTGCAACCCCTGGAGCGCTTCCCGCTCGACGCGGCCATTTTGTTCAGCGACATCCTCACCGTGCCCGACGCCATGGGCCTGGGCCTGGCGTTCGTCGAGGGCGAGGGCCCGCGCTTTGCCCGGGTGGTGCGCGACGAGGCCGCCGTGGCCGGCTTGGCCGTTCCCGACATGGACCGGCTGCGCTACGTGTTCGACGCGGTCGCCAACATCCGCCAGGCGCTGGGCGGGCGCGTGCCGCTGATCGGCTTCTCCGGCAGCCCCTGGACGCTGGCCTGCTACATGGTCGAGGGCCAGGGCAGCGACGACTACCGCCAGGTCAAGGGCCTGATGTATTCGCGCCCCGACCTGATGCACCGCATCCTGGCGGTGAACGCGGACGCGGTGGCGGCGTACCTGAACGCCCAGATCGACGCCGGCGCGCAGGCCGTGATGCTTTTCGACAGCTGGGGCGGCGTGCTGGCCGACGGCGCGTTCCAGCAATTCAGCCTGGCGTACACCGCGCGCGTGCTGGCGCAGCTGCGGCGCACGGGGGTGGACGGCGCCGACCTGCCGCGCATCGTCTTCACCAAGGGCTGCGCACCGTGGCTGCAAGACATGCAGTCGCTGGACTGCGAGGTGCTGGGCCTGGACTGGACGGTGAACCTCGCCAAGGCGCGCGCGCTGCTCGGCGGCGCCGTCGGGGGGCCGGGCAAGGCCTTGCAGGGAAATATCGACCCCTGCGTGCTGCTCGCGCCGCCGGAGCAGATCGTGCAGCAGGTGCACGGGCTGCTCGACCGCTTCGGCACGCCCCACACCGACCGCAGCCGCACCGGGCCCACGCACATCTTCAACCTCGGCCACGGCATCAGCCAGTTCACGCCGCCCGAGCACGTGGCGGCGCTGGTCGAGGCCGTGCATAGCCACTCGCGGGCGCAGCGCCGGGCCTGACGCCCCCCCGCGCAGGCGCTTGGCGTGCGCGCAGAACTTGCCGCCCGTCTTTCTTCAGACTTATAAGCAGTTTAAGGGGCTGCCTGTTTCGTAAGCAATCTGTCGATGGCCTGCATTCATGCGGTTTCAAGGCGAAACCCGACGAGATTTCAACAAAGTTATCAACAAATATTCGGGATTATTTACAGGCACTAACAAAAACATGGACTTAGCGAATGAACCTCCACGTGGCATGCACAAGCTGCCATAAGGGCCTGCGCACGAGCGCGCCCTGCCCTCCCGCGGCGACAATTCCCCGTCCGCCCCTGCCCTCCTGCCCCATCCTGCCTTGTCCGCTCCCCAGCCCCCCGCCGGCCCCGTCCACGTGGCCCTGCACACCCCGTCGCACAGCGGCATGGGGGAGTTGCTGAGCTACGCCTGCGAGCGCCCCCTGCCCGCGGGAACGCTGGTGCGCGTGCCCCTGGGAGCGCGCGAGGTGCTGGGCGTGGTGTGGGACGCCGACGAGGCCCCGGGCGGCCTTCCCGAAGGCACCGCGCTGCGCCCCGTCGCCGGGGTGCTCGAGGGCCTGGCCCCGCTGGATCTGCCCTGGCGCCGCCTGGTCGCCTTTGCCGCGCGCTACTACCAGCGCGCCCTGGGCGAGGTCGCGCTGGCCGCGTTGCCCGCGCATCTGCGCGGGCTGCGCCCCGAGCAGTTCGCGCGCCGCCTGCGCCGCCCCACGCCGCCCGCGGACGCAGCTGCGCACACGCTGCAGCAGAGCGTGGCGCTCACCACGGAACAGGCAAGCGCCTGCGCCCGGATTGCCTCGGAGCCCGGCCCCTTCCTGCTCTTTGGCAGCACCGGCAGCGGCAAGACCGAGGTCTACCTGCGCTGCGTGCAGGAGATGCTGCAAGCCGACCCCACGGCGCAGGCGCTGGTGCTGGTTCCCGAGATCAACCTCACGCCGCAGCTCGAGGAACGCTTCGCAGCGCGCTTCGGCGCCAGCGCCGTGGTCCCGCTGCACAGCGGAATGACCGGCCCGCAGCGCCTCAGGAGCTGGCTCGCCGCGCACAGCGGCGCGGCGCGCATCGTGCTGGGCACCCGCATGGCGGTGTTTGCCAGCCTGCCCGGCCTGAAGTTCATCGTCGTCGACGAGGAGCACGACCCGAGCTACAAGCAGCAGGAGGGCGCGCGCTATTCGGCGCGCGACCTGGCCATCTGGCGCGGGCGCGAGCAGGGCGCCAAGGTGCTGCTGGGCTCGGCCACGCCGTCGCTCGAGAGCTGGCACGCGAGCCGCCCGCCCACGCCCGAAGACCCCGGGGGCGGGCGCTATGCGCGGCTGCACATGCCCAGCCGCATCGGCGCGGGCGCCCTGCCCCGCGTGCGCCGCGTGGACATGAGCCAGCAGCCCCGGCACGCCGTGCTCAGCGTGCCGCTGCTGGCCGCGATCACCGAGCGCGTGGCGCGCGGCGAGCAATGCATGGTCCTGCTCAACCGCCGCGGCTACGCCCCGGTGCTGCACTGCGCCGACTGCGACTGGAAAAGCGACTGCCCGCATTGCAGCGCGCACCAAGTCTTTCACAAAACCGACCGCAGCCTGCGCTGCCACCACTGCGGCCACACCGTGCGCGTGCCGCGCCACTGCCCCCGCTGCGGCAGCCCCGACATCCGACCCATGGGCCGGGGCACCGAACAGCTCGAAGAACAGCTCTGCTCCCTGCTGTCCGAGGTGCTGCGGCCCGACCGCACGCCCGTGCGCATCGCGCGCATCGACGCCGACACCACCCGGGCCAAGGGCGCACTGGAACAGCAGTTCGCGCAGGTGCATTCCGGCGCCGTGGACGTGCTCGTGGGCACGCAGATGATCGCCAAGGGCCACGACTTCCGGCGCATCACGCTGGTCGCCGCCGTGCAGCCTGATGGCGCCTTGTTCAGCAGCGACTTTCGCGCACCCGAGCGGCTGTTTGCGCTGCTCATGCAGGCCGGCGGCCGCGCCGGGCGCGACGCCGTCTATATGGCGGCCCAGGGAACGCAGTGCGAAATGTGGGTGCAGAGTTTTTGCCCCCGGCACGCCGTGTTCGAAACCCTGCGCACGCACGACTACCCCGCGTTTGCCGCGCAGCAGCTCAGAGAGCGCGCGCAAGCCGCGATGCCCCCGTTCTCGCACCTGGCCCTGGTGCGCGCCGACGCACGCACGCAGGAGGTGGCGCAGGGCTTTCTCAGCGCGGCCAGCGCCGCGGCGCACGCCGCCGCCCTGCCGGGGCTGGAGCGGGTGACCCTGTTTCCGCCCGTGCCGCTGGCGATCCAGCGCGTGGCCAACGTGGAGCGCGCGCAGATGCTGCTGGAGAGCCCGCGCCGCGCCGCGCTCCAGCATTTCTTGCTGGCCTGGAAGTCCGTGCTGCAAGCCACCCGCCACGACCCCGCGCACAAGGGCCTGATCCGCTGGCTGGTGGACGTGGATCCGCTGGAAATCTGAGCCCGAGCCAGGCTGCACGCCCGGACCGCGCCGGTATCATTGCGCGCTCATCCCCACGCATCCCCGCTTGCCTCCCGCGCCCTCCTCCCGTATGTCCACCGGCCTCAACCTTGCCCAGCTCCAGGCCGTGCACTACACCAACGGGGCCTGCCTGGTGCTCGCCGGCGCGGGCTCGGGCAAGACCCGGGTGATCACGCACAAGATCGCGCACCTGATCGAGCGCGGCATGGAGCCCCGGCAAATTGCCGCGATCACCTTCACGAACAAGGCCGCCGCCGAGATGCGCGAGCGCGCCAAGGAACTCATCGGCCGCCGCGCCAAAAACGTGCTCGTATGCACCTTCCACGCGCTGGGCGTGCGCATGCTGCGCGAGGACGGCGCGGCGCTGGGGCTCAGGCCGCAGTTCAGCATCCTGGACACCGACGACGTGAGCGGCATCCTGAAGGACGCCTGCGGGGGCGCGACCGACCTGGCCACGGTGCGCCAATGGCAGTGGCGCATCAGCCAATGGAAGAACCAGGGCCTGACCAGCGCGCAGGCGCTGGAGCAGGCGGCGGACGACGACGCGCGCGGCATCGCCACGCTGATGGCGCGCTACGAGGAGCGCCTGACGGCGTACCAGAGCGTGGACTTCGACGACCTGATCGGCCTGCCGCTGCGCCTGCTGCGCGACTTCGCGCCGGTGCGCGCCAAATGGCAGGCGGCGCTGGGCCACGTGCTGGTGGACGAGTACCAGGACACCAACGCCACGCAGTACGAACTGCTCAAGCTGCTCGTCGGCGAAAAAGGGCACTTCACCGCCGTGGGCGACGACGACCAGTCGATCTACGGCTGGCGCGGTGCCACGTTGGACAACCTCAAAAGGCTGCCCCTCGACTTCCCGCGGCTCGAGGTCGTCAAGCTCGAACAGAACTACCGCTCCACCAGCGCCATCCTGCGCGCGGCGAACAACGTCATCGGGCCGAACCCGAAGCTCTTTCCCAAGACCCTGTTCAGCGAACTGGGCGAAGGCGAACCCGTGCGCGTGGTCGACGCCGACAACGAGGAACACGAGGCCGAGCGCGCCGTGGCGCGCATTCAGAGCCTGCGCGCCACGGGCAACCCGCCGCCCGCGTGGCAGGGCTTCGCCATCCTGTACCGCGCCAACCACCTGGCCAAGCCGTTCGAAAAGGCGCTGCGCAAGGCGAACATCCCGTACAAGGTTTCGGGCGGCAGCAGCTTCTTCGAGCGCGCGGAAATCAAGGATCTGTGCGCCTGGTTTCGCCTCTGGATCAACCACGACGACGACCCGGCGTTCCTGCGCTGCATCACCGCGCCCAAGCGCGGCATCGGCCACGGCACGCTCGCGGCGCTGGGAACCTTTGCCGCGCAGCACCGGCAAAGCATGTTCGGCGCGTTGTTCAACGCCATGCTGCCCGCCGCCGTGCCGAAACGCGCGCTCGACGGCCTGCACGAGTTCGGCCGCTGCATCAACGACCTGGAATACCGCGCCCGCCACACGCTCGGCGCCGAGGCGGCGCGCGCCTTTCTGCACACATGGATGGCGGAAATCGGCTACGAGCAGCACCTGTGCGACAGCGAAGACAGCGCGCAAGCCGCCGCCGCACGCTGGGGCAACGTGCTCGAGTTTTGCGACTGGATGGCGCAGCGCGCCGGCGGCCAGATCGACGACAGCGCCGACGCCGGCGCGCCCACCAAGAGCCTGCTGGAGGTGGCGCAGGGCATCGCGCTGCTGTCCACCCTCTCGGGGCGCGAACAGGAAGCGGACCGCGTCACGCTATCGACCCTGCACGCGTCCAAGGGGCTGGAATGGCCGCACGTGATCCTCGCCGGCGCAACCGAGGGCATGCTGCCCTTCAAGATCGACGCCGCCGCAGGCCGCGAGCAAGAGCCGGACGACGACACGCTGCAACGCCTGCAGGAAGAGCGCCGCCTGATGTACGTGGGAATCACCCGCGCCCAGCGCACGCTGGCCGTGAGCTGGAGCAAGAAACGCAAAAAAGGCCGCGAGCTGGTGGCCACGCAGCCCAGCCGCTTCATCGCCGAAATGGGCCTGGACAAGGGCAGTACACGCGAGGACCCGCGCGCCAAGCTCCGGGCCCTGCGCGCCGAATTTGCCGCCAGGGCCCAGGCCGCCCGCGCGCCCAGCGCCTGAAAGCAGCGCCCGCTGCATGCGGGCCACGGCAAACATATTCGCTCAACGGGTCAACCAAAGCGCCTCGTCAGACGCTAAAGTAAACGCCCGTCCCGCGAAATGGGCAGGTTGCCGGGGTGCTCTTCGGGGGCCCCAAACGGAACACGCCATCCGACCGGAATTGGAACGACATGCCATGCCTCTTCACGCGCATCCCTTCTGCCCTGCTCCTGGGGGCTCTGGCGACGGGGTGCACCACGCTGCCGGGCGATCCATACCTTGCGTACCCTGCGTACCCTGGGTCGGCTCACTACTATTCAATGTATCCGACGTACCCGGTGTACGGACAGCCGGAATACGTCCCCAGCATGCCTCCGGTTTACTTGGCACCACCGCCCTGGCACCGCCGACCCATTCCCCCAGCCATGCTGCTCCCGTACCCGGTGCACCCGCCCGTGATCATCTACGGAAGGGGCGTGCGCCCCGGGCGACGCTGAGCGGAGACGGCCCGGCTCCCATTTGACAGCAGGAACAGCCCCATGCTCCGATCCTTGACCCTCCTCCTGTGCCTGGGCGCCGCCGGGCTGGGCGCCCAGGCGCAGGTGCTGCGCTGCACCGATGCCGGCACGGGCCGGGTAACGTACACCGACGGCCATTGCGCGCACGGAAGCACGGCGCAAGAAGTGCAAGCGCGCAGGACCCCCGAAGAAATCCAGCTGGAAAACGAACGGGCCGCGCAGGCGCTGGCGCGCGAGCAGCAGCGCCTTCAGGCCGAAGCCGCTGAAGCCGCCGCGAACGACGCACGGCGCGCGGCGAACAAGCCGAAGGAGGACCCTTCCCGCTCTCCCGAATGTGCGAGTTCGCGCCGCAAGCTCGACGCCGCGCTCGGCGACTCGGGCGCAGCCCCTGAGGAGCAGGGTCTGCGCGCCGCCGCAGCGCAGAAGCAGGTTGACCTCGACTGCCTCGGCCCCGAGGCCTACGCGGAATTGGAGAAAACGCGCGCGCCAAGGCCCGTCGCGCTACCGCCGCTGGTCATCCGCCCCCCGTACCAGCCGGTACAAATCCCTGCGGCCCCCGCCCCCGCCCCCGCGCCGCCCGAGGGAAAACTCACGAACTGCAATGTGTTCCGCTGCTACGACAAACAGGGCAAGCGCTACCCGCGCTGAGGGCGCTCAATCCCGCAACCCCTGCTGCACACCGGGATAACGCAGCCGCACCCCCAGTTCGCGCAGCATGCGCCGGTTGTCCAGGCGGCGCGACTCCCCGATGAAGCTGCGCAGCGTCGGCGGCAGGGCGCTGCGCGGCACGCGCGGGGGACGCGGCAGGCCGTACCGGTCCGCCACCAAGTCGAAATAGTCGCCCGTCTTCATGGGGTTCGAATCGCCCGCGTTGTAGGCGCGCTGCGGCCGGCCGCGCCACAGGGCGGCCACGCAGACGCGCGCCAGGTCATCGGCGTGGATGTGGCTGGTGAACACATCGTCCCCGGGCAACGGCACGGGGACGCCCCTGCGCAGGCGGTCCTCGGCGCGGCCCCGCGCGCGGTCGGGGGCATAGATTCCCGGGACGCGCAAGATGCCGACCCGCACGCCCGCGCGCCCCAGGTGGCGCACGGCCCGTTCCGCGTGCGCGCGGCGCTGCGCGCGCGCCGTGGCAGGCGCCAGGGCGCGCGTCTCGGGCACCCTGGCGCCCGCGCAGTCGCCATAAACGCCGCTGGTTGACGCGTAGACGAGGGACCTTGGCAGGCTGCGCAGCCGCAGCACCCGGGTCAGCGCCAGGGTGCGCGGATCGCGCGCATCCCCCCCGTCCACCGCGCCCGGCGGCGGCGCCAGATGCAGCACCCGCGTCGCCAGGCCCGACAAGCGCCGCAGGCTGGCCACGTCGTCCAGATCGCCCCGCAGGGGCCGGGCGCCCAGGGCGCGCAGCTGCGCCACCCGGGACGGGCTGGAACTCAGCGCGAGCAACTGCACGCGCCCGGCGCCGGGGCCGCCGTGCAGGTCGCGCAGTACCCGCTGGCCGACGTCGCCGCAGCCGACGATCAGCAGGCGTTCCCGGCGAAAACGCGCTGGCAGGGCGCCGAGCGGGCTTTGGTTTGAAGGCAAAATCGGCTCCGTTTTTCCAACAAAAAAATCCGTCCCGAGGATAACCACGACATGACCAGCGCCGAGGCTGCCGCGACCGCAGCGTTCCAGATCAGCGTGCAGCCCAGCGGCCGCGCATTCAGCGCCCACGCAAACGAGGCCATCCTGACCGCAGCCATCCGCAGCGGCGTGGGCCTGCCCTACGGCTGCCGGGACGGCGCGTGCAGCACCTGCAAGTGCAAGAAACTCAGCGGCACCGTGCAGCATGGCCGGCACCAGCCGCAGGCCCTCACGGCCGCAGAAGAGGCCGCCGGCTGGGTGCTGACCTGCTGCGCGCAGCCCTTGAGCGACGTGGTGCTCGAAGCGCGCCAGGTCACCGACGAAAGCGCCTACCCCGTCAAGAAAATGCCGGTGCGCGTGGCCACGCTGGAAAAGAAGTCGCACGACGTGATGCTGCTGCGCCTGCAACTGCCCGCGGCGGATACCCTGCGCTACCACGCGGGCCAGTACCTCGAGTTCATCCTGCGCGACGGAGCGCGCCGCGCGTACTCGATCGCCAACGCGCCGCACCAGCAGGCCACGGCGCCGGGCGTGGAACTGCATATCCGCCACATGGCGGGCGGCCAGTTCACCGAGCATGTCTTCGGCGCGATGAAGGAGAAGGAAATCCTGCGCGTGGAAGGCCCCTTCGGCAGCTTCTTCCTGCGCGAAGACTCGGACAAACCCATCGTGCTGCTGGCCTCGGGAACCGGCTTTGCCCCGATCAAGGCCATCATCGAGCACATGCAGTTCCAGCGCATCGCACGCCCCGCCGTGCTGTACTGGGGCGGCCGCCGCCCGGGCGACCTGTATCTGCACGACTGGATGCTGGCGCGCGTGGCCGAGATGCCGAACCTCGCCTACGTGCCCGTGGTCTCCGATGCGCTGCCCGGGGACGCTTGGAGCGGCCGCACCGGCTTCGTGCACCAGGCCGTGCTCGACGACTTTGCCGACCTCTCGGGCCACCAGATCTACGCCTGCGGCGCCCCCGTCGTGGTCGATGCAGCCCGCGCGGCCTACGGCGCGCAGCGCGGCCTGCCAGCGCAGGAGTTCCATGCGGACGCCTTTATTTCCGAGGCGGACAAGCATGGCGCATGAGAAGGTGCGGGGCGCGCGCTGCATCCGGCAGGCCCAGGGTCCATCCATCTCTTGCACCAGCACGCAGCGCAGACACTGGCTCATCATCGCCGGCGCCGCAATGGCTCTTTCCTGCGCCCGCGCGCTGGCGCAGAGCCCGGGCCCAGCGATCCGCCTGATCGTTCCCTACGCAGCGGGCGGCCCCATCGACGCCACGGCGCGCGCGCTGGTCGAGCGCGTGCGCGACACGCTGGGGACCGTGGTCATAGAGAACAAGAGCGGTGCGGGCGGCAACATCGGCGCCGACGCCATTGCCAAGGCCGCGCCCGACGGCCTGACGATAGGCATCGCCACCACCGCCACCCACGCGGTCAACCCCTGGCTGTACGCGCGCATGCCGTATGACGCGGGCCGGGACTTCGCGGGAATCACGCAGATGCTGCGCGTCCCGAACGTGCTGGTGATGAACACCGCCCGGGCCGCGCAGCTCAAGATCCACAGCCTGGCCGACCTGATCGCCTACGCCCGCGCCCACCCCGCCGGGCTGAACTACGGCAGCGGCGGCAACGGCAGCGCGGGCCAT
Organism: Verminephrobacter aporrectodeae subsp. tuberculatae; assembly: GCF_026127385.1. Classification (NCBI taxonomy): domain Bacteria; kingdom Pseudomonadati; phylum Pseudomonadota; class Betaproteobacteria; order Burkholderiales; family Comamonadaceae; genus Verminephrobacter; species Verminephrobacter aporrectodeae. The sequence continues at coordinate 509,932 of NZ_QZCX01000003.1, forward strand.
CTGGCGGGCGAGCTGCTCAAGCAGCGCGCAGGCATTTTTGCGCTGCACATTCCCTACCGCGGCGGGCATCCGGCGCAGCTGGCCCTGCTCGCGGGTGAGGTGGACTTCAACATCGACAACTTGGCCACCGCAGCGCCGAACATCCGCGCGGGCCGGTTGCTCGCGCTGGCCGTGACCTCGCTCGAGGCATGCGCAGCGCTGCCCGGCGTGCCGCCGCTGTCCGCGGCGTTCCAGGGGTTTGCCATCGACACCTGGTGGGGGTTGGTCGCCCCCGCCGCAACGCCCCGGCCGGTGATCGACAGGCTCAACCGGGCCCTTGTCGCCGCCCTCGACGCGCCGCAAACCCGGGCCCGCTTCAGCGCGCTGCTCGCCGAGCCGGTAAGCAGCACGCCCGGGCAGTTCGACGCCTTCATGGCCAGCGAACGCGCCAAGTACCAGGAGCTGGTGAGGGCCTCCGGCGCCCGGGTGGACTAAATCAGGGACGGCAAGCGAAGCGCGGCCGCGACGGTCCAGGCATGGGCTGGTGGCCTTCCTTTCCCGCATCGACAGTGTGGTTTTTGACAAAGGGGTATCGTGCCCAAACCGCCAAAAACGGAATGTGGCGGCTATCAAACCGATCACGCTACGCCGGACAAAAATTCTGCGGTGGAATTGCATATGGAGCTTCCCATCCCTCGTGCCGATCCTGGCAAGCTGCAGCGCTGGTTCGAGGCGGGAGAATGGACTGAAGTGGAAAGTTACCTCATTGCTCGCCATCCTGAGCACAGCGCGTTGATTTCCGACTGGATCGCCGGCAGCAAACAGCGTAGCGAGGGCGGCTCGCCCAAGCCGGTCCATCTCGCCGCTGTAGGCTAACGGCTGAGGTATATCTGCTCAAGTCCGGATCAATCGGAGGAACGGGGCGGTCCAGCCTCGTTTGGGCAACCACCATGCGCTTCGTGGTGGTTGCCCTTTTCTTTGATGCGCTCGTGCCGCTCTTTCCGGCCATGGCGCAAAACCACGGCATGTCTGAAGCCGTTTTTCAGACCTTGCTCGGATGCTGCTATATCGCATTCGCGCTCGCGCAATTGCTCTCCGTTCCGATCATCCACGCCCTGGGTCTCTATCGTGCTGCTGGCTTGTCCTGCATTGCGCTCGGCCTTTGCGCGGGGGGTCTCTGCATGGCCCCGAACGGCGTGGTGTTCGCAGGGGCCTTTCTGGCGATGTTTTTGGTCAATAGCGTCGGCTCGAACGCCACGCGGGTCGCAATGAGAACCGCTGTCGGAGAGAGTGCGTTCAAACGTCTCATCGCCTGGGCCAGTAGCGCCGTCGAACTGAAACAAATTGCCATGCCATTCATCGTCGGCGCGATCGCGAGCGCAGCCGGATGGCGATGGGCGCTGCTTGCGCTCGTTGCTCCGATTTTTCTGGTCGGCGTTTGGATCGAAGTCGAACGGACCGTGCGCGGCGACAAGCATGACGTCAGCCCCGTAGATCGAAGCGGCTGGTGCGCGCTTCTACAGGAGCCGAGATTTTCAGGACCGGTATTGGCGATGGTCGGATTCCAGATGGTTTTCGCTCCGCTTGCTGTACGCCTGCCATTCATGCTGACTGGCCAGGCCAGCTCTGTTTTTTCGGTTGGTTTGGTTCTGTCCTTGGCCAACATGGCCGTTGCAGTGGGACTTGCCATCACCGGGTGGCTTGTGCCGCGCGTGAGCAGCCGGGCTCTGACCAAAACGGGGATGGTCATCATGGGTCTCGGATGCGTTCTCGCGCTCGTTGGGCAAGTCCATGGCCCACCTTGGACCGTTGTCGGCGTTATCGTCGTGCTGTCTGCTTTCGGTTTCGTCATGGTTCCTGCCATGGCCGATGCGCTCAACGTCGAAGAGGCTGACCGAACGTCGGCTGCCGCGCTGTCCGGTTTTCTGCAAGCGGTCTGCAGTGGAACTGCCGTCGCCATGACAGGCATGGTGATTTCAGACCATGGCGTTGTCGTCGTTGCCTTGACGCTCGTCGCTATTGCCACCGTGTGGATTTCCCAAAGGACTGGCTGAGATTGTTCTTGAATGGCGAAGCACGGCCTTCATCGGTGCAGGAGCACACCCGGCCAAGCGAAGTACGGGCAGGACGACCCTGGCTGTGGAGATCCTCGTCAAACCCCTGCGCGCTGCCATTCGAGTGCCTGCGCGTACAGCGCATTGCGCGGCGCGCCGGTAATCTCTGCGGCCAGCCGCACGGCGTTGCGCAGGGGCAGCGCCTGCAGCAGCAGACGCAGCACGCGCAGGCTCTCGCCGCCGTCGCCGGCCACGGGCACGGGCACGGGGTGCAGCAGCAGCACGAATTCGCCGCGCGCGCGCTGGGGCGATGCATCGATCCATTCGCTCAGCGCCTGCGCGGGCCGGGTCGTGACCTCTTCAAACTGTTTCGTCAATTCACGCGCCAGGGTCACGGGGCGTGCGCCCAGCGCGGCCAGGTCCTGCGCCAGTTCGCCGATGCGGTGCGGGGCTTCGAGCAGCACCACGCAGCGCGGCTCATGCGCCAACTGTCCGATCACGCGCGCACGCTCGGCGCTCTTTGCCGGCAGAAAACCCGCAAACACGAAACCGTCCGGCGCGCCGCGCCAGGCCACGGCACCGGCAACGCTCAGCGCGGTGGTGATGCTGCTCGCGCCAGGCAGGGGCATGGCGCGCAGCCCCGCCGCCTGCACGGCGGCCACCAGCCGGGCGCCCGGGTCGCTCACGCCGGGCGTTCCGGCGTCGCTCACGTACGCTACGCGCTGGCCTTGCTGCAGGCGCTGCACCACGTCCTGCGCGGCTTCGGCCTCGTTGTGCCGGTGCAGCGCCAGCAGTTGGGCCGCACCCTTGTCGATGCCGTAGGCGCGCAGCATGGATTGCGTGTGGCGCGTATCCTCGCAGGCCACGGTGTCGGCCAGTTGCAGCACGTGCAGCGCGCGCAGGGTGATGTCGGCCAGATTGCCGATGGGCGTTGCCACCATGTACAGCGCCGCCTGCGGATGATGCTGCGCGGCCGCCGCTGCGCGCGCGGCGTCGAGGGCTGAAGCGAAAGAGGCGCTCAATGCAATTCCTTGGAAAGAGAAAGCCGGCCCCTGCGCCAGCGCCTGCGGCCACCGGCAGCACGCGCCAGCGTGGCGAAGCAGCCGAAGACAGGGCCCTGGCGCACCTGCAGGCCGCGGGCCTGCAGTTGATGGCGCGCAATTATCGGACGCCCGGGCGCGGCGGCGGCGAGATCGATCTGATCATGCGCGAGCGCGACGGCACCCTGGTGTTCGTCGAGGTGCGCGGGCGCAGCGGCAACGCCTTTGGCGGGGCGGGGGCGAGCATCGGCGCGCGCAAGCAGCAGCGCATCGTTTTCGCGGTGCGGCACTACCTGCTGCGCCAGCCTTCCCCGCCGCCCTGCCGCTTCGACGTGGTGCTCGTGGAAGAGTCCGTGCAGTGGATCAGGGCGGCGTTCGACGCGCGCTAGAACAGACAGGGGGCCCCCGCTGCGCGGCATAGAATGCTCCGCTTTGCGCATACCTATTCAAACTCAACCAACCCCAGGAGTCGCTGCAATGAAGGTCTTGGTCCCGGTCAAGCGGGTGGTGGACTACCACGTGAAGGTCCGCGTGAATGCGGACAACACGGGCATGGACACCACCGCCATGAAGATGAGCATGAACCCCTTTGACGAAATCGCCATGGAAGAAGCGATACGCCTGAAAGAAAAAGGCCTGGTGACCGAAGTCATCGCAGTGTCCTGCGGCGTAGCGCAGTGCCAGGAAACGCTGCGCACCGCCATGGCCATCGGCGCCGACCGCGCGATCCTGGTGCAAACCAACGTGGAATTGCAGCCCCTGGCCGTGGCCAAGCTGCTCAAGGCCCTGTTCGACAGGGAACGGCCCGCGCTCGTGATCCTGGGCAAGCAGGCGATCGACGACGACGCCAACCAGACCGGCCAGATGCTCGCCGCGCTCGCCGACCTGCCGCAAGCGACCTTCGCGAGCAAGGTGGAACTGGCGGCCGACACGGTGCGCGTGACGCGCGAAATCGACGGCGGCCTGGAAACCCTGGAACTCACGCTGCCCGCCGTCATCACCACCGACCTGCGCCTGAACGAGCCGCGCTACGTCACCCTGCCGAACATCATCAAGGCCAAGAAAAAGCCCTTCGACACCGTCAGCCCCGAAGACCTCGGCGTGGACGTCGCGCCCCGCCTCAGAACCCTGAAGGTGACCGAGCCCGCCCAGCGCAGCACCGGAGTCAGGGTCGCCGACGTGGCCGCCCTGGTCGAGAAACTCAAGAACGAAGCAAAGGTGATCTGAATGCCGGTCCTCGTCATTGCCGAACACGACAACGCGTCCATCAAGGGCGCAACGCTCCATACCGTGAGCGCCGCCATCGCCTGCGGGGGCGAGGTGCATCTGCTCGTGGCCGGGCACAACGCGGGCGCGGCGGCCGCGGCGGGTGCGCGCATCGCCGGCGTGTCCCGGGTCCTGCACGCGGATTCGCCGGGCCTGGAGCATGGCCTGGCCGAGAACGTGGCCGCGCAGGTGCTGGCGCTCCAGGGCAGCGCGGCCGGCGGCTACAGCCACATCCTGTTTCCCGCGACCGCCAGCGGCAAGAACGTTGCGCCGCGCGTCGCCGCCCGGCTCGACGTGGCCCAGATCAGCGACATCACGCAGGTGCTCTGCGCCGACACCTTCGAGCGCCCGATCTACGCGGGCAACGCGCTGGCCACCGTGCAAAGCGCCGACCACGTAAAGCTCATCACCGTGCGCACCACGGCCTTTGACGCCGCCGCGGCATCCGGTGGTTCGGCCGGCGTGGACGCCGTGGACGCCGTCGCCGACACCGGCCAGAGCCGCTTCGTCAGCAGCGAAATCGCGCGCAGCGAGCGCCCCGAGCTGACCGCCGCGAAGATCATCGTCTCCGGCGGCCGCGGGCTCGGCGGCAAGGAAAATTTCAACGCCGTCATAACGCCCCTGGCCGACAAGCTCGGTGCCGCGCTCGGCGCCAGCCGCGCCGCGGTGGACGCGGGCTACGCGCCCAACGACTGGCAGGTGGGGCAGACGGGCAAGATCGTCGCGCCCCAGTTGTACGTGGCGGTCGGCATCTCGGGAGCGATTCAGCATCTGGCCGGAATGAAGGACTCGAAGGTGATCGTGGCGATCAACAAGGACTCCGAGGCCCCGATCTTCAGCGTCGCCGACTACGGCCTGGTAGCCGACCTGTTCACGGCCGTTCCGGAACTGGTGCGCGCGCTCTGACCGAGGCCGCCGTGCTGGCGTCGTCTTTTTTTGCGCATTCATTTGCGCTCCCGGAGGCCCCATGAGCTACACCGCCCCGCTCGAGGACATGCTGTTCGACATCGAGCATCTGGCGCGCATCGAACAGCTCGCGCAAATCCCCGGCTTTGAAGACGCGGGCCTGGAGACCGCGCGGGCCGTGCTGCAGGAATGCGCCAAGTTCAGCGAGGGCGTGCTGTCCCCGCTCAACGCCGAGGGCGACAAGAATCCTTCGGTCTGGAAGGACGGCGCGGTCACCACGCCGCCGGGCTTTCGGGACGCTTTGCGCCGCTACGTCGAAGGCGGCTGGCAGGGCCTGCAGCACCCGACCGGCTATGGCGGCCAGGGCCTGCCCAAGACCATCGGTGCAGCCTGCATCGAGATGTGCAATAGCGCCAACCTGGGTTTCGCGCTGTGCCCGCTGCTGACCGACGGCGCCATCGAGGCGCTGCTCACGGCGGGCAGCGACGCGCTCAAGGCGATCTACCTGGAAAAGCTCGTGAGCGGCCGCTGGAGCGGCACCATGAACCTGACCGAGCCCCAGGCCGGCTCCGACCTGGCGCTGGTGCGCACGCGCGCCGAGCCCCGGCCCGACGGCAGCTACGGGATTTTCGGCAGCAAGATCTTCATCACCTACGGCGAGCACGACCTGACCGAGAACATCGTGCACCTGGTGCTGGCCCGCGTCGCGGGCGCGCCCGAGGGCGTGAAGGGAATCAGCCTGTTCGTTTGCCCGAAGTTTCTCGTCGGGCAGGACGGCAGCCTGGGCGCACGCAACGATGTGTACTGCGCGGGGATCGAGCACAAACTCGGCATCCGGGCCAGCCCCACGGCCGTGCTGCAGTTTGGCGCGGGCATGGTCGCGGGCGCCGTGCCCGGCGCCGTGGGCTACCTCGTGGGCCAGGAGAACCGGGGCCTGGAATACATGTTCATCATGATGAACGCCGCGCGCTACGCCGTGGGACTGCAGGGCATAGCGATCTCCGAGCGCGCCTACCAGAAGGCCGTGCAGTACGCCCGCGAGCGCGTGCAGGGCCGCCCCGTGGACGGCAGCAGCCAGGCCAGCGTGGCCATCATCGAGCACCCCGACGTGCGGCGCATGCTCATGACCATGCGCGCCACCGTCGAGGGTTGTCGCGCCATGGCCTGCGTGACCGCCGCCGCGTTCGACACCGCGCAGCACCATCCCGACGCGCAGTTGCGCAAGCAGAGCCAGGCCCTGCATGAATTCCTGGTCCCCCTGGTCAAGGGCTACAGCACCGAGACCAGCCTGGAGCTCACGTCCCTGGGACTGCAAGTGCACGGCGGCATGGGCTTCATCGAAGAGACCGGCGCCGCCCAGTACCTGCGCGACGCCAGGATTTTGCCCATCTACGAAGGCACGACCGCGATCCAGGCGAACGACCTCGTGGGCCGCAAGACGGCGCGCGACGGCGGCCAGACGGTCCGGGCCATCGCGGCGCAGATCGAAGCCACCGAGGCCGAACTGCTGGCCAGCGCCACCCCCGCCGCCCGGTCCATGGCGCGCCGCCTCTGCGCCGCACGCCAGGCGCTGCTGGACGTGGTGGAGTTCGTGCTCGGCACGATCCAGGCCGACCCCCAGGCCGTGTTTGCCGGCAGCGTGCCCTACCTGATGCTCGCGGGCAACGTGCTCGCGGGCTGGCAGCTCGCGCGCAGCCTGCTGGTGGCGCAGGATCTGCTGCGCCAGGGGCGCGACGAGGCCTTCATGCGCGCAAAAATCGCCACCGCGCAGTTCTATGCCGAGCACATCCTGGTCAAGGCGCCCGGCCTGCGCGACAGCATCGTCGAAGGCGCGGGCAGCGTGCGCGCGCTCGCGCCGCAGGCTTTCTGAAAGCACCCGGAAGATCCGCAGCCTCCCGCGTGCGCGGCCGATCGCCGGAAATCATCCCCCCTTCCCCCCCCCCCCCGTTGGAAACCGTCACCATGTCCAGACTCCCTGCCGTGCTGCAAAACCTGTCGCTGCCCGTGATCGGCGCGCCGCTGTTCATCATCAGCACCCCCCGGCTCGTGATCGCGCAATGCCAGGCCGGAATCGTGGGCGCCATGCCCGCGCTCAACGCCCGCCCGGCGGAGCAACTCGACGACTGGCTCGCCGAGATCACCGAGGCCCTGGCCGCGCACGACCGGGCGCACCCGGCGAGTCCCGCCGCGCCCTTTGCCGTCAACCAGATCGTGCACAAGAGCAACGACCGGCTCGAGCGCGACATGCAGGTCTGCGCCAAATACAAGGTGCCGATCATCATCACCAGCCTGGGCGCGCGCGAGGACGTGAACCAGGCCGTGCACGGCTGGGGCGGCAGCGTGCTGCACGACATCATCGACAACCGCTTCGCGCACAAGGCGATCGACAAGGGCGCCGACGGCCTGATCGCCGTGGCCGCCGGCGCCGGCGGCCACGCGGGGGTGAAGAGCCCGTTTGCGCTGATCCAGGAAATCCGCCAATGGTTCGACGGCCCGATCGCGCTCTCGGGCGCCATCGCCACGGGCGACGCGGTGCTCGCGGCGCAGGCCATGGGCGCGGACCTGGCGTACATCGGATCGGCGTTCATCGCCACGCACGAGGCGCACGCGAGCGACGGCTACAAGCAGGCCATCGTCGCCAGCAGTTCGGACGACATCGTCTACAGCAGCCTGTTCACCGGCGTGCACGGCAACTACCTGGCGCCATCGATCCGCGCGGCCGGACTGGACCCGCAGAATCTCCCCGAATCCGACCCCGGCAAGATGAATTTCGGCGGCGACGTGCACAAGGCCTGGAAGGACATCTGGGGCTGCGGCCAGGGCATTGGCGTGATCGACGCCGTGACCGGCGTGGCCGAGCGCGTGGCCAAGTTGCGCAGCGAGTACGCGGCCGCGCGCGCGCGCCTGGGCCTCTGAAAACCCGCTCTACAATCCCCCCCTTTTCCGCAAGGCGCAGTTTCATGTGCCGCGATGCACGGGGCAGGACAGGGGTCGCACGCGCCGTGGAAAACAAGCTGCTACGGCACGGTCTCATTCATTTGGCAAGGACGTCATGCACAACAACTTGGTGGGTTTTGTCGGCTGGCGCGGCATGGTCGGCTCGGTTCTGATGGAGCGCATGCTCGAAGAACAAGACTTCGGGCGCATCGAGCCGCTGTTCTTCTCCACGTCCAACGCCGGCGGCAAGGCCCCCGCGCAGGCGCGCAACGAAACCACGCTGCAGGACGCTTTCAGCACCGATGCGCTCAAGCGCTGCGCGATCATCGTCACCACCCAGGGCGGCGACTACACCCAGGCGGTGTACCCCGGGCTGCGCGCCGCGGGCTGGAAGGGCCACTGGATCGACGCCGCGTCCACCCTGCGCATGGACCGGGACGCAGTCATCGTGCTCGACCCGGTGAACATGCCGGTGATCAAAAACGCCCTGGCGCGCGGCGCGCGGGACTGGATCGGCGGCAACTGCACCGTCAGCTGCATGCTCATGGGCGTGGGCGCGCTGTACAAGGCCGGCCTCGTGGAGTGGATGTGCACCCACACCTACCAGGCCGCGTCCGGCGGCGGCGCGCAGCATATGCGCGAACTGCTGACGCAGTACGGCACGCTGAACGCCGAGGTGAAGGCGCTGCTCGACGACCCCGGGAGCACGATTCTGGAAATCGACCGCAGGCTCAGCGCAAAACAGCGCGCCCTCGACGGCGCCGAAACCACCCACTTCGGTGTGCCCCTGGGCGGCAGCCTGATCCCCTGGATCGACAAGGACCTGGGCAACGGCGTGTCCCGGGAGGAATGGAAGGGCATGGCGGAGACGAACAAGATCCTGGGCCGGGGCGAGGGCTTCGACGCCCCCGCCGTCGCGGTCGATGGTTTCTGCGTGCGCGTGGGCGCGATGCGCTGCCACAGCCAGGCCCTGACCTTCAAGCTCAAAAAGAACGTTCCGGTTGCCGACGTAGAGGCCATGATCGCCGCCGACAACCCCTGGGCCCGGGTGGTCGCGAACACCCGTGAAGCCACGCTCGAAGCGCTCACGCCGGTGGCCGTGAGCGGCACCCTGGGAATTCCCGTAGGGCGCATCCGCAAGCTGGCCATGGGCCCGGAGTATCTGGGCGCTTTCACCATTGGCGACCAGCTGCTCTGGGGCGCCGCCGAGCCCCTGCGCCGCATGCTGCGCATCCTGCTCGATGCCTGATGCGCGCGCGCAGCGCCCGCCGTGGGTGCTTTTCATGCTCCATGCCGCGACACACCCGCTTACGGCCCGTTGGCAATTGGCGACATCCGCAGCTTGTCACCTCTCATTCAAAGCTTCGCCATCACATCGGCTTGTCAGTGCAACACATTGATGTTATTTTGCTTTTTACACATTTTCGCGTGCCAGAGAGGGGCTCAGGGAATCAAAACATGAGAAAAAGAACACCGCTCGTGCGAGCCGCAAAAACTCCCCACCACCTATTCGCAACCATGCAGCGTTGGAAATTTTCCGCCCTGGCAGCCGCCGTCCTGGCTGCGGCTGGCAGCTACAGCACCGATGCGTCCGCCTTGGCGCTGGGTCGCATCAATGTGCAGTCCGTCCTGGGCGAGCCACTGCGCGCCGAAATCGAACTGCCGCAAATCACCCCGGCCGAAGCCGATTCCCTGCGCGCCACGATTGCCTCCCCGGAAGTCTTCCGTGCCCAGGGCATGGAATACACGCAGGCGATAAACAATCTGCAGGTTGAACTGCAGCGCCGACCCGATGGCACGACCATGCTGCGGCTCTCGGGTGAGCGCCCGGTCAGCGATCTGTTCCTCGACTTGGTGCTCGACGCCCGCTGGGGTTCCGGCCACATCGTGCGCAACTACACCATGCTGTTCGACCCGTCGTCCGCACGCCGCGCAGCGCCTGCGGTCACGGCGGCGGCGCAGATGGCGGCCGGGCAGTCCGCAGCATCCGACGCGACCCCTGCGCAGCCGCGTACCGACGAGGAGGCCATGACCCCGGCGTCCGCCACACGGCTTGCGCCAGCCGACGGCGTCACGGTGCGGGCCGGCGACACCGCGGGTCGCATCGCGAATGCCTACCGTCCGGCGGGGGTCTCGCTCGACCAGATGCTGGTCGCCCTGGTGCACAGCAATCCCGACGCCTTCATCCGGGGCAACGCCAATCTCCTCAAAGCCGGCGCCGTTTTGCAGATTCCCGACCAGGCAACGGCGCAGGCCACGCCAGCGTCCGAGGCGCGGCAGATCCTGGCCGCGCAGGCGCGCGACTTCAACGCCTTCCGCAACAAGCTCGCGACCGCAGTGCCCGCAACCGGAATCGCCGCTGCGCAGCGCTCGGCCACAGGCAACGTCCAGACCCGGGTGGAAGACAGAAGAGCCGCGACCACGGCACCCGACAAGCTCACCCTGTCCAAAGGCGCGGTCAAAGGGCGCAAAACCGCCGAGGAGCAGCTTGCCAAGGACAAGCAGGCGCACGAGACCACAACGCGGATGGCCGAGCTGTCCAAGAACATCACCGAACTGAACCAACTCGGAGCGGCGTCCACCGCAGGCGCGGCCCCGGCGGCCGCAGCCAGCGCCCCCGCAGCCGTGGTCGTGCAAGCACCCGCCGTCCCCGCGACCCCGGTAGCGCCTCCCGCCCCCCCCGCGCCCCCCCCTGAACCCGCACCGGCCCCCCCCAAAACCCGCGCCCGCGCCCGCGCCCCCTCCCGCCGTCCCCGCCGAAGATCCCGGCCTCCTGTCAACCCTCATGGCAGATCCGCTACTGCCCATAGGCGCAGGCATCGTGCTTGCGGGTCTGCTGGGTTTTGGCGCCTACCGCTACCGCGCCACGCGCAGTTCCCGGCAGAACCGGGACAGCACGCAGAGCGAAAACAGCAGCCTTCAGCATGACTCCCTGTTGGGCCCCAACGGCGCTCAGCGCGTGGATACCGCTGCGGGCAATCCACTGACCACCAGCGGAAGCACCTCCATGGCCTACTCCCCCAGCCAGCTCGACGCGGGCGGCGACGTGGACCCCGTGGCCGAGGCCGACGTGTATCTGGCCTACGGGCGCGACATCCAGGCCGAAGAAATCCTCAAGGAAGCCGTGCGCCACAGCCCCGGCCGCGTCTCCGTGCACACAAAGCTCGGTGAAATCTATGCCAAGCGCCAGGACCGCAAGGCCCTGGAAGCCGTCGCAAGCGAGATATTCAACCTCACCCATGGCGCAGGCCCTGACTGGGTCCACATTGCCGAGCTCGGCCGTACTCTGGACCCGGAAAACCGCCTGTACCAGCTGGGCACCCGTCCGAACCTGGGCAGCGAATCTCGCATCGACGCAGGCCATTCGGGCAACTCGGGCCATTCGGTACAGGGGGTACAGGGCCCGCGCTCCACCCTGGACTTCGATCTGAGCCAGGTCCCGGTGAGCACCGCGCTGTCCGGCAGAGCGACGGCGGCTCCGGTGCCGGCAACCGCAGCTGCCGGCAACCAGCGCGGCAAACTGGGCCTGGGCAGCGAGGCCCAGGTGCAGCGGAATCAGCCCGCGCCGCAATCGGCGCTGGCTTCCGGCTGGAGCGCGCAGGATACGGAGCCCGCTCCCATACTGAACCTGCCACCGCAGGCACCAGCGGCCAAATCGCTTCAACCAGGGCCAAGCAGTCCGAGCATGGCCGCGACCGCCGCCATGGAGCTTGGCAAACTGTCGCTGGATCTGCCGCCGGCCAGGCCCGTAGCCGCCCCCATCCCCGCCATGGCAGCAGGGCTCCCACCGGCGAGCAGTGCACGTCCCGCCAGCATGGACATGCCACCGATCGCCCCCATGGAACTGGGCAAACCGCCACCGGCCAAGCCCGCGGCCGCTGCCGTATCGGAGTTCCAAGTCTCCAGCATCGGCCCGGCGGCGATGATGGTGCAAGACGACGACCCGCTGGCAACCAAGCTGGCCCTGGCAGAGGAATTCCACGCCATTGGCGACGCCGACGGCGCGCGCGCGCTGATCGACGAGGTGATCGCCGAGTCCAGCGGCGAGGTCAAGGCCCAGGCCCAGCGCTTGCTGACCAAACTGATGAGCTGATGCAGCGCACGGCGTTGCGCCACCCCCGAGTCAGCCCATGACCATGAGAATGGCCCTGGGCCTGAGCTACAACGGCCAGGGCTACAGCGGCTGGCAGAGCCAACCCTCGGGGAATACCGTTCAGGACCGGCTCGAAGCCGCTCTGCATCGCTTTGCCACGCAGCCCGTCGGCACCCTGTGCGCGGGCCGCACCGACGCGGGGGTGCACGCGCTGATGCAGGTCGTGCACTTCGACACACCGCTCGAGCGCCCCACCGCGTCCTGGGTGCGCGGCACGAACCGCTTTCTCCCGCCGGACATCGCCGTCCAATGGGCGCAGCCCGTTGCCGACGGTTTTCACGCGCGCGCCAGCGCCGTGGCCCGGCGCTACGCCTACGTGCTGCTGCAATCGCCCGTGCGGCCCAGCGTTGACGCCGCCCGCGTGGGCTGGGTGTTCCAGGCGCTGGACCATGCGGCGATGCGGCAGGCAGCCGAGCAGTTGCTCGGCGAACATGACTTCAGCTCCTTCCGGGCGGCGGCCTGCCAGGCCCCCTCCCCCGTGAAAACGCTGCGGCGCATCGACATCGTGCGCCGCGGCCCGGGCGATGCGCACGGCCCCTGCTACTGGCGCTTCGAGTTTGAGGCCGACGCTTTCCTGCACCACATGGTGCGCAACATCATGGGCTGCCTGATCGCCGTCGGCCAGGGCCGGCAGCCTCCCGCGTGGATGCAGCAGGTGCTGCGTGCCAAATCGCGCGCCGCTGCGGCGCCCACGTTCGCCCCCGACGGACTGTACTTTCTGGGTCCGCTCTACGACGCCGCCTGGGGCCTGCCCCGGCGCACGGCTGCGTATGATTGGCTGCCATGAAGGACCCGGCAACGCTCCCCGCAGCACGCACCCGCATCAAGATCTGCGGCCTGACACGCGAAGACGACGTGGACGCCGCCGTCGCGGCCGGCGCCGACGCCGTCGGCTTCGTGCTCTACGCCCCCAGCGCGCGCGCCGTCGCACCCGCCCGGGCCGCCGCGCTGGCCAGGCGCCTGCCGCCCTTCGTGACCCCGGTGCTGCTCTTCGTGAACGAATCGGTGGAAAACGTGCTCGCAGCCAGTGCCCTGGTTCCCGGCGCGAGCGTCCAGTTTCATGGCGATGAATCCGCGCAGGACTGCTGGGCGGCCACGGGCTGCGGAGCCCGGTCCTACCTGCGCGCGGCGCGCATTCCGCTGGGCGACGCTGCGGCGCGCTTCGACCTCGTAGAATACGCGCTCAATCATTCCCGAGCCCAGGCCATCGTGCTCGACGCGCATGTCGACGGTTATGGCGGTGGCGGCAAGGCATTCAATTGGTCACTCCTTCCACCAAGCGTCGACGCTCACCTCGTTTTGTCTGGTGGACTCACACCTGCAAACGTGACCGATGGCATTTTGCAAGTTCGCCCGCGTTGCAAGACGCTGGCGGTTGACGTCAGTTCCGGCGTCGAGGCCGATGGCCCCGATGGCAAGCCCCGAAGGGGCACCAAGGACGCCGAAAAAATTCAACGCTTCGTCGCCGCCGTGCGCGCGGCCGATGCACAACTTGCAAAGAACCCCCATGCCTTCCTATCAGCAACCTGACTCCTCGGGTCACTTCGGCCCCTACGGCGGCAGCTTCATCAGCGAGACCCTGACCCACGCCGTCGAAGAACTGCGCGCAGCCTACCTGCACTACCAGGACGACCCCGAGTTCCTGGCCGAATTCAACGCCGAGCTCAAGCACTTCGTCGGCCGCCCCTCGCCGGTCTACCACGCGGCGCGCAGCAGCCGCGAGCTGGGCGGCGCGCAGATCTACCTCAAACGCGAAGACCTGAACCACACCGGCGCGCACAAGATCAACAACGTGATCGGCCAGGCCCTGCTCGCCCGGCGCATGCGCAAGCCGCGCGTGATTGCCGAAACCGGCGCCGGCCAGCACGGCGTGGCCACGGCGACCATCTGCGCACGCTACGGCCTCGAATGCGTGGTCTACATGGGCGTGCAGGACATGCGGCGCCAAAGCCCGAACGTCTACCGCATGCATCTGCTGGGCGCCCGCGTGGTGCCGGTGGAGTCGGGCAGCCAGACGCTCAAGGACGCCCTCAACGAGGCCCTGCGCGACTGGGTGACGCACGTGGACGACACCTTCTACATCATCGGCACGGTCGCGGGCCCGCACCCCTACCCCACGATGGTGCGCGACTTCCAGAGCGTCATCGGCAAGGAATGCATCGCGCAGATGCCCGCCATGCTCGCCGACCACAAGCTGCCGGGCGCGCAGCCCGACGCCGTGATCGCCTGCGTGGGCGGCGGCAGCAACGCCATGGGAATCTTTCACCCCTACATCCCGTTTGCCAAGACGCGCCTGATCGGCGTGGAGGCGGCGGGCCAGGGGCTGGAGTCCGGCCGGCACGCGGCGTCGCTGCAAAAGGGCAGCGCCGGCGTGCTGCACGGCAACCGCACCTTCGTGCTGCAGGACGACAACGGCCAGATCACCGAGACGCACAGCATCAGCGCCGGCCTGGACTACCCCGGCGTAGGCCCCGAGCACGCCTGGCTGCAGGAGATCGGCCGCGCCGAATACGTGGGTGTCACCGACCAGGAAGCGCTGGCCGCCTTCCACTACCTGTGCCGCACCGAGGGCATCATCCCGGCGCTCGAATCGAGCCACGCCGTGGCGCATGCGCTGCAGTTGGCCCGGAGCATGCGCCCGGACCAGTCGATTCTGGTCAACCTCTCGGGCCGGGGCGACAAGGACATCGGCACCGTCGCCGACCTCAGCGGCGCCAGTTTCTACTGCCGCCCGAGTTGCCAGGGGCAGTCCGTCAAGGGCGGCGCGCAGCCCGCCGGAGGGGACAAGCCATGAGCCGCATCGAATCCACCCTCGGCGCGCTCCGGACTCAGGGCCGCAAGGCGCTGATTCCCTACGTCACCGCCGGCTTTCCGTTCGCCGACATCACGCCCGCGCTGATGCACGGCATGGTCGATGCGGGCGCGGACATCATCGAACTGGGTGTCCCGTTCTCCGACCCCATGGCCGACGGCCCGGTCATCCAGAGGGCCGGGGAAAGAGCCCTGCGCCTGGGCGTGGGCATGCTGCAGGTGCTCGGGCAGGTACGGGAATTCCGCCAGCGCAACCGCAGCACGCCCGTGGTGCTGATGGGCTACGCCAACCCGATCGAGCGCTACGAACAAATCCACGGCCAGGGAGCGCAAGGGGCCGGAGCGTTCGTGCGCGACGCCGCGGCCGCGGGCGTGGACGGCGTGCTCGTCGTCGACTACCCGCCCGAGGAATGCCAGTCCCTTGCCGCCGCCCTGCGCGCGCACGGCATGGACCTGATCTTCCTGCTCGCGCCCACCAGCACCGACGCGCGCATGGCGCAGCTGGCGCGCGTGGCCAGTGGCTACCTGTACTACGTCGCACTCAAGGGCGTGACGGGCTCGGGCGCGCTCGACACCCGCGCCGTGGAGCAGATGCTGCCGCGCATCCGCCGGCACGTGCAGATCCCCGTGGGCGTGGGCTTTGGCATCCGCGACGCGGCCAGCGCGCAGGCGATTGGCAAGGTAGCCGACGCCGTGGTCATCGGCAGCCGCATCATCGAGCTGATCGAAGACCAGGAGCACTCCCGGGTGGTGCCGATCGCGCAGGACTTCCTGCGCGGAATCCGCAAGGCGCTCGACGCATAATCCAGCCCGGCTTGCCCTGCCATCCCCCCCCACACAGGGGGGTGCGGGGCAAACCAGGCCACTGAGGAGAAAAACACCATGTCCTGGCTCGAAAAACTTCTGCCCGCAAAAATCCAGCACACCGACCCCACCGAGCGCCGCCAGGTTCCCGAGGGCCTGTGGATCAAATGCCCGAGTTGCGAGACGGTGCTCTACAAGGCGGACCTGGAACACAACCAGAACGTCTGCCCCCACTGCAGCCACCACAACCGCATCGGCGCGCGCGTGCGGCTCAACGCCTTCCTCGACGCCGAAGGCCGCTACGAAATCGGCCAAGAAGTCCTGCCCGTCGACGCGCTGAAGTTCCGGGACAGCCGCAAATACCCCGAGCGGCTGAAAGAGGCCCTCGAGAACACCGGCGAGACCGACGCGCTCATCGTCATGGGCGGCGCCGTGAAGAGCATCAACCTGGTCGCCGCCTGCTTTGAATTCGACTTCATGGGCGGCTCCATGGGCTCCGTGGTCGGCGAGCGCTTCGTGCGCGGCGTGGAAACCGCGATCGAGCAGAAGGTGCCCTTCCTCTGCTTTACCGCCACCGGCGGCGCGCGCATGCAGGAGGGCCTGCTGTCGCTCATGCAAATGGCCAAGACCAACGCGGCGCTCACGCGTCTGGCGAAGAAGGGCCTGCCCTACATCAGCGTGCTCACCGACCCGACCATGGGCGGCGTGAGCGCGGGCTTTGCGTTCATGGGCGACATCGTGATCGCCGAACCCCGGGCCCTGATCGGCTTTGCCGGCCCGCGCGTGATCGAATCGACCGTGCGCGTCACCCTGCCCGAGGGCTTTCAGCGCGCGGAATTCCTGCAGACCAAGGGCGCCGTGGACCTGATCTGCGACCGCCGCGAACTGCGCAACACCGTCGCCGAAAGCCTGTCCATGCTGCAGCGCCTGCCGGCCGACGCGGTGCTATAGCCCCCCCCGATCGGGGGTGGCCGCGGCCTCAGCGCATTGCGCTGACCTGCAGATGCCCGAGGACGATCATCGCCACCTGGAGCACGACCACCGCGATCAGCGGAGAGAGATCGATGCCGCCCACGCGCGGAAGAATCCGGCGCAGCGGGCGCAGCACCGGATCGCACAACCGGCCAATCAGCTCCGCCAGGGGCGATCGCCCCTGCACCTGCACCCACGACATGACGACGTGGACGATGAGCAGGCCGATCAACCCGGATGCGGCCACGCGCATCAGGCCGCACAGCACGAGCCATGGCAGCCAGGCCCACGCAAAGCCCATCCCCAGCAGCATGAGCAAGAAATACTGCGCCAGCTGAACCAGCACGGCGGCGAGCAGGCTGGACGCGTCCCGACGGCCCACCAGCGGCAGCACCCGGCGCAGCGGCAGGACCAGCCAATCCGTCAGGGCAAAAACAAAGCCCCCGACCGGGTTGAAGAACGAGACCTTCTGCCACTGCATGTACAGACGCAAGAGACAGGCCCCCGCGAGCAGGCCACCGACGACGTCGAGCAGAAAAGATGCAATCTGGTAGAGCATGGATGAGCGCAAAACGAGGCTGCCCCGCAGCGAAAACTAAACAGCGTCGTGGGATGATACCGGGCCCAGGCCCCACCCCCTCCATGACGCAAATCCTCACCCTGTCGTCCCTGCCTCTTTTTCCGCTGGAGTGCGTGCTGTTCCCGGACGGCCGACTCGCGCTGCGCGTGTTCGAGTTGCGCTACCTCGACATGGTGCGCAAATGCCATCGGGCAGGCGCGCCGTTCGGCGTGGTCGCGCTCACCGAGGGCCGGGAAGTGCGCTCGGCCGGGGCCCCCGAGGAGCGCTTCCACGACGTCGGAAGCCTGGCGCTGATCGAGCAGATCGACAACCCGCAGCCCGGGCTGATCACCCTGCTATGCCGTGGCGCCCAGCGCTTTCGCATCACCCGGCGCGAGCAACTGCCCCGGGGCCTGTGGATTGCCGACGTCGAGCACATCGACCCGGACCGGACGCTGCCCGTTCCCGAAGACCTGAGCCGGGTCGCCACCACCCTGGCCCTGGCGCTGCGCGCATTGGCGCAACGCGACCCGGAGCGCCCCGCCGCGATCCACCCCACTGCGGCCCAGCTCGACGACTGCGGCTGGGTGGCGAACCGCTGGTGCGAGCTGCTGCCGGTGCCGCTGGCGCTCAGGCAAAGGCTGATGGCGCTGGACAATCCGCTGGTACGGCTGGAACTGGTGGGGGATATGCTGGAGCGGGCGGGGATTGCCGGGTAGTGTCCTTGTCGCGCAGCCCCATGTCATCGAAGCACGTATTCCGGCACCAGCGTCCTGAGCCACGCACGCAGGGCCCGGTCCTCTGGTTCAGGATCAGCATCGGCGATCCATTGCAGCACCGCCTTGGCGTCCGTTAGCGCCTGCCGCGAGGTCTTGGCGATCCTGAGCTTGGGATGCGGCGTTGCCACACTGGTCTCGTCATTCGCCAGCAGTTCCTCGAACAATTTCTCGCCGGGCCTCAGACCCGTGTAGCTGATCGGGATTTCCAACTCGGTTTTTCCGGACAGCCGGATCATCATCCGGGCCAACTCGATGATCTTCACCGGCTCGCCCATGTCGAGCACGAAGATCTGCCCCGAACGCCCCATCGAGCCGGCTTGCAGTACCAGCTGCGCGGCTTCCGCAATCGTCATGAAGTAGCGCACGATGTCCGGATGCGTCACGGTGACCGGTCCCCCGGCGGCAATCTGCCGGGTAAACAGCGGCACCACCGAGCCGCTCGAACCCAGCACATTGCCAAAGCGCACCGAGACATAGTGCGTGCCCGGGAACCCCTGCGCAGCGCTTTGCACCATCAACTCGGCCAGCCGCTTGCTGGCCCCCATCACGTTCGTCGGGTTCACCGCCTTGTCGGTGGAGATCATCACGAAACGCCCGGCCCCGCAAACCCCCGCTGCACGCGCCGCGTGCCAGGTGCCGGCCACGTTGGTGCGCAGCGCCTCGATCTCGTTGAGCTCCTCCATCAAGGGCACATGCTTGTACGCAGCGGCATGAAAAACCACGGCCGGGCGGTGCTTGTTTGCGATGGCCAGCAGGCGCTCGGGCTCGCGCACGTTCGCGGTGTAGTACATGCCCTGCATCTGCGGGTGGGCCGCGCGCAGTTCCTGCTCCAACTGGTAGATGGAAAATTCGGAGATGTCGGCGCACACCAGCCGCCGCACACCGAAGCGCGCAACCTGACGGCACAGCTCGGAGCCTATGGATCCGCCAGCGCCCGTTACCAGCACGGTTTGTCCCGACAGCAAGCCCGACAGGCTGGCCACGTCCAGTTGCACGGGGTCACGGCCGAGCAGGTCCTCCAATTCCAGCCTGCGCGGCACGGCGACGCCGTCGCCCTTGAGCCATTCGTCCGGCCGTGGCAGCGTCAGCAGCGCCAGTCCGGCGTCGGCGGCCTGCAGCAGCATCTCGCGCCGGCCCGGGGCGCCCGGCGGGCTGGCCACGAGCAAGGCCTGTACCGCCAGCGACTGCGCAATGCGCGCGGTCTCGGCCGGCGTCCCCCAGACCCGCACGCTCTGCAACGACCGGCCCACCTCGGCGGGCTGCGGCGACAAAATGCCCACCGGCTGCCATTGCGCCGATCCCTTGAGGGCCCGCAGCGCGTCCGATGCCTCCTGCAACATGCCAAGAATCAGCACCGGCTTGCCATGCTTGAGCACCAGGCGCCGTTCGTCCAGCGTGCGCAAAACCGCCCTGGCAGCGCCCATCAGCACCAAGGCGATCAGCGGTTGCAACAGCAGGACCGAGCGCGGAAACGCCGGCAGCCTGAGCATCAAGATACCCGCCGCAGTCAGTATGCCGCCCAGGGCAATGCCGACGACCAATTGGCGCAGTTCGGGCAGACCGGTATAGATCCAGACTTGGCGGTAAACCCGGGCGAACGCGAAACCGGCCCCGTAAGCGAACACACACCAGGAACTGCTCGCCTGGGCCAGTTGGACAAATTCCTCGGGAACGTCCAGATTGAAACGCAGCCAGAAAGCCAGCCACCAAGCCGCCAGCGCCAACGCCAAGTCAGCGATGAAGAGCACCAGGGCCGGGCGCGGCAATTGCATGGGCCCCCCTCACAGGGCCAGGAAAGACCGCAGCACGCCAAGGCCGTGTTCACCGCTGCGCTCCGGATGAAACTGACAGCCCCAGATGTTGTCCCTGCCGACCGCCGCACAGATGCGCACGCCGTCGTAGAAGGTATCGGCCAGGCGATGCGCCTCGTTCGCAGGAACAGGGGCGAAGGAATGCACGAAGTACACGCTCTCCCCCTCGGGCATTTGTGCCAGCGGCGAATGCGCCCAGGTCGGTCGGGCCGCCGAACGGCCCAGGGCACTCCAACCGATATGCGGGATGCGATGCGAGCCACCGGCCGGCGTGGCTTCGGCAACGGGCTTCACACGGCCTGGAATCAGACCCAGCCCGGGATGCTCGCCGAACTCCTCCCCGACGTCAAACAGCATCTGGACCCCTGCGCAAATACCCAGAAAGGGTCGGCCCGTGGCGCCAAAACGCCGCACCAGGTCGTCGAACCCGCGCTGGCGCATCTCCGCCATGCCGCCCATGAAAGCGCCGACGCCCGGGAGCACGAGACGCTCGGGCAGCGCTGGCACCGCGGTGGCGCACTCCACCACCCTGACGCTGGCACCACAGTGCTGCAAGGCACGGACTACGTTGAGCAGATTACCGATTCCGTAATCCATGACGGTGACCGCCAGACCGCTCACAGGCGCACCTCCAGGCCAGCAGCTCGCGCGTGGGCCTTCAACTCGGCAACACCCGCGCGCCTCCAATGCAGCGCATCCGCGATCGCCAAACCGCAGGCACCGGCGTCGGCCGCCTGTTTCAGGTCCGAGGGGCAGCCATAACCGCCGCTGGCAATGATGGGCACCCTGACGCAGCCAGCCACGGTGCGCACCAAGTCCACGTCGAAGCCTCTGCGCGTGCCCTCCTGATCGACTGAGGTCAACATGATCTCGCCAGCCCCCAGGGCCACTGCTCGTTCGACCCACTCGACGACGTCCAGCCCCGTATGCTCGCGGCCGTTGTCGACGAAAGCCTCCCAGCCACCCCCGGATTTGCGCTTGGCTTCGACGGACAGCACCATGCACTGAGAGCCGAAGCGCTGCGCAACCTCGGTGATCAGCGCGGGCCGGGCCACGGCCGCGGTGTTGATGGCCACCTTGTCGGCGCCGGAATGCAGCATGGTGCGTACGTCCTCCAGTGAGCGGATACCACCGCCCACCGTGATGGGCACGTATATCTGGTCGGCAGCCCGCTGGATGATATCGGCCAAGTTGTTGCGTTGGTACAAACTGGCCACGATGTCCATGAAGACCAGCTCGTCGGCTCCCTGGCCGTAATAGTCAAGGGCGAACGCATGGGGATCGCCGACGACCCGCAGGCCTTCGAGATGGATACCCTTGATGAGCTTGGGCCCCTTGATGTCGAGTCGGGGAATGATTCGAATGCCAGCCAAAACGGCCTCCGGAAGGACGCGGGCTTGTATAGTACCCGCCCAAAAGCAAACTATTTGTCCTGATGCCACCGTTCCAGAACATCCTGATCACAGGCGCTGAGGGGTTCATAGGCTCGCACCTCGTCGAAGCCTTGGTGGCACAGGGGCGCCACGTCCGCGCCATGGCCTGGTACAACGCATTCGGTCACTACGGCTGGCTCGATACGCTGCCCGACGCCACGCGCAGCAAGATCGACCTGGTCATGGGCGACGTCCGCGACGCATTGTCGGTGCGCGAGGCGATGCGCGGTTGCGACGCCGTCATGCACTTGGCGGCCTTGGTCGCCATTCCCTACTCGTACCAGGCGCCCGCGTCCTATGTGGACACCAACGTCACCGGAACCTTGCATGTGCTGCAGGCAGCGCGCGACTTGGGCGTCGGGAAGGTGGTGCACACCTCGACCTCGGAGGTCTACGGCAGCGCCCGGATCGTACCCATCGCAGAAACCCATCCACTCGCCGCCCAATCGCCCTACGCGGCCAGCAAGATCGGCGCCGACCAGATGGCCCACAGCTACTACTGCGCCTTCGGCACACCGGTGGCGACCGCGCGGCCGTTCAACACCTATGGCCCGCGCCAGAGCCTGCGCGCAGTCCTGCCCACCATCATGCTGCAAGCCCTGAGCGCCGCGCCTGCGCTGCGCCTGGGGGCCTTGTCGCCGACGCGCGACTTCAATTTCGTGACCGACACCGTCGCCGGCCTGCTCGCCATCCTGGACAGCGACAAGGCTGTGGGCGAGGTCATCCAGCTTGGCAGCGGGCACGAGGTATCCATCGGCGACGCGGTCCGGCTGATCGCCGAGATCACCGGCAAACCCTTGGCAGTTGAAACCGAACCGGCCCGCTTGCGCCCCGCCGCAAGCGAGGTCGAGCGGCTGGTCTGCGACCCGGCAAAGGCCCGTGCGCTGCTCGGCTGGCAAAGCACCCTGGCCGGCCGGGATGGCCTCAGGCAGGGCCTGACCCGCAGTCTGGAATGGTTCGCCAACCCGCACAACCGCAGCCACTACCATGACGCACAGCGCTACGTCGTCTGAGATCATCGCCGCCATCACGGCGGTGCTCGGCAATGCACCACGCCCGGTTGCGCTGCATGAGCCGCTGTTCGTCGGCCATGAAAATGCCTACGTCACATCCTGCATCGACGCGGGCTGGGTGTCCTCGGTCGGCTCCTTCGTCAACCGCTTCGAAAACGACCTGGCCGCGTTCTGCGGCGCGCAGCACGCAGTGGTCATGGTGAATGGCACCTGCGCCATGCACGCGGCATTGATGGTCTCGGGCGTGCAGGCCGGCGACGAGGTGCTGGTCCCCGCGCTGACCTTCGTGGCCACCGCGAACGCAGTGGTGCACGCCGGCGCGGTGCCGCATTTCGTCGATGTCGAAGAAAGCGCGCTGGGCGTCGACCCGGTGGCCCTTCGCAGCCATCTGGAAGGCGTCGCCCTGCGCCAAAGCGGCCACACGGTGAACCGGCTGACGGGCCGACGGATCCGTGCGCTGATGCCCGTGCATGTCTTCGGCCACCCGTGCCGGCTCGAGGAACTGGCCGCGATCGCCCAGGAATGGGGGCTGCAACTGATCGAAGACGCGACCGAGGCGCTCGGCTCCACCGTGGACGGACGCCCCGTCGGCGGCCGGCACACCGCCGTCTTCAGCTTCAACGGCAACAAGATCATTACCACCGGCGGCGGCGGCGGCGTCACGACCAACGACGAGGACCTGTACCTGCGCCTGAAACATTTGACGACTGCGGCCAAGCAACCCCATGCCTGGGCCTTTTTGCACGATGAGGTCGGCTACAACTACCGCATGCCCAACCTCAACGCTGCGCTGGGCTGCGCGCAGCTCGAACAGGCCCCCCGCTTCCTGGCTGCCAAGCGGGCGCTGGCTGCGGCCTACGCGCGGGCCTTCACCGGCCTGAGCGGACTGCGCATCCTGCCGTCGCCGCCCGGTACCGAGAGCAATTACTGGCTGGTGACGCTGCTGGCCGAGAACGCCGACCCCGGCTGGCTCGACACCACGCTGCAGGCCTTGCACGGCGCCGGCCTGCAATGCCGACCCGTGTGGCAACCACTGCACCTGCTGCCCATGTACCACCACCATCCCCGCAGCCCGCTGCCGCGCACCGAATCGCTGGCGCAGCGCATCATCAGCCTGCCGTCGAGCGTGCGCCTGGGTCTGCCGCTGCTGCCCGCCTAGCCTGCCATGCTGCTCGACGCCACACGCAACATGCTGCCGGAGCAGGCCCCGGTCTTGCAGGCCCTGCAGATCCTCGACCAGGCGCAGGCCAAGATCGCGCTGGTCGTGAACGCCCAAGGCAAACTCAGCGGCTGCGTGGTCGACGGCGACGTGCGCCGCGGCCTGCTGCATGGGCACAGCCTGGAAACACCGGTCAGCCAGATCATGCACCGACAGCCCTATGTGCTTCCGGCCCACTCGTCGCGCCAGAAAATATTGCACGCCATGCAGGTGCTGGAGATCAAGCAGGTGCCGCTGGTCACCCCCGAGGGCCTGGTGACCGGCATCGCCGTGCACGACCTGCTGCTCGGTCTGCAGCATGGCGAGCGGCCGAACCACGTGGTGGTCATGGCCGGTGGCAAGGGCAAGCGGCTGCTGCCGATCACGCAGGACCTGCCCAAACCCATGGTGCAGCTGGGCGGCAAGCCGATTCTTGAATGGATATTGCTGCGCCTCAGGCATTACGGTTTTCGGGAATTCAGCTTCGCGATCAATTACCTGGGCCATGTGATCGAGGACTATTTCGGCGACGGTACGGCCTTCGGCTGCCGCATCCGCTATGTCCGCGAAAAGGACTTTCTGGGCACGGCCGGCGCCCTGTCCTTGCTGCCTCCGGGCGACACGCACCCGCTGGTCGTCACCAACGGGGACATCTTGTCGGGAATCGATTTCGGCCATTTGGTGGACTTTCACGCCGCAGGCGGACGCAGCGCCACGGTATGCGCCCGCGCGCACCGCGTGGAAGTACCTTACGGCGTGATCGAAATGCACGCCGGCTGCCTGCAGGGCATCGTCGAGAAACCCGTTTATGACAACCTCATCAGCGCGGGCATCTACGTGCTGTCACCGCAGGTACTGGCACGCATCCCGAAGGATCAGGTGCTGGACATGCCGGACCTGCTGCGCTCCCTGATCAACGCGCACCATGCAATCGGTGTCTTCGTGCTGGAGGATGAATGGGTTGACGTGGGTCGCCACGATGATCTCGAGCGTGCCAAGCGCAACTTTACAGACCCGGGCTGAAGTTCCCCACCCTTTCACCCCGGGCGACCGCTTCCGGTGCAGCAGGTGCGTCAGCGCTTTGGCCTCAATCAGGTGATCATGATCGGCGACCGGGGCATGATCTCCAGCAAGGCGATTTCCGAGATGCGCAACGACGACGGCATCGCGTGGATCACGGCTCTCAAGAGCGTTTCGATCCACACCCTGGTCGAGCAAGGGCAGTTGCAGATGGGCTGTTCGATGAACGCAATCTGCTGGAGATCAGTTCACCGGACTACCCCGGCGAGCGCCTGATGGCCTACCGCAATGAGGCGCTCGCCATCCTGCGCGCGCAAGCGCGAGAGCCTGCAACAGTTCGTCAATGCGCTTGGGGCAGGTCCTAATGTTACAAAATTATGACACTACGTTTTGCTGTCGAGAAAAAACATATTGATATCAATGACTTACGCGATTCGGAGAGGGAAAATCAGCGAAAAGTTAACAAACTTGGGCCAAAGCAAAACGCTCGACAACGGGCAACCCGTGCACAATTTCCACACGCTGATGGCCGAGTTGGCCACCCTGGTGCGCAACACCTGCCGCACACCACAGGCAGGCCAAGACGCGCCCAACTTCGACGTGTTGACCACCGCCAACGCTTGCCAACAGCGCGTGGTGGAACTGTTCAAAACCATCCGGTTGTAGTCAGAAACCCCGACTGCCAAACCATCGTAAGTCGTTGATGGGATTGACAACTCGGCTCAAGGGTAGGGGAACTTCAGTTTAGGGCTGATCCGTCGAAGTATTGGGTATCAATACCCAGCCCTAGCGGGGGGCTGTTACGTGGGAGGATTTCATTTATGGGCAAGGTTTACGTTGTCGTCGGTGCCGGTTTCCGGGGCTTTTGCGACGCCCTGCAGTTGATTAAGGAACCTGGGGCCAAGATCTATATGGTCGACCGTGAGCCGTTCTTCGGCGGCATATCCTGTTCGGGCAAGGTCCGGGACTTCTCGGTGGACAAGGGCGTCCACATGCTCGACAGGATACCCCAGGAGTTGGTCGATAACGTCACGGAAATCATGGACGGGCGTGTGCGCGCCATCGACTCCGTCTCGGTCAGCGCCTTCAACGGCCAACTCACAGAAGGCTTTTCACTGCCCGATCTGTCATCCCTGCCGGACGACACCAGGACCCGCATCACGGCAGAACTGAAACTGCTTGCCGCCGACGCCGGCAAGGGTGGTGCTCCGGTACCCCGCAATCTGCGCGGGCTTTTCGAGGCCCGTTATGGCGCGACCGCTGGTGGCATATTTGCTGGCATCTTCCAGTCGATCTACCACATCGATGCCAGGCTGGTCCAGCCGGATGCCATCTCCAAAACCTCGCTGGGACGCTTGAAGCATCTGGACGATCCGCTGATGCTCGCACTCAAGGCGAGTGACCCCTTCCTCGATGCGGTACTCGCTGCGCGCCGCCAGGCGCTGGGCAAAGTCGACGACCTCGTTTCCATCTATCCCGACACCGGTGAAGCCATGCGCGGCTGGTGTGTCCGCGCCCGCAAGTGGCTGGAGGATCGCGGGGTCACCATGTGTCTGGGTCAGAACATCGAATCCATCGAAAGCAGTGGCGACAAGGTTCGCCTGAAAACCGGGGCTCACACCATCGACGCCAACAAGATCATTTGGACCAACGACAACACGCAGGCGTTGGCCTGCCTGCTTGGTTTTGACTTCGACACGCGCGACCTGGTCTCGAACACGCCGATGCTGTTTGCCACGCTGATCACGAGAGCCGAGCACATCAAGGACTTCACCTACCTGCAGAACTTCGACCCCGAGGGCAAGACCTACCGCACGGCCTGCGCCGGCATCTACAGCGGCCAAATCGACGCCGACGGGAATAGCTTCGTCACCTGCGAATGCCCGACCCCCATCGACTCCGAGCGCTGGAACAACCCCGGCCAAGCCCACCACGCAATCTGGCAGGAATGCAAGGCGCTGGGCATCGTCAGCCCCGACGCCGAATTGGCTGACCATGCCGTGCTGCGCTTGCCCTGCACGTTCAAGGTGGCCAAACTCGGGTACGATGAGAAACTCCGCGAGTTTGAGACCGAGGTCGGGCGCCGCATGCGTGCGCTCATCTTTCGCGACGTCAAGCCGTTTTTTCGCCGCGACATCTACCTGGACTCGCTCAGGGTCCGGGATCTCGCCAACGCATGATGACTGCACCGGATTACACCGCCCACTGGGACGAGAAGTTTCGCAGCCGCAGCTGGGGCCGCTACCCGCCAGAAGACCTGGTCCGCTTCATGGGACGCCATTTCCGCGCCGCGGACAAGCGCGCGGTGAAGGTGCTGGAAGTCGGCTGCGGACCGGGCGCGAACCTCTGGTTCATGCATCGCGAAGGGTTCGCGGTGCACGGCATCGACGTCTCACCCACCGCCATCGACATCGCGACCGCCCGGCTCGCCAGTGAAAACGCCGGCATCCCCAGCCCCGCAGCGGACCTGCGGGTGGGCCATTTCGCCCACCTGCCCTGGCCCGATGGACATTTTGACGTGGCCGTCGACATCTTCGCGCTGTGTGCCAACACCACGCACGTAATCCGCCAGACGCTGGCCGAAATCGCGCGCGTCCTCAGACCAAACGCGCTGTTCTACAGCAAGCAGTGGGGAACGAACTGCACGGGCCATGGCCTGGGTCGGCAGCTCGAGCCGGGAACCTTTGACGAGATCCCCGAAGGACCCTGCCGCGGCATGGGCGTCTCCCATTTCTTCACCCGCGCGGAGATCGACGCGCTGTTTGGCGAATTTTTCGGGATCACGGCCATCGACCGGGTCCTCCGCAGCGACATCGCCGCGAACCAGCAGATCGAGGAATTCCACTGCCAGTTCATCCGGCCCCGCTGAAGATGCCTTCGGTCTGCTTCGTCACCCTCAGCCGCTCCGACTACGCGAGCCTGCGCCCGGCGGCGTTGGCCGCGCTGGCCGACCCGGCCATCGACCTGCGCCTGATCGCCGGCGGCAGCCACGCCATGGCGCGCTACGGCAACACGCTCGAGCAGATCCGCGCGGATGGTTTGCCGCTGCACGCCGTGGCCCGGTTCCTGCACGAGACCGACGACAGTCCCTCCGAACTGGCCGCGGCCTACGCGCGCGCGGTGGCGCAGTTCGTGCCCATCCTCACCGAGCAACGCCCCGACTATGTGTTCGTCATCGGCGACCGCTGGGAACTGCTGGCGGTGGTGTCCGCGGCCGCGATGCTGCAGATTCCCATCGTCCACCATTCCGGCGGCGACATCACGCAGGGCTCGTCCGACAACCAGACGCGCTACGCCCTCAGCACCCTTGCGCACCTGCACCTGGTGGCGCTGCCCGAGCACCGCGAACGCCTGCTGCGCATGGGCGAGCAGGACTGGCGCGTGATCACCACCGGCGAGCCCGCGCTCACGGCGCTGGCCGCCCAGGACCGGATCGCGCCCGACGTCCACGGCCGGTTCGGCCTGAGACCGGGCGAGCCCTTCGTGCTCGCCACCTTCCACCCCACATCGTTCGACAGCGCGCCGCCTGAGCGCCAGGTCGAGGTCTTCCTGCAGGCGCTCGACGGCATCGCCTGCGCCGTCGTCCTCACGGCGCCCAACCCCGACCCGGCGAGCGCGCTGTTCCTGGCCCGGTACCGCGCTTATGCGGCAGCCCACCCGAACGTCCGGCTGTACGACAGTCTGGGCACACGGCACTACTACGCGGCCATGGCGCAGGCGCAGTACATGATCGGCAACTCGTCCAGCGGCCTGTGGGAGAGCGCGAGCTTTCGCCTGCCGGTGGTCAACGTCGGCCCGCGGCAGCAGGGCCGAGTCCACGGCAGCAATGTGCTGCACTGCGACCTGGATCCCCAGGCCATCGCGGCGGCCATCGCCCGGACCACGGACCCGGACTGGCGCACGGGCCTGGACGGCAACAACCCCTACGTGAAGCACGACACCCTGGCGCTGATCCTGAATTGCTTCAAGCACCCCTGGGACCGGGGACGATTGTTGGCCAAGCGCTTCATGGACCCGCTGGCGCAGCGCTCAGCCTAACCATGCAACAGCTGATCCCCGCGAGCGAACCCGACGTTTGGCGCCAGGCGCTGGCGCCGCTGGGCGCGCTGGACGCGAGCTACCTGCCGCAGTACCACCTGGCGTACGCGCTGCGCGTCCCGCATTCCCGGCCGCTGCTATGGCATTTTTCGTGCGCGGGCCAGCATTTCCTGTATCCGTTCCTGCTCACCCCCGTGGTGCTGGGCAGCGTGACCACCCCATACTTCGACGTCAGCAGCGTCTACGGCTATACCGGACCGATTGCGACCACGGCCGACAGCCGGTTCATCGCAGACGCCTGGACGGCCTTTGACGCGTACACGGCACGGCAGCGCGTCATCGCCGAGTTCGTGCGCTTTAGTCCGTTCAACGGCAACCAGGGCCTTGCGCACCCCCAGTCCTGCGTGCTGGCCAACCGCACGCTGGCGGTATCCCGGCTGCCGACCTCGCGCGCGGCGCTGCTGCAGTCGCTGGGCGCAAAAACCCGCAACATGCTGCGCAAAGCCGGGCAGGCGGGGCTGGTCGCGCGCGAACTGCCCCTGCCGCAGTACCTGCCACAGTTCCGTGCCTTGTACGACGCCACCATGGCGCGCAAGCAGGCACTGGAATTCTTTCTCTATGACGACGCGTATTGGCAACAGTTGCTAGCCCTGGGGTCGCAGGGCCTGCGGCTGTTTGGCAGCTTCGCTGGCGCGCGCCTGGTCGCAGCGGCCATGGCCGTTGTCGATGGCGCATCGGGCCTGTACCACCTGGGCGCGAGCCTGAACGAATGCGCACCACCGGGTGCTGGCAACCTCAGCCTTTTTGCGCTGTCCTGCGGGTTGATGGAGAGCGGCGTGGAGTTTCTCAACATGACGGGCGGACGGACCACGGACCCGAACGATGCGCTGCTGCTGTTCAAGCGCAGCAATGCCAACGGCACGGCCATCTTCCATATCGGCAAAAGAATCGTCGATCCCCTCGCATACAATGCCGTGGCAACGCAGTGGCAGCAACTGCAGGGCTCCCCACCCAGCACCGGGAAGATCGTTTTCTGGCGCCCCTGACCTTGAGGGACAACATGGATTTCATATCAAGGCAGTTCGATTTCCAGCCGGGCGAACGCTGCATCGTCATCGGCGAGATCGGCGTCAACCACAATCGGCAGGAAGACATGCTCTTTCGCCTGATCGACGAAGGCATTGCTGCCGGGCTCGACGTGATCAAACTCCAGCGCTTCAAAGCCGACGAAGAGATTGCCGCGCAGGCGCCAACTACCGACTACCAGAAGCTGGCCGGCTCCGGCGCCGGCCAGTTGCAGATGGCGCGCAACCTCGAACTGCCCGACGAATGGCTGGTCAAGGCCTTCGACTACTGCAAGCAGCGCGGCGTGGGCTTTCTGTGCACGGCTTTCGACCACAGCAGCGTGGACTTTCTGGCCGATCAACTCGGCTGCAAGACGGTCAAGATTCCTTCGCCGGAAGTGAGCAACAAGCCACTGCTCCAGCATATGGCGCGCAAGTTCGACGGCCTGCTGCTGTCCACCGGTGCCAGCTATCTGGGCGAGGTGGCGAACGCCATCGAATGGATCGCCGACGTCGGCCCACGCGAACTGGCACTGATGCATTGCCTGTCCGAATACCCCGCCCCGGTGGCGCAGGCCAACTTGCGCGCGATGAGCAGCATGCGCGCGGCGTTCCATGTGCCGGTCGGCTATTCCGACCACACGCCCGGCCAGGTGGTGGCCGTGGTGGCCGTGGGCCTGGGCGCGGCAATGCTGGAGAAGCACTACACGCTCGACAAGAACCTGCCGGGCCCGGACCACCAGGCATCGCTCGACATCCCCGAGCTCCGATCCTTCGTAGCCGCCGTGCGTGACGCCAGCAGTTGCCTGGGCGACGGTGTCAAGCGCCCGGTGCCAGCGGAAATCGCCAACCGCCCGCTGATCCGCAAGAGCGTGGTATGCGCCGCGCCGGCCATCGCAGCCGGCACGGCGATCAGCGCAGCGATGCTGGGCGTCAAGCGCCCCTGGATACGCGGTGCCGTCGAGCCTTTCGAGATCGGGACCATCCTGGGCCTGCCCCTGCGCCGCGACAAACGGCATGATGAAGCCATCCTCTGGTCCGACTTCCATGAGCGCGGCTAGCCCGAGAATCCTGTGCATCAGCCTGGGCAGCATTGGCCGGCGCCACCTGCGCAACGCCCGCGCGCTGCTGCCCCGGGCGCGCATCGCCGTCTGGCGCCAGCATCGGCCCGCTGACGGCAGTGTTCCCGAAGGCGCCGACGAAGTCGCCACCAGCCTGCAGCAGGCGCTCGATTTCATGCCGGACGCCGTCCTGGTTTCATCGCCGGCCAGCGCGCACGTGGCGAACGCGCGGCCGTTCGTGCAACGCAACCTGCCTGTATTCCTGGAAAAGCCCCTGGCTGCGCGTGGCCAGGACCTGGGAGACTTTCCGGCACTGTGCCGCGCCTCGTCCGGCTTCACCATGGTGGGCTATGTGCTGCGCTTTCTTCCGGTTCTGCAGGCGATCCGGCAAGCGCTGCACGACGGCCTGCCCGGCCAAGTGCACACGGCGCGCGCCGAGGTCGGTCAGTACCTGCCCGACTGGCGCCCGGGCAGCGACTACCGCCAGGGCGTAAGCGGCCAGGACAAGCTCGGCGGCGGAGCGCTGCTCGAACTCAGCCACGAGATCGACTACGCCACTTGGCTGTTTGGCTGGCCGCAATCGCTGCAATGCAGCCGTGCCCGGCTGAGCCCGCTGGACATCGACGTGGAAGACTCGGCCCATCTGCTGCTGGAATACGCGGACAAGCGCCTGAGCCTGCAACTGGACCTGCTGCAGCGCGTGGCGCATATGGCGCTGCAGATCGTCGGCAGCAAGGGCACGCTGGTGGCCGACCTGATCCGGCAAGAACTGCGCTTCATCGATCCGGCAAACCCCCAGGGCCGCAGCATTGAGGCGCCGAAACTGCCCGACGGCAATGGCATCTACCTGCGCCAGTTCGATTTTTTCTTCTCCAAGGCCCTCGCGGACTACCGGCCGATGGACCCTCGAACGAGCGGCTTCGACAGTTGGGCCGACGTCGGCAGCGCGCAAAAGGTGCTGCATTTGGTCGATCTGGCCAAACAGGCCAGCGACACGGGCCTGCGCCAGACCGTGACATTCGCGCAGAACCCATGAGCGCCACGGCCTTCATCTTCGCGCGCGGCGGCTCCAAGGGCGTGAAGAACAAGAACATCTACCCGGTCGCCGGCAAGCCGCTGATCGCCCACGGCATCGCCAGCGCGTTGGCCAGCCAGTCCGTTGCCCGCGTCGTGGTGTCGACCGACGATGCGCAGATTGCGGCAGTGGCGCGTGCGCATGGCGCGGATGTCCTGGAACGTCCATCCGCGCTCGCCGACGACAGCACGCCGGAACTCCTGGCCTGGCGGCACGCCATCGCCAGCTTCCCGCAGTTGTTCAGCGGCCCCGCAGTCCAGCCTTTCATCTCGCTGCCGGCTACCTCCCCGCTGCGGGCAGCGCAGGACGTGGACGCCGCGATCGCCAAATTCCGCAGCCACCCCTGCGACATCCTGTTCGGCGTCAGCCCGGCGCACCGCAACCCGTACCTGAACATGGTGACGATAGACGCGCAGGGCTTGCTGCAGATCGCCATCCCCGGATCGTCCGCCGTGCGCCGACAGGAGGTGCCCGCCATGTACGACGTGACGACCTGCGTGTACGTCGGCAACGCGTCGTACATACAGTCCTGCACCCGCCTGATGCAGGGGCGCGTGGGCCATATCGTCATTCCGCCCGAGCGCGCGCTGGACATAGACAGCCACTACGACATCCACTTGGCGCAGCTACTGCTGACCCAGCCCTACCCACCTTGTGCAAAGAGATCTTCGTGACGATCCGCTCCGTTGCCGCAATCACCGGCGGCGCCGGCCATATCGGCCGCGCCATTGCCCGCAAACTCGCCAGCCGCGGCCTGCGCATCGCCATACTGGACAAGAACCTGCAGGCCGGCCAGGCCTTCGCGGCCGAACTGCAGGCACTGCACCCCGGAGATCACCGCTTCATCGACGCCGACCTGATGCAGCCCGAGTCCTTCGCGCACATCCGCGCGCGCATCGAAGCGGACTTCGGCCGCCTGGACTACCTGGTGAACAACGCCGCCTTCTACGACGATACCCCCGGCTGGGGCGTGCCCTTCGGGCAGGAAGGCTACGAGGCCTGGTTGAAGGTGCTGCGCGTCAACCTGCTGGCGCCGTTCTTCTTGGCGCAGACGCTGCACCCGCTGCTCGCACGGTCCGACGATGCCTCCATCGTCAACATCGGCACCATGTACAGCGCGGTCGGTCCGGACTGGAGCCTGTACCAGGGAACGGACATGAGCAATCCGGCCGCCTATTCGGCCAGCAAGGGCGGCTTGCTGGCTACCACGCGCTGGCTGGCCACGGCCCTGGCCCCGAAGGTGCGCGTGAACATGGTCTCGCCCGGCGGCATCGAACGCATGCAGGACCCGCAATTCATGGCACGTTACAAGCAGCGCACGCCGCTGGGCCGGATGGGCACGGAGAACGACGTCGCCGGCATGGTCTCGCTGCTGCTCTCGCCCGAGGGCGCCTACATCACCGGCCAGCACATGCTCATTGACGGGGGCTGGACGGCGTGGTGACGCAAGCGCAGTCGGACCAACTCCGGGCCTACGACGCCATGGCCCCGTTGTACGCGCAGTACAGCAACCGGTACCGCAACTACCTGGATGCCGTCGATCAACTGGTGATCGATCGCCTCGAGCCCGGCATCCGTCTGCTGGACCTGGGTTCGGGCGACGGTCGGCGGCTGCACAGGATATTCAGGCGCCGCCTGCTCGACGCCCTGGCATTCGATGAAAAACGCGGGGACGTGCACTACCAGTGGCAGATTGGCCAGCAGTCGTTGCCCTCATCCGGGCACCTGTTCACGCCAGCGGAGATGGCAGGGCTGTTCAGCGGGCGGGTTTGCACGTGGCCGAGCGGCTGTCGGTGAACTACGCCAACGGCGCTGTCTCCAGTTCCCCCTTCGACGGCCAGTTGTTCTTTCGGCTCGGGTATGCCGGCAACATGGCGTGCAAGCAGAACCTGTAACTCTGGAATGTGCCTATGGCACCGCCTTGGCGTGCGCGCGCTGACCGACAAGATCAAGCACCACCTCTACCACCCGCTGCGCTGCACCGCCGGTCGCCTCCAGCACCGCCTGCCCGGATCGGGTCCCCGTGCTAGCCGGCGGCGTCGCCAGCAACGTTGGCAAATCTTGCAGCCGGTCCACGCCCACACCCAGACCCAAACGCGACAGGTCCATACCAGTGCTGGCCTGCACATTGGGCGAGAAGCGCAAACAAACCACGCGCTTGCCCGCGATAGCCGCCTGCAGACCGACGGTGGATGTTTGTACGAGCACGTCATTCGCTGCGGCCAGCACCGGCAACAGCGCCTCCCGGTCGGGGCGACTCCAGTGCACACGCGGGTGCGGCCGCGGCGGTGTGAATCTGTGCCAATCGTTGGGGTGGTAGCGTACGACCAAGCCCGCCCCGGGATGTTCGTCAATCCATCGGAGCAATTGCTCCTGCACCATGTCGCCCAAACCCTCGCCCGCCCAGGGTGCCGGGGCGCCATCAGGTTCGCGCTGCCCCGCCCACAGCACCACGCGCAAGTCATCCCATCCGTGGGTGGCGCGCCATTGGCGGCCAGCAGCCTCGGCGGTGCGGCCCATGCATTCGTCAAAAGCCGGGTTGCCAGTGATCACGATGCGGTCCGCAGGAACGCCCGCAGCCACCAGATTGGCGCACGTGATCTGGCTCAGCACGGTCATGCGATCCGCGTATATCTTGCGCTTGAGATACGAATCACTGTGCAGTGCGAACAGGTCCAACATCGACAATGTCGGCACGCCGAGCCCGACCGCCGCGTCGATGGCCGCTTGCTCGCTGCGCGGCGAATTGGTCGCCAGCACCACATCGGGCCCCAGGTGCTCGATCAGACGCCGAAAGAAATGAACAGGATAGAAGCCACGACGACCTTTTTGCGCGTAGCGCGCCTGCGCAGGCTCCATGCCGAGTTGCTGGACCAAGTCCCAAAAATTGACCCCCAAGTACGCAGCCGTTTCTACGCTGCCAACTGCAGGGTTGTTATTGCCTTTGGCCAAACGGGCCCCCCAATGGGCAGCAAATGCCGGATCGGCCAGCTGCACGAAATCGGCAAAACCCGATGGCGTCTCACCGGCAGCAACGGCAGCAGCGTGCGCCGTCGTCAGCGCCATCAATGTCACCTCCACGTCCGGCACCTGCGCGCGCAAGGCCCTGAGCACGGGCAGCACCATCGCGATATGGCCAGCACCGTAGGCCACAAGGAGCGCTTTCAATGGCAACCCCTTTGGCAGACAGGCGAGATAGCCAATCTGCAAGCCGGCAAATGGGCATCTTCAGTAGAAATCGACATAGCGGTTGAACTCCGCCGGCGGGATGTGCATCAGGAGTTCATCGCACTCGGCCCGCTTGAGGTTCAGAAATTCGTCGACGAAGGCCACACCCAGACCCCGCCGCAGCACTTCGCTGGCATCCAGCGCATCCAGCGCCTCGGGCAGCGAGGAGGGTAGGCGTTCGATGCCTTTTTGCCCGAGTTCCGTGGCGCTCAGCTGGTAGAGGTTCTCGTTGCAGGGCTCGCCGGGACTGAGCCCGCGTGCGATGCCGTCCAGGCCTGCGTGGATGACCGCGGCCGTCAGCAAGTAGGGGTTGGAAGATGCGTCCGGCACGCGCAACTCGAGCCGGCCTGCGGGAATGCGGACGAACGCCGTGCGGTTGTTGTCGCCGTAAGCGACGCTAACCGGGGCCCAGGTCGCGCCAGAGCGCGATCCGCGCTTGACCAGACGCTTGTATGAATTCACGCAGGGCGCCGCAATCGCAGTGAGTCCCTGCGCATGCGCCACCAAGCCGCCCAGAAAGTGATACGCCATGGGCGAGAGTTCCAGGCCCCGCGGGTCCTGGGCGTCGGCAAATGCGTTGTCGCCGATCTTCCTGCCGGCCGACATGTGCATGTGCAAGCCGCTGCCCGAACGCTCGGCAAATGGCTTGGGCATGAAGGAGCACAGCATGCCGTGTTTTCTTGCAAGTGCCTGCGCCGCCATCTTGAAGTACGTCAGGTTGTCCGCCGTGCGCAAGCCGTCGGCGTAGGTGAAGTTCATCTCGAACTGGCCGTTGGCGTCTTCATGGTCGATCTGGTAGACGTCGATTCCGGCGCCATCGAGTGCAGCCTGCAGTTCCATGAGAAAGCCAGACACCGAAGACAGGTGGCGAAAGTCGTAGCAGGGCTTGTCCAGCGCCTCCGATTCCGTGGCCACGACCCAGTTGCCGGCAGCGGCTCCCGGCTTGAGCAAAAAGAATTCCGGCTCCAGACCCGAGAAGAACTCCAGGCCGGTCGCCGCGCGAAAATCGGCCAGGGCCTTCTTGGCAATCACGCGGGGGTCGAGCGCGTGCGGCTTGCCCCCCACATGGCCATCGCAGGTGACGCTGGCCGTCGATGCCATCCAGGCAACGGGGCGAATCGCATCGCGGTCGCCAACGGCCATGAACTCCGGGCCATGGGGCCCCAGCCCCATGCCTGCGATGGCGAAACCTGCAAAGCCAGCGCCCGCGCCAAAAATCATTTCCCTGTGCCTGCCCGGCACCAGTTTCGCCTTGGGCCGGCCATGGATGTCCACGAACTGGGCAAGGTAGTAGTCGAATTCGGTCATGGTCCTGCAGTCCCGGTGTTTGTTTCAAGCGTTCTCGGGAAAAAATTCCTGCAACCACAGCTTGGTCATGAGCAGCGTGCGCAGCGGTTTGGTGTGGTTGTGCAAGCCGCTGCGGTGCTCGTCGAGCATGCGCTGCAATTCGGTGCGCTCAAAGCGTCCGCCATCGGGCAGCGCCAGGATGTCGCGCGCCCACGGGTAGAGTGGCCCCTTGATCCATGCGCCGATCGGCAGCGTGGGCATGGTCTTGGGTCGAAACACGAAGTCGCGGTCGTAGTAGCGCAGCGCCGCCTGCTTGAGAAAATGCTTGCCCACCCCCTGGTGGAACTTGGCCGTGATGGGCAGGCGTGCGAACAATTCGCTGACCCTATGGTCCAGGAAGGGCGCGCGCGCCTCGATCGACCAGCAGGCCCCCATGCGATCGCCCTTGACGCCATTGTTTCCAGGCATCAGCGAGGTCAGTTCGTAGGCGGCCACCTGCTCCATGGGCTCCAGGTCGCCAAAGGGTTCGATGATTTCCATGAACCGGTCGAGCGCGCCTTCGGTATGGGGCAGAAAGGACGGGCTCATGATCCGCTGGTGGTCCTTCCCGGTGCTGTAGCTGATCAGGTCGAAGTAGCTGCGCATCGGAAAATTGGCGCGCGTCATCTCCGAAAAGAACTGCTCGTTGTGGCGGAAACCCAGCATCACCTCGTCAGGACCATCTCCTGTGAACACGACGATCTTGCCCATCTGGTGCGCCCGGCGCGACAGCAGATAGAACAGGAAGAACGAAAAGTCGCCATGCGGCTGCTCGGCATGCCGGACCACCGCGTTTGCAATGTCCACAATATCGGCCGGTCGGACATCCAGTGCGCTCAGGTTGATGTGCAGGTCGGCAGCCACGCGCTCGGCGTAAGCGTATTCGGAGAAACCCGACTCCCCGATGCGCAGGCCGATGGCGTCCAAGCGGGGCCGGTTCCATTGGGGCAGCAAGCGCTGGGCGATGACCGAAGAGTCCACGCCGCCCGAAAGAAACAGGCCCCCGTCCACGTCAAAGCGCATTTGCAGTCTCACGGCCTCGTCCAGCGCATTCTCCAGATCGGCCTGCGATGCCTCGACGCGCTCGCCATCGAGCGGCCAGCGCCAGTAGCGCACGGGCTCGGAAAATTCGCCTGCGCGATAGCGCATGAAACTGCCCGGTGGCAGATGGCGGATACCTTCAAAGCAGGTCTCGGGTGGCGGGCAGTAGTTGAAGGTGAATACATGGCCCAAGGCCGATTCGTTGACCTTGCGCTCGAACCGGGGCAGCGCGAGGATGGCTTTCATCTCGCTGGCAAACGCCAGGCCGCCTTGGTACGGCGCATAGAAGCAGGGCTTGATTCCCTGGCGGTCGCGCGCCAGCAGACCGGTGTGCGTGCGCTGGTCCCAGATGAAAAAGGCGAACATGCCGACCAAGTCGTCGAGCATCTGCTCGCCCTTCTCGCACCACAGATGCACCAGCACCTCGGTGTCGCAGCGCGATTTGAAGCGGTAGCCCCGGGCCTTGAGTTGCTCGCGCAATTCGATGAAGTTGAAGATCTCGCCGTTGAAAACGACCCAGACCTTGCCGTCGGTGCTCGACATCGGCTGCATGCCGTTCTCGGGGTCAACCACCGCCAGGCGGGCATGGCCGAGGACCGCGCCGCCCAGGTCTTCGACGCCCTGCTCATCGAGGCCGCGGTAGCGAATGCTGTTGATCATCTTCCAGACATCGTTCCGGCCCACGCCCGCAGCATTGACCACCCCCGCTATTCCACACATGGTTGAGTCCTCAATTTCCATCGATTCGAGCCATCTTGCGGCCCAGGCGCGCGCCACCGTCCAAGGTTTCGTCCATGGCGTCTTCGTTGAAGATACGCTGGAAGATGTCCACTTGGCAATCAAGACTGGCCTTGGTTTCGGTCTCGGTCGGTTCAATCAGCATGGCCGACTTCAAATCGCCCGGGAAGTACACGCAACCCGCACCCACCAGCGTGGGCGGGTGGATGCCGTAGTCGATCAACCGTTTGGCGAACTGGCGCACGGAGGTCTTGAGCTTGGCGCCGGACAGCAGCGTCTCGTGCTTGCACAACTGCGCGTACACCGGGGGCAACATGGGAGCCAGCCGGTGCTGCAGATAGTTCGCATTCAGTACCGCGTTTTCGGAAGCCTGGCGCAAACCGCGCGCGCCCATGGTGCGCAGGTATCCGTAGGCGCGCAGCAGCACGCCCACATGGCCATGGAAAGCCTTGATCCGGCCAATGGACAGCGGGCGATCTCCGTCGGGCTGCGCCAGGCCACTCCTGCGCACCACCACCGGGCCAGGGAGATACTGCGCCAACGCCGCCTTCACGGCCACCGGGCCCGCGCCCGGGCCACCGCCACCGTGCGGCGTCGAGAACGTCTTGTGCACGTTCACATGCACCAAGTCAAAACCCATGTCACCCGGGCGCACGATACCCATCAGCGCGTTCAGGTTGGCCCCGTCGTAGTACAGCAGCGAGCCGTTGGCATGCACGGCATCGGCAATCTCGCCGATCTGATCCTCAAACAGACCCAGCGTGGAGGGATTGGTCAGCATGAAGGCCGCCACCTCGGGTGTCAGCATCGCGCGCAAGAGCTGCCGGTCCACACGGCCTTTGGCGTCTGAAGGCACGATGCGGCATGCAAACCCCGCCATGGCCGCGGACGCCGGGTTGGTGCCATGGGCCGAATCCGGCACCAGCACCACCGGACGGTGCACACCAAACCGGGCAAAGTGCCTGCGGATCATCAGCAGCCCGGCGAATTCGCCCTGCGCGCCGGCGGCCGGCGCGAGGCAGCAGGCGTCCATGCCGGTGATTTCGCAGACCATGGCCTGCAGGCGCTCGTACATTTCCCAGACGCCGCCCAGGGTATCGGCATCCTGCATCGGGTGAGCGCAGGCAAAGCCCGGCAACCGGGCCAGTTCGTCGTTGCGCTTGGGGTTGTACTTCATGGTGCACGAGCCGAGCGGGTAGGGACCGTTGTCCACGCCGTGCGATTCCTGGCTCAAGCGGGTGAAGTGGCGCACCACATCGACTTCGCTGACTTGCGGCAAACCGATGCAGGAACGCAGGCGGGCAAAGCCAGGCGGCGGTGGCATGGCTGCCGCCGGAGCGCTGTCGGCAAGAACGTTGCTGGCGGCGCCGGGGCGATGCAACTCGGCAATCGATGGGGTCGGCATGTCAGGCCCCCTGCAAACAGGCGCGCGCATGCCGGGCATAGGCATCGAGGTCGGCAGGGCTCTTGGTCTCGGTCACCGCGACCAGCAGACCGCGCCCATGGCCGACGATTCGCGGGTCCACGGGCACACCGGCGAAGAGGCCCCGCGCGCGCATGCGGGCACGGAACACGGCCGCATCCAGCGGCAGTCGAAGGGCAAACTCATTGAAATGCACGCCGCTGCGCAGCAGTTCGACGCCGGGCAGCGCCGTCAGCCGTGCACGCAATTGCAGCGCATTTGCGGCGTTCAGCTGGGCGATGCGCATGAAGTTGCGCTCGCCCAGGCAGGACAGATGGACTGCGACACGGATGGCATTGAGCGCCTGATTCGAGCAGATGTGGCTGGTGGCCCTGTCGCGCGCCACATGCTGCTCGCGGTCTTCCTTGACCAAGGCGTAGCCGAGCTTGCCGTGCAGGTCGTGCACGCGGCCGACCAGGCGGCCGGGCAGGTAGCGCTCCAGCGGCTTGGCGCAGGCGATGATGCCGGCATAGGGACCGCCCGCGCTCAGCGCAAGCCCCAGGGGCTGCGCCTCGCACGCGACGATGTCCGCGCCCAGTTGGCCCGGCGCCTCCAGCCAACCGCACAGCAGCGGATTGACACTGACGGTCAACAGCGTGTCGTTCTGCGCGCAGACCTGCGCGATGGCCGCGACATCCTCGATCACCCCCAAAGCGTTCGGACTCTGCAGCACCACGCCCGCCACATTGCCTTGGGCGAGCAGGCCCCCGATCGCGGCCCCATCGACCAAACCGGTTTCGGGATCCTGGGCCACATGCTCCAGTTCGACCGCGCGCGGCAACAAGTAGGTATCGAGCACCTCGCGGTATTGCGGCCACAGCGCCTGCGCCACGACCACGCGGCGCAGGCCGCTGGCCGCGCACATCATCCAGCAGGACTCGGCCAACGCCGTTGCGCCGTCGTACACGGAGCAGTTCACGCACTCCCGTCCGAGCAGGCGGCCGACCAGCAGCTGAAACTCGAACAGCGCCTGCAACAGGCCCTGGCTCATCTCGGGCTGGTAAGGGGTGTAGGCCGTGAGGAATTCGCCGCGCGAGACGATGGCGTCCACCACCGCCGGAATGTAGTGTTCATACGCGCCGCAGCCCAGGAAACTGGAATGCGACAGTACCGTGGCGTTCATGTCGGCCATGGCGCGTACGTCGCGCATGAGTTCCCACTCACTCAGGGCCGGCGGCAGGCTGAGCGCGCGGCGCAGACGCAGTTCGGCAGGCACGTCGGCAAACAGCTGCTCGACCGAATCGAGCCCCATCACCTCCAGCATGGCCTGGACTTCCGCGCCCGTGTGCACGTTGTAGCCGACTGGCACTCGCTCCTCCAGCGCAGAGTCGTTCTGTTTTTGGTTCACGGGGGATGAAAGCGCCTGTACAGGACGCGGTAATTGGGCCGCAAAACCGGCGTCCGAATTATAGGCAGGCGCCTTCAATATCCGGGTCTGCCACGGCGGCGGCGACCCCGCAGACGGTTCCAATTTGCAAGTGCCGGGGACCCGCGAGGCCCTGCTGACTCGGCGCAAAAAAGGTCCCAGCTCGCGATGAACAGCGCGGCGATGACCGGGCCCATGACGAACCCCGTGAGGCCGAACAAGGCCATTCCTCCCAGGGTCGAGATGAGCACGACGTAGTCTGGCATCTTGGTGTCCTTGCCGACCAGGATGGGGCGCAGGACGTTGTCCACGAGCCCGATCACGCCCAGGCCGAAGGCGGTCAGGACCACCCCTTTCCATATGGAGCCCGTGACCAGAAAGTAGATCGCGACGGGCGCCCAGATCAGCCCGGCGCCCACCGCGGGCAGCAGCGACAGAAAGGCCATGAATACGCCCCAAAGCACGGGCCCCTGGATTCCCAGAACCCCGAAGATCAGCCCGCCCAGCGCGCCCTGGGACACGGCGACGACGATATTCCCCTTGACCGTGGCGCGGATCACGGTGGTGAACTTGCCGATCAGCTGCCGCTTGTGGGCCTCTCCCAGGGGGACGGCCGCGCCGACGCGCCATGCCAGGTGGGCGCCGTCGCGCAGCAGGAAGAACAACAGGTACAGCATGATGCCCAGGCTGACGATGAATTCGAGCGCGTTCTGCCCCA
This sequence comes from Verminephrobacter aporrectodeae subsp. tuberculatae, assembly GCF_026127385.1. Taxonomy (NCBI): domain Bacteria; kingdom Pseudomonadati; phylum Pseudomonadota; class Betaproteobacteria; order Burkholderiales; family Comamonadaceae; genus Verminephrobacter; species Verminephrobacter aporrectodeae. Next base: position 551,784 of record NZ_QZCX01000003.1, read on the forward strand.
TGCTCAGGGCCTGCGTGGCCACGAACTGGCTGGCCTGCACGGCGACGGAGGAGAGCTTGCGCTGCAGTTCCGCAACGCTGGTGAGATCGAGCCGGTCCAGCAGGTTCGCCACCCAGGCAGGCAGCGCGGCGATCATCTGCTGCAGATAAAGCCCGAAGTCGATCTGCCCGGAGCGCACGCGCGCGTAAATGGCGCTCGCCTCGTGGACCAGCGACACGGTGATGGCCGTCGTCGGCAGGATGACGACGACGAGGCAAAGCCCCAGCGTGCACAGCGCGGCCAGCGTGGGGCGCCGGGGCATGCGGCCGAGCAGCCTGCGGTGCAGGGGCGCAAACAGGATCGCCAGCACCACGCCCCAGAAAACAGCCCCGTGAAACTGCCACAGGATGGCGCCAAATGCCATGGTGACGAGGATCAGCAGCAGCAAAAAGGCTTTGTCCTGGAGTCGCTTGGGGGTCATGTTTTTGTCTGGATCAGGGCTTGCCGCAGTGTACGTGAGGCTCTGTTTCTGCCGGCCCGTGGCGCACGTTCGAGCGCCGTTGCATGCGCACCCATTTTACAAATGGCTCTGGCGTCGGTGGCACAATGCGGACCTGTCATCGGGCCCTTCCCCAGCCACAGTCGCATCCGCCAACCGGTCCAGCCGTGTCGCGGAAGGTTTCTCAACCAACTCCGGCTTTCCCGAGGAAAGCGAAGGTCAGCGGAATATGAACGCCACGCCGTCCGTCTATCAAGCCTACCAAGGCAACACCTACCTCTTCGGCGGCAACGCGCCCTATGTCGAGGAGATGTACGAGAACTATCTCGAAAACCCCGGCAGCGTTCCGGACAACTGGCGCGGCTACTTCGACGCGCTCCAGAACGTCCCCGCCGTGGACGGCAGCAACGCCAAGGACGTTCCCCACCTGCCGGTGATCAACGCCTTTGCCGAGCGCGCAAAACAGGGCGGCACCCGGCTGGTCGTCGCCACCGGCGCGGACTCCGAACTCGGCCGCAAACGCACCGCGGTGCAGCAGCTGATTGCCGCGTACCGCAACGTGGGCCAGCGCTGGGCCGACCTGGACCCCTTGAAGCGCACCGAGCGCCCCGCGATTCCCGAACTGGAGCCGGCGTTCTACGGCTTCAGCGACGCCGACCAGGAAACCGTGTTCAACACCAGCAACCTGTTTTTCGGCAAGGAGTCGATGCCGCTGCGCGAGCTCATCAACGCGCTGCGCGAGACCTACTGCGGCTCCATCGGTGCCGAATACATGTACGCCACGGACCAGAACCAGAAGCGCTGGTGGCAGCAGAAGCTGGAGGCGATCCGCAGCAAGCCCAGCTTTGGTGAGGAAAAGAAAAAGCATATTCTCGAGCGCCTGACGGCCGCCGAGGGCCTGGAGCGCTTCCTGCACACCAAGTACGTCGGCCAGAAGCGCTTCTCGCTCGAAGGCGGCGAGAGCTTCATTGCCGCGATGGACGCGCTGATCCAGTCCGCCGGCGCCAAGGGGGTGCAGGAGATCGTGATCGGCATGGCGCACCGTGGCCGGCTGAACGTGCTCGTCAACTCCCTGGGCAAGATGCCCAAGGACCTGTTTGCCGAGTTCGACCACACGGCGCCCGAGGACCTGCTTGCGGGCGACGTGAAGTACCACCAGGGCTTCAGTTCCGACGTGACCACCCCGGGCGGTCCGGTGCACCTTTCGCTGGCCTTCAACCCCTCGCACCTGGAAATCGTGAACCCGGTGGTCGAGGGCTCGGTGCGCGCGCGCATGGACCGCCGCGCGGACCCGCAGGGCCAGCAGGTGCTGCCGGTGCTGGTGCATGGCGACGCGGCGTTTGCGGGCCAGGGCGTGATCCAGGAAACGCTGGCGCTGGCGCAGACCCGGGGCTACTCGACGGGCGGCACGGTGCACATCGTGATCAACAACCAGATCGGCTTTACCACCTCCGACCCGCGCGACAGCCGCTCCACCCTGTACTGCACCGACGTGGTGAAGATGATCGAGTCGCCGGTGCTGCACGTCAACGGCGACGACCCGGAGGCCGTGGTGCTGGCCACCGAGCTGGCGCTGGAGTTCCGCATGGAGTTCGGCAAGGACGTCGTGGTGGACATCGTCTGCTTTCGCAAGCTGGGCCACAACGAGCAGGACACGCCGGCGCTGACCCAGCCGCTGATGTACAAGAAGATCGGCGCCCACCCCGGAACCCGCAAGCTCTACGCCGACAAGCTGGCCGCGCAGGGCCTGGGCGAGACGCTGGGCGACGACATGGTCCGGGCGTACCGCACCGCCATGGATACCGGAACGCACACGGTGGACCCGGTGCTGACCAACTTCAAGAGCAAGTACGCCGTGGACTGGAGCCCTTTTCTGGGCAAGAAATGGACCGACGCGGGCGACACCGCGATTCCGCTGGCCGAATGGAAGCGCCTGTCCGAGCGGATCACGGCGATTCCCGACAGCGTGACCCCGCACCCGCTGGTCAAAAAGGTGTTCGACGACCGTGCGGCCATGGGCCGCGGCGAGATTCCCGTGGACTGGGGAATGGGCGAGCACATGGCGTTTGCTTCGCTGGTGGCCAGCGGCTACCCGGTGCGCCTGTCGGGCGAGGACAGCGGTCGCGGCACCTTCTCGCACCGCCACGCCGTGGTGCACGACCAAAAGCGGGAGAAGTGGGACATCGGCTCCTACGTGCCGCTGCAGAACGTAGCCGAGAACCAGGCGCCGTTCGTCGTCATCGACTCCATCCTGTCCGAAGAGGCGGTGCTGAGCTTCGAGTACGGCTACTCGTCCAACGACCCGAATACCCTGGTGGTCTGGGAGGCCCAGTTCGGCGACTTCGCCAACGGCGCGCAGGTGGTGATCGACCAGTTCATTGCCTCCGGCGAAGTGAAATGGGGGCGGGTGAACAGCATCACGCTGATGCTGCCGCATGGCTACGAGGGCCAGGGCCCCGAGCACAGTTCGGCGCGCCTGGAGCGCTTCATGCAGTTGTCCGCCGACACCAATATGCAGGTGGTGCAACCGACCACCGCGAGCCAGATCTTCCACCTGCTGCGCCGCCAGATGGTGCGCGCGCTGCGCAAGCCGCTGATCATCATGACGCCCAAGTCGCTGCTGCGCAACAAGGACGCGACCTCGCCGCTGTCCGAGTTCACCCAGGGCGGCTTCCAGACGGTGATTCCCGAGCAGGACCCGGCCATCGCCGGGAAGGCCGCCAAGGTCCGGCGCGTGATCGCCTGCTCCGGCAAGGTGTACTACGACCTCGTGAAAAAGCGCGCAGAGAAGCAGACCAGCGAGGTGGTGGTGCTGCGCATCGAGCAGCTCTACCCCTTCCCGCACAAGGCGTTTGCCGCAGAAATCAGGAAGTACCCGAACGCCACGGACTTGGTGTGGTGCCAGGACGAGCCGCAGAACCAGGGCGCCTGGTTCTTCGTGCAGCACTACATCCACGAAAACATGCTCGAAGGCCAGAAGCTGGGCTACTCCGGCCGCGCGGCGTCGGCGTCTCCCGCGGTCGGCTACGCGCACCTGCACCAGGAACAGCAAAAGGCGCTGGTGGACGGCGCGTTTGCCAAGCTCAAGGGATTTGTCCTGTCCAAGTAAGACCGGCACCCGAAAACACGACAGAACACCCCCCCCCGAACGAAAGAATTGCTATGGCTATCGTGGAAGTCAAGGTCCCCCAACTGTCCGAATCGGTGGCCGAAGCCACCCTGCTGACGTGGAAGAAAAAGGTCGGCGAGGCCGTGGCCGTGGACGAGTTGCTGATCGAGATCGAAACCGACAAGGTCGTTCTGGAAGTGCCCGCGCCTGCGGCGGGCGTGCTCGCCGCCATCCTGCAGGGCGACGGCGCCACCGTGCTCGCCGAGCAGCCCATTGCCCGCATCGATACCGAGGGCCGGGCGAGCGCAGCCCCTGCCACGCCTGAGCCAGCGCCCGTGGCAGCCCCTGCGCCAGCGCCAGCCGCAGCCGGCGCGTCGAAAGCCGGCGTGGCCATGCCCGCCGCCGCCAAGCTGCTCGCGGAAAACAATCGGTCCGCCGCGTCGGTTCCGGGAACGGGCCGGGACGGCCGCGTGACCAAGGGCGACGTGCTCGCCGCCGTGGCCGGCGCTGCGACTGCGGCGGCGACCATCCCCTCCCCCACGGGCCTGCCTGCCAAGGCGCTGCCGCAGGTGTCGCCCCCCGCGTCCCCGCCGGACCTGGGCGAGCGCCCCGAGCAGCGCGTTCCCATGAGCCGCCTGCGCGCCCGCGTCGCCGAGCGCCTGCTGCAATCGCAGACCACGAACGCCATCCTGACCACCTTCAATGAGGTGAACATGGCTCCGGTGATGGACATGCGCAAGAAGTTCCAGGACGCATTCACCAAGGAGCATGGCGTGAAGCTCGGTTTCATGAGCTTCTTCGTGAAGGCCGCAGTGCACGCGCTCAAGAAATACCCGATGCTGAACGCGGCGGTCGATGGCAACGACATCGTCTACCACGGCTACTTCGACATCGGCATCGCCGTGGGCTCGCCGCGTGGCCTGGTGGTTCCCATCCTGCGCAACGCCGACCAGATGGGCTTTGCCGACATCGAGAAGAAGATTGCCGAGTTCGGCCAGAAGGCCAGGGACGGCAAGCTGGGGATCGAGGAAATGAGCGGCGGCACCTTCTCCATCTCCAACGGCGGCACCTTCGGCTCCATGCTGTCCACGCCCATCATCAACCCGCCGCAGTCGGCGATTTTGGGCGTGCACGCGACCAAGGACCGCGCCGTGGTCGAGGGCGGCCAAATCGTCATCCGCCCGATGAACTACCTGGCCATGTCCTACGACCACCGCATCATCGACGGCCGCGAAGCCGTGCTCGGACTGGTGGCGATGAAGGAGGCGCTGGAAGACCCCGCGCGCCTGCTGTTCGACCTCTGACACGGCCGATCGCCTGGAACACTGTCCCCCACACGGCCCAGCCCGGGCCGCCGGCGGACCTTTCTGCAAGACCGAACGGAATTTCCCCATGAGCAAACGTTTCGATGTGATCGTCATCGGCGCCGGCCCCGGTGGCTACGTCGCCGCCATCCGCGCGGCCCAACTGGGCCTGCAAGTGGCCTGTATCGACGGGTGGCAGAACGCCCAGGGCGGCCCCGCCCCCGGCGGCACCTGCACGAACGTGGGCTGCATTCCCTCGAAGGCACTGCTGCAGTCGTCGGAGTATTTCGAGCTGGCCGGCAAACACTTTGCCGAGCACGGCATCGACACCGGCGGCGTGCAGATGGACCTGGCCAGGATGCTGGCGCGCAAGGACACCGTGGTCCGGCAGAACAACGAAGGCATCCTGCACCTGTTCAAGAAAAACAAGGTCCGCTTCCTCCACGGCCACGGCGCGTTCGTGCAGGCCGTCGAGGGCGGCCATGAGATCCGGGTGCGCGGTGCTGCCGCCCAGGAAACGTTGATCGGCGCGCAGATCATCGTCGCCACGGGATCGAGCGCGCGCGCGCTGCCCGGCACGCCGTTCGACGAAAAACGGGTGCTGTCCAACGACGGCGCCCTGCGCATCGGCGCCGTGCCCAAGCGGCTTGGCCTCATCGGCGCGGGGGTGATCGGCCTGGAAATGGGCTCCATATGGCGCCGCCTGGGTGCACAGGTGACCCTCCTCGAAGCGCTGCCCACGTTCCTGGGCAGCGTTGACGAGCAGATCGCCCGGGAAGCCCGCAAGGCCTTCGACAAGCAGGGGCTGCGGATCGAACTGGGCGTGCGGATCGGCGCGATCGAGAGCGGCAAGAAGGGCCTGCACCTCGCCTACACCGACGCCCGGGGCGAGGCCCAGGCGCTGGACGTGGACCAGCTCATCGTCTCCATCGGCCGCGTGCCGAACACCCAGGGCCTGAACACCGAGGCAGTGGGCCTGCAACTCGACGAGCGCGGCGCCATCGTGGTCGACGCCGACTGCAGGACCAACCGGCCCGGCGTCTGGGCGGTGGGCGACGTGGTGCGCGGCCCGATGCTCGCGCACAAGGCCGAGGAAGAAGGCGTCGCCGTCGCCGAGCGCATCGCCGGCCAGCGGGGCCACGTGAACTTCCACACCATCCCCTGGGTCCTCTACACCCACCCCGAGATCGCCTGGGTGGGGCGCACCGAGCAGCAGCTCAGGGCCGACGGGGTCCCGTACCGGGCCGGCAGCTTCCCCTTCCTCGCGAATGGCCGCGCGCGCGCGCTGGGCGACACCGGCGGCATGGTGAAAATGCTCGCCGACGCCGCGACGGATGAAATCCTGGGCGTGCACATCGTGGGCCCGCAGGCCAGCGAGCTCATCGCCGAGGCCGTCGTGGCCATGGAATTCAGGGCCAGCAGCGAAGACATCGCGCGCATCTGCCACGCGCACCCCTCGCTGAGCGAGGCCACCAAGGAAGCGGCCCTGGCCGTTGACAAGCGCGCGCTGAACTTCTGACGGCGGCGCATGCAAACCGGCCTGCCCTGACGAGCCCCTCGAAGCACCCCCCGCCGTGACCGTGAAACAGGCCTATCTGGCCGCGCTGGCCGCCAGGGGCTACCAGAGCGACCCCGCCCAGCTGCGCGCCGTGGACGCCCTGCAGCGCTGCGCCGACGACTGGGCCGCGTACAAGGCGCGGCGCTCGAACGCGCTGCGCAAGCTGATCCACCGCCCCGACCTCGTGCGCGGCGTGTACCTGTACGGCGGTGTGGGCTGCGGCAAGAGCTTCCTCATGGACTGCTTCTTCCACGCCGTGCCCTTGAAGCGCAAGCTGCGTCTGCATTTCCACGAATTCATGCGCGAAGTGCACCGCGAGCTGGCCGGGCTGCAGGGCACGGTGAACCCGCTGGATGCGCTGGGCGGGCGCATCGCCAAGCGCTACAAGCTCATCTGCTTCGACGAATTCCACATCGCCGACGTCACCGACGCCCTGATCCTGCACCGCCTGCTGGTGGCGCTGTTCGACAACGGCGTGGGTTTCGTCACCACCTCCAACTTCCGGCCCGACGAACTCTACCCCGACGGCCTGCACCGCGACCGCATCCTGGGCGCGATTGCGCTGCTCAACGACCGCCTGGAGGTGGTGCATATGGACAACGGCACCGACTATCGCCAGCGCACGCTGGAGCAGCTCAGCCTGTACCACAGCCCCCTGGGCCCGCAGGCGGACGCCGAGATGGGCCGGGCCTTCGACCGGCTCGCGGAGGTGCCCGACGAGGACCCCGTGCTGCGCATCGAGGCGCGCGCGATCCGCGCCCGGCGCAAGGCCGGGGGGGTGGTCTGGTTCGACTTCGAGACCCTGTGCGGCGGCCCCCGCTCACAAAACGACTACCTGGAAATTGCCACGCAGTTCCACACCGTTGTGCTCTCCGGTGTTCCGCAGATGTCGGTGAACATGGCCTCCCCCGCGCGGCGCTTTACCTGGCTCGTGGACGTGCTCTACGACCGCCGCGTGACGCTGATCCTGTCAGCCGCCGTTGCACCCGGGCAGCTCTACACCGAAGGTCCGCTGGCGCACGAGTTTCCCCGCACGGTATCGCGGCTCAACGAGATGCAGTCCGGGGCCTTCCTGGCGCTCGGGCGGCGCACGGTCGATACGGGCCTGACATGAGCTGGCAGCGTCTGGCGCTCTGCCTGCTCTCCTGCGCCTGCGTGCAGTCCGCAGCTGCGCGGCACCACGTGGAGCAGCACGGGCCCCAGGCCCCCGCCACCGAGCGCCCACAGGATGAGCAGGCGCAGTGCTACCAGCGCTTCGCCGTCGAAGACTGCCTGCGCGACGTCCGCACCCGGGCGCGCGAAGCCCGGGACCGCCTGCGCGCGCAGGAACTGGAGCTCCGTGCCGTCGAGCGCAGACAAAAAGCGGCCAAGCGCTTGCGCTCCATCGAGGCAAAGCCTGATGCCACGCCCGCCGACCAGGAGGAGACCGGCGCCACGCAGATGGCCTCGGCAGACCCGCCCCGGGCGCAACGCCAGCATGCCGCGCAGCAAGGGCGCAGCCGGGCGGCGCCGGCACGGGCCAGCAGCGCCGCCCGCGCGGACCGTGCCGCCAAGGCACGCGCGCGCCACGCGGAGGCACTCGCGGCAGCGGAGAGTCGCCGTGCACGGGTGGAGAAGTCGCAAGCCGATGCCGCAGCCCAGGGCCACAAGCCGCCCGCACCGCTGCCCGAACCCGCGTCCAGTCTCTGAAGGGCCTCCCTTTCGGCGCGTGCCATGCTATCGTCGATCCACGCAAGACCCACCCGCCCATCGATGAGAAAAACTGAACCCCTGTTGGCCCTGCACCCCGGTGTGCGTTTCCTGTTCGCCCACCCGGCGCATTTGATTGCGCTGGGTTTTGGCGCGGGGCTGTCGCATGTGGCGCCCGGCACCGTGGGCACGCTATGGGCCTGGCTGGCGTACCTGGCGCTGCAGCAGTGGCTCTCGCCCCTGCACATCGGCCTGCTGATTCTTGCGGGCACGGCAGTGGGCTGGTGGGCCTGCACCACCACCGCGCGCAACCTGCGCATTGCCGACCCCGGCTGCGTCGTGTGGGACGAGGTGCTGGCCTTCTGGCTCGTGCTGTGGCTGGCCATGCCCATGGGGTTTTGGGGTCAGCTCACGGCGTTTGCGCTGTTTCGCTTCTTCGACGCGGCCAAGCCGGGCCCCGTGGGCTGGGCCGACGAACACTTCAAGGGCCTGGGCTGGCGCGGCGGCTGGGGCATCTTGTTCGACGACTTCGTGGCCGCCTTCTGCACCCTGCTGGTGATTGCGCTGTGGAGGTTCTTCTGATGGCTGCGCACGCGGCATCGAACAGTGCGCCGCCGGCCCGGTTGCCGCAAGCCGATCTGGCGCAGATTTCCCGGCGCTTGCTGCAACGCGGCCACATGCTCGCGAGCGCCGAGAGTTGCACGGGCGGCATGATCGCCGCAGCCTGCACCGATCTGGCGGGCTCCAGCCAGTGGTTTGAGCGCGGCTTCGTGACCTACTCGAACGTGGCCAAGACCGAGATGCTGGGCGTTCCCGCCGGGCTGATCGGGGAGCACGGCGCCGTGAGCGAGGCCGTGGCCCGCGCCATGGCCGAGGGCGCTTTGGCGCACTCGCGCGCGCAGCTCAGTCTGGCCGTGACCGGAGTCGCCGGCCCCACGGGCGGCAGCGACGCCAAGCCGGTCGGCAGCGTGTGGTTTGGCTGGTGCGTGGACGGCGTGACGCACAGCGAGATGCAGCACTTCAGCGGCGACCGCGCCAGCGTGCGCGCAGCCACCGTGCGCCACGCCCTGCAGCGCTTGCTGGGCTGGCTCGCGGCCTGAGCGCCACCACCCCCCCCTACCATTCGGCCACGCTGCCGTCCGCGTGCCGCCACACCGGGTTGCGCCAGTCGGGGCAATCGCGGCTGCGTTCCCGCACCAGTTCCTCGTTGATCTCGACGCCCAGTCCCGGCCGGGTGTTCGGCGCGATGAAACCCTTGTCCAGCCGGAAGTCCTCCTTGTTGAGGACGTAATCGAGCACCTCGCCGCCCTGGTTGTAGTGGATGCCCATGCTGTGTTCCTGCAGCGTGGCGTTCCAACTCACGAAGTCAACGTGCAGGCAGGACGCGAGCGCAATCGGCCCGAGCGGGCAATGCGGCGCAATCGCGACATCATGGGCCTCGGCCATCGCGGCGATCTTGATGCATTCGGTGATGCCGCCGGCGTGCGACAAATCCGGCTGCAAGATGGCGATCCCGCCGGCGACAAGCACCCGCTTGAACTCGAAGCGCGAGTACATGCGCTCGCCCGCCGCCAGGGGCAGATGCGTTTTGGCGGCCAGCTTCGGGTAATGCTCGGCCTGCTCGGCGAGCACCGGTTCTTCGATGAATAGCGGGCGCAAGGGCTCGAGCTCCTTGATCAGCACGGCCGCCATGGGCACCGATACCCGGCCATGAAAGTCCAGCCCGAACTCCACCGCGTTGCCGAACGCGGCCCGAATTTCCGCGACCCGTGCGACGGCGGTATCGACCGCACGGGACGAATCGATCAAGCCCATCTCCTCGCAGCCATTGAGCTTGAAGTGGCTGAAGCCGGCATCGACCCGCTGCCGGATGGCGTTGATCACGTCGGACGGGCGGTCACCGCCGACCCAGCTATAGGTCCGCATGCGCTCGCGCACCAAGCCCCCGAGCAGCTGGTAGACCGGCACCCCCAACGCCTTGCCCTTGATGTCCCAGAGCGCCTGATCGACGCCGGCGATGGCGCTCATGAAGACTGCACCGCCCCGATAAAACCCCGCGCGGTACATCAGCTGCCAGAGGTCGTTGATGCGCGCCGGGTCTTGTCCGATCAGGTAGGGCTCGAGTTCATGCACCGCTGCCTGAACCGCGTGTGCATGGCCTTCGACCACGGGCTCGCCCCAACCGATCAGGCCCTCGTCGGTCTCGACGCGCAGAAACATCCACCGCGGCGGCACGCGGTAGGTCGTGAGTCGGGTGATCTTCATGGCGGGGTCTCCCGGGACGTTTGAAAAGCCTGGAAAGCCTGGACGAAGGCCTGCGCCTGGCTCCTGGTGCGCTGCACCGTCTGTCCGGCGCGGTAGAGCTCCCCCCCCAGGCCGGCGCCGGCGCAGCCTGCCGCGAGGTACTCCGCCAGGTTGTCGGCGCTGATTCCGCCGACGGCAAACACCGGCACATCCGGGGGCAGGACGGCCCTCAGGGCCCGGATATAGGCCGGGCCGAGCGCGGACGCGGGGAATATCTTGAGCGCGTCGGCGCCCGCGTCCAGCGCGGCAAAGGCCTCGGTCGCGGTCATGCAGCCTATGCAGGTCAGCATGCCCGCGGCGCGCGCACGGGCGATCACCCGCGGCTGGGTGTTCGGTGTGACGAGCATCCGCGCGCCGACGCGCTCCAGCGCCTCGACCTGCTCCACCTGCAACACCGTGCCGGCGCCGACCGTGACGCCGGAGCCCAGGGCGCGGATCAGCTGCGCAATGCTGCCGACCCCATCGGGAGAATTCAGCGGAACCTCGATCGCGTCGAACCCGGCCTCGACCAGCGCGCTGGCATGCGCCAGCACCTCGTGCGGCCGCACGCCGCGAAGAATGGCAATCAGCGGCAATTTGAACAGGGCTTGCATGCTCATTATTCGTGGTAGAGCTGGGAGCGGCCACCATCGATCAGGATGTCGGTCGCATTGATGAAGCGTGCTTCGTCGCTGGCCAGAAAGAGCACGGTGTACGCCACTTCCAATGGCTCCCCGATGCGCTTGCACGGCAGCAACTCGGCCTGGCGGCGGCGCTCGGCCTGCGGATCCGGGAGCGACGCGAAAACGCTTTCTGCGAGCGGGGTCAGGATCAGCCCCGGTGAGACCGAATTCACGCGCACGCCTTGCGCGGCGTACTGGATGCCGAGCGCACGGGTCAGGCCGATCAGCCCATGCTTGGCAACCGGGTAGGGAAATGCGTTCGGAATGATCTTGTGCCCATGGACCGACGCGATGTTCACCACGCTGCCGGCGCCCTGCCCCAGCATATGCGGCAGCACCGCGCGCGCGCAGTGCCAGGCGCCCTCCAGATCGACCGAGAAGCAGCGCGCCCAGTCCGCATCGCTGAGCTGCAAAGGGTCGTCGAAGACGTTGATTCCGGCGTTGTTCACCAGCACGTCGAGCCGACCAAAGTGGCTCAGCGCCTGCGCCACCATGGCATCGACCGCGCTGCGTTGGCTGACGTCGGCGGCCAGCAGCAGCACCTTGTCCGGTCCGCCGAGCGAGGCCACGAAGGCCTCTGCAGCGGCAGTGCGCTCGCGCACGTTCACGACCACGCGCGCGCCATGCTCGACGAACAGCGCCGCCGTGGCGCCGCCTATGCCCTGCGCGCCGCCCGTGATCAGGGCCACCTTGTTTTCCAGGCGGGGTTTCATCGTTGCATCCCGTCCTGCATCACGCCTGCTCTCCCCGGTTCTTGAGCTGATCGACGAGCACCGCCGCCAGCAGGATACTGCCACGCACCAGGTATTGGTAGAACACGTCGATGTTCAGCAGACTCATCGCGTTCTGCACCGTGCCCATGATCAGCACGCCGACCAGCACCCCGCTCATGCTGGCGCGCCCCCCCATCAGGGACACGCCGCCGAGCACGCAGGCGGAGATCACGTTCAGCTCGAAACCGATGGCCGCATTCGGTTGCCCACTGGTGATGCGCGACGCCAGGATCACGCCAGCGAGCGCGGCCACCACGCCCTGAATCAGGAAGATCAGGATGCGCGTGCGGTCCACCGAAACGCCCGCGAGCCGCGCCGCCTCGGGGTTGCCACCGATCGCCAGGGTATTGCGGCCGTAGACCGTCTTGTTCAGCAAAACGCCAAACACCACGAAACAAAGCGCGGTGATCCAGACCGGGCTGGGAATTTCGAAAATGATGGTGTGGCCCAGGTCGAGAAACGCCTCGGTCGAAGCGCCGACCGCCTGCCCCCCGGAGGTGATGAAGGCCAGCCCGCGCACGATCTCCATCGTCGCCAAGGTGGTGATCAAGGCGTTCACCCGGAGCTTGGCGATCACCACGCCATTCACGCAGCCGATCGCCGCGCCGGCCAGCAGGCTGACGCCCACCCCCAGCAGCACGCTGTCGGTGCGGTTGATCACGGTCGCGCACAGCACGCCGGCGAATGCGACCGTCGAACCAATCGACAGGTCAAAGTCGCGCGAGGCCAAGCAGAACATCATCGTGCAGGCCACCATCCCGATTTGCGACACGGACAATGCCAGGCCGATCATGTTTTTGTCCGAGAAGAAATACTCCACCGACAGCGACAGGCCGGCAAACAGGACCAGGAAGATCAGCGGCAGGCTGAAGTCTTCGATGAAACGCAAGAGTTTGGTATTTTTCATTCGAGGATTGCGTCGTCATCCCGCGCCAGCGCCGCTGGGCAGCGCCAGATGCAGCACCTTGGCTTCGGTTGCTTCGGCGCGCGTCAGTTCACCGCTGATCTGGCCCTGGCACATCACGATCAACCGATCCGATACCCCGATGACCTCCGGCAACTCGCTGGAGATCATCACGATCGCCACGCCTCTTTCGGCCAACTCGTAGAGAACCGCATAGATTTCGTTCTTCGCCCCGACGTCGATGCCGCGCGTCGGTTCATCGACGATCAGCACCTTCAACCCGGTTTCGGCCAGGCAGCGCGCGAGAATCGTTTTCTGCTGATTGCCGCCCGAGAGCAAGCGGATGGCTTGGTTGCGGTGCGGCGTCTTGATGCGCAAGCGCCCGATGAAGTCGTCCGCAATCCGGGACTCGACCCGGTCATCGACGAACACACGCCATCGGCGGTGATTGCGGCGGCAACTGACGTTGATGTTCTCGGACACCGAACGGCAGCCCAGGATGCCTTGCTCCTTGCGATCCTCCGGACAGAACATGATGCCGCGGCGAATCGATTCGGGAATCGTGCACGTCGGCAGCGCCCGGCCGTCGATCTCCAACTGCCCGCCCTGGCTGCGGTCGGCCCCGTAGACCAAGCGCATGAGTTCGCTGCGGCCAGAACCAACCAGTCCGAAGAAGCCGAGGATTTCCCCGGAACGGACCGCAAAACTCGCAGGCGCAGACAGCTTGCGCCCCACGATTCCGGTCACGCGCAGGCGTTCCTGGCCAGGAGCGCGGCTGCGGTAGTTGAAGATGTCCCCCACCTCGCGCCCGACCATTTCACCGATCAGCGTCTCGCGGCTCAGCTCCTGCATGCGCACGTGCTCTCCCACCTTGCGCCCATCGCGAAAGATCGTGCAGGCGTCGCACAGCTGGAAAATCTCGTCCATGCGATGCGAGATATAAATCATCGCCTTGCCCTGCGATCGCAGCGAGGCCACCAGCGCGAACAGGACGTCTGCTTCGCGATGCGAGAGCGAACTGGTGGGCTCGTCAAAGGCGATGACCTTGGCGTTGCGCAGCAGCGCTTTGCAGATCTCGACCATCTGGCGCTGCGCGATCGACAGGTGCTTGAGTTTGGCCAAGGGGTCGAGGTCCACCCCGATTTTTTGCAACTGCTCGCGCACCCCGTCCTGCAACTGGCGCGCGCGCACGAACCCCAGCCGCTGCGGCAGGTGGCCGAGCATCAGGTTTTCCATCACGCTCAGCTCAGGCACATATTGCAGTTCCTGGTGGATGATGGAGATCCCGGCGTCGATGGCCGCGCGCGCATGCTGGAGCCGCTGCGGCCGGCCATCGAGCAGCACCTGCCCGGCGTCGGGTTGGTAGACGCCCCCGAGTATCTTCAGCAGCGTGGATTTGCCCGCGCCGTTTTCACCCATCAGGCCATGCACCGTTCCCGCATGCACCGCCAGCGACACGTCGGACAGCGCACGGACGCCGGGAAAATTCTTGCCAATGCCGCGAAACTCAAGAACAGCAGACATGGGAGCTTTCTTCCATCTTCTGATCCATGGACCTGCAGCGCAGCGCAGGTCCATGAATCACTCCACGCCCATTTCCTTGCGGACGGCCGCAGCGTTGTCGCGCGTCATCAGACTGCCTGCGGTGAGAATCAGCTTCTCGGGCTCCTTGCCGGACTTGATCCATTCGTACATGTTCATCGCGGTCTCGTAGCCATGGCGCTTGGGGCTGATCAGCACGGTGCCGAAGAATCCGGTGACCATGGGTTTGGCAAACTCGTTGAGCGCCGATTTGCTCCCGCCGATACCGACGCCGATGATCTGCCCGGCTTTGACACCCCGGCCTTCGGCGGCCCGCACGGCGCCCAACACCGCTTCATCGTTGAGGCCGAACGCGACCCAATACTTGAACTTGGGATTCTTCGTCATCGCGATCCCGGCGGCGTTGAAGGCCGCCTCGGTATCGGTCTTCGCCTGCGGCGCATTCAGGATATTCGCGCCAGGGAAACCGGCCCGGGTCAGGCTGGCGATCGCGCCGTCGGTGCGCTCCTTGGCCGTGGGCAGCTGGTCGTAAGAGACGCGGATCGCGCCGACCTCCTCGAGCTTCCAACCCCGTTTGCCGATTTCTTCGGCGATGGTTTTTCCGACCAGTTCGCCGATCTTCTGCGCCGAGATTCCCATATGGGGAACGCTCTCTATCGGCTTGCCGGCGCCATCGACCAGGCGATCGTCGACCGTCATCAGCTTGAGCTTGTTTTGCCCGGCCTTGGCGACCACGGCGCTGCCCAGTTTCACGTCGGGAACGCAGATGATGAACCCCTGCGCCTGCTGCGCGCCGAGGTTGTCGATGGCGGTCAACACCTCGCTGCCGCTGGGCACCCCGATCTTGATCAGCTTGAAGCCCTTCTCGCGCGCCGCCTGCTCGGCAAATTTCCACTCGTCCTGGAACCAGGGCTCCTCGGCCTGCTTGACCAAAAAGCCGATCTTGGGTTCGTCCGCGGCCTGCGCCGCAGGCCCCCCCAGGCCCAGCGATACGCCCAGCAGCACCAGCAGTCTTTGCATCTTCGATGTCATCTTGGTCTCCCGTTCACGTTGATCGATACCCCTTGCAGTTTGCACCGGCAGGACCCGGTCAGCCCGTAGCGCCCGGATGCCGGCCCGAGTCATGCCCGGGTCGCATCCAGCAAGCCACGCGCTCGCGCCAACCTGATGGCCCCGTAGCCCGCCAGGTTGTCCTGTTCGTCGTCGGAGACGGTGCTCACCGTTCCCGAGAAGAAATCGTCGTTCGACACCAGCAGGCTGAGCGCGTGGCGCAATGTGGGCTTGCCAGTCACGATGAAGCGCGTCTCGGGGCTCATGCGCAGCGCGCTGCTGTTCTTGAGCGTGAGCAGGTCGGCGCCGAGCACCGCGCCGAGCAGGAAGTTGGCGCGCGCATTGCGGTCGTAAATGGTGAATTGCCCGAGCGTGCGCACGGTGAAGCAGGCGCGGCCCAAGCCAATGCTGCTGGCTGAACGGGCGCCGGCGAGCAGCATTTCGGCGTCGATCCGGTCGGCGAAATCGCTCCGCAGCGAATCCGCAAGAATGGTGTTGTGCGTGATCACGTGCAGCAGCTCACCGGACAGCGTGGTGACGCAGCTGACGATGCGTTGCTGCGCATCGAGGTGCACGAATTTCGAGTGCGAGCCGGGCAGAGCAATGACGGTCGGCTCGGCAATCTGCATGCGCTCGACCAGCCCCATGGTCTCGGCCTCTTCCCCGCGCATCATGTCCATGGCCTCGCAGTTGTGCAGGCCGATGTTCTCCACCTGGTTGCGCACCCCCGGGACGAACCAGATCGGCTTCTCGCAGACCTGCGGCAGCAGCGCCTGCTGCATGCCGGCGGCGAGTTCATTCACGCCGGCGGGCGCCGGCAGGTGTGCGAGCTCGAACAGGCCGACGTTCGACGTGATCATCCCCGAGGCCAGCACCAGGCTGACGTCGGAGATGCCCAGGCCGGCCCTGTGCAGGACCGCCGCGATGGTGTCGCGCACCCCGTTTTGCAGAACGGTTTTGTTGCCCGTGACCGCCGTGTCGCGCACCCCCACCTGGCGTGTGGCCTGACACCAGGGGACACCATTTTTCCAAATACTCGACCGGGTATTGGTCGTCCCCGAATCTATCGTTAGTATGCTCATGGGGCTGTTGCACCGCACCCCGGAAGGGCTCCATGGGTCGCGGTTCTGTCTCCAATGCGGGTGACCGACGCCGTCGCAAGCTCGTCGGGGAGCCGATTGAACAAGGCCCGAACCGCGGTGGCAAGCGATGATTTTTTGGCGACTCGTTTAGTTTTTTCTAATAAGAATGACCCCTTCCCGCCTGCCCCCGCTCAATGGATTGAAAGTTTTCGAGATCGCCGCACGCCATTTGAGCTTCTCGCGCGCAGCGCAGGAACTGTGCGTGACGAATGCCGCGGTGAGCCACCAGATCAAGCAACTGGAGGAATTCTTGGGGCTCAGGCTGTTCGACCGCCGCAACAACCAACTGGGGCTGACTTGCGCCGGCGAACGCTACGCACCGCGTGTGCGCGAAGCGCTGCGCGCGCTCCAGTCGGCGACCGACAGGCTGCTGAGCGACCGGACGGCGCCGCTGCGCGTTGGGGTCCCGCCCGTTTTTGGCGAGAAATGGCTGGTGCCACGGCTGTATCGCTTCTTCAACCGGCATCCCGAAATCAGCATTGACGTCGCATCGGCGACAACACCGGATCTGCATGCCTGCGACCTCCTCGTTGCCGACCGGCGCATGGATGCGCCGGGCCTGGTGACCGAGCACCTGGTGGCGACCGATTTTTTCCCGGTCTGCGCTCCGGCATTGCACGCCGGCCTGCGCGCACCCCGCGATCTGGCCCACTTCACCTTGCTGCACGACCGCAACCCCTCGCGTTCGGGCTTGCATCCCAGCTGGCCGCAATGGCTTGCCGAGGTGGGCGAGCAGACGGTGAACGCCAGCCGTGGCCTGGGCTTTTCGGAAACCTCGATGGGCTTGCAGGCGGCCATCGACGGCCAGGGGATCGCGTTGGGCCAGAGCCTGCTGGTGGACTACGACATCGCCGCCGGACGGCTGGTCCGCGCGCTGGACGTTGACACCCCGATGCGCCTTGCGTACTACCTGATTTTCTTCGCCGACGCGCAGGAGCGCCCCGAGCTCAAGGCTTTTCGGCGCTGGCTGCAAGACGAAATCGAAAACCGCAGCGCTCGGTGAGTTGTCCGCGGGCTTCAGGCGCGCGGGTAGCCTGCGCGCAGCAGCCCTTGCAACACGGGCCAGGACAGGGCGTCGAGCGCGAGCGTCTGCAGCACGTCGTTCTCCTGCTCGAACGCGCGGCCATAGAGCGCCCCGGCAATGGCGATCATGGCGCACGTCACCGGCGTCGGAACGTTCAGGATTTTGCCCATTGCCGCGAAGAACACGAGGCCGAAGGGCAGGTCTTCGAGCACGAAGCGGTGCTGCGGATGCGTGGGCCCGGGCGGGCCGCCGCGGCGCCGATGCAGCTCTGCGGCGATCGTCGCCAGGTCCGTCTGCGGGACGTCGAACGAGTTGTGAAAATGCGCGTGGATCGTCCCGAGGCGGGTGCCCGCAGCCGCCGCCAGGGCCACGCGCTCGGCGTCCATGGCCTCGATCAGGCGCGCGACGTAGGGCGTCATGTAGTGGTACTGCGGCCACTGCTCGGCGTGCTCCATGCGGGTGATGTTGCACACCGCAAGCGCGCTGTGCGCGATCGGGTTCACGTTCGCCAGCGACATCGCCAGGATGTCGCCGTTGAGTCGGAAGCGCTCGCCAAAGAGCGCGCTGCACAGCGCCTGCGCGGCCGGGCCTTGGTCCACGGGCAGCGCGGCCATGTCGAGCGCGGTGCGCAGCGTGAGGACGCGCACCTCGGTTTCCGACACCCGGCGTGCGGTCAGCGGCGTGCTGCCGAATGCGGCGATGCGCGCGCGCACGCCGCGTGCGGCGAGTTCGCGGTCCAGCACCAGCGCGCTGACGGAGCTCAGGGCGCTGATGATCACCGGCTGGGCATCGTTCAGGCACTGCCCCAACTGCCTGAGAACGCCCGCGTGGGCATTCGCCGGCAGCGCCACGAAGACCAGGTCCGCATTCCCGATGGCTGCGCGCAGATCGTGCGCAACCCGCGGCATGGCCACGCCCTCGATGGCGCCCGCATAGCGCAGCGGCTGACCGCTTGCCAACGCCGCCGCTCCGGCTCCGGAGGGAGACCAGAGCGTCGCCTGGTGCTTGTGGTGGCAGCAATGGGCGGCGATGGCCAGGCCGATGTTGCCTGCGCCAAGAATCGCGACGTGCATGGGGCACCCGGGGTAGCGGGAGTCAGTCGAGCTTCAGATTGCCGCGCGTGACGACCTGCTTCCAGCGCGCGATGTCGTCCTGTATGGTTTCGGCAAATTGCGCGGGCGTGCTGCCGACGACGATTGCGCCCATCGTCTGCAACTGCTGTCTGAGCGCGGGTTCCTGGAGCACTTTGAGGTACTCGCTGTTGAGCCGCTGCACCACTTCCGGTGCAACGCCGCGCGGGGCCATCAGCCCAGCCCACACCGGAATGGCAAAGCCCTTGAGGCCGGCCTCGGCAAACGTGGGCACCTCGGGCAACGAGGGCAGCCGCTCGCCGGAGGTCACCGCCAGCGCGCGCAAGCGCTTCGACGCCAAATGGGCATGGGCCGACGCCGCGCTCGTGAACATGGCGTTCACCTGGCCGGACAAAAGGTCGTTCAGCCCCTGCGCGGCGCCCTTGTAGGGAATGTGCACGACGTTGATTCCCGCAGCATGCTTGAGCGCCTCACCGGTCAGATGGGAAATGGTTCCGGTCCCCGTCGAGGCAAAGGTCAGCGCCCCCGGTTTCTGTTTCGCCAGGGCGATGAATTCGGCCAAATTCGCGACGGGCATCGCCTCCGGAACGACCAACACCATGGGCGTGTCGACCAGTTGGACGATCGCCACCAAGTCTTTCTGCGGATCGTAGTTCAGGCCCGTCCGTGCGGCCGCAGCCACCGACACCTGCCCGCCGCTGGCCATGAGCAGCGTGTAGCCATCGGGCGCGGCCTTGGCGACCGCGTCGGCAGCGATGAGGCCGCCGGCGCCGGCCTTGTTCTCGATGAGCAGCGACTGGCCCAAGTTGCCCGAGACCTTCTGCGACAGCAGCCGGATGATCACGTCCTGCGCGCCGCCCGGCGAGAACGGCACCTGGATCCTGATCGGCCGCGCCGGATAGCTCTGCGCCTGCGCGGCGCCGCCCCCCAGCAGGGCGCAGCACAAGGACAGCAGGGCAACGGGTCTGGATAACGAGATGGGCATTCTTGGCTTTCCTGTAGCACACCCGGGGTTTGCTCCCCGGCATGGGTGCAGGCTGCCGGGTCAGAGCCCGCTGTTGGCCAGAAAAATCGATGCCATCGGGCGACGGCATCGACGGGCGCAGCATGGGTGCGCCAATATATCGCAAGACGCCCATGCGGCCAGCGCCAACCGGACTTACTGCGGCGCAGACTGCGTGCCGCCCGCGTCTTCCAGCGGTGTGACGCGGCGCGCGCCGTTGAAGCGCCGGGTCCAATAGGCGCGCCCCAGGTCGTCCAGGCGCACCCGGGAGCCGCTGTGGGGCGCGTGGATGAACTTGTCGTCGCCCACATAGATGCCGACGTGGCTGAAATTGCGGCGCATGGTGTTGAAGAACACCAGGTCACCCGGCCGAAGCTCTTTCCTGTCGATGCTCCGGGTGGCCGCGGCCTGCTGCTCGGCGCGACGCGGCAGCAGCAGACCCACGGTCTGTTCATAGACGGCGCGAACGAAACCGCTGCAATCGAAACCCGTTGCAGCACTGCTGCCCCCGAACTTGTAAGGCACGCCGAGGAAACCCATGGTGCTGCGCACCAGATCGGCCGCCTGGTCCGCGACCGTCTGCGCCCTGTCGGTCACTTTGTCCACCACTTCGTAGCCCATGTCTTCGATCCGGGTCAGCAGCAGTCCCTGCTCCGCAAGCCATCGGTCCATGATCTCGGAATTTTCCGCGTCGGGCGCAGCCTGCGCGGCGCTCGCGCAGGCCAGAAGAAGGGCACAGAACCATCGGGACATGGGGGCGGAGGCTAACACGGCGGATATCCGTGCCGTCCGGTTTTCACCAGCGACGACCGGTACGCCAGAGCCAGGGGGGGCGTGCGCTGGAAGCATCAGAACCAGAACCCGTCATGCCCCTCATCGGACGCCTGCCCCGCAATGGACAGCGGCATATGCGCCGGTGCCCCGGAGGCGGTAATGCTTGCGTCCACCTTGCCGTCGGCGTCGAACGCCCCGCCATCGGTGATCTGGAAGTCCAGCCTGAGCCGCCCGCCTTCGGTCACCATCTTGCCGCCATAGGGCGCGCTGGCCAGGTTCGCCCACACGCCGCTGCCGTCCTGCGCCCAGTGGCCGTTGACGCCCAGCGCCGGATCGACGTACAGGCTGAAGGTTTCGCTGCTGCTACTGCTGCTGCCGGTGGCGACCAGCGCCGTCTCGAAGCACACCTGCCCGATCGGCATCTCCATCCCCGGGGGCAGTTGCCCGGGGGCGTCCTTCTGCTCCAGGCTGGTGATCTGTGCATTGCTTTCGGAGTTGGTCTTGCCGCCCTGGCTGTCGTCCACCAGGGTCACATAGGTGGTCGGTGCGTCCCCCGGCTTGCTGGCTCCGGTGGGGCTGAGCACCACGCTGATCGAGCCCACCGCAAGTTGTTCGCTGTCCTGGACGCCGTCGCCATTGCCATCTCCCGCCACCGGGGCTGCGCCATCGGGGCCGGGGAGGCCGGGGGCCTGGTCTTCGACGGCGTTGGGCAGGCCGTCCTTGTCCGTGTCCGATACGCGGGGGTGCGGTGAGGGAGGGGGAGGCGGTGTGCGGTTGTCCACCTGCCTGGCCGGGAAGCTGGCCGCGTCGTTGCCCGTCGCGTCCTGTACGGCTGCGAGGTCGTTCCCGGACGATGGGTCGGTGTAGGCTACGGTGACCGTATCGCCGCTGGCCACGGGGCGGGTCAACGTCAGCGTGACGGTCTTGTCCGTGGCATTCACTTGGACGTCGGTGACGGCGTTGTCCACTTCATTCACACGCACTGCAAGGGCCCCGTTGTCCGCCTTGTGGATAGCGTCCAACAGGTTCGTTTCGGTGTAGCGGAGCACCAATTGGTCGCCGGTGACCGTGGCGCCACTGAGCACCGGGGGCGTGGTGTCCGGAACATTGCCCACCCCCATGGCCGAAAAGCTGGCTGCGTCATCGCCGTCCACCTCCTGTACGGCTGCGGGGTCGTTCCCGGACGATGGGTCGGCGTAGGCCACGGTCACCGTTTCTCCGCCCGTCACGGGGTGGGTCAAGGTCAGCGTGACGGTCTTGTCCGTGGCATTCACTTGGACGTCGGTGACGGCGTTCAGGTCTCCATTGACGTGCACCGTAAAGGCATCGATGGCCGCCTTGTTGCCGGCGTCGAGTTCCTTCCTTGCGGTGTAGTGAAGCACCAGTTGGTCGCCGGTGACCGTGGCGCTGTTGATCACCGGGGGGATGTTGTCTGACGTGTTGTTGCTCACCGGCCTGTCCTTGAAGCTGGCGGCGGCGTGGCCGGCCAAGTCCTGTATTGCGTAAGTGCGGGTATCAGGGATGGTGTAGGAGACGGTCACTGTCTGGTCGGCGGTCGCGGGGCGCTCCAACGTCAGGGTGACGGTCTTCTTCGTTGCATCCATGGTGAGGCTCTTGACCGGGTACGAGACGCTTGGGGTGGCGTCGATGGTGGGGTCGTGAGGGGAAGTGAAGAACACCTCAAAGGCATCCTTGGCCGCATCTTCATCAACCGCCTTGAGCGCAGTCTCTTCGAGGTAGCCAAGCACCAGTTGGTCACCCTTGACCGTGGCGCTATTCAGCACGGGCCGGTCGGTGTCAACGGCGTAGCTGATGGCGGTGGACTGGCTCCTGCCATCGCCCGCGTTGCCCGCAAGATCGGTCAAGCCGCTGAGATTCACGGTAGGGCTGTTTGTGCCCAATATGGTGTCACCCTTCGGCGCGGTCAGCGTGGCGCTCCAGGTGATTCCGCCGTCGATGGAACGCAGCTCGCCCAACGTGCCACTGCCAGGGAACAGGTTCACGTCGCTGGCGTCGAAGCCCTTCACCGCCTCGGAGAAGGTAAAGGTCAGCGTGGCTGTTTTCCCGGCTTCGAGGGTGCTGCCGCTTTCGTAGGGGGCAAACGCAATGCTGGAACTTTTCAGCGTGGGCCGCTTGGTGTCAACACTGAAGTCCTGGCTGGTGGCGCGACCCACGCCCGTGCCGCCTGCGCCGCGTATGCCGAGGGTGACGCGGCCCAGGTCCAGGCTGATGCGGTTGTTGGTGCCGCCATCCACATTGGCATCGGGTTCAAAGGTGGCACTCCAAACCTTGCGCTCCATGTCGGGCTTCGTGGTGGGCACGGGCAGGAACTCGCTCAGCTTGCCGGTGTTGACGCGGTCAACGGCGTCGAGCGGCCAGCTGAAGACAGGCTCGCTGAAAGTAATGGTGACCTTGGCGCTGCGCTCACCCATCGTGAGGCTGTCGTCGGAGATCACGATGGTGGTGTTGGGGCTATTCATGGTCATGGCGCAATGGTCGTGATGCTGTTGGACATGGATCGTTGCCACCGCATGCCGCCAGCGGGAACGCAACAGCAAGGGGCAGGGCTGTGTGTGGATGCGTCAGCGATCATGGTCTCCACCAGTTTGTCGGAAAACCGTTCGTGCGCTGGAGCCGTCAGAACCAGAACCCGTCATGCCCCTCATCGGGCGCCTGCCCCGCAATGGACAGCGGCATATGCGCTGGTGCCCCGGAGGCGGTAATGCTTGCGTCCACCTTGCCGTCGGCGTCGAACGCCCCGCCATCGGTGATCCGGAAGTCCAGCCTGAGCCGATCGCCTTCGGTCACCATCTTGCCGCCATAGGGCGCGCTGGCCAGGTTCGCCCACACGCCGCTGCTGTCCTGCGCCCAGTGGCCGTTGACGCCCAACGCCGGATCGACATACAGGCTGAAGGTCTCGCTACTGCTACTGCTGCTGCCGGTGGCGACCAGCGCCGTCTCGAAGCACACCTGCCCGATCGGCATCTCCATCCCCGGGGGCAGTTGCCCGGGGGCGTCCTTCTGCTCCAGGCTGGTGATCTGTGCATTGCTTTCGGAGTTGGTCTTGCCGCCCTGGCTGTCGTCCACCAAGGTCACAAAGGTGGTCGGTGCGTCCCCCGGCTTGCTGGCTCCGGTGGGGCTGAGCACCACGCTGATCGAGCCCACCGCAAGCTGTTCGCTGTCCTGGACGCCGTCGCCATTGCCATCTCCCGCCACCGGGGCTGCGCCATCGGGGCCGGGGAGTCCGGGGGCCTGGTCTTCGACGGCGTTGGGCAGGCTGTCCTTGTCCGTGTCCGATACGCGGGGGTGCGGTGAGGGCGTGGGGGGCAATGAGGTTGTGGGGGGCGGTGTATCTGGCGTGCCGTTGCTAACCCAACGGTCTTTCACGCTCAATGCATCGTTGCCTGTCACGTCCTGAATGGCGTTGGCGTCGTTAAGACCCGTGGGGTCGGCGTAGTCGAGGATCACTTTCTGACCAGCGGTCACGGGGCTGGTCAATGTCAGAGTGACGGTCTTGGCCTTGGGATCCACGGCCACGTTGGTGACGACGTTGATTCCTTCATCAACATGCACCGTAAAAGCTTCTTTGGGTGCCGGGTGGTCCTTGTCCAGCGAATTCTCATCAATGTACGTGAGGACCAACTGGTTGGCTGTGACCGTGGCGTCGAACAGTTCGGGACTCTCTGGATCGACACCGTAGACGTTGCGGGTGGACACCTCCGTGCCTTCGCCTGCGTTGCCCGCAAAATCGGTCACGTGAGCAAGGTTCACGGTGGGCCTGATGTGGGTCAATGTGGGGCTGTCCATTGAAGCAGTTAGTGCGGCCTCCCAGACGCTGCCGCGGACACTGAGGTTGCGATACAGGCCGCTCACCGTAACATTGCCATTGGGCACTTTCACGTCCTCGGCTTTGAAGTCCCGCAACGCTTCGGAGAAGATGAAAGAGACAGAGGCTGACTCTCCGGGATGGAGGGTGGGGTCAGGTCCGGTGTCGTTTGAGATGCGGAAGCTCAGCAGCGTGGGTCGCTTGGTGTCCACGTCGTAGGGGGCGCTGACGGCAAGGCCTTGACCGGTATGGTTTGCGGCGTCGGTAACACCGCTGAGGTCCACGCTGATGGTGTCGGTGCCACCGTTGTGGCCACCGCCATCGATGTTGATCGTTGACGTGAACGTGGCAGTCCAGGTTCTGTCGTCTACCGCAATAAGCGGGCTCAGCGTGCCCTTGGCGTTCTTGAGATCAATGTCGTCTGCCGTGAAGCCCGTGACGCGCTCGCTAAAGGCAAAGGTGACGGTCGTCGTGGGTTTGCCAATGCTCAGAATGCTGTCGGCCAGCGTGACCGTGGCGCTGGGCCGGACGGTATCAGCCGTGGCGCCGGGGGTGGTATTGCTATCGGTGTCCATGGTGCCTCTATGGACGCATCCCGTTTGTCAGGATCGATCTGCCATGTTTTGGCGAACCAGAACAGAACCGATGGAACCTGCGCAAACTGCGGCGGCGTTCCCGTCCTTTCCATACCTTGGTTGATATGCCATGCGCCAGCCCTGAGCAGCTTGGCTCACGCTCCCTCCCCGGGTTGCGCGCGCCCATGCCCGCCAAGGCCCGGAGCGCTTCGACCCCCCTGTGCTCTGCGGCACCATGAGCGCTGCATCGCCGGGTCCGGTTCGCCGCCCGGCCAACGCCTGGGTCCGTCAGATGCTTGGCGGATTGTTGCCCCGAAAATGCGGCAGCGCAGCAACTATCACAAGGCGGTACACCGCATACGCTTTTCTCACGGCGGGCAACAATCCGGGACCTCCGGGACAGAGGGGAAACACCCCCCGGACCGCCGGCGATGCCGGCGGCCCGGCAGCGTTATCCGCGGGGATGGTGGCGTGCGTGCACGGCCCTGAGCCGCTCGCGCGCCACGTGGGTGTAGATGGTGGTCGTCGAGATGTCGGCGTGGCCCAGCAGCAACTGCACCACGCGCAGATCGGCGCCATGGTTGAGCAGGTGGGTGGCAAACGCATGGCGCAACGTGTGCGGCGACAGGGGCGTCGTAATGCCCGCCACATGGGCGCATTTTTTGACGATGATCCAGAACATGACGCGCGTCATGGCGCTGCCGCGCTGGGTCACGAACAGGTCGTCGGTCTGCCGGGCGCCGAGGATGATGCTGCGGGCCTGCTGAAGATAGCGCCCGAGCCACTCGCTGGCATCTTCGCCGAACGGCACCAGGCGCTCCTTGTCGCCCTTGCCCGTGACGCGCAGCACCCCGGCGTCCAGCTCGACGTGGAAGGTTTTCAACGTGACCAGCTCGCTCACCCGCAGGCCGCTGGCGTATATCAGCTCCAGCATGCTGCGGTCGCGCAGGCCCAGGAGCGTGTCCGTATCCGGGGCCTGCAGCAGGGCTTCGACCTGGTCCTGCGACAGGGTCTTGGGCACGCGTAGCGGCTGGCGCGCGGCGCTCAGCCGCACGGTGGGATCGTCCGTGATGCGCCGCTCGCGCAGCGCCCACTGAAAGTAGCGCCGCAGCACCACCAGGCGCCGGTTCGCCGACGCGACGCGGATATGCGCGTGCCGCGCCACGAAGTACGCCTGCAGATGCTGCTCGGTGCTGTCGTCGAGCCTCAGACCCGGCTGCTGCTTGGCCAGCCATTGCGCGTACTGCGTCAGGTCGCGCCGGTACGCGAGCAGCGTGTTGCGCGCCAAACCATCCTCCAGCCAGAGGGCGTCGATAAAGGCGTCGATGGTGTCGAAAGTGAGGTCAGGCATGCAAAAACCATAGCACATCGGGAAGCTGCGGCATTTTTCGGCGGCCAGCGCGTGCGCTAGTCGAGCCGGAGCTTCTGCTTGGCGACGACCTCCTTGTAGACGGCGAACTCGGCCCGGATCTGCGCGCCAAACTCATCGGGCGTGTTGCCGATCAGGATCGATCCGGTGTCTTCGATGCGCTTTTTCACCGCCGGGTCTTCCAGCGCCTTGCGCGCAGCGGCGCCGATTTTGTCGACGATGTCCTTGGGCAGGCCCTTGGGACCCAGGATGCCGTAGTAGGCCATGCGGTTCACGGGCTCCAGGCCCAGTTCCTTGAAGGTGGGAACGTTCGGCAGGGCCGCCACGCGCTGCGGTGCGGCGACCACGATGGGCACCAGGCGGTTGTCCTTGATGAACGGCAGGGTCGAGGGCAGGTTGTCGAAGATCATCGGCACCTGGCCCGCCACGGTGTCGTTGAGCGCCGGCCCCGCGCCCCGGTAGGGAATGTGCGTGACGAAGACGCCCGAGAGGCTCTTGTACAACTCCATCTGCAGGTGGCCGATGCCGCCGGTTCCCGAGGACGCATACGAATACCGGCCGGGCAGCCTCTTGATTTCGGCGACGAAGGCCTTGTAGTCCTTGGCCGGAAAGCCCGGGTGCACGGCAATGATGTTCGGCGTGGCCGCGAGGTTGATGATGGGCGTGAAGTCCGTGAGCGGGTCGTACGGCGTCTTCGGGTTGATCGCCGGGTTCGCCGCCGTGGTCGACACGGTGGCCACGCCGAGCGTGTAGCCGTCCGGGCTCGCGCGGGCCAGTTCGGCCGCCCCGACGATTCCGCCGCCGCCCGACTTGTTCTCCACGATCACGCTCTGGCCCAGGGCCTTGCCCAGCGGATCGGCGATCACGCGCGCGATGATGTCCGTGGTGCCGCCGGGCGCAAAGGGCACGACGAGCCGGATCACTTTGTTGGGGTAGCCCTGTGCGCCCGCAGATCCGGCGGCGGCGGCCGCGAGCGTCAGCGCGAGCCATTGACGACGATGCATTCCATTCTCCTTGTGGGGGGTGATGAACAGCGCCGATGGTATGCGCATCGGACGCCCGGTCCCTGTGGATTTCGCGTAGGGACGAACCCGGAGCCGGCCGCGCGTCGAAGCATCCAGTATTCTCGGTGCGTGAATTACGCTCAACTCCTGCTCCCCGATTTCTCCCTCATCCTGTGCGGCTACCTGGTCTGCCGCTACACCGCGCTCGACCGGTCGGTGTGGCAGCCGGTCGAGGGTCTGGTGTACTACCTGTTCTTTCCCGTGCTGCTGTTCCAGTCCATCGTCACGAGCCCGGTGGACGTTCGCGCCACGTCGGGGCTGATCGCGGCCGGCATGCTCTCGGGGCTCATGGGCATTGCGCTGGCCTACAGCCTGCCGCACTGGCCCTGGGTCGGCAAGCACCTGGATGCGCGCGACCACGCCGCGAGCGCGCAGGTGGCGTTCCGCTTCAACTCCTTCATCGGCCTGGCCCTTGCCGAGCGGCTCGCGGGCGCCCAGGGCCTGCTGCTGATCGCGGTGCTGATCGGCGTGTGCGTGCCCCTGTTCAACGTGGCAGCGGTATGGCCCATGGCGCGGCACAGCCAGCTCAACTTTGCGCGCGAGCTGCTGCGCAACCCGCTGATCATCGCCACGGCCTCGGGGCTGAGCGCGAATCTGCTGGGCCTGCGGATTCCCGAATGGGCCCTGCCCACGGTGGGCCGCATCGGCGCCGCGTCGCTGGCGCTGGGGCTGATGGCCGCGGGCGCCAGCCTGCAACTGGGCCTGCTCACGCGGGGCAAGGCGCTGAGCGCGTCGGTGCTGGCGATCCGCCATCTGGCCCAGCCCCTGCTGGCGTTCGCCATGGCCCGGCTCTTCGGGCTCGACGCCGTGCAGACCACGGCGCTGCTCGCCTTCTCGGCCCTGCCCACCGCGTCCACCTGCTACGTGCTCGCGGCCCGCATGGGCTACAACGGGCCCTATGTGGCAGGGCTGGTGACCCTGTCCACCCTGCTGGGCGTGCTCAGCCTGCCGTTTGCCTTGGGTGTCCTGCGCTGAGCGCCACAGCGGCGGGCTCCAGCGCCCAGGCCACGTGCTCGCGCACCAATGGGCTCGCGTCCTGCGCGCGCCGCTGCAACGCGGCGCGCAGGGCGTCGTCGCCGGTGGCGCGCAGCGCGTTGCCCAGCGCCACGGCCACATTGCGCAGCCAGCGCTCGTGGCCAATGCGGTGGATCGGGCCGCCCGCGGTCATGCGCGCAAAGGTCGGCGCGTCCCAGGCGAACAGCTGCACCAGCTGCTCGCCCGACAGCCCCTCGCGCGCGTCAAAATCCGGCAGGCGGCTGAGCTGCGCGAACTTGTTCCAGGGGCACACGAGCTGGCAGTCGTCGCAGCCATAGATGCGGTTTCCCATGAGCGGCCGCAGTTCCAGCGGAATCGGCCCGGCGTGCTCGATCGTCAGGTACGCAATGCAGCGCCGCGCGTCCAGCCGGTGCGGCGCGACGATGGCCTGCGTGGGGCAGATGTCGATGCAGGCGCGGCAGCTGCCGCAGTGCGCCGTGGCGGGGGCGGTCTCGGGCAGGGCCAGGTCCACATAGATCTCGCCGAGGAAGAACATCGAGCCCGCCTCGCGGTTGAGCACCAGCGTGTGCTTGCCACGCCAGCCCTGCCCGCTGCGCGCGGCCAGCTCGGCCTCGAGCACGGGTGCCGAATCGGTGAACACCCGGTGGCCAAAGGGGCCGATGGCCTCGGCGATGCGCTCGCTGAGCGTGCGCAGGCGCGCGCGCAGCACCTTGTGGTAGTCGCGCCCCCGGGCATAGAGCGAGACCACGCCTTCGCGCGGGCGCGCCAGACGCCCCAGCTCGAAAGCCTGCCAGCCCGCGGCCGTGGTGCGCGGCAAATAATCCATGCGCGCCGTGATCACGCTCACGGTGCCGGGCACCAGCTCCGCCGGGCGCGCGCGCCGCAGGCCGTGCGCTGCCATGTAATGCATGTCACCATGGAAGCCCTGCGCGAGCCAGGCCGCCAATCCCGGCTCTGCGGCAGACAGGTCCACCCCGGTCACGCCGATTTGGGAAAATCCCAGCCCGCGGGCCCAGTCCTGCATGCGAGGAACGAGTTGAACGAATTGACTGCTGCACCCCATACCGGCCAGATTGTAGAAAGCGGCGCCCCGGGCGCTACCGCCGACCCCGTCCGCCATTTACGCTGGCGCAGCGAGGACGATACGCAGGCCCTGGCACGCCGGCTCGCCGCGCGGCCGCTGATCGGCAACGCCTACCTCAGCCTGCATGGCGCGCTGGGCGCGGGCAAGACCACGCTGGTGCGCCACCTGCTGCGCGCCCTGGGCGTGCAGGGGCGCATCAAGAGCCCGACCTACGCCGTGGTGGAGCCGCACGAGGCCCCGGGCCTGGCAATCTGGCATTTCGATTTCTACCGCTTCGACGATCCGCGCGAGTGGGAGGACGCGGGCCTGCGCGAGCTCTTTGCGCACCCGGGTCTGAAGCTCGCAGAATGGGCGGAAAAGGCCGCAGGACTCGCACCGCCCGCGGACCTTGCCATATCCATCGAAACCACCGAGGCCATGGAGAGAAACGTCACACTGCGCGCCCGGACCCCCACCGGCCGCAGCCTGCTGCAAGGACTCTGAGCACATGAACCCATTCCTCCCCGAAGCCCCGGTCCGCCGCGCCGTGCTGCGGGCCGCCGGCCTGGTGCTGCTGCTGGGCCGGCAGCAGATTGCGCGCGGCGCGAGCATCCTCGCGGTGCGCGTCTGGCCGGCGCCCGAGTATTCGCGCGTGACCATCGAGTCCGACGGCGCGCTGCGCACCCAACAGTTCTTCGTGCGCACACCGCCGCGCCTGGCGGTGGACATCGAGGGCATAGACCTCAGCCCTGCGCTGCGCGAGCTGGTGGCCAAGGTCCAGCCCGACGACCCGAACATTGCCGGAATCCGCGTCGGCCAGAACGCGCCCGGCGTGGTGCGCCTGGTGCTGGACCTGCGGCAAGCCGCCCTGCCGCAGGTGTTCGCCCTGCTCCCCGTGGCGGCGTACCGGCACCGGCTGCTGCTCGACCTGTACCCGGCCACGCCCATCGACCCGCTCGCAGGCCTGATCGCCGAACGCCTGCGCGATGCCCCCGCGCCGGCCGCCCATGCCCCCACGCCAGCGCCCACGGCCGAACCCGACCAGCTCGGCGAGCTGATCGCCCAACGCAGCAGCAACTCGGCCCCGGCCCTGCCGCTGCCGCTCGTCGCAGCAGCGGCGGCAGCATCCACCCCCCTGCCCTCCGCCGCGCCCCCGGCCCGCCCCGGCAAGCACGCCACGGAGACCGACCGCCTGATCATCGTGGCGCTGGACCCGGGCCACGGCGGCGAAGACCCCGGCGCCATCGGCCCCAGCGGCACGCGCGAGAAGGACGTGGTGCTGCGCGTGGCGCAATTACTGCGCGCGCGCATCAACGCGACCACCGTGGGCGGCAACCCGATGCGCGCCTACCTGACGCGCGACGGCGACTACTTCGTGCCCCTGGGAACGCGCGTGCAAAAAGCCCGGCGCGTGCAGGCCGACCTGTTCGTGAGCATCCATGCCGACGCCTTCACCTCCCCCGAGGCGCGCGGCGCAAGCGTGTTTGCACTGAGCCAGGGCGGCGCATCGAGCGCGGCAGCACGCTGGCTGGCGCAAAAGGAAAACCAGGCCGACCTGGTGGGCGGAATCAACGTGCAGCTGCAAAACCAGCACGTGCAGCGCGCCCTGCTGGACATGAGCACCACCGCGCAGATCAATGACAGCCTCAAGCTCGGCAGCGTGCTGCTGGGCGAGATCGGCGGCCTGGGCCGGCTGCACAAGCCGCACGTGGAGCAGGCGGGCTTTGCCGTGCTCAAGGCCCCCGACATCCCCAGCGTGCTCGTCGAGACGGCCTTCATCAGCAACCCGGAAGAGGAAAAACGCCTGCGCAGCAGCGCCTACCAGGAGCAACTGGCCGATGCACTGATGCGCGGCATCACCCGCTACTTCGCGAGAAACCCGCCGCTGGCGCGCAGCCGGTCGGTTTAGGGCCAAGCCCTTACCAGCGTTCCTCAGGCCTGCGCCGCCATCTGGGTCAGGACGTACACGACGGTGCCCGCAAGGGTCGTGAGCAAGAGCCCGAGGCGGGTCGAGAGTGTGATGATGCCGACGACCGCGATGGCGGCGATTGCCGCCACCGGCGCAGTGCGGATTTCCGTCAAGGCGATGTAGATGGCGAAGTTCAGGAACACCGCCATGGGCAGCACCCGTTCGAGGAGGCTGCGCGCCGTGTCGCTCAGGCGAAGCCGCACGAATACCGGCAGCACACGCACCAGCACACTGGTGGCCAGCAGGGCCACGATGGCCAAGCCATGCGAAGAGAGCGTCATGCGCCGGCCCTCCACAGCCGCCAGGAGCTGAAGGCGATGCTCGGAAGCCAGAACCAGACAGGGCCGAGCACGGCGAACAACAGCATCGCAGCAGCGATGCACAGGCCCATCTCTGCGAGGCGGCGGCGCCAGGGCGCCGCGATCCGCGGCACGCGCGCCTTGAGTTGGCCGAAGGACAGCACCAGCAATACGGCGCTGGCCGGAAAGCCGAGATTCATCCCGCCCGACAGGCTGCTGCGTGGGAGCAGGCCGGCAGCCAACACCCCGGCCAGGGTAGACAGCACCCATGCGCCGTAGATCGTCAGGCGGATGGCAAGAATGGACACGCTCGCGTCCTGCTCGTGCTCCACCGCATACGCCTCGTCGCCCAACAAATGCGCGAGGAAGGCACGACGAAGCGGTGCTCTCGGCAAACGCGAAGCGGTGACAAATGCGATCGGCACGTAGCGGCTGTTGATCGAGACCGCCACCAGCAGCATGGTCAGAAAGCCCTGACCCTGCGCTGCGAGCGGCAACAGCGCGAACTGTCCGCTGCCCGAGAAGCCGAGCACGCCAAAGAGCAGCACGTCCAGCGCACCCCAGTTCGCCTGCGCAGCGAGCACGCCGAAGAGCATGCCGACCGGCACGAGCGCCAGCCCCGTTGGGGTCGCGCGCACGAACGCGGCCCAGGCGCCTCCTGGCGTGCCGCCCGATGTTCGAGCCGACAAGGATTTATGCAGCAGCGCCCTTCGCCGCAGTCTTGCCGAAACGGTTGCGAAAACGCTCCACGCGGCCGCCCATGTTGTCCACCGACTTTTGCGTTCCGGTGTAGAAGGGGTGCGATTCAGACGAGGTGTCCAGTTTGAACAGCGGGTATTCCTTGCCTTCGAAGGTCTCGGTTTCCTTGGTGTTCACGCAGGAACGGGTGACGAACTTGAAGCCGTTGGACAGGTCCGCAAACAGCACTTCGCGGTAGTTGGGGTGAATGCCTTCTTTCATGATCGATCCTCGCCAAGTGCGGTAGCCGTGCCGAACCCGGGGCAACCTTTGCACCGTGGAGCATCCAGCGTACTTTCCGCAAAAAAAGCCCGCGATTGTAGCGCGACCGATCCATGCCCGAAGAAAATCTTCGGCGCAATGGCTTGGCGTCAAGCTTATTGAGAATAATTCGCGTTTGTCTTACCATCGCGGCGCCAACCACTCCGAAGGAACCCGCCATGCCCAAGACCGTGAAAGCCCTGCTCAGCGCTTGCGCCCTGCTCGCCAGCGCCGCCCATGTCCATGCCCAGGAACAGGTGCTGAACCTCTACTCGGCCCGCCACTACGCCACGGACGAAGCGCTGTACAGCGGGTTCACGCAGGCTACCGGAATCCGGATCCAGCGCGTGGACGCCGACGACGCGGGCATCCTGGCCCGGCTCAGGGCCGAAGGCGCGGCGTCCCCTGCGGACGTCATCCTGCTGGTGGACGCCACCCGCCTGCACAAGGGCGAAACCGATGGCCTGTTCCAACCCATACAGTCCAAGTTGTTGAACCACGCCATTCCCGCCAACTTGCGCAGCGCTCCGGCGGCCGACGGCGGCATTTCGTGGTTTGGCCTGTCCACCCGCGCCCGCGTGATCGTCTACAACAAGGTCAAGGTGCAGAAGTCGGACGTGGCCACCTACGAGTCGCTCGGCGACCCCAGGAACAAGGGCAGGCTGTGCATCCGCTCGGGTTCGCACCCCTACAACCTGAGCCTGTTCGGCGCCGTGACCGAGCACCTGGGGGAGCAGAAGGCCGAGGCCTGGCTCCAGGGCGTGGTCGCCAACCTGGCACGCCCCCCCAAGGGCGGCGACACCGACCAGATCAAGGCCGTGGCCGCCGGCGAATGCGATATTGCCGTGACCAATAGCTACTACCTCGCACGCATGATGCGCTCGACCAAACCCGAGGACATGGCCGCAGTGAACAAGGTGGGCGTGGTGTTCCCGAACCAGGAATCCTGGGGAACGCACCTGAACATCGCCGGCGGCGCCGTCGCCCGGCATTCGAAGAACCCGGCAAATGCCATCCGCTTCCTCGAATACCTGGCCAGCCCCGAGGCGCAGAACCACTTTGCCAACGGCAACAACGAATGGCCTGTGGCCCAAGGCGTGGAACTCGACAACCCCGCGCTCAAGGCCATGACCGCAGGCAAGCCGTTCAAGAGCGAAACCATCCCGATCAGCGCCGTGGGCGCCAACGCAGTCCGGGTGCAGCAAATGCTCGACCGCGTGGGTTTCCCGTAAATGCCTAGGCAACGCGCAATCTGGCATGGTTGCCGAGCACGGCGCCATGCACCATCTTGACCGTGGAAGAACGCAGGGGTAGCAGTTTGGCTGCCTGCAACAGCAGATCCGGTGTGATGCGCCCGAGCATTGCATCCAGGCAGCGGATGGCGACGTGGGTGGGCAGTCCGGCTTTCGCTGCCGCAGCCAGGAGGTGCTCGCGCGCAGGCGCTCTCCCTTCGCCCGCCACGTCCATGAAGTGTTCTCCGCGGTACCCGGCGTCATAGGTCAGATCGTAGGGCGGGGCAAGCAACCAGCGTCCATCGGCTTCGCGCATGAACGACAGATTCTTCGCGTGATCGTCCCGGTTGTTCATGAGCACATTGAATACGCAAATCCTGAAGGCCTTGACCAGTTCGCGCTGGTCCCGGGTGAGGCGGCGCGTTACCCGGAAGAAGTCCTCGTAGCTGACGGATGGCAGCCGGAAATCGGCATGCAGCAGTCCGGCAAGCGAATGCACATGCACCCGGGTGCTGCCGCGCCGGTCGAAACGCCGCGTGCCGAATGCCAGGCGGTCGCCGGGCAATTCAAAGAGATGGGTGGGAGACATGGCCAGGTCGCAGCCGCGTGCCAGGCGCGCATACAGTTCCTCCAAGGCGCAGCTATCCGGGGCATCGTCCGCACCGGCAAACTTCAGCAGCCATGGTTCCCCCCCGGGCACCTGGGACGCCCGGGTACTCACGGCCATGGTTTGGGGGTTGAAATGGACTTGGGCCTTGGGCCGGATGCCACCGGGCGAGCCCCCCGCGCGGGCGAGTTCGGCCAGGACAAGGTAGCCGTCGTCTTGCAGCACGGCCTGGACTTCACGGGCCAGTTCCAAATGGTGGAGGAGTTCGGACAGCGGTTCAAAGCCACTCTTCAAACACTTACCCCCCCGCTTGCGGACAGTTATGCAGGCACGATGGGTATCGTTTCAAAAGGTCCATCGTGGAGAAACGCTACGGACATACGGACATGACAGCGCAGTCGTTTTGTTTACTCAAGAGGCAGCCGCATAACACGACCTGTCCACTGTCCCGATGAACGTTCAGCAATGACAAGCTGCGCTCCCGTGCCAAGCGCAGCAGATACGCAATTGCCCTTCTCATCCCAGATGGCGCTCCTGCCTGCCACCTCGAATCCTCCGGTAGGTCCACCATGATTGGCCATCAGGACCGCATAAGCATGTTTGGCCGCATATGCGATCAACTGCGCCGAATCCTGATCATAGCCGCCGTTAGTAATCAAGCAACTAGCGGCATAGACATCTACACCGAGCGCACTGGCTGCGGCAGCGTGTTCCGGGTAGTTTGTATCAGCACATATTGCCAATGCGACTCCCATGGTTTCAAGGTTGGCAGCCCCCTCAGCACCAGGGTGAAAGAATAGATCTTCGCCAGGATGCAAGTGCTGCTTACAGTAGCTGGCCATGGTTCCGTCGGGCTTGATGACCAATGATGCGATGAAGAGCCGCCCATCCACCATCAGCGGGACGCCAGCGACGGCAACTACGTCTGCGCTCGCTGACGCGCGGCGCAATGCATCCAGGCGAGGAGATGTCATTTCAACGGAATGCGCACTTGCTTGTTTCCGATGATAGCCCGTCAGGGACAGTTCCGGAAAAACGAGCAATTTCACCCCTTCGCGGCCGGCCGCTTCGATGAAGCGGCCATGTTGAACAAGATTGGCATTGAAATCACACTGGTCGACAGTCTGAGCTGCGGCCATCCGGATGTCATTTTTCATGGATTGCGTCCTTCTTTAGTCGCAGACAATAAGATGCCCTGTGTCTCCCCCCGCCATACCAGCGCGCCGAGACATACTCGATTTACGATGGAAATGTCGATCATTGCGTAATCGCATCCGGAATTGATTCGCTGAAAAGTGTCCAAAGAAAAATCCGGAAAATCTAATTCTCCCAGATCCAGCTTCGACAGGCGATCCAGCGAACAACCTCCGAGCTTTACAATGGCTTCCTTGCGTACCCATTGTCGCGCAACATACAATTGCTTTAAACTTGCCCCATCGGAGCTGGTCGCAGGCAGTTTATTGAAGATTTCCAGTTCTGCATCGCAGAGCACATTCTCGGAAAAATCGGAATCGACCGGGATAGATCTAAGTGTTTCGACATCCACACCAATATCAAAAGTCGATACTGCTGCCATGACGATGCCATTCTGATGGCTCCACGAGACGGATAACTCCGGGTGTGAGGGGAAAAACGGTTTACCATGTCCTGGCCGATTGCAGTCGACGCAAAATTGTTCGATCGAAACGCGCGCGGGAGGCAGCCCGGTCACCTTACCCATGGCTAGGGCCTGTCATCAATTGAGCCAGACGACCGAAGCGGCGAGATGAACAGCGCCGAGGAAATTGCGTGCAGTTTTGTCATAGCGAGTGGCGATGCAGCGGTATTGCTTGAGCTTGGCAAAGAAGTTCTCGATCAGATGGCGTGCTTTGTACAAATGCCGGTCGTAGTCACGTTGGTCGTTGCGCTTACTGCGTGGCGGGATCACGACGGTCTTGCCTGCCTTGAGCAGTGGCTCGATCACCCGATCCTGGGCGTCATAGGCCTTATCGGCCAAGATTGCATCTGCTTGTATGTCTTTGAGCAAAACGTCAGCTCCTTGGAGGTCGTGCGCCTGGCCAGGCGTCAGGAGAAAGCCTGTGGGATTGCCAAGCGCATCGACCGTGGCGTGGATCTTGGTACTTGCTCCCCCACGACTGCGACCTATGGCTTGGTTTTCTGGCGTCCTCCCTCTTTTTTTTTTGCCCCTGCGCTGTGCTGATGGGCTCTAACAATGGTCGAATCGATCATCACGTACTCGTTGTCCCGGTCTTGCGACAAAGTCTTGAAGATGCGCTGCCAGACATCCGTTTTGCTCCATCGCGAATGGCGCAGATGTACTACCCGAAAATCTCCGAACCGCTCGGGCAGGTCGCGCCACGGGATGCCCGCACGGTATCGGTACAACACCGCCTCAACGCGAACAAGCGGTTATCGCGTGCCGTCGCCCCAACGTGCCCCTCGCGCCCCGGCAGCATGTCTTTGATGCGCTCCCATTGGTCTTGCCTCAGCGCGTACCTGTGGTTCATCAGCCTTCCTTTGTCATCGTGTTCCGAGTTTAGCGCCGGAGTGACTTCAATTGATGACAGGCCCTAGAGCTTGCATCATGTGGCACTCCGCAATGTCTCAGGATCACGCTGGCAACTTGCTCTGGACGGGTCCGACAGAAGAAGTGCCCACCGATGCTCCTTTGCTTGTCCGGATGCTGACTCGGCGCTTGGCGCATCTGCACCCTGATCGTTCACGCTTGCCCGAACACGTTCTGTCTGCTGTCCCGTCAGCCTGGATTGACTCTGGGGAGTGCTTTGCGGCCTTGCCCGACAGGCGCTTGTCTATCACCTCCACCGTCCGCAGGGCGCGCGTGACGCGTTGCTCGCGCTCTGCGGCGGCAGGCTGGCGCGCCGCACGCACGCGGCGCGTCCCAGCACCCGGGTTGTCATCGAGTTCCTTCCTGAGCGCTTGAACCTGAGTTTGAGCTTGCTCCAGCAAGTCCTTCAAGGTCTCGCGGCGCCTGAAGTCAAGGTCATAGGCTCGCAGTTCGACCTGATTGCACACCGGGCTTTGCACGCGGGGTATGCTTTTGAGCGCTCTTGGTTTCGGGGCCGTTGTGCTGTCGGGCGAAAACATCAGGTTCTCAAACAAGGTGTCCGTGTGTCCGCTCGATCCGGGTTTGGTGGTGGTGCTGAGCATGTCAAAAGAAAAGCAATATTCGTACCAATATATCTTCACAGGCTCTGAGGGCAAATGCAGCCCTTACACTTCCCTTTTCAACCCGATCAATCCACTCGAGCTGCCCCAGAGTCACATCCCTCGTTCAGACTCGTACCTGAATTGGAAAAGACTTAGAGAAAATCGGCGCTGCGGGCAGAGGGAGGCCCAACGGAGAATGCCTGGCGCAACAGGCAGCCGAGTTCGCCCCCATGCTCCGAACCCTTCAGCTCAGCACGTTGCCTCCACACACATTCAGCGTCTGGCCCACGATGTACTCGGCGTCGTCCGAGGCGAGGAACGCCGCTGCCGCCGCGATCTCCTGCGCAGTGGCCAGGCGACCCTTGGGAATCGCGGCACGGACTTGGCGTGTTTTTTCACCGATCGCCGTGTTGTCCAGGCGGGCATACATCGCGTCCACGGACTTCCACATGGGTGTGTCCACGACGCCCGGCGCGATGGCGTTGACACGGATGCCCTGCCCAACCAGCGCCAGTGCCGCGGACTGCGACAGGCTGATTGCCGTCGCCTTGGTGGCCGCATAAATCGCTGAATGGACCTCGCCGCGCCGGCCAGCCTGCGATGCGATGTTCACGATCGCACCGCGCCGGCCGGCGGCCACCATCTTTCTTGCGACGGCCTGCATGGCGAAGAAGTAGCCCCGGACATTGACTGCGAAGAGGCGGTCGTAGTCCCGTTCCGTGATGTCCAGGAACGGCTCCATGCCGAAGACTCCGGCGTTGTTCACGAAGACATCGATGCCGCCGGCAACGGTGCAGGCCCGCTCGACCATCGCCGCAATGGAAGCGGATGCGGTGACGTCGACCTCGATGCCAAACGCTCCGTGCGCCAACGACGCCGCGGTCGCGTCTGCTGCACGCAGCGACATATCCGCGATCGCCACCCGCGCGCCTTCCTCGGCAAAGCGGTGTGCAATGGCCTTGCCGATGCCGCTGGCTGCGCCAGTCACCAGAATCATCTTTCCTTTGAATCGCATGTTGAGTGTGTCCGTTTGAGGTGGAGGAATCCATCGGGGGTCTGTCCGCGTGGATGGGGGGATCGTTCACGGCTTGCCGCTCCGGGGAAGGACGAGGCAAGCCGCGCCGACGACGCCGGAGTTCTGGCCAAGCTGGGCGGCGACCACGGGGACCGCGCAAAAGGCTGGCAGGGCGCAGGCTCGAACGTGCGCTTCGATCCCCGGGTGCAGGAGATCGAATCCATTCGACACGCCGCCGCCGATGACGACGGCTTGCGGGCTGAACAGGTGCAGCAGATTCACGATGCCCATCCCCAGGAACTCGGCTTCCCGGGCGACGAGCTGCAAGCCCAATGCGTCGCCTGCGCGGGCAGCTTCCATCACGTGCCGCGCAGTCACTGCCGGGCCATGCCGCAACAGATCGCTGCCTGGCACCTCTGCCGCGAGCCTGCGCGCGAGCTCACCGAGGGCGCTGCCCGAGGCCTGCGCCTCCCAGCAGCCCCGGTTCCCGCAACTGCACGGCGCGCCTTGCGCGAGGATGGTCATGTGCCCCAGGTGCGCGGCAAGGCGGCGGCGCCCGCGCAGCACCCGGCCGTCGGCAATCACACCGCCGCCGATGCCGGTGCTCACCGTGACGTAGACGAAGTCGCTCAGCCCTCGGCCGGCGCCGAAGCGCCATTCGCCAATGGCCGCAGCGACACCGTCGTTCTCCAGCGTGACGGGAAGGTCCAGCGCCTCGCGCAACCAGGCCACGATCGGAATGTCCACCCACCCCGGCAAGGTCGGGATGCCGAGAACGACGCCCGCCTCGCTGTCCAATGGACCCGGCATGCAGACGCCAACGCCCGCAAGTGACGCCGGACCCGCTCCTCGGCTGACCTCGGCGAAGAGCTGCCGAATCTGCCGGACAACGGCCCGCGGCCCACCCGCAGCGTCCGTCGCGGTCGCGGTGCGCGCAAGGACGGCGCCCTGCCCGTTGACAAGGGCTACGCGAATCTGGGTTCCGCCCATATCGACCCCGACGGCCAAGTCTCCGTGGCGTGCGGACTCAGCATCTCTTGGCATGCTCAGCGTCACCCGCGAACTGGAAGCCAACGCAGCGCTCATTGCGCCGCAAGCCACTGCATGCGCGCCGCCAAGTCCGGGTCGCCGAAGGCCAGCGACCCCAGCACCACGGCCTGCGCGCCAGCGGCACGCAGGCCGGGGACGGTCTCGTGGCGAATTCCGCCATCGGCGACGACGACGACGCGATGGCCGACGTCCGCACGACGCACCAGCTCGCGCACTTCCTTCAAGCGCTCCAGCGCGTCCCCATGCAGCCCCCGGCCCTTGACGCCGATCGGCGTGCCGAGCAGGGTCAGAAAGTGGATCTGTCCGATGTACGGCGCGAGTTCGGACACGGGCGTCTCGACCTTGAGCGCCAGACCGGCGAGGATTCCGCGCCGCCGGATTCGATCCAATGCGCCGCTTGCCACGCTCGCGCACTCAGCGTGCAGGGTGATGGCGTCGGCCCCGGCGTCTGCAAACTGGTCAATTTGCGCTGCGAGGATCGCATCGCCCACCATCAGGTGGACGTGCATGGGCAGGTCGCTGGCGGCACGGACCCGCGCTGCCAGGTCCGGGAAGAACAGGAGGGCCGGCGCGAAATGCCCGTCGGCCACATCGACGTGCAGCACGTCGGCGCAGGGACGGATGCGTGCGAGCTCTTCGCCAATGCGCAGCAGGTCCGCGGACCACACGGAGAATTCGGCGATCAACCGATCGTCGGGCAGGCGATGGAACCAGTTTTCGCAGGGGCTGTTCACGGTGCAATCTCTTCGTTTTCGGTGCGGGGGGCGGGGGACTACCGGTCGGCGAGCAAGGCATCCAGTGCCTGCCGCGTACCGCTTTTCTCGATGGCATCGGAGGCCGCAAGGAACGCGCTGGCAAAGCGCATGTCGTCGTAGAGACGCAGTGCCCGAAATGGCGTCGTGCGCAGAACCGCCAGGGGGTCCGTGCCCTGGAGCAAGGACTGCCGGTCCTCTTCGCTCAGCTGCGGCTCGTGCACTGCGAACGCCAGGCCCTGGTCGTCCACCCCCTTGAAATACCGCTGGAAGCAGGCCAGGAAGAAGGCCGCACGCCGAATGTCGCTCCCCGCATCGACCAGCGCACGCAGCGTGCTGGAATGGAACACCGGGATCTTGGATACGCCGTCGTGGGCGATTCTCGGGAGTTGATCCGCCACCGCGGCGTTGTTGAAGCGGCTCAGCACCTGTTGCTTGTAGGCGTGCAGCGACACACCGGCAGGCGCCTGGAGCAGCGGGATCACGTCCAGGCTCATGAATCGATCGAGCAGGTTCGCGAGCCGCACGTCCTGCATGGCCTCGTGGACGAGCCGATATCCGCACAGCAGCGCCGGGTACGCGAGCAGCATGTGCGAGGCATTCAGCAACCGGCCCTTGATGCCCTCGAATGCGGGGACGTCCGCGCGCAACTCGACGCCGACGGCGCCAAAATCCGGACGCCCGGCGCCGAA
The DNA here is from genome assembly GCF_026127385.1 of Verminephrobacter aporrectodeae subsp. tuberculatae. Classification (NCBI taxonomy): domain Bacteria; kingdom Pseudomonadati; phylum Pseudomonadota; class Betaproteobacteria; order Burkholderiales; family Comamonadaceae; genus Verminephrobacter; species Verminephrobacter aporrectodeae. The sequence continues at coordinate 592,867 of NZ_QZCX01000003.1, forward strand.
GCGATCCTCCATGACCCACTGCGTGAAACGCTCGCCGACGACGTGCAGCGCGTCGTCGATTCCGGTGCGGGCATTCAGTTGCTGCCGCTGCGGCGCAGGCACCCGCGGTGCGATGCGATCGACCATGCTGTTGGGAAACGATGACTTCGCGTTGATCCACTCGGCCAGTTGCGCGTCACGCGCCCGGGCAAACGAGACGACGGCCAGTCGGGTCGTGTCTCCGTTGTGCCTCAGGTTGTCGCAGGAGACGATGGAAAACGGCGCCACCGAGGACTCCATGCGCCGCCGCAGCGCCTCCACGATGAAGCCGAAGGCCGTGCGCGGCGGGTTGCCCGCGAGGTCCGATGCGACGTCGGGCGTGTGCAACGCGAACGTGCCCGAGGCCTCGTCGATGTTGTAGCCGCCCTCGGTAATCGTCAGCGAGACGATGCGCAGCGCCGGATCGGACAACTTCCGGAGCACCGCATCGGGATTGCTCGGCGCGTGCAGGTATTCGATCATTGCGCCGATGACCCGGCTGCTGACCGCGCCGTCCGGTGCAAACTCGCTCAGGGTGTAGAGGCCATCCTGCCGTTTGAACGCCTCTGCCTTGGCCCGTGCGGCGGGCGTGTCGCCCAGACCGATGCCACAGATCGCCCAGTCCTCGTGGCCGGGCCGGTGCAGACAGCGATCCACGTAGAGCGCCTCGTGGGCGCGATGGAAATTGCCCACGCCGATGTGCGCGATGCCGGCCCGGAGGCGGCTGCGCTCATAGGCCGGAGCCGCCACTGCGGCCCCCAGTGCGCCCAGGGTGGCGTTGGAGAGCGGGGTCAGCCGGCCTGTGCCGACGTGCGTTTGCGCGTTCACGATGGGACCTTTTGCATGAATGCCGCCAGCGCGGCGTGCATATCCCGGAGATACGCCGCGCGGTTGACGGACTTGGGGGTGATCTCGACGAACTCGGAGCGCGCCAGCAACCCCGCCAGGCTGCGCGCCAGGGCCAGGGGATGGATGGCGTCGGCTGCGTGGCCCAGCACCAGCGCCGGCACGTCGAGGGCGCGCACCGCGTCCTCGCTCACGCCGGGGCCGTCCGCCGCGATGCGCCTGAGCAGCTCGGCGGTGGACGCCTGCGGCGCGCGCGCGAAGAAGCCGCGCAGCGTCGCCAGGTTGTCGGGCGCTTCGGCGGCCAGCCGCCGCGCCGTGGCACTGTGCTCGAAGAGCGCCCGGGCGCGTTCGGCAGGCGCGTGCGCCAGCAGTTCGGCGACCTCGGCGTTCGGCCGCATATTCATCGGATGGGCCGCGGTGACCCAGGCCGGACGCGCGAGGATCAGCGCGCGCACCAGTTCCGGCCGGCGCACTGCGATGCGCAGGGAAAGCGCTGCACCCATCGAAATACCGCCCAGAATGACCGGTGCGAGCTGGCGCGCTTCGATGAGTGCGATGACGTCGTCGGAGAAGCGCGCGATGGAGAGGTCCCCGGGCGAGCCGATGGGCGACGCGCCATGGCTGCGGCATTCGAGCGTCAGCAGGCGAAACCGGTCGTCGTCGGGGAAGACCTCGGCGGTCTGCTGGGCGCTGCCGCACAGGCCGTGCTGCAGAACGACCGGCACGCGGCCTCGCACGGCGTCGTAGTAGGCGAGGTCCAGCCCCCCTTGCGTCAGCCAGCGGCGTTCGAGTCGATCGAACTTCATGCCTGCACCCGGATGCCGGCCTCGCCGAGCACGCGCTTCAGATACGTGGCCACGCCCGGCGCCTCGGCGGCGCAAAGGCCGTGTGTGATCAGCGCACCGTCGAAGCCCACGGCCTTGAGCCGGGAGAGGTAGTGCGGGTAGTCCAGAACGCCGGTGCCTGCCGTGGCGAAGCTTCCGTCGCCGTGGCGGTCCTTCGCGTGCCCCATGGCGATGCGGTCGGCCAGCAGGTCGATGGCCGCGGCCACGGTGCTGCGCTGTTCCTGCGGGGTGGCGCGCTCGAACAGGTTCGCCGGGTCGAGCACGATGCGCAGGCGCGCGCTGCCGAGCTGGTCGATGAGCGCGCGCGCACGCGGTGCCGAATGGACGACGTTCGCCAGCTCCGGCTCGATGCCGAGGTGCAGCCCGTACGCTTCGGCGATCGCGATGGCCTTTTCCATCGACTCGAGCAGGTCCCGCCACGCCTGCGGCGTGCCGTTGTCCGGGTGGCCGCGCCATGGATCCTGCGCATCGCGCGTCCCGGTGCACAGGGTGATCAGCGCCGTCCCCAGGCCGGCGCAAGCCCGCGCCAGGGTCTCCAGCCGCGCGTGACCGGCGGCGCGCACCTTCCGGTCCGGGTGAATCATGTTGTAGGTTCCCGAGACCGCCACGATCTCGACGCCCGTCTGCCTGGCAGCCCGCGCGACCCGCGGCGCCACGTCCGCTCCGATGGCCTCAGGCATCGCGGCCAGTCCCGAGCAGACCATGTTGTATTGCGCAGCCGTGAAGCCCGCTTGCGCCGCGGCGCTCAGGACCGTCGCCGGATCGCTGCCTGCGAAGGTCCTGGAAAAGATGCCAAGGCGCATCACACGCCCCCTTGCACGTCGGCCAGCCGGACGCGCCGGCCGGACTCGGCGCTGCGCGCGATGGCCACCATGGCGCGCACCGACTCGACGCCGTCGCGCACGTTCGCGCCGGTCATGGGGGCCGCGTGCAGGATCACGTCGGCAAAGCCCTCCACCTGGCGCCGGTAGAAGTGGCCGTCGGCGCCGAGCGGGCGGCGCGTCGTGGCGTCCTTCTCGTGGAAGATCTCCACGTCGCTGCTCCTGTAGTACCAGGGGTTGTAGGTTTTCGCGATCACGCTGCCGTGCTCGCCGTAGAGCTGAAAGCCCTCGTGCCAGTCCATGCGCACGGCCACGGTCAGGTCCAGGTGCCCGAGCGCGCCGTTGGCGAACTCGGTATCGACGAACCAGCAGCGCGCAGCGCAGCGCTCCGACAAACGCGCCTGCACCGCCACGATGTCACCGGCCAGGTAGCGGGCCGTGTCCACCAGGTGGCAGCCGTGCGCGAGCATCAGGTAGCGCCGCATATCGGACTTCGGGTCCTGCGCCGGCCTGCGGCGCGCGGCGCTATGGAGCATCAGCGGCTGTAGCGCATCGGTCATCGTGTAGCGGTGGGTCGAGTCGCAGTACCAGGCCTTGAGCGCGAGCAACGAGCCCATTTCGGAGTCGATGAAGGACTTGGCGGCTTGCAGCCCTGCGTCGAAGCGCTTCATGTGGCCGACCTGCAGAACCTGGCCGCTCTTCGCGACCGCCTCCTGCAAGGCCCGTGTTTCTTCGACCGTCACGCCCAGTGGCTTCTCGGACAGCACGTGCTTTCCGGCCTGCAGCGCCAAGATGGAGGCCGGCACGTGAAAGGCGTCGGAGGTCGCGACGATCACCGCCTCCAGCTCGGGGTCGGCGAGCATCGCGGCGTAGTCGGCGTAGCTACGCTGCGGCGCATGGATCGCGACCATGCGCTCGCGCAGTTCGTCGGCCACGTCGCAGATGGCGTAGAGATCCGCGTTGCGGGCCTTGGTGCAGCTCTCAAAATGCGCTGCCTGCGCGATCGGCCCGCAGCCGAGTACCCCTACGCGCAAACGACGTTCTTCCTTCTTCGACATGGTGTGGTTCTTTCTCGCTGGGTCGCGCGTTCCGGCGTTCCTCACTGGACGCTGACACCCGTTGCCCGATCGAAGACCAGCGCCTTGCTCAGGTCAACGCCAAAGTCCACGTCGCTGCCAACGCAGACACGCGCGTCGGCCGGCAGGCGGACCATCACCTCGTGCGGCCCCAGGCGCAGCGCGGCATACAGATCAGGCCCCGTGGGCTCGAGCACGTCCACCGCCGCGCGCAGGCCGACGTGGGTGTCCGGCAGCGCCGCGCCGCACAGGAACCATTCGGGACGCAGGCCGAACAGCACCGGCTGTCCCGCTTTCAGCGCCGCGGCGCCCCGCGCCAGATGCGCGGGCATCCGGATCAGCGCGTCGGTGCCGTCGATTCTCAGGTTCAGCTTGCCGCCGGCTGGCTGCACCGTGGCCGGAAGCAGGTTCATCGACGGCGACCCCATGAAGGTCGCGACGAACGTGTTCGCCGGCCGGTCATAGATGTCCGACGGCGTGCCGAACTGTTGCACGACCCCGTCCTTCATGACGGCGATGTGCGAGGCCATGGTCATCGCCTCGATCTGGTCGTGCGTCACGTAGATGGTGGTCTTCCTCACCCGCTGGTGCAGGCGCTTGATCTCGGTGCGCATGTCCACGCGCAGCTTCGCGTCCAGGTTGGACAGCGGCTCGTCGAACAGAAAGATCTTCGGGTCGCGCACGAGCGCCCGGCCCATCGCCACGCGCTGCCGCTGGCCGCCGGACAACTGCTGCGGCTTGCGCTCGAGCAGGTGGCCAATCTGCAGCAGCTCGCTGACCTGCCGGACCTTCTGCGCCTGCTCCTGCGCGGACTGGCGCCGCATGCGCAGCGGGAACGCGATGTTTTTCGCGACGCTCATCGACGGGTACAGCGCGTACGACTGGAACACCATCGCGATGTCGCGCTCCTTCGGCTCCAGGTTCTGCACCGAGCGACCGTCTATCGAGATGCTGCCGCTGCTCAGCGGCTCGAGCCCTGCGACGATGTTGAGCAGCGTGGACTTGCCGCAGCCCGACGGGCCAACGAGCACCAGGAAGTCGCCGTCGTCGATCGAGAGGTTGACGTCGGACAGGATCCCGACGCTGCCGAAGCGCTTGCTGACGTTTTCAATCTTCAGGGAAGCCATGGTTGCCTATCCTTTGACGGCTCCGGCCATCAGGCCGCGAACGAAAAACCTGCCTGCGGCGATGTAGACGAGCATCGTGGGCAGCGCGGCGATCATGGCCGCGGCCATGTCCACGTTGTAGGCCTTGGTCCCGGTGGAGGTGTTCACCAAGTTGTTCAGTGCCACCATGAGCGGCCGCGATCCGGGCCCGGAAAAGGAAGCGCCGAACAGGAAGTCGTTCCAGATCGACGTGAACTGCCAGATGATCGACACGACCGCGATCGGCCCCGAGATGGGCACGACCACGAACAGGAAGATCGACCAGAACCCCGCCCCGTCGATGCGCGCGCAGCGAATCAACTCATCGGGTATGGCGACGTAGAAGTTGCGAAAGAACAGCGTCGTGAACGCAATCCCATACAGCACGTGCACCGCGATCAGTCCGCTCATCGTGCCCGCCAGGCCGACCAGGCCGAGCAAGCGCGCAGCCGGGATGAGCACGATCTGCAAAGGGATGAAGCAGGAAAACAGAAACAGCACGAAGACGACGTTGTCGTACCGGAAGCGCCACTTGGTCAGCGCATAACCATTGACCGCACCCACGCTCACCGAAATCGCCACGCTGACCAGGCACAGGACGATCGAGTTCCAGAAATATCCCTTGAGGCCCTGGCAGTCCACGGCGATGCAGGCGCCGGACCAGGCGGCCCCCCAGGCGTCGAGAGACATTGCACGCGGCGGACTGAGAATCGTGCTGCCTTCGAACGGCGCCATGCCGAGGATCTCGGGCATGGTCTTCAGCGAGGTGAACAGCATCGCCACCAGCGGGACCAGAAAGCCGAACGCCGCGAGAACGAGCACCGCGTACAGCGCTATCCGCGCAACGCGCAGGCGCAGGCGCTGCGGCGCTGCGCCGTCAGTGACGCGGCTCATGCTTCAACTCCGATACGAGGTAGGGGACGACGATCGCCGCGAGGGTGCAGAGCATCACGACCGCGCTCGCCGACCCGAGCGCCATTTCGTTGCGCGAGAAGGTGAACCCGTACATGAAGGTGGACGGGAGCTCGGTTGCGTAACCCGGTCCGCCGCGGGTCAACGCGATGACCAGGTCGTAGGACTTGATCGCCAGGTGCGCCTGCACCACGAACGCCGTCAGCAGCGCCGGACGCAGCGCGGGAATGATCACATGGCGATGAATTTGCAGGCCGCCGGCGCCGTCGATCCGGGCCGCCGAGATGATCTCCGCGTTGATGCCGCGCAGCGCCGCGAGGAACAACGCCATCACGAAGCCCGACGCCTGCCACACTCCGGCGATCACGACGCAATAGATCGCCATGCGCTCGTCCTTGATCCAGTTGAAGCGAAAGCCCTCCCAGCCCCAGGTCCGCAAGGCGCGTTCGAGCCCGAGCTCGGGCGACATGAGCCACTGCCAAGCCACGCCGGTGACGATGAACGAAATCGACATCGGGTAGAGGTAGATCGACCGCAGGAATCCCTCCGCGCGCACCCTCTGGTCGAGCAGAATCGCCAGCCCGAGCCCGAGGACCGTCGTGAGTGCGACGTAGAGGATGCTGAAGACGAAGAAATTCTCGACCGCAACCAACCACCGCGGATTCGCCCACAGCCTCTCGTATTGCAGAAAGCCGACGAAGCTGCTCAGCTTGGGCAGCATCTTTGAACCCGTGAACGACAGGACCGTGGTGAACGCGATGAAGCCGTACACGCCGATCGTGATGAGCAGCAGGCTGGGTCCGAGCGCGAGCTGGGACATGTGCTGCTCGAACCACCGGGATTGCGTTGACATGGGGATGCAGGCCTTGGCAGCAGCGCGGTGGACTCGACGTGCCACGGTGGCACGCCGGTATGCACCGCGCCGAAGGAGTCAGAGCATTACCTGGCCGCCACGACGGCCTTGGCGAGCGCCTCGGCCGCGTCCTTCGAGGACATGTCGGAGTTGAAGTGCTTGGTGATCACGTCCAGGTAGGCGCGCTGCATGGCTGCCGGTTGCGCATGGCCGTGCGCCAGCGAACCGTAGACGTGGTTGGCCGCTGTTGCCGCCTTCAAGTCGGCGGCCGACTGCTTGCCGCATGCGTCGAACTTGTCCATCGGGACGTCGCTGCGCGCCGGGATGGAGCCCTTCGCCAAGTTGAAGGTTTCCTGGAACGTGGGGTTCATCACCGCCGAGGCCATCGTGAGCTGCATCGCCCGGCGGTTGCCGCCCACCTTGAACATCGCAAAGAAGTCGGTGTTGAACAGGAACGATCCCTGGGTTCCGGGCGCGACGATGCACAGAACCTCCTTGCCCGGGGTCCCCTTGGCGGCGATCAGTTCTCCCTTGACCCAATCGCCCATGAGTTGCATGGCGGCATCGCCCTTGATGACCATCGAGGTCGCCAGGTTCCAGTCGCGTCCGGCGAAGTTGCGATCCACGTAGCCGCGCAGCTTGCGCATCTGGTCGAAGACCTTGAGCATCGTGGCGGACTTCATCGACGCGGGGTCGGCCTCGATCACCGCCTTGCGATAGAAGTCGGGCCCCCCCAGGCCCAGCACGACGCTTTCCCAGGCGGTGGCTTCCTGGAACGGCTGGCCGCCCATGGCCAGCGGCAGGATGCCCTTGGCCTTCAGCTTGTCGGCCGTGGCATTGAATTCGTCCCAGGTGGTCGGCGGCCTGAGACCGTTGTCGTTGAAGATTCTGGCGTTCATCCACAGCCAGTGCGGCCGGTGGATGTTCACCGGCACCGCGACGTACTTGCCTTTGAACTTGGCAAAGCGCTGCAGGGCTGGCGGGATGGACCGGTCCCAGTTCTCCTTGGTGGCGACTTCCGTCAGGTCGCTGAGGAAATCTTCGTTTGCCCAATCGACGACGGCCATGCCCAGGAACTGCGCCGAAGTCGGCGGATTGCCCGCGACGGCACGCGCCCGCAGCGCGGTCATCGCGGCCTCCCCGCCTCCGCCGGAGACCGCCATATCGATCCACTGGATGCCGCGCGACTCGAGGTCCTTCTTCAGAACGCCGATCGCGGCACCCTCGCCCCCCGACGTCCACCAATGCATCACTTCGACGGACTGCGCGCTTGCCGCGGCAGAACCGAGGGTGCATGCAGCCACTGCCGCGATCCTGATCACATTCCATTTCATGGCGCTTGTCTCCTGCTTTGGTCATGGGGGACCACCCGTCCATCCAGGCGCCGAGCATTGATCGGCTGGTGGACGTATTTTGTTTGTTTCCAAAACAAATATAAGACGATCGCGCTGAAAATTCTCCAGGTAAAAACCCGCGGACATGCGGCGCCGTCCTTGCAGGGCCTGGCCCCTGGGCTGCCGGGTGCCGCAGGTAAACTGCCCGGTCCCGCGTCGGCAGCATGCAAGAGCCGGGGCACCCCCCCCTCCTCCCAGATCAGCACGCAGACTGTCCATGTCGATGCCACGCGCCGTCAGGCACATCAACGAAGTTCGGGTTCTGGATTCACTGTATCGCCACGGCACCACGACCCGCGCCGACTTGGCGCGCGAACTCCGGCTCATGCGCTCGACCGTGAGCCATCTCGTTGCGGGCATGGTCGAACAGGGCCTGATCCTCGAGAGCGAGGTTGCGGGCTCAACGCCCGGGGGGCGCAGCGGGCGTCCAGGGCAACACGTTCAACTCAACCCGGCGCATTCGGTCTTCATCGGAGCGGACATCGGCATCGGCCACATGTCCGTCGTTGCGCTCGACCTCCTGGGGCGGCCCTTCAGGAGCCGGTCCGTCGCAGTCCGCTCCAGGCCGGGCGCCGTGGACGAGAGCATCGCGACCCTGGGTACGGCAGTGCGCGCGATGATCCGGCAACTGCCGGATGCCAAGGTGATCCGGGGTATTTGTGTCACCGTCCCCGGGCTCGTGGACCGTGACGGCGTGGTGTTGCGCGCCCCCGTTCTGGGCTGGAACACCGTGCCCGTGCGCGCGCTGATCGCCGCCAAGCTCAAGTGGTCGGGCGTTCTCGCATTGGAGAACGACGCGAACGCGTTCGCCGCAGCAGAACTCTACGGGCGACTGCCCGCGGCATACGCCGACGCCCTGTTCGTCTATCTCGACGCGGGCATTGGCGGAGGCATGGTTTCGCAGGGGAGGCTATTGCGTGGCCACAGCGGATACGCCGGAGAGATCGGTCACATTCATCTCGGAGAGCACGGCTTCAACCCCCTGGCGCCGGTGCCGGGCTCGTTCGAGAGCTACGTCGGGCGCGACGCCGTTCTTGCCCGGTACAAGCACCACGGAGGCCGCGCCGAGGGGCTGGAGGATTTCATCGCAGCCCTTGCGGCGCAAGCCCCCGTCGCGCGGAAAACCGCCTCGGAGTGGGCATGGTGGATGGGCCGCGGCATCGCCTCGTTGGTCAGCGTGCTCGATCCCGGGCGGATCGTTCTGGGGGGCGCCGTCGCGGCGCTCTACACGCACGCCGAGCAGGAGGTCGTGGACTCGATCCGCAAGCACCTGGTGCCCGCACCCGCACTGCCCCGTATCGAGGTATCACGGCTGGGGAGCGAGGCCTGCGCCATTGGCGCAGCGATGATTCTTCATCAGCGGCTCTTGTCGTTTGACGATCGCATCGTGTACGGGGAAACGAACGAGGCCGTGGGCCTCCCCCCGGACTGACACGCGCCGGTCAAGGCCGCTGCAGCAAGAACTCGCGCGGGGATTTCCCGAAGGTCTTGGTGACCATTGCGGTGAAGGCGCTTGCGCTGGAGTAGCCCAGTTCCTCGGCAATCCGCTGCATCGGCATCCCCTCGGCGGCCAGCGCGAGCGCCCGTGCGAACAATGCCTGGCGTCGCCACTGCTGAAAGCCCATTCCCAGTTCGTCGCGGAACAGCCGCGACGCCGTGCTGACGCTTGCGCCAGCGTCCCGCGCCAGCTGTGCCAGCGGTTTCGATTGCCGCGGCTCGGCGAGAAACGCTTCGCAAAGCATGCGCAAGCGGCGCTCCGTGGGCATTGGCACGCCGATCCCGACTTCCCTGGCGTCTTGCAGTTCCGCCAGCACCACCACGCAGAGCGCGCGGTAGCGCCCGGTATCTCTGTGCGGCAAATCCTCATCCACCAGCCGCCGAACGAGTTCCAGAAGCAAGGGACTGGCTCTGACGACTCTGCAGCGATCCCAAAAGCGCTGCCGTGCTTCCTGTCCTGATTCCTGCAGGAACACATAGACCGAGAAAAGACTCGCGTCTTGCAAGAGGACAGCGGAATGCTCGGTGCCTGGCGGTATGAGCACTGCATGCTGCGGCGGAACGATGAAGGCAACGTTCGCCATTTCCACCTGAACGACCCCCGCATCCGAGAACACGGCCTGTCCCCAGGGATGGTGGTGCGCGGAAATTTCCGTCGGCATGCCCATTGCCCGCGCAACGACACGCACCGGCCGTTCGGCGCAGGGGCGGAACGATTCGGGATTCAACGGCAGCATGGCACTTGCAGACCCAACGCACTGGTGAACAACGCTTCCATTTCAACACCCATCAGGCACTCCCATGCGCAACACCAAGCCGGTGGACCTGTGGACAGGCTCAGGGCGACCCGTCCCCCAAGCTGGCTATTGTGCATGCTGGTTTCCATACGAGGCGGCGCGGATCCCACCGCAGTCTTATGGCGTTTTTTCGATAGAAGATGGCATCTTTTCGGAATTTTCATGGATGACTGGGTGCTATGGTCATCCGATGATTAAAAAATTGCCATGTGAGATTGTGATGATCGACAAGGAAACGGATTCGACCAAAACGTCTTCCAAATTGACCCGGGAGCATGGATTCGTCCTCTGGGCGCTCATTGCAGGGATTTGTCTGCCCTTGCTGGACACGACCATCATGGGCGTGGCAATCCCCGAGCTGGCGGCCAGCCTGAACGCGCCCATCTCCCTTCTTCAATGGGTATCGACGAGTTATACCCTGGCGGCAGCCTGCGCCGTTCCGATTTGCGCCTGGGCAACCCGGCGTCTCGGTGGCCGCGCGTTGTGGGTTGGGGGTCTCGTGCTTTTTGCCACCGGGTCGGCTGCTGCCGGTTTGTCAGACAGCGTTGGCCAATTAATTGCATCTCGAATCGTTCAGGGAATTGGCGCCGGCATATTGATGCCCGTGATGCAATCGATTCTGCTGGCTTGCGTCGGGCATGCCAGACTGAAAACGGCCATGGCAACGGTCGGAGTTCCTGCGGTTCTGGCTCCCATTGCCGGGCCAGTCGTCGGCAGTTTTCTCCTGCAATGGGGTCCTTGGCAGCTTATCTTCTGGGTCAACGTTCCCATCGCTTGCCTCACCCTTGGTCTTGCATTTCGGTTCCTGGAGAAGGATGCGGGGAGTTTTGCTGAAAAATTCGATTTTCCCGGCTTTCTCTTATTGCTTCCGGCCCTCGGTTTGACGGTTTTTGGGCTTGCGGGAATTTCGGGCATTGCGGAGACAAAATCCATGACCGGGGAATCGGGCATGGCGTCCGTGGGGGCAATCATTGCCGGGATGGTCTTTCTTTCCTGCTTCACTGCGCATGCCCTGCGCAGCAAAAATCCGCTTCTCGACATCCGTCTATTCCGTGTCCTGTCGTTTCATGCGTCCATGTGGCTGCTATTTTTTTCCAGTTTTGTCTTCTACGGTGGAATTTTCCTTTTTCCTCTGTTCCTGATGAATGCATGCGCACAAGGCCCGATGCTCGCAGCCCTGCTCGTCGGGGTTCACGGTTTGGGCGCATTGATATCGCGGTTTTATCTGGAGGCGGCAACGAAGCGCTGCGGAGTCGGCAACACGGCCCTCATGGCGATCGTGGGCACCGCAATGGGGACGGCGGCGCTGTGCCTGCCCGCGGTTCTGCAATTTCCCGTGGCCATCGGCATGGCGCTGCTGCTGCGTGGAGCGGGAGTCGGTTGGCTGACGCTGCTTGCGATGTCGCATGCCTACCATGCGATCGCGCGCCGCAAGGTTCCTGACGCCAGTTCCCTTTCGCGTGTCGTGACGCTCCTGGGCGCTTCGGTGGGCACAGCCTCGGTGGCTGTTTTGTACCAAATCAGCGCCCGCTTTGGCTGGGATGCATTCAGGCCCGCGCTGATTGGCCTTTTCGTGCTGGCCGTTTCCTGCACGCTGCCCGCGCTGGTCCTGAAGCGGGCGCGCTGATGAAATATGGGGAGTGGCTGCGGCCCCAAGCGCGAACACGCCCGGCCGCCAGCAGGCTCAGCCCAGGAGCCGCGCCAGCGTGAGCAGCGCGAGCAGCAGCATCCAGACCACGACCGAGCGCCAGACCAGCCCGACCACGCTGCGCAGGTGGCTGACTTCGGGCTCGCGGCCCGGGGTGGCGTCGCTGTCGCCCACGTCGATGTCGATCTCCAGCCCCTGCGGGGCGTGCATCTCGGTGCGCGCCTTCAAGGCCTCGCCACCCAAGCGCACGTTGATGGCCCCTGCCGTGGCTGCCAGCACCACACCGTCGTTGTCATTGGGAAAACGCTGCGCGTGAAAACGCCAGCCCTCGATGGCCTCTTCAAAACTGCCGACCATGGCAAAGCTCAGCGCCGTCAGGCGTGCCGGCAGCCAGTCGATGGCTGTCCAGGCCCGGGCCGAAGCCTGTTGCAGCGAGGCGCTCGCAGGCTGAGCCCCCATGCGCTGCGTGTAATGCCAGTAGCGCGAGACGAACTCGGCCAGCCGGTACAGCACCGCGCCCGTCGGACCCAGGCCCAGCGCCGCCAGCACCGAGAACCAGGCGAGCACGCCGAACACATGGCGGTGCGCGGCAAACATCGAATACTCGATCACGTGGCGCACGATCTCGCTGCGCGGCAAAACGCCCACGTCAACCTGCTGCCAGTGCGCCAGCCGCGCGCGGGCGGCGTCCTCGTCCCCCTCTTCGAGCGCGTCGCGGATTCCGGTGAAATGGTGGCTGAACTGCCGGAACCCCAGCGTGACGTACAGCACGGCAACGCTCCACAGCACCGCAAATGGCCAGCCCAGCCAGCGCAGCAGGAGCCAGTGGATGGCCAGTGTGAGCAGCGCCGGAACGAGCACGGCCAAACCCCACGCCACCCAGCCATGCTGCGGTTTGCCGGCATCGAAGTTGCGGCTCACGGACAGGGCCCAGGCGCGCAGGCCCGCATGAATCGGGTTGCTGCGCGCCAGCGGGCGGGCCTGCTCAATCAGCAAAGCGAACAGGATGGCAAAGAAACTCATGGCGGGCAATGATACCGGGGCTTCACTCTCTGTCACGCTGGGCCGGCCACCCGGGGAGGCCGCGGTGACCTCGGCGCACACCGCGTACAGGCTGCCGATGCGTCCGGGCGGGGCCGCTGAACGCCGGCCTCATGCCTGCAACAGGGAGTCGGAGAGGAGCGCCAGGCCCTCGGCGAAGACCGCGTCCTGTATCGTCAACGGGAAGAGGAAACGGATGACGTTGCCGTACACGCCGCAGGTCAGCAGCAGCAGGCCCTTCTCCAGCGCGATGTCCTGAATCCGTTTGGTGAATTCGGGCAACGCCACGCCGCTGGAGGAATCCCTGAATTCCATGGCCACCATGCCGCCCAGCGCCCGGACCTGCGCGATCTGCGGCACGCGCGCGCGCAGCGGCTCCAGATGCGCAAGCAAACGCTCACCCAAGGCCTGCGCGCGTTGCACGAGCGCCTCTTTTTGCATGATGTCCAACACCGCCAGAGCGGCAGCCACGGCGATCGGGTTGCCGGCGTAAGTGCCTCCCAGGCCCCCCGGGGCGACCGCATCCATGACCGTCGCCCGGCCCGTCAGGGCAGACAGCGGAAAACCGCCGGCCAGGCTCTTGGCCATGGTGATCAGGTCGGCGTCAACGCCGTAGTGCTCCAGCGCGAACATCTTCCCGGTTCGCCCGAAACCGGTCTGTACCTCATCCACGATGAGCAGGATGCCGTGCTCGTCGCACACTGCGCGCAGGCTTTGGAACAGTTTCGGCGGTGCAACGTAGAAGCCCCCCTCCCCCTGCACCGGCTCGATGATGAGCGCCGCAACGCGCCGTGGATCCACATCCGTCTTGAACAAGCGGTCGATGGCCTGCAGGCTGTCATCGACGCTCACCCCCAGCGCCTCTGCGGGGAAGGGGACATGCCATACGTCCGGCGGCATGGCGCCAAAGCCCGCCTTGTAGGGGTTGACCTTGCCGGTCAACGCCAGGCCCATCAGGGTGCGGCCATGGAATGCGCCGGAGAACGCGATGACCGCATTGCGGCCCGTGGCCGCCTTGGCCACCTTGACGGCGTTCTCCACGGCCTCCACGCCCGTGGTAAAGAGCGCGGTCTTCTTGGCGAAGGCCCCGGGCGTGATCGCATTGAGCCTCTCGCACAGCGCGACGTAGCCCTCGTACGGCGTCACCTGAAAGCAGGTGTGGTGAAACGCGTCCAGTTGCGCGCGGACAGCCTCCACGACCTGCGGATGGCGGTGGCCCGTGGCCAGGACGGCGATGCCGCTGCCAAAGTCGATGAAACGCTTGCCGGACACGTCCCAAAGTTCCGCATTCTGCGCGCGGGCCACGAAGACCTGGGTCTGCACCCCGACGCCGCGCGGACACGCGGCTTGGCGCCGCGCTTCCAACGCGGCGTTCTTATTGGAATTGGACGGCTCAAGCATTCGATGGCTCCTCGAAAAGACGTAATTCTAATTCACCAAACTTGCCAATCACGGCAAGGTTTTGCAAGGCGTGCAGTTCGTCATTCCGGAACTGCCCCCCCATGCACGCCCCCACTGCGGGTGTGCTTTGCTGTGCGAGACCGGTGGAAATGGCCTATCACTTTTTCCAGAATGGACGGGGTTATTCGGGCTATTCCGAGCGGAGAATGATCCCCTTTTGAAAACCGGGCGGCCTGGAGACTCGTTGGTGACAAATCAACGCCGCTTGGCGCAGCCCAAGCCGGTGTGCGGCGATCCACCGGGCCGAAGTGAAATTACGCAATGAACATCCATCGTCTAGAGACCTTCAGCAACCAGCATGTCGGATTTGTCCGCGTCACCACCGATACCGGCCTGCAAGGCTGGGGGCAGATGTCAACGTACAACGCGGACATCACGGCGCAGGTGTTTCACCGGCAGATCGCACCCTGGGCCTTGGGCGCGGACGCGCTGAACATCACGCATCTGGTGGACAGCATCCCCGAGCACGAGCACAAGTTTCCCTGCTCCTATCTGTTTCGTGCCCTCGCCGGCCTGGACACTGCGCTGTGGGACCTGCGCGGAAAGCTGGAACAAAAAAGCGTCTGCGAGCTTCTGGGGGGCACGCCCCGGGCGTTTGCGGTGTACGCATCGAGCATGAAGCGCGGCGAAATCACGCCCCAGGACGAGGCCGAGCGGCTGGCCCGGCTGCGCGACGCGCAGGGTTTCGACGCGTTCAAATTCCGCGTCGGCAAGGTGTGCGGCCATGACCAGGACGAATGGCCGGGGCGCACCGAGGCCATCGTGCCGGCCGTGCGCCGCGCGCTCGGCGACGGCGCGCGCCTGCTGGTCGATGGCAACAGCGCATACACGCCGCGCAAAGCGATCGACGTCGGGCGCATGCTCGAAGACCACGGCGTGATTCACTTCGAGGAGCCCTGCCCGTACTGGGAGCACCATTGGACGAAAGAGGTCAGGGAAAATCTGCAGCTCGACGTCACAGGCGGCGAACAGGACTGCGACCTGACGCTGTGGAAATACATGATCGACAACCGCGTGGTCGACGTCGTGCAACCCGACGCCTTCTATATCGGGGGCGTGACGCGCATGCTGCGCGTGGCGCGCCTGGCCGAGCAGGCGGGAATCAAGGTCACGCCGCACTCGGCGAACCGCTCGCTGGTCCTGCCCGTCACGCTGCACGTGATGGGCGCGCTCACGAATGCCGGCGACTACGTCGAATACTCGATCGAAGGCGCAGACTACTACCCATGGGAACAAGGGCTGTTCCGCAACAGCCTGAATGTCCGGGACGGTAAATTGCAAATCCCGGCCGAGCCCGGCTGGGGAATGGAAATCCGCGAAGAATGGCTGCAAAAATCCAGCTACGCAGTCAGCGAGGTCCAGCCATGAACCCGGGTTTGGACGCACTGATCGCCGAATTTCGCCGGACCGGCACGCTCAGCGGCCTGCCGCGCGAGCACTTCATCCATGGCGCCTACCAACCCGGCTCGGGCAGCGCTGCGCTGGAGACCTTTGACCCTGGCAGCGGCCAAGCCTTCGCGCAGTTTGCCGCCGGCAGCGCTGCCGAGGTCGATCAGGCCGTTGACGCGGCCCGGCGCGCGCTGCGCGGCGCCTGGGGCGATGCGGCGCCGGCCGAACGGGGGCGAACGCTCGCAGCGATCGCGCAGCAGGTGCGCGAGCACGCCGACAGGCTGGCGCTGGTCGAGAGCCTGGACAGCGGCAAACGGCTTTGCGAGGCGCAGGCCGACGTGCGTGGCGTGGTCCGCGCTTTCGAGTACTACGCTGGCGCGGCGGACAAGATGCAGGGCGACAGCTTTCCGCTCGACAAGGCCTACGTCGGCTTCTCCATCGAAGAGCCCGTCGGTGTCGCCGCGCAGATCATCCCCTGGAATTACCCGCTGGGCACCGCCGCACGCGGCATTGCCCCGGCGCTGGCAGCCGGTTGCACGGTGGTTGCGAAACCGGCCGAACAGACGCCGCTGTCCGCGTTGATGCTGGCTGAACTGGCCAGCGCCGCGGGCCTGCCCGACGGCGTACTGAACGTCGTCACCGGCGAAGGCGCGGCCGCGGGCGCAGCGCTGGTGTCGCACCCCGGCATACAGCACATCACCTTCACCGGATCGGTGGCCACCGGGCAGCAGGTGATGCGCGCTGCGGCCAGCCACGTCACCCGGGTGCTGCTCGAATTGGGCGGGAAATCCCCGCTCGTGGTGCTCGCCGACGCCGACGTCGAACAGGCGCTCCATGGCGTGCTGGGCGCGATCTACGAGAACGCAGGCCAGATCTGCTCGGCCGGTTCGCGGCTGATCGTCGAGCGCTCGCTGCACGGCCAGTTCATCGAACGGCTGCTGGATCGCGTGGGCCAGCTGGGTCTGGGCCATGGCCTGACGAACCCGGACGTCGGCCCGGTGAATTCGCTCGCCCATCTGAACCGGATCCATGCGCACGTGGCCAGCGCCGCAGCGCGCGGGAACCCGGTTCTTGCCGGCGGCAGCGTCGCGCACCCTGCGTGCGCGCCGGGCGGATGGTTCTACCGCCCGACGGTCATCGAGGCCAGCTGCGCACAGGATGCCGTGGTGCAGCAGGAAATCTTCGGCCCGGTCCTGGTGGTGCAGCAGGCCGACGACCTCGAGCAGGCCATCGCCTTGGCCAACGGCACCGACTATGCGCTCGCGGCCGGCATCTACACCCGGGACATCGGCCGGGCCTATCGCTTTGCGCGGCAGGTCGACGCCGGACAGGTCTACATCAACGAATACTTTGCCGGCGGCATCGAAGTGCCGTTCGGCGGCAACCGCCGCTCCGGCTTTGGCCGCGAAAAAGGGCTGGAAGGGATCCGGAGCTATTGCAAGCTCAAGAGCATCGTTGCGCGCGTCTAGGAGTCCGCGTTGGCCACTGGCTCGTTGCATACGTGCTGAAAAACCGGGTGCACCATCGTGTCGAAGCGCGCTACCATGGCGGGCATGAGAACCCCCGGCACCGATCTCGCCACGCGCATCGTCCAGCACGACTACGTTCCGCCCGCGGGCTTCGCGGCGCCCCAGCCGGGGGTCTACAAGGCCTCTACCGTCATCTTCCCGAACGTGGCCGCCATGCGCGCGCGCGATTGGCGGGACAGGAGCGGCTATACCTACGGGCTGCACGGCACGCCGACCACCTTCACCCTCGAAGAACGTTTGTGCACGCTCGAGGGGGGCCTGCAGTGCGTGCTTGCGCCCAGCGGATTGGCCGCCATCGCGAATGTGGCGCTGGCCCTGCTCAACCCCGGGGACGAACTGCTGCTCCCCGACAACGTCTATGGTCCGAGCAAGGACTTGGCGCACGACGAACTCGCCCGCCTGGGCATCAGCCATGGGCTGTACGACCCGCTGGAGCCGGCCGACCTGGCCGCCCGCATCACGCCCGCAACGCGGCTGGTGTGGCTGGAGGCGCCGGG
This sequence comes from Verminephrobacter aporrectodeae subsp. tuberculatae, assembly GCF_026127385.1. Classification (NCBI taxonomy): domain Bacteria; kingdom Pseudomonadati; phylum Pseudomonadota; class Betaproteobacteria; order Burkholderiales; family Comamonadaceae; genus Verminephrobacter; species Verminephrobacter aporrectodeae. The sequence continues at coordinate 610,636 of NZ_QZCX01000003.1, forward strand.
TTCGGTCAGCATGGAATTTCCCGACCTGCGCGAACTGGTGCGCATCTGCCGCGCGCGCGCGGTGCGCACGGCGCTGGACAATACCTGGGGCGCGGGCTTGGCGTTCGCGCCGTTCGACCTCCTGGGCGACGGCAGCCTGGGAGTGGACATCTGCGTCCACGCGCTGACCAAATACCCCAGCGGCGGCGGTGACGTGCTGATGGGCAGCGTGATCACGCGCGACGCCGCGCTGCACACGCAAATCCGGCGCACCCACATGCGGCTTGGCCTGGGCGTCGCGGGCAACGACGCGGAAGCGGTGCTGCGCGGGCTGCCCAGCCTGGGCCTGCGCTACCGCGCCCACGACGCGGCAGCCCGCAGTCTGGCACTGTGGTTGCAGCAACAGCCCGCCGTCGCCCAGGTTCTGCACCCTGCGCTTGCGGGCTCGCCAGGCCACGCGCATTGGCAGGCCCTGTGCGGTGCCGGGCCGGGGGGACAGGGCTTGGCCGCGGGCCTGTTCAGCGTGCTGATCGATGCGCGCCACAGCGCGCAGCAGGTGGACGCGTTCTGCGACGGCCTGCGCCTGTTCAAACTGGGCTATAGCTGGGGCGGGCCCATGAGCCTGGTCGTGCCCTACCACATCGCCAGCATGCGCAGCCGCTGCGTGGCGCATTTGAAGCAGGGTACGCTGGTGCGGTTTTCCATCGGACTGGAAGCCGTGCAAGACCTGCAACAGGATCTGCAACAGGCCATGGAACGCGCCTTCCCTGCGGCGTGACGCCGCGCGGGACGCGGGGGCCTGGTGCTGTTACAGTGGACCTTCACTTCAGGAAGCAACTACCTTGGCAACACCCAACTACGGATACGAGAAACGCCAGCGCGAACTCGCCAAAAAGAAAAAAAAGGAAGAGAAATTGCGCGCCAAAACACAGCGCAAACCGGATGATCCGCAGGGCGATCAGCCCGCTGGCGAGCAGGCGGGCGGCGATGGAGTGGCCCCCCGCGACGGCGCGCAGGAACCGCTTTAGCGCCCCTCCGGTCCCTGAGAGCGTGCAGCGAATGAGATAACGCCTCACACAGCGCCTGCAGTGGATGTTTGTCCGGAAGGCGGACCGATATTCAGCGAACGTGAGCGCTGATTTCGGAATCATGGCCCAGAGGCGGCCAGTGCTTGAACCAGCTATTTTCATAACTTTCAGGCCATGGCGTTTTGGTGCAGACGCCGGGCACCATAAATCACGGAACTTATATTTTGGCTTGGCCTCGTACAGCGCATGGAGGACCATGCCATGCGGGTTGCCACGCCAGTTCTGTTGTGTGCCGACGATGATCGACATCTACGAATTCTTTCCAACCGCGAGCGCATCAATGCGCGTGTCCAGATGCGCATTCGCATCGTGCTGCAGGCGGCACAGGGAATGCAGGACAAGGACATCGCCGCCCAGTTCAACATCGACCGCCGCGTGGTAGCGCGCTGGCGGGCACGCTTTCTGGCCGCCGGCGTAGATGGCCTGTTGCAGGACGCCACGCGCACGGGGCGCCCGCGCACGGCGCGCGAAGAGGCGAACGTCGAGCAAGTGATTCGCAGCACACGCAAGGAAACCCCCGAAGGCTCGACGCGTTGGAGCACGCGCACCATGGCCGCTCATTGCGGTGTCAGCGCATCCACTGTGGCCCGCATCTGGCGCGCGCATGGGCTCAGACCCCACCGGGTCAAATCCTTCAAACCCGCCAACGTTCCCCGCTCCGCCGAGAAGTTGGAGGACATCGTGAGTCTGTTCCTGAATCCGCCCGAGCAGGCGCTGGTGCTTTGCTGCGACGAGAAAATGCAGATTCAGGCGCTCGACCGGACCCAGCCGGACCTGCCGCTCAACTCCAGGCGCAGCGGCGCCATTACCTTGTTCGCTGCGCTGGACATGCTGAGCGGCGAGGTGATTTCGATGACCGATCGACTCCACCGGCACCCACAGTGGCTGCGCTTTCTCCAGTCGATCCATCGCCAGACGCCGAAGAACAAGCAACTGCACCTGATCGTGGACCACTACGCCATGCACAAGCACTGCGCGGTCATGGCCTGGCTGGCCAAGCACCCGCGCTTTCATTTGCACTTCACTCCCTGCCATTTTTCCTGGCTCAACCTGGTCGAGCGCTTCTTTCGGGACATCAGCGATGAACTCATGCACCGCGGCGCGTTCACCAGCGTGCCCGCGGTGGAGAGCGCCATCAACACGTACATCGCTGCGCACAATGCGAATCCCAAGCCGTTCACCTGGACTGCTGCCACGGCCGGCGACATCCTCGGCAAGGCCACCCGGACTCGGCGCAGCACAGCAGATCCGCAGCCATGAAAAAACGGCACTTGGGCATCGCGGCCCTCGGCACCGTGGTCGTCGTTGGCGCAGTCATCCCCATCGGCCACGCGGCCGGGTTGCGCCTGAACTTCACGCACTCGGCCCCGACCGGCCTCTGGCGCGTGCAAGCACTCGACATGGCCACGCTCAAGCGGGGCGAGTTGGTCGAGGTCTGCCCACCGGTCCGGCCCATCGTGCAACTCATGGCGGACCGGGGCTATCTGGAACCGGGCGACTGCGCTGGCACGCACGCTGGCACGCTGCTCAAACCGGTCGCAGCCGTTGCGGGCGACCGTGTGCGCATTCAACCGGGCAGGCCCGCCATGGTCAACGGACGCATCCTGCCCAACACCCAGGCCATCGAGACCATCCCGGCGTGGGCAGAGGGCAGCTACATCGTCGCGCCGGGCCAGGTTTGGTTGTTCTCGACGTACAGCGCCAGGAGTTTCGACAGCCGCTATTTCGGCCCCGTGGACGTGGCCAGCAGCGTGCGCGGCCGGGCGACGCCGGTCCTGATCCGCGGCGACGCGGCCGACATGACCCTCGTTGCAGAAAGGTCAAACCGGTGATCGACCTCGAGATGATGATGGCCTGCGCGCCGAATGTCGCGCCAGCCACCACCCAGCAGATCATTCGGGTGGAGAGCAAGGGCAATCGATTGGCCATCAACGTCAACAAGGGTTTTCTCGAGCGTGCGCCGCGCGACGCAGCCGACGCGGCCAAACTGGCCAAGAAGTACATCGCGCAGGGCTACACCGTAGACCTTGGGCTCATGCAGGTGAACAGCACGAACGTCGCCCGGCTTGGCTACCGTGTTGAGGACATGTTCGAGCCGTGCAAGAACATCGCCGCCGGGGCGCGTGTTCTGACCGAGTTCTACGCGAACGCCCGACTCAAATACGACGACGAGCAAGCCGCCTTGCGCGCCGCCTTGTCTGCCTACAACACGGGCAGCTTCATCAACGGTTTCAACAATGGCTACCTCACCCGGTATGGAATCGGTGGCCGTGTTGCGCTGACCCGCGTGCCGGTGCTCGATCCGTACACGGCGGAAACCACCGTGTTTGTCCGCCGTGTGAAAGAGTAAGCCATGATCGTGCGCCGCCATGCGGGACACCGAAGCTTTCGATGTGCGCTCCCAGGATGCCTGCCCGCTGGACCTCCTCATTGCCAAAGAAGCGGTAGGCCCCAATGGTGTCGGCCCAATCGCCGCAGACTTGGGAAATACGGGTCCTGGAGGCCGACGGCATTACATGAGGTCGCGCGGGATGCGCTTCTCGTAGCGCTTGCTGAAAATGGGCGTATCGCCCTCGAACGCCGTTACCGAACCAGCGCTCAGCCAGTGCGTGGCGCTGCAGGCCAGGTTTGCCGTAGTGACCGTGCGCACGGCCCAGTCCTCGCGCCGGGCGATGCATTCCCAGCGGCAGGCGCCGCTCATCGACAGCGGGTCGCCTTCGGTGATCGACCAAACTTCTTCGCGGACATCCCGGGTTGCCAGTCCATGGTCCGGGTGCTCGGACAGGCCGCTGTCCTCGTAGATCGTGTAGCGCGTCACGCCCGTCGTCAGGTCGCGCTCGACGCTCCGCCGTGTCTCGCTCGGGGAGCGTGCGTTGTAGCGCGGCAGCGGATCGGGGTTGGCCGGCTCGGGCATGTCGATGCGCTCATGCGCGCCGAGCAGCGGCATGGCGAGCGTCAGGGTCGCGGTGTCCATGGTGACGCCGGGGTCGGTCGGCGCCGGCAGAACCGTGGGCCAATAGCTGGTCGAGAGCGCCAACCGGATTCGATGCCCTGGCGCAAAGCGATAGCCGCATGCGTCGAGTTCCAGCGTGGCGCGCACCGTCGCGCCCCTTGGCAGCGGCGCCGGCGTCTCGTTGCCCGCGCGGTGGGTCAGATTCATGGCACCCAACGAGACGCGCGTTGCAGCGCCGTCGGGATGCACGTCGACCACGCGCACGATGAGATTCGCCGCCTCTCCATCGGACGACAGATCGAGCGTCAATCTTGGTTGGCCGAGAAAAGTTTGCGCGGTGCTCAGCGGCGCGGTTTCAAACACCAGCGAACCGGCGTCGTCGCCGCGCTGGTCGCCTGCCATCTCGGCGTCGGGCTTGAGCGTGAACCATTCGCCCGACGCGGTTCCGGTGGCCAGTGGCGAGCGGTGATGGACCTTGCCTACGCCCTGCCCGAGGGTCGCCGCACTCAGCCTGCCGTCGGCCGAAATGCCGAAGGACGCGAGCTCCGGTTCGGTCCACAGCGTTTTCGCGACCCAGAAGCCCGGGTCTTGCTCGCGCCGCAGAGCCGGTCTGGGGCCGTCCAGAATATAGGCGCGCAGTTGCGGCCTGGCATCGACGCCGGTCGGTTCCTTGCACAGCCATTGCTTCCACCAGGCAATGGCCTCGCCGTGAAAATCCCAGCGTGGCTTGGGCCAGGCGAAATGCGGGTATTTGTGAATCCACGGGCCGACCACCGACTTGGCTCTGTCGCCCAGCCCGAGCGCGGCCTTGAACGGCGTGTTGCGGTAGCCATCAGCCCAGCCGGCGATGACCAGCGCGGGGACCTGCACGGCGCCAAAGTCCTCGCAGATCGAGCCGTGCTTCCAAAACCCGTCGCGGCGCTGGTGCGTCAACCATTCCTCCAGAAAGAACGGTTCGGCTTCGAGCCGCTCCAGCCACATCGCACGCCAGCGCGCGCCGACCAGCGCCGGGTCTGGCGCACGCGATTGGTAGGCCAGCATGGTCGCGGCCCAGCCGAGCTGCGCCGACAGGTGGCAGCCATTTTTGTAGTGGATGTCGTCGTTGTAGCGATCGACCGTCGATGCGATCGAGATCACCGCTCTGAGCGCCGGCGGCCGCAGCGCCGCCACCTGCAGGCAGTTGAAGCCGCCCCAGGAGATTCCCATCATGCCGACGCTCCCGTTTGACCAGGGCTGGCAGGCGATCCAGGCGATGACCTCGCCGGCGTCGGAGAGTTCGCGCGGCGTGTACTCGCCGTCGATCACGCCGTCGCTCTCGCCCGATCCCCGGATATCGACGCGGACACCGACGATGCCGGCAGCGGCAAATACCGGGTAGGTGGACTCGTCCCGCGCGTGGGTCCCGCCGCGTTTTCTATAAGGCAGGTACTCGAGCACCGCAGGCAGGCGGTCCTGGGTGTCGGGCATCCAGATACGCGCGGCAAGGCGTGTTCCGTCCCGCAGGGAAATCCACGTGTTTTCAAGGACCGTAAAGGCGTGCCCGGTCATGCGCAATCCAGTTCGTAGAGGGTTCAGTTTCTCGCGCTGTCCATGCGCCGGCTCGCGAGAATGCGCTCGAGCCAGCCTATCTCCATCTCCGGCACGGACTTGAGCAGCCGCTCGGTATAGTCGTCCAGCGGGGGCGAGAGCACGCTCGACTTTGGCCCGAAACGCACGAGTCGTCCGTGGTGCAGCACCGCCACGGAGTCGGCGATGGCACGCACGATCGCGATGTCATGGGTGATGAACAGATAGGAGACGCCGGTTTGCGCTTGCAGTTTCAGCAGCAGCGTGAGAATGCCCTGCGCCACCAGCGGGTCCAGCGCCGACGTCGGTTCATCGCACAGGATCAGCTCCGGCCGCGCGGCCAGCGCACGGGCAATCGCCACGCGCTGCTTCTGGCCGCCCGAAAGCTCTGCGGGGTACCGGTGGGCGAACCCCTCGCCCATCTCGATCTGGTCGAGCAACTCCTTGACCCGCGCGGTCCTGCGCGCGCCGCGCAGACCGAAATAAAAGCCCAGCGGCCGGCCGATGATGTCGTGCACCGTCTGGCGCGGGTTCATCGCCGTGTCGGCGCTCTGGTAGATCATCTGGATGCGGCGCAACTCCTCCTTTGCGCGGCGGGTGAATGCGGGGGACAAGGGCTTGCCGTCGAAATGCACCGTGCCCTGCGTTGGCGCCAGCAGGCCGGTGATCACCCGCGCCAAGGTCGATTTGCCGGAGCCGGACTCGCCGACCACGGCCAGGGTTTGCCCCTTGGGCAGGTGCAGCGACACATCCTGCAATACCCGGGTCTGGCCATAGGCGGCGCTGACCGCATCCACCCGGAGCAGGGCATGCGTCTGGTCGCTCGCCTCATCGCGCCGGATGCTGCGGACGTTGAGCAGCGCCCGCGTGTAGTCCGCGCGCGGCGCCTCGATGATCTGCCGGGTGCTGCCCAATTCGACGGTCCTGCCATGGCGCAGCACCAGGATGTCGTCAGCGATCTGGGCGATCACCGCGAGATCGTGCGTGATGTAGAGCGCCGCCGTGTTCGTCTCCCTGATCGCGTGCTTGATCGCTGCGAGCACGTCGATCTGCGTGGTGACGTCGAGTGCGGTCGTCGGTTCGTCGAACACGATCAGTTCCGGGCCGGGGCACAGCGCCATGGCGGTCATGGCGCGCTGCAACTGCCCGCCGGAGACTTGGTGCGGATAGCGTGCACCAAAGGTTTGCGGGTCGGGCAGGCCGAGCACCTGGAACAGGTAGTGCGCCTTTTTCTGCGCGTCGGCGCGGCCCATCACGCCATGCCGCAGCGAGGCCTCGATCAGCTGCTCGCCCAGGCGATGCGCCGGGTTGAAGGCCGCCGCAGCGGACTGCGCAACGTAGCACACGCGGCTGCCGCGCAGCCCCCGAAGGCTTTTCATGCCGAGCTGGAGAATGTTCTTGCCGTCGAGCAGGACTTCGCCGCCGGTGATGCGCGCGCCGCCGCGTCCATGGGCCAGCGCCGCCAGTCCGATGGTCGATTTGCCGGCGCCGGATTCGCCGATCAGGCCCAGGACCTTGCCTCTGGCAAGCGTGAAGGAAACGCGATCGACCAGCGTCACCGTCTTCGGCGGCAAGCCGGGCGGGTAGCTCGTCGCCTCGATGCGAAGATCTCTGACGGACAAAAGCTCAGCCATCGCCGCGGCCCCCCCGGAGGCTGGACGAGCGCTTCATCAGCCAATCGACGACGAGGTTCACGCAGACGGCCAGCCCGGCGATGGCCACGCCGGGAATGAGCGCAGCCGGAACGCCGAACAAAATCCCGTCCTTGTTGTCCTTGACCATGCCGCCCCAATCCGCCGCTGGCGGCTGTATGCCCAGGCCAAGAAAGGAGAGGGTTGACAGAAAGAGGATGGAGAAAACGAAGCGCAAGCCGAACTCGGCGAGCAAGGGCGAGAGCGTATTCGGCAATATTTCGCGAAAAATGATCCAGCGCCGGCCCTCGCCACGCAGGCGCGCGGCCTCGACGAAGTCCATCACCGCGACGTCCAGCGCGACCGCGCGGCCGATGCGAAATACCCGGGTGGAATCGAGCATCGCCATGACGCCGATCAGGATCCAGAGGTTCTGCGGCAGCACGGCCAGAACGACCAGCGCGAAGATCAGCGTCGGAATCGCCATCATCAGATCGTTGCATCGCGACAGGAACTGATCGACGACCCCGCCGACGACGGCGGCGGTGAAACCCAGGACCATGCCCAGCGAAAACGCAAGAATGCTGGCCGCGAGCGCCACGAAGATCGTCGTGCGCGATCCGTAGATCAGGCGCGACAGCAGGTCGCGGCCAAGATTGTCGGTGCCCAGCAGAAAGTCTGCGCCCGCCGGCAACCAGACAGCGCCGACGACGTCCGTTTCGCCATAGGGCGCAATCCACGGACCGAAAATGGCGCAGGCCAGCGCCAGCAGGATGCCGATCCAGCCGATCCAGGCGCTGGCGGGGATGGTCCTGAGGTTCATCGCGGATGCCTGAGCCGGGGATTGGCGACGATGGCGACGGTGTCGGCCGCCATGTTGAGCAGGATGTAGATCGCCGCAAAGATGAGCCCGCAGGCCTGAACGACCGGCATGTCCCGCACCTTCACCGCGTCCACCATGTATTGGCCCATTCCGGGGTAGACGAAGACCACCTCGACCACGACCACGCCGACGACGAGGTAGGCGAGGTTCAGCGCGATGACGTTGGCGATGGGCGCAACCGCATTCGGCGCAGCGTGCCGGGCGATGATGCGAAACCTGCCCAGGCCCTTGAGTTGCGCCGTCTCGATATAGGCCGACTCCATGACGTTGAGGATCGCGGCGCGCGTCATGCGCATCATGTGCGCCAGTACCACGAGCACCAGCGTTGCCACCGGCAAGGCGATGACGGACAGGCGCTCCCCGAAGCCCATGCCGTCGTAGACCGTGGCCGGAAACCGGGCGACGCCGAATTTCACGGCGCCAAACAGGATGAACAGATAGCCGATGAAGAACTCCGGCAGCGAGATCGCGGCCAGCGAGAGCAGGCTGATGAGCCGGTCCGGAAACCGGTTGCGGTACTGCACTGCGAGCATTCCCAGGCCAACGGCCAAGGGCACCGCAATGAGCGCCACGAAGAACGCCAGGAAGAGGGAATTGCCGAGCCGGTTGCCAATCTGCGCGCTGACCGAATTGCGATTCGCCCACGAGGTCCCGAAGTCACCCTGCGCGGCGCCGCCGAGCCAGGAGAGATAGCGCGCGCTCAAGGACCGGTCGAGGCCGAGTTCTCTGCGGATGTTCTCCACCGCCTCGGGCGTTGCGGACTGGCCGAGGTAGGTGGTCGCAAAATCACCCGGCAGCGCTTCGATGCCGCAGAAAATCATCAGCGAAACGGCGAGCAACAAGGCGGCGGACAGGCCGAGCCGGCGCAAGATGATCCAGAGCAGCGGACTGCCAGCCCGCGTGATGACCGCCATGGGTCAGGCGTCGAACCAGACGCGCGAGGCGACATAGCCGTTCGACATGTCGTTGCCGATGTCGCTGACGAAGCCCTTGAGGTTTTTTACCGACCCGTTGAGGTAGTCGTTGAACACCGGCAGGATCAGCCCGCCCTCATCGCGCACCATCGTGGCCATGTCCTGGTAGATCGCCCGGCGCCTGGTGTCGTCAAGTTCCGACCGCGCATTCAACAGCATCTGGTCAAAGTCGGGCCGCTTGAAGCGCGTGTCGTTCCATTCGGCGCTGGAAATGTAGGACGTCGCGTAGCGCGCATCCTGCGTCGGACGGCCCCCCCAATAGGACGCCGAAAAGGGCTGCACATTCCAGACGTTGGTCCAGTACCCGTCGTCCGGCTCGCGCTTGATCTGAATCTGTATGCCGGCCTTCTTCGCGCTCTCCTGATAGAGCACGGATGCATCGACCGCGCCGGCGAACGCCGCCTCCGAGGTGCGCAGCAAGAGGGGCTGGTCGTGCCTGGACTTCTTGTAGTGAAAAGCGGCCTTGTCCGGGTCGTAGACCCGTTGTTCCATGCCTTGCGGCGCCAAGGCGTAGTTGCTGTTGATCGGGTAGTCATTGCCCAATGTGCCGTAGCCGCCGAGGATGCGCTCGAGGATCGCCTGCCGGTCGATCGCATATTTCAACGCCAGCCGCAAATCGTTGTTGTTGAACGGCTTGGTGTCGCAATGCGCAAGAAAGCAGTAAAAGCCCTTGCCCGACGAACGCAGAATCTTGACCGTGGGCATGCGCTTGAGCAGGTTGACGGTTTTCGGCTCGATCGAGTTGATGAAATGCACCTGCGCGGACGACAGCGCGGCAATGCGGGCCGTGGTGTCGTTCATCACGATCAGCTCGACGCTATCGACGAAGCCGCGGTCGGAGCGCCAGTCGTCCTTGTTCTTCTTGAACGTGACGCGCACACCGGCCTGGTAATTCGTCAGCATGTAGGGGCCCGTGCCGATGGCGGCGCCCGGGTTGTCCAGGCCGCCATTGGGTTGGACGATCAAGTGGTAGTCGGTCAGGATCAGCGGCAGATCGGCATTCCCCTCGGTCAAGCCGATGACCAGGTCGCCGCCCCTGTCTTCGATGCTCTTGAGCGCGCGCAAAAGGCCCAGCGCCCCGGACTTGGACTTTTCATCGCAGTGGCGTTTGAGCGTGGCCACCACGTCGGCGACGGTCATTTTCTTGCCGTTGTGGAACTTCACGTCCTTGCGGATCTTGAAGGTCCAGGTCACGGCGTCAGGCGTCGCGGTCCAGGACTCCGCGAGCGCCGGCAGCGCTGCGCCGGTTTCCGGATGCGACTCGACCAGCGTGTCGCCAAACGTCTTGCCGATGGCGAACAGCACCGCGCCTGAGTAGGTCGCCGTATCGAGTGAGTCGGTCGTGGCTCCGCCGTTGATGCCGAGCTTGAGATGCCCGCCGCGCCTGGGTGCCTGAGCTTGCGCCTGGGTTGCGCACAGCGTTGCAGCCAGGCCCAGCGCGGCCGTGCTCCCCAGGAACTCCCGCCGATCCATACCGGTCGCTTCCTGCGCCGGCATTTTCCCGTCCAATTTGGTCATTGCAATTCCCTTTTCGCGTTTTCAGGGCGCGGCCCTGGTTTCTTGAAAAATTCCACCTCCCTGTGTTCCCGTTTTGTTTCAATTCAATCGGGTTATTTTGTCGCGGCCCGGTCGGTCACGGGCGCATTGTGTCGCGGGATGGGCGCGTGAACGCTGCATGCGGCAGACGCATCGCCCATCCGGAACAGCGCCAGTGCCACATTCGGAGGACCATAATGTGCAAGAACCGTGCCGCTGCTGCTTGCAGCAGCATAGCCCAGACTTCCGCGCGCTGCCCAGGTAATTTCCCTAGCCCGCATATTTTGCCGCATCATGCGGGCGCGTCGAAACGGGGCCGCCGTGGCCTCTGGCTGGTTCCATGGAACATTTCACCTACACCCTCTGCGGTCTGATTAGGCATCATTCGAGACACCGGCATGGCCCACCTCCCTGCGTACCCCACGACGATGACCGAACTCCATGCGCTGCGCGACGCCTACCGCCGCGACAAGGCCGCGCTGCTCACGGCGATGCAATCCACGGGCGCGTCCGCGCGCGGTATCCGCGCATTGCTGCGCAAACTGTCAACGCTGGCCGGCGATCTGCTGCAAACGCTGTGGCAGCGCGCCCGCTTGCCCGACGAGATGGCCCTGGTCGCGGTGGGGGGCTTCGGGCGCGGGCAGTTGTTTCCCTGCTCCGACGTCGATGTCCTGCTGTTGTTGCCCGATGCCGTGGTGCCCGAGCTGCACTCCCGGCTCGAAGGCTTTATCGGCAGCTGCTGGGACGCGGGGCTGGAGATCGGATCGAGCGTGCGCACCGTGGCCGAATGCCTGGCCGAGAGTGCCGGCGACGTCACGGTGCAGACCTCCCTGCTCGAGTCGCGCCTGCTCTGCGGCAGCGCGGCGCTGTTCGGCCAATTTCAGCACCAGTACCGTGCGCAGATGAACCCCGCGGCCTTTGTGCTGGCCAAGACACTGGAGATGCGCCAGCGCCACACCAAGTACGAGAACACCCCTTACGCGCTCGAACCGAATTGCAAGGAATCGCCGGGCGGGCTGCGGGACCTGCAGATGATCCTGTGGGTAGCGCAGGCTGCGGGCCTGGGCAGCCACTGGAAGGCGCTGGCCGCGAACGGCATCGCGACCGCCTTCGAACTGCGCCAGATCGAGCACAACGAGGCGCTGCTGTGCCTGATCCGCGCGCGCCTGCACGCGGCTGCGGGCCGGCGCGAGGATCGGCTGGTGTTTGACCTGCAAACGGCCGTTGCCGAATCCTTTGGCTACCGCTCGCAGGCGCCCGATGGCACGCGCCTGCCGATGCGCGCCAGCGAAACCCTGATGCGCCGCTACTACTGGGCGGCGAAGGCGGTGTCGCAGCTGAACCAGATCCTGCTGCTGAACATCGAGGAGCGGCTGAGCCCGTCAACCCACGCGCCGCGCCCGCTGAATGCACGCTTCTTCGAGAAGGCCGGCCGCATCGAAGTGGCCGGCGACGATTTGTACACGCGCGACCCGCACGCGATCCTGGAGACCTTTTTGCTCTACCAGACAACGCCGGGGCTCGGGGACCTGTCGGCGCGCACGCTGCGCGCGCTCTACAACGCGCGCAGCGTGATGGACAGCGCGTTCCGGCGCGACCCGGTGAACCGCAGCGCGTTCATGCGCATCCTGCAACAACCCTCGGGAATCACGCACGCGATGCGGCTCATGAACCAGACCTCGGTGCTCGGGCGCTACCTGTGGCCGTTTCGCCGCATCGTCGGGCAGATGCAGCACGACCTGTTCCATGTCTACACGGTAGACCAGCACATCCTGATGGTGCTGCGCAACGTGCGCCGCTTCTTCATCGCCGAGCACGCGCACGAGTACCCGTTTTGCTCGCAGCTCGCGGGCGACTGGGACAAGCCCTGGGTTCTGTACGTCGCAGCGCTGTTCCACGACATCGGCAAGGGCCGCGGCGGCGACCATTCGCAAATCGGCGCCGCCGAGGTGCGGCGCTTTTGCCACCAGCATGGCGTGCACCGGGACGACGCCCGGCGCATCGAATTTCTGGTGCGCGAACACCTGACCATGAGCACCGTCGCGCAAAAGCAGGACCTGAGCGACCCGGACGTGATCGCCGCGTTTGCGCACCGGATGGGCGACGAACGCAACCTGACCGCGCTGTACCTGCTCACCGTGGCCGATATCCGGGGCACCAGCCCGAAGGTCTGGAACGCCTGGAAGGGCAAGCTGCTCGAAGACCTGTACCGGGCCACGCTGCGCGCGCTGGGCGGCCGGGTGCCCGACGCCGCAACCGAAATCGAGGCGCGCAAGCGCGAAGCGCTGGTGCTGCTGGCGCTCGACGCGCAGCCGTTCGACGCGCACAAGGCGCTGTGGGCGACGCTCGGCGTGAGCTACTTCATGCGCCACGACGCCGCGGACATCGCCTGGCACGCGCGCCACCTCTCGCGCCACGTGGGGGCCGCGAAACCGGTGGTGCGCGCGCGCCCCTCGCTGGCTGGCGACGGACTGCAAGCGATGGTCTACACAGCAGACCAGGCCGACCTCTTCGCGCGCATCTGCAGTTACTTCGACCGCGCGGGTTTCAGCATCCTGGACGCGCGCGTGCACACCGCAAGCAACGGTTATGCGCTCGACACCTTTCAGGTCGTGGCGTCGTCGCAGCCGGGGCATTACCGCGAACTCACGCAGATGGTCGAAAGCGATCTGACGCGCCTCATCGAAGCCGGCGGCCCGCTCTCCGAGCCCGCGCGCAAGCGGGTCTCGCGCCGCGTGAAGAGCTTTCCGGTGGCTCCGCGGGTGGGCCTGCAACCCGACGAGAAAGCGCAGCGCTGGCTGCTCACGATCTCCGCCAGCGACCGCGCCGGCCTGCTCTATCTGGTGGCGCGCGTCCTGGCGCAGCACCGTCTGAGCGTGCAACTGGCCAAGGTCAGCACCCTGGGCGAGCGCGTCGAAGACAGCTTTCTGATCCAGGGCCCCGAATTGCAAAACAATGCGCGCCGGATCCAGATCGAGACCGAACTGCTGCGCGCCTTGTCCGATGAAGAAAGCGTGCACGAGCCGGCCGCAGCGGGAGGCGCATGACATCCGCATCCCCGGGAAAACGCGGCCGGCCTATCCCCGCGAGCGCAGTCCCTCGGGCGAGGCGGCGTAGCCGGTCAACGTCCGCTCCGCGTGCAGCAAGCGCCAGTCGAGCATTTTTTGCGCACAGGCCAGCTGCTGCGCGGCGTATTCGGGCTGGCCGGCGACGCTGTTCAGTTGCTGCGGGTCGCGCCGCAGGTCGAAGAACAGGGGCGCGCTGGCGGCGAAGTGCACGTATTTGTAGTGCGCGTCCTGCACCACGGCCAGCGCGCATTCGTCCATCTCCAGGCCGAGCGCGGTTTCTGGCCGGGAATAGAAGATGTCGCGGAAGTCGTATTCGTAGTGGACCTCGGTGCGCCAGCGCGCAGGGGCTGCGCCTTCCCGAACGAAGGGCAGCAGCGAGCGGCCGTCGCAGGCCCGGGGCGTGGGCCGCCCCAGCCAGTCGAGCAGGGTCGGCATGGTGTCTACGGCCTCGGTGAAGTGATCCACCAGCGTGCCGCGCGTGCCGTCGGCCGCGCGCGAGGGGTCGCGGACGAGCATCGGGATGTGGTAGCTCTGGTCGAAGTAGCCGACCTTGCCCAGCAGGTGGTGGTCGCCGAGTTGCTCGCCGTGGTCGCTGGTCAGAACGATCAGGGTGTCGTCCCACTGGCCCGTTTCCTTGAGGTAGCCGAAGACCCGGCCGAGCTGGTCGTCAATTTCGCGCATCAGGCCATAGTAGGTCGCGCGCATCTGGCGCACCTCGGCGTCGTCCATCGCGCTGCCCAGGCCCTGGCCGTTTTGGAAAAAGCTGTTGCGCTGAATGTTTTCCACGTAGTAACGCAGCAAGGGGTGCTGCTGCGCCTCGGCCCGCGCGCTGGCCGCGCGCACGGGGGAAGGGCAGCGTGCGGGGTCGTACATCGCGTGGTAGGGCGCGGGGGCAATGAACGGCGGGTGCGGCCGCCAGTAGCCCAGGTGCAGAAACCAGGGCTTGTTGCGCGCGCTGCGCAGGTAATCGATTCCGCGCTCGGTGAACCAGGTCGTGTCCGACAGACGCGCGGGGATGCGGCTTGGCTTGCGGCTCGCGCCGATCTCGTCGGGGTCCAGGTCCTGCGGCAGCCAGATGTCCCAGGGGTTCCCGGGCAGGCTGTAGCCCTGCGCAGCGAGCCACGAGAAATAGGCCTCCATCTTCAGGCCCCAGGAGCCGACGGGCCGCCAGCCCTGCATGTCGGCGCCGAGCACGGTAAAGCGCGGGTCCGCGTGCGCGGTCACGCGCGGGTCGGGGGTGGTGGTGGTGTAGCCGACCAGCGCCGGGTCGTAGCCGGCCTTGCGCAGTTCGAGCGCGAGATTCGTGTGGCGCGCGTCGAGCGGGATGGTGTTCTGAACCGCCCGGTGGTTCATCATGTACAGGCCGGTCAGCAGGCTGGCGCGGCCCGGGCCGCAGGGAACGGCCTGGGTGTAGTGGCGCTTGAAGGTGACGCCTTCCGCGGCCAGCGCGGCGATATGCGGCGTCTCGACCACCGGGTGCCCGAGCATGGGCAGGCAGTCCCCGCGCCACTGGTCCACGACGATGAGCAGCACGTTCTTTTTCTTCATGGCTTTTTCCAATGTTTCAGCGCTTCCGGCGCGCAGGCTTGCACGGCCGGGCCATGATGGCGCGCGGGTTTCCGGATTTCGGGCAGAGGGTTCATGCAGCCTGAATGCACGCCACGTGGTGCCGGGAATCGACGGCGCGCTGCACGGGGACATGCTGCGCGCAACCGGGCTGGAACTGCCGGCAGCGGGGACCAAAGCTGCAACCACGCGGCATGCGGCCCGGCTCGGGAACGCTGCCGGCCATGGAGAGCAGCCGTTCGGGCGCCCGGTGCAGGTCGGGCAGCGCTGCCAGCAGCCCCTGCGTGTAAGGATGGCCCGGGTGCTGAAACAGGCGCTGGCGCGGGGCCTGCTCGACGACGTGGCCCGCGTACATCACCAGCACCCGCTCGCACAGGCTGGCGATCACCCCCAGATCGTGCGAGATCAGCGCCAGCGCCATGCCGCTGTCGTCCCGGATTTCGGCCAGCAGCGCCAGAATCTGCGCCTGTATCGTGGCGTCCAGCGCCGTCGTGGGTTCGTCGGCGACCAATAGCTCGGGCTCGCCCGCGAGCGCCATGGCGATCATCGCGCGCTGGTTCATCCCGCCCGACAAGGTGTGCGGGTACGCATCCAGGCAGCGTCCGGCGTTCGGAATCTGCACCCGGTCGAGCAGGCGCAGCGCCTCTGCCCGGGCCGCCGTGCCGCGCAAGGCGCGGTGCAGCGCCAGCGACTCCATCAATTGGCGGCCGATGCGCTGCACCGGATTCAGCGCGGACGCGGGGTCCTGGAAGATCATCGCAATGCGCTTGCCGCGCACCGGCGCCAGGGCGTCGCCGGACAGCGTATGCAGCGGCTCGCCGCGCAGATGCACCGCCCCGCTGACCTGCGCGCGTGCGCCGAGCAGACCCAGAACGGCGAGCCAGGTCACGCTCTTGCCGCAACCCGACTCGCCCACGATGCCCAGCGACTCCCCCGGGTAGATATCCAGATCGACGCCGTGCAGGACGGGAACCTGGACTCCCGCGGTGTCGAATGCGACGCGCAGGTTGCGGATCGACAGCAATGCGGCTGTGGCGCTGTGCGGAGTTTTCATTTCTTGGGCAGGTGCAGGTTGTCGGCGCGAAAGTCCATGGCGAACGTCGGGGACCATGTCCAGCCGATGTCCCGGCGCTTGCCGTAGAACGCCGCATTGCGGTGCAGAACGATGTAGGCCGGGTCCTCGCGTTCGGCGATTTCCAGCATGCGGCGGAAAACACGGCTGCGGCGCGCCATGTCGGCGGAACTCTCCAGCAGGCTCGACAGCGTGTTGAACTCGTCGTTCGACCATTCACCCATTTGCTGCTGCTGACCGTTGGGTCCGTGGTTGTTGATGATCGAGCCCACGGGGTCGTTGAAGGGCGCGGAATTCGACCAATCGCGCAGCCCCCGGGGCGCGCTGCGATCGAAGATCTGCTGCCAGTTCTCCTTCATTTGCAGTTCGACGTTCAGACCGACTGCGCGCCACATCTCCACCAGAATCTGCGCCGTTTGCACCTGGTTCGTGTAGTAGTTGTTCAGCACGCGAAACGGAATGGGCTCGCCCTTGTAGCCCGCTTCCTGGATCAGCCGGGCGGCCAGCTTGGGGTCGTAGCGCGGAACGCTCCAGTCCTTTTGGAACATGGGGCCGTAATACTCCCACTGCAAACCGGCGGGAACGCTGGTCCGGTCCGCCCAGAGCGCACGGACGATGGCGTCGCGGTCGATGGCGTGGGCCATCGCCAAACGGATTTTCGGGTTTGCCAACTGCGGATGGTGCTTGTCAAAGGCGATCAACCGATGGTTCAGCACGGGACCGCCGACGACTTCAAACTTCGGATTCGCCTCGATGGTCCTGATCTGGTCCGGGGGGATGTCGGTCACGAAATCGTATTCGCCGCTGAGCAAACCGGCGACCCGCCCGGAGACCTCGGGGACCACCTGATAGCGCAGCTCGCGCACCGGGGGCTTGCCGCCGTAGTAGGCATCGTGCGCGGCCAGGACCAGCACGTTGTCGCGCCGGAATTCCTTGACCTTGTAAGGGCCTGCGGAGACCGGGTTGAGCGCCCAGGAGGCCCAATCCTTGGCGGCGAGGAAGGCGCGCTTGGAAATGATCTCCGACCCGGAGCGCGCGATGCGGCCCTCGAGCGTGACGTCGGGAACGGCGTTCACGAAGCGCACGGTGTACTTGTCGACGACCTGGACCCGCTCCAGCGACGGCCACAGGCGCCGGGCGACGGCCGGCACTTCATGCGGCAGTTCCAACGCCTTGCCCGCAGGCGGCGCGCCCGTGGCAGAGGCGTCGGTCTGGATGGTGCGGGTCTCCTGCCCGGCGCGCAGCGGCGCGGTCGCGGCAAACATGTGCTCGGGGCCGAAGCTGAAGGCCACGTCTTCCGCGGTCATCTCGTCGCCGTTGTGAAACTTCACGCCCCGGCGCAGCCGGAGCTCCACGGTGCGCTCGTCGATGCGCTTCCACGCGGTGGCCAGGCTCGGCTGGAGCGACAAGTCGCCCTGCCGCTGGAGTTCGATCAGGTTCGCGTAGATCATGGGGAAGACGCGCGACCCCACATTGCTTTGTTCGCGCAAAGGGGTCAGCGTCCCGTTGGTCGTCACTTGCTGGACGGCGATTCTGAGTACCGGGCGCGCGTCCGTCTGGGCCAGCGCCGCCGCGGTCATGAGCGTGCAGACGATGGCGCTCGCCATCGATCTGCCCAACAAGCTTGTCGTCATGGGTCTTCTCCGTGTTGCCCCCTGGATTGTCGAAAGCAAAAATGTCGGGATGAAGGCAGTTTGAAGGCTGTTTCATCAAGCTGATTTCCTGCTTCCTCGCCCGGTTCACTGGTCGACGAAATGATTGCCTCCTCTCTCGCGTGTTGACAACAGATATACGGCCATGTAAGCTGCGCGGTGTATTCGTTTTTGGAGGTGCCATGCGCGACGCTGCCATCAACCTGCGCGCCCTGCCCGAGCAGCGCGACTTGATTGACCATGCCGCCAGCCTGCTGGGCAAGAGCCGGTCTGATTTCATGCTGGAGGCCGCCTGTGAGCGCGCGCAGACGGTTGCGCTCGACCAGGTTTTTTTCGGGCTGGATGGTGATCGGTTCCAGCAGTTCTCGGCCATGCTCGATGCGCCGCCAAGCGCCAATCCCGGCCTTGAGCGACTGATGGCCGTCCAAGCTCCGTGGGCCACTGACCCGGCATGAGCGTGCCGCTTTCCTCCCCGCAACCGCTGGCAGGGACGCACCAACTCAGTCAGTTCGAATGCGGTGAAGCCACACTCGACGATTGGCTCAAGCGCCGCGCGCTGAGCAACCACCAGAGAGGGGCCAGCCGTACTTTTGTCGTGGCTGATGCGAGCGGCCGCGTTCTCGGCTACTACGCCTTGGCCGCAGGCGCTGTCTCGCACTTGGAAGCCACCAGCGCCGTTCGACGCAACATGCGGGGCCCTGTCCCGGTCATGGTTCTGACCAGACTCGCTGTCGATCAGCGCGTCCATGGCATCCAGCTGGGAGCCGCTTTGCTTCGCGATGCCGTGGCGCGCACGCTGGCTGTCGCACAGAACGCCGGGGTTCGTGCCCTGTTGGTCCATGCCTTGAACGATCGGGCAAAACAGTTCTATGGGCACTATGGCTTTCAAGCATCGCCGCTGCATCCCATGACGCTGATGCTGCGTTTCGCGCATTCGGCCTGATGGCCGGTCCGGGGGACTTGCCTTCGTCCGATCACCACCTGTGCCGGCGCCAATGGGAAGTAGGACAACGCAGCGGAGGTGATCGATTCAAAGCCAAGCTCCCGCATCCGATCGACCATGGCGCCCTGCGGCCAAACCCGCCGCCCGCGCATCAACAGGGGCAGGTAGTAGGGCAGGACCCGGGCCGCTGCGTCCCGCTCCGATGGCAGTTCGGCATGCACGCTGACGAAGTAGCCACCCGGTACCAACGCATCCCGAATTTTGGCGATCACCCCCGGCCACTCCGGCAGAAAGTGCAGCACCGACGAACACCAGACGAGGTCGTAGCCTGCGCCAATCCGGTCCCGCCCGATGTCGCCACCCCGGCTTTCCAGGCGCTGCCCAAGGCCGGCCCGAAGAATGATGCGCTGCGCCACCCCTGCCGTTTCCGGCAGGTCGAAGACCACGCCCTGCCACTGCGGATGGGCCCCCGCCAAGGCGACGGCCACCTTGCCCGGGCCGCCGCCCAGGTCAAGAAAACGGCGCGCGCCGCCCAACCCCTGCAGGCGGCCGACACAGGCCAGCGCCGCCGCTGCGGTGACCGCACCCTGCTCCTGGCCAATCTGCACCTCTGCCGCCTGCGCCCAGCCCGCCGCCTGAGGCGCTTGTGGCGCATGGGCCCCCGCCCCGAGCAAGCCGGGTAGTTGGGCGCCAAACTGGCGCAAGGACCGCAGGCGATGGGCCAGGGCATCACCGCAATACCCCTCCTCCCCCGGCACCAGGAAGGCAGCGAGTTTCGGATCGACGCCGTACACCCACGCCCTTCCAACCCCGGCGCGGCGCGTGAGCACCCCCATGCTCCACAACAGATCGAGCAGGTGGCCGGTATTCACCGGGTCCAGGCGGCCAAACTCCGCCAGCGCTTCGGCCGTCGCCGGATTCTTCAAGAACCCGAAGATTCCCCGTTGGATTGCCGCATCGAGGGCGCGGGCCTTGACCGAGGCCAGGGCAAGATCCCAGCATCCCTGCAAGGGATGGATCGTATCGAGGTTCATTTCCATATCCTCATGGGCGGTAAATCAGGCGCAGGCCGACTTCCCGCAGGGTTGACGACAAATGTTCGAGGGTCCAATAATATTTCGCATCAGAAACAATTCTCATGCTCATTCGTATCCAAACCCATGCTTTTCATATGCAATCCGTGCAGCCGGACTGGGGATGCACGGGCGCACAAGGAGGTCATATGCCGTACCGGGTCTCACTCGAAATACCAAGGCGTCAGGAAACGCGACGACATGGTTGGGTGCGGCAACAGCTGCCCGATGAGTTCGGCGAATGCCTGACCGACAGCCTTTGGATCGGACCGGATTTCAGTCTTCTGCAAACGCGCTACCAGCCCCGCAAGGACTTGGTGGAAGACAGCGTCAAGCAACGGGAACAGCCGGTCCTCGCGATCACGCTGGGGCTGTCCGGAGAATCCGCGTATCGCAGCCGCTGCGGCAAGGAACTGTGCTTCCGCAGGGGGTACACGACCGTATCAACCTTCCGCTGCATCCAGGGCGAACGCCACTACCAGGGCCATTGCGGGGTGGAGCAGTTGCGCGTGCTGATCGGGGCGGAGATGCTGGACGACTACCTGGGGAGCGAAACGGCCCGCAAACTGCTGCTCGGAGGGAAAGGCGGCGTAGAGCAGTTGGCCCATCATCCGACGACCGGAGTCAGCCAGGCGCACGCCAACGCCCTGCTAAGGGAAACGCAGAACGAATCACCGGATAAGTTGCAAATCCATATTCACGCCCTCAACCTGCTGGCCGAGCAACTGCGCCATCTGCAACTGCCGAAGCGCATGCCGCGTTATTGCCAACGGGACATCGAAAAACTCGATGCAGCCAGGGCGATTCTGGAGTCGCCAACGGACCAGCGTCTGACGGTCTCCGAACTGGCAGTCGTCGTCGGCCTCAATGAATGCAAGCTGCGGGAGGGCTTCCGTCAGCGTTTCAACACCAGCCCGCACCGTCTATTGCTGGAAGTGAAGATGAAGAAGGCTTGGCAGCTGCTGGAAACTGGTTGCCAAGTGGCCGAGGCGGCGTATTCGGTCGGCTACGAGCATCCCGGCAACTTTAGCGCTGCCTTTTCGCGTTTCTTTGGTTGTGCACCGAAATCCGTATTCGGACCGAAGTGCTGAGAACCCCTGGATGGCAGCAATCCAGGCAGACGAACGGATTTCAGGCGGCACTCTCCTTACAAGAAATACCGATGCCGCGCTTGCGCCCCGCTATGATCCGCCCCGGGCGTTTGCCCGCCACCGCAGCACACTGTTCCATGAGACAAGCCATGACGACGACCCGGCAACCGAGCATCATCTACACCCTGACCGACGAGGCGCCCCGCTTGGCGACGGCGTCCTTCCTGCCCATCGTGCGCGCGTTCACGGCGCCGGCGGGCATTGATGTGATCGAGAGCGATATCTCCGTGGCGGCCAGGGTGCTTGGCGAGTTCCCCGAAGCGCTGAGCGCCGAGCAGCGGGTGCCCAACGCCCTGGCCGAGTTGGGCAGGAAGACGCTGCAGGCGGACGCGAACATCATCAAGCTGCCCAACATCAGCGCCTCGGTGGGCCAGTTGATCGCTTGCATCAAGGAACTGCAAGACAAGGGCTACGCGCTGCCCGACTACCCCGAAGCCCCCCGGACCGAGGAAGAAAAATCGATTCGCGCGCGCTACGCGAAATGCACCGGCAGCGCGGTGAACCCCGTGCTGCGCGAGGGCAACTCGGACCGCCGCGCGCCCAAGGCGGTCAAGGAGTACGCACGCAAGAACCCGCACGCGATGGCCGAGTGGAGCCAGGCGTCGCGCACGCACGTCTCGCACATGCACCATGGCGACTTCTACCATGGCGAAAAGTCGATCACGCTGGACAAGGCGCGCGACGTCCGGATGGAACTGCTCACCCGCAGCGGCAAGACCATCGTGCTCAAGCCCCGGGTGTCGCTGCTCGACCGCGAGGTCGTGGACAGCATGTTCATGAGCAAGAAGGCGCTGCTGGCCTTCTACGAAAAGGAAATCGAAGACGCGCGCCAGACCGGCGTGATGTTCTCGCTGCACGTCAAAGCGACCATGATGAAGGTCTCGCACCCGATCGTGTTCGGCCACTGCGTGAAGATCTTCTACCAGGAAGCCTTTGAGAAACACGCCGGGCTGTTCGAGGAACTGGGCGTGAACGTGAACAACGGCATGGCCAACCTGTACGACAAAATCTCCACCCTGCCGCAGAGCATGCGGGACGAGATCAAGCGCGACCTGCACGCCTGCCACGAGCACCGCCCCGAGCTGGCGATGGTCGATTCCGCGAAGGGCATCACCAACTTCCATTCGCCCAACGACATCATCGTGGACGCGTCGATGCCCGCGATGATCCGCAACGGCGGCAAGATGTGGGGGGCAGACGGCCGGCTCAAGGACGTGAAGGCCGTGATGCCCGAATCGACCTTTGCGCGCATCTACCAGGAGATCATCAACTTCTGCAAGTGGCACGGCGCCTTCGACCCGAAGACCATGGGAACGGTGCCCAACGTGGGCCTGATGGCGCAGCAGGCCGAGGAATACGGCTCGCACGACAAGACCTTTGAAATCCCCGAAGACGGCGTGGCGAACATCACCGACCTGGAGACGGGCGAGGTGCTGCTGAGCCAGAACGTGGAGGCCGGAGACATCTGGCGCATGTGCCAGGTCAAGGACGCGGCGATCCGCGACTGGGTGAAACTGGCCGTGACGCGCGCGCGCAACTCGGGAATGCCGGTGGTGTTCTGGCTCGACGCCTACCGGCCGCACGAGGCGCAGCTGATCACCAAGGTCCGGATGTACCTGCACGAGCACAACACCACCGGTCTGGACATACAGATCATGAGCCAGGTGCGCGCCATGCGCTACACGCTCGAGCGCGTGATCCGCGGGCAGGACACCATCAGCGCCACGGGCAACATCCTGCGCGACTACCTGACCGACCTGTTCCCGATCATGGAACTGGGCACCTCCGCGAAGATGCTCTCCATCGTTCCGCTGATGGCCGGCGGCGGCATGTACGAGACCGGCGCCGGCGGATCGGCCCCCAAGCACGTGCTGCAACTGGTCGAGGAAAACCACCTGCGCTGGGACTCGCTGGGCGAGTTCCTGGCGCTCGCCGTTTCGCTGGAGGACCTGGGGCGCAAGACCGACAACGTCCGGGCAAAAGTGCTGGCCAGGACGCTGGACGCCGCCACGGGCAAGCTGCTGGACAACAACCGCAACCCATCGCCCAAGACCGGTGAGCTCGACAACCGCGGCAGCCAGTTCTACCTGGCCCTGTACTGGGCGCAGGAACTGGCTGCGCAGGCGGACGACGCGGGGCTGGCGCGGCTGTTCGCCCCGCTGGCCAGGCAGTTGGGCGACAACGAGCAGACCATCGTCGCCGAACTCGCCGCCGTGCAGGGCCAACCTGCGGACATCGGCGGCTACTACCTGCCCGACGCTGCCAAGCTCGGCGCCGTGATGCGCCCCAGCCAGACGTTCAATGCGGCGCTCGGGGCGGTCGCCGGGGCCGCCGCCTGATGCGCCTTGCCAAGACTCAGGGGTTGCCCTGGGCGCTGCCCTCGCGGCGCGGGTCGGCGCCACCGGCATAGGCGCCCGCGCCCGGGTTGCGCGCCAGCAAGCCCGCCGTGCCATTCGCGCGCAGGCCGTTGAACACGGCGCCGTGCAGACCGCTGGTGAAGACCGTCTGCGCCACGGTGTGGCCGCGCGCCTTGAGGCCGTCGCGGATGGCGGCGGTGTCGATGAGCGAGCCCTTTTCGATCGAGGTGGTCGCATTCGTCTGCGCGCCGAAGTTCGGCAGGTTGATCGCCTGCTGAACGTTCAGGCCCCAGTCCACCATGCCCAGGATGCTCTTGGTGGTGTACTGGATGATGGCGCTGCCGCCGGGCGAGCCGATCACCCCCTCCAGGTCCCCGGTGCTCGCGTTGAAGATGATCGTGGGCGCCATCGAGCTGCGCGGGCGCTTGCCGGCCTGCACCCGGTTGGCGATGGGCTTGCCTGCAGCGTCCGTGGCGCTGAACGAGAAGTCGGTGAGCTGGTTGTTCAGCAGAAAGCCGCGCACCATTTGCAGGCTGCCGAAGCCGTTTTCGATGCTGCTCGTCATGGACACCGCATTGCCTGCGCTGTCGATGATGGACAGGTG
The DNA here is from genome assembly GCF_026127385.1 of Verminephrobacter aporrectodeae subsp. tuberculatae. NCBI lineage: Bacteria > Pseudomonadati > Pseudomonadota > Betaproteobacteria > Burkholderiales > Comamonadaceae > Verminephrobacter > Verminephrobacter aporrectodeae. Next base: position 634,732 of record NZ_QZCX01000003.1, read on the forward strand.
GCTCGTCGATGGCAGCGCCGGCGCGTTGTCCTGCCCCTTGGCACCCTGCACGCCGGGCGGCGTTCCCGCCACGGGCGTGCCCATGGTTTTTTGCATGCTGATCAACCGGGCCCGTTCCCTGAGGTAATCGGCGTCGATCAGGCCGGCCTGCGGCACGCTCACGAAGTCGGGGTCGGCCACGTACAGCGCGCGGTCCGCGTACGCCAGGCGGTACGCCTCGGACACGGCGTGCACCGTGTCCAGCGTGTTGGGCTGCATGGCGGTCAGGTCAAAACGCTGCAACATGCCCAGCGTTTGCAGCACGGTGATGCCGCCCGAACTGGGCGCCGGCATGCCGCACACGCGGTACTGCACCCGGTAGACGCTGCACAGGGGCTCGCGCATTTTGTAGGTGTAGCCGCTCAGGTCGTCCAGCGAGAGCCTGCCGGGGTTGCTCGGGTGGTTGCGGACCTTGGCCACGATGTCCCGGGCGATGTCGCCCTGGTAGAACGCGTCGGCGCCACCGGCGGCGACGGCCCTGAGCGTGGCCGCGAGTTCGGGGTTTTTCAGGATGCTCCCTGCGGCCTTGGCCGTGCCGTCGGCATTCAGGAAGTAGCTGGCGCCGGGCTCGCCCTGGGCCTTGATGCGCGCGGCCGCCTCGGCGATCGACAGGCTCATGCGCTGCGAGATCGCAAAGCCGTTTTCGCTGAGTTGGATGGCGGGCTCGAACAGCGCCTTCCACGGCAGCTTGCCATGCGCCCTGTGCGCGGCTTCGAGCATGCGCAGCACGCCCGGCGTGCCCACCGACAGGCCCCCATCGACGGCGGCCAGAAAGCCCAGGGGCTTGCCGTCGGATCCGGTGAACAGATCGGGGCTGGCGCTCCCGGGCGCCGTTTCGCGGCCGTCGTACGCCAGAAGCTTGTTGGCGCCCTTGTCAAAGTAAAGCACGAAGGCGCCGCCACCGATTCCGGAGGACTGCGGCTCCACCAAGTTCAGCACCATCTGCAAGGCAATCGCGGCGTCGATGGCGGAGCCGCCCTGGGCCAGAATGTCCACCCCGGCCCTGACGGCCAGCGGATTCGCTGCGGCCACCATGTCCTTGTTCGCGTAACTGATCGCCTTGGACGTGTAGCCCGAAGGCGGCTCCGGTGGCAGGTACTGCCCGGGGGGCTCGGACGTGGCGACCGGGGTTCCCGGGCCAATGCCACCACAGGCCACCAGGGTGGACAGCGTGGCCAACGCGGTAATACCCGACAGGCCCGTGCTGCGGGGAGGGATGCATCGAAAGACAGAAGCCGGCATGGTGATCAAGTCCTTGAAAAAAGGGAGGGAACCGCAGGCCGGGGAGACGACCCGCGGGGCAGCACACCCTCGGTGCACACCATCGAAAAGGGTTTGAGACTGCGGGTGCGCAGTGTTCCGTGCGGCGCCCGCCAGGAACGTGCCGAGTGGATGGCGGCCATTGTGCGCCCATGTCCCGGCCGGCTCTACATAGGAGAAACGCACATGGGAGAAACGTTTACACGGCAGCCTCCGGGGCGATAATTGCCGCTCCCATGCAGAAACTCCTGGCCCCCGGCGCACCCGACCCTGCCCAGAAAGATGGGCCGGCCCATGCGCCGCGGGCAAGGCAGGCGCCCCGGAGCCCCGGGGAGCCGCATGGCAGCAGGCCCGAACCGGCATCCGCCAGAGAGATGGAAGCCGCACTGCTGTCCCGCTGCGCCAGCGTCGCACGGCAAGCGCCGCCAATAGCCAACGACCTGCGCGAAGCCCATGTGTTCCGATTGGCCGCCATGCTCATTCAGTTCCAGTTTCCCTGCGAATCCCGAAGGTTGGCGTCTGCCAGCGCGCAGTATTTCACCGACCACCCGGACGACGGGCCAATGGCTCCGGACGCGCTCGTCAGAAAGGGCTGGGTGTCCAATCTGCCGCGCTTGCGCAGCATGCTGGCTCTCGAACTCGGTTCTCCAGCGCGCCGCGGACCTCGGCTCCTGGAACAGGGAGTATCGGAGGTGGCACGCAGGTATTCCACGTCAGCCGGCATTCAAGCCATGCCAAGCAACTTCCTGTTCCATACCCAAACGGCGCTGGCCAATGGCTTGCGCGAGTTATTCAAGCAACTGGCAGAACGCCTCTCGCTCAGCAGGCCCATGAACGTCTATTTGGCGGGAGGCATGGCCGTGCATCTCTACACGGGCAGCCGTGTCACGACCGATGTCGATGCCGAATTTGGCAGCCGTGTCTTGATCCCCGGTGACCTCATCGTGGAAGTTACGCTGGAAAATGGAAGGCCTGTGCCGATTTATTTCGACACCAACTACAACCCGACTTTTGCATTGATGCACGAGGATTATCTCGGCGATGCCATTGCGCTGGATTGGGGACTGGAAAAAATAAGGCTGCACGTGCTCTCCCCTGTTGATCTGGCTGTCAGCAAAATTGTCCGTTTTGCAGACAACGACAAAGAGGATATTGCCGCGCTGGTGGGCCTTGGTTTGACCACTGCCGACGCCATCGAGCAGCGTGCAACGAGCGCCATCGGCGGGTACGTTGGCGGGTTGGCCATGCTGCGCCTGAATCTCCGGGATGCCGTTGCGCTGGCGCGCGGCATGGAGGGCTGCAAACCGCCCAACGGAGCAAAACCGCGAGCACCCTGAAGCCTTGCCGCGCTGGCTGTGGCCCGGCGCGGGTGACGGTGGACACAACTACATGGCATGCATGCAACGAATCAAGAGGAGGTTCCATATGGTCAACACGCTCGTCAATGCGCGGGTGAAAAAGCACCGTGACGCGCTGCGCGTGGCCGGGCTTCGCCCGGTGCAAATTTGGGTATCGGATACGCGGCGACCGAACTTTGCAGAGGAATGCCGCCGCCAGAGCCGCTTGGTTGCCGCAGCGGACCTGGCCGGCGCGGATCCGCAGCAGTCCATGGATCCGGCCCTGGCAGGCATTGGTGCCTGGACGCCATGATGCGCGGCGACATCGTGACCGTTGCCATGCCGGGCGACTTGGGCCAGCCCCGGCCCGCGTTGGTGATTCAGGCCGATTTGTTTGGCGAGCACCCCACGGTGACGGTGCTGCCCGTCACCAGCACGCTGGTCGATGCGCCGTTGCTGCGTATCACTGTTGCGCCCGGCGCTGGCAGTGGCCTGCGGCAGCCTGCGCAGATCATGGTGGACAAGATGCTCCCCGTGAAGCGCGACGGGGTGGGGCCAGCCATCGGACGCATCGACGCGCACACCATGGTGGCCGTCGAGCGCAGCTTGGCCATCTTTCTGGGGATTGCCAAGTAAAGGGAAAGGGTAAAAGCGCGGGGGTGGGCGCTCGCGCGACTCAGGCCGGCGCCAGCAGTTCGGCCAGCTGCGCCGCCGTACCGAACGCCAGCGTAAAGCCCAGCGCGCCGTGGCCGGTGTTGAGCAGCAGGTTCTCGGGCGCATCCGACCGTCGCCCGACAACGGGAAGCCCGGTCGGCGTTGCGGGGCGCAGGCCGCTCCAGGGGCGCAATTCGGCAAAGTCGCTGCAACCCGGGAAGAGCGCGCGGGTGGCGCGGCACAGGCTTTGGATGCGCGCGGGCGAAATGCGCGCGTCGTGCCCCACGAGTTCGGCCATGCCTGCGACCCGCAGGCGGCGGCCGAGGCGTGCAAAGACCACCTTGCGCGCCGCGTCGGTCACGTTCACGCGCGGCGTTGCAGCCGCTGCGGTATCGAGCGTGATGCTGTAGCCCTTGAGCGGGTAGACGGGCAGGCGCAGGCCCAGCGTGCGCGCCAGCGCGTGGCTCGCGCTGCCCAGGGAGAGCACGAACTGCTGCGCCGGCACCGCGCCCGCGTCCGTCTTCACGGCGCTGATGCGCGCCCCCTGCCGCTCGAAACCCTGCACCGTGGTGCCGAGCAGAAAGCGCACGCCGCGCTCGGCGAGCAGCGCCTGCAGGCCCTGGCAGACCCGCAGGCAGTCGGCCGCGCATTCGTCGGGGGTGTAGATCGCGCCTTCGATGTGGCGCTGGCAGTGTTGCAGCGCGGGCTCGATCTCCAGGCAGCGCTCGGCGGAGACGGCCTGCTGCTTGCAGCCCCAGGCCTGCTGCAACTGCATTTGCCGCCGGGCCGCGGCCAGGCCCGCGGGCGTGTCGTAGAGCACCAGTTTGCCGGTGCACGAAAAGTCGCAGTCGAGCCGTTCGGCCTGCAGCATGGCTTCGAGCCGCTGGCGGCTGAGCGCAGCCAGCGCCAGCAAATACTGGCTGCTGCGCTCGGACGTGTGCCGGTTGCAGGCGCGCAGAAACTCCAGGCCCCAGCGCCATTGCTGCCAGTCCCATTGCGGGCGCAGCCGGAACGCCGAGTGCGGCGAGAGCAGGAGCCGGGGCAGTTGTCGCCAAATGCCCGCGTCCGCGAGCGGCTGCACGTAGCTGTAACTCAGCTGGGCACCGTTGCCGCTGCTCGCGCCGGCGCCGGGCTGCGCCCTGTCGATCACGGTGACCTGCATCCCGCGCAGCTGGAGTTCGTATGCGGCGGCCAGACCGACGATTCCCGCGCCCAGTACACAGACCTGCATCTTGTGCGTTGCTCCTTGCGTGCGCCGGGGTTACCCGCCCGGGGAGCTTTGCAGGCTTTGGAGCAACTCCAGCGTGGGGTAGCCGTCCGGCACCTGGCCCCGGCTCTGCTGATAGCGGCGCAGACCCGCGCGGGTGGCCGGGCCGTACACGCCGTCCGAGGCTCCGCTGTCGTAGCCCTGCGCGTTCAAGATCGTCTGAAGTTGCTGCATCTGCCCCCGCGAGAGCGGCTGCAGGTCGCGCGGCCAGTCGGCAACGACGCCCGGGCCCGCGTCGATGCGCTGGGCGAGCAGGGCCACGGCGAGCGCGTAATGCGTCGAGTTGTTGTAGCGCAGCAGGCTGCGGAAGTTCTGCCCCACGAGAAACGCCGGGCCACGTGCGCCGGCGGGCTCAATCACCGCGGCCGAGGCCAGCGCCGGCAGCGCCTGGCCATCGACCCCGCGCAGCCCCTCTGCCGCCCATTGCTCCGCGCTCTGGCGGACGTCGGACTCGGCGCGCGCGTGATCGAAACCATCGGGCAGGCGGATTTCGCAGCCCCAGGGCTCCTGCGTTTGCCAACCCACGTCGGCCAGGAACCGGGCAGTGGAGGCCGCCACGTCGGGGATGCTGCCCCAGATGTCGCGCCGTCCGTCGCCGTCGGCGTCCACCGCCTGCGCCAGATACACCGAGGGCAGAAACTGCGTGTGGCCCATGGCTCCAGCCCAGGAGCCGAGCATGGCCTCGGCTGCGATGTCGCCCTGGTCGATGATGCGCAGCGCGGCCAGCAGCTCTGTGCGCGCCCAGTCGCGGCGCCGCCCCGCGTAAGCCAGCGTGGCCAGCGCGTCCACCGTGCGAAAGGTGCCGAGGTAGCGGCCGTAGTCGCTCTCCATTCCCCAGATGGCCGTGAGCACCGGGGCCGGGACGCCGTAGCGCGCGGCGGCGGCGTCCAGAGCGTCCCGGTGCTTGGCGCGCTGGACCTGGCCTTGCGCGATGCGCGGAGCGGAGACCGCGCCGTCCAGGTAGGTCCAGGGCGGGCGGCTGAATTCGGGCTGGTTGTACTCCAGTTGCAGCACCCGCGGCAGCAGCCGCGCCCTGCCAAGCACCTGGCGCACGCTGTCTGGCCGGATGCCCGCGGCCAGCGCCTGGGGCGAGAGCTCGGCCAGCCACGCGGCGAATCCTGCCTCATCGGCGGGCGCCGCACTGTCCGCGTGCGCGGCGCCCGTGGACTGCGCCGGGGTGCGCGCTGCGCCGGAGGATGGATGCGGTGGCCCCGCTGCGCAGCCTGCGGCCGTGATCGCGGCGATGAGCGGCATCCACAGCAGCAGGGGTTGGCGGAGTGAAGGGATGGTGTTTCTCTGCATGCGCTATTTTGGGGCCCCCCAGTTTCATGGGGCGCGGGGGACACGCAGCACCATGGATAACTGAATGGGTGTTTCCGGGAGATCCCTCTTTGAAGGTCCATTCATTCTATGCAACAAGATCTTCGAAAAGCTGAACAGCCCCCTGCGCCATGCATTTCGCGCCGAGCGCAACGCGCCCGCCGCCGCGCTGCGGCCAAGCAAAAGAGGGCGCCACGCCCCCTTTATCCGGCTTTGGCTTGGCGCGCCACGCACAACAATGGCCGGCTACCAGCCACCATTGCGCCATGCCATCGAGCCAGGACAAAAGCCTGCCTGCGTCGGAACGCAAGCTTCAGAAAGCGCGCGCCGACGGCCAGGCAGCGCGCTCGCGCGACCTCTGCGATCTGAGCATCCTCGGGGCGGGGGGCGTGTGCATGCTGCTGATCGCCGCGCAGCTGATGGAGCACCTGCAGCAGGCCATGGGCCGGCAGCTGGCGTTCGACGCCGCCACCGTCATGGCGCCCGGCAGCATGCTCGAGCGCCTGCCGGGCATGCTGCTGCCGAGTCTGGCGGCGAGCACGCTGTTTGCCGCATGCACCGGCGCAGCGGCGCTGGTCGGCGCGCTCGGATCCGGTGGCTGGGTTCTGAGCACGAAGCCGCTCATGCCCCAGTTCAGCCGGCTCGACCCGGTCGCCGCGCTGGCGCATCTTTTCTCCTGGCAGCAGCTGGCCAACGCCGCCCGGATGGTGCTGTTGACGGCGATCCTCGGCACTGTCGCCTGGCGCTTCCTGGACAGCAGCCTGGAGACGGTGGCGCCGCTGCTGCTCCAGCCCTCGCCACTGGCCATCGGGCAGTTGGCCGCCTGGCTGGCGTCGGGGATGGGCCTGCTGTGGCTGGTGCTGGCCCTGGCCGCGCTGCTCGACATTCCGGTTCAGGCCCATTTCTTCAAGGCGCGCCTGCGGATGTCGCACGAGGAGATCAAGCAGGAGCACAAGGAGTCGGACGGCAATCCCCACACCCGGTTGCGGATCCGCCAACGCCAGCGCGAAATCGCCGAACGCGCGAGCGTCAGCGCCGTTCCCCGGGCCGACTTCGTGCTCATGAACCCGACGCACTACGCCGTCGCGCTCGTGTACGACGAAAGGAGCATGCACGCCCCCCAGCTCATCGCGCGCGGGACGGACCTCGTCGCCTTCGCGATCCGCGACCTCGCGAGGAAACACGGCGTTCCCGTGCTGCACGCGCCCAGGCTCGCGCGCGCGCTGCACGCGCACGCCGAACTCGACCAGGCCATCCCCGCCGCGCTGTACACCGCCGTGGCGCAGGTGCTGGCGCACGTCTACCGCCTGAAGGCCGCCCTGCGCGGCGAAGGCCGCATGCCCGAGGACTTGCCCGAGCCCGACGTCCCCGCGCAACTCGATCCGCTCGCGCGCAGCGCGCCGCAGGCCGCCGCATGAACCCCTTCCTGAAGTCGCTGCAGCAATGGATGGGCGCCAACGCCGGCGCGCTCCAGGGCCTGTCCGCGCCCCTGCTCGTGGTCGTCATCCTGGCGCTCATGGTGCTGCCGATCCCGCCCTGGATGCTCGACGCCTTCTTCACGCTGAACATCGCCGTGGCGCTGATGGTCATGATGGTCGCGGCGTACATGCTGCGCCCCCTGGATTTCGCGGCCTTCCCCTCCGTGCTGCTGCTCACGACCCTGATGCGCCTGTCGCTGAACGTCGCCTCCAGCCGGGTGGTGCTGCTCGAAGGCCACACCGGCGCGGGCGCAGCGGGCGCGGTGATCGAGGCCTTCGGGCATTTTCTGATCGGCGGCAACTTCGCGGTCGGCCTGATCGTGTTCGCGATCCTGGTGGTGATCAACTTCGTCGTCGTGACCAAGGGCGCGGAGCGCATCGCGGAAGTGTCCGCGCGCTTTACGCTGGACGCCATGCCCGGCAAGCAAATGGCCGTGGACGCCGACCTGAACGCCAACCTGATCGACGAAAAAGAGGCCAAGCGCCGGCGCGCCGAGGTCGCCGAGGAGGCCAACTTCTTCGGCGCCATGGACGGCGCGTCCAAGTTCGTGCGCGGCGACGCCGTCGCCGGCATCCTGATCCTGCTCATCAACCTCATCGGCGGCCTGTCCATCGGCGTCTTGCAGCACGGCCTCTCGGCGCAGCAGGCCGCCGACAGCTACATCCTGCTGGCGATCGGCGACGCGCTCGTGGCGCAGATTCCCGGCCTGCTCATCTCCGTGGCCGCGGCGATGGTGATCTCGCGCGTCGGCAAGGACCACGACATGGGGCGCCAGATCGTCCAGCAGCTGTTCATGTCGCCGCGCGTCCTGGGCGTGAGCGCGGGCGTTTTGCTGCTGCTGGGGCTGATTCCGCGCATGCCGCACTTCGTTTTCCTGGGCCTGGGGTTGCTGCTGGGCTACGGCGCCTGGCGCCTGCACACGCGCCAGAAGGCGCCGCCGCCGGAGCCGCCCGTGCCGACCGCAGACGGCGAGGCCAGCTGGGACGACCTGCAGCCCGTGGACCCGCTGGGTCTGGAACTCGGCTACCGCCTGATCAGCCTGGTGGACAGGAACCGCCAGGGCGACCTGCTGACGCGCATCAAGGGGGTGCGCCGCAAGTTTGCCCAGGAAGTGGGCTTTCTGCCGCCCGCCGTGCACGTGCGCGACAACCTGGAGCTCAAACCCGGCGGCTACCGCATCACGCTGCGCGGCGTGATCGTCGACGAAGGCGAGGCCTTCCCCGGAATGTTCCTGGCCATCAACCCCGGCGGAATCAGCACCCCGCTCATCGGCACGCCGACCACGGACCCGGCGTTCGGCCTGCCGGCGCACTGGATCGACGTGCAGCAGAAGGAAGCCGCGCAAATGGCGGGTTTTACGGTCGTTGATCCGCCAACCGTGATCGCCACCCACTTGTCACACTTGATGCAAGTGCAGGCCGCCAGGCTTCTGAGCCGCACGGAAACCCAGCAACTGGTGGAACATGTGGCCAGGCTGGCGCCCAAGCTTATCGAAGAGGTGGTTCCGAAAATGGTCTCCATCGCAGCGTTCCAGAAAGTGCTCCAGCTGCTGCTCGAAGAGTCGGTGCACATCCGCGACATCCGCAGCATCGTCGAGACCCTGGCCGAGCATGCCGGCGCCACCCCGGACCCCGCCGAGCTGGCGCGCCGCGTGCGCATTGCCCTCGCGCCGGCGATCGTGCAGCAAATCTACGGCCCGACGCGCGAGCTCGACGTGATTGCCATCGAACCCGGCCTCGAACGCCTGCTCGTGCAGGCCCTGGGCAACGCGGCGGGCCCCGCGCTCGACCCCGGCGTGGCCGACCTGCTCACGCAGAAAGCCGCCGAGGCAGCGCTCGGGCAGGAAGAGCTGGGCCTGCCCGCCTGCCTGCTGGTACCCGACACGATCCGCAACGCCGTCTCCCGTCTGGTGCGCCGCGTCGCGCCCCGGCTGCAGGTGCTCGCGCACAGTGAAATCCCGCAGACGCACAGCATCCGCATCGGGCCGATCCTCAAGGGGGCCTCTGCATGAGCATGAGCATGAACATCCAGCGCTTTCACGCCCCCACCGCCCGGCAGGCCCTGGCCAAGGCGCGCATGGCCTTTGGCGACGGCACCCTGATCCTGTCCAACCGCCCCACGCCCGAGGGCGTCGAAGTGCTGGCCACGGCCGAGGACACGCTGGGCCGATTCGACGGCGCCAGCGCACCGTCCGCACAGCCCGCGCCGCCCGTGCTGCCCGTACGCAACGCCCCGGCGCCCGGCCCGGGCCGCAACCCGGTGGAAGAAGACGCCGAGCGGCTGAGCATGAGCACGCTATCGTTTCAGGACTATGTGCGCGAGCGCATGCTGCGCCGCCGCCACGAGGCCAGCCCCGAAGCCGGCAATGGCGGCCAGGCGCCCGCGGCCCCGCGGCGCGGCCGCGGCGCACCGACGCCTGGCGCCGACCCGGCGCCGGCGCAGCGGCAGAACCACGCAATGCACGAACTCCAGACCATGCAGGCGCTGATCGAAGAACGCCTGGACACGCTCGCCTGGCTCGGGCAGGCGGGGCAGAACCCGATCCAGTCCCAGCTCATGCTCAAGCTGATCCGCGCCGGCTACTCGCCCGGCCTGGCGCGCGCGCTGCTCGAACGCATGCCGCCGGCGCTCGCGCCCGCGCAAGCGGTGCGCTGGATCATGCAGACGCTGGAGCTCAACCTCAGGACCGAAGCGGACGCACCGGCGCTCCACGAACGGGGCGGAATCTTCGCGCTGACCGGGTCCACCGGCGTCGGCAAGACCAGCAGCGCCGCCAAGCTGGCAGCGCTGTGCGCGCGCAGCCACGGCGCCGCCAGCGTGGGCCTGGTCACGCTGGACAACTGCCGCGCGGGCGCGCACGAGCAACTGCGCGCATACGGCCGCACGCTGGGCATCGTGGCGCATCTGGCGCACGACCGCGCGGCGCTGCAGGACCTGCTGGGACTGCTCGGCGGAAAAAAGATGGTGCTCATCGACACCGCCGGCGTGGCCCCCTGCGACCCGCGCAGGCGCGAACTGCTCGACATGCTCGAACTGCCGCAGGTGCAGCGCCTGCTGGTACTCAACGCCGGCTGCCACGGGGATACGCTCGACGACATGCTCGGCGCATTCCGGAGCGCGGGCCCGCAGCAGGCGATCCTCTCCAAGGTCGACGAAGCGGTCAAACTCGGCCCCGCGATCGACGCCTGCATCCGCCACCAACTGGTGCTGCGCGCAGTGACCCGGGGCCAGCGCGGCCCCGAGGACTGGGAGCGCGCCGACGCGCAGCAACTCGTCGGCGCGTCCATGCGCGCGCCCGCCCGGTCGGCGTTCGACCCCAAGGCGGCGGACCTGGGATTCTTTTTCGCGCATTCCCCCGCCAGCGGGCACCCGGAGGGACAGGGCCATGCCTGAGACCGGACCGCAAGTACCGGCGTCCACGGGCCGGAAAAAGAGCGCGCCCTGCCCGCGCAGGCGCTGAGCCGATGTACACCGCCAAGGGCCGGCTCGACCGCGACGCCATGCTGCGCCAGCACGCTGCGCTGGTGCGCAGGATCGCGCACCACCTGATCGCCCGGCTGCCGCCGAACGTGGAACTCGACGACCTGATCCAGGCCGGAATGATGGGCCTGGCCGACGCCCTCTCGCGCTACGAAGCCGCGCAGGGCGTGCAATTCGAAACCTTTGCCACCCAGCGCATCCGCGGCGCCATGCTCGACGAACTGCGCGAGAGCGACTGGATGTCGCGCAGCGCGCGCAAGAGCCAGAAAGACATCGAGCACGCCGTGCACCGGCTGGAACAAAGACTCGGCCGCAGCCCGCTGGAGTCGGAAATCGCCCGCGAGATGGGGATGGACCTGGCGGACTACCAGAGCCTGCTCGGCAAGGTGCGCGGCACCCAACTGGTGTACCTGGAGGACATGGCGCCGGGCGGCGACGGTGAGGACGGTTTTCTGGACCACCACGTCGTCGACAGCGCCGCCGACCCGGTGGAACTGCTGCGCGACCGGCGGCTCAAGACCTCCCTGGTGCACGCCATCGAAAGCCTGCCGGAGCGCGAACGGCACATCATGGGCATGTACTACGAGCAGGACATGAACCTCAAGGAAATCGCCGCCGTGCTGGGCGTCACGGAATCCCGCGTGTGCCAGCTGCACAGCCAGTCCATCGCCCGGCTGCGCGCAAAGATGCGCGCGCACTGAGGCTCCAGCAAACGGCCTGCGAGGCCAAGAAACTTCAGCCTGCGGGACGGTACGTGCGCGCCGCCCCAGCGCGCAGGCCCGGCGCGTAGGTGGACGCGGCGTCGGCCGCGGGCAGCAGCCCTGCGACCTGCCGGTCGGTGAGCGCGCACAGACGCGCCAGGCACTCGCGCTGCACGGTGAGCGTGGCGCCGATGGCGGCGACACGCGCTCTCCAGGACCGCGACAGCGCAACGCCAGCCGGCGCAGACTGCTGCCGCGCAAGAGCGAACCGGGCCGCCGCAGCGCGCAGCGCCGGGGCGTGCCGTTCCAGCGATTCGCGGTCGGCCGCGCGCAGGGCGGCAGACACTTCGGCGATCAGCCGTTCAACGGCCGCAAGGGATTCTTCCGACGTCATGCGTTTGCGTCGCGCGCCGGCGCCGTACCTGCCGTGCGCGTCAAACGCGGGTGCGCGCAAGGATTTCCTGCGCGTCGCTGATCATCCGCGTGGCGACGACCTGCGCGCTCACGCGGAAATTGCCCTTCTCCAGCGCGGAGCGCACGGACTGCACCTTGCCCGCGTCGTAATCCGCGTTGCTGCGCGCGGTCGGATCCAGGGCATGGGCGGCACCGGACACCGTGACCGGCACGCCGGCAAGCGACGCCGCCGGCGTGCCGGCGCCCACGGCCGCGCCAGGAGGACTCTGCGCACGCTTGGCAGACCCGGTCTGCGCCAGGGCGCCCGGGATTTCGGTTTTCTGACCTATCTTCATCGCTTCTCTCCACAACCCCGTCTGGTATGAGGCACAGTTGCCATGTTATCGGCCCGGTGCGCAGGAACTTGAGCCTCCATGGCCGGGCAGGATCAGGATGCAGCCGAACGGGGGGCCATCACCGAGGCGATGCGGCTTGCCGCCGTTCGGCCATGGAAAACCCTGACCCAAGCCCCAAGCGGCTCACTGAAACGGGCTCTTGCCTGCTGCACAGGCCCAGCATGCATGGCGGGCTCCTGAAATAAACCATAGTGTATGGCGGGCGTTGCGCCAAAACCGAAATGCCGGTTTCTGGCGCCGCTATTGGATTGCAGCGGCATCCAAGTGGATGCAAGATGCTTACGGTTGCGTCGGCAAGCTTAGGGCCTGTCATCAATTGAGCCAGACGACCGAAGCGGCGAGATGAACAGCGCCGAGGAAATTGCGTGCAGTTTTGTCATAGCGAGTGGCGATGCAGCGGTATTGCTTGAGCTTGGCAAAGAAGTTCTCGATCAGATGGCGTGCTTTGTACAAATGCCGGTCGTAGTCACGTTGGTCGTTGCGCTTACTGCGTGGCGGGATCACGACGGTCTTGCCTGCCTTGAGCAGTGGCTCGATCACCCGATCCTGGGCGTCATAGGCCTTATCGGCCAAGATTGCATCTGCTTGTATGTCTTTGAGCAAAACGTCAGCTCCTTGGAGATCGTGCGCCTGGCCAGGCGTCAGGAGAAAGCCTGTGGGATTGCCAAGCGCATCGACCGTGGCGTGGATCTTGGTACTTGCTCCCCCACGACTGCGACCTATGGCTTGGTTTTCTGGCGTCCTCCCTCTTTTTTTTTTGCCCCTGCGCTGTGCTGATGGGCTCTAACAATGGTCGAATCGATCATCACGTACTCGTTGTCCCGGTCTTGCGACAAAGTCTTGAAGATGCGCTGCCAGACATCCGTTTTGCTCCATCGCGAATGGCGCAGATGTACTACCCGAAAATCTCCGAACCGCTCGGGCAAGTCGCGCCACGGGATGCCCGCACGGTATCGGTACAACACCGCCTCAACGAACAAGCGGTTATCGCGTGCCGTCGCCCCAACGTGCCCCTCGCGCCCCGGCAGCATGTCTTTGATGCGCTCCCATTGGTCTTGCCTCAGCGCGTACCTGTGGTTCATCAGCCTTCCTTTGTCATCGTGTTCCGAGTTTAGCGCCGGAGTGACTTCAATTGATGACAGGCCCGTAGTTCGACAAGCTTATGTGCCAATGATTCATATGATAGGGTTGGGACGAGATCTTCGCTGACTTCTCGGTCCATGCACTTACGAGAGGAATCGCGATTGACCCGGTCACCGAGTTGGACGGAAATTTCCCGTGGACAAGCACATCCTCAATGAACGATTGCCCGATATAGACGGCGCGGGTGGAGCGAGAATCCGCTTCAATCTCAAGCATCGTGCGGTTTTCTGTAATCCAATGCTGCAATGCTTCCAGTTTGGGTCCATAATACCAAGATCCCGGCTTCTTGGTCGTTTTTTTTACCTCGGCCGCAGCTGCGTTAATCAGTTGTTTGATGTGTTCGCCATTACCCTGCCCGCCCAACGCGTCGCTATACCCGCCCTGTCCGTCAGCGTAGCGCATGTCGATTTGCCGACCATCACTATGGCCGGCATGATCCATAATCGACCTCCCGTCCCGAGTCTGGGCGACATGCTGGCTGCTGATGTCATTAAAGCGGTAACGATGACCGCTGTATTGAAGATCGTTTTCAAGAAGCCATTTGATGGTTCCCCTGGTGGCCCATGAATCACCGCCGTCATCGCGCGGGCCAAAGCGCCGGCCGGACAGCTTTGCAACATCTCCCGCAAGATAGAGTGGCGTAAATTCATTTTTTACGCCAAATTTGACCCGCCCACCCCTTCCTGCGGGGTCGGAACTCACTGCGGCGCCCCCCACGCTGCCTTTGAGACGGACCATGACGGCCAGATTTCCCAGGGCCATGTCACCCGCGAAGGCGGGCAGAGAAATTCCGGGGAATGTGATCAGCCCAGGCTGCTTGGTATGATTTTGCGTCAACAAATTGACGGTGGAAAAATTCGTGGGGATGCCAAACGGCTCACCCGACTTCAGTTCGGTGATCCCCAGGTTCATTTCGGTGATTTCTGCATCGGCCGGCGAATATGTGATTTTAAGCGGAATCGTGTGGGTGTTGTCACTGCCGCTTTGCGGGATCGACAGATAGCAGCCGGCCAGATTGCCATGCATTCCATCTCCAATCGTGATCGGTGAAATTATCGGATTGGCATTCTTGTTCGGCGACGAGAATTGTGCCGACAAGACTTCGAGCGTGCTAGACGATGATTTGAGCTTCTTGCATCCCAGCGTCAGTTCGACCGTCGTGGTGGTTGGCAAGAGATCGTCACCGATGTTGATTGCGCTCACGCTGCCGCTGATGTTCAGTGCAGCGTTCTTGGTCTGCCCGGTCACGTCTACGCACCTGGTCTCGGTCATTCCTCCATCGGTAAAACGCAACTGTTTTGCCAAACCGCTGGCTGAAAATTCGATGTCAGGAAATCCCACGACAGAATACGACCAAGTATCCTTGTACTTTCTATCCTCTCTCGGAAGCATCCCGGATTGCTGATGTTTCCTGATCAGTTGCTCAAGTTCGGCTCTGCTGCTCACTTTGGGGAGCAGGTATTCCTCCTCGGAAAACACGGTAATCCTGATGCCGACGCTCTCGGTACCGATCGGCACCTGGAAGTCGATTTTCTTGTTGACGAGCCGGTCTTGCTCGGCCGCAGTGGCGCTAAAAACCGCGCTATCGACCCCCTCTGCGGCGAGCGGCGTGGGCGCCAACGCGCGCTTGGCGGCGGGGATGCTGCGTGGGGGTGGCCCCTTGCCGTCTTGTGTCACGCTGCTTTGCACCGCCGACGAACCAGGGGCCGCCCGCTGCTTCGCTGTATTGGCGCCCGTGTCGACTCCCAGGCCCGGTGGCACCACCATCGTGACCTGGGCCTGCGTGCTGCCTTCGTACACCGGAAAACTGGTGCGGATGACATTGGGGTAATGCAGGTCGCTCAAGGTCAGAAAATAGATATCGGGCAATACGTGTCGCTCGAGCGCAAAACCGCCATTGGCGTCAAGCACGGCGACGGCCCGCATCCGCGTATTGACCCCCTCCAGCAAGACCTTGCGGCCTGCGAGCGAGGTAACCGGAGCACCTTGCTCCGAGAGCAATCTGCCCGACAATTTCGCTTCCGCCTTGGTCGCCCGAATATCATAGACGACCCCGAACTCGCTGTCCCTGCTGAGGTTCAGCGTCATGAAAAAATCGCCAATTGGCAGCGTATCAAGCATTCGTTGCATGGCCGGACCCGAGATCGAAAAGCTGGAGTCTGCCAGATTGAAAGACCACAAGTCATCCAGGATCAGCGCGATGTCATTATTGTCCCCAGCGGTTATGTACCCATGACTGTTATCCTTCAGGTTCATCCCGGATATTCCTTGCATCCTGAAAGTCAGTGGGGCGCCGGTCACTACGTTGCCTGGCGCCAGGCCCTCAACGATCAGCTTCGGGAGGGGCGGAGCATCCGCAGGCCCATCGCCGAAATTGAATGCGGAAGTCGGCCGCTGCGACCTGATCACCACATGGAATACGGACGTTGTGGCGCCGCTCCTGATCTCGAACTCCGCCTCCTGGTTCTCGCCGATGTCGTCGGGGGTGACAAAGCGCAGTTGCCCGTCCTGGATCAGGGCCTCCGAGACGGCGCCCGAGGGCGTGACCTCGTCGGCGTCCGCAGGAAGGCCAAGGTCTTTGAGCGAGAGAGACACGACTTCCGCCGGCTTGACGTCTTGAAGCTGGGATTTTTTCACGGACGCGGGTTCTGGCGCGGGTCTGGACGCGGAGTCAGACTGCTGCGGCTGCGTGCCGTCTCCGCAAGCGCTCAGCAGGGCGCCGAGCAAAAGCACCATGGTTATCAGGGTTTTCTTCATGTTCGCTCCTTGTGAGAAGATCAGGTGAAGGCACCTTCTTGGATCGTACTACTCATCCAGCACGGTGACAAGCTATTAATAACCTATATTACCAAGGGTCTTTGCCGCAGCGGGCTTGCTCGGTCACGCCTTGGTGGGTGTATGGCTGGGTTATTTTTATACTGCGAAATATCCACAATGCAAGTGGGGATTATCAGACGCTGGCGGAGATACTGCGTCGAGGTGGCCTTGCCCGCCTTTCTTTATGCACAAACGTTATGCTGCTTATTTCATAGCAAAAGCACCCGATGAGAGCCGGGCATCCACGGAATTCAACGAGCGCTTGGGTGCCCAAGCCGGCGTTGTTGCATCAATTCCGAACCACATAACGTGCTGATGTTTGTACGCACAACGGCAATGCAAGCGTTGCTGCCAGTCGCGACACGGACCGGGCACATTCCCGACCTTTTTCCAGGGAGCATGCGCAGAGACAGCAGCCAACGAGCCGAGCTCAAGGCGACCTACCGTGTCAAGAACCGGGCGCAGTACAACGCCGGGCTGATTGCCAGAGGCGATATCGCGGTGTGGATCGACGAGAACCTTCTGACGCCCACATCGGCTGAGGATGTCCCCAGACGCGGCCGCCCGATCGTCTACCCGGACGCCGTCATCCAAGGCTTGCGCAGTCTCAAGCAGGTGTTTGATCTGCCGCTGCGTGCGTGCAAGGATTCGCTCAAAGCCTGCGCCAGCTTGCCTTCCCGAATCTGCCGGTACCCAACTACACGACCCTGAGCCGCCGCGCGCAAAGCCTGCAAGTCGTCTTGCCCGCGCTGCGCCCAGGTGATCCACTGCACTTGGCCGTTGACAACACAGGCATCAAGCTCTACGGCGAGGGCGAATGGAAGGTGCGCACACCTGCTTGGTCCAAGCGCCCGCTTGGGCGTCCAAGCCCACGGCCAGTATTCCCCCAAGCTGCGGTGATCAGACCAGCACCCGATGCAGGTCCACGCCCACGCCAAGGGTTTCCCCGGTGGACACGGCCCCGACCAGGCCCTATCGTGCCCCGGCAGATTTCCAGATCAGAGACCATCTGCGAGATGGTCCATCTGCGCGTGCTGACGCGTGCCAACGCACGCACCCTGCACCGGCCTCTTGCAGAAACGAATACCGCAGGAGACCGCTGTGCAAAACTCTGCCATCACACTTCGTGGCATCGACGACGTCATCGCCTTTATCGATTCCTCCCCTGGCATTCGCGGCCGCGCCGGCGTTGTCTGGTGGCTGGCTTTGGGCGGCCTGTTCCTTGATGCATTCTCCAATTCCTCACTGAGCGCGGGCCTGGGGCCAATGACGCGCGATTTGCAGCTTGCGCCGGCGCAGGTGGCGCTGCTCACGTCCCTGGCCGCGTGGGTGGCGATTGCCTTTAACCCCATCGGGGGGTGGATGGCCGATCGCTGGGGGCGCGTCAGGCCGCTGGTCCTTGCCAAGCTGCTTGCCGTCGTCGGCGCCGTGCTGGTCGTGTTGGCCTCGGACTACGCGCTCATTCTGGTCGGGCGCTTTCTGGTCGGCGCTGCCTACGGCATCGACTTTGCGATCGCCATGGCCGTGCTCGCCGAGTTCACGCCCGCCAAGTTCAAGAGCCGCCTGAACACTTGGCAGGGCATGTGGTACGTGGCCGTTTGCTCCAACCTGCTGCTGGCCTTGCTGTTCCATTCGTGGGACGTTGGCGACGCAATCTGGCGCTATTCCGTGGCCGCCACCGCGGTCGTCGGGCTCGCCATCCTGGTTTTGCAGTACCTGTTCCTCGTGGAAAGCCCGATCTGGCTGGCGCGCAGGGAGCGGCTCGACGCCGCCGCGCAGGCCATGGCGCGCATCTACGGCCGCGCATTCAGCGCCGCGCCGCCCGCCGAGCGGGTGCCGGTGACGAACCAGGCGCGCCGGGGCCTGGCGAACGTGCTGCTGATTTTCCGCGGCGTCTACCTGCCCCGCACCCTCCTCGCGGCCACCGTGCAGATTGCGCAGTCGATCCAGTATTTCGCGGTCGGCTGGTACCTTCCCCTGATCAGCGCGGCCCTGTTCGGCAAGGGCTTCGTCTACGCCACCACCGGGGCGCTGGTATTCAACCTGTGCGGCATCTTCGGTGGCTTTCTGTCGCCGCTCATCGGCCGCAGGCTGGGTCTGCGCCGCGCCTCGGCATTCGGCTTCGCGGCGGTATTCGCGATGCTGCTGATCCTGGGTCTGCTGCATGGAAAAATGCCCATGTGGGCGGCCGTCGTCGTCCCCTCGCTGTTCATCCTCTTTCACTCCGGCGGCCCGGGCGCGAATGGCAAGAGCCTGTCCTCGTTGTCGTTCCGCAGCGAACTGCGGGCGGGCGCGAATGGCATCATCGGCGCGCTCGGATCCACCGGCGCCGCGCTGGGCCTGCTGATCTTTCCGCTGTTTCGCGCGAAGTATGGGCTCGAGACCACCTTTCTGATCCTCTCCGTCGTTCCGCTGCTCGCCAGCATCGTCTGCTTCTCGATCGACTGGGACCCCACGCGCACGACGGTCCATCCCGACAACGAGCCCGGCGCCCCGCAGTTCGAGGACGATCCCTGCGCGCAGCGCTCCGGCCTCGTGCACCCCGCCGTCGGGAAGTCTGCGCCATGACGCAGGGCCGGCACGTCATTCTCGCGATCGACGAGGGAACCTCCGGAACACGCGCCGCGGTCGTGGGCGCCGACGGCCGGGTCGCGTGCCTCGAATACACGGCGCTGCGCGTCGATTCGCCCCGCCCCGGCGTGGTCGAGCAGGATGCGAATACCCTGCTCGACAAGACGCTCGACGTTGCGCGCGCGACCCTCGCGCAGGCGGCGCGCGAGAGGCTGAACGTGGTCGCAGCGGCCATCACCACCCAGAGGGCGACCGCCGTCCTGTGGGATACGCAGACCGGCCGCGCGCTGGTGCCCGCCATGGTTTGGCAAGACACGCGCCATGCCGCCGATCTCGAGCGCCTGGCGCGGGCATGGGATCCGCGGCTGCGCCCCGCCGTCGGCCGTCCGAGCGGCGTGCGCTCGCCGTACCTGTGGGCCGCCCGGCATCTGCTGGAGACCCCGGCTGTCGCCGAGGCCTGGCGCAGGCGGCGCCTGGCCTTCGGCACGGTGGACGGCTGGCTGCTCTGGCATCTGTCGACGCAGCGCGCCAGCGTGAGCACGCCGACCAACGCCACGTCGTGCAACGCCTACATGCTGTCCGAGCACCGCTACTGCCTGGACTGGATCGACGCATTGGGCTTTCCGCAGGAGCTCTTGCCGGCGCTGCGTGAGGACGTCGATGACTTTGGCCGCACGCGCAGGGAGTTGCTCGGAATCGACGTGCCGATCCTGGCCTGCGCGGGCGACCAGCTCGCCGGTGCGGTCGGGCTCGGCTGCCTGGACGCCGGCCAGTCCATGTGCCTGCACGGCACCGGCAGTTTCGTCGATCTGCTCATCGGCAACGCGCTGCCGGCGCGCAGCGGCGCGTGCGACGGCACGCTGACGATGACGGCGCGCCGGCACCACGGCGTATCGCATTTCTCGGTGGAGACCTTTGTGGCGACCACCGGGTCGGCGCTTGACCGGATCTGCGAAAAATTGCGCTGGTTCGAGAACGCCAGGCAAATCAGCGCGCTCGCCGCGACCGTCTCCTGCGCGCGCGGCGTGACCTTCATCCCCGCGCTCACGGGCCTGCGCGTACCGCAAATGCAGCCTGCCGCACGCGCCGCGCTGACCGGCGTGTCGCTGGCGACCACGCAGGCCGAACTCGCCTACGCCATTCTCGAGGGCATTGCGCACTCCGTCGCGTCCTGCGTGCAGGCCAATGGCGACACCGCCGGCGTCCTGGCCACCGACCTCGTGGTCGGTGGCGGCCTGTCCGGCAGCGACGCGCTGCTGCAAATGCAGGCCGACCTGACCGGCCTGCCCATCCGGCGGACGCAGGAGACCGCCCGCGCGAGCCTGCGCGGCGTCGCCTACCTCGCGGGGTCCACGGGTCTGCTGTGGGATTCGCTGCAACAGGCGCGCAGCACGATCGCCGCCGACGCCGTGTTCGAGCCAGCCATCGGCGCCGACGAACGGGCCCGGCGCCGCGCGCTCTGGCATGCGCGCGTGGCCTGCGAACTCGAGCACGCCGCCACTTTTGCCGCGGCGCATTGAACCGGAGAAACGAGACCCATGATGCCTCTGCCACCGCGCAGCACGATCCGCGAACGCGCGGCCATGACCGGCACCGAGCCCTTGCGCTGGGTGCGTGCGCAACAACTCGACCGGCTGGCGAGCGAAACGTTCGACGTGCTGATCATCGGCGGCGGCGTCACCGGCGCTTACGCCGCGCTGGACGCGAGCCTGCGCGGCTACCGCGTGGCGCTGGTGGAGAAAAGCGATTTCGCGTCCGGCACCTCGTCCAAGTCGTCGAAGATGGTGCACGGCGGCCTGCGCTACATCGAACAGGGCAACCTCGGTCTGGTGCACCGTTCCCTGCTTGAGCGCCAGCGTCTGCGCCGCAACGCGCGCCATCTGGTGCAGCGCTTGCCGTTCCTGTTCCCGGTCATGGAGCGCGGCGGTGTGTTCGACAAGCGGCTCGCCAAGGCCTTTGAAAGCCTGTTGTGGACTTACGACCTCGCCGGTGGCTGGCGCGAAGGCATCCTGCACCAAAAGCTGACGAAGGCCGAAGTGCTGTCGCACTGCCCCACCTTGAATGAGGAGCAGCTCCTCGGCGGATTCCTGTACTTCGACGCCCGCGTCGACGATGCCCGCCTCACGCTCAGCATCGCGCGGACCGCGGTGTTCCATGGCGCCACCCTCGTGAACCATGCGCAGGCCACGGAAATTACCCGCAGCGCCCGGGGCAAGGTGGACGGCGCCATCGTCCACGCCGACGGGCGCGAAATCCGCGCGCGCGCCGGCGTGGTGATCATGGCCACCGGCGTGTGGCTGCGCGACTGGACCGGGCGCCGCAAGAACGCCGAGCAGTCGCTGCACATCCGCCCGGCCAAGGGCGTGCACATCGCCATTCCATGGATCAAGATCCGCAACGACTGCACGATCACGATCCCCGTGCCGGGCCGCAGCCGGCGCGCGACCATTACGCGCTGGGGCGACGTGTCCTACCTCGGAACGACGGACGAGGACTACACGGGCGACCTGGACAACGTGCTGTGCACCCGGCAGGAGCTCGACTTTCTGCTCGAAGGCGCACGCTCTGCGCTGAAGACGGACCTGCAAGCGCAGGACGTGGTCGGCAGCATCGCCGGCTGCCGCCCGCTGGTGGCGCCGCCCGGCGGCAGGACGCAGGAGATCCGCCGCAACCACGAAATCCACACCGCCGACGATGGTCTGGTGAGCATCGTCGGCGGCAAGCTGACCACCGCGCGCCATATGGCGGAGCAGACCATCGACGCGGCGCAAAAGGTGATCGGACGCCGCAGCAGCTGCCGGACCCGATCCGCGTACCTGCTCGGGGCCGGGGGCTACGACGCGCAGGCCATCGTCGCATCGGGCGGGATGTCCGCGCACCTGGGCGAGCGCTATGGCACCGAGGCGCGCTTCGTCGGCGACATCCTTCAGGCCGACGCCGCGCTCGCACGGCCCATCGTCGAGGGCCTGCCCTATACCGAGGCCGAAGTCGTCTACGCCGTGCGCCACGAACTGGCGGCCACCGTGGACGACGTGCTCTCGCGCCGCATCCGCGCACGCCTCATGGCACGCGACGCGTCCGGGCGCGCCGCGCACCGCGTGGGCCAGATTCTCCAGACCGAACTCCGGCTGCCGGAGGCGGTCGTCACCCGGCAGGTCAGCGACTACCTGGCCGCCATCGCCCTCGAAAAATCCGTTCTCATGGGAGACAGCGCATGATCAGCAAGCAGGCCATCCAGCGCGGCTACAACCGCGGCAACTACGTCGTCGGCGCGCATACCCCGCCGGGCTATGCGGCGGGCATCCGGGAGGCGCCCGACATCCCGGGCCTGCAGCGCGATGCGCTGGCCATCAGCACGGCCGACCTGGACGCCCTGCGCCAGGTGGCCGACGAGGTCCTGACCGCCACCGGCGACGTGGTCCGGTGGACCCGCGACTGGTGGGCCGGCTCGATGATGACCGAGACGGGCGGCAAGCCGGCCACGCCGCGCGGCGCCATCGTGCGCGTGTCCACGTCCGATCAGGTGCAGGCCGTCATGCACATCGCCAGCGCCAGCGCGACGCCGGTGACGGTCTGCGCAGGCCGCAGCAACGTCACCGGCGCCGCCCTGCCGGTGCGCGGGGGCATCGTGCTGGACGTCTGCGGACTGAACAAGCTGCTGGGCTTCGACGCGGCAAGCCAGATCGTCGAGGTCGAGGCCGGCATGTTCGGCGACCTCTTCGAGCAAGCCATCCAGCAGAACTACGGCATGACCCTGGGCCATTGGCCCTCGTCCTACGCCATCAGCACCATCGGGGGCTGGGTGGCGTGCCGCGGCGCCGGGCAGCTCTCCACACGCTACGGCAAGATCGAAGACATGGTGTTCGGCATGGACGTGGTGCTCGCCGACGGCCGCCTGGTCAGCGTGGGCGGCTACTCGCGCGCGGCGCTGGGCCCGGACCTGCAACAACTTTTCATCGGTTCGGAGGGGACGCTGGGCGTGATCGTGCGCGTGCGGCTGAAACTGCACCGCCTGCCCGACTATGGCCGGGCCATCGCCTACGGCTTCAAGACGTTCGCGCTCGGGCTCGAGGCCTGCCGCGAGATCATGCAGCGCGGCGCAAATCCGGCGGCTCTGCGCTTGTACGACGCATTCGAGAGCGGCGTCCAATTCGCCCTGCCCGAGACCAACGTGCTGCTGGTCGCCGACGAGGGCGAGCGCACGATCGTGGACAGCGTCATCGGAATCAGCGAGCAGGTCTGCGCCGGGTCGGGCGACAGGCTCGATGGCGCGGCCATCTTCGAGCGCTGGCTCGACACGCGCTATCTGACCGGCAAAAGCGCCGAGGGCTTCCAGCGCGGCCCGGGCTTCGTTGCCGACACGCTGGAGATGGCCGGCCCATGGCGCGACCTCCCCGCCATCTATGCCGACGTGGTGCAGGCCATCGCCGCAGTCCCCGGCACGCTGGCCGGATCGGCGCACCAGTCGCACGCCTACGTGGACGGCGCCTGCCTCTACTTCTCCCTGCGCGGCGAGGTCGCGGTGCAGGAGCGCGAGAAGTGGTATCGCCAGGCGTGGGACGCGGCGAACGCCGTCCTGATCCGGTACCACGCGGCGCTGAGCCACCACCATGGCATCGGCCTGCTGCGCGCGCCCTACATGGCCCCGTCGCTGGGTACGGCCTTCCCGCTGCTGGTGGCCGTGAAGCGCGCGCTCGACCCGCAGAACATCCTCAACCCCGGAAAACTCGGCCTCTCCGACCGGCTCGCCCACGAAGCGGACTGACGCATATGGACCACTCCCTCGGTGCCCGCCTGACGAAACACCCGGTGATCGCGACGCTCTATGGCGTCGAGCAGATCGAAATCTTCGTCGCCAGCGAGGCCGAGGTCTCCATCGTGGCGAACGTGGAACTGCGCAAACTGAAGGCGGTCATCGCCACGCTGACGAAGGCCGGCAAGTACGCCATCGTGAACATCGACAGCAGCGAAGGCCTGTCGCAGGACCGGGGCGGTGTGGAGTATCTGGCGGACATCGGGGTGAGCAGCCTGGTGTCCACGCGCGTGGCAACGATACAGCGCGCCAACCGGGCCGCCATGGTGACGATGCAGAAAGTCTTCGTGACCGACCGCTCCACGTGGCCGCGCAGCGTGAAGGCCCTGGAGCAAAGCGATCCGAACCTCGTACAACTGATGCCCGCGCCCATGCTGGCGCATATTTGCGAAGCCGACCGCAAGGCATTGCCGCCCATCGTGGCCTCCGGCTTCGTCTGCAACCCGGAAGACATCCGCAGCGCCATCGCGCACGGCGCGCTGGCCATCTCCACCAGCGACTCCGGGTTGTGGAATCTGCCGGCGAAGGCCATCCGGCCGTAAACGACCAATGACACGCGCCGCAGCCCCGGTTCAGTGCTTGCACACGCCGAACACCGCGTCAAATCGCTTCAGGGCCGCAGCCAGCAACTTCGTGTGTCCCCCTCCCCAGGGATGCGGCCGCGCATTGCGCTCGCGCCAGTCGAAGGACTTGGGTTGGTTCGTCAGCACATAGCCGACCTCGCCCTGGGCCCCCGCTGCTGCGACGGCAAACGGGTTGTCCGCATGGTGCTCGGCATGCGTCATCGGCAGGCCCATCACGATCCCCGTGCGCAGCGCAAACTCTTTCACCGACACCACCAGCATCGGATGGTCGCTGGGCATTTCCTTGCCGACGTGCGGGCTGTATTGGATGAATATGATCTCGGCCCGCTCAGGCACCCACAGAGGTGACCTACGGGTTGCCATCAGCAAACGCCTCCACGCCCGCCGGCCCACAAGCCATCGCTTCGCCGCCGTGTTTTTTCGGATCAAAAGCCTCGAGCATTTGTGCCAGCGTCGGCTCCGTTTCAGACTCGATCACGATGCGGCCCGGCCTGACGCTCACCCGGACGGGCGAGCCCTCGGTGACGCCCGCAATCTTCGCCATCGGTTTTGTGAGGCGAAGGGCCAGGCCATTGCCCCAGGCGCTGATTTGACTGACTGACGTGCTCATGGGAAATCTCCTGTTCGTTGATACGATCGTATAAACGGTAGCTGGCCGGGTCAACCCCCGCATCCGCGCGGATCACAAGATAACAGGCTGCGCAGATCGTGTATCAACCCAGCGCGCGCACCGAATTGCTCAATGACCGCGCGCAGGCGAGCAGCGACGGGCCCAGGCGGCTCTCGGCCTGCTCGGGCGTCCAGCGGCTCGTCGGTGCGACGATGTGCACGGCGGCCACGGGCCGGCCATGGCTGCCGATCACCGGAGCGCCCAGCGTCATGTCGCCCAGGAAGAGTTCCTCCCGGTTCACGGCGTAGCCGCGCTCGCGGGCCTGGCCCAACGCGGCCAGGATGGCGGCCTCGTCGGTGAGCGTGTGGCGGGTGTGCGCCACGCGGTCTCCCGCGCGCAGCAGCGCCAGGGCCTCGGCCTCGGGCAGCGCACTCAGCCAGGCGCGGCCCGAGGCCGTGCAGTACATGGGAATGCGGCTGCCGATGGGCATGTGCACGGGAACGAACTGGGCGCTGATGAAACGCGCCAAGTAAACCATCTCCAGCCCGTCGGCCTCGGTCAGGCAGGAGGTCTCGGTGGTCCCGTTCGTCAGTTCCGAGAGGTAGGGGGTGGCCAGATCGATCAGCGGGTTGGCCGCCAGGTAGCTCAGGCCGATGCGCATCACGCGCGGCGTGAGCTGGTAGCGCCGCGTCTGCGGGTGCTTGCGCACAAAGCCCAGCTGCTCCAGCGTGAAGACCATGCGCTGCGCCGAGCTCTTGCTGATCCCGGCAGCGGCGGCCACCTCGGCCAGCGTCATGCTGCGCCGCTGCGCGCTGAACCCGCAGAGCACGGCCAGCCCCTTTTCCAGCGACTGGTTGAACAGGGGGTTGGCGTCAGCGTCGGGCAGCGGTGCGGTGCTCATGGGTCGCGGCATGGTGGTTTTCATTGGCATTCGTATCGTATATCGATACTAGAAAATCTTTCAATGGTTTATATAAATTTATTACAGATTCATTAGAATCGATCATTGTCACCATCCCCCTTCGCCCCCGCGTTCGTCACAGGAGTCACCCCATGCAGCGCCTCATCGGCCCCCTTTATCGCATCGCCCTGGGCCTGTGCGCCGCAGGCGCCGCCCTGCTTGCAGCCGCGCAGCAAAGCCCCCCGCCCGCCAGCTACACCGTGGGCGCCACGGCCTCGGGGATTCCGTTCACCTTTCTGGACCTGAAGACCAACCGCATCCAGGGCATGATGGTCGACACCGTGCAGGCCGTGGCCAGGGCCGGCAGCTTTGGCGTGGCGGTGCAGCAGACGGTGTTCTCGGCGCTGATTCCCTCGCTCACCGCGCACAAGATCGACATCATCTCGGCCGCGCTGCTCAAGACGCCGGCGCGCCAGCAGGTGGTGGACTTCAGCGATCCGGTCTACTCCTACGGCGAGAGCCTGATCGTGCGGGCCGACGAGGCCAGTGCCTACGCCTCGCTTGACGCGCTCGGCGGCGAGATCGTCGGCGCCCAGGTGGGCACGGTGTACCTCGACATGCTGCACAAGAAGGGAATCTTCAAAGAGGTGCGCAGCTACGACTCGGTGGCCGACATGGCGCGCGATCTGGCGCTCGGCCGCATCCGGGCGGGCCTGGCCGACCAGCCCGTCATCGCCTACCAGATCCGCCAGAACAGCTTGCCCGGCGTGAAGCTCGCCGCAGGCTACCAGGCCAGCAGCATGGGCGACGTCTGCCTGGTGGTGCGCAAGGGCGACGCCGCGACGCTGGCGCGGCTGAACCGGGCCATCGCCACCATCAAGGCCGACGGCACGCTGGCGCAGATCATCCGGAAATGGGGCATCTGAACTGCCCCCCCCTCTCTCTCACCAGAGGATGGATCACCATGCAAGCCTTCGTGCAGCATGCGCGCGAGTTCCTGCCGATCCTGTTGCAGGGCGCGTGGGTCACGGTGCAGGTCACGGCGCTGTCGTTCCTGCTCAGCAGCGTGCTCGGCCTGGCGCTGGCGCTGTGCCGACTCTCGCCGCTGCGCGCGCTGCGCTGGGGCGCGGCCGCGTTCATCAACGGAGTCCGCGGGTTGCCGATCATCGTGCAACTGTTCTACATCTACTTCGTTCTGCCCGACGTGGGCATCCGGCTCTCGGCCATGCAGGCCGGCGTGATCGGGCTGGGCATTGCCTATTCGGCCTACCAGGCAGAGAACTTCCGCGCCGGCATCGAGGCCGTGGACCCGGGCCAGCGCGAGGCGGCGCTGGCCATGGGCATGCGGCCTGCGCTGCTGATGCGCCGCGTGGTCCTGCCCCAGGCCCTGCGCATTGCGCTGCCGCCCTACGGCAACACGCTGGTGATGATGCTCAAGGATTCGTCGCTGGTCTCGACCATCACCGTGGCCGAAATGACGCGCGCCGGCCAGCTCATCGCCGCATCGACGTTCCAGAACATGACCGTGTACACGCTGGTCGCGCTGCTCTACCTGGCGCTGAGCCTGCCGCTGGTCTGGGGCCTGCGGGAGATCGAGCGCCGCTTCGCAGCGGGCAGGAAAGCGCCATGATCGTGATCGAGCGCCTGGAAAAAACCTACGGTGCGCAGCGCGTGCTGCAGGGCCTGGACCTGCACGTGGAGCGCGGCCAGGTGGTGTGCCTGATCGGCGCCTCGGGGTCGGGCAAGTCCACGCTGCTGCGCTGCATCAACGGGCTCGAGTCTTACCAGGGTGGCCAGGTGCGCGCCTTCGGCGAGCGCGTGGACCAGCGCGCGCCCACGGTGCATGCGCTGCGCAGCCGCATGGGCATGGTGTTCCAGCGCTTCAACCTGTTTCCCCATCGCACGGTGCTCGAAAACGTGATGGAGGGCCCGGTCCACGTCAAGGGCCAGCGCCCCGATTGCGCCCGGCACGACGCGCTGGAACTGCTGCGCAAGGTGGGCCTGGCGGACAAGGCAGCGGCCTGGCCGGCGCAGCTCTCGGGCGGACAGCAGCAGCGCGTGGCGATGGCGCGCGCGCTGGCCCTGTGCCCCGAGGCCATGCTGTTCGACGAGCCCACGTCGGCGCTCGACCCTGAACTGGTGGGCGACGTGCTCGAGGTCATGCGCCAACTCGCCGCCGAGGGCATGACCATGGTCGTGGTCACGCACGAGATGGGCTTTGCGCGCGAGGTGGCCGACCGCGTGTGCTTTCTGCACAGCGGCCGCATTCTCGAAGAGGGGCCGGCAGCGCAGGTACTCGGAGCGCCGCGCCAGGCGCGCACGCAGGACTTTCTGCGCCGCGTGCTGCACGCCCCCGCAGGGGCTGCCGCATGAGCCCGGCCGGTGGCGCGCGGCCCATCGCCGCGCACCCCGCCGCGCACGCGCTATGGGCCGCGACCGCGCCTGCTGCGCCGCCCACGCCGGCGTTGTCCGAATCGCTGAGCGCCGACGCGCTGGTGGTGGGCGCGGGCTACACCGGCCTGTGCGCCGCGCTGCACCTGGCCGAAGCCGGGGCCAGCGTGTGCGTGCTCGACGCGCATGCGCCCGGCTGGGGCGCTTCGGGGCGCAACGGCGGGCAGGTCAACCCCACGCTCCGGCAGGACCCCGACGAACTGCTGCGCCGCTACGGCGCCGAACGCGCCGAGGCGCTGGTGGCCACCGTCTCGCGCTCGGCCGACCTGGTGTACGGGCTCATCCAACGCCACGCGATCGCCTGCGACCCGGTGCGCGCCGGCTGGCTGCAACTGGGCTACACGCCGCAGGCCGTGGACGCGCTGCACGCACGCGCGCGGCAATGGGAGCGGCGCGGCGTGCGCGTGGAACTGCTCGACCGCGCCGCCGTGGCCGCGCGCACGGGAACGCCGGCCTTTGCCGGCGGCTGGCTCGACGGGCGCGCCGGCAGCGTCCAGCCGCTGGCCTATGTGCGCGGCCTGGTGCGCGCAGCCCAGGCGCTGGGCGTGCAGGTGCACGGCGGCTCGCCGGTGGTGCACCTGGAGCGCCAGGGCCGGCGCTGGACGGCCCGCACGGCGCAGGGCGCGCGCGTGCAGGCGCAGCAGCTGCTGCTCGCCACCAACGGCTACACCGACGGCCTGTGGCCCGGCCTGGCGCGCACGCTGCTGGCAGCCAACAGCTTCATCGTCGCCACGCAGCCGCTGGGCGCGGCCGGTGCCGACATCCTGGCACGCGGCGAAACCGTCTCGACCGCGCAGCGGCTGCTGCTGTACTGGCGCAAGGACGCGCAGGGCCGGCTGCTGCTGGGCGGGCGCGGCCACTTCAGCGACCCCTCGGGAGCGCAAGACTTTGCGCACCTGGAGCGCGCGCTGGCGCGGATGTTCCCGCAGCTCGGTGCCGTGCCATGCGCGTACCGCTGGGCCGGCCGGGTTGCCCTCACGCGCGACTGCATGCCCCACCTGCACCAGCCCGCGCCGGGCATCACGGCGGCGCTGGGCTACAACGGCCGGGGCATCGCCACCGCGACCAGCCTGGGCCAGCACGCGGCAGCACTGCTCGCCGGCGGCCGCACCCGGGACTGTCCCTACCCGGTGACCCCCGTGCAGCCCATGGCGCTGCACGGATTGCAGCGTTGGTACATTGCCGCGGGCGTGGCTTGGTACGGCCTGCTGGATCGGTTGGGACGCTGATTGCGCGGCTCGTAGCCGTGCGGCTGCGTTGCTTCGACCCGATGGATCAACCCACCCTCGCCGGGGGGGCTGAAACCGCCCCTTCAGACTCATACCTCGTTGGAAATGCGGGATTCCTTCAGATTCGCACCCCATTGGACAAGGCTGCAAGTTTGACCGCTGGTGGAAAACTGGATATCTTATTGATATCCATCAAGGAGCTCCGCATGCCTGCCCGTTCCACTGCGAATCAGATCGCCTTTCGCTATCGCCCGGTTGACAGCGACTTTGGCGTGACGCGCCAAACCGCCATGCGCCTGGCCGAACATCTCGGCGTCGATGAAACACAGGCGATCCACCGTGCACTGCATGAGCTGGCCATGCGGGTGCTGCCACAGTACGAAGCCGATGATGGCCCGTTGACGGCCACGCAGGTCCGCCAGATCAAAAAGCAGGTTCCGCAGGGCCGCAAAAGGTCGGTGCGTTCGAGCCTGTTCGACGCGCAGACGCCGTGATCCACCCATGGTGGGGCGAACCCACTGCAGGCGAGATCGTCTGGTGTCATTTTCCCGACGCCATCCATCCTCGCCCGAAGCCCCGTCCCGCGCTGATCCTGGCCGTGTTCGACGACGACGCGCCGCAGTTCACGGTGCGCGTGGCCTACGGCACCAGCCAACGCACCACGGCGCTGCACCGGGGAGAATTCTCAATTCTGCGCGCGCGCAACCCGGCAGCCTACGATGCGGCGGGACTGAGCTACGACACCCAGTTCGACCTCAGGCAGTCCCTCGACCTGCCCTACGGCACCGAGTGGTTCTCGGTGCCGCCTGCTGCACCCCACGGCCAGACACCCAAGTTGGGCGTGCTGCATCCATCGCTCGTGCGCGCCGTCCAGGCTGCATTCCGGGCGGCTGCCGAGTGAGCCGCAGGCTCTGTCGTCGGATTCACGGCAGGCAGGGCGGATCGCTGGTTAATCCCTATGCCCTCTTTCTTGACGCAATGGCTTTTCGCCCGGACACTTTCGTGCAGAAAGAAATATCTTTCCATACGAAAGATCGGAGACATGCAAGACCATGGCAGCAGCTCGCTCCGGCGCAGGCTTCAAATCGTTGAGCTCGCGCGCAAGTCGGACGCGGTGAAGGTCGAGGCGCTGAGCACGCTGCTGGGCGTGTCGCGCGTCACCATCCGCGGCGACCTGAATTACCTGGAGCAGCAGGGCTACGTGGTGCGCATGATGGGGCGCGCACGCTACAACCCGGCGCTGCTCCATGCCGTGCCAGCGCCGCAGGAGACCCCGACAAGGCTCTGCGGCCCGGGGCCGAGCCGGGTCGCAGGCGCTGCACTGCGCTGGATTGCCGACGGAATGGCGCTGTTTCTCGGCGGCGGGGCCCTGGTGCACAGGCTGCTCCCGCAACTCGTAGTCCGCCAAGGGCTGGCGCTGACGCTGCACGACCTGGCGATGGTCGCAACCGCCCGGCAGTTTCTGGCTTGCGGGGTCCATGTCACGGGCGGCGTACTGAGCGACGAGGAGCCGGGCCTGATCGGCCCCGCAGCCGAACAGGGCCTGCGCTCGCACCCGCTGGATCTGTGTGTGCTCGAAGTCAGCGGCATCGACTCCCGCGGTCGCGTCCTGTCCCGATTTGCCGGTGCGGCCCGGCTCTACGCCGCAGCGGTCAGTCACTGCGCCAAGGCGATCAGCTTGTCGCACGGGTCCGACGTCGGCGCGGCATCCGGGCACCCGGTGTGCAGCCTGGACGCGCTGGATGCGTTCGTCGTCCCGCACGATGCGCCACCGGGCGTCCTGGAACTACTCGCCAGACACCGGTTGCAGTCGGGCCGCAAGGCAGACGGTTTTCTGGAATTTCGCAAAGCCTGAGATCCTTCCAACCCTCCCATGGAGACCGCGCATGAACGCAAGAGCCTTTCTCAAATTCGTGGCCGCTGCCAGCCTGTGTCTTGCAGGCCTTGGTGCGCAGGCCCAGCCGTACACCGTGGGCGCGTCGCTGCTCACGCAGCAGCACCCTTTCTACGTCGAGCTGGCGCAGGCCATGCGGCAGCAGGCGGCCAAGGAGGGCGTCCGACTTGACCTGAGCATTGCCAACCAGGACCTGAACAAGCAGTTGTCGGACGTGGAGGACTTCGTGAGCAAAAAAGTCCACGCGATCATCCTGTCGCCGGTCGATTCCAAGGGGGTCAAGGCGGCGGTGCTGAAGGCGAACGCCGCCGGCATCCCGGTCATCACCGTGGACATCGCCGCCAGCGGCGTGGCGGTGGCCGCGCACGTGGCGACCGACAACTACGCCGGGGGCGTGAAGGCGGGCGAGTTGATGGCGCAGGCCACCGGAGGCCGGGGCCGGATTGGCGTTCTGCACTACCCTGCGGTGCAGTCCGTGGTCGATCGCGTCGAGGGGTTCAAGAAGGCCATCTCGGCCCACCCGGGGATGAAGATCGTGTCCGTCCTGCCGGGCATCACGCGCGCCGAAGCCTTGGCGGCAACGCAAAACATGCTGCAGGCCCATCCGGACCTGGCGGGCATCTTCGGCTTTGGCGACGACGCCGCGCTCGCTGCGCTGGCCAGCGTCAAGGCCGCGAACAAGCTGCAACAGGTCAAGGTCGTCGGCTTTGACGGGATGGCCGAGGCGCGCGCTGCGGTGGACAAGGAGCCGGCGTTCGTGGGCGTGATCCGCCAGTACCCGGACCAGATGGGCGTGCGGGCGATCGAGTTGGCCGTCGCCGTGCTGTCGGGCAAGCCGGTCGAGAAACTCAACCCGGTGCTGCCCGGCGTCTACACGGCGGCAGCGCGCCCATAAACCCCGGGCTCTGAGCAGGACCGGATGATGAACTGCGCAGCCCCGGGTCGGGTGGTGCTCGAGGTGCGCGCCATGGCCAAGTCCTTTGGGGCGGTAGAGGCCCTGAAGGACATCTCGCTGACGCTGCGCGCCGGATCGGTGCACACGCTGCTGGGCGAGAACGGTGCCGGCAAATCGACCCTGATGAAAATCCTCGCCGGGGTCCACCAACCCAGCCGCGGGCAGATGTTCCTCGACGGGCAGGAGCTTCGCCTGGCCGGGCCGCGGGACGCCCGGCGCTGCGGCATCGCCATCATCCACCAGGAACTGAGCCTGGCCGGGAATCTGAGCGTCGCCGACAACCTGTTTGCGCACCACCCGCCGGGCCGGGCGGGATGGATCGACGACCGGGAGATGCTGCGCGCGGGCCGGAAATTGCTGGCCGAATGGGGAATTGCCATCGACGCCTCGGCCCAGGTCGCGCAGCTGACGCTCGCCGAGCGCCAACTGGTCGAGATTGCCAAGGCGCTGAACCAGCCCGCGCGGGTCGTGATCATGGACGAGCCGACCTCGTCGCTGGGTGCCAGCGAGGTCGAGCTGCTGTTCCGGATCATCGAAGGGCTGAAGTCGCAGGGCAAGGCCATCGTCTACATCTCGCACCGCATCGACGAGGTGATGCGCATCTCCGACGAGATCTCGGTGCTGCGCGACGGGCAATACCTTGGCACCAAGGCGCGTGGCGAGGCCAGCGCGCAGGACTTGATCGCGCTGATGGTCGGCCGGCCGATGCGCGACCTCTACCCGCCCCGGCCGCCCGCGGTGCACAGGACGCGCCCGGCCCTGTTGCGCGTCGAAGGCCTGAGCGTGGCGCGCAGGTTTCAGGGCCTGGACTTCGCGGTCCATGCGGGGGAGATCGTCGGCTTTTTCGGTCTGGTCGGGGCGGGTCGCTCGGACGTGATGGCGGCGCTGTTCGGGATACACCGCGCCAGCGGCCGCATCACGCTCGACGGCCAAGCGGTGCAGATCCGCTGCCCTGCTGACGCGATCGCGCACGGCATGGCCTTCGTCACCGAAAACCGCAAGGAGCAAGGGCTGGTGCTGGACCAATCGGTGCTGCACAACATCACGATGGTGCACGTGCACTGCGCCCGCAAAGCGGCCTGGTGGACCGACGAAAGCCAGGAGCTGCGCCTCGCGCAGCGCCATGTGCAAGCGCTGGGAATCCGGCTCGCGAGCCTGCACCAACCGGTGCGCGAACTCTCGGGCGGCAACCAGCAGAAAGTGGTGTTCGCCAAGTGGCTGGCGCTGCGGCCCAGGGTGCTGATTCTCGACGAGCCGACCCGCGGCATCGACGTGGGCGCCAAGTTCGAGATCTACCGCACCATCCGGGAACTCGCCGCCGCGGGCACGGCCGTGCTGCTGGTCTCGTCCGAACTGCCCGAAGTGCTGGCGCTGAGCGAGCGCTTGCTGGTCATGCGCGCCAAGCGCCTGGTGAAGACCTTCGGGCACCCGAATCCATCTGCCGAAACGGTGATGGCCTACGCCACGGGAGCCGCAGCAGCATGACCGGCTGGGCCCGTACCGCCCGACGCTACGGCGGCATCCTGCTCGCACTGATGGCCCTGGGCGGGCTGTTCTCGGTGCTCTCGCCGGCCTTTCTGACGGTGGAAAATCTGCGCAACGTCGTGCTGCAGGTGTCGATCATCGCGATCGTCGCGTTCGGCATGACCTACGTGCTGCTGCTCGGCGAGATCGACCTGTCCGTGGGCGCGCTCATCGCGCTCAGCGGCAGCGTTGCGGGCCTGTTGCTCGCCCAAGGCGTTGCAGCCCCGTGGGCCGTCGCCGCCGCGCTGGCCTGCGGGCTGGCGCTGGGCGCGCTCAACGGCGCCCTCTCGGCGCAGCTGAGCATCCCCTCGTTCATCGTCACGGTGGCGACCATGGGCATTTTTCGCGGGCTGGCCTACATCAGCTCGGACGGCATGCCGGTCACGGTGGACGACGAGGCCTTCCTGCGCATCGGCAACGGCCACCTGCTTGGCCTGCCGGTGCCAATCTGGATCCTGGGCGCGCTGCTGGTGCTGAACCACCTGGTGCTGTCCCGGAGCGTCTTTGGCCGCAAGGTCTACCTGGCCGGCGGGAATGCGGAGGCGGCGGCCTATGCGGGCATTCGCGTCCAGCGGCTGAAGGTCGCGATCTTCATGCTCTCGGGGCTGATGGCGTCGGTGGGCGGCATGCTGCTGACCGCGCGCCTGTACTCGGCGCAGCCGACCGCCGCGCTCGGCTGGGAGCTCGACGCGATCGCCGCCGCCGTTCTGGGTGGCACCAGCCTGTCCGGGGGCTATGGGAGCATGCCGGGAACGCTGATCGGCGCGCTGATCATCGGCGTGATCAACAACGGCATGAACCTGATGAGCGTGCCGTACTTCTACCAACTCATCGTCAAGGGCGCCGTCATCCTGATCGCGGTCTGCATCGACGTGCAAAACAAAAAGCGCCGCAGCTGAGCCGCAGCACCAACCAAGGAAGCGAGATGGAAAAAATCATGACCATGGGCGAGATCCTGGTGGAGATCATGGCCACCGAGCGCGGTCAGAGCCTGCGCGCGCCCGGGCGCCTGCTCGGGCCGTACGCCAGCGGTGCGCCGGCGATCTTCATCGACCAGGTGGCGCGCCTGGGCCATCCGGCCGCGATCATCGCGTGCGTGGGAGACGACGACTTTGGCTGGCTCAACATCGAGCGGCTCCAGCGCGACGGCGTGGACACGGGATCGATCAGCGTACTGCCGGACGCCGTCACCGGAAGCGCCTTCGTGACCTACCGCAGAAACGGCGAGCGCGACTTCATTTTCAACATCACCAACAGCGCTTGCGCGCAGCTGCAGCCTGCGCACGTCAACGCGGCCGCGCTGCGGGACTGCGCGCACTTTCACGTGATGGGTTCTTCGCTGTTCTCGTTTCGCCTCATCGACGCGATGAAGAAGGCGATCGACATCGTCAAGGGACAGGGCGGAACGGTCTCGTTCGACCCCAACATCCGCAAGGAGATGCTGCGCATTGCCGAGATGCGCGAGGCGCTGACCTACATCCTGGAGTTCACCGACATCCTCTTGCCCAGCGAGCACGAGCTCAGTCTGCTCGCCGACGCACCGGATGAGGCCGGTGCCGTGCGCGAGCTCTTCGGCAAAGGGGTCAAGGAGATCGTCGTGAAACACGGCGCGCAAGGCTGTTGCTACTTCGCCCCGGGCGTCCGCTTCGCGCTGGATGCGATTCCCGTCGAAGAACTGGACCCCACCGGGGCCGGCGACTGCTTCGGCGCCACCTTCGTGACCTGCAGGCGCCTGGGCAAAACGCCCGATGAGTCCTTGCGCTACGCAAATGCCAGCGGCGCCCTCGCCGTCGGAGCCAAGGGCCCGATGGAGGGAACCTCCGGTTTCAAGCAGCTTGATGCGTTGCTGGCACTTTCCTGATTGCCCGCCCACGCACGGTGGATAGCCGGTTTCACGGCAGGGTGAGCGCGGCCAGGGCCGCCAGGGGCGCGGTTTCGGCGCGCAGAACGCGCGGGCCCAGCGTGGTGGCGACGAAGCCATGTTGCAGCGCCAGCGCTTCCTCGGCGCGGCTCAACCCGCCCTCGGGGCCGCTGAGCAGCAGCACCGGGCGCCGGGTGCCGTCCGTCCCGCCCGCCGCAGCGGCCGCACGCAGCGGCGCCGCACCTGGGTGCGGCGACAGCAGCAGGCGCTGCGCGGCCGGCGCGGCTCCGGGGCAGAGGATCCGGGCGTGCAGCCAGCGCGCCAGATCCAGCGCGTCGTGCACCACGGGAACGCGGTTGCGCCCGCATTGCTCGCACGCGGCCACGGCCACGGCCTGCCAGTGGGCGATCTTTCTGGCGGCGCGCGCGCCATCGAGCCGGAGCACGCTGCGCTCGGCCGCCAGCGGCGTGATTCCGGCCACGCCCAGCTCGGTGGCCTTTTCCACGAGCCAGTCCATGCGGTCGTTGGCGATGATCCCTGCGAGCAGGTGCACGGCGCGCGGCGCCTCGCGTTCGATCGCGTGGTGCGCGCACACGCGCACGCGCACGGCGCTGCGGCCCATGCGCAGCACGCTGGCGTCGAACTCGCCGCCGGGGTCGCCCGCGCCCGGCGCGCCGTGGAACAGCGTGACGCCGTCGCCCGGTTGCAGGCGCAGCACCTGCGCGTGCCGCGCGGCGCCGGGGGGCAGGTCGAGCTCGGCGCCCTCGGCCAATGGCGCCGGGCAGTGCAGGCGCGGCGGCTTGCGCGGGCCGCGCGGCTCACACCCGGCCATGCGCAGGGTCCGTTCTGGCCGCGCTGCCTTCGATTTGTTCGAGCAGCGCGCGCAGCGGCGCCAGCTGCCGGTAGCGCCCGGCCGTGGCGCGGATGTAGGCCAGAAAGCGCGGCGTGTCGGCCAGGTACCGGGGCTTGCCGTCGCGCAGGCTCAGGCGCGCAAAAATTCCGGCGACCTTCAGGTGGCGCTGCAGGCCCATCCATTCGACGCTGCAATAGAACTCGCCAAAGTCTGCGCCCCAGCCGCTGGCGCTGCCCGCGCCCAGCAGGCCGGCCTTGCGCGCCTTCTCCCAGTAGCGCACGGTGACGTCGATGACGAATTCCTCTTCCCAGCTGATGAAGGCGTCGCGCAGCAGGCTGGCGATGTCGTAGGTGATGGGGCCGTGGACGGCGTCCTGAAAGTCGAGCACGCCCAGCGGCGCGCCCTCCTGCACGGGCGCCATCAGGTTGCGCGCCATGAAGTCGCGGTGCACGAAAACGCACGGGGCCGCCAAGTTGTGCGCCACGATGGCGTCGAAGGCGCTGGCGAGCGTGGTCCGCTGCGCGCCGTCGAGCGTGACGCTGCGGTACCCGGCCAGGTACCAGTCGGGAAACTGCGCCAGCTCGCGCCGCAGCAGGGCCGCGTCGTAGGCGGGCAGCAGGTCCGCCCGGGAGGCCCGCTGCCAGTCGAGCAGCAGGTCGGTGGCCTGCTGGTACCAGCGCCAGGCCGCCTGCGGTTGGTCGGAGTGCAGTTGCTCGATCAGCGTCCTGCTGCCCAGGTCGGACAGCAGCATGAAGCCGCTGCGTTCGCCCCAGGCCAGAATCTGCGGCACGTTCAGCCCCGCAGCGGCCATCAGGCCCTGCACCCGCACGAAGGGGCTGCAATCCACCTGGTCCGGGGGTGCGTCCATCACGATGCAGCTCCCGCCGCGGCCGCTGTCGATGCGCAGGTAGCGCCGAAAGCTCGCGTCCTCCGAGGCCGGGCGCAGGCTCTCGGGCAATAACTGGTGCGGCCCGACCAGGGGCGCGAGCCAGGCATCGAAGGCCGCCCGGCGCGCGGCGTCGGGCCAGGAAACGGGCGCACGGGACGCGCACGCGGAAAGCGCCGCTGCCGCACCCGGGGACGGATCGGCGGGGGGCAGTGGGCAGGGGTGGCTCATGGATAATCCGATTCTACAAACCCGCTTTCCCGGCGCCCCATCGAACCTTCGAGCGCCCTCCCCTGCGCAGCGGGTCCCGTTCATCATCTGCCACCGCCCGAGCCGCCCCTGCATGCCCCCCACCGCGCAGACCCCTTGCCACCGCGCTGCTTCGGCGTGGCGGCTGTCCGCCATGCTGCCTGCGCTGGCCCGTGGCGCGGCCCTGGCCTGCTGCACCCTGCCGCACGCCGCCCTGACTCAGGAACCGGCGCAGGACGCCCCGGACGCCCCACCCGCACTGCGCGCCACGCCCCGGCTGCAGGAGCGGATTCCCCCCGCCGTGCGCCACCGGCTCCCGATCTTCGTGACGGGGGAGCACATCCGCGGCCAGATCGATCTGAACACCATCATCGAAGGCGATGCGCAGCTGCGCCACGGCGATACCGTGATCCGCGCCGACCGGATGGACTACACCGCGCCCGATGACCTGGCCCGGGCGCACGGCAGGGTGCGCATCAACCGCGCGGGCGACCGCTACGAGGGCACGGAGCTGGAGTTGTACGTGGACGCCTTCCAGGGCTTCTTCAGCGACGCGCAGTACTGGCTCCTGGAGCCGCAGGCGCATGGCACTGCCTCGCGCATGGATTTCCTCGCCCGCGACCGGACGCTGGTGCACAACGCCACCTACACCACCTGCGAGCGCGGCGATGCGCCGGACTGGGCGCCGGACTGGGTGCTGCGCGCCGCGACCCTGCACATCGACAGCACGCAAGAAACCGGCACCGCCGAAGACGCCGTGCTGGAGTTCAAGGGCGTGCCCCTGCTGCCGCTGGCGTACATCAGCTTTCCCCTTTCGGACAAGCGCAAGTCGGGCCTGCTGCCACCGACCGTCGGGCTCGACAGCCGCGACGGCCTGACCTACACGCAGCCGTATTACTGGAACATCGCGCCGAACCGCGACGCCACGCTGCGCGCCACGCTCATGCAAAAACGCGGCGCCAGCCTGGGGGGCGAATTCCGCTACCTGGAGCCGGCCTACGCGGGCCAGATCAGCGGCGACCTGATGCCCAGCGATCAGCTGCGCAGGCACTCCCGCTGGAGCTTTTCGGGCCGGCACCAGGGCGCCTTCAGCAGCAGCACCGACACCCTGGGCCTGAACCTGAATCTGAACCGCGTGAGCGACGACGACTACTGGCGCGACTTCGGCCGCGCCTCCGGGCCGCTGCGCCAGCGCCTGCTGCCGAACGACGCGCTGCTGACCTGGACGCGCAGCGATACGACGACGACGCTGCGCACCCTCAAGTGGCAGACGCTGCAGGACGTGAACGCGCCCATCGTGCCGCCATACGACCGCATGCCGCAGCTGCAATGGCGCTATGCGCCACTCGGGCTCGGCGGCAACCTCGACGCCAGCGTGGAACTGGACAGCACGCGCTTTCAGGCCGCGCGCGAGCGCACCGGGCAACCCAACGCCACCCGCAGCTACGCCATGGCACAGATCAGCCGGCCCTTCGTCCAGCCCGCGGGCTACGTCACGCCGCGGCTGCAACTGCACGCCACGCAGTACCAGTTCGACGCGCCGCTGCCCGGCAGCACGCGCAGCGCGCAGCGCGCGCTGCCCACGTTCAGCCTGGACAGCGCGCTGATGTTCGAGCGCGACACCCGGTTCTTCGGGCGCGCCTTCCTGCAGACCCTGGAGCCCCGGGCGTTCTACACCTACACACCGTACCGCGACCAGAGCCGGCTGCCGGTGTACGACAGCGCCGCGAACGACTTCAACCTGGCGACCATCTACACCGAAAACGCCTACGGGGGCAACGACCGGCTGGCCGACAACAACCTGCTCACCCTGGGCGTGACCACGCGCCTGCTGGATCCGGAGAGCGGCAACGAGGCCATCCGCCTGGGCCTGGCGCAGCGCCTGCGCCTGTCCGAGCAAAGGGTGACCCTGCCCGGCAACGCGCCGGTGAACGAACGCCTGTCCGACCTGCTGCTGGGCGCGAGCATCCGCTGGACGCCGCGCTGGGACCTGGACTCCATGCTGCAATACAACCCCAAGCAGGGCCGCTCCGTGCGCACGACCGTCGGCGCACGCTACAGCCCCGGCAGCTACCGCACCCTGAGCGCCGCGTACCGCCGGCAGCGCGGCACCAGCGAGCAAATCGACATTGGCTGGCAATGGCCCCTGAACGACCTGTGGGGCGACAAGGGCCAGGACCTGGGGCCCGGCGGCGGCCAGGGGGGCAGGCGCTGGTACGGCGTCGGCCGGCTGAACTACAGCCTGCAAGACAGCCGGCTCATAAACACCATCGTCGGCCTGGAATACGACGGCTGCTGCTGGATCGGCAGCGTGGTGCTCGAACGCCTGCAAAACGGCACGAGCACCTCGAACACGCGCCTGCTCCTGCAGATCGAATTCCTGGGTCTGTCGCGCCTGAGCCTGGGCGCCAACCCCCAGGAAACCTTCAAGCACAATGTGCCGCGCTACCAATACCTGCGCGAGCAGGTGGCGCCGCCGAGCCGCTTCAGCAACTACGACTAACGCCATGCAATACCGTGATCACTGCACAGTCCTGGCCCTGATCCTCGCCAGCCTGACCGCCATGGGCAGCGCTGCGGCGCAGGGCCTGCGCCTGCCGGGAACGCCTGCGGGCCAGGGATTGGCGCGCCCCGCCCCCGCCCCGCCGTCCGAGACCGCGTCCACGCCCGACGCCGCGGCGCGCACGGCGGACTTCATCGTCGCCGTGGTGAACTCCGAACCCGTGACCAGCACCGAACTGCGCACGCGGCTCGCGCAGGTCCAGGCGCAGCTGGCCCGCCAGGGCGGCGCCACGCCGCCGCACGAACGGCTGGAGCGCGAAGTGCTGGAGCGGATCATTCTCGAGCGGGTGCAGATCCAGCAGGCGCGCGAGACGGGGATCAAGGCGGACGAGTTCGCCGTCACGCAGGCCGAGGAGAACGTGGCGCGCCAGAACCGGCTGACGGTGGACGAGCTGCACGCCCGCCTGGCGCGCGAAGGCATCGGCCAGGAACGCTTTCGGGAAGAACTGCGCAACCAACTGCTCGTGCAGCGCCTGCGCGAACGCGAAGTCGAAGCGCGCGTCAAGGTCTCCGATCTGGACGTCGAGCAGTACCTGAAGGAAGAGCAACGGGACGCGCAGGCCGCGCCCATGCAAATCAACCTCGGCCACGTGCTGGTGCTGGTTCCCGAAAACGCCAGCCCCGCGCAGGTGGTCGAGCGCCAGGCGCGGGCGCGGCAGGCGGCCGACCGGCTGCACGCCGGAGAAGACTTCGCCGCCGTGGCGCGCGAATTCTCGGACGCCCCCGAGGGCGCGCGCGCGGGCGGGCAGCTCGGCCTGCGCCCGGTGGACCAGTACCCGGAGCTGTTCGTGAGCTCCACGCAGGACCTGCCCCTGGGCGCCGTCGCCGGCCCCGTGCGCTCGCCGGCGGGCTTTCACCTGCTCAAAGTGATCGAGCGCGTCACGGCCGCAACGCCCGCCACGGTCGA
Organism: Verminephrobacter aporrectodeae subsp. tuberculatae; assembly: GCF_026127385.1. Lineage (NCBI taxonomy): Bacteria > Pseudomonadati > Pseudomonadota > Betaproteobacteria > Burkholderiales > Comamonadaceae > Verminephrobacter > Verminephrobacter aporrectodeae. The sequence continues at coordinate 675,888 of NZ_QZCX01000003.1, forward strand.
GCAAAACCACACCCGCCACATCCTGCTGCGCACCGGCCCCCGGCTGAGCGAGGCCGCAGCGGCCGCACGCCTGGCCGACTACAAACGGCGCGTGCTCGCAGGCCAGGCCGACTTTGCGGCGCTGGCGCGCGAACATTCCCAGGACAGCAGCGCCAAAGAGGGGGGCGACATGGGCTGGGCCAGCCCCGGCCGCTACGTGCCCGAATTCGAACAGGCCCTGGACGCCCTCAAACCGGGCGAGATCAGCGAGCCGCTGGTGACGCGCTTTGGCGTGCACCTGGTCCAACTGCTCGAACGCCGCCAGAGCACGCCGACCCCGCGCGAGCAGCGCGACATGGCGCGCAGCATCGTGCGCGAGAAAAAGCTCGACGAAGCCTACGCCGCCTGGGCGCAGGAACTGCGCGCGCGCGCCTATGTGGAATACCGTGACCCGCCGCGCTAGCGCGCCATCCTCCCCTGCCCGCAGCGCATACGACGACGGCCGCAGGCGCCGCCACAGCCGCTGGATATGAAACACCTCCCGCGCAAACGCTTCGGGCAGCATTTCCTGACCGACCAGGCGGTCATCGCCGCCATCGTGCAGGCGATTGCACCGCAGCCGGGCCAGTCCATGGTCGAGATCGGTCCGGGCCTGGCGGCGCTCACGCAGCCGCTGGTCGAGCGCCTCGGGCGCTTGAGTGTGATCGAACTCGACCGCGACCTGGCGCAGCGCCTGCAACGGCACGAGCGGCTCGACGTGATCGCAGCGGACGCGCTCACGATCGACTTCACGCAGCTCGCGCAGACCCTGCGCACGCAGCAGGCGGACCCGCCGCAGCACGGGCACTGCGCGCGCGCGCCTATGTGGAATACCGTGACCCACCGCGCTAGCGCGCCATCCTCCCCTGCCCGCAGCGCATACGACGACGGCCGCAGGCGCCGCCACAGCCGCTGGATATGAAACACCTCCCGCGCAAACGCTTCGGGCAGCATTTCCTGACCGACCAGGCGGTCATCGCCGCCATCGTGCAGGCGATTGCACCGCAGCCGGGCCAGTCCATGGTCGAGATCGGTCCGGGCCTGGCGGCGCTCACGCAGCCGCTGGTCGAGCGCCTCGGGCGCTTGAGTGTGATCGAACTCGATCGCGACCTGGCGCAGCGCCTGCAACGGCACGAGCGGCTCGACGTGATCGCAGCGGACGCGCTCACGATCGACTTCACGCAGCTCGCACAAACCCTGCGCACGCAGCAGGCGGACCCGCCGCAGCGCGGGCTGCTGCGCGTGGTGGGCAACCTGCCCTACAACGTCTCCACGCCCATCCTGTTCCATTTGCTCGCGCACGCGCAGGCCATCGAAGACCAGCACTTCATGCTGCAAAAGGAAGTCGTCGAGCGCATGCTCGCGCAGCCGGCCACGAGCGCCTACGGGCGCCTGTCGGTCATGCTGCAATGGCGCTACGCCATGCAGCACCTGCTGAGCGTTGCGCCCCAAAGCTTCGATCCGCCGCCGCGCGTGCACAGCGCCGTGCTGCGCATGCGGCCGCACGCGCAGCCGGCGCCCCTGTCGCTGCCCCTGCTCGAAGAACTGGTGCGCGTGGCCTTCAGCCAGCGGCGCAAACTGCTGCGCCACACGCTCGGGCGCTGGCTGGATGCGCGCGGCTACGCGGGCCATTTCGACGTCCAGCGCCGCGCCGAGGAGGTGGCAGTGCACGAATTCGTGGCCCTGGCGCAGGACGCGCACACATAGCCCGCGGACCCCGGAGGCAGGCGGCGATGGTCAAACGTTCACGCGGCATGCTGCTGCAATCCATCGTTCTGGACCGCGGCGCTGCGCAGACCCTGTCCACCCAGATTTATCGCAAGCTCAAAGACCTGCTGCTCGACGGATCGCTGTCGACGGGGGACCGCCTGCCTTCGACGCGCACCATGGCGAGCGAACTCGGGGTCGCGCGCGCGACCATCGTCGAGACCTTTGAGCGGCTGGTCGCCGAGGGCCTGCTCGAATCCCGGGTCGGCGCCGGCACCCACGTCAGCCCGGCCCTGAACGCGCGCGTCGCGCCCACCGACGCGCCGCTGGACATCGGGTCCGTCGCCAGCGCGAAACTGGCGAAGGCGATTGCGCTGGCCGGGCAGTTCGGCACCCGCCTGGTGCACCAGCACCAGCCGTTCACGACCGGGATGCCGGCCTTCGACGCGTTTCCGATGGCGCAATGGTTCCGGCTGTCGAGCAAGCATTGGCGCAACGCGCGCAAGCCGATGCTCGGCTACCCCGAGCCGCATGGCGAGCTGCGCCTGCGCGAGGCCATTGCCACCCATTTGCGCGTGAACCGCGGGATCGCCTGCCACGCCAGGCAGATCTTCATCGTCAGCGGCGCGCAGTACGCGTTCCAGCTGATCGCGGAAATGCTGATCGACGCGGGCGACCGGGTCTGGTTTGAAAACCCCGGGCATATCGGCGCGCGCAACTGCTTCATGCTCGCGGGCGCGCACATGGTCGCGGTCCCCGTTGACGAAGCCGGCCTGCGCGTCGAACAGGGGCGCGCCGTGGCGCCGTCGTTCAAGCTGGCCTTCGTCACCCCGTCGCAGCAGCAACCGCTGGGCGTGAAGATGAGCCTGGATCGGCGCTTCGCGCTGCTCCAGGCCGCCGAGGCGGCCGACGCGTGGATCATCGAGGACGACTGGGCCGGCGATTTCTGCGTCACCGACAAGCCGCTGCCCACGCTCAAGGAACTGGACCTCGGCGGGCGGGTGATCTACGTCGGCAGCTTCAGCAAATCCATTTTTCCTGCGCTGCGGCTGGGCTTCATACTGGCGCCGCCGCCGCTGGTTCCGTTTTTCTGCACCAGCCTGGAGGCGTTCTCCCCGGGCGTTCCCACGCACCTGCAAACGGTGCTCGCCGAGTTCATCGCCGAGGGGCATTTCGCGACGCACGTCCGGCGCATGCGCCGGCTCTACGCGGAACGCTACGACGCGCTCGCGCTCGCGGTGGGCACGCACCTGGCGCGCTGGCTGGAACTGGCGCCAACGCGCACCGGCCTGCATACCTTTGCCCGCCTGAAATGCCCTATCATCGACCGTGATGAACATATTGTCGATGGCAAAAAGATGGTCGACTTTTCTTCCAGTTGATTTGAGTATTTGCGCCATTTCCACGGCAATCAGCGCACCTTGCGACCAACCGCCAAGCAGGTATGGGCCTTCTGAGTCCTGCATCAGGATCCGCTCGACGTACCGTTGCGCCATCTGTTCAATCGTTTGGTCCGGATCCGAATCCGGAAGCAGCCCCGCCGACTGAATCGCGTAGAAAGGATGCTTGTTCCCCAGCATGACGGCCAACGGGCCGTAACACAACCCGTTGCCATGCGTCGGGTGGACAAAATAGATAGGCGATTGCCCCTGTCCCGGGCGAAGGCGGATCAGGATATCGCTCTCTGAAGCTCGCTTTAGCTCTGACACATCGCCTCTCTTTTTCCATCAAGCCACGCAATCACATCGCTGGCATTGCGCTCCGGCGGGAAAACAGGATAGAACACCTTGATGATTTTTCCCACTTCGACAATCCAAGTCTGCCGCTTGATCATTCTCTTGCCCTCAACGACAAAGGTCGGCAGACGAAGTGCTTCAGTCAGTTTGAACTCGGCATCGCTGAGCAATTCATAAGGCAGATGCAAGCGCGCCACCGCTTCGCGCTGATCTTCGCTGCTTTGCGTACTGATCCCGAAAACAGAACAATTGTACTGCCGCAGTTCGTCAGCATGATCCCTGAATGCACAAGACTGCGGCGTACAACCCGGGGCTCCGGGGATTTGCAGCCATCCCTCGGACAACGGAACGCCGGGTTTGCCCGTCATCGGATAGAGATACATGACGACCCTGCCTTGCAACGAAGACAAGTTGCACGCCAATTCGGTCGTCGATGTCAATGATAAGTTCGGCAGCGCCATCCCAGTCAAATGGTCGCAAAGCCCGTCATCGACAGGACACGGCAAATCCTTGGGCAACTCGACAGGGTTCGGTGCCGATGTCGTTCTGACGATTTCTGGCTCTTGCAATGCGCCTCGTTTCTTCATTTCTCTCCCTGAAGGGTTGCAGAACAGCATTCGTCAAGGCAAATGGCCTTCAGTGCCAGGAGCAGGCTTTCGCATTGTTCAGGCGTACCGACGGTTATCCTGAGAAATTGCTCGATCCGGGGCAAAGAAAAATGCCTGACAAGAACCCCTTGCTCCTTGAGCTTGCAATACAAGAAGCCCGCATCGTGGCCAGAGTGGCTGGCGAACACGAAATTCGCCATGGACGGAATGATCTGGAACCCCAATGCCCGAAGCGCTGCGCTCAGTTCTTCGCGTGACCGGACGATGTTGCGCGTCACCGCTTCGAAATATTCCCGATCTTCGATGGCTGCGACCGCCGCAGCGTTCGCCAGCCTGGACAGCGGATACGAATTGAAACTGTTTTTGACTCGCTCCAAACCTTCGATCAAGTCCTTGTTCCCCAGCGCAAAACCGATCCGCATGCCGGCAAGGGATCTGGATTTGGAGAATGTCTGGACGACGAGCACGTTGGGATAGCGATCGATCAACCGAGCGGCACTTTCTGCACCGAAGTCCACATACGCTTCGTCGATCACCACGACCGATTCGCTATGCCGCTTCAAAAAGTGCTCGATCAGGTCGGTATCGAGCTGCACGCCCGTGGGTGCATTCGGATTGGCGAAGATGATTCCGCCATTCGGAATCGCATAGTCGTCGAGGTCGATTTCGAACGAGGCGGTCAAAGGAATCGTTTTGTACTGGATGCCGTAGAGCCCGCAGTACACGGGATAGAAGCTGTAGGTGACATCCGGAAACAAGGTTGGCAGATCGTGCTTGAGCAACGCTTGGAAAACGTGTGCCAGCACTTCATCGGAACTATTGCCGACGAAAATCTGGTCGTTCGCCAACTCGAAATGGTGGGCCAATGCCCGCTTCAACTTCTGGCTGTTCGGGTCTGGATACAGCCGTAGCTCATCTCCCGTGCTCTGCGCAATCGACTCCAGCACCCGTGGCGATGGCGGGTACGGGTTCTCGTTGGTGTTGAGCTTGACGACTCCCGGATTCAAAGGCTGCTCTCCGGCTACATAAGGTGTCAGCTTGCTGACGACGGGACTCCAGTATTTGCTTGTCATTGAATTCTCATAAATGATCTTCATTCACCATCGCTGCCCTCACGCATGGGATGCATACAAGCCACGAGCCAGACCGAATACCCTTACCAGGCCCAGAAGGGAATCGATTCGGTCCGTGTCGGCATGAATGGCTCGCCCGATCTCGGACACGACACCGATGAGCGAGTCGATCTCTAGGCGTCTTCCGGCTTCCATATCCTGCAGCATCGATGTCTTGAATTTTCCCATCTTCCGAGTGAGTTGCATCTGCTCATCGGCAGAGAACAGATTGTCGCAGCCGATCTTCTTGCCGATATCGACAGCTTGGCGCATCACGCAAAGGCAAAAATTTCTCAGATCTGGATCGTCGAGAATCCGATCACAGGTCGCCCCCGTCAAGGCAGAAACCGGGTTCATCACCATGTTGCCAACTGCCTTGTTCCAGATGTCGGAATGGATGTCCTGTGAAAGATGCGCATCGAGCCCCGCTTGCGAAAACAAAGACACGAGCTTTTCCACCCGATTCGTCAGTCTGCGCGACGGTTCTCCCAGAATGATCCGATTTCCGAAATTGTGTTGCAACACCCCCGGCTCTCGCTTCTCGCAATTGGGGAAGATCACGCTGCCGACAATCGAGTCTAACGGAATCTTCTCGCTGATCTTTCCGCCCGGATCCACGGCATACAAGGCCAGCCCCTGACAGGGGCCCGGGAAATCGACGCCGACGCACTGTGCAGCGCCGCCGCGCAGCAGGGCGTGACGCTCACGCCGATCGACCGGTTCTGCATCGCACCCATCGAGCAGCACGGCGTCGTGATGGGCTTTGCGGCGTACACGCCGCAGCAGATCGAAGCCGCAGCCATCACCATGCAAAGCCTGCTCGAGGCAGCGCATCCCCTGCGGGCTGCGCCGTTGCCCCGTAGTAAAAAATAGCTGCGCAGCACCCACCACTCCGGAAGGCTATCCCCGCATGGACTCCATCGCCGCATCAGACCTCAAGACCATCCTGCACTCCAAGCGGGCCAACCTCTACTATCTGGAACACTGCCGCGTGCTCGTCAATGGCGGGCGGGTGGAGTACGTGACCGACGCCGGCAAACGCAGCCTGTACTGGAACATTCCCATAGCGAACACCACCAGCATCCTGCTGGGCACCGGAACCTCCGTCACCCAAGCGGCCATGCGCGAGTTGGCCAAGGCGGGCGTGCTCGTCGGATTCGCCGGCGGCGGGGGCACGCCGTTGTTCAGCGCGAATGAGGTCGATATCGAGGTCGCGTGGTTCGCCCCGCAATCCGAATACCGCTCCACCGAATACCTGCAAGCCTGGGTGCGCTTCTGGTTCCACGACGACCTGCGCCTCATGGCCGCCAAGGCCTTGCAGACGCAGCGCTTGCAACGGCTGCGAACGCAATGGACTGCGCGGCCCTTGCGGGACGCCGGATTCGCAGTCGATGCGCAGCGCCTGCACGAACTGGTCGAGCAATTTACCCGGCTCATTGCCACGGCACCCGACACCACGGCGCTGCTCACCGACGAGGCACGCCTGACCAAGGCCCTTTTCAAGCTGGCAGTGGACACCACCGGCTACGGCGACTTCAGCCGCGCCAAACGCGGCACCGGAACGGACCCGGCGAATCGTTTTCTCGACCATGGCAACTACCTGGCTTACGGACTCGGGGCCACGGCCACCTGGGTGCTGGGGCTCCCACATGGTTTGGCAGTACTGCACGGAAAGACGCGGCGCGGCGGACTGGTCTTCGATGCCGCAGACTTGGTCAAGGACGCTGCCATCCTGCCGCAGTCCTTTCTGTCCGCCATGCGCGGCGATGACGAGCAACAGTTTCGGCAGCGCTGCATCGAAACCCTGACCCGCAGCGAATCGCTGGATTTCATGATCGACACGCTCAAGACCATTGCGCAGGAAACTGCGCAGCACGCCATGCAGGAAACTGCGCAACACGCCACCACGCAGGGCCCCGCACCATGAACGTGCTCTTCATCTCGCAATGCAGCAAACGGGCCCTGACGGAGACCCGCCGCATCCTCGATCAATTTGCCGAACGGCGTGGCGAGCGCACCTGGCAAACCCCGATCACCGCGGACGGACTGGACACCGTGCGCAGGCTGCTGCGCAAGACGGCGCGCAAGAACACCGCCGTCGCCTGCCACTGGATTCGTGGCCTGAACCACAGCGAACTGCTGTGGATCGCAGGCGACGGCCGGCAGTTCAACGCCGAAGGCGCCGTGCCCACCAACACCAGCACGAGCAACTTGCTGCGCGCCGAGGACGAGCGCACCTGGCACCACCTGCCCCTGATGACCGCGCTGACCGCCCTGGCGGCGTTGATGCACGACCTGGGCAAGGCCACGCAGGCGTTCCAGGACCGGCTGCGCAACCCCGGCTGCCTGGAGCGCAACCACTACCGGCACGAATGGGTTTCGGTGCGGCTGTTCCAGGCGCTTGTGGGCAGCGATGACGATGCGGGCTGGCTGGCGCGCCTGGCCACCTGCGCGCAAGAGGGCCAGGACGGGCCGTCGTTTGAAGCCCTGTGGTTGGACCGCGGGCGATTGCTGCGCGATGGCCTGGACGAGGCAGCGGACCAGAGCCCGCCCTTTGCGAAGCTCCCGCCGCTCGCACGGGCAGTGGCCTGGTTGGTGCTCACGCACCATCGCCTGCCCTGCCAACCCGTCAAGAACAACCGCAACGCGCCCGACGACGAACCCGAAGCGTCCCGTTCGGACTCGGAATACCTTCGCTTCGGTGCGCGCCTCCCGTTCGTCAATGCGAACGAGCTGCACGACTTGCTGGCCCGGGTCAACGCCGACTGGAACGAGCCCCGCGGAGACCTGGCGCCCGCACAGATAGGCGCCTACTGGCGCTTTGCGCATGGCCTGCCCGTGGGCCTGCTGTCCTGGCGCAAGCAAGCCGCGCGCTACGCGGAAAAACTGCAAGGCCTCGCCGCCCCCGGCGTGCAACGCCCCGCGCTGCACGACCCGTTCACCATGCACGTCTCGCGCCTGTGCCTGATGCTGGCGGACCACCATTACTCCCGCATCGAGGACACGGCGCGCCGCGCGCCCTACCTGAACGCGCAGTACCCGCTGTACGCGAACACACGCCAGAACGGGGGCAGCCAACACGCGCCCGCCCCGCGCCAGGGAAGCTTCAACCAAACCCTGGACGAGCACCTGCTGGGCGTGCAGGCCCATGCCACGCGGATCGCCCGGTCCCTGCCCACGCTGGCGCGCAGCCTGCCCGCACTGCAAAACCACCGCGGCCTGAAAAAACGCAGCAGCAGCGCCCGGTTCCAGTGGCAGGACAAGGCCGCCGACCTGGCCGCCAGCGTGCGCCACCGGGCCGAGGCCCAGGGCGCGTTCATCGTCAACATGGCCTCCACCGGCTGCGGCAAGACCCTGGGCAACGCGCGCATCATGAATGCGTTGGCCGACCCGGCCACCGGCCTGCGCTGCGCCTTTGCCATCGGCCTGCGCACGCTCACGCTGCAAACCGGGCGCAGCTTTCAGAAAGACCTGGGCCTGTCGGATGAGCAACTCGCGATCCGGGTGGGCGGCAGCGCCAGCCGTGCGCTATTCGACTACTGGGAGCAGCAGGCCGAGAGCACCGGCTCCGCATCGTGCCAGGCCCTGCTCGACGAAGGCGGGCAGGTGCTGTTCGAGGGCCATGCGCAGCACCCGCTGCTGGAACGCCTGAGCGACGACCCGCTGCTGCGCTCCCTGCTGACCGCGCCCTTGCTGGTCTGCACCGTAGACCACCTCACGCCCGCAACCGAGAGCCTGCGCGGCGGCCGCCAGATTGCTCCGATGCTGCGCCTGATGACCGGTGACCTGGTGCTGGACGAGCCCGACGACTTCGACATGGCCGACCTGCCCGCGCTCACACGCCTGGTGCATTGGGCCGGACTGCTGGGCGCACGCCTGCTGCTGTCATCGGCCACCTTGCCGCCCGCGCTGGTCGAAGGCCTGTATCTGGCCTACCGCGAGGGGCGCACGATTCTCCAGCGGCACCGCAGCCAACGCCCCGACGAACCCGTCAACGTATGCTGCCTGTGGATCGACGAATTCCACCAGAGCGCGCAGGACTGCCCGGATGGCGCGGCCTTCCGCATGGCCCACACCCGCTTTGCGGAAAAGCGCGTGGCCCAGTTGGCCAAGGCCGAGGTGCGCCGCCGGGGCCAGATCGTCGCACTGCCCGCGCCATGGGGCGCCATGGACGAGGCCGCGCGGCGCGAGGATTTCGCCCGTTTCGTGCTCCAGTGCGCATGGGACCTGCACCAGCGGCCACAAAACCATGGCCTGGCCCCCGACAGCGGCAAGCGCGTGAGCCTGGGCCTGATCCGCATGGCAAACATCGATCCGCTGTTCGACGTGGCCCGGGCGATCTACCGCCAGGGCGCGCCGGCGCCCGGCGTGCGCCTGCACCTGTGCGTCTACCACGCGCAGTTTCCGCTGCTGGTCCGCTCGGCCATCGAACGACGGCTCGACACCCTGCTCGACCGCCGTGCACCGCCGGGCGGTGCCGATCCGGTGCTGCACCGGTCCGAAATTCGTGCACTGCTGGACGCGCACCCGGAACCAGACCATCTATTCGTCGTGCTCGGCAGCCCGGTCACCGAAGTCGGCCGCGACCACGACTACGACTGGGCCGTGGTGGAGCCCTCGTCGATGCGCTCGCTGATACAACTGGCCGGCCGCGTGCGCCGCCACCGGCCCGGCGCCGTCAGCACCGTCAACATGACGGTGCTCGACAGCAACCTGCGCGCCTGCGAACGCCCCGGCGAGGCGGCATTTTGCAGGCCGGGATTTGAGATGAATCGCGTGGACCCCAAGGCAGACAAACCGACCGGCCAGGAACCGCACGACTCCGCTTGGCGCTTTTATCTGGAAGGACATGGCTTGACGCAATTGCTGGAGTCCCCGCCAGCGGGTTTCGCCATCGACGCCCGCCCCCGTGTCGTGGCTGCGGAAAAGCCCAAACCAAGACAAAAATGGATCGATCTGGAACACGAGCGCATGCGCGACACCATGCTTCCCCGAGCGCCAAGCGGCAAGTTCTTCACGCCCCCGCTGCGCAATGCAACGCTGCATTGGCACAGCGGGCAGTGCTTGTGGTTGACGGGACTGTTGCCGCAGTACCAGCGGTTTCGTGACGATTCAACAGCGCGGGTGGACGTGGCCTTTTTGCCGGACGAGGACGAAAACGATCTGCTTCTGCACATGGTGACGGATACCCGGAAAGCAGCAGGAAAGCTCTATGCGCCGGCAGAGGAAAAGTTGAAGAGATTGAAGGAGATTCGCATGGGCCCGGGCATTGCCCCCTGGCTGAAAGTCTCCTTGGTGAATGAATTGACAGCCTTGGCCCATTCCAAGGGAATACCATTGCGCAGCTGCGCAGAAAAATACGCTGTGCTCAGCCTGCCCAAGCCCCGCAGCCACCTGGGCTGGGTCTACCACGACACTCTGGGATTCACCAAGGAGAAGACACATGGAGATTGATTCGGATCAGCACCCACCCAAAGAGAAGAGCAGGCTCCATGGCAGAAACTGACGCCCCTGCGCACAGCAGCTTCCAGGCCGCAGTACAAGCGTTTATTCAGGAGCGCTTGCAAACAAAGCTGGACAAGCTCAAGGAAGACGACCCGGAGCGTGAAAGATTGCGCGCACGGTACCAGCCGGCGGCCTGGATTGAAGACGCCGCGCAGCGGGTACAGCAAATCCAGGCCGTCACCCATTCCCTCAAGCCGATCCACCCCGACGCCCGCGGCACCCAGCTTTATGCGGAGCCAAGCAGCCTGCCCACACTGTCCGAGTTGGGCAGCCATGCACTGGGCAATGCCTTTGATTTTGATGTGGTGGGCAATGCAGCCGCGTTGGATGTGTACAAGTTCCTGAAGTTGGAAGTGAATGGGCGCAGCCTGCTGACTGCACTACAGGAGGAAGACGCATCCGCCCTGCGGGCATTGCATGGCGACGCGACGCAGGCCAAGACCTTGCGCAATGCCTTGCTCCGCCTGACGCAGCCCCGTTCTGACCGGACCAGCTCACACACACGGGCCAAGCAACTGTATTGGCTGACGGGCAGCGATGCATGCGCGGACGATGGCTACGAGTTGCTGGCCCCCTTGTTTGCCACTTCGTTGGCCCACACCGTGCACACCCAGGTGAAGGATGCCCGCTATGGCAAAGCCAACAAGGCCGCGCGCCAAGCACGGCGTGAGCGCAAGGCGCATGGCGGTGTGTTTGTCGACTACCCCGGGCTGGCCGTGCAGAAGATGGGTGGAACAAAGCCGCTGAACATCAGCCAATTGAATAGCGAGCGCGGTGGGGTGAACTATTTGCTGGCCTCGTTGCCCCCCATCTGGCAGCCTCGCAGGCAGCGCCTGCCGGTGAATACCGATTCGGTGTTCAAGCACCTGTACCCCGAGCGGCCTGGGGTGCGCAATACAGTGCGCGCCCTGCGCCGCTTTCTGGAACGCGACCCACGGCCCAATCAAGCGACGCGCGAGCGCCGCGCAGCTGATATTGAAAAGCTGGTGGATGAGTTGGTCATGCTGGCAACCAAGTTGCAGCAAAGCTTGGCCCCAGGCTGGACGCGGGACGATGAGCGCTTCCACAAGCTGGCGCGTGCAGAACAACTGTGGCTGGACCCATTGCGCGCCGAACTGCCCGGTGAAGACGACTTTGCCAAGGAATGGCGATGGATGGACTGGCCCAATACCATTGGCAGGTTCTTTGCCAACTGGCTCAATGCCAAGTTGGCAGGCCAGTTGCCGGTGGGCGACGTCGAGGCCCGCGAATGGCAGCGTACGCTGCTGGTCAAGGACGATGGCTGGCGCGAAACATTGGCAGAGCAACGCAGGCGCATCAATGGCCAAGGGGGCTCGCGATGAAACCCGAAGCCATCCTGGTCCTGCCGCATCTGCTCGTGCAAAATGCCAACGCCATCTCCAGTCCACTGACGCACGGTTTCCCGTCCATCACCGCCTTCCTGGGTTTGATGTGGGCGCTGGAACGCAAACTGGCGCCGGATGACATCCCGCTGCATTTGCAGGCCGTGGGCGTCATCAGCCACCACCACCAGGAGCAGGTGACGCAGCAAGGCTATGTGCGCACTTTCAACCTGACCCGCAATCCGGTGAGCCAAAAAGAAAAACTGGCCGCCTTCGAAGAAGGCAAACCTGCCGCCCTCGTTGAGGAAGGGCGCATCCGTGGGGCGATGTCACTTCGCAAGCGCCGCGGCAAACCTGCCGCCCTCGTTGAGGAAGGGCGCATCCACCTCGATATCACGCTGGTCTTTGCCGTGGCTGAAAAGCGCATGGCGGGTGGCCCTCCGCGTTTGGTGCAGGGCGGCGAAGCGCAGATGCAGGAATGGGCCAGCGCGGCGGGTGCCATTCTTTCGCAAATGCGTGTGGCTGGCGGCACACTGCTGCCATCCCGCCCGGCACTCGGAAAACGCGTGCAGCCCTGGATGGCGGTGCTGCCCGAGGACCACGAAGCCCGGGCCGAACAATTTCGCTGGTGGCGACGCCAGTGGTTGCCCGGTTTTGCCCTTGTGGAGCAAGCCCACCTGCTGTCCGAGCGCTTGGCCAAACTGCGCGAAACAAACCCCGACGCCACGCTGCTGGATGCCTGGCTGCACGCAGCGCGCTGGAACTACGAGCCCGTGCTACCCAAGGAAGGCGAAACTGCCCCTGCAGACTGGGCCGACCCCTTGCGCGGCAAGGGCAGTGGCTGGACGGTTCCCATTCCCGTGGGCTATGCGGCCCTCTCACCCCGTCATCTGGCGGGCACGGTGGACAACGCCCGCAACATGGGCACGCCGCTGCGCTTTGTGGAATCGGTCTACTCGCTGGGCCGGTGGATCAGCCCCCACCGCCTGAGCCAGCCGGAGGAACTGTGGTGGCGTGCCGAGATCGACGAGGTCAAGGGCCTGTACCGCTGCCGCAATGCTTATGTTCCAGCCCCCACAGACCCCGATGAGAACGCGGACTGGGACGAAGACGACGACAGTTATGACTAACCGCCAAGACAAATTGCCAACCCCACCATTCACACATAAGGATTGAAACCATGTCGAAAAATCTTGAAATTCCATCTGTTCTGGCTTGCGAGCGCAAGCTTGATCCCTCTGACGCCATTTTCCACGCCGGGCACTGGAACGACCGGGAGGATGCATCCCGTTGGGCGCCAATCCCCATTCGTTCCAAGTGTCTGCGCGGCACCATCTCCAACCGCCTTAAAACAAAAGATCAAGACCCCGCAAAGCTCGATGCCGACATTGAAAAACCCAACCTGCAGACGGTAGATGTGGCCACATTACCGACCAACGCGGACACCTTGAGAGTTCAGTTCACGCTGCGCGTGCTGGCCGGTGCTGGAACACCGTCAGTCTGCAATAAGGTAGAGTATCAGAAAAAGCTGGTGCAAACGGTGCAGATTTATAGGGAAAAAGAAGGATTTACCGAACTGGCCAAGCGCTATGCGGCAAACTTGGCCAATGGCCGCTTCCTGTGGCGCAACCGCATTGGCGCAGAAAACGTGCAGGTGAAGGTGGCCTTGCTCAAGGATGGCGAGCCAGAGCAATCACGGTTTTTTGATGCTCTGTCGCTTGATTTGCGGAAATTGGATTCTATCAATGATGATGCCGTTCAGTCTCTGGGGACCGTGATTGCGGACGGACTGACTGGCAACAAACGCCATGTGCTGCTGCAAGTGACCGCTTTTGCGCGCGTTGGCGCCGGGCAAGAAGTATTCCCATCGCAGGAACTGGTTCTCAACAATGACAAGAGCAAGAACAAGAACAAGGTCAAGCAAGGAAAGACGCTCTATGCTGTGGCCGGTGTGGCAGCCATTCATTCCCAAAAAATCGGCAATGCCCTGCGCACCATCGACACTTGGTACGAAGATGCCGATGAGTGGGGTCCGATTGCCGTGGAACCCTACGGCGCGGTCACCACGCGGAGCATGGCCCACCGCCAGCCAAAGCGCAAGCTGGATTTCTACACCTTGCTGGACAACTGGCTGCTTAATGATAAAGAACCATCCGTGGAGCAGCAGCACTATGTAATGGCCGTTTTGATCCGTGGCGGTGTGTTTGGCAAAAAAACCTCTGACGAAGCGTCTGACGATGCAAGCTGAGATTCTCCATGACCACACACTATATTGACATTGCATTGCGGCCGGACCCGGAATTCAGCCCCGCGCATTTGCTCAATGCCTTGTACGCCAAACTGCACCGCGCCTTGGTGCAATTGGGCACGGGCGACGTGGGAGTGAGCTTTCCCGGTCTGACCCCCCGGGGAACGCACTTGGGCAACACATTGCGGCTTCACGGCACGGAGCCTGCGCTGCAACGCCTGCAGGCACTGCTCTGGTTGCAGGGGATGCGTGACCATGTGCAGGCGAGCGAAGCCGTATCCGTTCCCGCACACACACAGCACCGTACCGTGCGCCGCGTACAGGCCAAGAGCAACCCCGAACTTTTGCGCCGGCGCCAAATGCGCCGCCACGGGATTGACAGCGCAGAGGCGCTCCTGAGAATTCCGGATCAAGAGGGCCAGCGATTGGCGTTGCCCTATCTGAGCTTGCACAGTGCCAGCTCAGGGCAAGCCTTCCACCTGTTTATCGACCATGGAGCCTTGATGAACACGCCATCCCCGGGCAGCTTTAGCACCTACGGACTCAGCACACAATCCACGATCCCGTGGTTTTGACCCTTTTTTTTGGCCAAGACATTTCTTCAATAAAATCAACGACTTACGTGTCAGCCTCAAAAATAGGGGAGTCTTGCGAGATATCTATTTTTCCTTTGGATATCAATAGGTTATGGATGTTTTTATCCTGTTCACTGCCGAGTAGGTAGCTCAGAAATTCTTCGTCGCAACATCTTGCATGTGCTCGATGTTCACTGCCGAGTAGGTAGCTCAGAAATTCAGGACATACTCTCCGGTTTCTTGGTCCGGGTTCACTGCCGAGTAGGTAGCTCAGAAATGAAAGTAGTCCAGGCGGGCCTCCCGGACCGGGTTCACTGCCGAGTAGGTAGCTCAGAAACACTGTACATGCAAGGGATGGGGCGCGTCGGCGTTCACTGCCGAGTAGGTAGCTCAGAAAACAGCCGGGTCCCGCTTCAGTTCACTCGTGCAGGTTCACTGCCGAGTAGGTAGCTCAGAAAATCGAGTGATCAGCTGGCAAGGAATCCGGCGCGTTCACTGCCGAGTAGGTAGCTCAGAAAAGCTGCCGCAAGCGGAAGTAGATGAATCCGCCGTTCACTGCCGAGTAGGTAGCTCAGAAAATCCCCGCTTCCCTACCGACCGCCTGGGTCCAGTTCACTGCCGAGTAGGTAGCTCAGAAAGATGAGGTCGATCGGCTGAAGAAAATTGAATTGTTCACTGCCGAGTAGGTAGCTCAGAAAATCGACCAAGTGGATAACGAGGGCTGCGCCCTGTTCACTGCCGAGTAGGTAGCTCAGAAATTGAACGTTGTTTCTCCATCGCAGCCATTGCGGTTCACTGCCGAGTAGGTAGCTCAGAAACACTGCGCCCCCGCGACCGCATTCACGCCGCCGTTCACTGCCGAGTAGGTAGCTCAGAAACTGCTGGCTTCGATTGCCGAGGCGCGATCGATGTTCACTGCCGAGTAGGTAGCTCAGAAAACTTATTCGACGCCGCTGTCGCAGCCTTCGCCGTTCACTGCCGAGTAGGTAGCTCAGAAAAACTCCGCCGCCGACTCTCGCGCATTCGTCGCGTTCACTGCCGAGTAGGTAGCTCAGAAATGGTCGCAGCCGATATTTTCCCAGCCGGCAAGGTTCACTGCCGAGTAGGTAGCTCAGAAAAGAATCCGCCACCGTTTCGTACAGCGAACTGCGTTCACTGCCGAGTAGGTAGCTCAGAAAGATCCAGCACCGGCACAGGGTCGCCAAAGGTGGTTCACTGCCGAGTAGGTAGCTCAGAAAACGTTGAATGTCAGATTTCAGCAGCGCGTGGAGTTCACTGCCGAGTAGGTAGCTCAGAAATTCAAGTACGGGTAGCACAGGCCCGCGCGATCGTTCACTGCCGAGTAGGTAGCTCAGAAATCAAGCGACACCTCCGCGAGGCCGGCGCTGACGTTCACTGCCGAGTAGGTAGCTCAGAAAAGTTGGACCCAGCGCTCAAAATCCGGCAGCTCGTTCACTGCCGAGTAGGTAGCTCAGAAAAAAAAGTACGAGCAAAAGGCCCAGGCCCGGAAGTTCACTGCCGAGTAGGTAGCTCAGAAAACATCCACCGGCTGCTGCTCACAAAGAAGACCGTTCACTGCCGAGTAGGTAGCTCAGAAAGATGCCAGAGAACAGGAAGCCACTGACGTGGAGTTCACTGCCGAGTAGGTAGCTCAGAAAAGCAGCGCACGACAGAACTGGGGCGCGTGCTGGTTCACTGCCGAGTAGGTAGCTCAGAAAATGCACCGAGGGTCCTGGCTTGCACCAGAACGGTTCACTGCCGAGTAGGTAGCTCAGAAGACCTGCCACGCAGCCCACGCCTCCCGCGACGCGTTCACTGCCGAGTAGGTAGCTCAGAAATCCTTCGCCTCCGCCTCCGCCGCCATCGCCTCGTTCACTGCCGAGTAGGTAGCTCAGAAAAGCTCCTGCCTGAACGGATCAATGTCCAGGTCGTTCACTGCCGAGTAGGTAGCTCAGAAAAGCAAAAGATGTTTCGCGGATAGCAGATGCAAGTTCACTGCCGAGTAGGTAGCTCAGAAAAAATGCTGAATAACGCACCCATCCCGCGTAGAGTTCACTGCCGAGTAGGTAGCTCAGAAAACTCCGCATCCGCATCCGCACTACGTCGCAGGTTCACTGCCGAGTAGGTAGCTCAGAAATTCGGGGCCACGTTCCGGAGCCGCGTCGGACCGTTCACTGCCGAGTAGGTAGCTCAGAAAGGCTCCAAGGGCGTCATCAACAACCCCGGAAGGTTCACTGCCGAGTAGGTAGCTCAGAAACAGTACGTCCTGTATGGCCGGAGCCATGTCGCGTTCACTGCCGAGTAGGTAGCTCAGAAATCCTTCGCCTCCGCCTCCGCCGCCATCGCCTCGTTCACTGCCGAGTAGGTAGCTCAGAAAAGCTCCTGCCTGAACGGATCAATGTCCAGGTCGTTCACTGCCGAGTAGGTAGCTCAGAAAAGCAAAAGATGTTTCGCGGATAGCAGATGCAAGTTCACTGCCGAGTAGGTAGCTCAGAAAAAATGCTGAATAACGCACCCATCCCGCGTAGAGTTCACTGCCGAGTAGGTAGCTCAGAAAACTCCGCATCCGCATCCGCATCCGCCCACGCCTCCCACGTTCACTGCCGAGTAGGTAGCTCAGAAATTTACGTAGGGATAGCACAGGCCCACGCGATCGTTCACTGCCGAGTAGGTAGCTCAGAAATGCGCCTGCAGACCACCGGCGAGGCGATGGTCGTTCACTGCCGAGTAGGTAGCTCAGAAACACGTGACCCTGCCGAGATCGACCGTCATTTCGTTCACTGCCGAGTAGGTAGCTCAGAAATTCGCCTCCCACGCCGCATTCGCCGCCGCATCGTTCACTGCCGAGTAGGTAGCTCAGAAAGCGAACTTGTTGCGCAGCACGGACTTGTCGCAGTTCACTGCCGAGTAGGTAGCTCAGAAACACGCCTTCAACGCCTCCGCCGCCTCCGCATCGTTCACTGCCGAGTAGGTAGCTCAGAAATACGACGCAGAGCAACAGCGGAAGCTCATGGAGTTCACTGCCGAGTAGGTAGCTCAGAAACGACCCGGCCGAGGGCGAGAGCCTGACAGACCGTTCACTGCCGAGTAGGTAGCTCAGAAAACTTCGCCAGCAGCCCCTGCGCCTCCCACAGAGTTCACTGCCGAGTAGGTAGCTCAGAAACTGGAGCCGCTGCACGGGCAGCCGGAGTTGATGTTCACTGCCGAGTAGGTAGCTCAGAAACGGACGGATCAATGTCCAGGTCCCCCTGCGCCGTTCACTGCGAGTAGGTAGCTCAGAAATTGGCAACCGGCACACCAGAAAAGCGCGTTGCGTTCACTGCCGAGTAGGTAGCTCAGAAGTGCTCTGTCTGTAACCGGTATTTCAGCGGCAAGTTCACTGCCGAGTAGGTAGCTCAGAAAGATGCGAAGGGCCACAACCCCGCTGCTGACGCGTTCACTGCCGAGTAGGTAGCTCAGAAACGGTCGTTGGCGGTGTCCCACTTGCCCAGCTCGTTCACTGCCGAGTAGGTAGCTCAGAAACTGTAAAGCGCTTGCAAATTTCTTGGCGACGCGTTCACTGCCGAGTAGGTAGCTCAGAAATGGCGGCGCACGATGGCATCGCGCACGCGGGTGTTCACTGCCGAGTAGGTAGCTCAGAAAGGTGTTGATTTGGAACTGCGCCGTGGCGAATGGTTCACTGCCGAGTAGGTAGCTCAGAAACAGGGCAGCGCCCGTCTCCGGCGCATTCGGATGTTCACTGCCGAGTAGGTAGCTCAGAAAAGCCGCGCCCGGCCTTCCGCATACTCCAAATGGTTCACTGCCGAGTAGGTAGCTCAGAAAATCCCCGGCCACGAATGGGACGGATGGATTCGGGTTCACTGCCGAGTAGGTAGCTCAGAAATTATCAACAATATTGGCCTCACATCGGCGAAAAAGCCGTTCGTAGCCTGCCAAAGGTGAACACCGGTATAACCGACTTACGTATCGGATTGCCTTTCGAAAAAGAAGCAGTCAGGCAGGATGGCCGGAGCGATGTAGTCGATGTCCTTGGCCGACACGCCGCAGGCAAGGAAGCCGTCGCGCCAATGCCGGACGACATTGACGAGTTGATCGATTTGCCCGCGCGCCTCTTGCGCTGACAAACCGAAACGCCCCGCCTGCGACAGGAGGTTGTAGATGCTGGCGGTGCGACCGTAGTACCGACGCCTAGGATTCATGGAACATGAGTAAAATCATGCGATCACCAATTGATGACCAGGGGTGTTGCTATGCGCCAGACCGAACTGCACTTGACCAACAAAGACCGCAAAACGGTGGGCAAGATGCGCAGCAAGGGACTGCATCATTCGCGAGAGGTCAACCGTGCGCATGTGCTGTGGTGCTTAGATCAGAACGTTCCGGAGTCCCAGATCATGGCCGTGCTGGGGATAGGGAGGACCACTGTGTGGCGCACACGCTTGGCGTATCTGGAAGGTGGACTAACGTTGGCGCTGTTCGATTTGAAGCGCTCAGGTGGGCCTTGCAAGTACGACACGGACGACGAAGCGCGGGTGGTGGCGCTGGCTTGTTCGGCACCTCCTTCGGGGCGCAACCGCTGGACGCTGATGGAGCTCGAACACGCTATACGCCAAGAGCCTGGCCTCAGTTGCATGGGTCGGGATACCGTGCGACGCATACTAAAAAAAACTACTTGAAACCCTGGCGCAGGGTGATGTGGTGCATCGGCCTGCTGACGCAAGAGTACCGGCGGCGCATGTACAACGTGCTTAGGCTGTACGCCAAGCCGCTGCGGGCAACTGAGCCAGTGATCTGCATCGACGAGAAGAGTCTTCAACTCGTCGAGCACAGCCGTGCACCGCTGCCGATGGATCGGGGCAGTCCTGCCAAGGTGGACTACGAATATGTGCGTAAGGGCACGAGCAATCTGTTTGTGGCTGTCGAACCCAAGGCAGGCAGGCGCGTAGTCACGGTGACTGAACGCCGGTGCAAGGTGGATTTCGTAGCGTTCGTCCAAGAGTTGCTGACGAACAACTACGCCAATGCGCGCCGGGTTCATCTGGTTTTGGACAATCTGAACACACACTTCAGAAAGTCCTTCGAGGACGTGCTGGGCAAGACAGCGGCAGACAAGCTCTTGCGCCGAGTGGACTTTCACTACACCCCCAAACACGCCAGTTGGCTGAACATGGCCGAGGTTGAAATCAGCGTCCTGAGTCGTCAGTGCTTGGACCGACGGATGGGCAGTCGAGAATTTCTGCGAGACGAAGTCGATGCGTGGCAGCAGGCTAGAAACGCTCAGCGGCGAACCATTGAGTGGAAGTTCACGCGGCAGGATGCGGATGAAAAATTGGGACGCCATTATGTTTCATAACTCCTAGGCGTCTGTAGTAGTCGCCAATGGTCAGGGCCAGGTCGCGCCGCTCCAGGCTGAGCACGGGTGCGGGCACGAGGTCGTAGGCCGGAGACAGCCGCCATCCCTTCTGCCTGCGCAGCAGGGCGTGGTTGCGCGGATGGTCATCGTTGTTGGTCACGGCGGCATTGAAGACCATCCGCCTGAAAAGTTCGGCGCAGTCGGCTTCCGGTTTGTCCGACCAGCGGCGCAGGTTATCGGCCATCAACGGGTAGGACCAGCGTTCCCGGTCCAGGTGGCTATCGCCGCAGGCAAGCACGGTCAGGCCACTGACGAGACCGAAACGCAGGTAACCCCCGTCGGTGTAGTCACGATCGAAGCGCTGCAACATCAGCACGTCGCTCGCGCCGACCGTCTCCAGCCGGGCTTGCGCGACGTTCAAACCGGAGCGGCGTGCCAGGTCGAGCGTCGCAAATTCGACCCGCTGCAGATTGAAGCGGTCATCTCTGGCGGGAAACTTGCCGAGCCAGAGACTTTGCGCGTCCTCGATCGTAGCCTTCGGCCGCGCACCGCCCATGCTGGTGCCAGGGTCGATCTGTTCGAGCAGATGGGCGGCCACTGGGCGCCCCGCTTCGATCGCCTGCGTGGCCGCGATCAGCTCGGCCAACTGGTGCGTGCGGTTGTACTGGCGCCTGGGCGCGGGCGGTTCGGCCTTCAGTCCGAAGCTCAGGTACCCTGCCCCGTCTTGCGGTCCATGCAGCAAATAGTCGATTTCCTGGAGGTCAGCCACGCTGCGCTCGAGCCTGTGCTCGATTACGCGCCGTCCCCAGGCGTCGGGGCCAGCGTCTCGAACTGCGCCGGGAATCCCCTTGAGCTGGGTGAACGCGAAGACTTCCTTGGCAAGAGGCAGTTGGAACGGATCGAGTGCAATCGCCTCTCGGCGCTGAAGGTAACGGTCGCCGTAGCGAAACCGCCCTATCTGCGTGCCGTCGGGCAGCGTCTGCACCCTGAGCAGCGCTGCCGGTACCGTTTCCAACGTGCCGGGTAGCTGGACGTAGACGTAGGCTTCCCGCTCAGAAGTCATAGTCGTCGCTTGCCTTTCGGGCCTTGCCCGCCCGCGTGGGGCGGCGGGAAGCTTCGAGCGCCTTGCCGTGGAGATCGCTGTCGGGATCCGCAACAGCGTCCAGCGACCTGTCCAGGCCGAGTGCCCACAGTACCGTGAAGCACACGCCGACCGCCGTACCCGGCTTACCGAGTTCCAGCGCCGCGAGGGTGTTTCGATTGATCCCCACCTTGCTGGCGAGATCGGCGATCGACCAGTCGCGCCGAATCCGCGCCACCCGGATGCGCCGACCCAACTGGGCAAGCTGCTCGGTGGCTTGCAGGGGAATCACGAATTTGCTCATTAAATTAGGCGTTATCTACACTCAACACCCGCCATATTAGGCTTTCTCTACATGGAGTACAAGCCGGACGAAGCGCCGCGCTTACTGAAAGGCCACCTCGGCGAAACTGCGCAGCTTGCGGCTGTGCAGGCGATCCACGCCGCCGTTGCGCAGGATCTCGATCGCGCGCATGCCGATGCGCAGATGCTGGTCCACCCGCTCGCGGTAGAAGTGGTTCGCCATTCCCGGGAGCTTGATCTCGCCGTGCAGCGGCTTGTCGCTCACGCACAGCAGGGTGCCGTAGGGAACGCGAAAGCGAAAGCCGTTCGCCGCGATGGTGGCGCTTTCCATGTCCAGCGCCACGGCGCGGCTCTGGCTGAAGCGGCGCTGGGGCGTGTTGCCGGGCAGCAGTTCCCAGTTGCGGTTGTCGGTGCTGGCCACGGTGCCGGTGCGCATCACGCGCTTGAGGTCGGCGCCGCCGATCTGCGTGACGTCGGCCACGGCCTGCTGTAGCGCCTGCTGGATTTCTGCGAGCGCCGGGATCGGCACCCACAGCGGCAGTTCCTCGTCGAGCACGTGGTCCTCGCGCACGTAGGCATGCGCCAGCACGTAGTCGCCCAACTGCTGGCTGTGGCGCAGGCCCGCGCAGTGGCCGAGCATCATCCAGGCGTGCGGTCGCAGCACGGCGACGTGGTCGGTGATGGTCTTGGCGTTCGCCGGGCCGACGCCGATGTTCACCATGGTGATGCCGCTGTTGTCCTTGCGCACCAGGTGGTAGCCGGGCATTTGCGGCAGGCGCGGCGGGGCCACCCCGAGTTCGTCCCCCGGCTGCGCGGGCAGGTCGAGCCGGCGCGTGACCACGTTTCCGGGCTCGATGAAGGCCCGGTACTCGCTGTCGGGCCGGGCCATTTCGGCGTGGCCCAGGCGCACGAATTCGTCGATGTAGAACTGGTAGTTGGTGAACAGTACGAAGTTCTGGAACCACTCGGGCGCCGTTCCCGTGTAGTGGCGCAGGCGGTGCAGCGAATAGTCCACGCGCGGCGCGGTGAACAGCGCAAGGGGCTGCGCCTCTCCCGGCAGCGCCTGCCAGGTGCCGTTGGCAATGCCGTCGTCCATGGCGGTCAGGTCGGGCAGGTCGAACACGTCGCGCATGAGCGTGCGGCGCCCGGGGCTCAGCGCGCCCTCGATGTGGTCATTCTCGGCAAAGGAGAAGTGGATGGGTATCGGGTGCGTGCTGGTTCCCACTTCGAGTTCCACGCCGTGGCTGGCCCGCAGCAGGCGGAACTGCTCCGCGTAGTAGCGGGCAAACAGGTCCGGCCGGGTCAGGGTGGTTTCGTAGCGCCCGGGGCCGTCCACGAAGCCGTAGGCCAGCTTGCTGTCCGCGCGCGCCACGGTGCTCGTGTGCACGCGCACGAACGGGTAGAAGGCGCGCACCGCGGTGGCGGGCGTCTGACCCGCGACGAAGCGCTGCATGGCCGCGCGCAGATGTTCGATCTGCTGCTGATAGATGCGCTGCACCTGGGCCAGCGCATCGGCCGGGTCGGTGTGGCGCGTGGGGGCGATGAAGTCGGCAATGAGGACCATGCCCCCATTGTCCACAAGCGGCGCATGCCCGGGTCGTCGTGCTGCATGCGCACGGCCATCGTCTGCCGTGCGCGCCTGCCTTGGGCGTCGATGTGCAGTAGCAGCAGTTGATGCGCCGGCTGCAAGGCCACTCCGCCGTGTCGCCACCTTGACAGACGGCGTGGTCCGCAAGGGATGGCCGGGTGTTTGCAATTGAAATCCCCTTCCATGGCGCCAAAAAAGCCATCCGTTGCCCCTACAATTAAAACGCACGATCGTTCTTTTTCCATCCTTCAAAGGAACTACAGCATGAGCGCTGAATACGCGGTCCACGGCCCGGTTGCCGTGATCACCCTGGCCAATCCGCCGGTAAACGGGCTTGGGCTCGCGACCCGGCAGGGCATTGCGGACGGCCTGGCCCGCGCGCAGGCGGACGCGGCGGTCACTGCGATCGTCATCACGGGCGCCGGCAGCGCTTTCTCCGGAGGTGCCGACATCAAGGAATTCGGCACCGGCAAGTCCCTCCAGGAACCCAGTCTGTCGTCCGTGATCGCGGCCATCGAGAACGCGTCCAAGCCCGTCATTGCCGCGCTGCACAGCGTTGCCATGGGCGGCGGGCTGGAACTGGCCCTGGGCTGCCACTACCGCATTGCCGCACCCGGTTGCAGCATCGCGTTTCCCGAGGTCCGGCTGGGCCTGCTGCCGGGCGCGGGCGGAACGCAGCGCCTGCCGCGCGTGGTCGGCGTGGAGGCGGCGCTGAACACGATCGTCAGCGGCGAGACCGTGAAGAGCGAATTCATCGGCGCCATGCCCGGCCAGAAGCTGTTCGACAAGATGTCTGCTTCGGCCGAGTCGCTCGCCGCCGAGGCCCTGGCCCTTGCGCAGAGCGTGGCCGGCGTGCGCCCGCTGCCGCTGGTGCGCAACCTGCCCTGCAAGCACCCTGCGGGCGACGCGTACTTTCAGTTCACGCGCAACATGATCAAGGGCATGGCCGGGAAATTCCCCGCGCCCGCGCGCTGCGTGGACGCGATCGAGGCCGCCACCCGGCGCAGCTTCGACGATGGCGTGCAGGTCGAGCGCGCGATTTTCATCGAGTTGATGTGGACCCCCGAGTCGCGCGCGCTGCGCCATCTGTTCATGGCCGAGCGCGCGGTGTCGAAGATTGCGGACGTGCCGGCCGACACCCCCCGGCGCGAGATCCGGGCCGTGGCCGTGGTCGGCGCCGGCACCATGGGCGGCGGCATTGCCATGAATTTCCTGAACGCGGGAATCCCCGTGAAGATTCTGGAAACCCGCCAGGAGGCGCTCGATCGCGGCATGGCCACGATGCGCAAGAACTACGAGGCGCAGGTCAAAAAGGGCAAGCTCACGCAGGAACAGTACACGCAGCGCATGGCGCTGCTGTCGCCCACGCTCGACTACGCCGATCTCAAGGACGCCGACCTGTTCATCGAGGCGGTGTTCGAGGAAATGGGCGTCAAGGAGGCCGTGTTCCGGCAACTCGACGCCGTCGCCAAGCCCGGCGCGATCCTGGCGTCGAACACCTCCACGCTGGACGTGGACCGGATAGCCGCCTGCACCCGGCGCCCGCAGGATGTGCTCGGAATGCATTTCTTCAGCCCGGCAAACGTGATGAAGCTGCTCGAGGTGGTGCGCGGCAAGCAAACCGCCAAGGACGTGCTGGCGACGGTGATGGCGCTGGGCAAGCGGATCAAAAAAACCTGCGTGCTCTCGGGGGTGTGCGATGGCTTCATCGGCAACCGCATGCTCGAGCAGTACGTGCGCCAGGCCGGTTTTCTGCTCGACGAGGGCTGCACGCCCCAGCAGGTGGACCAGGCCATGGAGAGTTTCGGCTTTGCCATGGGGCCGTTTCGCGTGAGCGATCTGGCGGGCAACGACATCGGCTGGGCAATCCGCAAGCGCCGCGCCGTCGAACGTGCCGAAATGAAGTACAGCCGCACGGCGGACAAGCTCTGCGAACTCGGCCGCTTTGGCCAGAAAACCGGCGCCGGCTGGTACGACTACCAGGCCGGTAAGCGCGACGCGATCCCGAGCGCCTTGGTCGAAAAGCTGATTGAGGACCACCGCAAGGAGTTGGGAATCACGCCGCGCAGGATTGCCGAAGAGGAAATCGTGCAGCGCCTGGTGTTCGCGCTGGTCAACGAAGGCGCGCACATTCTGGAGGACGGCATTGCCAGCAAGTCCAGCGACATCGACATGGTGTACATCACCGGCTATGGCTTCCCGCTGCACCGCGGCGGCCCCATGCACTACGCCGGCGAACTGGGTCTGTTCAACGTGGTGCAGGCCATGGAGCGCTTTGCCAAAAACCCGCTGGACGACGCCGCGTTCTGGAAGCCCGCGCCCTTGCTCGCCAAGCTGGCGGCGCAAGGCAAGGTGTTCGACTGACCGATGCAAGGCCGCACCGGGCCACCGTCGGTGCGCTCACCCACCCCTGAAAGGATTTCCCCATGACCCGCGCAGTGATCGTTTCCACCGCCCGCACCCCGCTTGCCAAGAGCTGGAAAGGCGCCTTCAACATGACCCATGGCGCCACGCTCGGCGGCCACGCCGTGCAGCATGCCGTGCAGCGCGCGGGAATAGCCGCAGCCGAGGTGGAGGACGTCCTCATGGGCTGCGCCACGCCCGAGGGCGCGACGGGCGCGAACATCGCGCGCCAGATCGCGCTCCGGGCGGGCCTGCCGGTCAGCACCGCGGGAGTCACCGTGAACCGGTTTTGCTCCTCCGGCCTGCAAACCATTGCGCTGGCGGCGCAGCGCATCATCACGGGCGAGGCCGAGGTGTTCGTCGCCGGCGGGGTGGAGAGCATCTCCTGCGTCCAGCAGGAGGTGAACCAGCACATGATTCAGGACCCGGCGCTGGCCCGGCAAAAGCCCGAGATCTACTGGAGCATGCTGCAGACTGCCGAGCAGGTCGCCAAGCGCTACCAGATCGGCCGCGAGGCCATGGACGAATACGGCGCCGCGAGCCAGCAAAAGGCCTGCGCGGCGCAGGCCGCTGGCCGGTTCGACGCGGAAATCGCCCCCATCACCGTGACCGCCGGCGTGCTGGACGAGGCGGCGGGCCTGGTCACCCGCAAGCTCACGGTGAGCCGTGACGAGGGCCTGCGCGAGGGCACGACGGCAGCGGCCCTTGCCGGCATCCGCCCCGCGCTGCCCGGTGGACTGATCGCGGCCGGAAACGCCAGCCAGTTCTCCGACGGCGCCGGTGCCTGCGTGCTGACCAGCGAGGAATACGCGAGCAAAAAGGGCCTTCAGCCCCTGGGCCGCTTCCTGGGCTTTGCCGTGGTCGGCTGCGAGCCCGACGAAATGGGCATAGGCCCCGTGTTCGCCGTACCCAAGGTGCTCGGCAAGCTGGGCCTGACCGTTGACGACATCGACCTGTGGGAGCTCAACGAAGCCTTTGCCGTGCAGGTGCTCTACTGCCGCGACCGGCTGGGAATTCCCGCAGACCGCCTGAACGTCAACGGCGGCGCGATCGCCGTCGGCCACCCCTACGGCGTATCGGGCCAGCGCCTCACGGGGCACGCGCTCATCGAAGGCCGGCGCCGCGGCGCGAAACGCGTGTGCGTGACCATGTGCATAGGCGGTGGAATGGGCGCAGCGGGCGTCTTTGAGGTGCTCTGAGTTGGAGGCGGCGGGGGGCCCCTGCCCCCTGCCAACCGCGCTGCGCCAAGCCGTTGCACGGCTTTCCGGATGGGCTACGGTGGCGCAACCATACCGCGCCATTAAAGCCGCATATATGTTGCCTTAAACAGGCTCCTTGGCTAATATATGCGCTGTTATGAGTGCAAAAACCATCCCATCCCTGCGTGCAGGGGCCGAGCTTTCCAAACTGGGCAATGACATCGCCATCGCACGGAAACGCCGCCGCTTCACGCAACAGCGTTTGGCCGAGGGGGCCGGTGCCCATGTTGCAACCATCCGCCGTCTGGAAAAAGGGGATCCCGGCGTGTCCCTGGGTGTGCTTGCGATGGTGCTCATGACGCTCGGGGAGAGCGACCGAATTGCCAACTTGCTGGACATTGCCAAAGACGACGTCGGGCTTGTCCTCAGCGTGAACGATCTACCTCAGCGCATCCGGCCAAAGCGGCAACGCAAAGCGGTGGCGGGGTCGCAGGATGTGCCAGAGAGGCATTCGGATCGTTCTGAACCGGAGGCATTCTGATGGGGCAAAAGATTCTCCAGGTTTGCCTGGGTGAAGCGGGGTTGGAGGTTGGCACACTGTGGTTCGAGTCGGCTGCAGGCCGCGAGCATTCCAGTTTTCAATACGATCCGGCATGGCTTGAGCATCCCCGGAGTTTTGCCATTGCGCCGCTGTTGCCGTTGGAGGCCGACAGAAGGTTCTTCAAAAGCCGGAACGAACAAACCTCTTCATTGCCGTTGCCGATTGCAGATACCACACCTGACTCTTGGGGACGGAGCATCCTTCGGAAGGATGTCCGTTTCAATCGAAGAGAAAGCGGGCCACTTACCGAGATGGATTTCTTGACGGCGGTGGATGATTTCAGTCGAATGGGCGCTCTGCGTTTTCGGGAAGTCGGCGATGCCCAGCCATTTCTTGCCGCCGGGTACGGTGGACGGCACTTGATTCCGCCATTGTTGCATCTGGATCAACTGGGTCAGGCAATTGCCAGTGCGCAGAGCGACGAACCGGACATGGTTGCGTTGCGCCGGCTTCGACAAGTAGGCACTACACTGGGGGGCGCCCGTCCCAAATGCTCCATCATTGACACGGATGGCAGTTTGGCTGTCGCAAAGTTCACGTCAAGGTACGACACGCATGCGGTCGAGAGGGCCGAGGTACTGACACTGAAATTGGCGCGCATATGCGGACTCGATGTGCCCAAGGCACGCATCGAGATGAGCGACGGCTTGCCCGTGGCGATCATCCAGCGCTTCGACCGCTCGGATAAAGGCCGCATTCCTTTTATCTCGGCCCAGACCATGCTCGATGCTCCAACTGCGACCGGGGGCACGTATGTGAGTCTGGCTGACACCATCCGCCAGCACACCGCGTCTCCCCACGAGGAAATGCACGCGCTTTTTCGGCGTGTGAGCTTCAGCATTCTTGTCTCAAATGTTGACGATCACTTGAAGAATCACGGCTTCCTGTATGCCGGTAATGGGAAATGGCGGCTATCGCCTGCTTTCGATGTCAACCCTGCCCCTGAGCGGTTTCGCGAACTCAAGACAGCCATCGCTGATCCGGCGGATCCAAGCTCCTCTATCGCGTTGCTGATGGATCATTCATTCTGTTTCGAGATCGATCCGGATAAAGCGGCCCAAATTGTGGGATCCATGGCCAAAACGATTCAGATGAACTGGCGCGTGCTGGCACACGAGGCAGGCATGAGCCGGGCAGAGGTTGGGGATTACCGCTTGGCGTTTGAACATGAAGAGGCGAAATACGCCGCGCGTGCGGTGGCGCCGACTGTCGTTGCGCCGGGCTTGGAACCACAGGCAGCAGATACCGCAAAAGGTAGCATGCAGCGCCAACCCCGCAAAGACATCGCCGCAGCCACGCCGCAAGCGCAATCCGACAACGTGGCGGACGGCTTCGATCCATCCCCATGAATGGGAATGGATGTGCAATCGTAACTACTCAGCCCCCGGACCCACGGCCCAGCCGATCAACCAAAGCGAGGCTGGACCGGAGAGTCCTCCTTCGCGCGCGGGCCGTACTTGTGCAATGACTTGGGCTGGGGCTTGTTGAACCCATCACTGGAGGGTGGCTTGCTGGAGTTGCAGTTGTTCAGATTGAGCCGCGCTTGCAGTTCGTTGATCTGCGCCGTCAGCAACTGAACACCGCCGCATTGGACGAAGCGCTGTTCCAGAACCTGCCCGCGGGCCGCTACAGATTCCGCGCACGCGCGGCAAACCACCAGGATGCGAGCGGACGGCTGCTCAGCAAACCCGGAATCACGGTCAACCAGCCGGTCTTCCTGAACTACAACGCGATCAACGTCGAATGGAGCGTGCGCGGAATCACGATCCAGGACCACTACGAGGTGACGCTCAACGCCACCTTTAATTCCTGGTGGAACTGTCGGTAACACTGCAAGCCAAACAACGCATCACGATCCCATACCGCGTCATTGCCCTGCAATCACTGGACACAGCGGCGGGCAGCGGCAACGCGTCGGGCGGCGGGTGCGACAACTACAGCAACACCCTGAACGTTCGGGTGCGGGAGCGGGCTCGGGCGGGTTTGGGGGAGGCAGCGGCAGCAGCACGCCGATCAAGATGAAGGGCAGGCGGTGCGTATACGTGGCCACGGGAGGAATGCAGTGCAACTGAACAACACGCAGGCGAAAAAGATGCAAGAAACCCTGCTGACTTGGATCGAAGCGCTAAAACGCAGCAGCAGGGCTGTGCTGCTGGTGCTCGCGACAGCGGTCCTGCTGCCCGCGCAGGCGCAGTCCATGGCAGCGGCGCAGGTCACACTGCCCAACGGCTACCTGAATCTGCGCTCAAACGATTTGGTCGTCAGCAGCGCAATGGGCCCCATGCGCTGGACCCAGGAATGGGACGGCCATGAATGGCGCTTCAACCCGCAATGGGAAAGCCTTTCGCAGAATTGGAAAAACCTCACGGGGAGCAGCAGCGCCAGCGCCGGGATCGGCGCCACCACCAGCACGGGAGACTCCGGATGCTGGGTCTGGGTTGACGATGACTGGCAGCCCTCGCTGCAAATGACCGTCGGCGGTGGCGTTGTCATGGTTGACGGCGTCGCACAAGCCAACCCCATGGTGGCCAAACGCAGCACCCCCTTCAACCGCAAGATCAGCGACGGCAGTTCCGCCGACTATCCAGCGCCCCAACGGGTCAGCCTCGACTACGCCGCACTGTGCCCCGGAACCAAGGCCCAGTTTGTGGATACGGAAGCCATCCGGCTCGGCAACCAACTCTTCATGGGCGACGCCGGGCGCTATACATTCGACAATCGATCCGTTCTGGAAAAACGCCCGATCCAACAGCTTCCGGCCGCCTCGACGACAGCAAGCCACACCCGTGAGGACTCCACCCGCACGCCCCCTGCACCCCCGGCACCCGAGAGCACCGCCAAAGGCTTTCGCTGGAGCAAGAGAAACGGCGACTGGATGGACTACGACGCCCAAGGCCAGGGCGTGGCCTTTGGCGACCGCAACGGCAACACCATCTGGCTGCAGCGCGACGCCCAGGGCCGGCTGCTGAGCACGGTCGATGACAGCGGCCATACCCTGCTGAGCTTTCACTACACGGGCGAACTGCTCACCGAAGTAAAAGACTACCCCCTGGCCACCGTGGCGGGCGATCTGCCATCGCGCTCGATCAAGTACCAGTACGACGAAAAAAACCGCCTGACCCAAATCACGGACCCGCGCGGCAACACCATCCAATACGCCTACGATGCGGCTAACCGCCTGATCCGGATCACGGACCAAGAGGGTCGAACAGAGCGCATCGTCTATGAGGGCGATACCATCAAGCAACGCATTGCACCCGACGGCGGAGTCACCGACTACGAATTCGACTACGACGACGTGAACAAACAGTTCATCAGCAAGATCACCGGTCCCGAGACCGCCGCAGGCAGGCGGGTGCAGGACTACACGCACAACCGGCAGGGCCAGTTGGTGCGATACACGGTCAACGGCCGCACCGAAACGGAAATCCGCTACGACACCGGCTACCGGGCCGAAACCCGAACCAATGCGCGCGGCTTTGCGACCAAAACCACGAAGAACGAGTTCGAGCAGATCGTGGAAACCCAATACCCCGATGGCAGCAAGCAGAAAACGGTGTACTCCGCGCTGCACATGGGAATCACGGAGGAAATTGATGAACTGGGCGTCAAGACAAAGTACGAATACGACGCCAAAGGCAATTTGCTCAAGACCGTACAGGCTGCGGGCACCGCCGAGGAGCGGACCACGGAGTACCAAGTCAACGCCCGGGGGCAGACGATCCGCGTGACACGCAAGGGCAGGACGGAGAGCAATGGCAGCGTGACACCAGACGCCATATGGCAACTCGCCTATGACGCCCAAGGAAAAACCAGCCAAATCATCGACCCCGAGGGGAACACGCGCAGCTACGTATTCAACCGCATGGGCGCGCTGGTCAAGTACACCGATCCCCTGGGGAACGCAACGACCTATGAAACCGACGCCACGGGCAATCTCACAAAGATCACCAACCCCCTCGGTCATGTGCGCACCTTCCGCTACGACAAAAGCGGCAACCAACTCAGCAGCATCGACGCCAAAGGCAAGGCCACCCTGATGGCCTATGACAGGATGAACCGGCGCGTACAAACCACCAACCCCGTTGGCGGCGAGTACAAGTGGCGCTACGATGCGCAGGGATTGGTGATTGGCGAAACCGATGAAGATGGCAGGGCCATCAGCGCAGAGTACGATCTCTTCCAGCACTTGATCCGGGCGTCGGACACCTTGGGCAATATCACCAGTTACAGCGATCAGATCGCCGATGGCAGCGCCACAGGCCAGTTGGGCAGCTTGCTGGACCCCACTGAAGTCCGGTACCCGAGCTTCACGCAGCAAATGCGGTACGACGCAAGCGAGCGACCCACCAGCGAAACCCTGGTCTATACCAACAGCAGCGGCACGCAAACCGTGACCCGCAGCAGAAAAACCTACGACGCGCGCGGGCAACTCAAAAGCGAAACCGACGCCAACGGCAAGGTCCGAAGCTATGCCTACGACGCATTCGGCCAGACGGTCGAATCCGTCGATGCCCTGGGCGGAAAAGCGCAGGCCCGTTATGACGCGCGCGGCAACCTCATTGAAGCAAAGGACGCCGAAGGCAACACCACCGGCTTCACCTACGACCTCAACGACCGCCTGACCAGCGAAACCTTGGCCGAAGGACAGGTCACGCACTACAGCTACGACGGCGCAGGCAGGCTCACGGAACGCATTGACCCGGCCGGCACCAAGAAGCGCTACAGCTACGACGCCGCCAGCCGCGTCACCCAAATACAACAGATCCGGGATACCACCGTCGTACGCACCGTCTCCCAAACCTGGGACGCCGAAAACAATCTCACCGCCTGGAGCGACACCGACCCCACGCGCCCCACAGGCCAGCAAACCACCAGCGCCGTCCTGACCTACGACGACGCAGGTCGCAAAACCAGCGAAACCCTGAGTTATCCCAATCCCGCAGGCGGCAGTTACAGTTTGGCTTACGCCTACCAATATAGCCAGGCAGGAGAAAAAACCAAACTGACCTGGGCTGATGGCACGGAAATCAGCTACGGCTACAGCGCGCACGGCGAACTCGAATCGATCAGCATCCCGGGCGAAGGCAGCATCAGCGTGAACCAGTTCAAATGGATCGTCCCCGCCAAGCTCACTCTGCCCGGAGGCAGCACACAGGAAAAAACCTGGGACGGGTTGTTTAGCTTGGAGGCGCTCAAGAGTCGAACTCCGGGCCAACAAATCACCCTGAACCTTGTCAATGGCTACGGCAAACAGGGCGAGATGAAAACTGCCAATCGCACAGACACTGCCAACGGCATCAGCAACGCCCGAGCCAGCAGCTATGACTACGATGACGAATTGCGCCTGACTCGTGTGGTTACTGATACCGGTGGCTTGTTTGGGCGTGACACCGAAACCTTCGGCCTTGATGGGCTGGCGAATCGGATCACGCACAGCCGCACAGGCAATGGGGCTTGGAAATATGACAAAAATCACCGCCTGCTACAGCGTCCCGGCGGAATTGGCACGGTCAGCTATGCTTATGACGCCAACGGCAACCAGACGCAAAAGACGGAAGGAACGACAACGACCCGTTACCACTACGACAGCGACAACCGCCTGATCGAGGTGAAAAATGGAGACGGAAACACCATATCCCGTTACGGCTACGACCCGATGAATCGGCGCATCTGGAAAGAACAGTACCGGGACAAGGCAGGACAGCCGCTGATACCGGCGTTGCGCACATACTTCCTGTACGCCGACGAAGGCATGGTTGCAGAGGCCACACAGGCAATAGCAATCGACGCCAATCAACAGATCAGTGCCAGCCAAGCCCCGGAAATCACAACGCAGTATGGCCTCAAGCCTGATAGTGCGTTCATGACCGGCGTGTTGTTTGTCAAGACCAAGAACGGCCATGGCGATGATGTCTTCGCTTATTACCATGTTGATCATCTTGGAGCCCCACTGCAGGCGACGGACAAGGCAGGCAATGTGCTATGGGCCGCCAACTACAACGCATTTGGACGGGCAGATATAATGACACCGCGCGCTGCGGATGGTAATTTCAGAATCAATTCATGGCCAAGACTTCCTGGGCAATACGAGGATGTGGAAACGGGGTTGTACTATAATTTTCACAGATACTACGATCCAGATACGGGGAGATATATTCAGAGTGATCCGATCGGACTGGCTGGTGGGTGGAGTCGGTTTGCATACGTCAACGGAAGCCCGTTGATATACATTGATCCTTATGGCTTGTTCGGATTGGCTGACATGCCCACAGCACCCGATTGGGTGGTGAATGGTGTTGCAGGATTCGGTGACACATATTCTTTTCGCATAGCGTACGTCGTGCGCTACGTTATGGACACGAACGGCTCTGTGGACCGGTGCTCCAATGCCTACAGCAATGGCAAATGGAGCGCGCTGGGTATGAGTGTGTTTTTTGGAGGGGCCCACCTGGGAAGAAATGCCGTGAACCAAATGGGTCAGGGCGGTCTTGGGAGAGGCATTGGCCGTTTGTTCTCCGATGAGCGTAGATGGAACAGCGTGCGCGATACATGGAGTACTGCGGCGGGCAATGGTGAACGGTGGCTGGCAAAAAATAATGTGAGTTTGCACCACTGGCTGTACCCTCAGCGGTCCAAGCCAATTCATGCCGGGTATAATTACATGCCCATCTCTGCGGAACTCAATAGCTGGATGAATGGTTCGACAGTGAGCAGAATAATCGTGGAGTACGGGTTCACTGGCATTGTGATAAGTATCTACGGTGGACCGATTTTGGATGCCATGATCGGTGACGATTGTACATGTGAGAAGTAAGTATCATGAAACTTCAAACGCGCATGAACTTCTAGAAGTTAGATTTCCGATATAGAATTTAGAGAATTGTATTCTTGTTGCTGGTGGTCATCGGCACCTTCATTTTCGATGCGTTGTGACTTGCAAAACTCAGTGGTGCGGCAGCCGAATTCATAGCCTTCCGGGACGGGACGGGCGGACGGGACGGACGCAGCCAGCGACATCGGTTAAAAGCGGACTTGTGTATAATAAAATTCGTTCACACTCTTCCTCAAGCTGGCTGAAAACGGATATACCAGTTCAATGAGCAGCATTGCGGTCATATACAGTGCAGGGAATGGTGTTGGTCTGGATTTTGAAAAAATCCATCGAATGGGATGAAAAAGCAATCGAGGCAATCAGCTCTCATGAAAGTGATCTATGAACAAGGCTACTTATTTACATTGCAATTGGAATAGATACTGCGATCCTACGGTTGCAGGATGAATGGATCGACGTGGGACTGAGCCGTCGTGGAGTACGGATTTAGTATCGTCATAATAAGCATCTACGGTGGACCGATTGTGGCTGCCATGATCCGTGACGACTGTACATACCGGGAGTGACCATCATGAAACTCGAAACGCTCATCAAGCGGTCACAGTCCCTAATTCGAAGTGGAATCAAGATTACTGGATTCTCTCTGCTGGTGGTCATTGGCGCCTACATTTTCGAAGTGTTTTGGCTCGCAAAACTCGCTTGTGTGGCTGCCGGATACGGAGTGCTCTCGACGCTCCCTATCTACTGGATTTTTCGTCAAATCATATTTTCGGCTCATCTATCGATGCTTGAGAAAACCATCTTTAATGCGGTCCACGAAAAGCTGCAGCCACGCGAAGCCGAACTGTGGAATAAACAGGTCGCAGCCATCAACAAGATCGCTATCGATCCAGAAGAGTCTGAAGTTAACTTCTTCGTGATGCGGGATGGAAAGCCGGATTTTCCTCCGGAATTATGTTTTACAAAACGCAGAAAAATTAAAATCGCAGATTTCGACATCGAGGCCAAGACAGGTACCGCAAAGTTACGTGGATGTGTTTGGTGCATGAAGGGTTATGTGTTCTCAATTGAATACAGAAACAATATTTCCGAATTCGAGCGTGCGGCGCAAGATAAATGGCATGTTGTTCGCTGCCAGATCGTCAATTATCCTGCTTGAATAAAAATAACTGAATGAATGTTTCAATGATGATCAAAAACTACGTGGAGCGCGGCTTCCGTGTCGTTATAATGAGTATCTATGATGCATCGACTACGGCTATCATGAACGGCGACCAGAAGTGAGTATAATGAAAATCCAAGCGCGCATCAAACAGTTACGTTCCGGGGTTCGACATGGAATTCAGAGCCCTTGGTTCTTTCTGCTGGTGGTCATCGGCACCTTTTTATTCGAAATTTTTCTTATTGCAAAAAACACTAATGTAGCGGCGGCCGGGGTCTTCGCGCTCACAATGTTTGGTCCGTTCCGGGGACTGTGGCAATCTACGTCTTTGGTGCATATATCAATGCTTGAGAAAACCATCTTTGACGCAGTTCGCGAAAAACTGCAACCACGCGAAGCTGAACTGTGGGACAAACAAATCGCAGCCATCAACAGGATCACTATCGCTTCAGGCGGGGTTAAAGCCAATTTCTTTGTAATGCGTAATGGAAAATCAGATTTTCCTTCGGAGCTATGCTTTGCCAAACGCAGAAGGTTTAAAATCGCAGAATTCGACATTGAGACCAACACAGGCGCTGCAACGTTGCATGGCCGTGTTTGGTGTGTGAAGGGTCATGTGTCCTCAATTGAATACGGACGCGATGACTCTTTCAGAGAATTCGAGCGCATGGCACAAGGTCAATGGCATGTTGTTCGCTGCCAGATCGTCAACTATCCTGCTTGATAAAAAATAGCTGGATGAACCGATCGCGCAGGCGACACGCCGGCCCGGCCTTGCGTCGCACAATCAGCGCCCGGCGCCCTGCCCCAGACCCTGGCAGCCCCCCGGGAACCCTCAAGGAGACAGACGAGCATGACCCGCACCATCCAACAACTGTTTGACCTGCGCGGCAGGACCGCGCTGGTCACCGGTGGCTCGCGCGGTCTGGGCCTGCAACTGGCGCACGCGCTGGGCGAGGCGGGCGCCCGGATCGTGCTCAGCTCGCGCAAGGCCGCCGACCTGGAACAGGCCGCCGCCACACTGCAGGCCGCAGGAATCGACGCGCACTGGATCGCTGCCGACTGCGCCCAAGAGGAGGACATCCGCCGCCTGGCCGACGAAACGCTGCAACGCATGGGCGCGGTTGACGTCCTCGTGAACAACGCCGGCGCCGCCTGGGGGGCACCCGCGCAGGACCACCCGTTGCCCGCCTGGGACAAGGTGATGGACCTGAACGTGCGCGGCTGCTTCATCCTGAGCCAGCACCTGGCCAAGCGCAGCATGATCGGCCGGCGCAGCGGCAGCATCATCAACGTGGCGTCGATTGCCGGCCTGGGCGGCAACCCCAAGGGCCTGAACACCCTCGCGTACAACACCTCCAAGGGCGCGGTGATCAACTTCACCCGCGCACTGGCGGCCGAATGGGGCCAATACAACATCCGCGTCAACGCCATCTGCCCGGGATTTTTCCCGAGCAAGATGAGCGCCGGAGCGCTCAAGGCGCTGGGCGCGGACGCGCTCGCCGCAAACGCGCCGCTGGCTCGCCTGGGCGACGACGAGGACCTCAAGGGCCTGTGCGCGCTCTACGCGTCGGACGCGGGCAAGCACATCACCGGGCAATGGCTCGCGGTCGATGGCGGTGTGAGCGTCGTTGTGGGCGGGTGAACGCAATGGATCCCGTGCTGCCATTTGGCGTTGACATCCCCTTCGTCCACCACCTCGGAATCGTTGTGCACCGCATGGAGGGCGGCGTGTCCGAACTCGGCTACGAGGCCCGACCGGAGCATCTGAACACCCTGGGCGTGACCCATGGCGGCGCGTCCATGACCCTGCTCGACGTGGCCATGGCGATCGCCGCGCGCAGCGTCACGCCCGACATGGGCGTGGTCACCGTCGAGATGAAAACCAGCTTCATGCAACCCGCCCGGGGCCCGCTGCTGGCCAAGGGACGGCTGATCCATCGCACTGCCACCCTGGCCTTTACCGAGGGCACGGTGTTCGATTCCGGGGGCCGCCTATGCAGCCAGGCCACGGGCACGTTCAAATACGTGCGGCGCCTGCCACCCGAGCGGCGCGGCGCCGGCAGGTCGGGATGATCGCCCGCGCTGGAAAAACTTTTCGAGTCTGATTCTCCACAGGAGCACGCATGCCACGCAATCAACAAATCGTTCTCGACAACCGCCCCCGGGGCGCGGCCGTGCTCGGCAACTTCAGGCTGGTGGTGGCGGACACGCCTGCGCTCGCCGAGGGTCAGGTGCTGGTGCGCCACCACTACCTGAGCCTGGACCCCTATATGCGCGGGCGCATGAACGAGGGCCCGAGCTACGCCGCGGCGCAGGCCCTGGGCGAGGTGATGATCGGCGGCACCGTGGGCGAGGTGGCCGAGAGCCGGAACCCGCAGTACGCCGTGGGCGACAAGGTGCTGGGCATGGGTGGCTGGCAGGAATACAGCGTGGTCGATGGCAGGACCCCGGGTGCGCTGCGCAAGCTCGGCGCCAGCCCGTTTCCGCTGTCGTACTACCTGGGGGCCGTCGGCATGCCCGGCGTGACGGCCTGGTACGGCCTGGTGAAGATCATCGCGCCCAAGGCCGGCGACAGCGTGGTGGTCAGCGCCGCGACGGGCGCCGTGGGCAGCGCGTTTGCGGCCCTGGCGAGGGCGCGCGGCTGCCGCGTCGTGGGCATCGCGGGCGGCGCAGAGAAATGCCGCTACGCAGTGCAGGAACTGGGCTTTGACGCCTGCATCGACCACCAGCAGTACGGCAACGAAGGGAAGGCCCTGGCGCAGGCCCTCGGGCAAGCCTGCCCCCAGGGAATCGACGGCTGCTTCGAGAACGTCGGCGGCTGGATCCTGGACGCGGTCATGCTGCGCATGAACGCCTTTGGCCGCATCGCCCTGTGCGGACTGATCGCTGGCTACGACGGCGCGCCACAGCCCCTGTCCAACCCCGCGCTGCTGCTCGTCAAGCGCATGCGGATCGAGGGCTTTATCGTGAGCGAGCACCTGGAGGTCTGGCCCGAGGCCCTGAAGGAACTGGGCGCGCTGGCGGGCAGCGGCAGGCTGCGCCCGCGCGAGACCATCGCGCAGGGCCTCGCCGCCGCGCCAGAGGCTTTTCTGGGCCTGCTCCAGGGCAGGAATTTTGGCAAGCAACTTGTCCAGCTGATCTGAAACGGCACCCCGCAGCGCCATGCCGAGGAGTCCGCAATGCACGCCACCGGCCCCGCCAACACCCACAGCGTGTTCAACCAGAGCGCACCCTGGGTCAACGCAAACCTGCTCGCCACCAACTTGCCCCTGCTTGATGCGCTGCGCCTGCATTGCGCGGATTTGCCGCTGACCGGGCTGGCCGCGCTGGGCGCGGAAATGGGCTCTGCCGAGATGCAAAACCACGCGCGCCTGGCGCATGCCCACAGGCCGCAACTGCACACGCACGACCGCTTTGGCCAGCGCAGCGACGAAGTGGAGTTTCACCCGAGCTACCACGCGCTCATCGGCGCTGCGCTGCGCCACGGGCTGCACGCCACGCCCTGGGCGCGCCCGGGAGCGGCGCATGCGCATACCGAGCGCGCCGCCGGCTTCATGCTGTTTACCGAGGCCGATCCCGCGGTGCTGTGCCCGGTCTCCATGAGCTACGCCGTGGTGCCCGCGCTGCGCGGCAACGCCGCCGTGTGGGCCGACTGGAGCGCGGGACTCACGGGCACCCGCTACGACCCGCGGCTGGCGCCGTTCGCGCAAAAATCCGCGCTCACCATGGGCATGGGAATGACCGAGAAGCAGGGCGGGTCGGACCTGCGCGCGAACACCACGCAGGCGCTGCCCGACGGCGCCGACGCCTGGGGGCAGCGCTTTCGCCTGACGGGCCACAAATGGTTCTTCTCCGCGCCCATGTGCGACGCCTTTCTGGTGCTCGCGCAGGCGCCGCGCGGGCTGAGCTGCTTTTTTCTGCCGCGCGTCCTGCCCGGGGACGGCAGCGCCGGGCGCAACGGCCTGCGCATCCAGCGCCTCAAGGACAAGCTGGGCAACCATGCGAACGCCAGCGCCGAGGTCGAATTCATGGACGCGCTGGCCTGGCTGGTGGGCGAGGAGGGACGCGGCGTCGCGCAGATCCTCGAGATGGGCAGCATGACGCGGCTCGACTGCGCCCTGGGAACCAGCGGCCTGATGCGCCAGGCGCTGACGCAGGCGCTGAACCACGCGCGCCAGCGCATGGCCTTTGGCAGGAAGCTCATCGACCAGCCGCTGATGCGCAATGTGCTCGCCGACCTGGCGCTCGAGAGCGAGGCGGCCACGGCGCTGTCCATCCGCCTGGCGAGCGCCTTCGACCAGCGCGGCGCGAACCCGCACGAGGCCGTCATGGCCCGGCTGCTCACGCCCGTGGCCAAGTTCTGGGTCTGCAAGCGCGGCAGCGCGTTCGCGCAGGAGGCCATGGAATGCCTGGGCGGCAACGGCTACGTGGAAGCGGGCGGCGAGGGCGTCATGGCGCGCATCTACCGCGAGATGCCGCTCAACTCGATCTGGGAAGGGGCAGGCAACATCATGGCGCTGGACCTGCTGCGCGCCCTGCGCCGGGCCGACACGGCAGCGGCGCTGGCCGATGAACTCGCGCCCGCGCGCGGCGCGCACCCGGCGCTCGACCGCCTGGCCGACGCGCTGCCGCTACGCGCCGACGCCATGACCGACGAAGCCGGGGCGCGCCGCCTGGCGCAGGACCTGGCGCTCGCCGTGCAGGCCGTACTGCTGCATCGCAGCGCCCCGGCGAGCGTGTTCGGCGCGTTCTGCGCTTCGCGCCTGGGCGGCGACTGGGGCCACAGCTTTGGCACGCTGGGCGCCGGGATCGATTTCGACCACCTGCTCGCGCGTGCCTTGCCGGCCTGAAACCACAGACCGTGCAAGGCGCGGTTCAGCCCACGAGGGTCATTCCCGCGTGCTTTGCGGCGCGGACATCAAAGGTCATGGTGCGTGCGCAGCCCGCGCTGGCCGCAGAGCGCTCGATCAGGCAATCGGGAAAATCCGCCTTCCCTGCGCCGCAGGCGCGCAGGGCGCGCAGAACCAAATCGGCCCGCTCGACGAAAAACTGTTTCGTGCGGACGATGGATTCAAGCGCCTGCACCGCCTGCTTGCCCGCCAGTTCGTAGCTGGAAGTCAGTACCCAGTACAACTCGACGACCATCACCAAGCTGATGAATCCGGGGTTGTCGGCGTCGAGCGACTCGATCAGCCGGCTTGCCTGCGCCGATTGCCCGGGCTCGTCCTGCATGATGTAGCGCACGAGGACATTCGTATCGAGGCCAATCACCGCGCAGAAGCTCCACGCCGGGCGATGGCCGCGTTCATGGCTTCGATGGAAACGGCCTTCCCGGAGTGCGCGAACAGGCCCTTCAATTCGGTGACGTCGTGCGTCGCCGCGACGAACTCATAGCGTCCCGGCGCGATCTGCACGAATTCGACGCGATCACCCGAATCCACCCCGAGGTCGTTGCGCACACCGACAGGGATCGTGATCTGGCCTTTGGAGGTGATGGTTGCAGTGGTCATATGATGCGCTCCTTTTGCCTTACTTTATGGTAAGGAAAATCCCGCGTCAAACGCAGGACGGAAAGCCTCCTGGATCGGCGCGGAGCCGATTCAGAATGGCGCGGCAATTTTTTCCAAAATGGGCCTGTTTTCGCAAGCCAATGGTCGCATAGCATGCGGTCCATCACCGGGTCTCATCCTGCTGTTGCGGGCAAGAAATGGTGACAACAAATAGAGGAGACACGGACATGATGAAGCCCAAGCGAGCCCTTGCCGCCTTGTTGGCGGGGCTGATGGGGTGGACGCTCAGTGCCAGCGCGTCTGCCGCGACCCTCCGGTTGCTGACCTGGAGCGGCCTGGCTCCGGATGCGCTGGTCAAGAAGTTCAAACAGGAGACCGGCATCGACGTGCAGGTCACCCTCTCGAACAACGAAGACATCATCTCAAGGCTGCGTGCAACGGGTGGCGCGGGCTTTGATCTGGCGCAGCCGAGCCAGGACCGGATCACCGGGCCGCAAGCGGATTTCCGCATCTACAAGCCGATCGACCTGTCCCGGGTCCAGACCCGGCAGTTCATCCCCGACCTGCTCGACGCCACCAAGGCGAATACGACGATAGGCGGCAAGGTCTACGCGCTTCCCCATACCTGGGGGACGCTGGGCGTGCTGACGAACAACGCCAAGGCCCCCCATGTGTCGGGCATCGCCGACCTGTGCACGGGCGCGTACAAGGGCAAGGTATCCATGCGCATCCGGCGCCCGGCGCTGATCCTGATGGCCTTCGCCAGCGGCGACGATCCCTTTGCCGCGTATGCGAACCCGGACAAGTACCAGGCCATCATCGACAAGGCCGGGCAGAAGCTGGCGGCCTGCAAGGCCCATGTGAAGGCCTACTGGAACAACTCCGACGATCTGCTGAACATGATGCGCTCGGGTGAGATCGTGGCCGCTGAGGGCTGGGACTCGCATGCCTTCAAGTTGCAGGGCGAGGACATGGACATCGGCTACGACAAGAACCCGCTCGGCTGGATCGATACCTTCGTGCTGCCGGCCAAGGGCCGGGCCGACGACGCTGCCTACCAGTGGATCGACTTCATGATGCGGCCGGAGAATGCGGCGATCGTCATGCAGACCTCGAACAATATGACGGCCTCGGCCGGCGCGCAGGACCTGGTTCCGGAGAAGCTGCGCCAGGTGCTCGCCCGCGTGTATTCGCCGCAAGCGATCGCCCGCATCCATTGGTTCCCGCCGATTCCTTCGGGTCTGGAGACACGCGAAGGCAAGATTCTTGACCGCATCGCGGCGCAGTGAAGCCCGGTTGCCAACCCCATGTCGTATGACCTCGAATGCCGCGATGTCGTCAAGGCATTCGGCAGCCATGTGGCGGTTGACCATGTGTCCTTGGGCGTCAAGCAGGGCTCGTTTTTTTCCATCCTCGGCCCTTCGGGTTGCGGCAAGACCACGCTGATGCGCATGGTCGCCGGCTTCGGCCAGCCGAGCGCGGGCGACATCCTGATCAAGGGCCGTTCGGTGCTGGACACGCCGCCGAACAAGCGCCCGGTGAACATGGTGTTCCAGCATCTGGCGCTGTTTCCCATGATGTCGGTGGCGCAGAACATCGCCTACGGGCTCAAGCGCAAGGGCGGGATGACGCGCAGCGCGATCGACAAGAAAGTCGCTGAGGCCCTGGAGCGGGTCGGCCTGCCGGGCTGCGGCCCCAAGCAGGTGACGCAGTTGTCCGGCGGACAGCGCCAGCGCGTGGCGATTGCGCGCTGCCTGGT
Organism: Verminephrobacter aporrectodeae subsp. tuberculatae; assembly: GCF_026127385.1. Taxonomy (NCBI): domain Bacteria; kingdom Pseudomonadati; phylum Pseudomonadota; class Betaproteobacteria; order Burkholderiales; family Comamonadaceae; genus Verminephrobacter; species Verminephrobacter aporrectodeae. The sequence continues at coordinate 718,537 of NZ_QZCX01000003.1, forward strand.
GCTCGAGCCGGCCGTGTTGCTGCTCGACGAACCGCTGGGCGCGCTGGACCTGAAGCTGCGCGAGCATATGAAGCTCGAACTCAAGCAATTGCAGCACCAGTTCGGCACGACCTTCGTCTACATCACGCACGACCAATCCGAGGCGCTGGTGATGTCGGACCAGGTGGCCGTCATGAACGGCGGGCGCTTTGAGCAGGTGGCCAGTCCGCAAACGCTCTACTACGAGCCCGCGACCGCCTTCGTCGTCGGCTTTGTCGGCGACAGCCACCGCTGGCGGGGGCGGGTCACGCAGGTCCACGCGGACGGGCTCAGCGTCTCGACCGCGAACGCCCAGACTTTGCAGGTGCTCGGCAGCGCAGCGACCCGCGCCCGACTCGGCGACGAAATCGAGCTGTTCGTGCGGCCGGAGGCGATCCGCATCAGCCTGGCCGACACCGCCGCCCCGCCGCAGGACAGGCTGCTGAACATGATGACCGGCCGGCTCGAGAGCCTGTTGTTCAATGGGGCGAACAGCCGGGCCATGGTGCGCGTGCTGTCCGGCGAGCTGATTCCCGTGGCCCTGCCGCAGAACCAGCCCCCGTGCGGCCTGGTGCAGGGCGCTCAGGTCCGGATCGCTTTTTCTGCGCGCCAGTTGATGGCCTTTGCGCTGCGGGCCGGAGGCAATCCATGAGCAGCGCCACGGCAGACGATCTGCCGGGCCAGACCCTGGGCCGGCGGCTGTCGTTCTGCCTGGTGCTTGCGCCTTTCTTGTTGTGGATGCTGCTGATCATCGTGCTGCCGCATATCGATCTATTGCTCCTGTCCTTCAAGGAGCCGATGGCGCAGGGCCGCGCAAACACCGGTCTCGGGAACTACCGGGAGTTTTTTGCAGAGCGGGTGTATCCGCTCACGCTGGCGCGCACCATCGCCATGTCGATTCTCGTGACCCTGCTGGTCCTGGTTATTTCCTGGCCGGTGGCCTACTACATCGCGAAGATCGCGCGGGGCCGCTCCAGGACCTTGCTGTACCTGGCCTGTCTGCTGCCGTTCTGGGTCGGTGAGCTGGTGCGCGTGTTCGGCTGGACCATCATCCTGCGGGAGACCGGCCTGCTGTCGCGCGGGCTCCAGTTCGTCGGTCTCGCAGACGCTCCGATCGAATTTCTGTACAACGACGCGGCGATGCTCGTCGGCTTGGTCTACACCTTGATGCTGTTCATGATCGTGCCCTTGATTTCGGTGCTCGAGACGCTCGACGACTCGCTCGTCGAGGCCGGCTACGACCTGGGCGGCAACGGGGCCGTGGTGCTGCGCCAAATCGTCATCCCGCATGCGATGCCGGGCATTGCCTCCGGCTGCATCATGGTCTTCATGCTGAGCCTGGGGAGTTTTCTGACGCCGATCCTGATGGGCGGCAAAAGCAGCCAGTGGTTTACCGAGCAGATCTACAACCAGTTCATCACCCGCTTCAACTGGGAACTGGGGTCGGCCTTCGGCTTCGTGCTGCTGCTGGCCTCCAGCCTCGTCGTATGGCTGGGTCTGAAGCTCAGCGGGCAATCGCTGGCGCGTTCCTTGACCCGGGGGCGTTGAACATGCTGCGGACCCTCCCGGGCAAGAGGTACTTGCATTGGATGCACCGGGCCTACCTGGGCCTGTTCCTGGCGTACCTGGCGACCCCGCTGTTGGTCGTTGCCGTCTTTGCCTTCAACGATTCGGGCATCCCCTCGCTGCCATGGCGGGGCGCGACGCTGGACTGGTTCATCGGCAATGGCTCATCGCGCACGGGCATGCTCTTTGACCGTGAGATTGCCGTGAGCATGGGCCACTCCTTGTTCGTCGCGCTGCTCGTGAGCGTGCTGTCCATCGTCTGCGGAACCACCACGGCGTTCCTATTCGACGCCCAGCGGGGGGCCGTCGGCGTCGAGGTGCTGGTCCGCGGGCAGCGCCACCGCTTTGGCGCGCGGCGCGAGGTGGTGCTGTCCGCAGGGGCCGTGGCAACACCCCAGTTGCTCCAACTGTCCGGCGTGGGCGACGCGGCGCTGCTGCAACGGCACCAGATTCCGGTGCTCCAGCATGCGCCGGCGGTGGGGCGCAACCTGCAAGACCACCTGTGCACCTCATTTTTCTTGCGCGCCAATCGCTCCACGATGAACGACCAGATCCGCCATCCGTGGCAGCAGGCGCGCGCGCTGCTGGCGTACTGGTTCAGGCGCCGGGGCCTGCTTGCAACCACGGTCAAGGCCGGAGGGTTCCTCAGCACCGCCGGCCCGGGCGGGCTGCCCGACGTGCAGCTGTATTTCAACCCGCTGTCGTACCAGCTGCCGGACAACGGCGGCGCCCCGCGCCTCACGCCCTATTCCGGCTATACGATTTTTTTCTCCCCGTGCCGGCCGAGCAGCCGGGGCAGCGTGCAGATCAGCAGCGCCAACGTCCACGAAGCGCCGCGCATCGATCCGGCCTACCTGTCCACCGGGCAGGACCGGCAGGCCGCGATCGCCGGCGCCCGCTTGGTGCGCAGTCTGCTGGCAACGCGCGCGCTCGCGCAGGTGACTGCGGCCGCCATGCAGCCGGTGCCGGCCGGCGACGACGACGCCAGCCTGCTGCAGTTCGTGCGTGCGCACAGCGGCTCGGTCTACCACCTGTGCGGCAGCTGCGCGATGGGCAGCGATGCGCGGCTCGCGGTGCTCAACAACCAGTTGCAAGTGCATGGCGTCAGCCGTCTGCGCGTGGTCGATGCATCGGTCTTTCCGAACATCACCTCGGGTAACATCAACGCGCCGACGATGATGGTCGCAGAAAAAGCGGCTGCGCTGCTGCTGCTCCACCGACCGTGACAATCCGCCCATGACGCAAGCCCCCTTGTCCATTGCCTCCTCCGACACCATCGACGCCCGCCTTGATCTGTACATCGATGGCCAGTGGCTGCCGCCCGAGGGCCGCGGCTACCGCCACATCATCGATCCGGCCACCGGGCGCCTGCTCGCGCAGGCCGCCGAGGCCAGCGTGGCCGATGCGCAGCGCGCCATCGCTGCGGCCCGGCGCGCGTTCGACGAGGGCCCGTGGCGCGACACCGGAGCACGCGAGCGCGCGCTGCTGCTGCAGCGCATCGCCGACGCCATAGCCGCCGACGCCGAGCCGCTGGCCCGGCTCGAATCGCTGAACACCGGAAAGACCATCAGCGAAAGCCGCAACGACATGGCCGACATCGTGGCCACGTTCCGCTATTTTTCGGCCCTGGTGGCCACGGAGTCGGGCCTTGCGAACGAGGCACCGGCGCACGTCATCAGCCGCACGCTGCGCGAGCCGGTGGGCGTGTGCGGCTTGATCACGCCGTGGAACTACCCGCTGTTGCAGGCCGCGTGGAAGATCGCGCCAGCGCTGGGCGCGGGCAACACGGTGGTGCTCAAGCCCAGCGAGCTCACACCCCTGAGTACGCACCGCTTGACCGGGCTGCTCGCAGGCATCGGCCTGCCAGCGGGGGTGTTCAACCTGCTCACCGGCCCCGGCGCAGTGGGCGCCGAGCTCGCGCGCCACCGGGACGTGGACCTGGTGTCGTTCACCGGCGGCGCGCTCGCCGGGGCCTCGGTGATGGGCGCGGCCAGCGGCAACTTCAAGAAGGTCGCGCTCGAGTTGGGCGGAAAAAACCCGAACATCGTCTTCGACGACGCCGACTTCGATACCGCAGTCGATTACGCGCTCAACGCCGCGTTCTTCCATGCCGGTCAGGTCTGCTCGGCGGGCTCGCGGCTGATGCTGCAGGACGGCGTCCACGACCGCTTCGTCGACGCGCTCGTCCCGCGCGTGCGCCGCATCCGCCTGGGCAACGGCCTTGCCGAGGGCACGCAGATGGGCCCGGTGCAATCGGCCATGCAGCGCCGCAAGGTGCTGTCCATGGTCGCCGCCGGCGTCAGCGAGGGCGCGCTGCTGCGCTGCGGCGGCAAGGCGCCCGCAGGAGCAGCCTTTGAAAACGGCTTCTGGCTGGAGCCGACCGTGCTCACCCACGTGCATGCGGCGATGGCGCTTGCCACCGAAGAGATCTTCGGCCCGGTGCTGACCGTCGAGCGCTTTGCCACCGAGTCAGAGGCGGTGCGCCTGGCCAACGCCACGCCGTTCGGGCTGGCAGCGGCCGTGTGGACCCGCGACCTGGAGCGCGCCAACCGCGTCTCGCGGGCGCTGCGCTTTGGCACCGTATGGGCCAACGACTACCACCCGTACTTTCCCGAGGCGCCCTGGGGCGGCTACAAGGCCAGCGGCATAGGCCGCGAGCTGGGCCGTGGCGGCCTGGACGAATACACCGAACTCAAGCACAGCTACATCAACCTGGCGCCGCGCCCGTTGGGCTGGTTTGGCGCCCGGACCGACTGAAGCGGGCCCACCATGACGCCGCCTGCCGCGCAGGAAGAATACGACTACGTCATCGTCGGCGCCGGCTCCGCCGGCTGCGTGCTGGCCACCCGCCTGACCGAAGACCCCGGCGTGAGCGTGCTGCTGCTCGAAGCCGGCGGCCCCGACCACCGCTGGGATTTCCGCACGCAGATGCCGGCCGCGCTCGCCTATCCCCTGCGGACGCGCACCTACAACTGGGCCTACGCGAGCGCGCCCGAGCCGCACATGAACCAGCGCCGCATGGCGCAGGCGCGCGGCAAGGGGCTGGGCGGCTCGTCGCTGATCAACGGCATGTGCTTCATCCGCGGGAATGCGCTGGACTACGAGCACTGGGCCAGCGACTTCCAGCTGCCCGACTGGCGCTACGCCGACTGCCTGCCGTACTTTCGCAAGTCGGAGACCTACGACAAGGGCGCGAACGACTGGCATGGCGATTGCGGCCCGCTGTACGTCACCACGCCGCGCCAGGACAACAACCCGCTGTTCCACGCCTTCGTCGAGGCCGGCGCGCAGGCCGGCCACGCACGCACCGACGACCTGAACGGCTATCGCCAAGAAGGCTTTGGCCCGATGGATCGCACCGTCACCGCCCAGGGCCGCCGTTGCAGCACCTCGCTGGCGTATCTGGACCAGGCGCGCCGCCGTGGCGCGCTGACGGTGCGGCCGCACGTGCTCGCGGACCGGGTTCTGTTCGAGGGTCCGCGCGCCGTCGGCGTCGCGGCTCTGATGCACGGCCGGCACCACAGCTGGCGCGCGCGCCGCGAAGTGCTGGTGTGCAGCGGCGCGATCGCCTCGCCGCAATTGCTGCAACGCTCGGGCGTCGGCAACGCCGATGCGCTGCGCGCGCTGGGCATCGAGCCGGTCGCGCACCTGCCGGGCGTGGGCGAGAACCTGCAAGACCATCTGGAGCTGTACATCCAGTACGCGTGCCTGCGGCCGGTCTCGCTGTACCCGGCGCAGCTTTGGTACAACAAGCCGGGGATCGGCATCGCCTGGTACCTGAACGGCACCGGCCCGGGCGCGAGCAACCATTTCGAAGCCGGCGGCTTCATCCGCAGCGACGCGCGCTTTGCGTGGCCGAACCTCCAATACCACTTCCTGCCGCTGGCGGTGAACTACGACGGCAGCAACCCGGTGCGCATGCACGGCTTCCAGTGCCATGTGGGATCGATGCGCTCGCCGTCCACCGGCCACGTGCGGCTGACTTCACGCGACCCGCGCGACAAGCCGCGCATCCTGTTCAACTACATGGCGCACGCCGTGGACTGGCAGGAGTTTCGCGCCGGCGTGCGGCTCACGCGCGCGCTCGTCGCGCAGCGCGCGTTCGACGCCTACCGCGGGCACGAAATCGCGCCGGGCCCGGGCGTGCAGACCGACGCCGAAATCGACGCCTTCGTGCGCAGCCACGCCGAGACCGCGCTGCACCCGTCGTGCAGTTGCAGGATGGGAGCGGCCGACGACCCGATGGCCGTGGTCGATTCCGAAGGCCGCGTGCACGGGCTGCAGGGGCTGCGCGTGGTCGATGCGTCGATCATGCCGCGCATCATCACCGGCAACCTGAATGCACCGACGATCATGATCGCCGAGAAAATCGCCGACCGGATCCGCGGCGCCTGGGGTCCGGATGACCCCGCGCCGGGCCTGCTGGCCGCGGGCGGTGCGCTGGACGTGCCGAATCTTTGCTCCGCGTATGCACAAGGCAGTTTCCCCTGGTACGGCCCCGATCAACCCATTCTGTGGTGGTCCCCCGACCCGCGCATGGTGCTCCCGGTGTCCGGGTTCCGGCTGCACCGCTCCTTGCGCAAGACGCTTCAGGCGTTCCGCAGCCGGGCAGACTGCGAGATCCGCGTGGACTGCGACTTTCGCGCAGTCATCACCGCGTGCGCCACCCGGCAGCGCACGGCGCAGAGCGGAACCTGGATCGTCCCCGAGATGCTCGAGGCCTACCACAGGCTGCACGCGGCAGGCCATGCGCACAGCGTGGAAACCTGGGTCGCCGGCAGGCTGGTCGGCGGCCTGTATTGCGTGGCGCTCGGCCACGCGGTGTTCGGCGAATCCATGTTTTCCTGCGCCACCGACGCGTCGAAGATCGCGCTCGCGGCGCTGGTGGGCCTGTGCCGGCACCACGGAATCGGGATCATCGATTGCCAGCAGCGCACGCAGCACCTGGCCTCTCTGGGCGCGCGTGAAATATCCCGCGCCAGTTTCCTGATGCACGTCGAAGAAGCGCGCACCCGGCCCGCGCCGTCTTGGGCGTTTGACCCCGTATACTGGGACACGCTGCTGCCTCCCACCGCACCCACGGCATGACGCAACTCAACGACCTTCCGCTGCAAACCCTGCAGTTCTACGCGACGGCCCCCTACCCCTGCAGCTACCTGCCGCACAGGCACGCGCGATCGCAGGTCGCCACGCCCAGCCATCTGGTGCAAAGCGATATTTATTCCGACCTCGTCGTCAAGGGGTTTCGCCGCAGCGGCATGTTTACCTACCGCCCGTACTGCGACGGTTGCCAGGCCTGCACGCCGCTGCGCGTGCTCGTCGACGCGTTCCAGGCCGATCGCAGCCAAAGGCGCGCGCTCGCGCGCCACGGCAGGCTCCAGGCAAGGGTTCTGCGCCTGGGCTTCGTTCCCGAGCATTACCAGTTGTACCTGCGCTATCAGAACGGGCGCCACGCCGGCGGCGGAATGGACCATGACAACATCGACCAGTACACGCAGTTCATGCTGCAGAGCCGGGTGAATTCACGCCTCGTCGAGTTCCGGGAAAGCAGCGCATCGGGCGCGCCGGGCGCGCTGAAAATGGTCTCCATCCTGGACCTGCTCGACGACGGCCTGTCGGCCGTCTACACCTTCTACGACCCCGAGCCACACTGCAGCTACGGCACCTACAGCGTCATGTGGCAGATCGCGCAAGCGCGTGCCCTGGGCCTGCCGCATCTGTATCTGGGCTACTGGATCGAAGCCAGCCAGAAAATGAACTACAAGGCGCGCTTTCGTCCGCACGAAATCCGCAGCAACGGGCAGTGGCAGCGCGTGCCTGCGGCCCCCGACTGCGTTTGATGACGCGCTGTGCGCCGACAGCCGCCACTACTCTGGCCTGTCAGTCGTAGTCGTCGCCTGTTTCGCTCTTGGTCCGCGGCCACGGCCGGTCGTCGGTGACCAATTCCAACGCCACGGCATCGCGCGCCGGAGCCGTCAATGGCGGACAGGCGGCCAGATCCGCACGCTGGCCGGCACCCCGGCGGATGGCATCGAACAACGGTGCCACGCGGTCCACGGACAGACTCACCGGATCAGCCAAACGCAGATCCAGTTGCTTGAGTTCCCCGGTATGGGTCAGTTCGACCTTGCCGGTCGCGGCGCTTACCTGTATCGACTGCATGCCACGGGCATCGATATCCAGGTCGTTCATCTTCCGCATGCGCTGCGCACAGTCGTCGGTTTCTTCGCCCTGCGTCTCCCGGGCCTGCTTTGCACAGGACTGTGGACATCGGGTGGAGCGCAGATCCAAATGGCCGACCCGGCCCTTGACCGTGACCAACGCTCCGGATACCTGCAACTGCTCCATGGCCGAGCGTGCCTCGACGTCCCCCCTTTCCAGGGCCAGTTGCGTGAACCGCGTCGGCAATACGATCTCGATGCTGCCTCTCCTCCATGGCTGCCGGCGAGCGCGCGCCGGATCGCTGGCTGCTTCGGACCAGCGCAGCACCAGCGTGTCCTTTTCGCGGGTCGCCAGCAACCGGAAGCGCGCGGCGGCGTCTTGCGCCCCACCGCCGGAAAAGTGCGCATTCACCCGCACATCATCCTGCACGCCGTCGAGCAGCACCGTCGGCCTGGAGTACGGATAATCGCCCGCATCTGCGCCGCTCTCTTCCAGCCGCAGCCGCGTGACGCCAACCAGATCTCCAGCCCGCAGCAAATAGTTGTGCTCGCGCGGCGCCCCCTCGAAATACTCCCGCCCGCTGGCAGCCAGCAGCGCACAGAACAACGCCACGGTGCCCGCAAAGAGCCATGCGCCCCGGCGGCGGGGGCCCCGGGCGATCACAGCAGTTCCCTTTCTTTGAGGTGCAGAAAAACCTGCAACCACAACAGGATCGGAAGGCCAATCCAGAGCAGGGAGTTGATGACATGCGTCAGTGGTTTCCCGGAGCCGCCGTCCAGCATCCACCAGGCAAAGATCACCTCGCCGCGCGCGTCCACGGCAATCCACCAGATCGAAGAAAAAACCAGCAGGCCAAAAATCAGTACCTGGGTCTTGAGCATGGCAGCGCGCTGAAAGTAAAGCGTGCCTGAGACCGCCAAGGCCTGCAGGATCCACAAGCCGATCAGGAGCCCCCATTGCGGTTGCGCAGGCGAATTCTCTGAAACGTCGACAAAGGGCACAAACAGCGCATAGTTGCGCGGATCAAACTTTATCGCGGGACCCTGCGGCAAGGCGGCCAGCACCAACTGCTGCACCGGCCAGGAGATGGCCAGAAACAGCAGGCTGTAGAACAACGGGTAGACCAGCGCCACGAGCAGCAGGCAAAGCAGCCATTTCTCGCACAGCGATGCCGGAAGCATCAGCGCCTGCAGGGCCGATTCACGGCGCGCCATGGCTTGGAAATAGCGGCCCGCAAACACACAGCCCGTGATGTACAGACCGCCAAAGTAGAGCCCGGACTGCGCCTCGGTTGTGAACCCCTTGAAGTCGGTGCTCCACAGCACAAGCACCAACAGAACGCAGTACAGGATTGCCGTCACCAGCATATGCGCCGCGTATTGCCGGCGCTGCTCGGTCCACCGCGCCCGTACCAGCAGCAACCAGCGTGGCCACGAGAAGATCTCGGACCTCGGGCGCAGCCCCGACGCTCCGGATGAGGGCGCGGCCGTGCTCATGCCGACTCCTGCGCACGCGCCGGCTGGTGCTGCGGCGCCAACGCGGCGAGCATGCGCTCCCGCTCAAGGCTCAGCGCCTTGTACAGCAGTTCCAGTTGCACGCCGCCGCCACTGCCACCGCTGTCGCCCCCATTTGCCGCGCTCCGCGTGCGCCGCGCCACATACGCCCATTGTTGCCCCATGGGCTCCTGGTACAGCAACTGCGCCTGGTTCAAGGACTGCACGTCGGCGGCAACGCCCATTTGCAATTGCTGCTCCAGTTCGGCCATCTCTGCCGACAAGGCCAACTGCCCCCCGTCGATAAACCAGACATGGCTCAGGATGCTCTCCAGATCATGCGCCTGGTGGGTGCTGATGAGCACCGCCCGGTCGGCGTGCTCCGGGCGCTGCATGAGTTGGCGAAACCGGGCCCGCCCGACGATGTCCAGCCCGTTGGTGGGCTCGTCGAGCAACAGCAGCGGCGTGCCCGTGGCGAGCGCAAAGGCGATCGCGGCCTTCTTTTTTTGCCCCAGGCTCATGGATTCGAAGCGGCTGCCCGCAGGCACCTCCAGTTCGGCCAAGTATTCCTCGAAACGCTGCCCGGAAAACCGGGGGTAGAAAACGCCCTGCGTTGCCGCCAGCTGCGTCGGCGTCAGATTCGGCAAATGAAATTCCTCCGCAACGAAGTAGACGGACGCGAGCAGTTCGGCCGCGCGCTCACGGGGAACCCAGCCGAGCACCCGCAGCCTTCCACTCCAGGGCGTGAGCAGGCCGCAGATCAGTTTCAGCAGGCTCGACTTGCCGCTGCCATTGCGCCCAAAGATTCCGTAGATGCCCGGCTTGTCCACCCGGGCGGAAAAACCCTGGTAGAGCGCACTGCGGCCGTAGCCAAACTGCAAGTCGTGAATCTCGATCATGCCCCTTCCCCATGACCGCCTGCTGGCGGAGGCGGTCCGCACCTCCCACGCGAAGGCGTGCGGATTATCACACGCGCGTCCGCTGCGGCCCGTTTTGCGCGCCTGATTCCGCGCAGGTCGTTCAAAGCCAGCGTGCAAGAAGACACGTAATATTCGTGTCGCCCTTTATTCACAGGTTTCTGAGCCCCTCGCGCTAAGATGCAGCGGCGCTCGCCCGATTGCCTCGCATTCACCACCCATGAAAAAAATCGACCCCGGCACCCCGGTAAAACCCAGCGTTCAAGTGCTCGAGCGCATGTTTGCGCTGATCGACGTGCTGGCATCGCGCGAGGAAGCGATCCCGCTCAAGGAGGTCAGCGAGAAAACGGGCCTGCACCCGTCAACCGCGCACCGCATCCTGAACGACCTGACCCTGGGCCGCTTCGTGGACCGGCCCCAGTCGGGCACCTACCGCCTGGGCATGCGGCTGCTGGAACTGGGCAATCTCGTGAAAGCCCGTCTGAGCGTGCGCGAGGCGGCGCTCTCGCCGATGCGCAGCCTGCACCGGCTGATTCAGCAGCCCGTGAACCTGAGCCTGCGCCAGGGGGACGAGATCATCTACGTCGAGCGCGCGTACAGCGAGCGCTCCGGAATGCAGGTGGTGCGCGCCATTGGCGGCCGCGCGCCCCTGCACCTGACCTCCACGGGAAAGCTCTTTCTGGCGCTGGACGATCCCCACCGGGTCCGCGCATACGCAACCCGCACGGCGCTCGCAGGCCAAACACGCAACAGCATCACCCAGTTGCCGGTTCTGGAAAAGGAACTGGAAAAAGCCCGGCAGTCCGGCATTGCGCACGACAACGAGGAATTGGAACTGGGTGTGCGCTGCATGGCCGCAGGTGTCTACGACGACCAGGGCAAATTGGTCGCGGGGCTGTCCATATCCGCCCCCGCCGACCGGCTGGATGAAGGCTGGCTACCCAAACTGCAGGCCACGGCGAACACGATATCCCTGGCGCTGGGCCATGCGTCTGGAGTGCAAGCCGCGGGCCAAAGAGGAAGCTCCCCCCCCTGATCTAGCCACGGCTGTTGCGCGCCGCCTGGAGCGGTGCTGCCGTCAGTCCCGGCATGGATTCGATCCAGTGGCGCACCCGCTCGGCGTCTCCCAGGCGGCTGATTTTGTCCGCCGAGTCCAGAAACACCATGATCAGCTTGCGCCCTGCAATCTGCGCCTGCATTACGAGACAGCGCCCGGCTTCGGAGATATAGCCCGTTTTTTGCAGCCCGATGTCCCAGCTGAGTTTCTTCACCAGGTCGTTGGTGTTGTTGTACTGAAGGGTCTTCTCGCCCAAGGCCACCTCATGGCCCAGCGAGGTGGAAAGCATGCGCAGCAACGGATCGCCATGCGCCACGTTCACCAGCACGGCAAGATCGCGGGCGCTCGATTGGTTCTGGCTCGACAGCCCCGTGGGGTCCACGTAGCGCGTGTCGGTCATCCCCAGCAGGCGGGCCTTGGCGTTCATCTGCCCCACGAAGGCCCTCAGCCCCCCCGGAAAGGTGCGACCCAGCGCATGCGCCGCCCGGTTCTCGCTGGACATGAGCGCCAGATGCAGCATTTCGCCGCGCGCCAGCGTGCTGCCTACCGTCAGGCGCGAACGGCTGCCTTTTTCGGTGTCCACGTCGTCCTGCGTGATCGCCAAGAGTTCGTCCATCGGCAGCCCGGCCTGGGAGACGAGCAGGCCCGTCATGAGCTTGGTCAGGGACGCGATGGGCAGCACCGCGTGGTCGTTTTTACTGAATAAAACCTCGTGCGTGTCCTGGTCCACGATGAGCGCCGCGCTGGACTTGAGGTCCAGCGGGTCATCGACCCTGTGCAGGCCCGCGATTTGCCCGAACGAGAGCTTGGGAGGAACGTAGACGGCCCGCGGCGCAGTCTTGACCGTTCGGGCCCTGCCGCGCAACGCCCCGGGGGGAGGCGCGGCCTGCTTGCGCGCCGCAACGGTGCGCTTGGCATGGCTTGCGGAACTCAGCTGCTTTTTCTTGGCGGCGGTGCGTCCGCCCGCGTGTGCTGCGGACGCGATCAGGGCCATGCTCACGATTGCCAGGCCCAGAAGCTGGAAAAAACGATTCACTGCGGCGCGGGAGCGGTGGGGCATGGGGATGGTCTCAGGCAAATGGGCTGCCGCGCAGTATACAAAGATAAAAAAATAGCGCAATATCAACAGCTTGCGCTACTTTCCAAGAAAGTGAGCGAAATTGTAAGCCGTTCCTTCAGCCCCTTCAGCCCCTTCAGCCCTGCGCCGCCACCCTGTCCACCTTGCTCTGCAACTTGTTCAGCGCACTCAGGTACGCCTTCGCCGAAGCGACCACGATGTCCGGGTCGGACCCCACGCCATTCACCACGCGGCCGCTGTTTTGCAGCCGCACGGTGACCTCGCCCTGGCTCTCGGTCGATCCACTGATCGCGCTCACCGAATAGAGCACCATCTCGGCGCCGCTCCTGACGTGCGCTTCGATGGCCTTGAGCGAGGCATCGACCGGCCCATTGCCCCGGGCCTCGCCACGCACCTCGCGCCCATGCACCGTGAACACGATGCGCGCGCGCGGCTGCTCGCCCGTTTCGCTCTGCTGGAACAGCGAGACAAAACCGTATTGTTCCTTCTCGCAGCTCACGCTCTCGTCGCTGATCAGCGCAAGAATGTCCTCGTCGAAAATCTCGCTCTTGCGGTCCGCCAGTTCCTTGAAGCGCGTGAACGCCGCGTTCACCTCGGTCTCGCTGTCCAGGCTCACGCCCAGTTCCTGCAAGCGCTGCTTGAATGCGTTGCGGCCGCTGAGCTTGCCCAGAACGATCTTGTTGGTGCTCCAGCCCACGTCTTCCGCACGCATGATCTCGTAGGTATCGCGCGCCTTGAGCACGCCGTCCTGGTGAATCCCGCTCGCATGGGCAAACGCATTCGCGCCCACCACGGCCTTGTTCGGCTGCACCACGAAGCCCGTGGTCTGGCTGACCATGCGGCTCGCGGCGACGATGTGCCGGGTGTCGATTCCCAGGTCCAGGCCAAAGTAGTCGCGGCGCGTCTTCACGGCCATCACCACTTCTTCGAGCGAGCAATTGCCCGCGCGCTCGCCCAGGCCGTTGATCGTGCATTCCACCTGGCGCGCGCCGCCAATCTGCACGCCTGCCAGCGAGTTCGCCACCGCCATTCCCAGGTCGTTGTGGCAGTGCACGGACCAGATCGCCTGGTCACTGTTCGGAATGCGCTCGCGCAGCGTCTTGATGAAGTTGCCGTACAACTCGGGAACGGCGTAGCCGACCGTGTCGGGCACATTGATCGTCGTGGCACCTTCGGCGATCACCGCTTCGAGCACGCGGCACAGAAAGTCCGGGTCGCTGCGGTAGCCGTCCTCGGGGCTGAACTCGATGTCGCCCACAAGGTTGCGCGCGAAGCGCACGGACTGCCGGGACTGCTCGAGAACCTGCTCCGGCGTCATGCGCAGTTTCTTTTCCATGTGCAGCGCGGAGGTCGCAATGAAGATATGGATGCGCGCGCTGGCCGCGTCCGCAAGGGCTTGCGCGGCGCGCGAAATGTCGCGGTCGTTGGCGCGCGCGAGCGAGCAGATGGTCGATTCGCGGATCGCATTCGCGATCGCCTGGACGGCCTCGAAATCCCCGTTCGAGCTGACGGCAAAACCGGCCTCGATCACATCCACCTTCAGGCGTTCGAGCTGGCGTGCGATGCGCAGTTTTTCATCCTTGGTCATCGAAGCGCCGGGGGATTGCTCGCCGTCGCGCAAGGTGGTGTCGAAGATGATCAGTTTGTCCGCCATGTCGTTCTCCCGGTACTGGTGAAGGTTGACCCGCAACACGAAAGCAAGAAAGCAAAAAGCCCGTTGCGGGTGCATACGGGCTTTTGTGGAAAAAGTGCGCGCGCGCCTACTGTCTCCGCCCGTGGGGGGGTAGCCGTAGTGCCAGTGCAAGCGTGTTCATGCGCTGCAATGTAGCACAGGGCCACGCCGGGTAGATCAGCGCCGGCGCCATCATTTGTGCAGTCCCCGCTCGTCCGGCGCGTCGATCGACGTGCTGATCACGCTGCTGTGCTGGCCCTTGGCCTTGCGCCAGGCGTATACGCCGTAGCCGCTCAGCCCGTAGAGCACGAACACGCCGAACAGCACGATGGGGGGGTGAATGTTCACGACGGCAATGCCCAGCGCGATGAGCACGATCGCGGCAAAGGGCACGCTCTTTTTCATTTGCACGTCCTTGAAACTGTAGAACGGCACATTCGTCACCATGGTCAGACCCGCGTACAGCGTGAAGGCAAACAGGACCCAGCTGAGTTGCGACCAAGTCAGCCACGCCAGGCCCTGCCCTCGGCGCACGCCCAGTTCGGTCATGAGCCAAATAAAGCCGGCGACCAATGCGGCGGCAGCCGGCGACGGCAGCCCCTGGAAATAGCGCCTGTCAACCACGGCAGTATTCACGTTGAAGCGCGCCAGACGCAGCGCCGTACAGGCGCAATAGACGAAAGCGGCAATCCAGCCCCAGCGGCCCAGCCCCTGGAGCGACCATTCATAGGCAATCAGCGCCGGCGCCGCGCCAAAGGAGACCATGTCGGAGAGCGAATCCATCTGCTCGCCAAAAGCACTTTGCGTATTCGTCAGGCGGGCCACGCGCCCGTCGAGGCTGTCGAGCACCATGGCACAAAAGACGCCGACCGCCGCCATGTCGAAACGGCCGTTCATGGCCATCACGACGGAATAAAAGCCACCGAACAACGCCCCCAGCGTGAACAGGTTGGGCAGGATGTAGATGCCCTTGCGGCGCTTGCGCAGCACCACGCCGGGATTGTCCGTGGAGTCAGTCGCGTCATGCATTGGCGTTACCCGGGCCTGCGGCGCGCATGGAATGCAGGCAGCCATTGAGGAATTGATGGTGTTCGATATTCATCCGCAGAACAGGCAAACCGCCGCGTGCGCACAAGGCGAGGGTCGCAGTGTAGCGCCTCGATTCCCTCTGCCCGGCCCAAAAAGTCTGCCCGACAAGGCCCCTTTCTCCGCAATCCCCTGCTGCGCCCGGGACGCGCCATGTGTTTCTCTGTGCAAAACACTCCCTTGTGGGCCGGTGCACGTTCTGGGAGAAACGGGGCCTGCGATGCGCGATCGGTGCATTGCCTGCACCGATGGAAATACGAGCCAAGAGGAAAACCCGAAATGACCCAGCCCATCGTGGGGGGCCTGATTGCCGCGGGTGTGCTGGTCGTTGCGGGCCTGGTCAACGCCGCATCCCTGGACACCCCGAAGTTTGACGACAACGCCATGGAGCACGGCGATCGGGCCGCACCCAGCCAGGTCGCAACCGCGACAGATGCAGCGCGGCCGCAGCGCGCGCCCCCGGCCGACGGAGACGCTGCCGGGCGCGTGGCCCGTTTGCAGGACTTCGCGCCAGCGGGTTGCGCCCAAATGAACGCCGCCTGCCAATGCTATACCCCGCAGGCAAGGCCGTTTCCGGTCAGCGGATCGGTCTGCTTGCAGATCGTCAAACAGGGTTTCTCCATCGACCAAGAGTAGTAGTTGCACTGCGCCATTCGCCTGCTGCAATGGCAACAGTGAAGTGCTGGTGACCGGAGCCCTGCTCAACGCCGGCTCCCTGCTGCCGATCGCAGTCACCGGTCTGGCCTTGGCGTGGCTGGCAACAAGGCGGGCCCGTGCAGGGTGACCTGCCCCTACGCTGCAATCGGTTTTCAAAAAGATGGTCGGAGCGGCGGGATTCGAACTCGCGACCCTCTGCTCCCAAAGCAGATGCGCTACCAGGCTGCGCTACGCTCCGACGGTCGGCATTCTAACCCGGCCCTCCCCCAGGAATCAGTCCATCGGGCGCATGGGTCTGAAAAAAACCCATGGCCAAGCAGCAGATGCATCAGCGGTTGCCCGACGGCCCGGGGCCGCGGCCCGCCAGATGGCGGAAGGTGATGCGGCCCTTGGAGAGGTCGTAGGGCGACATCTCCAGCGACACCTTGTCCCCCGCCAGGATGCGGATATGGTGCTTGCGCATCTTGCCGCCGGTGTAGGCGATCAGTTGGTGACCGTTGTCCAGCGTGACGCGAAAGCGCGAGTCAGGCAAGACTTCCGTCACACAGCCTTGCATTTCAATGAGTTCCTCTTTGGCCATTTCTCTCTTTTCAAAACAAACTGTGATCGGCGCTGAACGCCTGGTACCCACCACGGCGCAACGGTGGCGTGGTCGGGGCTCGGCACACGGTGCATTGCGGGCGGTGGGAGTCGCTGCACCCGGGAGTGCAGACCAGGCGGGGGCCGTGGGAAACGGCTTCCTCGGGCTTCTTCTTCAATGGACAGACAAGCGCTGAGCAAAACTTGGCGATTGTACCGTGGTGTATCATGGCTTGCCTATCGGCCCATTCCAGCCGACCCTGGTCGAGGGCGCACCGCCCTTCGCGCGCTCCCGTCCAACCGCCAAAAAGAAACACAAGCATGGAACAGACACGGTGGTGGCTTGCGCTCCACATCCTGGGCTGCGTCATTTTCTTGGGCAATACCATCGTCACCTTCTTCTGGAAGCTGATGGCCGACCGCAGCCGCGACCCGAAGGTGCTGGCCTTCTCGCAGCGCCTGGTCACGCTCACCGACAAGGTATTCACCGCGGTCGGCGCCGCCTTGCTGGCCATCGGCGGCTACGTCCATGCCTGGCACCTCAAGCTCAACACCCTTCAGACCCCCTGGATCTTCTGGGCCCAAGTCTGCTTCTACGCCTCGGCCGCCATCTGGGTGGCGGTCCTCGTTCCCATCCAGCACAAGCAGGGCAAACTGGCCGAGGCCTTCGGCGTCAGCGGCGAGATCCCCGCCGCGTACTGGCGCCTGGCGAGTCGCTGGAACGCCATGGGCACGCTCGCCACCACCTTGCTCATCGTCGCCCTGCTGCTCATGGTCGTGAAATGAGCCGCCGCACCAGGAAGCCATCCCCATGACCACCCGCCGCCTCGTCATCAGCTGCAGCGCCGTCCTCGTGGGCGCCGCGTCCACGGGCCTGCTGCGGCCCTCCAGCGCACGCGCGCAAAGCGGCAGGGTCCGGGTGGGCCTGATGCTGCCGTATACCGGCACCTACGCCCAGTTGGGGGTGGCCATCGAAAACGGGGTGCACATGGCCATCGACCAGCAAGGCGGCCTGCTTGGCGGGCGCGCGATCGAGTGGTTCAAGGTGGACGACGAATCCGAGCCCGGCAAGGGTGTGGAGAACGCGAGCAAACTCGTGCAGCGCGACAAGGTGGACGTGCTCATTGGCACCGTGCATTCGGGCGTGCAGATGGGCATTCAAAAGGTCGCACGCGACACCGGCGTGCTCAACCTGATCCCCAACGCCGGCGTGCATGCGGCGACCCGGGCCCTGTGCTGCGCGAATGTGTTTCGCACGTCGTTCAGCAACGCCCAGCCCACCCTGGCCTTGGGCAAGGCCATGGTGGACAGGGGCCACCGCAGGGCCGTCTGGATCACCTGGAAGTACGCCGCGGGCGACGAGGCCTTCGAAGGCTTCAAGCAGAGCTATACGGCTGCGGGTGGCAGCATCGTCAAGGAACTTGGTCTGCCCTTTCCGAACGTCGAATTCCAGGCCTTGCTGACCGAGATCGCGGCGCTCAAGCCCGACGCAGTCGCCTGCTTCTTTGCCGGCGGCGGTGCGGCCAAATTCATCCGCGACTACGCGGCTGCGGGCCTGAAGAACAAGATTGCGCTGTACGGCTCGGGTTTCCTCACCGAGGGGATGCTGGACGCCGCCGGCCCCGCGGCCGAAGGAATCATCACCACCATGCACTACAGCGACTCGCTGGACACGCCGCGCAACAAGCAGTTCCGGCTGGAGTACGCGAAAACCTTCCGCAGCCAGCCCGACGTGTACGCGGTGCAGGGCTACGACACCGGCCTGCTGCTGGTGCAAGGCGCGAACGCCGTCAAGGGCGACTTGTCGGCGAAACCGGCCCTGTACAAGGCGCTCGAGGCTGCCGTGATCGACAGCCCGCGCGGCAAGTGGCGCATGAGCCGCGCGCACAACCCGGTACAGGACATCTATCTGCGCCGGGTCGAGAACGGGGAAAACAAGGTGATTCGTGCTGGTGGTCATGGTCGCGCCACGCGGTCTGCTGGGCATGCTCGGCCAGCGCCATGGCTGAGGCACTGCTTCGCGCGCGCCAGCTGACCCGGCGCTTCGGCGGGCTGGCCGCCGTTGACGGCGTGTCCGTGGACCTGTGGCATGGCCGCATCCACGCCGTGATCGGCCCCAACGGCGCGGGCAAGTCCACACTGACCAACCTGCTCTCGGGCGAGCTGGCGCCCACGTCGGGCCAGGTGCATCTGGGCAGCACCGAGGTCACCGGATGGGCGCCCGAGCGCATCGCGCGCCAGGGCCTGGGGCGCAGCTACCAGAAGACGAATATCTTCTTGCCGCTCACGGTGCACGAGAACCTGCGCCTGGCAGCCCAGTCGCGCGCCGCGCAGCCGCCCTGCCACGGAAGGCCTGGCCCCGCTGATCGTCCGCGAAATCTGGCGCATCTGCAGCCTGATCAAGCACAGCGGCATGGGCAGCGTGATCGTGGACAAGAACTGGAAGCAGCTCACGCAGATCACCGAGCGCAACATCATCCTGCTCAAGGGGCGGATCGTTTTCGAGGGCAGTTCGGATACATTGCGCGCGCAGCCGGAGCTGCTGGAGCAATACCTGGGCGTATGAGACAAATGCGGACTTGTCCACACAGGAGAGATTGACAGTGGCGATCAACGAAACACCTTCCCTTCCCGCCGGTGGCGGCTTGCTGCCCGTTGCAGGATGGATTGCCTGGGGCAAGAAGCCCCGCCACCCATCGCCGGGTCAGCCACCGGCGATCCATCCGCTGCTCGATCACCAGATCGACGTTGCCAGCGTGTTCGTCGCGCTGTGTGCAACGGCCGGTGTTCGCCGCGCCCTGGAGGCCGCAGCAGGCCGGCCGCTTCAAGCCACAGACGTGGAACGCCTCGGGGCCATCGCTTTCCTGCACGACATCGGGAAAGCCAATACGGGCTTTCAGGGATGCTATTGGGAGCATGCCGAGCGTCCGCACTATTGGACGGTGCCGAAGAAGCCTGGTCACAGCGCGCAGGGATGGGCCCTGTTCACCCATTCCATGGCAGTTGCACCGAGGATCCGCGCAGGCTTGCCCCTGCTGCAAATGAACACATGGGGCGACACCTGGGCCTTGCTGCACGCCAGCATCAGCCACCATGGGCGCCCGGTCACCGACATTGCCTCCGAATCGATCTGGCAACCCGTGCACGATGGGCAGAACCTTATCTACGACCCCGCAGAGACTGTCGCAGCAATGGGGCATTGCATGCAGCGGATTTTCCCGCGCGCATTCGCCGAGCACGCTCCCGAACTGCCGGACAAGCCCGAGTTCGTCCACCTGTTTGCCGGCCTGGTGCAGTTGGCCGATTGGTTGGGATCGGACACGCGCGAAGGCTTTCATCCGTACACCCGGCCAGGTGAAGACCGTTCGGCCACGGCGCCGGAACGCGCGCGGCATGCGCTGCGCGCCGTCGGCCTGGACGTCGGCGATTGCGCCGCGCGTGTCGCGGCAACCGGCTTTGACTTTGCACAGGCCTTCGACGTGCCGACCCCACGGCCGATGCAGCTTGCGCTGGCCGACGCGGGGCTTGGCCCGGTCGTCGTCCTGGAGGCCGAAACCGGCAGCGGCAAGACCGAGGCCGCACTGTGGCGCTTCCTGTCCCTGTGGCGCGCAGGACAGGTGGACGCGCTGTACTTTGCCCTGCCCACGCGCGTGGCCGCCACGCAGTTGTACGAGCGGGTGCTGGCCTTCGTGCGGCGCGTCTGGCCGCGCGATCCGCCCGTGACCGTGCGCGCCCTGCCGGGCTACCCGGCGGCCGACGGACAAACCGCCACCGCGCTGCCCGATTTCCACGTGCTGTGGTCCGACGCACCCGGCGCCGACGAGGCCGAGCGCCGCTGGGCGGCAGAGTCGCCCAAACGCTGCCTGGCCGCGACCATTGCCGTGGGCACCGTGGATCAGGCCCTGCTGAGCGCGCTGCAAACCAGGCACGCGCACCTGCGCCTGGCCATGCTGGCGCGCAGCCTATTGGTGGTGGACGAGGTGCATGCCTCTGACGCCTACATGACGCGCCTGCTCGAACGCCTGCTGCGCACCCATGTGGCGTATGGCGGCCAGGCGCTGCTGCTCTCGGCCACGCTGGGTGCGTCGGCGCGCTCGTGCTACCTGGCCATTGGCAGCGGCAGCCGCGGCGCCGCCACGCTGCCTTCCCTGGACTGCGCCCTGGCCAAGCCCTATCCAGCCATCGGCCACGGGTCCGCCGCGGGACCGGTCCTGCGGCCCGTGCAGGGCAATCCGCGGCACAAGCTCGTGCACTGGCAGACGCTGGACCTGATCGATGAGCCGCAGCGCATCGCCACGCTGGCAGTGCAGGCCTGCGCCGCGGGAGCGCGCGTGCTGGTGGTGCGCAACACCGTGCCCGCGGCGATCGCCACGCTGCGGGCCGTGGAAGCCTTGGCCGCGGAGCAGGGTCTGGACTGCCTGTTCAAGCTCGCTGGCACGAGCACGCTGCACCACAGCCGCTTCAGCCGCCAGGACCGGCCGCTGCTCGACGCCGAGGTGCAGGCCCAGATCGGCAAGCGGCGCGCGCCGCGTGGCGGCCTGGTCGTCATCGGCACGCAGACGCTGGAGCAAAGCCTGGATATCGACGCCGACCTGCTCATCACCGACCTGTGCCCCATGGACGTTCTGCTGCAGCGCCTGGGTCGCCTGCACCGCCATGCGCGGCCCAGCGCCGACGCCCCCGGCGAGCAGCGCCCGGCTGGCTTCGAGGATCCACGCGCCTGGGTGCTCACCCCGCCGGGAGACGATCTTGCGCCGCTGCTCCAGCGCCAGCGCCATGGTCTGGGTCCTATCCGCATCCAGGGCGATTCCATGGCCGGGGTCTACGTGGACCTGCGCGTGCTCGAAGCCACGCGGCGCCTGGTCATGGCCGAGCCCACGCGCCACATCCCGGCGGACAACCGCATGCTGGTCGAACGGGCAACGCACCCCGAAGCGTTGGACGCGATCGCCGAGGAAATGGGCGAATCCTGGAAGAATTTCGGCATCGCGTATGAAGGCGCGCTCGCAGCCACCAAGACCATGGCCAACCTGCATGCGCTACCGGTCGAGAAAGCCTTGGAAGACATGCAGTTCCCCCCGGATGAAGGCCGCATTGGCAGCCGCATCGGCGCGGCCGACCGCCTCGTCAGCTTCGACCCGCCGGTACCAGGCCCGTTTGGCCAGGCGGTCGCGCAACTGGCCATCCGGCACCACCTGCTTGCCCACGCCTTGCCGACCGAGGCGCAGGTCGAAGACCTGAAGCTGTTGGACGAAGGCAAGGGTTTCAGCTTCCATCTGGGGACGGCACAATACAGTTACAGTCGCTTGGGTTTGGAGCGCATTGCAACCAACCCTGACGAATAACACCCAGATGACGCCGCATCACAGCCCCTCCCCCGGCCTGCGCTGGAACCTGCTGGACGACAGCCTGATCCGCTGGCGCTGCACGGCCCATGGCGACCTGCAGCGCAGCAGCCTGCCCGAACTGCTGGCCGCCATGGCGGCCGACAGGGTGCGCGACTTCCCGGCCCTGCGACCCCACCAGCGCCACCCCTGGCACGCATTCCTCGCGCAACTGGGGGCCATTGCCCTGCACCGCGCCGGGCAGACGCAGCCCTGGACCGAAGCGCCCCCATGGCGCGCCGCACTGCTCGGGCTGACACCGGACGATGCAGACGGCGCCGCCTGGTGCCTGGTCGCACCTCCCGGGCGGCCAGCGCTGCTACAGGCAGCCGTACCGGGTGAGCGGGTCACGGACTGGAAGAACGTGCTGCATGCTGCCGACGAGTTGGACATGCTGGTTACGTCAAAGAACCATGACCTCAAGTCGGCGCGGGCGCGGGCCCGGCGCAGCGAGCCCGACGATTGGCTGTTCGCGCTGCTCAGCTTGCAAACGCAAGAGGGGGTTTTGGGAGCAGGGAACTACGGCATCTCCCGCATGAACGGGGGTTTTGCCAGCCGCCCCGGCGTGGGCGTGGCGCCGGCGGAAGGGGGTTGGGGAGCGCGCTGGGCGGCCGATCTTCAGACGCTGCTCACGCAGCGGGCCACCATCGCAAAACAGCAGGAACTGATGGCCGAAGGTGGCCACGCGCTGCTGTGGCTGCTGCCTTGGTCGGGAACGGAGTCGCTGCCCATGCAGACGCTTGACCCCTTGTACATCGAGGTCTGCCGGCGTGTGCGGCTGGACGATGCAGGCGGTGTGCTGCTTGCCCGCAAAACTGTCAGCGAGGTGACGCGCGTGGCCGGCAAGGAGCGCAATGGCCGCACAGGCGACCCCTGGACCCCCGTGGAAAAGATCGAAGGCAAGGCGCTGACGGTTCAGGCAGATGGCTTCACATACAAGCGCATGACCGAACTGCTGACGGGCGGAGACTACCAGCATGGTGCGGCCTGGCGACTCGATGGCTGGCCCCGGGACGCGGCGCTGCAAGTCCTTGCCCAGGTGACGGTGCGGGGCCAGGGGAAGACCGAGGGCTACCACGAGCGGCGCATTCCCATCTCACCCAAACTGCGCCGAAGCCTCCTCGGACCGCAGCGCGTGGCCGTTGCAGAAATAGCCAGGCAGCGCATCGATGCCATCTCTGAAATACGCAAGCTGCTGTGGCATGCGCTGGGGATTCTGTTTGCGAACGGTGATGGCGCCGATCGCAGCGACAGCACCAACGACAAGGCAACGCGCTTCGCACAACCCTTCGAGCAAGGCGAGGACTCCCGCTTCTTCGACGACTGGACACAGGAGGCCGAAGCAGACGACGCCGACCGCCCGGCGCTGCGCCTGCGCTGGTTGCTGGGTTTGGAGGAGCGTGCCGAACGCGTGCTGACCCAGTCCTTCAACGCCGGCCCGCGCAACGGCATGCAGCGCTACAAGGCCCGTGCGGCCGCGTTGACGCGCTTGCGTTCCCTGCGCGGGCCCCGGTCAAAGCTGCCGGATCTGGCCGCCCACTACGCCCGGTCGCACCCCGGCGACACGGATCGGACACAACACCATGCATGATGAAACCCCCATCGACGCAGCCACTGCAAACAAAGCCGAGGTCACCGGGCCGCGCAGCAACCCCTACGCCGCTTTGGCAGCGCATATGCAGCGCGCCGGCTCCGGAGACCGCGCGGCGCTGGCGCGGCTCGACCCCGATGCCCTGCGCCCGCACGAGCTTGCGGCGCTATCCCGCGCACTGCTGTCCGCCGGCCTGCAGCCGGAAACCTGGCGTGCCGAGACCTGGCCGCGCTGGGCACTCATTGCCCATGGCGTGGCACTGGCGGGGCATGACGGCGCCGGCCGTCTTGGCAGGCAGCTTGCCAAGGCGGATGTGAGCGAGTCCCGCGTGACCCGATTGCTCACGGCCAGAGGCGATGCCTTCCGGCAGTTGCTGCCGCGCATCCTGCGGCTATTGGCTTCCAGGGGCGTGCAGCCGAACTGGTACGAACTCGGCGACTTGGTTCTGAAGGAGGGCAGCAGCCAGCCTGATGACGCAGAACGGGCCGAGCAGCTGCGCATGCGCATTGCCGGTCCGTACTTCTCGGCCCGTGGCCGCGAGAATGCCTGAATGACCCCCATGATTTCTGGAAAACCCACCATGACACTGCCCCGCTTTCTGCAAATCCACACGCTGCACAACTATCCCGCCGCGCTGCTCAATCGTGACGACGCGGGCCTGGCCAAGCGCCTGCCCTATGGCGACAGGGTGCGCACGCGCATTTCCTCGCAGTGCCTCAAGCGCCACTGGCGCATGGCCGACGATGCCTTTGCGCTAAAACGCTTGGAAGTTCCCATGGCCGTGCGCTCGCGCGAGACGCTGCGCCTGATCCGGGACCAGTTGGTCGCCGCCGGAGTGGCCGAGGAGCAGGCGCAACAGGCAGCGGAGGGCCTGCGTGCCGCCGGCCTGCTGGACAAGGGCAAGGACCGCAAGGGCGAGGACGCGCTGGAGACGGGCCAGGCTGTGCTGCTCGGCTACGCCGAGATCAACTATCTGGTACAGCGCTGCAAAACCCTGGCCGCCGAGCACGACGACGAGAAGGCGCTCAAGGCAGCGATCGCCGGCTTTCTCAAGGACGAGAAGAAGAACATTGAGGCGCTGCGCTTGGGCAGCGGCCTGGAATCCGCACTGTTTGGCCGCATGGTCACTTCCGACGTGCTCGCCAGCCGCGACGCTGCGGTCTATGTAGCGCACTCCTTCACCGTGCACGAGGCGCAGGTCGAGAACGACTATTTCACCGTGGTCGACGACCTGCTGCGGGAGGCGGGCGAAACCGGCTCGGCCGGCATCTTCGACACCGAGCTGGCCAGCGGTTTGTACTACGGCTATGTGGTCGTCGACGTCCCGCAGCTCGTGGCCAACCTGGAAGGTGTGAGCGCCGGGGATTGGGCCCGTGTCGCACCCGAGCAGCGCGCCCTGGCCGGCCGCGTGGTGCAACACCTGCTGCACCTCGTGGCCACCGTGAGCCCCGGCGCCAAGCGCGGCTCGACGGCCCCTTTCGAGTGGGCCAAGTTCATGCTGGTCGAGGCCGGCGATTGGCAGCCGCGCAGTCTCGCCGGCGCGTTCCAGAACGCATTGCCACAGAACCAGCCGGCGTTGCGCAAGGCGGCCGTCGAGCGCATTGCCGACGAGATCGCGCAGTTGGACGCGGCCTACGAGGCGCCGCTGGCGCGGCGCTACCTCGCGGTGGACGCGGCGCAAGTTCCTGGCGCGCAGCGCTTGGCGCTCGGGGCGCTGGCCAATTGGGCGCAGAACGCCGTCACGCGCGCGGAGGCTTGACATGGCGCAGCATCTGATGCTGCGCCTGGCGTCGCCGCTGATCGCCTTTGGCGGCGAGAGCATTGACAACCAGGGGGTGATCCGGGACTTTCCGGCGCTGTCCATGCTCACCGGCCTGATCGCCAACGCACTGGGCTGGGACCGGGGCGACGACGCGCTGCACAACCGCTTGCAGCAGCGGCTGCGCATGGGCACCGTGCTGGAGCCCATGGCACGATCCGCAGACACGGCGATGAGCACCCGCTTGGTGGACTTCCAGACGGCGGAACTCGGCGCTGCCGACACGGCCTGGACCACCTGGGGCCAACCCGAGGAACGGCGTGGCGGGCTGGGCTCCTACGCAGGGCCGCACCTGCGTTACCGCCACTACCATGCAGAAGTCACGGCCTGGGTCGCGCTGCAACTCGCACCCTGCGACGAGGCCCCGACGCTGGACGCCATCGCCTCCGCACTGGACCGCCCCATGCGCCCCCTGTTCATCGGCCGCAAGCCCTGTCTTCCCGCAGGACGCCTGGTCGCAGGCTGGCAGGAGGCCGAGCACGTGCTCGGTGCCCTGCAGGCCTGGTCACGGCATTTGCCGGCGAACGCGCAGGGCTGGCGCGCGCAGTGGCCGGACGGCCAGGGCGCATTGCCGAGCGACCGCCGCAGCGACCTGTGCGACGAGCGCAACTGGACCAGCGGCCTGCACGGCGGCTGGCGCCCGGTGCGCGAAGGCCGGCTGCGCGCGGAGGCGGCGGCATGAGCACGCCATCCCTGCATCTGCTGCACACCCTGCCCGACGCGCGCCTGCTCGCAGCCTGGGTGGCGCGTCACCATGCGCGACCCGGGGAGCGGAAAGAGAAAGCGCCCGACTTGGGCGACGCCCTGCACGGCCTGCTGCGCGCGGCCTTCGGCCAGGCAGCGCCGCAACCCTTTCGCTACCTCGACGAACGCCAGGGCCTGCTGGCCTACACGCCGCTGGATGCCGACGCCATGCGTGCACAGGTGGCGCTGGCCGACCCGCTGGCAGCCCAGACGCTGGGCCTGGGCGCGAACGACCAGCACGCAGGCTACCGCCTGCGTCCGTTTCCCACACACTGGCCGGCGGGCCATGTGCTGGGCTTCGAGGTGCGGCTGCGGCCCACGGTGCGTGCGGCCAAGGGCGAGCACGACGCCTTTTTGCACGCCGTGGAGCAAGCGCAGGGCGCGCCGCTCAACCGCCAGACCGTCTACGTGCAATGGCTGCGCGAGCACTTGGCGCCACGGGAGGGTGCGGCGCGCGAGCCCTGGCAGGGCGCGGTCGAACTGCTCGACGACGTGCACCTGGCTGGCTACCAGCGCCAGCAAATCGTGCGGCGCACGCAGGCGACGTCCGCTCAGGCGGCGCGGCATGGCCACGTGAGCGACGGACCGGATGCCCTCCTCAAAGGCCATCTGCGCGTACTGGACCCGGCGGCGTTTGCGCAATTGCTCGCGCGCGGCGTGGCCCGGCACCGTGCCTTTGGCTTTGGCATGCTGTTGCTGAGTCGGGCCACCTGAGGGCGGGCGCCATGCTCAAGGGACGGCTGGGGCTGGAGACGGCGCGCATCCCGCACGCGGACCGCCATGGCCTGCTGTGGCTGTCGCGCGGCGAGTTGTGCGTGGTCGATGGCTGTCTGCACTTTCTGCGCGGGCGCAACAGCCTGACGCCGCTCATGGACCAGATCCCGCACCAAGCGGTGTCCACGATCCTTCTGGGGCCAGGCAGCAGCGTGACGCACGATGCGCTGCGCTTGCTCGCGCGCCACGGCACCCTGCTCGCAGCAGTGGGCGAGGACGGCGTGCGCAGTTACACCGCGCTGCCGCTGCTGCCGGACCGGTCGGACGTGGCGCGGCGCCAGGCCGAACTGTGGAGCAACCCGCGGCGGCGCATCAGCGTGGCGCGCCAGATGTACGCGCTGCGCCTGGGTGAAGTGCTGCCGCACCGGGATTTGGACACGCTGCGCGGTATCGAGGGTTCGCGCGTCAAGAACTTCTACAGACTGATGGCCGAAAAGCACGGCATCTCCTGGAAGGGCCGCAACTACGACCGCGCCCATCCCGACGCCACGGACCTGCCGAATCAGGCCATCAACCACGCCGCCACGGCAGTGCAGGCTGCGGCGGCCATCGCCGTGCAGTCGCTGGCGGCGCTCCCCCCGCTGGGCTTCATCCACGAAAACTCCGGCCAGTCCTTCGTGCTCGATATTGCCGACCTGTTTCGCGACACGGTGACGCTGCAAATCGCGTTCACCGCGGCCCGGCGCGCGCAGCAGGTGGGCGACACCATCGACAAGCTGGTGCGGCGTGAAGCGACTGCGGTGTTTCGCAAGCAACAACTCATTGGCGCAATGATCGACCGCATCAAGCAGGTGTTGCGCATGGACGAGGCAAGCCATGGCGCTGGTGATGATCGTGATGCGTGACCTGCCCGACCGCTTCCACGGCTTTCTGTCGTCGGTCATGCTGGAAGTGGCGCCCAACGTATTCGTCTCGCCCCGCATGAACCCCGGCGTGCGTACGCGCGTATGGGACGTGATGAGCGACTGGCACCGGCACGAGAACCAGGGCAGCCTGGTCATGGTGTGGCGCGACCTGAACGCCGTAGGCGAAGTGGGAGTGGCCCATCTGGGCACCCCGGCACGCGAACTGCTTGAGGCCGATGGCATGTGGTTGGTCAGACGACGCGCAGCGTCGCCTGGAAATGCTCCTTAAAAATTTGGATCAGTTTGCTGGTTTTCTCTTATGTGACATGGGTTTACATACGAGAGGTTGCCCCGCGCGAGCGGGGATAGGCCCAAAAGATTGTCGGATTGAAGACTGTTTTTTACGGTTGCCCCGCGCGAGCGGGGATAGGCCCTACTGAGTGGCACGTCAGTAGATTTCATTGTGGGTTGCCCCGCGCGAGCGGGGATAGGCCCAAGGCCAAACGCCGCGCACTGGCAGTCATGCAGGTTGCCCCGCGCGAGCGGGGATAGGCCCTCTTGATTTCAGATGCAAAACTCATGTCAAACGGTTGCCCCGCGCGAGCGGGGATAGGCCCTGGCGGCGGCGCCTGGTGTTGTTCTGGGGGCGGGTTGCCCCGCGCGAGCGGGGATAGGCCCGTGTTGTCACTCCGCGCGGCAGGGCTTGTGCAGGTTGCCCCGCGCGAGCGGGGATAGGCCCGTGTTTGAAACACCAAGCCGTGCGTTTTGTCGGGTTGCCCCGCGCGAGCGGGGATAGGCCTTTCCTGCCGCCGGGGGGGGGTAGTTCCGGAGGGGGTTGCCCCGCGCGAGCGGGGATAGGCCCAGAGTAGATAACCCCAGCCCATGCCCATTACAGGTTGCCCCGCGCGAGCGGGGATAGGCCCATAGCGCACGGCTACACCCCATTGGCCCGAACGGTTGCCCCGCGCGAGCGGGGATAGGCCCGTGTCGCCGAGCGGGACCGCGTCGATCAAGTGGGTTGCCCCGCGCGAGCGGGGATAGGCCCGGGGTGACGTGGAGGGACGACGCGCAGGTGGTGGTTGCCCCGCGCGAGCGGGGATAGGCCCTATTGACTGTCAATAGTTTTTTATAGGAAAAAGGTTGCCCCGCGCGAGCGGGGATAGGCCCTTAATACAAGTTTCGGCGCGGCATACGACCACGGTTGCCCCGCGCGAGCGGGGATAGGCCCCGGATCGATGCGCTAATTTCCATGGCAATTCAGGTTGCCCCGCGCGAGCGGGGATAGGCCTCAACGAGGATGGCAGATTCGGGGAATTTCTTTGGTTGCCCCGCACGAGCGGGGATAGGCCCGCCACGTTGGCGGCCTGGCATTGATCGCGCAGAGTTGCCCCGCGCGAGCGGGGATAGGCCCACCGGGCAGCTTTCCCTACAGCAGATTGCAGAGGTTGCCCCGCGCGAGCGGGGATAGGCCCCGAACGTTGCTGCCGTCGGACCACACGCCGAGGGTTGCCCCGCGCGAGCGGGGATAGGCCCGTGACCAGGTCGGAGTTGATGTCGTTGATGATGGTTGCCCCGCGCGAGCGGGGATAGGCCCCGGAATGACGATCTGCGGGAACTGATTAACTTGGTTGCCCCGCGCGAGCGGGGATAGGCCCCGGGCAAGCCATCGATGCAGACCCACAACCGAGGTTGCCCCGCGCGAGCGGGGATAGGCCGTACCAGACACAGCACCCCGTCCGATCAGACTCGGTTGCCCCGCGCGAGCGGGGATAGGCCGACTCGCGGCCGTCCGAAAACGTTCAAGCCACCGGTTGCCCCGCGCGAGCGGGGATAGGCCCGAAGTTAATTCCAGCGAAGTTCGCGGCGTTGAGGTTGCCCCGCGCGAGCGGGGATAGGTCCCCGGCCAGCCTTTCGCGAAGTCCCATGTACACCAGCTTCCAGCAACCGCGCTCAGCGCCCAGTTAAACCTTGGGCACCAGTCGGTCTGCTCCGGTCTCCTGGGGCGTGACGCGATCATGGACCCCTGTGTCCAGACCATGCACCGCACTTGCGATGCGGCATGTCCCGGGAATCGAAATGCCGTCAGCAGCGTAGCGGCTCCTGCGCAAACGCCGCCACGGCGCTGCCGCTGAGTACGGCGCCTTCTAGCGTTGCGGGGTATGGGCCTTGCACATAGTCGCCGCAGGCCGTGAGCCCGACAAGCACCTGCATGCCGGGCCGCTGCAGGCCCGGTGTGCAGGCAAAGGTGGCCCGTTTTTCCAGCACCGTCTGCACCCCCTGCAGGGGAGGCAATGCGAGCTGCGCTGCGGCCTGCCGCAGCACCTGCTGCTCGGTGCGGGCGCGCTCGGCGGCGCTGGCGCTGACGACGAAGGCGAGCAGGCCGTCGCGGCCATCGAGCTGGCCCCGGTCGAACACGAACTGCGCCGGGTGCTCGGGGCTGCTGCGCAGCGCCAGCAGGGGTTGGGGCAGGCGCGCACCGCGCGCGTGGGCGTAGACCGTGGTGATGGCTTCAAAGCGCAGGGCCTGCGCCGCGGCGCTCCACTGGCCGGCGGCTTGCCGGTCGGCCGCGGTCGATTCCGCGCTCTGCGCCAAGCCCGCGACCAGCCGCTGCGCCTCCCACGCGGGGCAGGCCAGGGTGACGTGCCCGAACACCGCGTCCGCCCGCCCTGCCCCGCCGGCGCAGAGCACCTGCCAGCGCCGCCCGTCGGGCGCCAGGCCCTGGACCCGCTGCGCGCCGAGCACCCGGGCGCCGTGGCGCTCCAGCCACTGCGCTGCGGCCTGCGGAAAGAGGGCGCTCAGGTCGGTGCGCGGCAGCAGCAGGTTGGAGCCGCCCGGGCCGCTGAACAGGCTGTCTTGCAGCACGCGCAGAAATACCTGGCCGCTGGCCCTCGGCGCCGGGGTGTTGAGCGCCGAGACGCACAGCGGGTCGATGAACTCGGCCATCAGGCGCGGCGTGAGCGCTGCGCACAGCTGCGCCACCGAGGTCTGCGGTGCGCAGCGAAAGCGGCGCAGGCGCCACACTGCGGCCGTGCGCAGCAGCGCGCAGCGGTCGCGTGCGCTCCAACCCCGGGCACGGGCGATTCCGAGCAATGCGTCCAGCGGCGGCGGCAGGCGGGGCAGCCGCAGCCCCTGGCCGTCGGGGAACTGGAGCGTGAGCGGCAGGCGCAGCAGGGCCTTGCCGGTATCCACCCCCACCAACTGCATCAGACGCAGGCTCTCCGTGTACGCGCCGATGAGGACGTGCTGGCCGTTGTCCAGCGTCACCGGCGTGCCGTCGGGCAATGCGCCAGGCACGGCGCGCGCGCGCCCGCCCAGGCTGCGCGCGGCTTCAAAGACGGTGACCCGGTGGCCCGCCTGCGCATGCGCGATGGCGGCGGCCATTCCGGCCCAGCCCGCGCCGATGACGGCAACGTTCATGGCCGGACGGCGGCAGCCGGTTGCGCGCCGCGCGCTGCGTGGCCGGGGGGCATCACATCCGGCCCAGGGCCTGCACCTTCCACGCGAGCCAGAACTTGCGCAGCGGCGTGAGGCGGATGCGCTGGTGCAGCACCTGGAAGTTCGCGCGCTCGATCTCGTGCAGCAGCGTGCGGTAGATGCTGGCCATCATCAGGCCGGGCTTTTGCGCGCGGCGGTCGGCGCCGGGCAGCAGGGCCAGGGCCTGCTCGTACAGGCGGTGCGCGCGCTCGGATTGAAAGTGCATGAGCGCGCGAAAGCGCCCCGAGTACTGGCGCGCGAGGAGTTCGTGCGTCTTCACGTCGAACTGCTGCAACTCGCTCAGCGGCAGGTAGACGCGGCCGCGCATCGCGTCCTCGCCCACGTCGCGGATGATGTTCGTGAGCTGGAACGCCAGCCCCAGCTTGTGCGCGTACTGCGTGGTGCACTCCTCGGTCTGGCCGAAGATGCGCGCCGTGACCTCGCCCACGACGCCCGCCACCAGGTGGCAATAGTCCTCCAAGCCGGAAAAGTCCAGGTAGCGGGTCTGCGTCAGATCCATCCGGCAACCGTCGATCACGGCCTGCAACTGGCGCTGCTCGATCCCGTAGTCGGCGGTGTGCGGCATCAGGGCCCGCATTGCCGGGTGGCTGGGCTGGCCGGCGTAGGCCTGCGCCACTTCCGCTTGCCACCAGGCCAGCTTGCTGCGCGCCACGCCCGGGTCGCCGACTTCGTCGACCACGTCGTCCACCTCGCGGCAGAACGCATAAAACGCCGTGATGGCCGCGCGGCGTGGCGCCGGCAGGAACAGAAAGGCGTAGTAAAAACTGCTGCCCGAGGCCGCAGCCCTTTGCTGAACGTACTGCTGCGGGGTCATGGAAACGGATTCTCCCATGGCGCAATGCGCTCCAAGCGAGGGCCGGGCGTGCCCATTGGTTTGGTTCGGTATGCGATCGCCACGCCGCACGCACGGGAAAGCACGCCGGAGGCGACAAGCATCCTGACACGCGTTGGCGATGAGGTACATTGGCGACTGGTTCTGCCGCCGCGCATGGCGGGGCAGGACACCAGGCCCTGCCGCTGCGGGCAACAAGATTCATGGGAGACGAGCATGCATTCCGAATCACCCTGGGCCGCGAGCGCTCAGCAGTTCCAGCAGATTCTCGGACAAAGCTGGACGCAGGCGCTGCAAGCGTTCCAAAAGCTGAACCTGGGCACGCAGCTGCCCGCAGCGCCGCCGCTGGCGCTCTCGCAGACCAAGCTGCAGGCGTTGCAGCAGCAGTATCTGCAAGAGGCCCAGGCGCTGTGGGCCCAGGGCCTGCAGGGCGCGCCCGAGGTGCAGGACCGGCGCTTTTGCAGCGCAGACTGGGCCGGCAACCCGGTGGCCGCGTTCGCCGCGGCGGTCTATCTGCTCAACGCGCGCACGCTGATGGGCCTGGCCGAAGCGGTCGAGGCGGACGAAAAGACCCGCTCCCGCATCCGCTTCGGCGTGGAGCAGTGGGTCGCCGCGATGGCGCCCAGCAACTTCCTGGCCTTCAACGCCGAGGCGCAGAAAAAGGCCATGGAGACCCGGGGCGAGAGCCTCGCCAAGGGCATGCAGAACCTGTTGCACGACATCGGCCAGGGCCATGTGTCGATGACCGACGAGAGCCTGTTCGAGGTCGGCCGCAACGTCGCCAGCACCGAGGGCGCCGTGGTCTACGAGAACGCGTTGTTCCAGTTGCTGGAGTACAAGCCGCTGACCGCCAAGGTGTACGAGCGCCCCCTGCTGCTGGTTCCGCCCTGCATCAACAAGTTCTATGTCCTCGATCTGCAACCCGAGAACTCGTTCATCCGCTACGCCGTCGAGCAAGGCCAGCGCAGCTTCGTCGTGAGCTGGCGCAACCCTGACGACAGCCTGGCGCACAAGACCTGGGACGACTATGTGCAAGACGGCGTCATCGCGGCCATCGAGGGGGTGCAGCGCATCACCGGCGCCGATCAGATCAACACCCTGGGCTTTTGCGTCGGGGGCACCATCCTGAGCAACGCGCTGGCGGTGCTCGCGGCACGCGGCCAAGAGCCCGTGGCGAGCGCCACCTTCCTCACCACGTTGATCGATTTCTCGGACAGCGGAATCCTCGACGTCTTCATTGACGAAGCCTCGGTGAAGTTCCGCGAAATGCAGATGGGCAAGGGCGGACTCATGAGGGGGCAGGACCTGGCCTCGACCTTCAGCTTTCTGCGCCCCAACGACCTGGTGTGGAACTACGTGGTGGGCAACTACCTCAAGGGCGAAACCCCGCCGCCGTTCGACCTGCTGTACTGGAACAGCGACAGCACCAACCTGCCCGGCCCCTTCTACGTCTGGTACCTGCGCAACTTCTACCTGGAAAACAATCTGGTCAAGCCGGGCCGGCTCAGCGTGTGCGGCCAGAAGATGGACCTGCGCCACCTGACGCTGCCGGTCTACATCTACGGCTCCCGCGAGGACCATATCGTTCCCGTCCACGCCGCCTACGCATCCACGCAGGTGCTGCCCGGGAAAAAGCGCTTCGTGATGGGCGCATCGGGCCATATCGCCGGCGTGATCAACCCGCCCGCCAAGGGCCGGCGCAGCCACTGGATGCGCGCAGACGGCAAGTTCCCCGCGACCCTCGACGCATGGCTACAGGCGGCCACCGAGCACCCGGGCAGTTGGTGGCCGGACTGGTCCGCTTGGCTCGCGGGCCACGCAGGCAAACAGATTGCGGCCCCCAAGGCATACGGCAAAGGGCCCAAGTACAAGGCCATCGAACCCGCGCCGGGCCGCTACGTCAAGCAAAGGGCCTGACCCGTCCAACGCGCACGGCATGCGCCGCAGGCCCGGCAACGCAGCAACGAACCCGCACCGACACCCACTTGGAAAGAAAGGACCCTCCCATGGAAGACATCGTCATCGTTTCAGCCGCCCGCACCGCAGTGGGCAAGTTTGGCGGTGCGCTCGCCAAGACGCCCGCGAGCGAACTCGGCGCCGTCGTGGTCCGCGAAGCCATGGCGCGCGCGCGCCTGCAGCCCGATCAGGTGGGCGAGGTCATCCTGGGCCAGGTGCTGGCTGCGGGCGTGGGCCAGAACCCGGCGCGCCAGGCCGCGATGAAGGCCGGCGTGGCCCAGGAAACGCCCGCGCTCACCATCAACGCCGTGTGCGGCTCCGGCCTCAAGGCCGTGATGCTCGCCGCCCAGGCCGTGGCCTGGGGCGACAGCGAGATCGTCGTCGCCGGCGGGCAGGAGAACATGAGCCTGGCCCCGCACGTGCTCAACGGCTCGCGCGAGGGCCAGCGCATGGGCGACTGGAAGCTGATCGACTCCATGGTCGTCGATGGCCTGTGGGACGCATACAACCAATACCACATGGGAATCACCGCCGAAAACGTGGCCAAGCAATACGGTATTACGCGCGCGATGCAGGACGCGCTGGCCCTGGAAAGCCAGCACAAGGCGGCCGCAGCGCAGGACGCCGGCCGCTTCGCCGAAGAAATCGTGGGCGTGAGCCTGGCGCAGAAAAAGGGCGATCCCATCGTCTTCAGCGCCGACGAGTACCTGAACCGCAAGACCAGTGCCGAGGCGCTGGCCGGCCTGCGCCCCGCATTCGACAAGGCCGGCAGCGTGACGGCGGGCAACGCCTCGGGAATCAACGACGGCGCCGCCGCCGTGGTGGTGATGCGCGCGAGCAAGGCCGCGGCCCTGGGACTGGAGCCGCTGGCGCGCATCGCCGCGTTTGGCACCAGCGGCCTGGACCCCGCCACCATGGGCATGGGGCCGGTGCCGGCATCGCGCAAGGCCCTGCAGCGCGCCGGCTGGAGCGCCGCCGAGGTGGATCTGTTCGAACTCAACGAAGCCTTCGCCGCGCAGGCCTGCGCCGTGAACCAGGAACTGGCCGTGGACCCCACCCGGGTGAACGTGAACGGCGGCGCAATTGCCATCGGCCACCCCATCGGCGCGTCCGGCTGCCGCATTCTGGTGACGCTGCTGCACGAAATGCGCCGCCGCAACGCCAGGAAGGGCCTGGCCGCGCTGTGCATCGGCGGGGGCATGGGCGTGGCGCTGGCGCTGGAGCGCGGATAAAACGTCGGTCGCTGGCGTGGTGGAAAACCGGGACACGCCAGCGCGCGCTATGCGGCTCGGGATTTATGCGATAACGCCAAGAACAAGGAAGACTTTCTCTCCATGCGCGCCTGGAAACGTGCTGTTTCTATCACGTGGCGCCCATGTCGCCCTTGGGCAATAAGGTCCATGTCGTCGCGTGCAACAACCGACCAGAAGATATTGTTGCCTTCGCGAATTTCATCGCAGAGCGCCGTTACCGTTACTTTCATGCCGGGAAGGGTTGGCGCCACATGGGTGGTGCTGATGAAAGTCCCCAAACTCCCCTCTCCTTCCTCGAGATGCGGACGCAGGGCCTCGATGCAACACCATTCCAGCAATCCCACCATGAATCCGGTGGCAAAGATTTCTGGCATCTTCCGGTATTCCTCGGACTCTGGATAGAGGTACGGGACGGTCTTGTTCAATGGGACCACATAGGACCATGAAAATACATCTCCTGGCTTCAATGTGTTTCGCATTCTGCTGACTTCCTTGTCTCTTTTCTTGCGGGAAAATATTTTCAATAGGTGGCGCCGCTGAATATCTCCTGCTCCCGACGGGGATCGCGCCATGAAGGCATCCAGACGCTGAGGTCATTATGGGTCAGATGCTGGCTGCGGACGTGCGCCAGGCCGCGGTGGAGGCCGTATGCGACTCCGACCGGCGGACAGCCGGGACCAGTTGGCCAGCCTGCACCCGGCATTTGACAAGGTCGGGGCAGCGTGGCGGCGGGCAACGCCGGGCATCAACGACGGCGCCGCTGTGGCGGTGGTGATGCGCACGAACCGCACGCATCGCCGCGGTTTGGCAGCCGTGGTCTGGCACCCGCGGGCATGAAGCCCGTGCGTCGCCATGCAAAAAAGCCCGGGCTTCGGTGTTTTCCTTCACGAGGCGCCCGGATTTCTTCGGTAGAGTGTGGGGATGCGAAACACCAACCAAGGAGGAATCCCATGAACCAGAAAGTTGCGTATGTCACGGGCGGCATGGGCGGTATCGGGACCGCCATATGCCAGCGCCTGCACAAGGAGGGCTTCAAGGTCATTGCCGGCTGCGGCCCGACGCGTGACCACGCCAAGTGGCTCGCGGAGCAAAACGCGCAGGGCTTTCGCTTCTACGCGTCAGTGGGCAACGTGAGCGACTGGAACTCCACCTCCGAGGCCTTTGGCAAGACCAAGGCAGAGCATGGCAGCATCGACGTGCTGGTGAACAACGCAGGCATCACCCGGGACCGCATGTTTCTGAAAATGTCGCGCGAGGACTGGGACGCGGTCATCGAGACCAACCTCAACAGCATGTTCAACGTCACCAAGCAGGTGGTGTCGGACATGGTCGACAAGGGCTGGGGCCGGATCATCAACATCAGTTCGGTGAACGGTGAGAAAGGCCAAGTGGGCCAGACCAACTACTCGGCGGCCAAGGCCGGAATGCACGGTTTCTCAATGGCCCTGGCGCGGGAACTCGCGACCAAGGGCGTGACGGTGAACACCGTGAGCCCCGGCTACATCGGCACCGACATGGTCAAGGCGATCCGCCCCGACGTGCTCGACAAGATCGTTGCCACCGTTCCCATCAAGCGCCTGGGGGAGCCGAGCGAAATTGCCTCGATCATCGCCTGGCTGGCGTCGGAGGAGGGAGGCTATGCAACGGGGGCCGATTTCTCGGTTAACGGTGGTTTGCACATGGGTTGAATAAAAAAATCCCCCGCTCGGCGGGGGATTTTTTTAGGTTTCAGAAGGGGACTGGTGCGCGCTTGCGGTCGCGTTCGTCCTCGGGCCAGGCGGACATCATGGGGTGGGTATGCATGTTGGAAAACTCCTGTGATGTATCCGCAACGCGGCCGATGCAGGCTGCGTTGACAGTGCGGCGAAAGAATTCCAGGAGCCTCCTGGAGGTTGCGGCTTTCAGCGCCGGTCAGCAGACCCGTCCAAGTATTGCAGAAAGCTCTGCTCGGCCGGGCTCAGAGTGACCTGTTCGTGACGCACCAGGTACACCGGCAGCACCACGGGGTCCAGCGGCAGTTCCGTCAGGCGCGCGCATTCCCTGGCGTACCGGCGCGGCAGTGCGCCGATGCCTGCGCCGGCGCGCACCAATGCCGCCAGCGCCTCGCAATCCGGCGCTTCGGCCACCGTGGCGCCCTCCAGGCCGGCGCGGATCCGGTGCATCGACAGCGCCGCGAGCGGGGTGCCGGTCTGCTCGCCTTCGTAGCCGATGACCGGCGCGTTGCATACGTCGAGGGAGGCGACGCGCTCGTCCGGGGCAGCGGCTCCGGCGTAATGGCCCATTTCCTGGTCGAACAGCTTGCGCCGCGTGAATACGGGCCGCACGTCGTGCGCCGACACCACCCCCAGCGTGGCGTTCTTTTGCGCCAGCTGGCCGAGGATGTCCGCGCAAATGCCGCGCCTGACGCGAAAGCGCACCAAGGGAAACTGCTGGCGGTACGCGGCGATCAGGCTAGGCAGCTCCTGCCAGTGGACGTGGCCGCTGAGATGCAGCGTGACGATGCCCTGTACGACCGCGTGGGCGGCGTCCAGGGCGTTCGGCAGGGCGGTGATGACGCCGTAGATTTCAGCGCAGTGCCGGTACAGGACTTCGCCGGCGGCGGTGGGCTGGAAGGCGGTGGCGCCCCCGCGCTCGATCAGGCGGCGTTCGAGGCGTTCTTCGAGACGGCGCAGCGCCGCGCTGACCGAGGGCTGCGTGACCGACAGGCGATGGGCGGCGAGCGTGATGCTGCGCTCCTGCACGATGACCATGAAGGTGCGCAGCAGATTCCAATCGAGCTGGTTGGCGAATTTATCCAGTAGCGCAATCATGCCCGGCGACTCGTACAGCGGTGGGCGCTTGGGTCCGGATGCGCCGCCATCAGGCCGGCGCGTAAAGATGGCAGCGCACGCCGTGGGCGGGGCCGCTGGCGTACAGCGCCGGTTGCACCACGTCGCACACACCGGCGCTGGCCTTGCCGCACCGCGAGACGAAGGCGCAGCCACGCGGCAGGTCAATGGACGAGGGGATATCGCCCTGCAGCGCGATCCGGCGCGGCGGCTGGCGGCCTTCCGGCACGGGGATGGCGTCGATCAGTGCTTCGGCGTAGGGGTGACGGGGGTTGACGAAAACCTCCTCCGTCGGGCCCTGCTCGACGATGCGGCCAAGATACATGACGGCCACGCGCGGGCACAGGGCCCGGATCACCGCCAAATTGTGCGAGATGAACAGATAAGACAGTTGAAAGCGTGACTGCAAGTCCTTCAGGAACGCCAGGATCTGCGCCTGCACCGAGACGTCGAGCGCGGAGGTGGGTTCGTCCAGCACGAGCAGCCTGGGCCTGAGCGCAATCGCGCGCGCGATGCACACGCGCTGCTTCTGCCCGCCGGAAAGCTCGTGCGGATAGCGGCCGAGAAACTGCGCGGGCAGGCCCACCATTTCCATGAGTTCCGCAGCCTGGGCGCGCAAGCGCGCGCCGCGCAGGTCGGTGTGCAGGATCAGGGGTTCGGACACGCTGCGCAGGATGCTCATGCGCGGGTTCAGCGCCGAGTGCGGATCCTGGAAGATGAACTGCACCGAGCGCCTGAGCGCGCGCAGTTCGCGCGCGTCCAGCCGGGTGACGTCGCGGCCGTCAAAATGCACGCTGCCGCGCGTGGGGTCCAGCGCCCGGGCGCACAGCCGGCCCAAGGTGGATTTTCCGCAACCGGATTCGCCGACCAGCCCGAGCGCCTGGCCGGGTTCGATGGCCAAGTCCACGCCGCTGACGGCGTGCAGTTTGCGGCCGTCGTGCAGGCGGAATTCGCGGGATACGGCGCGCAGTTCCAGCAGCGGGGCTGCGGCGGGGCGGGTGACGCCGGCTTGTGCGCTCATGCCAGGTTCCTGGCAGCCGTGTCGGCGGCATGCGTTTCGTCCAGCAGCAGACAGGCGGCGCTGTGCTGCGGCGCGAACGCCACGGTGACTGGCCGTTGCTGCGCGCAGGCGGGCAGCGCTTGCGGGCAGCGCGCCTGGTAGCGGCAGCCCGCAGGGGGATGCAGCAGATTCGGCACGGTGCCGGGGATGCCGGCGAGCATCTGCGCCGGCTTGCGCGGATGCGGCACCGACGCGAGCAGGCCGCGCGTATAGGGATGGCGGGGACGCTCGAACAGAGCCTCCACGGGCGCGGTCTCGACGACCGTTCCCGCGTACATGACGGCCACGCGGTCGCAGACGCGGGAAATCACGCCCAGGTCGTGGGAGATGAGCAAAATGCTCAGGCCCAGGTCGCGCCGCAACCCGTCGAGCAAGTCCAGGATCTGCGCCTGGATGGTGACGTCCAGCGCGGTCGTGGGCTCATCGGCGATCAGCAGCGACGGGGCGCCGGACAAGGCCATCGCGATCAGCACCCGCTGGCGCTGGCCGCCGGAGAGTTGGTGCGGATAGCAGCCCAATTGGGTGTCCGGGCTGGGCATGTGCACGCGCGCCAGCATGTGCGCGGCGTGGCTGCGCCGCTGGCGGGCCGAACGGCGTTGCCCGCGGGGCCCGCTGGCGTCATGCGCCGCGATCACTGCCGACATCTGGTCGCCGATCGTGAACAACGGGTTCAGGCAGCTCATCGGATCCTGGAAGATCATGGCGATCTCCACGCCGCGGATCCGGCGCATGGCGGCGGCCCCGATGCCCAGCAGGCTTTGCCCGCGGTAGCGCAGGTCGCCGCCCGCAATGCGCGCGGACGGGCTGGAGACCAGGCCCAGCACGCTCTTGGCGGTGACGGACTTTCCGCAACCCGTTTCGCCCACGATGCCCAGGCTCTCGCCCGCAGCGATGCTCAGCGTGACGCCGTCCAGCGCCTGGTAGCAGCCGTCGAAAGTGTCGAAGTGCAGGCGGAAATCGTCGAATTCGAGCAGGGGAGCGGCCATCGCGTCAGCTCCGTTGCTTGGGGTCGAGCACGTCGCGCAGCCCGTCGCCGATGAGGTTGAACCCCAGCACCGTGAGATAGATGGCCAGGCCGGGAAAGACCGAATACCACCACCACTGCGGCAGGTAATTGCGCCCCACGGAAATCATGGCGCCCCATTCCGGTGCTGGCGGCTGCGCGCCCAGCCCCAGAAAACCCAGGCTGGCGGCGCTGAGGATGGCCATGCCCATGTCCATCGAGGCCTTGATGACGATGGGCGAGACGCAGTTCGGCAGGATGTGCACGAACACGATGCGCCAGGGGCCCGCGCCCATCATGCGCGCCGCATCGACGTAGACCTCGCTCCTGAGCGACAGCGTCTTCGCCTGTACCAGCCGCACGTAGCCCGGCCACCAGACCAGCGACAGCGCGAGCATGGCGTTGCGGATGCCCGGCCCCAGAGCGCCCACGATGGCGATGGCCAGCACCAGGCCGGGCACCGAAAGGAAGATGTCCGTCACGCGCATGATGCATTCCTGCACCCGGCCGCCGAAGTAGCCCGCGATGACGCCCAACGGCACGCCAATGAACGCCGCGATACAGGTGATGGTGAGTCCGATCTGCAACGAGGTGCGGGCGCCGAGGAGCACGCGCGACAAGACGTCGTTGCCCATCTCATCGGTGCCGAACCAGTGTGCGGAGCTGGGTGGCCGCAATTTCTGCGCCAGTTTCACCGAGCCGCTGGCGTCTTCCGGATACGGCGCCAGCCAGGGCGCGAACAACGCCACCAGCAGGAAGCCGAGCACGAGGAGCAGCCCCAGCATGGCAGACTGGTTGCGGGCGAAGGTGGCCGCGTACAGGCGCAGTTGCCGCGCCAGACCATGCTGCACGCGCACGGTGGGGGGAGCGAGGGCCGTGGTGGACATGGCGCTCAACCCGGATGGCGGACCCGCGGGTCCAGCATGCCGTAGACGACGTCGATGACGAAGTTGGTCAGCATGAAGCTTGCGCCCAGCACCAGGGTGACCCCCATGATGGGCTGGAAGTCGGAGTTCATGGTGGCCTGCACGGCATACAGCCCGATGCCCGGCCAGTCGAACACCGATTCGACCAGCACGGTGCCGCCCAGCATCCAGCCAAAGCGCAGGCCGATCATGGCCAGGGTGGGCAGCATGGCGTTGCGCAGCGCGTATTTCGCGATGACCCGCCACGCGGCGACGCCATGCGCGCGCGCCGCCACGATGTAGTCTTGGCACAGCACTTCGAGCATTTCGGCGCGGTTCACCCGGACGATGGACGCCAGCGCCGGAAAGGCCAGCGCGAGCGCCGGCAGGAGCATGTAGCGGAGCGCGGAGGCAAAGGTCTCCCCATCGCCGGACAGCAGGCTGTCGATGGTGTGAAAGCCCGTGATGCTCTCCGGCGGGGTGCTCAGCATGTCCAGCCGACCGCCCAGCGGCAGCCATTCCATGTGCTGCGCGAACAGATACTTCAGCAGCAGGCCCAGCGAGAACATCGGGAACGCCACGCCGGACGTGGACACCAGGCGGATCAGGTGGTCAGGCCAGCGGTTCTGCGTGGCCGCCGCCACGGTGCCCAGGGTCAGGCCCCCCACGATGGCCATGAGAATGGCAAAGCACACCAGCTCCAGCGTGGCCGGAAAGTAGCGCAGCAGGTCCTGGAACACCGGCCGGGTGGTGGTGATGGAGCGCCCCAGGTCGCCCCGCAGGACGCCGCCCAGGTAGTTGCCGAACTGCGCCAGCACCGGCTGGTCCATGCCGTATTCCGCGCGGATCGTCTGCACCATCGCTTCGGTGGCGTTGGGCCCCGCGGCCAAACGCGCCGGATCCCCCGGTGCGACGTGCGAGATGGTGAACGTGATGCCCAGCAGACCGGCCAGCATCAGCAGCATGAATGCCGAGCGTTTGGCGATAAAGCGCAGCATGGGGCCGGCGCCTCCTAGCGCCCGATGAACAACGGATACAGGTCGAACTCGCCGGCCATGCGGATCGGCGAATCGAGCAGGCCCTGCACGTAGTCGCGCGATGCGGTGAAGCGGTCGCGGAGCATGCCGAAGACCTCGGGCTGGTGCGCCACGATGCGCCGCTGGATCTCTTCATACAGGGGCTGGCGCTCGGGCCAGGAAGACAGCGTGCGGGCGCGGTCGATCAGCGCGAACAGCTTCGGATCGTTCAGGAAGTGGGTGCCGTAGTACTGGCCCCAGGAGCCCTTGTGATACTGGTAGGCAATGGACTCCGGGTCGATCGACATGGCGGACGTGAACGCGGCAAAGATGTCCGGCGAGGTCTCCACCCTGGAGCCACGCGCCACCATGTTCGGCCAAGTCAGCGGCACCATGCGGATGGAGATGCCCAGCGGCTTCAGGTTGTCGATCAGCAAGAGGCCCATCTGGCGCTCCTCTTCCAGCCCCTGCACGTAGACGTATTCCAGTTCGATTCCGCCTTGCGGCCATTGCGACTTGGCCAGGTGGGCGCGGGCCTTTTTCATGTCGCGGCGCGGCATGTCGGGCACGGCGATATGGCCCAGGACCGACGGCGGGAACGGACTATCCATCAGGCGCGCCTTGCCGTTGTAGATTTTCAGCAGCGACTCATAGTCGAACGCATAGGCCAGCGCGCGGCGCAAGTTCAGGTCCGCCGTGTACTTGCCCTGCGTATTGAACTTCAGGCCGAAGCCGCCCATGCCCGGCTTGCGCTCGATCTTCACGCCCTTGACGCTGCCCAGCTGGTCCAGATCTTCGGGCGACAGGCTGCTCGCGATGTCGATTTCGCCGCGCACCAAGGCGGCGCGGCGGCTGGAGTTTTCGGTCATCACGCGGTAGATGATTCCGCCCAGACGGGCCCGCTCCGCCTGCGGCCAACCCTTCCAGTATTCGTTCCAGGGTTCCAGTTCGTAGAGCGCATTCGGCTCCACGCGCTTCACGCGAAACGGGCCGGAGCCGGCGCTGTGCTCGGTCAGCCACTGCTGGCCGGAGTCGCCGTTGACTTCATGCGCCATGGCTTCCTTGACGTTCACGACGTACCACCACGGCACCAGGCCCAGGAACGCCGCGTAGGGCCGGGTCAGCTTGAATCGGATGGTCTGCGCGTCGACCACCGTCATGTTGTCGGGCGTGAGGAAGTCCGCGTACATCCACGCCGGCCCCTTGTTCAGCTTCAGCGTGCGCTCGAAGGATGCCTTCACCGCCGCCGCGTCCACCGGATCGCCATTCTGGAAGCGCGCACGCGGGTCCAACCGGAAAGTCCATTCGGACGCGTCGCCGCTGACCGACCACGACGTGGCCAGCCAGGGCTTCAGTTCGGGCGGGTCGCCTTCGTACTTGAGCAGCGCATCGTACGTGGCCTGCTGGATGGTGCGGATGGACAGATCGTATTTTTGCGCCGGGTCCATGACCGAGACGGCCTGCTGGCCGCCGATGACCAGGATGCGCTTGCCGTTGGCCGTCTCGAAAGCATGCGGGGCCGCTGATGCACAGGCAATGCTCAGGGCCAACAGGAAGGTGCTCAGGCGTTGCCGCATTGGTAACTCTCCTTGGATGTCGCTTGCCGGCACGATGCCGAAAGCCGTGCTTGATGTTTGCAGATGCACCAGACATCGGCAAATAAATACGAAGAATGCGGCACATAGACGCAGCACATAGGAAGCGCGCATCCGCCCCTGCGGGGGTGCGCGCCAGCGCATGATTTGGGTCTATGCGGGGCATGCGCATATTCAATTTGCCCGGCTCGTCGGGGTCGAAGTAAGGTTCGGCACCCCGGTTCACCCATACCCTCATCAAACCATGCTGTCCGCAGTCGCAAGCACCCACACCGGAACGCGCGCCGTATCCGCCGAAGATCTGGAGTCCCTGGCCGTGGGCGCCTGGATACTGGGCACCGGCGGTGGGGGGGACCCCTACCAGAAACTGCTGAACATGCGCCAGCTCTACCAGAAGGGCTATCGCGCGTTGCTGCTCGACCCCATGTACCTGAACGACGACGACCGCGTGGCCGTGGTGTCCAGCATGGGCGCGCCGCTGGTCGGGCAGGAGCGCTTGGCCGACCCGCATTTCGCGCTCAAGCCGGTGCGCATGATGGAGGAATACTGCGGCGCGCGTTTTCGCGCCGTCATGGCGCTGGAGATCGGCGGCGGCAACGGCCTGCAGCCCTTCATGGTGGCCGCGCTGATGGGGCTGCCGGTGGTGGACGCCGACAGCATGGGGCGCGCCTACCCGGAGGCACAAATGACCAGCTTCGCGGCCAACGACCTGCCGATGTATCCACTGGCCGTGGCCGACATCCGCGACAACGAAGTCATCGTCACGCGCGCGGCGTCGGCCACTTGGGTAGAGCGCCTGAGCCGCAAGGTGGTGGTCGAAATGGGCTCCACGGCGGCGACCTGCAAGACGCCGCGCAGCGGCAGCGAGGTCAAGGACTACGGCATCCTCTA
This sequence comes from Verminephrobacter aporrectodeae subsp. tuberculatae, assembly GCF_026127385.1. Classification (NCBI taxonomy): domain Bacteria; kingdom Pseudomonadati; phylum Pseudomonadota; class Betaproteobacteria; order Burkholderiales; family Comamonadaceae; genus Verminephrobacter; species Verminephrobacter aporrectodeae. The sequence goes on from NZ_QZCX01000003.1 coordinate 762,813, forward strand.
CACCGTCACCAAGGCGATCCGGCTGGGCGCGGCCGTGCTGCACGCGCGCCGCCAGCATGGCGACGTCATCGGCGCGGTGCTCGAGGAAACCGCCGGCAGGCTCCTGTTCAGCGGCAAGGTGGTGGACGTGGAACGCCGCACCACCGCCGGTTTCCTGCGCGGCCACGCCATGCTGGAGGGCCTTGGCGATGACCGCGGGTCGCGCTACACGCTGCATTTCCAGAACGAGTTTTCCGTGGGCGAACGCGACGGGCTGCCGCACGTGATGACCCCCGACCTGATCTGCGTGCTCGACTCCATCAGCGGCGACGGCATCGGCACGGACGTGCTGCGCTTCGGCCAGCGCGTCAGCGTGCTCGCGCTGCCCGCGCCGCCTGTCTTCACCACCCCGCGCGGCCTGGAATTGGTGGGCCCCCGCGCCTTCGGCTTCGGCTTCGACTACCGCAGCGTCTTCGCGTAGGGCAGCCCATATGAAACACATCGGCATCGACGTAGGCGGCACGAACACGGACGCCGTATTCGTGCAGGACGACCAAGTCCTGGGCGCCGTCAAGTCGCCCACCACCGGGGACGTCACCCGCGGCGTGTGCCGCGCGCTGGCGGCGCTGATTCAGGCCTGCCCCGCGGCGGCGGCGCCCGAGGCCGTCATGATCGGCACGACCCACTTCACGAATGCCGTCGTGCAGCGCTGCGACCTCGCACCGGCGGCCGCGCTGCGTGTCTGCCTGCCGGCTGCGGCGTCGCTGCTGCCGTTCTGCGACTGGCCGCAGGACCTGGCGCGCAAGGTTAATGGCGGGACCTATCTGGTGCAAGGCGGCCACGAGTTCGACGGCCGCGAGATCATGCCCCTGGACGAGCGCGCCGTGCGCGACGCGGCACGCGCCATCCGCGCGTCCGGCGTGTCTTCCGTGGCCATCAGCGGCGTGTTTTCCCCGCTGATCGGCACAGCCGAACTGCGCGCCGGCGAAATCCTGCGGCAGGAGCATCCCGATTGCCGCATCACGTACTCGCACCAATTGGGCCGCATCGGCCTGCTCGGGCGCGAGAACGTGGCGCTGCTCAACGCCACCCTGATCGACTTGGCGCACAAGACCACCGACGCCTTCGTGCAGGCGCTGGCCGACAGCGGCATCCGCGCGCCCCTGTTCCTGACGCAGAACGACGGCACCGTCACGCGGGCCGAGAACGCGCGCGACTTTCCCGTGCATTCTTTCGCCTCGGGTCCCACCAACTCCATGCGGGGCGCAGTGTTCCTGGCAGCCATCGACGACGCGGTCGTGTGCGACGTGGGCGGCACCACGGCGGACGTCGGCTGCGTGCAAAACGGCTTTCCACGCCAAGCGAACAATATGGTCGAGGTGGGCGGCGTGCGCACGGCGTTCCGCATGCCGGACCTGCTGTCCATCGGCGTCGGCGGAGGCACCCTGGTCGACCCGCACAGCTTGCAGCTGGGCCCCGTCAGCGTGGGGCATCGCCTGCTGGACGAGGCGCTGGTGTTTGGCGGCGCACGGCTTACCTGCACCGACATCGCAGTCGCCGCAGGCTTGGCGGACATCGGCGACCGCGCCCGTGTGGCGCACCTGGACCCCGCGATGGTGCGCGGCGCCCTGGCGCGCATCCACCAGGCCATTGCCGAAACCTGCGACCGGATGAAGAGCAGCGCACGCAGCGTGCCGCTCATCGCCGTGGGCGGCGGCTCCGTGCTGATTCCCGACCAGGTCGCGGGCTTTTCCGAGGTGGTCCGTGTCGCCAACCACGCCGTGGCCAACGCCGTGGGCGCGGCAATTGCGCAGGTATCTGGCGAAGTCGACCAAATCTTCCTCGACCTGGGACGCGACGAACTGCTGGAGCGCGCACGCGCGATCGCCGTGGAACGCGCAGTGGCCGCCGGCGCGCAGGCCAGCAGCATCACCGTCATCGAACAGGAAGATATCCCCCTGGCCTACCTGCCCGGCAACGCCGTCAGGGCGCGGGTGCGCGTGGTCGGCGAGATCGCCCGACGTGACTGCCAACCCTGAGCGGAGTCGGTTGCGGGTTCCCGAACGGGTCTTCCAGGCTGGGCTCACCGGCGCCACGGGGATGCCCAACGGGCGGCATGGCGCGATCCAGGCAGCCGTCGATTCATGGTTCTTGCTGCGCGCCGGTCGAACAGGCGTAGCGCGGGTCGTTGGCCAAATCGGGGCGCTTGGCGATTGCAAGAAAATTGCGCAATTTATTGCAGTATCTGTTACAGTGCCCGCTCATCACATACAGATTGGAACAATCGCAGGGATGCATATCCACCATGGCAGAGAAAAATACAGAGACAAGCCCCCCCGTGGCCACGGCAAACACGCCGGACGCAGCCCCGGCAGCACCGCAGACCAGCGCGCAACAGGACCCGGCAGCGGACTCGCTCACGGCCCTGTGCATGGTCGCCCGGTTGCACCAAACCGCAGCCGACCCGGCCACGCTGGCCCACCAGATCGGCTTGCGGCCCAGCGAACCCGCGAGCACCGAGGACCTGCTCCGGGCGGCCAAGCACCTGGGCCTGCGCGCCAAGCGCTCGCGCACCGGCGCCGACCGGCTCTCCCTGAGTCCGCTGCCCGCGCTGGCCCTGCTGCGCGGACCGGCCGGCTCGGCGCGCACGGTCGTTCTTGCCCAGTGCGACGGGCAGCGGGTGCTCTTGCAGGACCCGTCGGCGCCCGCTGCCGGCAGCCAGCCGGTGATCGAACCCCTGGAGGTCTTTGCCGCCCGCTGGACGGGCGAACTCATCCTCATCACCAGCCGCGCGAGCCTGGCCGGCGAACTGGCCAAGTTTGACTTCTCCTGGTTCATCCCCAGCCTCGTCAAGCACCGCAAACTCCTGGGCGAGGTGCTGCTGATCTCGTTCATGCTGCAACTCTTTGCGTTGGTCAGCCCGCTGTTCTTTCAGGTCGTGATGGACAAGGTGCTGGTGCACCGGGGCGTGACCACGCTGGACGTTCTGGTCATCGGCCTCGTGATCGTGGTGCTGTTCGAGAGCGTTCTGAACGCACTGCGCAGTTACGTTTTCAGCCACACGACGAACCGCATCGACGTGGAGCTCGGCGCGCGCCTGTTTCGCCACCTGGTGCAGCTGCCGCTGGCCTACTTTCAGGCGCGGCGCGTGGGCGACTCGGTGGCGCGCGTGCGCGAGTTGGAGAACATCCGCAGCTTTCTGACCGGCAACGCCCTGACCGTGCTGCTGGACGTGCTGTTCTCGGTGGTCTTCATCGCGGTGATGCTGTTCTACAGCGTCCCGCTGACGCTCATCGTGCTCGTCAGCCTGCCGCTGTACTTTGGCCTGAGCCTCGCGGTCGTGCCCATGCTGCGCCGCCGGCTGGACCACAAATTCGCCCGCGGAGCAGAAAACCAGGCGATGCTGGTGGAGACCGTGAGCGCAATCCAGACCGTCAAGGCGGGCGCGCTCGAGCCCTCCTTCGCACGCCGCTGGGACAAGCAGCTGGCCGCCTACGTCAGCGCCAGCTTCCGGACGCAGAACCTGGCCAGCTGGGCGCACGAGGGAATCAACCTGATCGGCAAACTCGTCAACGCCGCCACGCTCTGGTACGGCGCGCGCCTGGTCATGGACAACGCGCTCACCGTCGGCCAGTTCATCGCCTTCAACATGTTTGCCCAGCGCGTGGCGCAGCCCATCATGCGCATGGCGCAGCTGTGGACGGACTTCCAGCAGACCGGCATCTCCATGGCGCGGCTGGGCGACATCCTCGACACGCGCACCGAAGTGCCCCCGAGCAGCGCCGCCCAATTACCCCCGATCGAGGGCCGCATCACGCTCGACGGCGTCCACTTTCGCTACCGGCCCGAGGCCGCGCCCGTCCTGGCGGGGGTGAGCCTGGACCTGCGCCCCGGAGAAATCATCGGCATCGTGGGCCGCTCGGGCTCGGGCAAGAGCACGCTCACCAAGCTGATCCAGCGCCTGTACACGCCCAGCCAGGGCCGCATCCTCGTGGACGGAATCGACATCAGCCTCATCGACGCGGCCCAGCTGCGCCGCCAGGTGGGCGTGGTGCTGCAGGAGAACCTGCTGTTCAACCGCAGCGTGCGCGAGAACATCGCCATCGCCGACCCCGCGACTCCCATAGAGGCCGTGCTGCAAGCCGCCCGGCTCGCGGGAGCGCACGACTTCATCAGCGAACTGCCCGAGGGCTACGACACCCTGGTCGGCGAGCAGGGCGGCAGCCTCTCGGGTGGCCAGCGCCAGCGCATCGCGATCGCGCGTGCGCTCTTTACCAACCCGCGCATCCTCATCCTCGACGAAGCCACGAGCGCGCTCGACTACGAAAGCGAAGCCATCATCCAGCACAACATGGTCCCCATCTGCGCGGGCCGCACCGTGCTCATCATTGCCCACCGCCTGAGCGCCGTGCGGCACGCGCACCGGATCCTCGTCATGGACAAGGGCTGCATCGTGCAAACCGGCACGCACGACGCGCTGCTGCAAAGGCAGCAGGGCCTGTACGCGCACCTGTGGCGCATGCAGGACACGGGCCGGGCCGCGGCGCCAGCCCCCGGCGGCACCATCCCACCCCGGGAACTGGCATGAGCACCGCGCCGCGCCACCCGGCCCTGGAACTGCTGGCCCGCTACCGGGCCGTGCTGCGAACCGCATGGGCCCGGCGCGCGGAACTCGCCGGGCCGGCGCGCCTGGCCGACGAACAAGCCTTCCTGCCCGCCGCCCTGAGCCTGCAGGAAATGCCGGTGCACCCGGCGCCCCGGCGCATCGCCTACGCGCTGATGGCGCTGTTCCTGAGCGCCGTGGCATGGACCACCTTCGGCAAGATCGACATCGTGGCCGTGGCGCCCGGGCGCATCATCGTGAGCGAGCGCACGAAGACCGTCCAACCGCTGGAGCGCAGCGTGGTGCGCCGCATCCTCGTCCAGGACGGCGACCGGGTGCAGGCCGGCCAGCCGCTCATGGAACTCGACCCCACCGACGCGCAGGCCGACCGGGCCAGCCTGCTCGAAACGCACAAGGCCGCGCAGTCCGAATGGCTGCGCACCCGCGTGCAGCAACAGATGCTGCGCGCGGGAAAGCACAAGGCACCCGTGGATCGGGCGCTGGACGCAGCCATCCGGGAAAACGCCGCCGTCGCCGACTGGACCGACGCAGAACGCGCAAGAGCCCAGGCCCAACTGGCCGCGGAATGGAACGACGTCAGCGCGCGCCTGGACCGCCTGAGCGCAGAACAACAGCGCCGCGAGGCCGAGAGGGCCACCGTGCAGGCCATGATCGACAAGCTCGAATCCACCGTGCCCATCGCCCGCCAGCGCGAACAGGACTTCCAGACCCTGATGGCCCAGGGCTTTATGTCGGTCCACGCCCGGCAGGACCGCACCCGCGAACGCATCGAACTCGAACGCGACCTGGCAACGCAGAAGGCCCGCTTGTACGAAGCGCAGGCGGCGCTGCGCGAGGCCGAAAAAACCCGCAGCGCCTACCTCGCAGAAACCCTGCGCGCGCTGAGCGAACGCCAGTCGCAGGCGGACCTCAAGCGCCACCAGACGGGCCAGGAACTGACCAAGGCCAGGCAACGCGAACAGCGCGCGACGCTCACGGCCCCGGTCAGCGGCACCGTGCAGCAACTGGCCCTGCACACCGAAGGCGGCGTGGTCACCGAGGCGCAGGCCCTGATGGTCATCGTCCCCGAAAGCGCGAGCATGAGCGCCGAGGTCACGCTGGAAAACAAGGACATCGGCTTTGTAGTTCCCGGGCAGGACGTGAGCATCAAGCTGGAGACATTCCCGTTCACGCGCTACGGCACCGTGCCCGCGCAGGTGGAGAAAGTGACGCAGGACGCGGTAAACGACGAGAAACGCGGCGCGATCTTCCCGGCCATACTCAAACTCGGGCGCACGCATATCGACGTGGACGGCAAGCCGATCCGGCTGGCGCCGGGGATGAATATCACGGCGGAGATCAAGACGGGGCAGAGGCGGGTGATTGAATATTTGCTCAGTCCGATTCAGAGGGCGGGGAGTGAGAGTTTGAGGGAGCGTTGAATGATGCATCTGAATCTTGGGGAGCTTCCATGACAACGCCCATGTTAGCGATACCTTTTGTTCTGATGCAGTAGTCAGCGGAAAATTTCCAGGAAGTACAGTGAATACGCTGGCGTACCGTATTTTCAACGGAATAGATCAGCTATTGCGTGTGTGGAGAAATCCGTTTTCTGGCTGTGCAAGTTTTGGGGACTGAAAATGCTGTCTGTTAATAAAAAGCTCTTTTTCTGGATTTTGTTGTTGATGCTTGGCCCTAGTTTCCTTTACGGGATTTATTGGTTTTACAAGCTTTACGAATTTCGCCGTTTTATAGCTCTTGAGAGTCGATCTTTTGAATCTATGCTAATTGAAAAATCAATTTCCAACAAAGAAGTTAAAGTTAGCGAAGTAATTCCGATTGGTGAGCGTGTATGCTTTCTTCCTTCATACAAAACATCAGAGTCAATGGAATCATCGTTATTCAAAAATCAAATGGGTTTCTTGAATGGAAAAATGTCTGATGACATAAGCAATCAGATCTGGTGGGTTATTGTTCTATCAAAAGGAAAAGTTCTCGAGACCTACAGGACGACTGGGAGGATTACACCAATTTTCAAAAAAGGAAAATGTGTAAAACAAAAAGATTCAAGATTTCTTGTGCTTTTCAATAAAGATAAACATACGCCATACTTCGATATTTCAGAAGGAGATCCCATGGATGTACCCAGCACCTCAAAACAGACTTCCCGACCATGCTCAAGCTTGAGTGCGCGCGCATACTTCGGCGTGGATGGGCGTTGTTGCATAAATCCCGAACCACAAGCGTGCTGATGTTTGTGCGCACAACGGCGATGCAAGCAGCAAGCGCTGCTGTCAGTCGCGACACGGACCAGGTACATTTCCGACCTTTTGCCAGAGAACATGCGCAGAGACACCAGCCAACGAACCGAGCCCAAGGCGACCTACCGTGTCAAGAACTGGGCGCAGTACAACGCCGGACTGATTGCCAGAGGAGATATCGAGGTGTGGATCGACAAGAACCTTCTGAGGCCCGCACCGGCTGCGGATGTCTGCAGGCGCGGACGTCCGATCATCTACCCGGATGCCGTTATCCAAGGCTTGCTCAGTCTCAAGCAGGTGTTTGATCTGCCGCTGCGTGCGCTGCAAGGATTCGCTCGAAGCCTGCGCCAGCTTGCCTTCCCGGATCTGCCGGTACCCAACTACACAACCTTGAGCCGCCGCGCGCAAAGCCTGCAAGTCGTCTTGCCCGCGCTGCGCCCGAGCGAGCCACTGCACTTGGCCGTTGACAGCACAGGCCTCAAACTCTACGGCGAGGGCGAATGGAAGGTGCGCACACACGGTTGGTCCAAGCGCCGCACCTGGCGCAAGGTCCATCTGGCGATGGACACAAAGACCGGCCAGATTTGCGCGGCGTTGATGACCCACCAAGAGATGGGCGACAGCGAGGCCCTGACCGATTTGCTTGAGCAGATTCCGTCCGAAACGCCGATTGGCATCGTCGGCGGCGATGGCGCCTACGACACCAAAGCGTGCCACGCGCAGATTGCCGCACGCGATGCGACGCCCTCGATTCCCCCGCGCGAAGGCGCCATGCCCTGGCCGCAGGCCACGCCGGGCGCAACTTGGCGCAATGCGGCCATTGACGAGATCGCAAAGAGCAGCCGACGCGAATGGAAAAAAGCCAGCGGCTACCACAAGCGCTCGCTGGTGGAGAACCTGATGTACCGTCTGAAGACGCTGACCAGCCATTTCCTGTGGGCACGCACGATTGGCTCGCAGGCCACCGAGGTTGCCATCCGTGCGGGCGTGCTCAATCGCATGGCCTCTCTGGCTCGCCCGCAGTCCGCACGCCTCACCTGAATTAGTGTTCCTGGGGAGGTACATCTTCGAAGGTCGATTTATGCAACAACGCCGCGTGGATGGCAAGCCCCTCCGACTGGCGCCGGGGATGAATATCACTGCGGAAATCCAGATGGAGCGTTTGGCCTATGACAGTACCCATATCAGAAACATCCGTGGAAATGTCTTTTGTTCTGACGCAGGCAACGGCTGGTCACCAGAGGGCACAGCGGATATGCTTGACGAATTTACCGACGCAAGTTCCTGATTGCGCAAGCCCTGGGAGTTATGATGAATTCTATTAATAGAAAAATCTTTTGCTGGATTGCCTTTCTGTTGCTGTTAATTCCTGTTCTTAATTGGCTTCACTTGTTCAAAACCATTGAAGATCATTTTTTTGAATCCATGTTGATTGGAAAATTAACATCCAACAAAGAGATAAATATTAATGAGATAATTCCAAAAGGTGAGCGCGTATGCTTTTTTCCTCCATACACGTCATCAGATTCAGTGAATTCGTTGTCCAAGATTCAAAAGGAGTTTTTGAATGTCAGAATTGATTCCGTTGTTGGCGCGGATGATGTTTGGTGGATTGTTATTTTGTCAAAAGACGATGTTATAAATATCTATAAAATGACCGGTGGTGTCATATCCAATTTCAGAGAGAGCAGGTGTGTAAAACAGAAAAATTCAAAACTTATACTTTCTTCTAAAAGCAAATATACAGTATTTTTCGATCTTTCAGAAAGGGTTTGATCATGGCAGGAGTTGTACCAATAGCAGTAGCATGCCGTAGCCCAAGTCCTGATGGCCATTGTTTCCGACAGTGCCAGCGTGAGCACAGATGTCATGCTGGAAAACAGGAATATCGGCTTTGTAGCCCCCGAGCAGGACGTGAGCATCAAACTGGAAACCTTGCCGTTCACGCGCGCTACGGCACCGTGCCGGCAAAGGTGGAAAAAGTAACTCAAAATCGGGCGCACACACATCGATGTGAACGACAAACCCATCCGGCTGGCGCTTGGAATGAATATCGCTGCGGAAATCAGGATGGGGCAGAGGAGAGTGATTGCAGAGGAGAGTGATTGAATTGATGAATTTATCGACACAAGTTCCTGATTACTAAATCCCTTGGGGTTATCATGATTTCTGCCAGTATAAAAATATTTTCCAGAATTGTTTTTCTGCTTTTTGTACTACCTTTGACAATACTGCTTTTGTCAATACCATTTCTTAGATTAATTAACTGGCTCAGCACTTTTGAAGATCGTTCTTTTGAATCCATGCTGATTGAAAAATTAACCTCCAGCAAAGAGGTAAAAATTGAAGAAATAATACCAATTGGCGAGCAAGTATGCTTTCTTCCTTCATATGTGACGCCAGATTCGGTGGAGCCACATTTATCCAATAATCAAATGAATTTCTTGAATGACAAAATATCTGATGACATAGGAGATCATGTCTGGTGGATTATTATTCTATCAAAAGAAGAAGTTCTAAAAATCTACGAGATGTCCAGTTATCTCAGATCCGATTTCAGAAAAGGCAGATGTGTAAAAAGAAAAAATTCAAAATTCATATTTTCTGGTGATGACGGGTTTACGACATTTTTTGATCTTTCAGAAGGGATGTAATCATGTATGTGGGTGTGGGTCTCGTAGGGTTTGGTGCTGGATTTGCGCTATCTTTGAGTAATTTGAAGCAATCTTTTAATTCTGAGGCGGTCCAATTCTGGGGCTCTAAAACCGATTGGAATGATGAGAGTGATGCGTTCAGACATGCTTATGTGAGCGCCAGATTTTCTCAATATTTCGGAGATCATTCTGCAAATATTCTTGGCTTGCTTCACGAGATGGCCAATATTTATAAAAAACCCAACCCTCGCGATGTGGCGATGGACTTGTGGAACAATAAAGCGGGTGCTGAGATAGGGAGTAAATATAGGGGTGGCGATGCTGCATCCAAAATTGCGGGTGATGTATTCAAAGCTTTAAATGATGGAAAATTGATTACAAACTTTGAAACAGATCCACGTGTTAATGCTGGGCATGGTCCTTCCGGCGGCAAGGGTGGTAGTGGCGGCAGCGGTGGTGGAACTGGGGGATCTGGTGGCATAGGAAGCGCTGGTGGTAATGCGGGTACGGGCGGAACCGAACCTCCTCGCCGTGACCCGCTGGTTCTCGATCTGGATGGCGACGGCATCGAAACCACCAGCACCCGCGACGGTACGATCATCTTGTTCGATCACGACGCCGATGGCGTCAAAACCGGCACTGGATGGGTCAAACCCGACGACGGCTGGCTGGTGCTGGACCGAAATGGCAATGGCACGATCGATTCGGGTCGCGAACTCTTTGGTGTGGACACGCTCAAGAGCAATGGCCAACTGGCATCCAACGGCTTTGACGCACTCAAAGACTTGGATGCCAATAACGACGGCAAGATCAATTCGGCAGACAGCGTTTTTGCCAACTTGCGCGTCTGGCGTGACTTGAACCAAGATGGCATCAGCCAAACCGAAGAGTTGACTACACTTGACGCCAACAGCATCACTGCAATTGGCGTCAACTCAAGCGCTGTGCGTACCGACTTGGGAAATGGCAATCTGCAGACAGCTGTGGGCGCCTTTACCCGGTCCAATGGTACCACGGGTACGACAGGTGAAACCAGCAGTGCAGCGGCCAATCTGGACTTGCTGGTGAATACCTTCTATCGGCAGTTCAGTGACGAGATTCCACTCACCGATCAGGCCAAGGCATTGCCAAATCTGCGCGGCTCAGGGCGTGTGCGTGATCTGTCTGAAGCCATCAGCCTCTCGACCGATCTTGGCAATTGGGTGCAAACTTACACCCAGCAAACCACCCGGCAAGGACAGATCGACAAACTTGATGGCTTCATTGAGAAATGGGCCAACACAGCCGATTTGAAATCACTCAAAGCGCAGGCCGAGGCCCTCTCAAGCAGTGCTGTCAGGTTGACCTACAACTTGGCTGGATTGGCTGCTGGTACATCAGCCTATGACGAATTTGTTCGCAAATTGGGTGTGGTCGAGCGCTTTATGGGCTTTACCTATGGTGGTGCCAACGGGCAAGCCCGGTTCACGCCATTGGTTGCCAGTTCAGGCCATCTCACAGTAGCACTAACCGCTGAGCAGATCGCCTGTGTTGCTTTGGCCTATGATCGGTTCAAGACGGATATTTATGAGTCCCTCTTGTTGCGGACCCGACTTGGTAGTTATTTTGACAAGTTGGATATCGCAGTGACTGATGGCCGAATGGCACTTGATTTTCAGCCCGTGGAGAATGCATTCGGGCAAGCCATCGCATCCAGTCCACGTGACGGAATCATTGATCTGGTCGAGTTTCTGAGCGCTGCCGGAGAAACCCGCCTCGCGAAGCTCGGTTGGAACGCCACCGAATTTCTCACCACCCAACTCAATACCACCACCGATCTGGGCGCATTTAGCAAGGAACTGAGCAGTTGGACAGTCCGTTTCGCTGCGTCCAGCGAACACCGGCTCGCCGGCACCTCACGGCCGGATTTGATTGTTGCTAGTGCAGGGGATGACAATATCCGTGGTTTCGATGGCAACGATATTTTGATTGGCAAAGCAGGTGACGATACAGTAGACGGTGGAAAGGGTGACGATATCGTTCTGGGCGGTGCAGGCAACGACTCTTTGTCTGGCGGTGCTGGAGATGATCACCTGGAAGGCGGTGATGGTAACGATTGGATCCAGGGGGATGCTGGCGCCGACACGCTCGATGGCGGTGCAGGCAACGACACCCTGCATGGCGACTATGGCAACGACACCTATCTGTTTGGCAAGGGCGACGGGCAGGACACCATCAGTTTGGACTCCGACCGGGCAGCAGACAAACTCAATGTGCTGCAGTTCAAAGCGGGTGTCGCACCTTCGGAGATCGTGGCGACGCGCTCCGGCTCGTACTTGGTGCTGTCCATTGCGGGCACCGCAGACGAGGTGAGCATCAGCAATTTCTTCTACAGCGACGACCCGGCCAACAACTACAACCCGATCCAGCAAATCCGGTTCGCCGATGGCACGACCTGGGATATCAACGGGATCAAGAGCCAAGTCTTTGCAGGCACGGCAGCGGCCGACAACATCGTCGGAACCACTGCAGACGACAGCATCAGCGGCCAAGCCGGAGCCGACACGATCTACGGGCGTGACGGCAACGACACACTCGATGGCGGTGCGGACAACGACAGCCTTTACGGCGGGAACGGAACCGACACGCTCAATGGTGGCGCAGGCAACGATGTGCTCCGCGGCGATGCGGGCAACGACACCTATTTGTTCGGCAAGGGCGATGGGCAGGACACCATCGGCTTGGACTACGACCAGGCAGCGGGCAAGTTCAATGTGCTGCAGTTCAAGGCGGGCGTGGCGCCCTCGGAGATCGTGGTTGCGCGCTCCGACTCAAACTTGGTGCTGTCCATCGCGGGCACTGCTGACAAGGTGACCATTGGCTACTTCTTCTACGGCGATGATCCGACCAACGATTACAACCCGATCCAGCAGATCCGGTTCGCCGATGGCACGACCTGGGACATCAACACGCTCAAGAGCAAGGTCTTTGCGGGCACGGCAGCCGCCGACAACATCGCGGGCACCATTGCGGACGACACCATCACCGGCCAGGCCGGAGCCGACGCAATCTACGGGCGTGACGGCAACGACATGCTCGATGGCGGCGCGGACAACGACATCCTCTACGGCGAGAACGGAGCGGACACACTCGACGGTGGCGCAGGCGACGACGTGCTCAGCGGCGGAACAGGCAACGACACCTATCTGTTTGGCAAGGGTGATGGTCAAGACACCATCAGATCGACCTACGACCACGCAGCAGACCAGCTCAATGTGCTGCAGTTCAAAGCGGGTGTGGCGCCCTCGGAGGTCATGGCTATGCGCTCCGGCTCGAACTTGGTGCTGTCCATCGCGAGCGCCGCAGACAAAGTGACCATCAACCACTTCTTCGACAACGATAACCCGGCCAACGACTACAACCCGATCCAGCAGGTTCGGTTCGCCGACGGCACGACCTGGGACATCAACACGCTCAAGAGCAAGGCCTTTGCGGGCACGGCATCGGCCGACAACATCGTCGGTACCACCGCAGACGACACCATCACTGGCCAAGCCGGAGCCGACACGATCGACGGGCGAGACGGCAACGACACGCTCGATGGCGGTGCGGACAACGACGTGCTCAGCGGGGGTGCCGGCAACGACACCTATCTGTTTGGCAAGGGCGATGGTCAAGACACCATCAAATTGGACTACGACCGCGTAGCAAGCAAACTCAATGTGCTGCAGTTCAAGGCGGGTGTGACGCCCTCGGAGATCGTGGCTACGCGCTCCGGCTCGTACTTGGTGCTGTCTATTGCGGGCACCACCGACAAAGTAACCATCAGCCTCTTCTTCGACAACGATAACCCGACCAACGACTACAACCCGATCCAGCAGGTCAGGTTCGCCGATGGCACGACCTGGGACATCAACGGAATCAAGAGCAAGGTTTTCGCGGGCACAGTAGCGGCCGACAACATCGTCGGTACCACTGCAGACGACACCATCAGCGGTCAGGCTGGAGCCGATACGATCTACGGGCGAAACGGCAACGATACGCTCAATGGCGGTGCGGACAACGACATCCTCTACGGCGAGAATGGAGCGGACACACTCGACGGTGGCGCAGGCGACGATGTGCTCAGCGGCGGTGCAGGCAACGACACCTATCTGTTTGGCAAGGGTGATGGTCAAGACACCATCAGATCGACCTACGACCGCGCAGCAGACAAGCTCAATGTGCTGCAGTTCCAAGCGGGTGTGGCACCCTCGGAGATCATGGCTACGCGCTCTGGCTCGAACTTGGTGCTGTCCATTTCGGGTACTGCTGACAAAGTGACCCTCAGTGACTTCTTCTACAACGACGACCCGACCAACAACTGGAACCCGATCCAGCAGGTCCGGTTCGCCGATGGCACGACCTGGAACATCAACACGCTCAAGAGCAAGGTCTTTGCGGGCACTGCCGCGGCCGATTACATCTTCGGTACCGTTGCAGACGACACCATCACCGGCCAGGCCGGAGCCGACACGATCTACGGACGTGACGGCAACGACACACTCGATGGCGGTGCGGACAACGACCACCTGTACGGCGGGAACGGAGCCGACACGCTCAATGGTGGCGCAGGCAACGACGTGCTCAGCGGCGATGCGGGCAACGACACCTATCTGTTTGGCAAGGGCGACGGGCAGGACACCATCAGCTTGGACTACGACCGGGCAGCAGGCAAGCTCAACGTGCTGCAGTTCAAGGCGGGGGTGGTGCCCTCGGAGATCGTGGTTGCGCGCTCCGGCTCAGACTTGGTGCTGTCCATCGCGGGCACTGCTGACAAGGTGACCATCGGCTACTTCTTCTACACCGATGATCCGGCCAACGCCTACAACCCGATCCAGCAGGTCCGGTTCGCCAATGGCACCACCTGGGACATCAACGCGCTCAAAAGCAAGGTCCCCGGAGGCACGGCAGCGACCAACAATATCGTCGGCACGGCAGCAGCCGACCGCATCGTCGGCACCGCTGCGGACGACACCATCAGCGGCCAAGCAGGAGCCGACACGATCTACGGGCAAGACGGCAACGACACGCTCTATGGCGGTGCGGACAACGACCTCCTCAGCGGCCAAAACGGAACCGATACGCTCGACGGTGGAGCAGGCGACGACGTGCTTAGCGGTGGTGCAGGCAACGACACCTATCTGTTTGGCAAGGGCGACGGGCAGGACACCATCGGTTCGGACTACGACCGCGCAGCAGACAAGCTCAACGTGCTGCAGTTCAAGGCGGGTGTGACACCCTCGGAGATCGTAGCTACGCGCTCCGGCTCGTACCTGGTGCTGTCCATCGCGGGCACCACCGACAAAGTGAGCATCGTCGACTTCTTCTACAACGACAACCCGGCCAACGCCTACAACCCGATCCAGCAGGTCCGGTTCGCCAATGGCACCACCTGGGACATCAACGCGCTCAAAAGCAAGGTCCCCGGGAGCACGACAGCGACCAACAATATCGTCGGCACGGCAGCAGCCGACCGCATCGTCGGCACCGCTGCGGACGACACCATCAGCGGCCAAGCGGGAGCCGACACGATCTACGGGCGAGACGGCAACGACACGCTCTATGGCGGTGCGGACAACGACATCCTCTGCGGCGAGCGCGGAGCGGACACACTCAACGGTGAAGCAGGCGATGACGTGCTCGACGGTGGTGCAGGCAACGACACCTATTTGTTCGGCAAGGGTGATGGTCAAGACACCATCGGTGCGGACTACGACCACGCAGCAGACAAGCTCAATGTGCTGCAGTTCAAGGCGGGGGTGGCACCCTCGGAGGTCGTGGCTACGCGCTCCGACTCGTACTTGGTGCTATCCATCGCGGGCACTGCTGACAAGGTGACCATCGTCGACTTCTTCTACAACGACGACCCGGCCAACGCCTACAACCCGATCCAGCAGGTCCGGTTCGCCAATGGCACCACCTGGGACATCAATGCGCTCAAAAGCAAGGTCCCCAAGGGCACGGCAGCGACCAACAATATCGTCGGCACGGCAGCGGCCGACTACATCGTCGGCACCGCTGCGGACGACACCATCAGCGGCCAAGCGGGAGTCGACACGATCGACGGGCGAGACGGCAACGACACGCTCTATGGCGGTGCGGACAACGACATCCTCTCCGGCGAGAACGGAGCGGACACACTCGACGGTGGAGCAGGCAACGACGTGCTCGGCGGTGGTGCAGGCAACGACACCTATTTGTTCGGCAAGGGCGATGGTCAAGACACCATCGGTCCGGACTACGACCGCGCAGCAGACAAGCTCAATGTGCTGCAGTTCAAGGCGGGGGTGGCGCCCTCGGAGATCGTGGCTACGCGCTCCAACTCATACTTAGTGCTGTCCATCGCGGGCACCACCGACAAGGTGAGCATCAGCGACTTCTTCTACAACGACGACCCGACCAACAACTGGAACCCGATCCAGCAGGTCCGGTTCGCCAATGGCACGACCTGGGACATCAACGGAATCAAGAGCAAGGTTTTCGCGGGCACGGCAGCGGCCGACAACATCGTCGGCACCACTGCGGACGACACCATCACCGGCCAGGCCGGAGCCGACACGATCTACGGACGCGATGGCAACGACACGCTCGATGGCGGTGCGGACAACGACACCCTCTACGGCGAGAACGGAGCCGACAGGCTCGACGGCGGCGCAGGCAACGACACCCTGAACGGCGGCAATGGCAACGACACCTATGTCTTTGGCCGGGGCTCTGGTGCGGACAGCATCACCGACTACGACAGCACCGCAGGCAATACCGATTGCCTGTCCATTGGCGCAGGCGTGAGCACCAATCAGCTGTGGTTGCGCCGCGTGGGTACGGACCTGGAGGTGAGCATCATCGGCACCTCGGACAAGAGCCTGATCAACAACTGGTATGCGGGCGACGCCTACCATATCGAGCGCTTCCAGACCTCGAACGGCAATGTCCTGCTGGACAGCCAGGTGAATGCCCTGGTGTCTGCGATGGCGGGCTTCGCGCCGCCGCCCGCAGGGCAGACCACGCTGGCGGCCGATTACCAGACGGCTCTGGCTCCGGTGTTGGCTGCGGGCTGGAACTGATGGGCCCTGCCTGCGCAGGCCTTGTGGCTACCGGGCGGGCGCGGGCGGGTGGGTGCCGCCCTATTCAGGCCGCCGCCAAGAGCGCTTCCAGTGCGCAGGAGATTTCCAGCCAGCGTTCCTCCAGCCGGGCGGTCTCGTCGGCGACGGCCTTCAGGCGCCGGCCGCATTCGGCGATTTCGGCGGCAGGCAGGGCTTCTTGGGCGAGCCTTTGTTCCAGCGCGCTGCGCTCGGTGAACAGGGCCACCAGGCGCGCGTCGATTTGTCCGATTTCTGTTTTCAGCGGCCGGGTCTTTTCGGCGTGCTGCTGGCGGGCCAGGGCGTCGAGTCTGCGCTGTTCCCGGCCGTCGCGCAGGGCGGCAATGGGCGCGGAGGTCGGAGCGGGGACCGCAGGCGCTTCGGCGGAATCCGCCGTGCGCGCGGACCGCGCTGCCGGTTCGCGCAGGCGTTTCGCCTCGTCGAGCAGATAGCGCTGGTAGTCGTCCAGATCGCCGTCGAACGGCGCCACCGCGCCGCGCCCCACGAGCCAGAACTCGTCGCACACGGCGCGCAGCAGTGCGCGGTCGTGGCTGACGAGCAGCAGCGTGCCTTCGAAGCCGTTGAGCGCCATGGACAGCGCCTCGCGCGTGACCAGGTCCAGGTGGTTCGTGGGCTCGTCGAGCAGCAGCAGGTTGGGCCGTTGCCAGACGATCATGGCCAGCACCAGGCGGGCCTTTTCTCCGCCGCTCATGCTGCCCACGGCCTGCCGGGCCATGTCGCCGGAAAAATTGAAGCTGCCCAGGTGGTTGCGCAGTTCCTGTTCGCGGCCGGATTCCCGGCCGTCGGCCTCCATGTCCCGGGCCAGCCGCAGCATGTGTTCGAGCGGGTTGTCGGCCGGGCGCAGCAGGTCCAGTTCCTGCTGGGCGAAGTAGCCGATGCGCAGGCCCCGGCCTTCGGTGATGCGGCCCGCGAGCACCTTCATCTGGCGGGCAATGGTCTTGACCAGCGTGGATTTTCCCTGCCCATTGGCGCCCAGGATGCCGATGCGCTGGCCGGCCAGCACCGAGCGCCCGACGTGGCGCAAGATGGTGTGCGCGCTCCCGTCCACGCCCGCGCCCGCGTAGCCAAACGCTGCGTCCGTGATGCTCAGCATCGGGTTGGGCAGCTGCGCCGGCTCCTTGAAGTCGAAGCCGAATTCGGCGTCGGCCAGCACGGGCGCGATTTTCTCCATGCGCTCCAGGGCCTTGACGCGGCTTTGCGCCTGCTTGGCCTTGCTCGCCTTGGCCTTGAAGCGGGTGATGAATTTTTGCAGCTGCGCGACCCGGTCCTGCTGTTTCGCGTAGCTCGCCTGCTGCAATTCCATCTGCTGGGCGCGCAGCGCTTCGAAGCGGCTGTAGTTCCCGCCGTAGCGGGTGATCCGGGCGTTTTCGATGTGCAGCGTGACGTCGGCGACGGCGTCGAGGAACTCGCGGTCGTGGCTGATGGTGATCAGCGTTCCCGCGTAGCGCGCGAGCCAGGATTCGAGCCACACCAGCGCGTCCAGGTCCAGGTGGTTCGTGGGTTCGTCGAGCAGCAGCAGGTCGCAGGGGCAGATCAGCGCACGCGCCAGTTGCAGGCGCATGCGCCAGCCGCCCGAGAAGCTGTTCACGGGCTGCTCGAGTTCCGCCACCCGGAACCCGAGCCCGAGGATCAGCGCCTGCGCGCGCGCCGTGGCGTCGTGCGCGCCGGCGTCGGCCAGGTCGGAATGCGCCTGCGCGATGGCCATTCCGTCGCCGCCGTCCTCGGCCCTTGCGAGCGCCGCGCGCAAGCCGGTCAGGCGGCTGTCCCCCTGGAGCACGAACGCCGTGGCGGACTCGGGGGTTTCGGGCATGTCCTGCGCCACCTGCGCCATGCGCCACTGCGCGGGGACGAGGTATTCGCCCGCGTCCTCATGCAGTGTGCGGTTGAGCAGGGCCAGGAGCGAGGATTTGCCCGCGCCGTTGCGCCCCACCAGGGCAACGTGCTCGCCCGCGTTGATGGTGACCGAGACCTGGTCGAGCAGCAGCTTGCTGCCCCGGCGCAGGCTGAGGTTTTTGAGGACGATCATTCGGCGAACGCCAGGCCCTGGCGCGTGATCAGCAGCACCTGGTCCGGGCCTGCGCTGGTGTCCAGCCAGTGCACGGGCAGCCGCGCGAACGCCGCCTCAAAGGCGGCGCGCCCGTTGCCGATTTCCAGGATGAGCAGCGCGTCCTCGCCCATGCACGCCGGGGCGTGCGCGAGCAGTTGGCGGATGAAGTCCATTCCGTCGGCGCCTCCCGCGAGCGCGAGCGCGGGCTCGGCGCGGTATTCCGCGGGCAGGGCCGCCATTGCGGCCGCGTTCACGTAGGGCGGGTTGCACAGGATCAAGTCCCACGGGCCGGGCAGCGCGCGCAGGCCGTCCGCGCATTGCAGTGCGACGCGCTCTTGCAGGCCGTGCCGCTCGACGTTGATGCGCGCCACGGCGAGCGCGTCGGGTGAGATGTCCGCGCCCGTGACCGCCACCTCGGGCCAGGCGATTGCGGCGAGCACCGCCAGGCTGCCGTTGCCGGTGCACAGGTCGAGCACGCGGCGGGTGTGCGCGCCCAGGAAATCGTCCACGCTGCCGTCGGCCAGCAGTTCGGCGATGAGGCTGCGCGGCACGATGGCGCGCTCGTCAACGTAGAACGCAAGGCCCTGGAGCCAGGCCTCGCGCGTCAGGTACGCGGCGGGCTTGCGGGTGCGGATGCGTTCGGCAAACAGCGCCGCGACCTGTTCCCGCTGCGCCTGCACCACCGGCTGCTGACCCAGGGCGGCGTCCGACAGGTCGCTGTCCAGCGGCAGGCCCAGGCGCCAGAGAACGAGCCATGCGGCCTCGTCGTACGCATTCGTCGTGCCGTGACCGAAGGAGACGCCGGACGCGGCCAGCCACTGCGCGCCCGACGCGACCAGGGCGCCCACGGTGGATCCCGCGAGTGTCTGCTGCGGCGCGGCAGCGCAGTCGCTCATGCCAGGGCCCGTGCGTGCAGGTTCTCCAGGGTGCGGCGGTAGATGTTCTTGAGCGGTTCGATGTCCGCCAGCCGCACGTGCTCGTCGATCTTGTGGATGCTCGCATTCGGCGGGCCGAGCTCGATCACCTGCGGGCATATCCGGGCAATGAAGCGGCCGTCGCTCGTTCCCCCGGTGGTGGAGAGCTCGGTGCTCAGCCCGGTCTCCGCGGTGATGGCCTGCCCGACGGCGGCCAGCAACTCGCCCGGCGGGGTCAGAAAGGGCTCGCCGCCCAAGGTCCAGCGCAGCTCGTACGTCAGGCCATGGCGCTCCAGCAGCGCGTGCACGCGCTGTTGCAGTCCCTCGGCCGTGGATTCCGTGGAAAAGCGGAAGTTGAAATCCACGACCACTTCGCCGGGGATCACGTTCGTCGCGCCGGTGCCGCCATGCATGTTGCTGATCTGCCAGCTGGTGGGCTGAAAGAACGCATTGCCCTGGTCCCAGACCGTCGCGGCCAGTTCCGTCAAGGCGGGCAGCGCCTGGTGGATGGGGTTGCGCGCGAGTTGCGGGTACGCAATATGCCCCTGGATGCCGCGCACGCTGAGCCGGCCACTGAGCGTTCCGCGCCGGCCGTTCTTCACCATGTCGCCGGTCTGCTCAAGGCCGGTGGGCTCGCCGACGATGCAGTAGTCGAGCGTTTCGGCGCGCGCCGCGAGCTGCTCGACGACCGCCCGGGTGCCGTCCACGCTGGGGCCTTCCTCGTCGCTGGTGAGCAGCAAGCACAGTCCGATCGCGGGCTCGGGCGTGGCCGCCAGGAACTCCTCGAGCGCCACGACAAAGGCCGCGATCGAGGTCTTCATGTCACTCGCGCCGCGACCGTAGAGCTTGCCGTCGCGCTGCGTCGGAGCGAAGGGGTCGCTGCTCCATTGGTCCAGCGGACCGGTCGGGACCACGTCGGTGTGGCCCGCGAAAACCAGGGTCTTGCGCGCACCGCCGGCCCGATCGGCGCGCGCAGCAGGGTGTTTTGCCCACAGATTGCTCACGCGCGCGTGCGCCGGGCCGCTGTCCAGGCGCTCGCAGACAAAGCCCAGCGGCACGAGCCGCTCGGCGAGCAGGTCCAGGCAGCCGGCGTCCTGCGGGGTGATGGAGGGGCGGGAAATGAGTTGTTCAGCCAGTTGCAGGGTGCGTGACATCGGGGGGAATGAAGAGTGGGAAGGGTTTCAGGATTCACGCTGCGGGCCGAACGACGTCCAGCACGATCTCGGTGAACGAAGGCTTTTCGACCGTATCTTTCGGCGCCTGGGTCTGGGCGGCCTTGGCGCCCTGGGCAAAATCGTTTTGCAGGCGCCACATGAGGTTGCTCGGCGAATCGGCGTGCGCCAGGCCCTCGCTGCGGTCGATTTTTGCGTCCACGACGAGCCGCGCGAGCGCTTGCTCAAAGCTCTGCGAGCCTTCGGTGAGGGACTTCTCCATGGCATCCTTGACGCCGAAAAAGTCGCCTTTTCCGATCAGGTCGGAGACCAGGTCGGTGTTGCGCAGGACCTCCACCGCCGGCACGCGGCCGCCGTCGAGCGCGCGCACCAGCCGCTGGGACACGACGGCCCGCAGCGCCGAAGCCAGATCGCCGAGCATGCTGGGGCGCACCTCGACGGGATAAAACGACAGGATGCGGTTGAGCGCGTGGTAGCTGTTGCTGCCGTGCAAGGTGCTCAGGCACAGGTGGCCCGACTGGGCATAGGAGATGGCCGCGCTCATGGTTTCGCGGTCGCGGATTTCGCCGATCAGGATCACGTCGGGCGCCTGGCGCAGTCCGTTCCTGAGCGCCGTCTGCAAGGACTGGGTGTCCACGCCGACCTCGCGCTGGTTGACGATCGACTTCTTGTTCCGGAAATGGTATTCCACGGGGTCCTCGATGGTGAGGATATGGCCCGTGACCCGCTCGTTGCGGTAATCGATCATCGACGCCAGCGTGGTGCTCTTGCCCGAACCCGTGGCGCCCACCACCAGGATCAGGCCGCGCTTTCCCATGATCAGTTCGCGCAGCACGGGCGGCAGGCCCAGCGTGTCGAACGCCGGAATCTCCTGCGCGATGAAGCGGATCACCACCGCGTAGCTGCCGCACTGGCGCATGGCGCTGATGCGAAACCGCCCCACACCGCTCAAGAGCAGGCCCATGTTGAGCTCGCCGATTTCCTCGAGTTCCTCGATGCGATCCGGGGGGAGCACTTCGGAGAGCAGGTTGCGCGGCGCCTCGGGCGGCAGGATCTGCTCGTTGATCGGCACGCACACGCCATGGATCTTGAGCAGCGCCGGGGCATGCGCCGACAGGAAGAGGTCGGACGCTTTTTTTTCGCTCATCAGGCGCAAAATCCGATTCATCGTTCCCATGGTGTTCCTCCCCCCGATGCGCGCGTGTGCGCCGCCGCTCAGTCGCGCAACAGATCGTTGATGCTGGTCTTGGAGCGGGTCTGCGCGTCCACGCGCTTGACGATGATCGCCGCGTACATGCTGTAGGCCGCGCCATTCGCTGCGGTCTTGGGCAGGTTGCCGCTGATCACGACCGACCCCGACGGAATGCGGCCATAGCTGATCACGCCGCTGGAGCGGTCGAAGATGGGCGTGCTCTGGCCGAGGTACACGCCCATGCCGAGCACGCTGTCGTGCTCCACGATCACGCCCTCGACCACTTCGGAGCGGGCGCCGATGAAGCAGTTGTCCTCGATGATGGTCGGGCCGGCCTGCAGCGGCTCGAGCACGCCGCCGATTCCCACGCCGCCGGACAAATGCACGTTCGCGCCGATCTGCGCGCATGACCCCACGGTGGCCCAGGTGTCGATCATCGCGCCCTCGCCCACGTACGCGCCGATGTTCACGTACGACGGCATCAGGATCGCGCCCCGGGCGATGAAGCTGCCGCGGCGGGCGACCGCCGGCGGGACCACGCGAATGCCGGTGGCCTGCATCTGTTCCTCGTTCAGGTGGGCGAACTTCGTCTGCACCTTGTCGTAGAAACCCAGGTGGCCGGCCCGCTGGACTGCGTTGTCCTTGATGCGAAACGACAGCAGCACCGCCTTCTTGATCCACTGGTGCACCGTCCAGCGGCCCACGCCCTCGCGCGTGGCCACGCGCAGCGTGCCCCGGTCGAGTGCGTCGATGACCTGCTCCACGGCGTCCAGCGTTTCCCCTGGCGCGGCGCGCGGGGACAGGCTGCTGCGGGTCTCCCAGGCCTTGTCGATGATGCTTTGCAATTCGTCGGTCGTGCGTTCGGTCATGTTGTTGTCAGGCGCTGCGGGCAGTGGGCGATGGGGTCCGGGATTCGATGAATTGCACGATGCGCGACGCGGCTTCCACGCATTCATCGGTTTCGGCGACCAGGGCCATGCGCACGCGCTGGGCACCGGGGTTGCCGCCCTCGGCCTCCCGGGCCAAGTAGCTGCCCGGGAGTACGGTCACATTGTATTGGGCCAGCAAGGCCCGCGCGAACTCGGCGTCGTCCATTCCCAGCGCGTCCGGAACCTTGGCCCACAGGTAGAAGCCCGCGTCCGGCAGGGCCACCTGCATCACGGCGGCCAGCATCGGCGTGACCCGGGAGAACTTCTCGCGGTAGCGCGCGCGGTTTTCCTGCACGTGCTGCTCGTCGCCCCAGGCCGCGATGCTCGCCGCCTGCACGAGCGGACTCATGGCGCTGCCGTGGTAGGTGCGGTAGAGCAGGAAAGCCCTGATCAGCGCCGCATCGCCGGCGACGAAGCCGCTGCGCAGGCCGGGCACGTTGCTGCGCTTGGACAGGCTGGTGAAGGTCAGCAAGTTCCTGAAGTCGCCCCGGCCGAGCTGGGCCGCCGCCTGCAGGCCGCCCAGGGGCGGCGTGTCGCGAAAGTAGATCTCGCTATAGCACTCGTCCGAAGCAATGACGAAGCCATAGCGCTCGCTCAGCGCAAACAGCTTGCGCCACTCGTCCAGGGGCATGACGGCGCCCGTGGGGTTGCCGGGCGAACACACGTACAGCAGCTGCGTGCGCTGCCACACGCTGTCGGGCACCGCATCCCAGTCCACGGCAAAGTTGCGCGCCGGATCGCAGGGCGCGTAATGGGGCGTGGCCCCGGCGAGCAGCGCGGCGCCTTCATAGATTTGATAGAACGGATTCGGGCAGACGACGACCGGCCTGTCGCGCGACGCATCGACGACGGTCTGGGCAAACGCGAACAGCGCCTCGCGCGAGCCATTCACGGGGAGCACCTGGGTTGCGGGGTCCAGCGTCAGCGCGTAGCGCAGCTTCAGCCAGGCGCTGAACGCGGCGCGCAGCGGCGGCGCGCCGGTGGTCGCCGGGTACTGGGCCAGGCCGCCCACGCTGCGGTTCAGCGCGTCCGCGATGAACGGCGGTGCCGGGTGGCGCGGCTCGCCCATTCCCAGGCTGATGGGGCGGTAGGCCGTGGGAAGATCCACCCCGGAGAAAAGCTGTCGCAACCGCTCGAACGGGTAGGGATGAAGATGGGAGAGCAAGGGATTCATGCCAGGATGTTAAGCCCGACCCGCGCGAATTTTCTGACGCCAAACTTGCATTTCTTGCCGCCCTCCGGCGCGCGCCGGGGGCAAAACCCATCCAGGCTGGACGCGGCAAAGGGCCCCGTTCCGCGCCGCAAGCCGCCCGCCGGGGCCGCGCGCCAGCGTGACACAATCGCCGCCATGTTCTGGACTATCCCCACCCTGATGACTTGGGCGCGCATCGTCGCGATACCTTTGATCGTGGGGGTGTTCTATATGCCGCTGAACCCGGCGATGCGCAACCTGATTGCCACCGTGCTGTTCGTGCTGTTCGCCGCCACCGACTGGCTCGACGGCTACCTGGCCCGCAGGCTGAACCAGACCTCGTCCTTCGGCGCCTTTCTGGATCCGGTGGCCGACAAATTCCTCGTCTGCGCGTCGCTTCTGGTGCTGGTGCAGTTGCAGCGCGCCGACGTGTTCGTCGCGCTCATCATCATCGGGCGCGAGATCGCGATCTCCGCGCTGCGCGAATGGATGGCGCAGATCGGCGCCAGCAAGAGCGTGGCCGTGCACCTGGTCGGCAAGATCAAGACCGTGGTGCAGATGCTGGCCATCCCCTTCCTGCTGTACGACGGGCGCCTGCTCGGCGTGATCGACACCGGCCTGTGGGGCACTTGGCTGATCTGGGTGTCGGCGGTGCTGACGGTCTGGTCCATGGTGTACTACCTGCAAAAGGCACTGCCCGAAATCCGGGCGCGTGTGCGGTAGAAGAGGCACCCGCAACCGGATCGGCCCCCTTTTCAAGAGCCCATTTTTCAGGAGCCAATGCGTGGCAACAAAACATCGCATTGCCGTCATCGCCGGCGACGGCATCGGCAAGGAAGTCATGCCCGAGGGCCTGCGCGTGCTCGACGCGGCGGCGCGCCGGTTCGGCATCGACCTGCAATTCGACGCATTCGACTTCGCCAGCTGGGACTATTGCGAGCAGCACGGCCAGATGCTTCCCGACGACTGGAAGGAGCAGATCGGCGGCCACGAGGCGATCTACTTTGGCGCCGTCGGCTGGCCCGAGAAAATCGCCGACCATGTCTCGCTGTGGGGCTCGCTGCTGCTGTTTCGGCGCGAGTTCGACCAGTACGTGAACCTGCGCCCCGCGCGCCTCATGCCCGGTGTGACCGCGCCCGTGGTGCGGCGCGACGGCAGCCCGCGCCTGCCGGGCGAGATCGACATGCTCATCGTGCGCGAAAACACCGAGGGCGAATACTCGAGCGTCGGCGGCCGCATGTACGCGGGCACGGCGCGCGAGATCGTGATGCAGGAGACGGTCATGTCGCGCCACGGCGTTGACCGGGTGCTCAGGTTCGCCTTCGACCTGGCCCGCACGCGCCCGAAGAAGCACCTGAGCAGCGCCACCAAGTCCAACGGCATCGCCATCACCATGCCCTTCTGGGACGAGCGCGTGGCCGAGATGGCCAAGTCCTACCCCGACGTGACGCAGGACAAGTTTCACATCGACATCCTCACGGCGCATTTCGTGCAGCGCCCCGACTTCTTCGACGTGGTCGTCGCGAGCAACCTGTTCGGCGACATCCTGAGCGACCTGGGCCCGGCCTGCACCGGAACCATAGGCATCGCGCCCAGCGCCAACCTGAACCCGGAGCGCACCGCGCCCTCGCTGTTCGAGCCGGTACACGGCTCGGCGCCGGACATTGCGGGCAAGGGCATCGCGAACCCGATCGGCCAGATCTGGTGCGGCGCGATGCTGCTCGACTTCCTTGGCTACCGCGCAGCGCACGACGCCGTGCTGGCCGCCATCGAGGCCGTTCTCGACCCGAAGGGCGGCGGCCCGCGCACGCCCGACATGGGAGGGAAATCCAGTACCCGGGATGTGGGCAGGGCCATTGCCGAAGCGCTTGGCACCGCCTGAAGCGTTTGCGGGATTGGGTACCCGGCATGCAATCGAGCCCCTGCGGCCTGTTTCGGGCGAAATCGCCCTGCAAGCCCCGTCGCTGCTCGAAATGAAATGTGGCTAAAATTCGCCGCCGCACCGACACAAAACGACGTGCCGTATTGACACCCGGAAACTCGATGGCTTTAATCCGATGCGGCAGCGTCTGCTTGGCTCAGTCACTTCCCCGTCCTACCTCCCCGCCGCGCATGCGCCGGGATGGGCCGTCGGACCGGTGAAGGCCAGAACCCCCGAGACATTCCATCAACTCTTTTCCGAGAGGCTCTTTGTGAACAAAACCGAATTGATCGAGCATATTGCTACCAACGCCGACATCTCCAAGGCCGCCGCCGCGCGGGCTCTGGAATCCACGATCGAAGCGGTGAAGAAAACTTTGAAGAAAGGCGGCACCGTTTCGCTTGTCGGTTTTGGTTCCTTCCTCGTGACCAAACGCGCAGCCCGCATGGGCCGCAATCCGCGCACCAAGGTACCGATTAAAATCAAGGCCGCCAAAGTGGTGAAGTTCCGTCCCGGCAAGGCGCTGAAAGACGCCCTGAACTGAACACCGCGGCTCTGGCAGGGTCCTTAGCTCAGTTGGTAGAGCGGCTCCTTTACACGGAGTAGGTCGGCGGTTCGAGACCGTCAGGACCCACCACCACCACCGACCGAAGGCGAACGCAAGTTCGCCTTTTGCTTTTTCCTCTTGCGAAAGATCGACCATGTTTGAAGCCATCCGCAAGCACTCCAAGATCGTCATCGTCTTGTTGTTCTTGCTGATCATTCCCTCGTTCGTGCTGGTGGGCATGAACAGCAACTACTTCTCCGAAAAGAGCCCGGTGGTGGCGCGCGTCGATGGCAGCAAGATCCGCCAAACCGACTGGGACAGTGCGCACCGCACGCAGAGCGACCGCATCCGTGCGCAAGCGCCCACGGTTGACCCGAAACTGCTCGACTCCCCCCAGGCGCGTTACGCCACGCTGGAGCGCCTGGTGCGCGAGCGCGTGCTCACGGCGGCCGCGCACGCGATGCGCCTCGTGACGAACGACGCGCGCCTGGCCAGCAGCCTCCAGGAGATTCCGGAGATCGCGCGGCTCAGGCGCGCCGACGGCACGCTCGATGCGGATGCCTACCGCGCCCTGACCGCCGGCCTGGGCCTGACACCCGAAGGCTTCGAGGCCGACATGCGCCGCAGCCTCTCCGTCAACCAGGTCATGGACGGGGTGCGGCGTACCGCCTTCGGCACGCAGGAGTCGGCCCGGCTCGCGCTCGACGCGCTGTACGGGCAGCGCGAGATTCAACTCGCGCGTTTCAACGCGGCCGATTTTTCCGCCAAGGTCGCCGCCACGGACGCCGAACTGCAGGCCTACTACCAAGCGCACACCACGCAGTTGCAACGCACCGAGCAGGCGAGCGTGGAGTATCTGCTGCTGGACCCGGGCAGCCTGCGCGCGGCAATCCACCTGAGCGAAGAAGACCTGCGCACGTACTACCAGGAGAACCAGGCGCGTCTGGCCGGCAAGCAGGAGCGCCGCGCCAGCCATATCCTCGTCAACGCGCCCCGGGACGCCCCGGCTGCGGAGCGCGAGAGGGCCAAGGAGCGGGCCGCGCAACTGCTCGCCCAAGTGCGCAAAAACCCTGCGGGCTTTGCCGAAGTGGCCAAGAGTGCGTCGGACGACAAGGGCTCGGCCGAGGCCGGCGGCGATCTGAACTTCTTTTCCCGGGGCGCCATGGTCAAGCCGTTCGAAGACGCCGTCTTCGCGCTCAAGAAAGGCGAGATCAGCGACCTGGTGGAAACCGACTTCGGATACCACATCATCGTGCTGACCGATGTCAAGGCGCCGCCCAGCTTCGAGGAACTGCGCCCCTCCCTGGAAGAGGAACTGCGGCAGCAGCAGGCGCAGCGCAAGTTTGCCGAGCTCGCCGAAGCGTTCAGCAACGCCGTGTACGAGCAGGCCGACAGCTTGCAGGCCGTGGCCGAGAAGTTCCAGCTCCCGCTGCAAACGGCCGCGGGCGTGACCCGCAGCCCCGCGCCCGGTGCCCAGGGCCCGCTGGCCAACGCCCAGTTCCTGCAAGCCCTGTTCGCCCCGGACGCACTGCAAAACAAGCGCAACACCCAGGCCGTGGAAACCGGCCCGAACCAGCTGGCAGCCGGCCGCGTCACCCAGTACACCCCCGCGGCGACCCCGCCATTCGAAGAAGTGCGTGCCCACGTGCGCAGCCTCTACCGGGCGGAAAAGTCCGTCGAACTGGCGCGCCAGTCGGGCCAGACCAAGCTGGCGGCCTGGAAGGAGGCCCCCGCAACGGCGACGGGCCTGACCGCCGCCGCCCTGGTGTCGCGCGAGCAGAGCCAGAACCTGCCGCGCCCCGTGATCGACGCCGCCCTGCGTGCGCCGGTGGATGCGCTGCCGGCATGGGTGGGCGTCGATCTCGGGGCCGAGGGCTACGCCGTGGTCAAGGTGAACCGCGTCGTTGCGCGCAAGGCCCCCGACGCGCAGCGCGCGCAGCAAGAGCAGCAAAAGTACCAGCAGTGGCTGACGGCGGCCGAGGAGCAGGCCTACTACGCGCTGCTCAAGCAACGCTTCAAGGTCCAAATTCAGGTCGCCCGCCCGCAGGCCATCGACCTGGCAGGCGCTGCGGAGAATTGAGCGCCGCGCCCCGGCTTCGGGGCAAAAAGCCCTGGCTATAATCCAAGGCTACGGTGGCTGTAGCTCAGTTGGTAGAGTCCAGGATTGTGATTCCTGTTGTCGTGGGTTCGAGCCCCATCAGCCACCCCAAACGCGCACCGGCGCTGCAGCGCACATGCTGTTGCAGCGCCGGTTTCGGTTCTTCAGGTCGGCGCCACTTCCCTGGCAAGCCAGACTTGCCATGCGGATTGCAGCCGCCGCACGGTGCATGTCCCGCTCTGGGCTGCGGGGTGTGCTTGCCATAACGAGGTCCCATGCACACGCGCCCACCACCGCCCTGAAGCGAATCTCCCCATGCCGCACAGTGTCCCCCTCATCCACACCATCGCCGCTGCACTCGGGCTGGCTTTGGTGCTGGGGTTCGTCGCTGCACGCCTGCGTCTGCCCGCGCTGGTAGGGTATCTGGTCGCCGGTGTGCTCATCGGTCCGTTTACCCCGGGTTTCGTCGCCGACGCCGCCATGGCCAGCCAGCTCGCCGAGATTGGCGTGATGCTGCTGATGTTCGGCGTGGGCCTGCATTTTTCCTTTGGCGATTTGCTCGCCGTGCGCAAGATTGCGCTGCCCGGCGCCGTGGTGCAGATGATGGTCGCGACGGCGCTGGGAATGGCGCTGGCCACCTGGTGGGGCTGGGGGCTTGGCGCGGCCCTGGTGTTTGGCCTGGCACTCTCGGTGGCGAGCACGGTGGTGCTGCTGCGGGCCCTCGAGGCCCGGGGAATCCTCAACAGCTACACCGGCCGGGTCGCCGTGGGCTGGCTGGTCGTGGAAGACCTCGCCATGGTGCTGGTCCTGGTGCTGCTGCCGCCGCTGGCCGAGTGGCTCAAGGGGGGATCGGACGCGCCGCTGAATGCCGCGCAGCTTTGGCAGACCCTGGGGTGGACGCTGCTGCAGGTCGGCGGCTTCGTGGCGCTGATGCTTCTGGTCGGGCGGCGCCTGTTCCCCTGGATGCTATGGCAGGTGGCGCGCACCGGTTCGCGCGAGCTGTTCACCCTGTGCGTGGTGGCGGCGGCCGTGGGCATTGCCTTCGGGTCGGCGGCCTTGTTTGGCGTGTCGTTCGCGCTCGGCGCCTTCTTCGCCGGCATGGTGATGCGCGAGTCGGAGTTCAGCCACCGCGCGGCGCAGCAATCGCTGCCGCTGCGCGATGCGTTTGCCGTGCTGTTCTTCGTCTCCGTCGGCATGCTCTTCAACCCGGCCGTTCTGTGGGAGCGACCCCTGCAAGTGCTCGCGGTGCTGGCGATCATCATGCTCGGCAAGACCCTGGCCGCCGCCGCGCTGGTGCTGGCCCTGCGCTACCGGCTGAACACGGCGCTCACGGTGTCTGCGAGTCTGGCGCAGATTGGCGAGTTCTCTTTCATCCTGGTGTCGCTGGGCTCGTCCCTGGGGCTGCTGCCGCCCGAGGGCGCGAGCCTGGTGCTCGCCGGGGCGCTCATCTCGATGGCGCTGAACCCGCTGCTCTTCCACGCCATTGCACCGCTGGAAGAATGGCTGCGCACGCACTGCGTGCTGGCGCGGCGTCTGGAGCAGCGCAACGACCCGCTCGCGGAATTGCCGATGGGGACGAATTCGCAACTGCTTGCCCGGCAGGTGGTTCTCGTGGGCCATGGCCGGCTCGGGCGCCGCGTGGCGAGCGCGCTGACTGCGCATGGCATTGCGTTCGTGGTCGCCGAGCAGAACCGCAAGCGGGTGGAGTCGCTGCGCGCCGAGGGCATTGCTGCGGTGTTTGGCGACGCGGAGGATCCCGCGGTGCTGATCCAGGCGCATATCGCCCAGGCCTACCTGCTGGTGATTGCCACCCCCGACACCATGAACGTGCGCCAGATCATCGCCACGGCGCGCGCGCTGAACCCGACCATCGAGACCGTGGTGCGCAGCCACAACGAGGACGAGGCGCACAGACTCGCGCAGGAATGCGACCGGACCGAGGTATTCCTCGCCGACGAAGCCCTGGCCCAGTCCATGACACGCCACGTGCTCGACCGGACGCAGGCACGCCCGGGGGGCAGCCCCCACCCCGTGCCTGGCCGGGCCTGAAGCCAAGGTGCTGCGTGCGCGATACCGTGGGCGCGCCCACGGGGCCTGCTGGGCAGTATCTCAGCCCCCGAACTGGGGGTGCAGCAAACGCACCCGGTTCAGCGCCATGGCCGCTGCGGCGGTGCGCGTTTCCACACCGAGCTTGGCGAACACGCGCTCCAGGTGCTTCTTCACCGTCGCGGGGCTCGCGCCCAGGATGGCGCCGATGTCGCGGTTGATCTTGCCCTTGACGACCCAGTAGAGCACCTCGGCCTCGCGCGCGGTGAGCCCGAACGCAAGGCCCATGGAGCCGATGATCTGCGCGTCCGAGGACTCGCGCATGACGATCAGCCAATCGCCCCCGCCCGCGCTGTCGCCCGCCTGCTGGTGCAGCCGGAACGTGAGGCGGCGCGCGCCCTGTTCGACGTTCAGCTGCGCGGGCTCGGTGCGCGCGGGCGCCGGCGATCCAGCGGAATTTTCGGCCAGCACGTGGCGGCGCAGCCAGTCGCGCACCGACTCGGGCGCCCAGGGGCCGGTGGCGCCGAACCAGCCCTGCAGCAGTTCGCGCGCCAACGGGGTCTGCCACAGGATGCGGCCGTCGCCGGCGCGCAGCGTGATGCTCGCGCAGCCGAAGGCGTCGAGCGCATTGCGCGCCTGGTGCGCCTGGCTCGCGTCCTGCCGGGCCCGGCGGGCGGCGCCCAGGTGCACGCCCATGCGGGCCAGCACCTCGCGCGGCTTGATGGGCTTGGTCACGTAGTCGATTCCCCCGGCCTCGAGCGCGGCCACCAGGTGCTCGGTTTCGGTCAGCCCGGTCATGAAGATGATCGGGATGTGCGCCGTGGCGGGCGCGGCCTTCAGGCGCCGCGCGACTTCAAAGCCGTCCATTCCGGGCATCAGGGCGTCGAGCAGGATGATGTCGGGCAGGGCCTGCGCCGCACGCTGCAGCGCGGCTTCGCCGCGCGTGGCGAGCAGCACGGTGTAGCCCGATTCGTCGAGCGCGTCGTGCAGCATGGCCAGGTTGTCGGGAACGTCGTCTACGACCAGGACCACGTCGCTGCCCCCGGGCACGGCGGGGGCCGGCGCCGACAGCGCCGCCGGCGGCGCAAGGAGGACAGCTGCGTCGCAGATCATTCTGGCGCCTGCCCAAGAATCCGCTCCATGGCGTCGAACTGGAACTCCTGGGCCAACTGCCGCATGCGCCGCACGAAGGCGCCGTGCGCGGGCTGGTCGCGCCCGATCGCGTCCAGCCGGTCGATGATTCCGCGGTAATGGCCCAGTTCCAGCACCCGCGCCAGCGCGGCCAGCGCGGCCGCGTCGGGGTACGTGAAGGGCTGCGGCGCTGGGCTCGTGGTCGTGGTCGTGGTCGTGGTCGTCGGGGTCATCGTCGGGGTCGTGGCCGGCACGGGGAGGAGCCCGGGCGGCGCGGCGCTGGTGACCGGGGTCGGGACCGGCGCGGGGAGCACGGACGGCGCTGCGTCCTGCTGCCATTGCAGATCCAGGCGGCGCTCGAGCCAGTCGAGCAGTTCGCTGTGGCGCACGGGCTTGACGATGAAGTCCTCGGGGTCGATTCCCACGTCGTTGTCCAGGGCCTTGTCGAAGGCGTTGGCCGAAACGATGGCGATGTGCGCGTCAACGCGCGCGCACCGGCGGTCGTCCCCCAGCGCGCGGATGCGGCGGATCGTCTCCCAGCCGTCGATCCCCGGCATGGCCAGGTCCATGAGGATCGCGTGCGGCCGGTAGCCGCTGGCCAGCAGGTCCAGCGCGGCGTGGCCGCTGGCGGCCTGGCGCAGTTCAAAGCCCAGGGAAGCGAGCAATTGCACGAGCAGTTCGCGGTCCTGCTCTTCGTTGTCGACGAGCAGGATGCGGCGCCGCGCGCCGACGTAGCCCCTGCGCACGCGCGGGGCCGCTGCCGCCGGCGCGGCCTTGCCGGACGCGTCGGCGTGCACCTCGGGCAGGAAGAGCTTGACCTGGAACACCGATCCCACGCCGGGCTGGCTGCTCACGCTGAGTTCACCGCCCATGAGCACCGTGAGCATCTTGGCAATCGTCAGGCCCAGCCCGGCGCCGGGTGCACCGCTCGTCGTGCTGCCACCCGATCCGCCACGGGCAAAGGGCTCGAAAATGCGCTCGATTTCGCCCGCGTCAAGGCCCGGCCCGGTGTCCTGCACGTCGATGCGCGCGATCTCGCGCGCATGGCGCACGCGCAGCGTGACCGTGCCATGCACGCTGAACTTGACGGCGTTGCCCAGCAGGTTGATGAGGATCTGGCGCAGGCGCTTTTCGTCGGCGCGCACCACCTGCGGCAGCACGCCCTGCGGCTCGAAGGAAAAGGCCAGCCCCTTGGTGGCAGCCTGCAATTCGAACAGGCTGGCGATCTCGTGCAGGCCGTCGGCAAAACGCATGGGCGCCACGTCGAGCCGGAGCTTTCCGGACTCGATGCGCGCGATGTCCAGCGTGCCCTCGACGAGCGACAGCAGGTGTTCGCCCCCGCGCCGGATCACCCGCACCGCCTGCCTGCGGTGCGGCGGCACGCCAGCGTCTTCGTCCATGAGCTGCGCGTAGCCCAGGATGCTGTTCAGCGGCGTGCGGATCTCGTGGCTGATGGCGCTGATGTAGCGGCTCTTGGCCTGGTTCGCCTGGTCGGCGGCGTGCTGCGCCGCCTCCGCCACCCGGCGCGCCTGCTCGGCGACCTGGCGCGCGGTCTGCAGGGCCGCGTCGGTCTGGCGGTGCAGTTCGATCTCGCGCACGAGCAGGCCCGTCTGGCGGTTCGACTCCTCCTGCGCCACCTGGCGGCTCTTGTGCGCAAGCACCAGCCACCAGGCGACGATTCCCGCGATCACGAGCAGCGCCAGATAGGCCTTGAGCAGCCCGGAACGCAGCACCACCGCGGCCAGCGGCTCGGCGCCGGAGCGGGCGATGCTGGCGAGCTCCTGGTGGTACAGCAGCCCGAGCACCGCGGCCAGCAGCGGCGCGATCACCAGCATGAGCAGCAGAAAATGCCCCAGGCCCGTGTCCAGGTAGCGCCAGACGGCGCGCGGCAGCAGCCAGCGCAGCGCCGCGGACCATTGCACGGCCAGGCGCGCGTGGGGCTTGCACAGGTCGCCGCAGCGCGCGTCGAGCGTGCAGCACAGCGAGCAGATCGCGCCCCCGTACGCCGGGCAGCGGGCCATGTCGGGCGCCTCGTACGCGCGCTCGCAGACCACGCAGCGCTGCAACGCCGCCGCGGCGCCCGGCGCGCCCCGGGGATCAGCGGCCACCGCTTCGGGCTGGCGTGCAATGTAGTAGCGCCCGCGGGTGACCCAGGCGATCAGCGGCGCGCTGACGAAGGCCACGGCCATGGCGATGAGCGCCGAGAAGGACTGCGCCAGCGCGCCGAACAGCCCCAGATGCGCGCCGATCGACAGGCCGGACGCGAGCGCCATCGCGCCCACGCCCACGGGGTTGACGTCGTACAGGTGCGCGCGCTTGAACTCTATGCCCTTGGGCGACAGGCCCAGCGGCTTGTTCACGACCAGGTCCGCGACCACCGCCATGATCCAGGCGATGGCGATGTTGGAGTACAGGCCCAGCACCTCGCCCATGGCGCGGAACACGTTCATCTCCATCAGCAGGCAGGCGATCAAGGTGTTGAACACCATCCACACCACGCGCCCCGGGTGGCTGTGCGTGAGGCGCGAGAAGAAGTTCGACCAGGCGAGCGAGCCCGCATACGCATTCGTCACGTTGATCTTCATCTGCGAGAGCACCACGAACAGCGCCGTCGCCGCCACGGCCCAGCCGTGCTGCGGAAACAGGTAGCCATAGGCCAGCAGGTACATCTGGTTCGGGTCCAGCGCCCGCTCAGCGGACAGCCCATGACTCAGCGCCAACCAGGCCAGGAATGCGCCGCCGAGCATCTTGAGCACGCCCGGCAGCACCCAGCCCGGCCCGCCCGCGAGCACCCCGAACCACCAGCGCGCACGCGCACCCGGCCTGGCCACGGGCATGAAGCGCAGGTAATCGGCCTGCTCCCCCATTTGGGTAATCAGCGCAATGCCCACGGTGAGCGCCGCACCAAACATGGGCAGATCGAATCCCGCGCCGCGCCCGGATTCACCACCGTAGTGCGATATCCCGGAAAACGCACCGGGATCGCGCAGCAGCACGCAGGCAAACGGCAGCACCAGCAGCAGCAGCCACAGCGGCTGCGTCCAGACCTGCAAGCGGCTGATCGCCGAAACCCCGTACGTGACCAACGGAATCACGACCACGGCGCAGACCAGGTAGCCCCAGGTGGGCGGAATGCCGAGCGCCAGTTCCAGTGCGTAGGCCATGACCGCGGCCTCCAGCGCAAAGAAGATGAAGGTGAACGAGGCGTAGATCAGCGAGGTCACCGTGGAGCCGATATAGCCAAAGCCCGCGCCGCGCGTGAGCAGGTCCATGTCCACCCCGTAGCGCGCCGCGTACCAGCTGATTGGCAGCCCCGCGAAAAAAATGATCACCCCCGTGGCGACGATGGCCCAGAAGGCATTCATGAAACCGTACTGCAATAGCAGCGTTGCGCCCACGGCCTCGAGGATCAGAAACGAGGCCGCGCCGAACGCGGTGTTCGCCACGCGCCATTCGGACCAGCGGCGAAAACGCTGCGGTGTATAGCGCAGCGCGTAATCCTCCATGGTCTCGGTGGCCACCCAGGTGTTGTAGTCGCGCCGGACCTTGACCACCTGCTGCGGCGCCGGCGCACCGGGCTGCGGCGCGGTCGCCGCGTCGGCAAAGTCCGCCGGGGCGGCACTGGAAGCAAGGGGTAAGGGCATGGGTAAGAGTGGGCAGCAAACTTTGCTAATTGTAAGTGCAGGTTTCATGCCATTGCGCAGGGCGTGCACCCGATTCCCAAGCATGACCGGGCACGGGGCTTGCTGACTGCAGCCATTGCACCCCCTCATTGACGCTCACACCGGCCCACCATGGAACTGACTGCGCGAGAAAAAGACAAACTGCTGCTCTTTACTGCGGCCCTGGTGGCCGAGCGCCGCAAGGCCCGGGGCCTGAAGCTCAACCACCCCGAAGCCGTGGCGCTGATCAGCGCCGCCGTGCTCGAGGGCGCGCGCGACGGCCAGACCGTTGCGCAGCTCATGAGCGCGGGCCGCAGCGTGCTCACGCGCGCCGACGTGATGGACGGCATCGCCGAGATGATTCCCGACATCCAGGTCGAGGCCACCTTCCCCGACGGAACCAAGCTGGTCACGGTGCACCAGCCCATCGTCTGAGCCCCCTCCCCTTCGACCCTTTTCCCGTGGAGACAAACCGCATGCATTTCCCGCGCATACCCCGGCCCGCAAGCGCCATGGCCTTCCTGGCGCTCGGCGCCATGGGCAGCAACGCGTGCGCGCACGGCGGCCACCCGATGCCGGTGTACGGCAGCTTTTTCGACGGCTTCATGCACCCGCTCAGCGGCCCGGACCATCTGGCCGCGATGCTCGCCGTGGGCCTGTGGAGCGCGCTGTCCGCGCGCCGCGCCGGAGCGCAGCTGCTCTGGGCCCCCGCAGGCTTTGCCGCGCTGCTGCTCGCCGGCGCCGTCCTGGGCCTGCGCGGCGCGGCCACGGCGGCGGTGGAACCGATGATCGCCACCTCGCTGCTGCTCGGCGGATTGCTGCTCGCGTCGCGCCTGCGGATGCCCGGCCCGGCCGCGGCGCTGGGCGTTGGCGTTTTTGCCCTGTTCCACGGCCTCGCGCACGGCCACGAACTCGCCGGCGGCGGCAGCGCCTGGCAGACCCTGGCCGGAATGCTCGCCGCCACGGCGTTGCTGCACTGCGCGGGCCTGGCCGCGGGCTGGACGCTGCGCCGGCGCGGCGCATGGCTCGCGGGCGCTGCGGGCGCCGGCGTCGCGGCCCTGGGCGCTGCGCAGCTGCTGCAACTGGCTTGATCGGTTCACAAAAAAGACCGCCATGATCCCCGGCGAACTCCTTATCGACGCCGACGCAGGCGCGCACCCGCTGAACACCGGCCGCCGCACCCTGACCCTGGTGGTGCGCAACCAGGGCGAGCGCCCGATACAGGTCGGCTCGCACTACCACTTTGCCGAAACCAACGCCGCGCTGGGCTTCGACCGCAGCGCCGCGCGCGGCATGCGGCTGAACATCGCGTCCGGCACCGCCGTGCGCTTTGAACCCGGCCAGGAACGCACGGTGGAACTGGTGGACTACGCGGGCGAGCGCAGGGTGTTCGGCTTTCGGGGCCTGATCCAGGGCGCGCTGTGAAATCCACCAACCACCCATAACCGTTTCCACAAAGCACAACAGCATGGCAAGCATTGGACGCCGCGCCTACGCCGAAATGTTCGGCCCCACCGTGGGCGACCGCCTGCGCCTGGCAGACACTGATCTGCTGATCGAAGTCGAGGCCGATTACACGCTGCGCGCGGGCAGCTACGGCGAAGAGGTGAAATTCGGCGGCGGCAAAACCATCCGCGACGGCATGGCGCAATCGCAGCGCAGCCGCGCGCAGGGCGCCGTGGACAGCGTGCTGACGAACGCGCTCATCGTCGACCACAGCGGCATCTTCAAGGCCGACGTCGGCCTGCGGGACGGACGCATCGCCGCCATCGGCAAGGCCGGCAACCCCGACGTGCAACCGGGTGTGGACATCGTCATCGGCCCGGGAACCGAAGTCATCAGCTGCGAGGGCAGCATCGTCACCGCGGGCGGCGTGGACAGCCATATCCACTTCATCTGCCCGCAGCAGATCGAAGAAGCCCTGGCCTCGGGCGTCACCACCTTGCTCGGCGGCGGCACCGGCCCGGCCACCGGAACGCTGGCCACCACCTGCACCCCGGGGCCCTGGAACATCGAGCGCATGCTGCAAGCGGCCGAGGCCTTTCCGGTGAACCTCGGCTTTCTGGGCAAGGGCAACGCCAGCCTCCCCGACGCGCTGCACGAGCAAATCGACGCCGGGGCCATTGGCCTGAAGCTGCACGAAGACTGGGGCAGCACGCCCGCGGCCATCAGCAACTGCCTGGACGTGGCCGACGCCAGCGACACGCAGGTGGCGATCCACAGCGACACGCTCAACGAATCGGGCTTTGTCGAAGACACCATGGCCGCCGTTGGCGGGCGCGGCATCTGCGCCTTCCACACCGAGGGCGCGGGCGGCGGCCACGCGCCCGACATCCTGCGCGTCGTGGGCGAGGCCAACTTCCTGCCCTCATCGACCAACCCCACCATGCCCTACACGCGCAACACGCTCGACGAGCACGTGGACATGCTCATGGTGTGCCACCACCTGGACCCGGGAATCGCCGAAGACCTGGCCTTTGCCGAAAGCCGCATCCGCAAGGAAACCATCGCCGCCGAAGACATCCTGCACGACCTGGGCGCCATCAGCATGATGAGCAGCGACAGCCAGGCCATGGGCCGCGTCGGCGAGGTCATCCTGCGCACCTGGCAGACGGCGCACAAGATGAAGCAGCAGCGCGGCAGCCTGCCGGGCGACAGCGCGCGCAACGACAACACGCGCATCAAGCGCTACCTGGCCAAATACACCATCAACCCCGCCATTGCGCATGGCATCAGCCACGAAGTGGGCTCCATCGCCGTCGGCAAATGGGCCGACCTGGTGCTCTGGAAGCCTGCGTTCTTCGGCGTCAAGCCCACGCTCATCGTCAAGGGCGGGATGATCGCCATGGCGGCCATGGGCGACCCCAACGCCTCCATCCCCACGCCGCAGCCCGTGCACCACCGGCCCATGTTCGGCGCCTTTGGCGCGGCCCTGGCCAGGACCTCGCTGAGCTTCGTCTCGCAGTCCGCCCTGGCTGCGGGAATCGGCGAACGCTATGGCCTGCGCAAAACGCTCAGCGCCGTGCGCCAGGTGCGCGGCGTGCGCAAGCGCGACATGCTGCACAACGACTACACGCCGCGCATGGAAGTGGACGCGCAGACCTACAGCGTGCGCGCCGATGGCCAATTGCTCCACTGCGAGCCCGCGACCTCGCTGCCGATGGCGCAGCGCTACTTCCTCTTCTGACCCTTCTGCATGCTCCCCACCGCGAAACGCATCCCCCGGGGCCAGGGCCTTGCGCCCGCCCTGCTGCAGCGCGCCGCCACGCTCGAACTGGACTGGGACCTGCGGCAAAAAAGCCGCTTCCCGGCCACCGACTCGGCCGGGCGCGAACTCGGCGTCTTCCTGCCGCGCGGAACGCTGCTGCGCGGCGGCGACGTGCTGGTGGCCGAAGACGGATCGCTCATCCGCGTACTCGCCGCCCCGCAGCCCGTGCTGCGCATCAGCTGCTGCCCAAGCCACGCAACGCCC
Organism: Verminephrobacter aporrectodeae subsp. tuberculatae; assembly: GCF_026127385.1. Taxonomy (NCBI): domain Bacteria; kingdom Pseudomonadati; phylum Pseudomonadota; class Betaproteobacteria; order Burkholderiales; family Comamonadaceae; genus Verminephrobacter; species Verminephrobacter aporrectodeae. The sequence continues at coordinate 801,754 of NZ_QZCX01000003.1, forward strand.
CTGGACCTGGCGCGCGCGGCCTACCACCTGGGCAACCGCCACGTGCCCGTGGAACTGCAAGCCGACCACCTGAAGATCGAGCCCGACCACGTGCTCGCCGACATGCTGCGCGCCATGCACCTCATCGTGCAAGAACAAAACCTGCCGTTCGAGCCCGAAGGCGGCGCCTACGCCACGGAACACGGCGGCGCAGCGCACCCCGCGCATGCCCACGCGCACGGGGAACACCCCGGGCCTGCGCAGGAGCACAGGCACGCATGAGCACGCGCACGCACGATCGCCGCCAGGCCCCGGTGCGCCCCCGCAGGCACCGCGCACGCCCCGGCGCCCTGCCCGCCGCGAGCCTGCTGCAACTCATCTGGCTGGCGTCGCCGGCCCTGCCCGTGGGCGGCTTCTCGTATTCCGAGGGGCTGGAGGGCGCCGTCGAAAATGCCCGCCTCACCAGCGAATCGGACGTTGCCGAATGGCTGCTGGACCAACTGCACATCACCCAGGCACGCAGCGACATGGCCGTGGTGGCCCAGGCCATGCGCGCCTGGCGGCGCAACGACATGGAGCACGTGCGCGCGCTCAACGACTGGGTACTGCAAACCCGCGAAACCAGCGAACTGCGCCTGCAAACCGAGCAAATGGGCCGATCGCTCGCGCAATGGCTGCATAACCAGCGGCAGGACGACGCCGGGCGCATTCCCGCAGTGCAGCGGCTCATCGCCCTGCCCCCGACCTATCCCGTGGCCTACGCACTGGCCGCCGCCGACACCCTGGCCCCGGTGCGCGACGCGCTGCTCGCCTACGCCTTTGGCTGGGCCGAAAACATGGTGCAGGCCGCGCTCAAAGCCATGCCGCTGGGCCAAAGCGCGGGCCAGCGCATCCTGGCGCGGCTCGCCGCCGCCATTCCCGCCGCCGCCGAGCACGCGAACGCGCTGATGGACAGCGAACGCCAGTCCTTCTCGCCCATGCTCGCCATTTTGTCGGCGCGGCACGAAACGCAATACTTCCGGCTCTTTCGATCATGACGCTGCACCACATCCCCCACCGCAGCAAGCCCCTGCCCCCGCTGCGCGTGGGCATAGGCGGCCCCGTGGGCTGCGGAAAAACCACGCTGCTGGAAATGCTGTGCAAGGCGATGCGCGGGCGCTACGAGCTCATCGCCATCACCAACGACATCTACACCAAGGAGGACCAGCGCCTGCTGACCCTCAGCGGCGCACTGCCCGCGGAACGCATCCTGGGCGTGGAAACCGGCGGCTGCCCGCACACCGCGATCCGCGAGGACGCATCCATCAACCTCGAAGCCATCGACCGCATGCTCGCGCAGTTCCCCGACACCGACCTGGTGTTCGTGGAAAGCGGCGGAGACAACTTGGCCGCGACCTTCAGCCCGGAGCTCTCGGACCTCACGCTCTACGTGATCGACGTCGCCGCGGGCGAAAAAATCCCGCGCAAGGGCGGTCCCGGAATCACCAAGAGCGACCTGCTCATCATCAACAAAACCGATCTGGCCCCCCACGTCGGCGCCAACCTGGACGTCATGCACGCCGACACCCTGCGCATGCGCAGCACCGCGCAGGGCATCAAGCCCTTTGTGATGAGCAACCTGAAAACCCTGGCGGGACTGGCCGACATCGTGGCCTTCATCGAGACCCGGGGCCTGCTGCCCAAAACAGCGCCACCGGGCGGTTGATCGCAGCATAGAATGCGCGCGCAGACCGGGGGATTGAACGACAGTTGCAGGAAGCGTGGCCGAGCGGTTGAAGGCACTGGTCTTGAAAACCAGCGACGGGTGACCGTCCGTGGGTTCGAATCCCACCGCTTCCGCCAAAACTGACCCCCGTCGATCCCCCAAAGCCCCGCGCAGTCCCTGTCCCGCAAGTGGACACAACAGGAAGCCGCTGACGTACTGGGCTTGACGCAACCCAAGCTCTCGAAAATGCTGCGCGGCCAGTTTCGCGGGCTCAGCGAAGCAAAAATGCTCGATTGTCTGACGCGGCTTGGCTGGGATGTGCAAATCGTTGTTGGTCCAGATCGCCGCGCGGTTTCAACTGGGCGGGTCGCTGTCGTGTTTGCCTGATGGTCGTTGCGAAGAAACCGATGCGGCTCGTGTTGTTTGCACTGGGGCGTGACGCCCAGTAGCTTGGCCAGTTCCACGGGAGTCATGAACAACATCGGTCAGCCTGTCGGAGGCCTGCCGGCTTCTGGCTTATGATGGGAGTTCTCATACAACCATTGGAGCAAGCATGGATTTCTCAGCAGTCATCTCCGGAATCACCACTGCACTCGCCGTCCTGAAGAGCGCAATTGCAGCGCGGGACGACGCGAAGATCACGTCAGCGCAACAGGAGTTGCAGGAGAAGTTAACAATTTCATCAAACATGGCCCTCTCCTTGGTGGAGAAGATGCACGCTCTCGAAGCTGAGGGGCAGAAGCTTCGGACTGAGTTGGCAAGGCGCAGTGCATACACGCTCGTCCAGCCAGCTGAAGGCATATGGGTGAACATACGCGGGGAATATTCAGAGGGTGCTCCCGAAAGAACGGCATCCTTTTGCGCAAGCACGGCATACTTTTGCCCAACCTGTTTTGCAGAGAACTACGAGGTTCCACTGCAATACCAGAAAAACGGGAATGCGTCATACCTTATCTGCAAAAAGAACAACAAACACGAGTTGTGTGTGACCGCAGCGCCTCCCGCCTCCCGCCACCTATCGCGGGGAGCGGGACAGAATGGTTGGATGAGGTGATCTCATGCCATCGTGGGAGCGGCCAGCACAGATCACTGCGCTGGCCTCCATAAGCACCAACTGCCCCTGCGTGCGCTGATGTACCGGCTGCTGGACGATGGCCCAAAACCCGGCGCGCTGGGCGTTCGAGATTGTGGGCTGTCCAACATCCCGCCCTATACCACCCGCTCCGTGGCCAACTTCGCAGACAGTTCAATCCCGAGGCCCTTCATCACGGCCAGGGTTGTGCGCAGCGTCGGGTTGCCATCGGCACTGAACGAGCGGTAGAGATGTTCCCGTGGCCGAAGGCCGGGCGGTCGATCCGCGAAGCGGTGGCCGCTCAGTCCACCGTCTCAGGCACATCCCAATCGGTCTGTCTTGCTTCGCCGGTCTGGTAGAACTGCTTTACCAGCTTCACGTATCCCAAAAAATCCCGGCTCTCGGTTGCCAGTCGGTTGGCCATATCCCAATCGATCTCGTCTCTTTCGCGAGTTGGAATCAAGACCTGACTTTCAGTCGGAGCGTCTACATCCAGTTTGATCAAGCCGATACCGTGCGCCGCAAACAGCATCCGCAGTTCCTTGAGTGTGTCATGGCCTTCGATCTCCGCTGCGACCAGATAACCAAAATTGGCCCACGACGAATTGGAAACTGCCTGGAAGAAGCATTCACGCACATTCGACCGGTTGATCAGTAGCTTGACCTCGAACGACCACAGTTTGGTGCGCTTGTCGGAATACTGATTCACGCAGTCCCGCACTTCCTGGTGCCACTCTGCACCCAAGTCCTCCATGCCGACAACGTCCGGGTACAGCCAGCGGTTGCCATTTGGACCCCGTTTGTTCGATGCACGTTTCTCGTTGATGCGCTTCGAATAGACGCCGAACTCCTCCCACAGGTACAGCGAAAGCAGCGGGTACAAGGCGTGCTCGCCAAGCTTGGCGGTGTTGTTGTTGTTGTTGTTTTCCGTGGGTGCTGCAACCACGCCCTCGGCCGCCGCAACCTCGGCAACGTCAGATTTCTCCGAGTAGTAATACTTGCGTGGACGCCCCTCGGTAGTCTTGAACTCTGGATGTCGTTTCTGAAGACGCGGGCGCTGCGCGCCGATTTCCGCTACCAGTTGCTGCACCAAATCAGCATCTGTGCGGATGTGCTGGCTGCTCTGCTTCTTCGCTTGGCATTCATCAGGGAACGTGGCGAAGATCCACTCGGCAATCTGCCGCGCGGTCAGTTTTTCATCTGGCCGCTCCTTCAAATAACCGAGTACCGTCTTCGTCAGATTCAATGCCATCAAACTTCTCCTCAGAGCCTGAACAACTTCTTGATCTCGTTCTCTGCCGTTACCGGCATCTCGTGCCAATGCGAACCGTTGACAATCCAGGCAGGCAATTTCGCGCGCAGGGAAAATACGTTGGCGCTCAGGACTCGGGCTCCAAGCCCAGCGCATCGATGGTCTTCACGGCCTGCGCCGAAGCCGGGCCAAGCGGCGCGCGCGTGATGGGTAAGATGCCGTGCACGCGGCTCAGCGCATGCTTTATCGCGACCGGGTTCGATTCGCAAAAAAGCGCCTTGACGCGCGGCCGCAGCCAGCGGTTGATGCTCGCCGCCTCGCGCAGTTGCCCGGCGACGAGATGCCGGTGCAAGGCGACGACTTCGCGCGGATAGACGAGTGCCGTGGCGCAAATCGAGCCTCGCCCCCCGTTCACGCAACAATCGAAAAGCAATGCGTCCTCGCCGCTGAGCACGGTGAACGTCGCATCGTCTGCGAAGTGGTGCGCGACGTCGATGAGTTGGCCTATGTCGCTCGTCGCCTCCTTGATGCCGACGATGCGTGCTACCTTGGCGTGCAGCAGCACGATGTCTTCCAGCGTCAGGTTCAAGCCGGCGCGCAACGGGATGTTGTAGAGCAGCACGTCCAGGTCCAGTTCGGACACCCGGCCGTAATGCGCGAGCAGGCCGGAACGGTTTGGTCGCACGTAGTACGGCGTCACGACCAAGCAGGCGTCGGCCCCCGACGCCTTCGCGTGCGCCGTCAATTCCAGACACTCCTGCGTGCTGTTCGAACCCGTCGCGGCGACGACGCGAAAGTCGCCCAGCGCCTTCGCCTTTTCCGTGACAAAGGAGATGACCGCCTTGTGCTCCTGCATCGACAGCGTGCTCGCCTCGCCGGTGCTGCCGCACGGTACGAAACCGGCCAGGCCGAGTCCGGCGTAAAAGCGGACCAGTCGCTCGAGCGCGGCCCAATCGATTTCCATTGATGCAAGAAACGGCGTCACGAGCGGAACGAAGATGCCGTCGTAGGGGCGGATGTCGTGGTGTGTCATGGGCGCTCCGATGTCTCCAAGATTCAATGCACGGACGGGGCGTCGAAGTTTCCCGTCCTCGATGCAACATTCACATACAGGTCAGCGCATCATCGCCGATTCCGTGCTCGCCGACTCTGCCATGGCGGATTCGATCCGATCGGCGCTCGAGCGCTCCAACAGCTGCCGCAAGGGCCCTCCCGCGGCCGACGCGCTGCTACACTGCGCGCACATTCTGATTGCCCGATTCGTGTCTGATTCTGCGGCCTCTTCTCTGGTGGATTTGCGCGAGCTGCGCCTGGATGCTGCGCTCGCGCTGCTGGCGCAGGCCGGCAGCAGCCAGGCTGCGCGGCAGCGCCCGGACTGCGCGCCTGCGTTGCAGGAGCTGATCGACGGCCTGTGCGGGCTCTGCCTTGCGGACCCGCTCACGGGCCTGAGCAGCCGCGGGCATTTGCACGCGGTGCTCGGGCGCGAGATCGACCGCGTGCTGCGCTCGGGCGAATCGGCCCTGTTGCTCATGCTCGACATCGACCAATTCGATGCCGTGAACGGCACGCAGGGCGCTGCGGCGGGCGCGGCGCTATTGCAGTCGGTGGCCCGCGCACTCGGCGCCTGCGTGCGCCCCATGGACACCTTGGCGCGGTACGGCGGCGCGCAGTTCGCCCTGCTCCTGCCCGCCTGCCAGGCGGCGTTTGGCCGCGCGCTGGCCGAGCGCCTGCGGCGCGCCGTGGCGCACACGCCCATACCGACCGGCGCCTCGCTGCGGCTGCATGCCACGCTGAGCGTCGGCGGGGCATTTGCCACGCAGGCCATCCGCTCGACCCCCCTGCTGTGGGCCGAGCGGGCCCGCCACCAGCTGTGCCAGGCGCAGTCGGCAGGCTGCGACCGCGTGAGCATCGAGGAGCAGCCCGAGAGCGCCGTCAGCGCCGAAGAAAAGAGCCTGTTGTTCGGCCCGCTGCCGCCCGCTGAAAATTCCTAGCCACGATGCCGAGCGACGCGCTGCCCGCCCCTGCCGGAGCCAGCCCGGCCCCGGCCGGCGCCCGCGTCGTTGCGCTGACCAGCGGCAAGGGCGGGGTTGGCAAGACCTTCATCGCGGCGAATCTCGCGGCGGCGCTCGCGCGCCGCGGCCAGCGCGTGCTGCTGCTCGACGCCGACCTGGCCCTGGCGAATCTGGACGTGATGCTGAACCTGCACTCCAGGGTCACCCTGCACGATGTTTTTACCGGCCGGGCCGCGCCCGAGGACGCCGTGCTCGCCGACGCTGCCTGCGGCTTCGACCTGCTGCTCGCCGGATCGGGAATGGTCGAGTATTCGCGCCTCACGCCCGAGGTGCGCGAACAGTTTCTGCGCGTGATCGAGGCGCTCGCGCCGCGCTACGACCTGCTGCTGCTCGACACGGGCACCGGTATTTCGGACCTGGTGCTGTACTCGGTCTCGCTGGCCTGCGAGGTGCTGATCGTGACCACGCCCGAGCCCACCGCGCTGACCGACGCCTACGCCACCATCAAGGTGCTGGCCGCGCAGCAAGGGCGCGAGCATCTGCGCCTGCTCGTCAACCAGGCGGCGCGCCCCGGCGACGGCCGCGCCATCACCGGCCAGTTGCAGCAGGTGCTGGAGCGCTTTCTCAGCACCGAATCGGGCCGCCCCATGCGCCTGATCCACATGGGCGACATCCCGTCCGACCCGTCGGTGCGCGACGCCGTCATGCGCCGCCAACTGCTGCTGCTGCACGCCCCGGGCTGCCCGGCGGCGCTGGCGCTGGCGCAGATCGCGAACAAAATGGAAGCCACGCTGCTCGTTCCCGTCGCCTGATGGCTGTGCGTACAATGCGCGCGCCTGCCATGAACACCCCGCACAAGATCCTCAACGTCTCCTGCTACAAGTTCGTCGCCCTGCCCGACGCCGCAGCGCTGCGCGACCCGTTGCAGGCGCGGGCGGTCGCGGCAGGGCTCCGGGGGACCATCCTGCTCGCCGGGGAAGGCATCAACTTTTTTCTCGCAGGCCCGGCAGATACGGTGCGCGGCTTTGTCGGCGCGCTGCGCGCCGACGCGCGTTTTGCCGATCTGGACCCCAAGGAAAGCTGGTCCGCGGACGTGCCGTTTCGCCGCATGCAGGTCAAGCTCAAGCGCGAGATCATCCGCATGGACCACCCCACGATCCGCCCCGCCCAAGGCCGCGCGCCCGCGCTCGACTGCGCCACCTTGCGGCGCTGGCTGTCCCGGGGGCGCGACGACGCAGGGCGCGAAGTCGTGACGCTGGACACACGCAACGCCTTCGAGGTGGACCATGGAAGCTTCGACAACGCCATCGACTGGCGCATCACCAAGTTCAGCGAGTTCCCTTCCGCGCTGCGCGCGCACAGGCACACGCTGCGCGACAAGACGGTGGTGAGCTTTTGCACCGGCGGAATCCGCTGCGAGAAAGCGGCCATCCTCATGCGCGAGGAAGGCCTGGACCCTGTCTACCAGCTCGAAGGCGGAATCCTGAAGTACTTCGAGCTCACCGACGGCGCGCACTACCACGGTGGCTGCTTCGTGTTCGACGAGCGCGTGCTGCTCGCGACCGACCTCTCGGCCGCGTCGGCAGAAAACCCGATGTGAAGCCCCCCCGGAGTCGCCTTCACCCCTCTCAAGGGAACGACTACCCGCGGCCTGGCAGAGTCCGTTCCGCGCCGTTTCCGTTCCCATTCCAAGCCGGTTCACACCCCCTGCCACCGAAAGGCCCTCCATGAGCACTACCGTTCCACGCCCCAGGCAGGCCGCAGCGCCCGCGCGCTTCCCGGGCAAGGCCCGGCGCCACTTCGCCGTCGTCGGCGCGGGCATGGCGGGGATCGTCTGCGCGCGCACGCTGGTGCAGGCCGGGCACCGCGTCACGGTGTTCGAGAAATCCGCGCAGGCGGGCGGGCGCACCGCCACCATCGACAGCCCGTTTGGCAGCTTCGACGCGGGCGCGCAGTATTTCACGGTGCGCGCGCCCCGCTTTGCCCAGGCCATGGACAGCACGCCCGGCGTGTGCAAGCGCTGGAGCGCCAACTCCGTGCAGGTGCTCGACGCGGAGGGGCGCGTTGCCGCGCCCGGCCTGCCGCAGCGCGAGGCGCACTGGGTCGCGAGTCCGGGAATGCAGTCGCTGGTGAGCGCCTGGGCCGAGCCGCTGCTGCAGGCCGGCCGGCTCATCACGCACACGCGCGTCACGCGCATCGAAACCGACGGCCTGAACACCGCCGGATGGCAGCTGCGCACCGAGGGGCCCGGCGGCAGCCCGCACGTGCATGCCGGCTTCGACGCCGTGCTGCTCGCGCAGCCCGCGGTGCCTGCGCAGTCCTTGCTCGCCGATTCGGCGCTGGACAGCCCGCTGAGCAACGCGCTGGGCCACGTGGCCACTGCACCCTGCTGGACGCTGATGCTCGCCTACCCCCAGGCCGTGCGCCCGGGGCTGACCACGCTGGGGCCGCAGTGGAACGCCGCGCGCAGCACGCACCATCGCATCGCCTGGCTGGCGCGCGAATCGTCCAAGCCCGGGCGCAACGTGATCGAGCGCTGGACGGTGCAGGCCAGCCCCGCCTGGTCGGCCGAGCATCTGGAGGACGACGCGGTCCGCGTACAGGCCAAGCTGATCCGGGCCTTTGCCGAGGTCACCGGAATCCACGCCGAGCCGGCGCACGCCGCCACACGCCGCTGGCGCTACGCGCAGACCACGCAGCCTCTGGGGCGCAGCCATCTGTGGGACGCGGCCCGGGGGCTGGGTGCCTGCGGCGACTGGTGCCTGGGGCACCGGCTGGAAGACGCCTTCCTGTCGGGCCTGGAGCTGGCACTCGCCGTGGCATGACGGCTGCCGTGCGGCAGCGCTACCGGGGCCGGTTCGCGCCCTCGCCGACCGGACCGCTGCACGCCGGCTCCTTGGTCGCGGCGCTCGCCAGCTGGCTCGACGCCCGCGCCTGGAACGCCGGGCGCGGCGGCCAGTGGCTGGTGCGCATGGAGGACCTCGACGCACCGCGCTGCGTTCCGGGCGCGGACCAGTTCATCCTGCAGCAGCTGGCCCGCTGCGGCCTGCTGCCCGACGCGCCGCCGCAGTGGCAGTCGGCGCGCAGCGCGCTCTACCAGCGGGCGCTGGATCGCTTGATCGCGCAGGGCCTGGCCTACCCCTGCGCCTGCTCGCGCAAGGACATCGAAGCCGCCCACGCAGCGCAGGGCCAGCCCCGCGCGCGCCACGCCGCCCTGCCCTACCCCGGCACCTGCCGCCGCGGGCTCCAGGGCCGCAGCGCACGCTCCTGGCGCTTCGCCACCACGCAGTGCAGCCAGGCAGCGGATGCGCCATGGCCACGGGCCGATACCGCCCTTTGCTGGCACGACAGGTGGCTGGGCGCGCAGTGGCAGGACGTTGCCCGCGTGGTCGGCGACTTTGTCCTGCACCGCGCCGACGGGCTCTGGGCCTACCAGCTCGCCGTGGTGGTGGACGACGCCGACCAGGGAATCACCGACGTGGTGCGCGGCGCGGACCTGGCCGACAGCACCGCGCGCCAGATCCTGCTGCAGCAGGCCCTGGGCCTGCCGACGCCGAGCTACCTGCACACGCCCCTGGTGCGCGGCGCCCACGGCGAGAAGCTCTCCAAACAGAGCGGCGCCCCGGCGCTCGACCTGCGCCATCCGCTGCAGGCCCTGTCGCAGGCGGCGCAGGTGCTGGGGCTGCCGCCGCAGCCCCAGGAGACGGACCTGTCCGGGGCCTTCGCACAGTGGGTTGCGGCCTGGCGCCAGAACTGCGCTGGCGCAGCGTGAGCGCCACCCCGGGGCGCGCGAGAAAGCATTCACCGCTCGGCCCTTGCTCCCCGCGGCGCGGGCGCCGCGTCGGCGACGAGGACCTGTACGCCCGCGGCCGCGAGCTTTTCCGCCAGCAGCCCCTGCGGCGGCGCGCTCACGACCAGGCGCGCGACGCGCTCCAGCGCGCAGACCGGAAACAGCGCCGAGCGCCCGAGCTTGGACGCGTCGGCAATGACCGTGACGCGCTCGGCGCCGGCGATCATGGCGCGCGCGATCTCCGCCTCTTCGAGCGCGTAGTCCTGCAGCCCGTTGGCGCCGATTGCGCCGACCGTGAGCACGGCGTCGTGCGCGTTGAACTGCGCGACCTGCGCGACCGCCAGCGGGCCGAGGTTCTCGCAGGCCTCGGCGCGGTACTCGCCGCCAATCAGAAACACCCGGTTGCTGCCCGGCCCGCGCGCCAGACACTGGGTGATGGACACCGAGTTCGTGATGATCGCCAGGCCGCTGCTGCGCGCCAGTTCCTGCGCAAGAGCGAGCGTCGTGGTTCCGGTATCGATGAACAGGCTGTCGCCGGCGCTGAAAAGCGCTGCGGCGCGGCGCGCGACGGCGCGTTTCTCGCGCGCGAACTCGTGGATGCGCGCGTTGAATGCGCCCTCCGCAGGCGCCTCGGACAGCGTCGCGCCCCCGTGGTACTTGCGCAGACGCCCGTCGGCCGCGAGCCGGCTCAGGTCGCGCCGGATGGTTTCGTGCGAGGCCCGGAACCGCTCGGCGAGGTATTCGACGGAGGCATTCTTGCGCTCGTAGACGATTTCGAGGATGGCCGCGTGTCTTTCGTTTGGGCGCATGGGGAGGGTGTCTCTGCTGGTCCCGGAAACGCGGGCCACCGCTGCCCGCCATCGCAACAGCTAAGCGACGGCCGACAGTTCCCGCTTCCAGCCCATTGTCTTTGAAACGGCTTCGGCAAAGCGCAGCTGCCAGGCGAGCGCGTCGGCCGGCGCGGTGCGTGGCTCGAACAGCGACGCGACGTCGTCGTCGTCGGGCGTCTCCAGCGTCTGCCCGACGCCGCGTGCGGCGAGCGCCGCACAGCCGAGCGCGGTGAGCTCGTCGAAGCGGCGCGTGGCGACGCTGCGGCCCGTCGCGTCCGCGAGAAACTGGCAGAAGTAGGGGTTGCGCGCGAGGCCGCCGTCGATCCTCAGGCGCACTGCGGCACCGATGTGCCCGTCCATCACCCGGACCACCTGCGCCGTGCGCAGCGCAATGCCTTCGAGCAGGGCCTGGCACAGGTCCTGCCGGGTCGTTGCGGCGTTCATCCCGACCCAGAGCGCGGCCGCGCTGCGGTCCCAGTGCGGGCAGGCCAGCCCCGACAGCGCGGGAACGAAGGCCAGCCCGCGCGCGATCGCCGGCGCCGCGCCAAACGCCGTGATCTCCGACAGGTCCGTGTACAGGCCGATGCGGCCGGCCCATTCGACGGCCGACCCGGCGTCGTAGACCCCGCCGTCGAGCGCGTAGCTGCGCTCGGCGCCAATCTGCCAGGCGACCGTGGGCAGCAGTCCGGAGGTCGGCGCGCGCGGGATTTGCGCGCCCGTGAGCGCGAGCGCGAAGGCCCCGGTGCCAAAGGTGATCTTCGCGTCGCCCGCCGCGCGGCAGCCATGTCCGTAGAGCGCGGCCTGCTGATCGACGATGGACGCGGTCACGGGAATCCCGCGGTACAGGCCGAAGTCCCCGACCGTGGGCCGTATCGCGGGCAGGCATTCCATGGGCACACCGAACAGCGCGCACAGCGTGGGGTCCCAGGCGCCGCTGGCCAGGTTCATGAGCGAGGTGCGCGACGCCGTGCTCGCGTCGGTCACGAACTGCCCGGTGAGCCGGTCGAGAAAAAACGCGTCCGTGGTGCCGAGCCGAAGGCGCCCCGCGCGGTGGGCCCGCGCGACGCCGGCGTCGTTGCGCAGCAGCCAGCCCAGCTTGGACGCCGAGAAATAGCAGTCCAGCGGCAGGCCGGCGCGCTCCAGCGTGAGCGCTTGCACGCCTTCGGCGCGCAGGGCCGCGAGCTGCTGCGCCGTGCGGTCGTCCTGCCAGACGATCACCGGCGACAGCGGTTCGCCGCTGCGCGCGTCCCAGGCCAGGCAGCTTTCGCCCTGGTTCGCGATCCCGATCGCCTGCACCCGGCCCGCGGCCTGCAAGCAGGCCTCGACCTTGGCCAGCAGTTCCAGCGGCGCCTGCTCGACCCATCCGGGACGGGGGTGCTGCGGCGCGTTGCGCAGCGCCAGGGACAGCTGCGGCGCGGTCCCTGCGCTGGCCAGCAGCAGGCGCGTGCTGCTGGTTCCCTGGTCGATGGCGGCGAATGACGGGTTCATGGGTTCATGGGTTCAGCGCTTCATCGGGTCCGTCGCGGGCGTCCGAGAGCGCGATGCGCAGACTGTCCGCGCCCTCGAGCAGCTTCGCCGCTGCGCGCGTCCCAGGCCAGGCAGCTTTCGCCCTGGTTGGCGATCCCGATCGCCTGCACCCGGCCCGCGGCCTGCAGGCAGGCCTCGACCTTGCCCAGCAGTTCCAGCGGGGCCTGCTCGACCCATCCGGGACGGGGGTGTGCTGCGACGCGTTGCGCAGCGCCAGGGGCAGCTGCGGCGCGGCCCCTGCGCTGGCCAGCAGCAGGCGCGTGCTGCTGGTTCCCTGGTCGATGGCGGCGAATGACGGCGGGTTCATGGGTTCAGCGCTTCATGGGGTCCGTCGCGGGCGTCCGAGAGCGCGATGCGCAGACTGTCCGCGCCCTTGAGCAGCGCCAGCTCAGGCAGCGCAACGAGGATGCGCCGCTGCGGCAGGCTGCGCAGGCGCTGCTGCCAGATCGTCCGGCCCTGCGCGCTGACGCTGAGCAGGCCGCGGGTCTGCCGGTCCACGCGCAGTTGCAGATCCGGCAGGCCCTGCGGGCTCAGCGGCAGGCTGATGCGCTGCGGCATGACATAGCGTATGCCTTCCGAGCAGGCGATCGCCAGTTGCTGCGCGGCGGGCGGCAGCCGGCCCGCGAGGTCGTCGGCGACGGCGTTGCCGATGCGCGTGCCTTCGCGAAAGCACCAGCCGGCGGTCTCGATCGGGCGCAGCAGGTTGCCTGCGGCAAAAAAACCCGGGTCCGAGCAGCGTCCGAACTGATCGACCCGCGGTCCGCCGGTGGCGGCGTCGAGCACCAAGTGGCTCTCGCGCACGAGCGCGGCCTCGGGAACGAAGTCGCCGGTCAGGAGCACGCCGTCGCACGCGATCTCCTCGCGGCGGCCGTCGGCGTGCTGCAGCAGCACCGACGCGACCCGCTGCCGGCCGCGGATCTCCAGGAGCTGCGTGCCGTAATGCACGGGAATTCCCAGCAGGCGCGGAAACAGCGCACAGGGCCAATGGGTGATCGGTCGCGCGGCCGCTTCGACGAGCGCGACCGGCCGAATCCCCGCCTTGCGGCAGGTCAGCAGCGCGGAAATCGCCACCAGCTCCGTGCCCACGATGAGCGGGCGCTGGAACGGCACGAGGCCGCGCAGATAAACGAAGGCCTGCAGGGCGCCGGTATTCATCACGCCCAGGGGGCGATCGCCCGAGAGCAGGCGCGCCGCGCGCGGCGTCTCGCGCACGCCGGTCGCGAGGATGACGCGGCGCGCGTGCAGCCGCTCGCGCCCCGCGGGGGAGACGGTGTCGAGCGTGGCCTCGCGCTGCAGGCCGAGCACGGTCGTGCGCACCCGCAGCTCTACGCCCGCGGCCTGCGCCAGATCGACCAACCGCCGGGCGTACGCCGGCCCCGTGCAGACGCGGCCAAACTCGCGCATGCCAAAGGGCGGGTGCCCGCAATGGCGCGGCACGCCGCCAGCGCAGTCTTCGCGCTCCAGGAGGACGACGCGCCGCAGCCCCTGGCGGCGCAGCGCCACGGCGGCCGCAATGCCCGCGGGGCCGCCGCCGACGAGCAGCACGTCGATCGCATGCAGCGTATTAGCCATGCGCGCCCCGTTGCGCCACGGCCAGCGGAACGCAAAAGTGCCCGGCGCTCAACTCGGCCACGCGGGCCGCGCAATAAAAACCCTGGCAGCGGCCCATGCAGACCCGGGTGCGGCGCTTCAGGCCGCCCAGGTCGCGCGCCGGCAGGCAGCCGGTGAACGCGGCCTCGATCTCGCGCCGGGTCACGCGTTCGCAGTGGCAGACGATTTCGTTGTCCCCGGGCTGCTCCCAGTCGCGCGGCCGGTGCTCGGCGAGGTTTGGCACCCGCGGCCAGAGCGGGTTCTCGAGCGGCGCCAGACCCGGCAGGCAGGGCGCGATCAGGTCGAACGCATGCGCCGCGAGGCCGAGCGCGGCAGTCAGTCCGGTGGAGCGGATTGCGCCCAGCGCGAGGTAGCCGGCGTCCGCTTCCAGGCGCAGGCGGTAGGCGCTGTTTTCGCTCGCGGGCCGCAGGCCCGCGTAGACGGCGGTCACGGGAACGCCGCGCAGCGCCGGCACCAGCTGCCCGGCCTTGTCCACGAGCTGCTGCAAAACGGCGCGCTCGACCGGGGCGCGGCTGCGCTCCTCCTGCTCCTCGGCGGTCGGCCCGACCAGCAGATTGCCGAATACGGTGCGCGCCAGAACCACGCCCTTGCTGCGCTCGCCCGGCACCGGCAGCAGGATGCTGCGCAGGAACGCCGACGCGGCCTTGTCGAACACCACGAACTGCCCCTTGCGCGGCCGGATCTGGAAGCTTGCGTTGCCGAGCAGCATTTCCTCGACCCGGTCGCCCCAGAGTCCGGCGCAATTGATTACGCAGCTGGCGTGAAATTCACCCTGCGCGGTGCGCAAGCGCCACTGCGCGCCGACCCGCTCTGCCGCCAGCAAAGCGGCGTCGAACACCGCGCGGCCGCCGTTTTCCACGGCCTGGCGCAGGTAGGCCAGCGGCGCGCTCCAGGGGTCGATCACGTGCTCGCGCGGAACCAGCAGGCCGCCCAGGACCGAGGGGGCGAGATGCGGCTCGAGCGCGAGCACCTCGGCGCGATCGAGACGCCGCAGGTCGGCGACGCCGTTGGCCCGGGCCTGCGCCTGCAACTGCGCGAGCCGCTCGAGCTCGGCGTCGTTCCAGGCCGCGAGCAGCGCGCCCGTTTCGAGCAGCGCCAGATTCAGCGCGTCGGCGATTTCCAGGTATTCGGCGTAGCCGCGCTGCATGCAGGCGAGTTCCAGGCTGCCGCCGGGCGCGTCGAAGCCGGTGTGCAGGATCGCGCTATTCGCCCGGCTCACGCCCGCGAGCAGGTCGCTTTCCTTCTCCAGCAGCAGCACGCGCGCGCCGCCGAGAACGAAGCGGCGCGCGACGGCGCAGCCGACGACGCCGGCGCCGACGACCGCGACGTCATAGCCCGCCTCAGCCATGGCGCTGCCCATGCGCCAGCGCGCGCAGCGCGTGCAGGCCGCGGTCGCCGAGCAGGATCAGGACGATGATCGCGCCCTTGTACAGGTCCAGGCTCGAGGGCTCGACGCCGAGCACGCGCAGCGCTGCGGTCAGCAGGCTCATCGTGAGCGCGCCGCAGACCACGCCGCCGACCGTTCCCCGGCCGCCGAGCAGGCTCGTGCCACCGATGACCGCGGCGGCGATCGCGTCGAGCAGCAGACCCGTTCCGCCGACCCCCGGATTCACCACCGGAACACGCGCGATGATGATCGCCGCGGCCAGAAAGACGTACACCGAGGACAGCAGGAAGGCGCCGAACTTCTGCACCTGCACGCGCACGCCCGCGAGTTCGGCGCGCGCGGGGTGCGATCCGAGCGCAAAGGTCTTCAGGCCAAAGCCCGTCCAGCGCGCAAGCCACCAGGAGCCCAGGGCGACGGCAGCGGTAAAAGCGACCATCGGTGAGACGCCCGCGCCCGCGCTGCCGGCAAACGCGCGCAAGCGGGGGTCGAGCACCAGGATGGTTCCGGTGGTCGCGACGATCAGCGTCGCGCCCTGCAGCAGCAGCATGCTGGCCAGCGTCGCGATGAACGAGGGAATGCGCAGCGCCGCCACCAGCAAGCCGTTCACGCAGCCGACCACGGCGCAGCAGGCGAATCCGACGCCGAGCGCCGCCGGCAACGCCACGCCCGAGGACAGCAGCGTCCCCATGCTGACCGCGCTGAGCGTGACGCTGTGGCCCGCAGACAGGTCGATCTCGCCCGTCAGCAGGACCCAGAAAACGGCCAGGCCGAGCAGCGCGATCGGCGTGGCCTGCTGCACGACGACCCACAGGTTCTCGCGCGCGACGATGCGCGCGTCCACCAGGCCAAATGCGGCGAGCAGCAGGCACAGCACCAGCCAGGGCGCGTGATCGAGCGCCGCGTCGAGGAGGGCCGTCGGCAGGCTACGCATATTTGAACGCCAGGCCGGTGACCTGCTCCTCGGTGGCGCCACGCGCAAGCTCTCCGGCCACGCGGCCGCCGCTGAGCACCACGATGCGGTCGGCCACGCCGAGCACCTCGGGCAGTTCGCTGGAGACCATCAGGATCGCGACGCCCTGCCCTTTCAGGTCGGCGATGAGCTTGTGGATCTCGAACTTGGCGCCCACGTCAACGCCGTTCGTGGGCTCGTCGAGCAGCAGCACGCGGGGCTCGGTCGCGAGCCATTTGCCCAGGACGATCTTCTGCTGGTTCCCGCCCGAGAGCTGCTGCACCAGATTCTCGGCGTCGGGCGGGCGCACGCCGAGCCGCGCGATGAGCTGCGCGGCCAGCCGGCGCAGCCCGTCCGCCGCGACGAAGCCCGCGCGGTTGTGCGCGCTGATCCAGCGCAGGCCCAGGTTGTCGCGCAGCGACATGCTGCCGACGAAGCCCTCCCGGTGCCGGTCTTCGGGCACGTAGGCGACGCCCAGGCGCGCGGCGTGCAAGGCGCTGCCCACGCGCAGTGCGGCGCCGCCGATGGCGACGCGTCCCTGGGTGAATGGCGCAAACCCCGCGATGCAGCGCAGCAGCTCGGTTCTGCCGCTGCCCATCAATCCGGTGAGCGCGACGAGTTCGCCGCTGCGCACCTGCAGGTCGATTCCCTGAAGCAGCCTGCGGTCGGACAGCTGCCGAACGTCGAGCAGCAGATCCCGCGTGCGCGCGGGGCGAAACGGGAATACCTCGCGGATGTCCCGGCCGACCATCATCCGGATCAGCGCGGCGGCATCGGTGCGCGCCAGGTCGGCCTCGGCGACGACGCGGCCATCGCGCAGCACCACGGCGCGCTGCGCCAGGCGGTAGATCTCCTGCATCTTGTGCGAGATGTAGAGCACGCAGCAGCCGCGCTGCTGCAACTGGCCGACCAGGCGGTAGAGCAGGTCGCGTTCATGGTTCGTCAGCGCGCTGGTCGGCTCGTCCATGGCGATGAGCCAGGCCTCGGCCAGCGTGGCCTTGGCGATCTCGACCATCTGGCATTGCCCTATCGTCAGGCGCGCGACGATCGCGTCCGGATCGACCGGCAGCTGCAAGGCGTCGAGCACCTGCCGCGCGCTGCGCCGCATCGCCGCGCGGTCGAGCCAGCACCCGAAGCGCTTCGGCAAATGCCCGCGTGCCAGCGCCAGGTTCTCCGCGACCGTGAGGTCGGGGATCAGGCTGAAATGCTGGTGGATCACGGCGATTCCCGCGGCGCGGCTGTCCTGCGTGCTGGCGAGCGCGAGCACGCGGCCGTCGAGCAGGATCTCCCCCTGCTGCGGCGTGTGGATTCCCGCGAGCAGCTTGACCAGCGTCGATTTGCCCGCGCCGTTTTCGCCGACGAGCGCGAGGACCTCGGCGCTGCGCAGCCGCAGCGAGACGTCCGCGAGCGCCTGGACGTTGCCGAAGCGCTTGCCGATGGCGCGCAATTCCAGCGTATGCGGCTGCGCCATGGCGTCCACTGCGTCCACTGTGCCGGCCCGCTGCGCCGCAGCCGCCACGGGGGCGGACCGGCGGCGGCGCAGCGCAGAACCCGGTGCGAACTGCGGCAGCGAACCCCTTTGACCGAGCACGACGGCCGCGATCACAAAACCGCCCGTGACGAAGTAATTCACCTGCTGCGACACCTGCAGGAACGACAGGCCGGTATTCACCGCGCCCAACAGCAGCGCGCCGAGCGCCGTCGCGACGATGGAACCATGGCCGCCCGAGAGCCGGGTGCCGCCGATGACCGCGGCGGTAATCGCCGCGAACTCCAGCCCCGCGCCCGACAGGGGCTGGGCGGAGCCGACCCGGCCGGTGGTCAGCAGCGCGCCGACGCCGGCGCTGGCCCCGGCGAGCACATAGGTCATGAGGCACACCGCGCGCACGGGGATCAGCGAGGCCCGGGCCGCGTCCTCATTGCCCCCGGTGGCGTAGACCCAGCGCCCGAACACCGTGCGCTGCAACAGCAGGAACCACAGCCCGGCGAGCAGGACCGCGATCAGGAAGCTGACCGGAACGTCGAACAAGCTCCCGCTGCCAAACCAGAGATACAGCCCGCTGTCCACCGGCACCGAGCGCGCGCCCGAAAGGCTCAGGGCCATGCCGCGCGCCAGGGCGCAGACCGCGAGCGTCGCGACCAGCGGGCTGATCCCCGCGTAGCTCGCGAGCGCCCCGTTGAGCAGACCGAAGGCCGCTCCCACGGCGATCACCAGCAAGACCCCGAGCCCGCCCGGGAGCCCGCCCGACTGCATCGCCAGCGCCGCGAGCACGCTGCTCGCGGCGAGTGTGCCGCCGACGGAAATGTCCACGCCCCGGCAGATGATGACCGCCGTCATGGCGTAGGCCACGGTCGCGATCACCGCCGTCTGCTGCCCGATGTTCAGCAGGTTCTCC
This sequence comes from Verminephrobacter aporrectodeae subsp. tuberculatae, assembly GCF_026127385.1. Taxonomy (NCBI): domain Bacteria; kingdom Pseudomonadati; phylum Pseudomonadota; class Betaproteobacteria; order Burkholderiales; family Comamonadaceae; genus Verminephrobacter; species Verminephrobacter aporrectodeae. The sequence continues at coordinate 820,264 of NZ_QZCX01000003.1, forward strand.
GCCGACAGATAGCGCGGCGTGCTCGCGCCAAAGCCGGCGAGAACGAGCACGACGATGGCGAACAGCGACAGCTCGCGGCGCATCGTGCGCAAGGCAGATGGCGTGCGGGTCCCGGTGGCGTCGGCCATGGACAGGTGTGGACCAGGGGGAACCAGGACGCAGGATGCGCTCGGTTGCTTACTTGCTGCCCACGGACAGCGCCGCGTCGGGCTGCTTGGGGCCCATCTGGGCGCGGTAGTTCAGCGCCTCGGTCTTGGCTTTTTCCGGGGTGATGAAGGGCAGATCCAGCCCCTTGGCCCGGAGCGCGCCCGCGGTCTTTTCGGACATCACGAAGTACGTGGGCATGAACAGGTCGGTGCCGTACTTGGCGCCGCGCACGATGCGCGCGGCCGCAGCAATGTTCCAGTAGCCCACGCGGTAAGCGCCGTTGAGCACGTCGATGACGGTCGATCCGTCGGCCACGCTCGGGAACATTTCCGGGTCACCCTCGTAGCTCGCGAAGAGCAGCTTGCGCCCGCTCGCGTCCGCGATGGCCTTGGCCGCGATGCAGATCGAATCGGCGAAGCAGGCCACGCCCTTGAGGTTCGGGTAGGTCGAGAGCCAGGTCTGCATGGCGTTCGCCGAGCGCGAGCTGTCCCAGTTCGTCGGCTCGACACCGACGAGCCGGATTCCCGGGAACTCCTTTTTCAGCACGTCGCGAAAGGCCTGCTCGCGCGTGTCGGAGACGTAGTTGCCCTTGCCGCCGATGAGCAGCGCCACCTCGCCCTTGCCGTCGAGCTGCTTGCCCAGCGCACGCGCGACCATGCTCATGTTCGTGTAGTCGGGGTAGAGCGTGTTGTAGTTCCAGTTGCCGTCCACCTTGTTGCCCATGGCGATCACCGGGATGCCCTTGGCCTTGGCCTTTTGCACGGCGCTGGCGATGGCCGCGCGATCGAGCGGATCGACCAGGATGATGTCCACGCCCTGGTTGACGAAGTTCTCGATGTTCGAGACCTCTTTCTCCAGGCTGCCCTCCGATCCCTGCCAGATCGTCTTCACGCCATAGTCCTTGGCCGCTTCGTCGCCCGCCTGGCGCATGCGCACGAAGAAGGAGTTTTGCAGGTCGATGGCCACGATGCCCACGACCGGAACCTTGTCTGCTGCGACAGCGAGCACGGGGGAAAGCAACGAGGCCGCTGCTGCGAGCAGGGCCGAGAGCGCGAGTTTTCGACATCCGGACATGGCGTTTCCTGTGGTTTCCTGTGAAGGGGGTGGAGAAGAACGAGCCGCACGGGGACCGCAGACACCGCCCGCGTCGGCCGGCTGCTGCGGGCCCCTGTGTGACCGAATGGTATTTTTCATTGACTGAAAAGGCAATCGTAAAAAACTTCGCAAGCTCAGTGATTACCCTGAGAAACGCCGAATTTCTGCTGTCCGCTGCCCCAATTTTCCGGTTTTCATGGATCATCCAGGCCCGAAGACGGAATGACTATTCGGTCAAAACAGCAAGCTGATAAGAGGTGAACGCGCATGAACCCCTATGTGCCACCCGAGTGGCGGCAGGGCCCGCACCTGCAAGCCCTCTACCGCGAGTTCCGCGCCAAGACCACGGGGCAGCACAGCCCGGCGTTGCAGCGCCTGATCAACTGGCTGCGCAGCGAGCCCATGCAGGGCAAGCTGGCGCTGCTGTGCAGCGTGCCGCACCAGGAATGGCTGCTGGTGCGCATGAACGGCCGCGGCCTGCCGATTTCCCATCTCGGGGAGCGCTACCGCGACATCGACGCCGCCGAATGCGCCATCTTCCGGCGCCGCGTCCGCGACCGGCTCGGCTACACGATCCTGGACGCGTAGCCCGCCATGCTCAAAATCACTGCCTACGTCGATCGGGTCAGCGTCTGCCCGGGCGAGACGCTGCAACTCATGGTGCACTGCGAGTACCCCCGCTACTCCGTGGAAACCGTCCGGCTCGTGCACGGCGACAGCTGCCCCGCCGCGCCGGCGCTGAAGATCCTGCCCACCGACGGCGTCCGGCGCGAACTGCCGGGCCGGCCGCAGCGCATTCTGGCGGGCTCGTTCGGCCTCGTCGAGCGCCTGCCGGCATGGCCGCCGGGGCGCTCGCTGGCGTTTCAGGCGTTCATCTGCCCGACCACGCCGCTCAAGGGGCGGCAGGCGATCATCTCCCGCTGCGATCCACGGACCGGGGATGGCCTGACCCTGGGCATTGACGCCGGCGGCCACACGCTGCTGGAGCTCAGCGCAGCGGGCTCGGTGCACGGCGTGGCCAGCCGCGTGCCGCTGCTCGCCGGCCAGTGGTACTTCGTTGCCGGAAGCTGCGACGCCGCGAGCGGCCAGTTGTCGGTGTTTCAGATCCCGCTGGCGCCGATTCCAACCATCGCGGACCAGGACGTGCAGCACCGGCAATGCCCGCCCGCGAGCGCACCGGGGCTGGGCGCCGACGTCCCCCTGGTGTTCGCTGCGACCTGGCGCGGGCAGGACGCCGGCCGCCCCTGCGCCAGCGATCATTTCAACGGCAAGATCGACCGCCCGCGCGTCGTCGATGCCGCGCTGGATCTGGCCGCGCTGAGGGCCTTGCAAGGCGATACCTGGAGCGCCGCGCAAAAGGCCCGGCTCCTGGGCGCCTGGGATTTTTCCATCGGCATGGAAACCGCGCGTTTCCACGACGGCAGCGGAGCCGGCCTGGATGGCCGCTTCGTGAACATGCCGACGCGCGCCGTCACCGGCCACAACTTCAGCGGCGAAGTGCATTGCTGGCGCGAGCAACCCGCGCAGTGGAGCGCCGTGCATTTTCACGACGACGACCTGCACGACGCGGGGTGGCAGGTGGATCTCGCGTACCAGGTGCCCAAGGACCTGCGCAGCGGCATCTACGCCTTTCAGCTCAGCGCCCAAGGCGAGGAGCAGTTCGTGGTCTTCGTCGTCAAGCCCGCGCCGGGCGCTTCGCGCGCGAAGCTGCTCTACCTGTTCCCGCTGGCCACCTACATGGCTTACGCGAACGAGCATTTCGGCACCAACGACGGCCTCGTCGAACTGCACCTGAACCGCGCGCTCGTGATCCATCCGCACCAGGTCTTCCTCAACGAGCACCGCGAGTACGGCCACTCGCTGTACGACCGGCATTCGGACGGCAGCGGCGTCCATTACTCGTCGCGCCTGCGCCCCATGCTGAATCTGCGCCCCAAGCTGGAGTCGAACCACGGCGCGCGGCCGTCGAACCTCTGGCAGTTCAACGCCGACACGCACATCACCGACTGGATCGAACACCTGGGCTTGGACTACGACGTGGTGACCGACGAGGACCTGCACCGGGAAGGAGGCGCCCTGCTGTCGCACTACCAGGTGCTGATGACCGCGACGCATCCGGAGTACTGCTCCGCGGCCATGTGGCAGGCGGTCTTCGATTTCACGCGCGGGGGCGGGCGCCTGATGTACATGGGGGGAAACGGCTTTTACTGGCGCATCGCGTTCAACGACAGCGTTCCCGGGATCATCGAGACGCGGCGCGCCGAGGGCGGAAGCCGCGCCTGGGAGCCGCCGACGGGCGAGTACTACCACGCCTTCACCGGCGAATACGGGGGGATGTGGCGCAGGCAGGGCCGGCGCTCGCCGAACCATCTGGTGGGCGTGGGTTTCGCCGCGCAGGGCTTCGACGAGTCCTCGCCCTACCGCCGCTCGCAGGCGTCCAGGGACGATCCGCGCGTGGCCTTTGCGTTTGCCGGAATCGACGACGAGATCCTGGGCGATTTCGGCCTGATCGGTGGCGGCGCTGCGGGGATGGAGGTTGACCGCCACGATGCGGCCCTGGGTTCGCCGCCGCATGCGCTGGTCCTGGCAAGTTCGGGCCCGCACACCGAGGCGCATGTGCTGGTGGTCGAGGACATGCTGTTCAACTTCATGGGGACGACCGGCAACCTGTGCCCTGCGGTGCGCAGCGACATCGTCTTCTTCGAAAGCGGCAAGGGCGGCGCGGTCTTCAGCGTCGGCTCGATCGCCTATGCGGGCGCGCTCTCGCACAACCGCTATGCGAACAACATTTCCCGACTCACCGAAAACGTCCTGCGCCGCTTTCTTGACGCACGCCCGTTTCCCGGTTGAAAGCCGGCAGGCCGCCTCGGCGTCTGTCAAAGCCGCGACAGGGGCGCGTTCGCGTGCGCCCCATCATCCGGGGTCCGCCACCCCATCACTTCGGGAGCCAGCATGAACCAGCCGATAGACGAAGATGTCAAAACCCTGCATTCCATGGGCTACGCGCAGGAGTTGGCGCGGCGCATGAGCGGGTTTGCCAATTTTGCGATTTCCTTTTCCATCATCTGCATCCTCGCGGGTGGCATTACCTCGTTCCCGCAGGCTCTGAGCACCGGTTTCGGGTTCCAGGTATTCGTCGGCTGGATCGTCGGCGGCTGCTTCGCGCTGGTGGTGGCCCTTTGTCTGGGGCAGATAGGCTCTGCGTATCCCACGGCCGGGGGGCTTTATCACTGGTCCTCGATCTTTGGCGGACGCGGCTGGGGCTGGGCCACGGCGTGGTTCAACCTGATCGGGCTGCTATTCGTGGTGGCCTCGGTGAACGTGGGAGTCTGGTACCTTTTTCGTGACCTGGTCCTGGCGGGCGTGTTCCACGTCGATGTGGGCAGCCTCACCGTCGATCCCGCCCAAGACGGCAACGCACATGCGATCCGGGTCCAGATCGCCGCCGTCTCGCTGATTACGCTGGTGCAGGCGCTGACGAATCATTTCGGTATCCGGCTCACGACGATGCTGACGAACTTCTCGGGCTACCTGATTTTCGTCGTCGCCATCGTGCTCACCGCAACGTTTCTCATCTGGGGAGCGACCTGGGATTTCTCCCGTCTGGTGACGTTTGCCAACATGACCGGAGAGGCCGGCGGGGGGCTGATTGCGCAGCCGCGCAGCGCGTTCGTCGCGTTCCTGATCGGCCTGCTCTACCCGCTCTACACGATCACGGGCTTCGACGCCTCGGCGCACACCGCGGAAGAGACGCATAACGCCCGGGTCGCCGTGCCGCGCGGCATCTTGCATTCGGTCTTCTGGTCCGTGCTGTTCGGTCTGGTGATGGCAGCGTCCTTTGTGCTGGCGAGTCCCGATTTGGCGGCCATGGCCAAGGAAGGCGGCAGCGCCTGGTTCAATCTGTTCAACACGCTGCCTGCGCCGACCTGGCTGAAGAATGTTCTGGCGATCGCCATCGTCGTGGCGAATTTCATCTGCGCCCTGGCGGGTCTGACCTCGACCTCGCGCATGATCTTCGCCTTTGCGCGCGACGGCGGTTTGCCGGGCTCGCGCATCTGGCGCCGCGTGAGCGCGCGCTGGCGCACGCCGGTGGCGGCCATTTGGCTCGGCGCGGGCTGCTCGGTCGCGGCAACCCTCTACTCCCCGGCCTTTTCGGCGCTGGCCGCAGGCTGCGCGCTCTTCATCTACGTGTCCTACGCGATGCCGATTGCCGCCGGATTCTTTGCCGAGGGCAAGCGGTGGACGCAGTTTGGCCCGTTCCGTTTGGGAATCTGGTCCAAACCCCTGGCGGTCCTGTCGTGCATGGGCGTCGGGGTGCTGATCTACGCGGGGATTCAGCCGCCTTCGGACGTCCTGATCGACTACATCTGCGGCATCGTCCTGTTTCTGACCCTGCTGTGGTTTGGCGTCGAACGGCGCCGCTTCAAGGGACCGCCGATTGGCGCCGAAATCACCCGGCGTGCGCACGCGATAGAGGCGGCCGAGGAAGCGGTCGGGCAGGCCGCAGCGACGGACGCGCACACCCCAAGCATGATTAACCCGAAATAAATGCCCGCTCAGGCCCCCCAACCCAAGCCCCGCGATTCGGCGGGGCAGACGCGGTGCAAGCGCTTTGAACAAGCATGAAAGCCCGTTGGGTTTCTGCCAGCATGCATGCCGGGTTTGGGCCGAATCAGGGCCAAAGTTCGGACTAGAATCGCAGTTTTAACAGCCCGCTCTTTTCCATGTCCGCCTGGGTCCTCCCGGATCACATTGCCGATGTCTTGCCATCCGAAGCGCGGCACATCGAAGAATTGCGTCGTGGGCTGCTGGATGCCGCGCGGTGTTACGGCTACGAGCTGGTCATGCCGCCCATGATGGAGCATCTCGAATCGCTGCTGACAGGAACCGGTGAGACCCTCGATCTCCAGACTTTCAAACTGGTGGATCAACTCTCCGGGCGTTCGATGGGCCTGCGGGCGGACACCACGCCCCAGGTCGCGCGCATCGATGCACATCTGCTCAATCGGCAAGGAGTCACGCGCCTGTGTTACTGCGGGCCCGTTTTGCACACCCGTCCCGATCGGCCGCACGCCACCCGCGAACCGCTCCAATTTGGCGCGGAGATTTATGGACACGCCGGGCTCGAGGCCGATCTGGAAGCCTTGCAACTGGCCAGGGAATGCCTGCGCGTTGCCGGTGTGCGCGACACCACGATCGATCTGGCGGACGTGCGCATCGTCCGCAGGCTCTTGTCCGGCATGGATCTGGGTCCTTCGCTCCTGAGCGGCCTCCATGCGGCCTTGGCCGCGAAGGACTCCGGGGAACTGGCCAGGCTCACCCGCGACTTCCCCGCAGACTCCAGACAGGGCTTGCTCGCCCTGCCGCAGCTATACGGCGATGAATCCGTTCTGATCGAGGCGCAGAAGGTCCTCGAGCGCATACCGGGTGTGCCCGAGGTGCTGGCGAATTTGCAATGGCTCGCGTCCCGGCTCGACGGCGATGGTGCTGCCATCACATTCGATCTTGCGGACCTGCGCGGCTACGCGTACTACAGCGGTGCGCGCTTTGCGATCTACGCCCAGGGGGCGAGTGATGCCCTGGTGCGCGGTGGCCGCTATGACGAGGTGGGCGCGGTTTTCGGTCGCAACCGGCCCGCTGCGGGTTTCAGCCTGGACATCAAGCAGCTGGTGGCGCTGGTGCCGCCGCGCGCCCTGAAAGCGGCGATTCGTGCTCCCTGGGGGGAGGCGGCCGACGTGCATGCGGCGATCTCCGAGTTGCGCTGTGCCGGAGAGACGGTGGTCTGCGTGTTGCCAGGGCATGAGAGCGAAGTGGATGAATTTCACTGCGACCGTGAACTGCGTCGGATCGCGGGCCAATGGGTCGTGCAGACCGTTTGAGCCATGGGCATTTGAACTGGATTCGAGATGCAAACAAGCAAGGGGCGCAACGTCGTGGTGGTCGGTACCCAGTGGGGTGACGAAGGCAAGGGCAAGCTGGTCGATTGGCTGACGCAGAGTGCACAGGGAGTCGTCCGCTTCCATGGCGGGCACAACGCGGGCCACACGCTCGTGATCAACGGGGTGAAGACAGCGCTGCACCTGATTCCCAGCGGCATCATGCGCGCCGGGGTCAAGTGCTACATCGGCAACGGCGTGGTCCTTTCGGCTACCAAGTTATTCGAGGAAATCGAGGGGCTCGAGAAAGCGGGCGTCGAAGTGCGCTCGCGCCTGCGCATCAGCGAGGCCTGCCCGTTGATTTTGCCCTTTCATGCGGCGCTCGACGTGGCCAGGGAAGCCGCGCGCGAACAGGGCGGCAGCGAGAGAATCGGCACCACCGGACGGGGCATCGGCCCGGCGTACGAGGACAAGATCGCGCGACGCGCCCTGCGCGTACAGGACCTGAAGTACCCGGAGCGCTTTGCTGCCAAGCTGCGCGAACTGCTCGACCTCTACAACCACCTGTTGACGACCCACCTGCGCGTTGACGCATCGGTCTTTGGTGCCGCGCTGAAACCGTACATCCAGGACGGCAAGGTGCAGTTCAGCACGGTCTACGCCGAGGCCATGCACCAGGCCGAACGGCTCCAGCCCATGATGGCGGACGTTTCGCGCGAGTTGAACGAGGCCCACCGCGGCGGAGCCAACCTTCTCTTCGAGGGCGCGCAGGGCACTTTGCTGGACGTCGATCACGGCACCTATCCTTACGTGACCTCGAGCAACTGCGTCGCGGGCAACGCGGCCGCTGGTTCGGGCGTTGGCCCGGGCATGCTGCACTACATCCTGGGAATCACCAAGGCCTATTGCACCCGCGTGGGAGGTGGGCCCTTTCCCACGGAACTGGATTGGGAAACGCCAGGCACACCCGGGCACCACCTGAGCACCATCGGCGCTGAAAAGGGCGTGACGACGGGGCGCAGCCGCCGCTGCGGCTGGTTTGACGCCGCCTTGCTCAAGCGCAGCGCGCAGGTCAACGGCCTCTCCGGCCTGTGCATCACCAAGCTGGACGTGCTCGATGGCTTGAGCGAACTATCGCTTTGCATCGGCTATGAACTCGACGGTGAACGCATCGACTTGCTGCCGATGGGGGCGGAAGACATCGCGCGCTGCATTCCGATCTACGAGACCCTGCCTGGCTGGAGCGAATCCACCGCAGGGATGACGGACTATGCGCAACTGCCCGAACGCGCGCGCCGCTACCTGGAGCGCATCGAGCAGGTCGCCGGGGTTCCTGTCGACATGATCTCCACCAGCCCGGATCGGAATCACACCATCACGCTGCGGCACCCCTATGCCGTGGATTGACGCCCACAACCGCCGCGCCGACCAGCCTGTCCGCGCAGGAGCCACTCCATGCTGACCGAAGATGGGAAGCACCTCTACGTCAGCTATGACGAATACCACAGCCTCATAGAGAAGCTGGCACTCAAGGTGCACCAGTCGGAGTGGGAGTTCGACACGATCCTCTGTCTTGCGCGGGGAGGCCTGCGACCGGGTGACATCCTGAGCCGTGTCTTTGGCAAGCCGCTGGCCATCATGTCGACCAGTTCCTACCGGGCGGAGGCGGGCACGGTGCAGGGGCATCTCGATATCGCCCGCTTCATCACGACACCGAAGGGCGAGCTCGCAGGCAGGGTGCTGCTGGTTGACGACCTCGCAGATTCCGGGAACACCCTGCGCATGGTCATCGACATGCTCAAGACCAACTACGCATCCATCACGCAATTGCGCAGTGCCGTCATCTGGACCAAGGGCATGTCCACGTTCTCACCGGACTACGCGGTGGAATTTCTTCCGACCAATCCCTGGATCCATCAGCCCTTCGAAGGCTACGACAGCCTCAGTCCCGACAAGCTGTTGGAAAAGTGGCGGGTGTGAGCGGGCGGGCGAGCAGGAATTTTGGCGAAAAGTTTGACGGAGCACAAAAAGCCGTGCTATAGTGCGCGGCTTGGCTGATCGAGGCCGGGTTGGGAAGCGAAGGGGGCCACGGGCAGCCTTGGCGAGCAGGATCATTAAAAACAAACAGCCGATAAGCGTGGGCGTTTGATGGCGAATGCCAAGTTCCAAGGAACTGGCGCCCGGGTGAGAGCCTGGGGGCCGCAAATGCTCATGAGACAGAAGTGAAGATTCACTTTGATTCTTTTGAGTAGCCCGCAAGGGCAAGAGAAGACGAGATTGAACTGAAGAGTTTGATCCTGGCTCAGATTGAACGCTGGCGGCATGCCTTACACATGCAAGTCGAACGGTAACAGGTCTTCGGACGCTGACGAGTGGCGAACGGGTGAGTAAGACATCGGAACGTGCCCGATCGAGGGGGATAACGGAGCGAAAGCTTTGCTAATACCGCATAAGATCTGAGGATGAAAGCAGGGGACCGCAAGGCCTTGCGCGGACGGAGCGGCCGATGGCAGATTAGGTAGTTGGTGGGGTAAAGGCCTACCAAGCCGACGATCTGTAGCTGGTCTGAGAGGACGACCAGCCACACTGGGACTGAGACACGGCCCAGACTCCTACGGGAGGCAGCAGTGGGGAATTTTGGACAATGGGCGCAAGCCTGATCCAGCCATGCCGCGTGCAGGATGAAGGCCTTCGGGTTGTAAACTGCTTTTGTACGGAACGAAAGGGTCCTGATGAATAATTGGGGCAGATGACGGTACCGTAAGAATAAGCACCGGCTAACTACGTGCCAGCAGCCGCGGTAATACGTAGGGTGCGAGCGTTAATCGGAATTACTGGGCGTAAAGCGTGCGCAGGCGGTCATGCAAGACAGATGTGAAATCCCTGGGCTCAACCTGGGAACTGCATATGTGACTGTATGGCTGGAGTACGGCAGAGGGGGATGGAATTCCGCGTGTAGCAGTGAAATGCGTAGATATGCGGAGGAACACCGATGGCGAAGGCAATCCCCTGGGCCTGTACTGACGCTCAAGCACGAAAGCGTGGGGAGCAAACAGGATTAGATACCCTGGTAGTCCACGCCCTAAACGATGTCAACTGGTTGTTGGGTCTTGACTGACTCAGTAACGAAGCTAACGCGTGAAGTTGACCGCCTGGGGAGTACGGCCGCAAGGTTGAAACTCAAAGGAATTGACGGGGACCCGCACAAGCGGTGGATGATGTGGTTTAATTCGATGCAACGCGAAGAACCTTACCCACCTTTGACATGTACGGAAGACTCCAGAGATGGAGAGGTGCTCGAAAGAGAGCCGTAACACAGGTGCTGCATGGCTGTCGTCAGCTCGTGTCGTGAGATGTTGGGTTAAGTCCCGCAACGAGCGCAACCCTTGTCATTAGTTGCTACATTAAGATGGGCACTCTAATGAGACTGCCGGTGACAAGCCGGAGGAAGGTGGGGATGACGTCAAGTCCTCATGGCCCTTATAGGTGGGGCTACACACGTCATACAATGGCTGGTACAGAGGGAAGCCAACCCGCGAGGGGGAGCCAATCCCAAAAAGCCAGTCGTAGTCCGGATCGCAGTCTGCAACTCGACTGCGTGAAGTCGGAATCGCTAGTAATCGCGGATCAGAACGTCGCGGTGAATACGTTCCCGGGTCTTGTACACACCGCCCGTCACACCATGGGAGCGGGTTCTGCCAGAAGTAGTTAGCCTAACCGCAAGGAGGGCGATTACCACGGCAGGGTTCGTGACTGGGGTGAAGTCGTAACAAGGTAGCCGTATCGGAAGGTGCGGCTGGATCACCTCCTTTCTGGGAAGAAAGCATTCAAGATTGAACGTCCACACTCATCGGTTGTAGGAGGGAAGGTTGGCGCGAGCCGACGGGGGTCTGTAGCTCAGCTGGTCAGAGCACCGTCTTGATAAGGCGGGGGTCGTTGGTTCGAGCCCAACTAGACCCACCAAGAGGCGGAGCGGGCAACCGAGGCAGGCACGGAAAGAAGGGGGATTAGCTCAGCTGGGAGAGCACCTGCTTTGCAAGCAGGGGGTCGTCGGTTCGATCCCGTCATCCTCCACCAAGTGCAGTGGGAAAGGCATTCAACACCGAAGCGGCTTCGAGAGAGGCTGCTTCGTTGTTGATCGACATCAAGCGATCAATCGGCTGTTCCTTAAAAATTCATAGAGTCGAAATCAGAGTCGCCGGCGAGGACCGCGAAGCCGTAAGAGGTGGAAGCGGGATGGCTGGCGACGAGAAATTTTGATTGCGTCAAAACGAATATTCAAACTTGGTTTGAAATTCAAGTAAACGATGAAGGATCGAAAGATCCGGAGTCGCATTACGGCATAACGCGCCAGGTGAAAGACCTGGCAGGTCCTTGAAGAAGACGGAGGCGGCTCGAAAGAGACGTCAAAGTTATAGGGTCAAGTGACTAAGAGCATGTGGTGGATGCCTTGGCGATTACAGGCGAAGAAAGACGTGATAGCCTGCGAAAAGCTTCGGGGAGCTGGCAAAAGAGCTGAGATCCGGAGATATCTGAATGGGGAAACCCACCTTGAAAGAGGTATCGCATGCTGAATAAATAGGCATGCGAGGCGAACCGGGCGAACTGAAACATCTAAGTAGCCCGAGGAAAAGAAATCAACCGAGATTCCGAGAGTAGTGGCGAGCGAAATTGGAAGAGCCTTCCAGAGATAGCAAGACAGTTAGAAGAACGGGATGGAAAGCCCGGCCATAGAAGGTGATAGCCCTGTAGACGAAAACTGGAGTGTGGTACTGAGCTGGAGAAAAGTAGGGCGGGACACGAGAAATCCTGTCTGAAGATGGGGGGACCATCCTCCAAGGCTAAATACTCGTAATCGACCGATAGTGAACAAGTACCGTGAGGGAAAGGCGAAAAGAACCCCGGGAGGGGAGTGAAATAGATCCTGAAACCGCATGCTTACAAAAAGTAGGAGCCCTGAGAGGGGTGACTGCGTACCTTTTGTATAATGGGTCAGCGACTTACATTCAGTGGCAAGGTTAACCGAATAGGGAAGCCGAAGAGAAATCGAGTCCGAAGAGGGCGAAGAAGTCGCTGGGTGTAGACCCGAAACCAAGTGATCTATCCATGGCCAGGATGAAGGTGCCGTAACAGGTACTGGAGGTCCGAACCCACTAGTGTTGCAAAACTAGGGGATGAGCTGTGGATAGGGGTGAAAGGCTAATCAAACTTGGAAATAGCTGGTTCTCTCCGAAAACTATTTAGGTAGTGCCTCAAGTATTGGCTGCGGGGGTAGAGCACTGTTTAGGCTAGGGGGTCATGGCGACTTACCAAACCTATGCAAACTCCGAATACCGCAGAGCAGAGCTTGGGAGACAGAGCACCGGGTGCTAACGTCCGGACTCAAGAGGGAAACAACCCAGACCGCCAGCTAAGGTCCCTAAAATTGGCTAAGTGGGAAACGAAGTGGGAAGGCAAAGACAGTCAGGATGTTGGCTTAGAAGCAGCCATCATTTAAAGAAAGCGTAACAGCTCACTGATCGAGTCGTCCTGCGCGGAAGATGTAACGGGGCTCAAGCCAGTTACCGAAGCTGCGGATTTGCGAGGAATCGCAAGTGGTAGGAGAGCGTTCTGTAGGCCTGAGAAGGTGTCTGGAGACGGATGCTGGAGGTATCAGAAGTGCGAATGCTGACATGAGTAGCGTGAAAGGGGGTGAAAAGCCCCCTCGCCGTAAGCGCAAGGTTTTCTACGCAACGTTCATCGGCGTAGAGTGAGTCGGCCCCTAAGGCGAGGCAGAGATGCGTAGCTGATGGGAAACAGGTGAACATTCCTGTACCGAAGTGTAGTGCGATGTGGGGACGGAGAAGGTTAGCTCGGCCAACGGATGGAAGAGTTGGTTCAAGCCGGTAGTCGTGCCCGGAAGGCAAATCCGCCGGGCTGAGATGAGGGGTGATAACGAGTCTGCAAGCAGACGAAGCGAGTAATACCCTGCTTCCAGGAAAAGCCACTAAGCTCCAGCTACACGCGACCGTACCGCAAACCGACACAGGTGCGCGAGATGAGTATTCTAAGGCGCTTGAGAGAACTCAGGAGAAGGAACTCGGCAAATTGATACCGTAACTTCGGGAGAAGGTATGCCCTGAGTAGGTGAACTCGAACAGAGGGAGCCGGAAGGGGTTGCAAAAAATCGGTGGCTGCGACTGTTTAATAAAAACACAGCACTCTGCAAACACGAAAGTGGAAGTATAGGGTGTGACGCCTGCCCGGTGCTGGAAGATTAAATGATGGGGTGCAAGCTCTTGATTGAAGTCCCAGTAAACGGCGGCCGTAACTATAACGGTCCTAAGGTAGCGAAATTCCTTGTCGGGTAAGTTCCGACCTGCACGAATGGCGTAACGATGGCCACACTGTCTCCTCCTGAGACTCAGCGAAGTTGAAATGTTTGTGATGATGCAATCTCCCCGCGGAAAGACGGAAAGACCCCATGAACCTTTACTGTAGCTTTGTATTGGACTTTGAACAGATCTGTGTAGGATAGGTGGGAGGCGAAGAAGTGCAGTCGTCAGATTGTATGGAGCCGACGTTGAAATACCACCCTGGTGTGTTTGAGGTTCTAACCTTGGTCCATGAAACTGGATCGGGGACAGTGCATGGTAGGCAGTTTGACTGGGGCGGTCTCCTCCCAAAGCGTAACGGAGGAGTTCGAAGGTACGCTAGTTACGGACGGAAATCGTGACGATAGTGCAATGGCAAAAGCGTGCTTGACTGCGAGACTGACAAGTCGAGCAGGTGCGAAAGCAGGACATAGTGATCCGGTGGTTCTGAATGGAAGGGCCATCGCTCAACGGATAAAAGGTACTCTGGGGATAACAGGCTGATACCGCCCAAGAGTTCATATCGACGGCGGTGTTTGGCACCTCGATGTCGGCTCATCTCATCCTGGGGCTGTAGCCGGTCCCAAGGGTATGGCTGTTCGCCATTTAAAGAGGTACGTGAGCTGGGTTTAAAACGTCGTGAGACAGTTTGGTCCCTATCTTCCGTGGGCGTTGCAGATTTGAGGAATGCTGCTCCTAGTACGAGAGGACCGGAGTGGACACACCTCTGGTGTATCGGTTGTCACGCCAGTGGCATGGCCGAGTAGCCAAGTGTGGAAGAGATAACCGCTGAAAGCATCTAAGCGGGAAACTCGTTTCAAGATGAGATCTGCCGGGGCCTTGAGCCCCCTGAAGAGTCGTTCAAGACCAGGACGTTGATAGGCAGGGTGTGCAAGCGCAGCAATGCGTTGAGCTAACCTGTACTAATTGCTCGTGCGGCTTGACCCTATAACTTTGATGGACTCGGAGCCGTCAAGGACAGGACAGTTATGCCCGTGCCATGTGGACGCAGTCAAAATACAAAATCTGATTCCAGACTCTATGAATGCGTCGCCCTGACGCGAAGCCAGGGTGACACCCGGTTATGCCTGATGACCATAGCAGGTTGGTCCCACTCCTTCCCATCCCGAACAGGACAGTGAAACGACCTTGCGCCGATGATAGTGCGGGTTCCCGTGTGAAAGTAGGTCATCGTCAGGCTATTACAGCCCTCAAACCCCCCAGCCCACAAGGCTGGGGGGTTTGTCTTTGTGCAGCTGTTTCGGCATCACCACGCCGTCTGTGCTCAAAAAATGTGCTGCTCGTGATTTCCTTTATGAATCAAGCACTTGGAACCGCCATACAGGATTTGTCGAAACTTGTTCACATGCTTGTCCAGTGCTGACAGGGACAATCCATGATGAAAGCAGGCAGGTGGCTACTCAGGAACTTGGCCTGTGTCCGGGCGCGTCAGCCGGCTCCGTGCTAAGTTCCGGGAGAACAACAAGAGATGGATTGCCAACATGCGTAATTTGCACGACAGACTCGCGGCCTACCCGGCAGATACCCTCAAGGGGATGCGCCGTGGCATCGAAAAAGAGGGCCTGCGTGTGCTGCCCGCCGGGGGACTGGCCCTCACACCGCACCCGCTGGCCCTGGGGGCGGCGCTCACGCACCCGCTGATTACTACCGACTACAGCGAGTCGCAGCTCGAATTGATCACCGGCGCCCACGAAGGCGTGCAGCAATGCCTGGACGAACTGACCGAGGTGCACCAGTTCGTACACCGCACCCTGGATGGCAGCGGTGGCGAACTGCTATGGGCTTCGAGCATGCCCTGCAAGCTGCCCACCGACGAAACCATTCCGCTGGCCCGCTACGGTAGCTCGCACATCGGTCGCGCCAAGAGCGTGTACCGCATGGGCCTGGGCCTGCGCTACGGCCGGCGCATGCAGACCATCTCGGGGATCCATTACAACTGGTCGTTACCGGGGGTGGACAGCGAGCAGTATTTCGCGCTCATCCGCAATTTCCGCCGCCACGCGTTCCTGCTGCTATACCTGTTTGGCGCGTCGCCCGCGCTGTGTCCGTGCTTTGTCAATGGCCGCGAGCATGGCCTCGAGCGGCTCGATGGCGGCGGCGCGCTCTACCTGCCGCATGCCACCTCGCTGCGCATGGGGCGCTTGGGCTACCAGAGCGCTGCCCAGGCCACGCTGGCCGTGAGCTACAACGGCCTGCGGGGCTACGCCGATTCGCTGCACGAGGCGCTCACCCGGCCGTATCCGGCCTACGAGGCCGTGGGCGTGCGCAACCCCGGCGGCGATTACAACCAGCTGGGCACCAGCCTGCTGCAGATAGAAAACGAGTTCTACGGCACCATCCGCCCCAAGCGCACCGTGCGCACGGGCGAACGCCCTTTGCACGCGCTGCGCGAGCGCGGAGTGGAATATGTCGAGGTGCGCCTGATGGACCTGGACCCATTCGTTCCCGTGGGAATCACGGCGTCCACCATGCGCCTGCTGGACGTGTTCCTGCTGCATTGCCTGCTGTCCGACAGCCCGCCCGACACGCCCACCGAGATTGCCGAGCTCCAGCACAACCAACAGCTTGTGGCCGAGCGCGGGCGCGAGATCGGCCTGCGCCTGCAGCGCAATGGCCAGGACGTGCTGCTGACCGACTGGGGCGCCGAGGTGCTGGCGGCCTGTGAGCCCCTGGCCACAGCGCTGGACGCTGCCCACGGCAGCGGCGAGCACGGCGCTGCGCTGCGCGCTGCGCGCGCGCTCATGGCCGCGCCCGACAGCACGCCGTCGGCCCGCGTGCTCGAGTGCATCGTGCAGGGGCATGGCAACAGCTTTGACGCCTTCGCCCGCCAGCAGTCCATCCGGGCGCGCGACGCGCTGCTCGCGCTCCCGTGGACGGCCCGGCAGCAGGCCCGTTACCTGGCGTTGGCGGACGCATCGATGGCCGAGCAAAAGGCCATCGAAGCCGCCGACACGCTGCCGTTCGAGGCCTGGCGCGCGCAGTACATGGCGGTCCAGGGGCTGGGCGGCTGACCCGCAGCGGCCCGCTGCCGTGGGCAGAGCCGGCAAAATCCGTCCATGCCCGACTTCATCTATCTTGCTTCCCAGAGCCCGCGCCGGAGCCAGCTTCTCGATCAGCTGGGCGTGCGATACGAACTGCTGCTGCCGAATGCCGCGGGGGACGAGGCGGAGGACGCCGAGGCCCTCGAAGCGCTGCTGCCTGGCGAAGCGCCCGCCCGCTACGTGGAGCGCGTCACGGGTCGCAAACTCGATGCGGCAATCGTCCGCCGCGCACGCAGGGGGCTGCCCGACGCGCCCATCCTCTGCGCGGATACGACGGTGGCCCTGGGCCGCACCATCTATGGCAAGCCGGACGATGCGGCGCACGCAGCCCGCATGCTGGGCGAACTGGCGGGGCGCAGGCACCGGGTGCTCAGCGCCGTGGCATTGCAGCGGGGGCCCCGGCGCCTTGCGGCCCTGTCGGTGTCGCATGTGCGTTTTGCCGACATGACGCCCGCCCAGATCGCCGCCTACGTGGCCACCGGCGAGCCGCTGGGCAAGGCCGGAGCCTATGGCATACAGGGGCGGATGGCGGCGTACGTTCAGTCCCTCACGGGGAGTTATTCGGGCATCATGGGCCTGCCCATGTACGAGACCGCGCAGCTGCTGCGCGCGGCGGGCCTGCTGCCCTGACTCCAAGAACCCATGCCGTACGCCATGCAACAAGACATTCTGATCAACTGGTCGCCGCAGGAAACCCGTGTGGCCGTGATCGAGCACGGCGCGGTGCAGGAACTGCACATCGAACGCCCGCTCGAGCGGGGGCTGGTGGGCAATGTGTACCTGGGTCGGATTTCGCGTGTGCTGCCGGGAATGCAGTCGGCGTTTATCGACATCGGGCTCGAGCGCGCGGCCTTCTTGCACGTGGCTGACGTGTGGCAGCGCCAGCCCGACGGCGAAGCGCCCGCATTGGCACGCAAGGGCGAGCCGCAGCGGCCGATCGAAAAACAGGTGTTCGAAGGCCAGGCGCTGATGGTGCAAGTCATCAAGGACCCCATCGGCAACAAGGGTGCACGCCTGTCCACGCAGATCAGCATCGCCGGCCGCCTGCTGGTGTTTCTGCCGCAGGACGAGCATGTGGGCGTGTCGCAGAAAATCCCCGGCGCCGAGCGCGACGCACTGCGTGCGCGGCTGCAGGCGCTGGTGGGCGACAGGTCCACGGGCGGTGGCGGCGGCTTCATCCTGCGCACCAATGGCGAGGACTCGAGCGACGCCGAACTGGCCGAGGACATCGCCTACCTGCGCAAGACCTGGGCGCGCATCAGGCAGGCAGCGCTCAGGCTGCCGGCCATGTCGCTGCTGCACCAGGACCTGGACCTGCTGCAGCGCGTGCTGCGCGATCTGGTGGGCGAGCACACGCAGGGCATCCGGATCGACTCCCTGGAGCAATTCCAGCGCCTGCGCATGTTCGGGCAGGAATTCATGCCCGCAGCCGCGGGCAAGTTGCAGCACTACAAGGGCGAGCGGCCGATCTTCGACCTGTATTCCATCGACGAGGAGATCGCCAAGGCGCTGGGCCGGCGGGTGGATCTGAAGTCCGGCGGCTACCTCATCGTGGACCAGACCGAGGCCCTGACCACGATCGACGTGAACACGGGCGGCTTCGTGGGCGTGCGCAACTTCGACGACACCGTCTTCAAGACCAACCTGGAAGCCGCAGGCGCCATAGCGCGCCAGCTGCGTCTGCGCAACCTGGGCGGGGTCATCATCGTGGACTTCATCGACATGGCGCAAAGCGCCCACCAGGAGGCAGTGCTCGCCGAGTTCCGCAGACAGCTCGTGCGCGACCGCGTGAAGACCATGGCGGGCGGCTTCTCGCAACTGGGCCTGGTGGAGATGACGCGCAAGCGCACCCGCGAATCGCTCGCGCACATGCTGTGCGAGCCCTGCCCCGCCTGCCAGGGAAAGGGCAGCGTGAAGACCGCGCGCAGCCTGTGCTACGACATCCTGCGCGAGATCCTGCGCGAGGCCCGCCAGTTCAACCCGCGCGAGTTCCGGGTGCTGGCCTCGGCGCAGGTGGTGGAGCTTTTTCTGGACGAGGAAAGCCAGCATCTGGCCGGGCTTAGCGACTTCATCGGCAAACCCATTTCGTTGCAGGCCGGAAGTGCGCTGGGGCAGGAGCAGTACGACATCGTTCTGCTGTAGGCGCCCAAGCCGCAACGAGCCAGCCCGGACCCCGTTCCCGGGCGCTGCCTTGGGGACCCGGTCAGGCCCGGGGTGCGGTCGCCCGTAGCCGCAGGCAGCGCGCCGTGCGAAACTCGCCGGCATGTCCCCGAAAACCCCCTTGCCCGACCCCATCCGCCTGACCCGCTACAGCCATGGCGCCGGCTGTGGCTGCAAGATCAGCCCCCAGGTGCTGGAGGTGATTCTGGCCGACAGCGGAGCGCAACATCCCGACCCCCGGCTGTGGGTGGGCAATGCCTCGCGCGATGATGCCGCCGTGTATGCGCTCGATGCCGCGCGCGCGGTGGTGTCGACGACCGACTTCTTCATGCCCATCGTCGACGACCCCTACGACTTCGGGCGCATCGCCGCCACCAACGCCATCAGCGACATCTATGCGATGGGCGCCGACCCCTTGCTCGCGATCGCCATCCTGGGCTGGCCCGTGAACGTCCTGCCGCCCGAAGTCGCGCGCGAGGTGCTGCGCGGTGGCCGTGCGGCCTGCGCTGCGGCCGGGATTGCGCTCGCGGGCGGGCATTCCATCGATACGCCGGAACCGATTTTTGGCCTGGCCGTGACGGGCCTCGTCGACAAGCGCCACCTCAAGCGCAACGACACCGCCACGGCCGGCTGCCGGCTGTACCTGACCAAGCCGCTGGGAATCGGCATCCTGACCACGGCCGAAAAGCAGTCCCGGCTGCGTGCGCAAGACCGGGGGGTGGCACGCGACCTGATGTGCACGCTGAACCAGCCCGGCAGCCGCTTTGGCCGGCTCGCCGGCGTGCGCGCGATGACCGACGTCACGGGCTTCGGTCTGCTCGGGCATCTGCTCGAGATGGCCGAAGGCAGCGGCCTGAGCGCCGTGCTCGACGCCGCCGCCGTGCCCCGGTTGCCGGGGGTCGATGACTACCTGGCCCAGGGCTGCGTTCCCGGCGGCACGCAGCGCAACTTCGACAGCTATGGCGCCAAGGTGGCCCCTTTGACCGAGGCGCAAAAGCAGCTGCTGTGCGACCCCCAGACCAGCGGTGGCCTGTTGGTCGCCGTGGCCCCGGAGGGCGAGCAGGAGTTTCTGGCGTTGGCGCTGGAACTGGGGTTGGCGCTGGCGCCCATCGGCCACCTGACGGTGCGGCAGGCCCTTGCCGTGGTGCTGCTCTGATGCACGAAGACCACTGCGACTACCGGCATATCTTCCTGCACGATGTGCCGCTGATGGACGTGCGCGCGCCGGTCGAGTTTGCGCAGGGCGCCTTCCCCGGCGCACAGAATCACCCTCTGATGAACGACGCCGAGCGGCACCAGGTGGGCATCTGCTACCGGCAACAGGGCCAGTCGGCAGCGATTGCGCTGGGGCAGCACCTGGTGTCCGGCCCCATGAAGCATGCGCGCATCGCAGCCTGGGCGGCGTTTGCCCAAGCCCATCCGGCGGGCCTGCTGTATTGCTTTCGGGGCGGGCTGCGCTCGCAGATCGCCCAGCAGTGGCTGGCCAGCGAGGCCGGCATCGCCTACCCCCGCGTTCCCGGGGGCTACAAGGCGCTGCGCCTGTTCCTGACCGAGACCCTGCAGGCCGCGTCGCAGGAATGCGATTTTGTTTTGCTCAGCGGCCTGACGGGAGTCGGCAAGACCGAGCTGATCGCGCAGCTGACCCATGGCATTGACCTCGAAGGGCACGCCAACCACCGCGGCTCCAGCTTCGGCCAGCGCCTCAGTGGCCAGCCCGGCCAGATCGACTTCGAGCACCGGCTGGCCATCGACATCCTGAAAAAGCGGGCGCAGCAGGGACGACCGCTGTTCGTGCTCGAAGACGAGGGCCGGCACGTGGGCCGATGCGCGGTGCCGCTGGCGCTGCGCCAGCGCCTGGAGCACGCGCGCATCGTGTGTCTGGAGGACGGTTTTGACGCGCGGGTCGAGCGCATCGTGCGCGACTACGTGCTCGGGCCCTGCGCCGACCATATCGCAGCCCATGGCCCGGCCCCGGGCTTTGAGACGTTCGCCACCCGCTTGCAGCAAGGCCTGGACAGGCTGGCCAAACGGCTCGGCGGCGAGCGGTACCAGCAACTGCGCAAAACCATGCAGGCGGCGCTGGCGCAGCAGCAGGCCTGCGGCGGCGTCGCGCTGCACCGCAGCTGGATCGCGGCGCTGATGCGCGACTACTACGACCCGATGTACACCTTCCAGCGCCAAAGCCGGTCCGGGCGCATCGCGTTCGAAGGGGATGCTCGGGCGGTGCTGGACTATCTGCGTGCCGGTTCCGCCCGACCTCTACAGCCAGCCGGATCTCCAGCGTGACCGCGTTGCCCGCACGCGCGCCCTCGATGGGGATGGGCTTTTCACAACCGGGAAGCGCGGGCCTTGGCCCCGGTGCCGCGCCCACTGTGCAGGCCGATGAACAGCAGCGCGCAGACAACGGTGGTGCCGGCGAGCAGGTTCAGGCCGGCGCCCGACGAGGCGAAAGCCTGCTCGGCCCAGGTCCTGAGGTTGGGCGCGACAAAGCCGCCGAGCGCGCCCATCGAGTTGATCAGCGCAATGCCGCCGGCGGCGGCCGCACCGCCGAGGTAGCGGGTCGGGAAGGTCCAGAACAGCGGCTGCACGGCAATGAAGCCCGCCGCAGCAAAGCACAGTGCGACCAGGGCGACCCGCGGCGACCCGGCGTTCACCGACACCGCGATGCCCAGCGCGCAAACCAGCATCGTCACCAGGGCCAGCGTGGCGTGGCGGCCGCTGCGTTCGGCCATGCGCGGCACCCCGTAGGCCGCGACCAACGCGCAGATCCATGGAATGGCAGTCACCAGGCCGACTTCCAGACCGACCTTCTTGCCCAGCAACGCGGCGACCTGCGTCGGCAGGTAGAAAACCAGGCCATAGACGCTGAGCTGGATCAGGAAGTAGATCAGCGCCATGAACAGCACGTGGCCGTCGAACAGCGCGTCGCGCACGGTGGCTGGCCCACTAGCCTCCTTGAGGCGCTGTTCGCTGGCGATTGCAGCGCTCAGCATCGTGCGCTCTCGCGGCGTCAGCCAGAGGGCATCGCGCGGCGCATTGTCCAGGTACCACCAAGCCCAGACGCCGACGGCCGAGGCCATCAGTCCTTCGACCAGGAACAGCCACTCCCAGCCCTTGAGGCCCAGCAGGCCATGCATGTCCAGCAGCAGACCCGACAGCGGGCTGCCGAAAATGAAGGCCAGCGGCGCGCCGAAGTAGAACAGCCCGATCACACGGGTGCACGCGCCGGCAGGGAACCACTGCGTCAGGTAGTAGATCACGCCGGGGAAGAACCCGGCCTCGGCGACCCCGAGCAGAAAGCGCAGCAGATAGAACGATGTCTCGCTGCGCGCAAACATCAGCGCCGCCGAGATCAGCCCCCAGGTGACCATGATGCGGCACATCCAGGCGCGCGCGCCGACGCGGTGCATGACGAGGTTGCTCGGCACCTCGAACAGCGCGTAGCCAATGAAGAACAGGCCTGCGCCAAACGCGAACATCGCATCCGACAGGCCGGTATCGAGCTGGAAGGCTTTCTTTGCAAAGCCGATGTTGGCGCGGTCCAGAAAGGCCAGCACGTACATCAGCAGCAGGAAGGGCAGCAGACGCGCGACCGCCTTGGCCGTCACGGACTCGAGTGTCGGCTCCAGCAAGGGACGCCGGGTATGGGCCATGTCTTGTCTCCGGTTCTGCGACGCCTGCGGCGGCGTCGATGGTGCTTGTGCTGATCGGTCGGAGCACTGTAGAGGCGATCCCTCGACGATTCCAATCAAGACATTGGCGGTACCCATTCCAAATCGGTATCACTCGTCCACACAGGCAAACAGGAAAGCACAGGGCCCTGCCGCCGATCGGCCATGGCATGGGGCACGGCCGCTCGGGGCCACGCATGGCGAAACCCGCGTCGACAAAGCGCCGCCCGTCACCCCCACCGGGCCGCATAGAATCCCGCGGCGACGCCACGCTCGAATACCATCCGCGGTGGCCCCTCTTGCTCCATGAACCAGCCCCCTGCCCTTGCCACAGCCCGCCCCGTGCGCTCCCAGTACGAGGACTTCATGCGCCATGTGTTCACGCACGGCGTGGACAAGCCGGACCGCACCGGCACCGGAACGAAAAGCGTATTCGGCCACCAGATGCGCTTTGACCTGCGCGATGGCTTTCCGCTGGTCACCACCAAGAAGCTGCACCTGCCGTCGATCATTCAGGAACTGCTGTGGTTCCTCACGGGTTCGAGCAACAACCGCTGGCTCAAGGAGCGCGGCGTCAGCATCTGGGACGAATGGGCGCGCGCGGACGGCGAACTGGGTCCGGTGTACGGCGTGCAATGGCGCAGCTGGCCGACGCCGGATGGCGGGCACGTGGACCAGATCAGCCAAGTCATCGAGACGCTCAGGAGCAACCCCGATTCGCGCCGCATCATCGTCAGCGCCTGGAACGTGGCCGAGCTCGGCAAGATGGCGCTCATGCCCTGCCACGCCCTGTTCCAGTTCTACGTGGCCCCGGCGCAGGCGCCGGGCGGGCGCGGCGCGTTGAGCTGCCAGCTCTACCAGCGCAGCGCGGACATCTTTCTGGGTCTGCCCTTCAACATCGCCAGCTACGCGCTGCTGACGCATATGGTCGCCCAGCAGTGCGACCTGGACCCGGGCGAGTTCATCTGGACGGGCGGCGACTGCCATATATACAGCAACCACCACGAGCAGGTGCGCACGCAGCTGGCGCGCATCCCCTACCCTTACCCGGTGCTGCAAATCGCGCGCCGGCCGGAAAGCATCTTCGACTACCGGTACGAAGACTTTCAGGTGCTGGACTACCAGTGCCACCCGGTGATCAAGGCGCCCGTGGCCGTCTGAACACAAGGACCCATGCCCCCGCTGCACCTCATCTACGCCCGCGCCGCGAACGGCGTCATCGGCAAGGACAACCGCCTGCCCTGGCATCTGCCGCAGGATCTGGCGCATTTCAAGCAGCTCACGCAGGGCTGCGCCGTGATCATGGGACGCAAGACCTGGGACTCGCTGCCGCCGCATGTGCGCCCGCTGCCGGGTCGCAGCAACATCGTGCTGACGCGCAACAGCGGCTGGCACGCGGCAGGCGCGCAGCGCGCGGCCAGCCTGCACGAAGCCATTGCGCTGTGCGACGCGCGCCAGATCGCCTGGGTGATCGGCGGCGCGCAGATCTATGCCGAAGCCCTGCCGCTGGCCGACTGCGTGGAGGTGACCGAGATCGACCAGGACTTCGACGGCGACGCCCACGCCCCCACGCTGGACGCCGCATGGGTCGAGACCCGGCGCAGTCGCCAGACCAGCAGCGATGGACTGCGCTTCAGTTTCGTGACCTATGCGCGCGCATCGTAGTTACGATCACCCCACCCTCGCTGGGGGCCTGGAGTCGCCCCTTCAGACGCATACCCCCGTTGGACAAGGTTCGTCTTTGCAAGCCACTGCACTGAGCTCCTCATTCAAGCGATAATATCCGCTCAAAGGGTAAATCCATGCCCAAAACCATCCCCACTTCGCACCGTCCTGCTGCCCGGACCACGGCTCGCAAAGCGATCCAGCCAGCGGCCAAAGCTCCGACCACCGCAAGGAGCGCGGCAGCAATTGCCACCAACTTCCAGCAGGCGTTTCATGCGGATGCGATGGAGTGTGTGCGCATCGTCAAGCTTGGTGTTCCGGCTACGGCGGTCGACGTACTCGCCAAACGAATGGTGATGTCCAAGGAAAAACTGGTCGCCATACTGGGCCTGGCCCGCGCCACCGTCGATCGCAAGGCGCGCGAGAACAAGCCGCTGTCCGCAGATGAGAGTTCAAAGGTGCTGGGCATGGCACGCCTGTTGGGCCAAGTGCAAGCAATGGTCGAGGAATCGGGCGACCCGAAAGGCTTCAACGCGGCCGAGTGGGTTGCGCGCTGGCTGGAGCGGCCACTGCCCGCGCTCGGTGGTCAGCGGCCCGCCGAACTGATGGACACGCCCGAAGGCCAGAGGTTGGTGTCCCAACTGGTCGCCAGAATGCAAAGCGGGGCGTACTCGTGACGACGGTGCTGTGGCGCATCGCCACAGACACCAAGGAATACAAAGCCCATGACCTCAGCGGAAAGGGTGCGCAGAAGACCGGTGGGCGCTGGAATCGGCCGGGCCGACCGGTGGTCTATACCTCTTTGACGGTAGCGCTGGCGTGCCTGGAGACCGTGGTTCATCTGGATGCGAGCGATCTCCCCATGCACCGGTTCTTGGTGCGGATTGAAGTCCCCGACCAGTTGTGGGAAGCGCGCCGAAGGCTCATGCCTGCTGACCTCCCGCCGGGCTGGAACGCGACTCCGGAAGGCAAGGCATCGCTTGATGTGGGTGACACTTGGCTCGCGACGGCTTCGACGACGCTGTTGACCGTGCCTTCCGTGATCGTGCCCGAGGAATACAACGTGCTGATCAATCCGTTGCACGCCAATGCCGCAGCGATCAAGGCCATCAAGGAAAGGCCTTGGTTCTACGACCAGCGGCTGCTGGCATGACAAGCCGCATGCGGCTCTCCCGGATCGAGGCGTGGTCTCTGACCAACCTTCCGCTCCGATCGGGTGGTCGCCGTCCTGTTCGGAGTGAAAGCCGGCCTGGTGGCAATGGCCACCACCTTGCTCGCTTTGATCGTCAGCGTGAGAAGCATCGACGGCCTGGTGCAAGCGCTACATCCGCATCGCTTGCTCTGACCATGAGCCGGCAGCAACGCGGTACCACCGCGCGAAGTTCCATGGGGTGAGACTCCTGCCGGCGTTCGCGGCCGGCATCTTCTTTCGCAGCTCGGCTCTTCGTCCCCGCGCCCCTCATCAGCGCCGCGCTGCAGCGGCTGCAAGCGACCTGCCATCCCCCATCAAGTCCGCCCGCGTGGTGGCCACCCAGTGCCGCCAGTTCAGCGCATGGTGTATGGGCCCGCCATGCCAGTGGCCTGTTGACAAGCTCTTATCACCGCCTTACACTGTGTCCTAAGGACACAGTGTAAGGCGGTGATAAATAGGTTATGCCACTGGATCTAGGCCCCCATGGAATCAACGCAAATAAATTCAAACACCGACCCCATCGGCAGACTTGTCGCCAAACTTGCCAATTCCCTGGCTTCAACGTCTGCAGCGGCAATCACAACCTATGAGCTTGCCATGCATGTATATTCTTTGCTCAAGGATGTGCAAAATTTGGATCCAAAGAAAGCCTTTCAGGATGTGCTTCAATCCTTGTTGGCGATGCATTTGTTGACTCCCATGAATCATGTTGTACCAAAGGCATATTTTATTTTTGGTAGATCGAGTGCAGTACCAGCTGATGTGGTGTGCAGCCTCGATCCATTTTCCTATGTTTCCCACCTGAGCGCCATGGAATATTATGGACTGACGGATCGATTTCCACAGATCCTGTATATGACCAGACCGTCCGCATCCGAGTGGAGAAGACAGGCTACAGCGCGAACCGCCAAAGACCTTGGTCATCTGGTCAGCACTTATGAAAACTCCGGGCTACCACGGATGACACAGCCCAAGATATCAAAGATTGGCCGCACGTCAATCCAGTTCTGCGAGCGCACGCAATGGGGTGCGTTTCGTTTGGTATCAGGCTCCAGATTGCGTGTGGCAACTATTGGTCGTGTATTTCTCGACATGTTGCGTGAACCAATATTTTGTGGCGGCATACAACATGTCATAGACATTTATCGGCGTGAAGCCAAGAAATATCTCAAACTCATCGTGGATGAAGTTGACAGACATGGGAAGCCCATTGATAAAATACGCATTGGTTATTTACTTTCGGAGGTGTGCAAACTCAACCCGCCAGAAATGACAAGCTGGCAACAGTTTGCCAAGCGTGGCGGGTCCAGAAAATTGGACCCGGAATGTGAGTATGCCCCAAGGTATTCAGAGCGGTGGATGTTGTCCATTAACGTTCCTTCGTTGACCTTACCGGAAGACGAAGATGGGTGATGCCATTGAATCTCTGGACTTGCCTGCGTGGGTGGAGCGTGCTCCAAATGGAAATCGTCATTTCAGAGAGGCAGTACACACCATTTTGCATGCCATCAGCACTTCGATGGAGTTGAGCACCAAGATGATCATGAAGGGCGGCATGCTGATGGCCATTCGCTACGACAGCAGCAGATTCACCAGGGACATAGACTTTTCAACACGCGCTCCCTATGCAATAGGGAATGAGACTATCTTGCTGAATAAGTTGGATGAACAATTGATCTTGGCAAATGATCGATTCACCTATGACGTGATGTGCATGCGTCAGAGGAGCATAATACGTCCAAAAAAACCAGGCGCCAATTTTCCGACGTTAAACCTGAGCATTGGTTACGCCAGGCAAAGCAACCCGCGTGAATTGAGCAAACTGCTGGCAAAACAGGCACCCACCGTGGTCGAGATAGATTACAGCTACAACGAGGCCGTACTGGACACAGAGATTTTGCGTCTTGCAAATGGAAGTAGCTTGGAGGTATACAGTCAGGTAAATCTCATGGCCGAGAAATATCGGTCCATCCTGCAGCAACCAATACGAAAACGCTATCGTCGTCAAGATGCTTACGATCTGTTTTTACTTTTGAAGTTTCATCACCCCTTGGGGGATCACGAAAAATCGCACTTGCTGAAATGTCTGGTGGAATCTGCAAGAACCCGTGAAATTAATCCGAAAGCTCACTCGTTAAGGGATTCGGAAATTCGCACCATGACCAGCAATGACTATGGCACCTTGGAATCAGACATCGAAGGAGAATTGCCTCCATTCGATGAGGTTTACCAAACCGTGCAGGATTTTTATGAAAGCCTGCCGTGGTAATCTGCGCTCAACTGGACCCGCAACGTGGCAGCCCTGGTGTCGCAAGGCTTGGGTGTCAGGCCGCACCGCAGCAAAGCAGACCCGCCCCAGGAGACGAACCTGGGCTTGGATCGGGCCATCTCGTCCGCAGGTCGGTGGCTTGACACCAGTCCGCTGGATAGGAACCCCCATCCGGTGGTATCGTACGGCTCCTGGAATCATCATTCCAACTTCCAAGGAGAACGACATGAGCAATCAGACCGTTATCGCCGTACTGGGTACCGGCTTCATTGGTGCGCCAGTGGCGCGCAACCTCTCTGCCAAGGGCTTCAAGGTCAAAGTGTGGAACCGTACCCCTGCCAAGGCACAGGCGATTGCCGGACAGAATCTGCAGGTATGCACGAGCGTGGCCGAAGCGGTCAGCCAAGCCAGCCACATCGTGACCGTGCTGAAAGATGGAGATGGCGTCGCCTCTGTCATGGCCGCAGGCAGCGGTCACTTTGCGCCGGACGCCATTTGGCTGCAATTGAGCACCGTCGGGATGGTCGCGGCTGAGCAGTTGGCTGGCCTTGCTGCCCGGCAGCAGCTGGTGTACTACGATGCGCCGGTGCAAGGTACTCGCCAACCGGCTGAACTGGCCCAGTTGGTGATTCTGGCCTCTGGTCCGCTCGCGCAGCGCGCGGCGGTGCAGCCGTTGTTCGACGCCATCGGCAAGCGCACGCTATGGGTATCCGAGCATGCCGGGCAGAGCAGCCGACTGAAACTGGCGCTGAACCATTGGGCCTTCGCACTGACCCATGGCCTGGCCGAAAGCTTGGCGCTGGCCAAGGGGCTGGGTGTGGATCCGGCGCAGGTCATGGACGTGGTCAGCGGCGGGCCGATGGACTGCGCGTACTTTCAGCTCAAGGGGGCGGCCATGCTGTCCAACAACTACATGCCCAGTTTCAGCGTGGACAACGCCGTGAAGGACAGCCGGCTCATTGCTGAAGCCGCGCGCCAAACTGGAATCAAGGCCGACGTCGCCATCGCCGGCCTGCAGCGCTTCGAACGCGCCCTGGCCCAGGGACACGGTGACAAAGACATGGCCGCCAGCCATCTGGCGTAAAACCCGGCGGCGCGTGCCAACCCGTGGTGTCCTGCCCCCCGCGGATGCATCGATTGCATTTCTGCAGGGCCGCGCACTACACCTGGATCAGCCCCCAGCGCAGGGCGATCCAGGTCAGTTCGGCCTGATTTGTCGTTCCGAGCTTTTGCTTCACGCGGTACAGATGCGAGCCCACCGTGCTGATCGAGAGGTTCAGCGTGGCGGCGATCTGCGCCACGCTCATGCCGCGCGCGAGTTGGATGAAGACCGAGAACTCGCGCTCGCTGAGCAGTTCGGCCGGGTTCGCGTCGCCCTCGATCTGCGCCGTCGCGCACGCCCTCGGGTCGTGCGCGAACAGGCGACGCAACGCTTCCAGACCACCCATGCCGGGCATCGACAGGTCCAGCACCATCACGTCGGGCCGCACCCGCGGGTAATATTGTTCCTGCTAGACTGGCGCGCCAACACCGTCCTTCGTTAAGCCCACACTGAACAATATCATTTACCTGCTATCAGCGGCCGCCTAGCGATAAACGAAGGGGTAACTTGGTGCAAGGTACTGTGTTACCTATTTAATCATTGCCGCCAGATCAATCAGGGGAGCAATTCGAGCAAAGCGCTCCTTAACCCTCAAGTAATCCAGCACTCTCAAGGTGCGCTGCTGGTTTGTTGCCAAAACCTTGTCCACGTACGCTCTTTCGCTAGCATCCACTCCTCCGTCGTTTGATTTCATTTCTAGCCGTCTCTTATTATCTTCGAAATGATCGATATCCACATCCAACAAATGTGCATGTATCAAATGCCCATAAGAATCAGACTGAAGATCCTTTCCTTTGGGTAGTGATAGGATGGATTCCATTACTGTGTTAGCCGATGCATCACCGTTGATGAAATCCTTAAAGAGTTGAGGCTGATTAGATCGCAAGACAATCAACAGTGCTACCAGATGAGGACTGAAATCCCGGGCATTTTCTTCATCCATCACGATACGCAGTCGCGTGATGCATCGTTCCCTTGCCCGAAGTGATAGTTCCATTACATTGGATAGCAGTGTAAAGGATTCAATAAATTCCTTACGCCCATTTTCATTCCAATCATTTTCATCTGAGCCTGCAAGAATGGTGTCCCAACCGAATCGCGTGATCAGGCTCTCCGTATATTTTCTGGAGTTCGCAGCAGGGATGCCGTATTCCAGATCAATAAACCGACGCAGATATTCCATCGAATTGATCGAAGCTCCATAAACCGCAGCAGTGCTGACCTCGAGTTGCTGTTTATCAATGGACAATACGAAAATGATGTTTTTGACGTTGAACAGGTGCTTTACCCGTTCAAGCAGTTCGATGGTGAAGGTCGGACGGCATCGATCCAGTTCGTCGATGAAGAAAACGAGTTTTGGCTTCTTGCCTTCGTTTGGAAGTTGGTCCACGGCCAAGGTCAGCTCAGTCCGAAACTGATCCAGTAGCTCCCGTTCTTTGTTGAACGCATCAACAATGTCTCCCACTGTGTCACTCGCTAATTCTGCAGCCGCAGCATTGACCTCTTCTCCGAGATCAAGTGTCCCCATGGTCAGTGCTTTTACCCCAACAATCAAACTCCGTTTGAAAAGCAGTGTCGCGACCTTCTTTACGGTTTTCATGTGACCAACTGCTGCTCCACGGTTAATGCTTTCAATGGACGAAACCAAAGAGACCAACGGATCAGTGACGTAGTCAACGTCCCAAGCATTGAAATAGATACACTGGAATTCATTGCTTTTGAGGTCTTCCATCAACATACGGACAAGAGTTGTTTTGCCCGATCCCCACGGAGAGTCGATTGCCATCACGAATGGTCCGTCCAGACGACCAATCAGCTTCGACAGGAACTTAACCACGGGTTCCCGGTCAAGAGAATCATTCTGAAAGGGGTTGTCAGCAGGGATTTCAAGGTCGGGGAGTCTATACGTCATTTTTGTTGTCCGTTAAGCTGGCCTGCTCCAAGCGGCTGTGGCAGGCATCGCAATGCTCAGAGGGTGCATGGGTGACGGCCATATGAGCCGGGCTTGCAGTTCGTTGATCAGCGCATCCCTCTGGGTCGAACTGAGTGTGAAGTGTGCTGAGGCCAAGTAGCGGTTGCATCGAGTTGTGAATTATGGCCTACGGCGAGGGGAGAGCTGAGTAGTTATTTCGTGCAACTATTTGCAGGACAGCGCACTACACCTGGATCAGCCCCCAGCGCAGGGCGATCCAGGTCAGTTCGGCCTGATTTGTCGCTCCGAGCTTTTGCTTCACGCGGTACAGATGCGAGCCCACCGTGCTGATCGAGAGGTTCAGCGTGGCGGCGATCTGCGCCACGCTCATGCCGCGCGCGAGTTGGATGAAGACCGAGAACTCGCGCTCGCTGAGCAGTTCGGCCGGGTTCGCGTCGCCCTCGATCTGCGCTGCCGCGAGCGCCTGCGCGATACCGGCGTCGATGTAGCGTTCGCCGCGCGCCACCGCTTTCACCGCGGCGATCAGCGCCTCGGGCGCGCTGCGCTTGGCCAGGTAGCCCAGGGCGCCGGCGCGCAGCACACGGCGCGGGTGGACCGTGTCCTCGTGCGCCGAGAGCGCCAGCACGCGTGCCCTCGGGTCGTGCGCGAGCAGGCGGCGCAACGCCTCCAGACCGCCCATGCCGGGCATCGACAGGTCCAGCACCACCACGTCGGGCTGCACCCGCGGGTAATCCTGGCAGGCCTGTTCGCCGGTGTCGGCCTCGGTGACCACGTCGATCTGCGCGTCGGCCAGCAGCATGCGAAAACCCATGCGCACGAGCGCGTGGTCGTCGACCAGCATCACCCGGATCGCGGCCTGGCTCATGGCTCCTGCACCGCGCCCGCGGGCAGGCGCACCGTCAGCCGGGCACCGCTGGCAATGGCGGCTTCGAGGCGCAGCGCGCCGCCCAGGCTTTCGACGCGTTCGGCGAGCCAGCGCAGCCCATAGTGCCCCGCGCCTGCCGGGCGGCTCGCGTCCGGGCCGCTCGGGCCGCGCCCATCGTCGGTCAGCGTGAGCTCGATCGCTGGCCCGTCGCCACGCAGGGCGAGCGCGATGCGGCGCGCCTGCCCGTGCCGCAGCGCGTTCGTGATTCCCTCCTGCGCAGCGCGGTACAGCACGAGCGCCTGGTCGGCGTCGAGCGCAACGCGCCCGGGTTCGAGATCCAGCTGCGCTTCAATCTCCACGCCTTCATGGCTGCTGCGGGTGCGTTCGAGCAGGTCTTCGAGCGCCGCCACCAGCCCGAACCTGTCGAGCACCAGCGGCGTCAGGCGCGGGATCATGCCGTGCATCGCGGTGTAGAGCCGCGCCGATTCCGTGGCGATGAGCCGCGCCGCCTGCCCGGCCTGCGCGTCAAGCGCTTGCACGCGCTGCGCGATGGAAAGCGCCATGCTGCGGATCGCGGTGACCGACTGCCCCAGTTCGTCGTGCAGTTCGCGCGCGATCAGCCGGCGTTCCTGTTCGATCCTCTGGTCAACCCAGCGGCCGAGCGCGCGGCTCTCGGACAAACGGCTCTCGGCGCGCACCGCGCGCCGCTCGGTCTCGATGTGTTGGCGCAGCATGCCGACCATGCGGTTGAAGGCCGTGCCAATCGCCGCCGCCTCGGTTCCGGGCAAGGGGCGCAGCGTGACGTCGAAACGCCCGCTCTGGAGTTGGTCGAGCGCGGCGACGATGTCCGCGAACGGGCGTGTGGCGCGGCCCACGAGCCAGAACACGCCCGCGTTCACGATCAGCAGCAGGCCGAGCGCGCTGGCCGTGAGCAGCACGGAGTCGTCCCAGACATCGAGCAGCGCACGCGAGGCGTTGGAACGCACGATCAGCTTGCCGTCGGGGAAGTCGATGGACAGCTGCATCGGTGGCGGCGCGGCGAGACTCGCGAACCAGCGCGGCGCGTCGCGCCCGGCCTTGTAGGCGGAGGGCGGCGAGCGGTACAGCAGGCGCTCTTGGGCGTCGAGCAGCGTGATGTCGGTGGAGCGCACGCGGCCCACGCCCTGCAGGAAGAGCAGCATCGCCGGCGTTCCCTGCGTCGCGTAGAGCCGGGCGGTCCGGTTGAGCAATTGCACCGCCACGCGATTCGCCGCGATCACCTCCTCTTGCACCGAGGCGTGCATCGTGCGCAGTTCCAGCGCGAGCATGGTGGCGACGAACAGCAGGGTCAGCAGGCTGACGATGGCGTTGATCTTCAGGCGCAGCGTCATCGTGGCAGCCCGTCGCCGAAATCGCCGTGCAGCGCGTAGTGGTCCAGAGCCGCGACCATCGCTGCGGCCATCGCCGGGTGCGCCGGATCGTGGCCCGCGCCGTCGATCCAGCGCAGCCAGCTGTGGGGGATGCGCGCGTGCAGCAGCAGCGTGGGCACCTGCGGCAGAGTGGCCAGGCGATCGGGCAGCGGGGGGGCGTCGAGCCAGCAGCGCTGGAGCAGGTAGTGGCTCTGCACGCGGTAGCGATCGACCAGCGCGTCCGGGCCGGCGCCCTCGGGCTCGGGAGCGGGGTCGGTCAGCAGGCTGACGATGGCGTTGATCTTCAGGCGCAGCGTCATCGTGGCAGCCCGTCGCCGAAATCGCCGTGCAGCGCGTAGTGGTCCAGGGCCGCGACCATCGCTGCGGCCATCGCCGGGTGCGCCGGATCGTGGCCCGCGCCGTCGATCCAGCGCAGCCAGCTGTGGGGGATGCGCGCGTGCACCGCCCGCGCGCCCTGCGGGTCGCAGATGCGGTCGTCGCGCGCGTGCAGCAGCAGCGTGGGCACCTGCGGCAGAGCGGCCAGGCGATCGGGCAGCGGGGGGGCGTCGAGCCAGCAGCGCTGGAGCAGGTAGTGGCTCTGCACGCGGTAGCGATCGACCAGCGCGTCCAGGTCGGCGCCCTCGGGCTCGGGAGCGGGGTCGGCCAGCGGCGCGGCGCTGCCACGGGTCAGCGCTTGCTCCCAGCGCCACCAGGCCAGGGCCAGCCGCCGCTGCGCGTCGCCGCCCGGCTGTTGCTGCAGGTTGCGGGCCAGAAAACCCAGCATGTCGTGGCGCTGCCCGGCTGGCGCGAGCGCGGCGAAGCGCGCCCAGGCAGCGGGCGCGTGGCCCGCGGTGTCCTGGAAGAAGGAAGCGATCTGCGCGCTGCACGGAAGGAACACGCTGCGCAGCAGCAGGCCCGCCACCGCCTGCGGTTCGACGCCTGCGTAGGCGAGCGCCAGCGTCGCGCCCCAGGAGCCGCCGACCACCAGCCAGCGCGGCACGCCAAGCTGCGCGCGCAGGCGCAGCAGGTCTTCCAGCAGGTCGGCCGTGCGGTTGTGCGCGGTCGCTCCGCGCGGCCGGCTCAGGCCGGCGCCGCGCTGATCGACGCTGATCACGCGGTAGCGCGCCGGATCGAAGAAGCGGCGCAGCAGCGGCGAGCAGCCCGACCCGGGCCCGCCGTGCAGGACCAGCGCGCAAAGCCCCGCCGATGTACCGCTTTCCTCGGCGTGCAGCACATGGCCGTGCGACACGGCCAGTGCATGGCTGCGACACGGCGGCGAACGGGGATACAGGCCAGGGAGCACGGGGCCCATGGTACGCGCTCCGCCCTGCGCGGCGATTCATGAAAATCATGAAGCCTGATTCATGATTTCATGGCTGGAGCGCGCCGCCGCCGGGGGTCAGAATGCTCCGGGGGCGTTTCATTGCCCCCGCGGCTGCCGACCGGCAGCCGTGCAACGCTTCAGGAGACAGACCATGAAATGGGAAACCCCGACGGCCACTGACCTGCGCTTTGGCTTCGAGATCACGATGTACGTCAGCGCCCGCTGAAGTTGCCTGGCCTCGTGGCATCTTGCCCGGGTAGCGCCGGGCAAGATGCCGCGACCTCTTGCCTCCTTGCCCTCCATTGACCCATGCGCATCACCGTCCTGGGATCGGCCGCGGGTGGCGGCTTTCCGCAATGGAATTGCAACTGCCGCAACTGCGCGGGCCTGCGCGCGGGAACCTTGCGCGCCAAGCCACGCACGCAGTCCTCGATCTTCGTGCGCCCCGACGCGGGCGACGACGGCGTGCTCTTCAATGCATCCCCCGACATCCTCGAGCAGATCCGCAGCCAGCGCG
Organism: Verminephrobacter aporrectodeae subsp. tuberculatae; assembly: GCF_026127385.1. Classification (NCBI taxonomy): domain Bacteria; kingdom Pseudomonadati; phylum Pseudomonadota; class Betaproteobacteria; order Burkholderiales; family Comamonadaceae; genus Verminephrobacter; species Verminephrobacter aporrectodeae. The sequence continues at coordinate 854,883 of NZ_QZCX01000003.1, forward strand.
CGCTGCAACCGGCGCGCGCGCTGCGCGACAGCGCCATCGCCGGCGTGGTGCTGATCGACGCGCAGATCGACCATGCCACGGGGCTGTTCATGCTGCGCGAGCGCACGGCGCCGCTGCCGCTGTGGTGCACCGACCCGGTGGCGCAAGACCTGAGCCAGGGCAATCCGGTGCTGCGCGTGCTCTCGCACTACTGCGGCGTGGCGCGCCAGACCATCCCCATCGACGGCAGCCCCTTTGAACTGCCCGGCCTGCCGGAGCTCAGCTTTCGCGCGCTGGCGCTCAGCGGCAAGGCGGCGCCGTACTCGCCGCACCGCGAGCATCCGGTGGCGGGCGACAACATCGGCGTCACGATCCGCGACCGCAAGAGCGGCAAGAGCCTGTTCTACGCGCCGGGCCTGGGCGCCGTCACGCCGCCCGTGTTCGACGCCATGGCGCAGGCCGACGCGGTGATGGTCGACGGCACCTTCTGGAGCGACGACGAGATGCTGCGTCTGGGCGTCGGGAGCAAGCGCGCGCACGAGATCGGCCATCTGCCGCAGTCGGGCGCGGGCGGAATGATCGAATGGCTCAACCGGCTGCCCGCGGGCACGCGGCGCATGCTGATCCACATCAACAACACCAACCCCATCCTCGACGAGGACTCGGCCGAGCGCGCCGCGCTGGCGCGCGCGGGAATCGAGCCCTGCGAGGACGCCATGACGCTCCAGCTCTGAAGAAACGCACACACCATGCACGCAGACCGGATTCAGGACCCCCGCCCCGGCCAGAAGAGCGTAGCTGCGTGGAGCCGGGAGGCATTCGAGCAGCAGCTGCGCGCGCGCGGCCCCAGCTACCACATCCACCATCCGTTCAACGCCATGCTCAACAGCGGCCGCGCGAGCGCCGAGCAGGTGCGCGGCTGGGTGGCGAACCGCTTTTACTACCAGATTGCGATCCCGATCAAGGACGCGGCGCTGCTCGCCAACTGCCCCGACCGGGAGGTGCGCCGCGGCTGGGTGCAGCGCATCCTCGACCACGACGGCTTCGAACTCGGCGGCGTCCGGGACGAGGGCGGAATCGAAGCCTGGCTGCGCCTGGGCGAGGCGGTGGGCCTGGCGCGCGAGGAACTGCACGATCTGCGCCACGTGGTTCCCGCGCTGCGCTTCGCGGTCGATGCCTACGTGAACTTCGTGCGCCGCGCGCCGTGGCAGGAAGCGGTGTGCTCGTCATTGACCGAACTCTTTGCGCCCGAGATCCACCAGCAGCGCCTGGCCACCTGGCCGGCGCACTATGCGTGGATCGAGCCCACGGGGCTGGACTATTTCCGCAACCGCGTGGGCCAGGCGCGGCGCGACGTGGAGCAGGGCCTGGCGCTCACGCTCGCGCATTTCGACACCCGTGCGCTGCAGGAGCGCGCGCTCGAGGTGCTGCAGTTCAAGCTCGACATCCTGTGGGCCATGAACGACGCGCTGGCGACGCGCTACGGCCTGGACGCCGCATGAACCGCGCCACGGCGCCGCTCACCCCCGAAAGCCGGCCGCGCATCGGCCCCGGTTTTCGCCTGCAATGGGAGCCGGTGCAGGAGCGCCACGTGCTGCTCTACCCCGAGGGCATGGTCCAGCTGAACACCAGCGCGGGGCAGATCATGCAGCGCTGCAACGGCGCAAGCACCCTGGCGGCGATCGTCGCCGAGCTCGAGCAGGTTTTCGCCAGCACCGGACTCGAAGCCGAGGTGCGCGATTTCCTCGCGTTGGCGGCGCAGCACGACTGGCTGCGCTGGGACACATGACACATGACGCAGGCACCGCGCCCCGGCCCCCCGCTCTGGCTGCTCGCCGAGTTGACCTACCGCTGCCCGCTGCACTGCGTGTTCTGCTTCAACCCGGTCGATTTTGCGCAGCGCGACAGCGAGCTGGGCACCGAGGACTGGCTGCGCGTGCTGCGCGAGGGCCGCGCGCTCGGCGCGGTGCAGTGCGGCCTGTCGGGCGGCGAACCGCTGCTGCGCGAGGACCTCGAAACCATCGTTGCCGAGGCCAGTCGCCTGGGCTACTACAGCAACCTGTTGACCTCCGGCGTCGGGCTGAGCACGCAGCGTGCCGCCGCATTGAAGGCCGCCGGGCTGGACCACGTGCAGCTCTCGTTCCAGGATTCCACGCGCGAGATGAACGACTTCCTCTCGCACACCCGGACCTTCGACCTCAAAAGCCGGGTGGCGCGGATCATCCGGGACCAGGGCTGGCCGATGGTGCTGAACGTGGTGCTCCACCGCATGAACATCGGGCACATCGAGCGCATCATCGCCATGGCGCACGCCATGGGCGCCGAATACCTTGAGCTCGCAAACACCCAGTACTACTCGTGGGCCCTCGTGAATCGCGCGCATCTGCTGCCCACCCACGAGCAGCTGCGACACGCCGAGGAAGTCACCAACGCCTGGCGCGCCCGGCTCGGCGAGCGCATGCGCATCTTCTTCGTCGCGCCCGACTACCACGAGGGCCGGGCCAAGAAATGCGTGAACGGCTGGGGCAGCATGTTCCTGACCGTGGCGCCGGACGGAACGGCCCTGCCCTGCCATACGGCCAGGATGCTTCCCGGCCTGGAATTCCCCAACGTGCGCGCGCACGGCCTGCGCGAGATCTGGTTCGATTCCGAGGGCTTCAACCGCTTTCGCGGAACGGCTTGGATGCAGGAGCCCTGCGCAAGCTGCGCGCAGCGCGAGCAGGACCTGGGCGGCTGCCGCTGCCAGGCCTACCTGCTGGCCGGGGACGCGGCCGCCGCCGACCCGGCGTGCGCCAAGAGCCCCGAACACCACCGGGTGCAGCAGGCGGTACGGCAGGCAGCGGAACGCGTGCCCGAGCATCCGCTGGTGTTCCGCGACCGCGCCAACTCGCGCCGCCTCACGCCGGGCGCGTAGCGCTGCGGCGCGCGATCAGCGGGCCGATATCCGGCGCAAAGCACCAGACCAGCAGCAACAGCGCCAGCAGCGCCGGGATCCAGCGCAGATCGACGTCCGCCGGCTGGCTCTGCGCGAAGCGGCGGTCGAGCAGGGCATCCCGGAGCGCGTGCGCCGTGTGCAGGCGCCGGTAGTCCGCGCCGACGAGTCCGGCCAGCGTTCTGAGGTGCTCCTCGCGCAGCGAGGAAAGATGCTCGCTCCTGCCCGCCGCGCCCTGCACCACGTCCCCGGGTCTCCAGTAGCCGGCAGCCTGGCCGCTGCCGTCGGTGCGGGGGATGGGCACCGGCGCGTCGCCGCCGACGCCGATCAGCCAGCCCTTGACCTCGCCGGGCGTGATGTCCGCCATCGGCGGCGCGTCGTTGGCGCGCAGCGGCGGTGCCTCCTGGCCGTCGCTGAGGAAAACGAAGGCGGTTCCCGGGCCCATGCTCCGGGCGCCGCGCACGGCCCAGCCCACCCCCTTGCTGATGTTGCTCGCGTTCGCCCAGCGCATGCGCTCGCCGATGCGCTCGAGCGTGGCCAGCAGTTCCTCGTAATGGCTGCAAACCTCGAGCGGCGCGAGGATCATCAGCGAGCGGTAGTCGGCAAAAACGCTCCACCCCACGCGGGAGCCGCAGGGCAGCGCGGCCAGCGCATCGCGCATCGCCGCGCGCGCCAGGGTCAGCCGGCTGACCCGGGCGTCGCCGAGTTGTACGTCCTCGACGTTCATGCTCTGCGTGATGTCGAAGCTGACCTGCCAGTGGAACACCGGCCGCTGCCACTGCACGCGTGGCGGCCAGACCGCCAGCGCCAGCAGCAGCATGGCCAGCGCCAGCGGCCAAGCTGCGCGCATGCGCTGCCAGGCGCTGCGCCAGCGCCGCAGCGCGGTGGGCGTCACGGCAGGTCTCCGGTGACAAAGCCCGGAATCCGGACGCGGGGCCTTGCGCCCGGCGGTTGTTCCGCGGGGAAGTCCGCGTCCTCTTCCGGCGCCAGCCGCAGCGCGCGTTCCAGGTTGTAGCGCGCGTCCCAGTCCTGCGGCGCGGCGCGCAGCAGCTCGCGCAGCCGCTGCTTACCCAGTTCGATCAGCGGCAGCGCGTCGGCGCCCTGCGCCAGTCCCTGCCGCAGATACAGGTTGCCGAGATTGAACAGCGCCTGCTGCGCCAGCGGGTCGCGTGCGCCGGCCTGGATCAGCGCGCCATAGCCCTCGCGCGCGGCCTCGTACCTGCCGGCCTGCGCCTGCGCCAATGCCAACGCGAGTTGGAGCTCGCGCGCCGCCGGGCGCGCAACGGGCGCCGCACCCGGGCCCGCGGCCGCAATGCGCACGAGCTGCGCATTGCGCTCCAGGGTCTGGCGCAGCTGCAGTCCGCGCTCGAGCGCCACGCCGGCGCAGCACAGGCTCAGCAGCCCGAAGAGCAGATGGGCACTGCGCCGCTTCATGCGGTGGCCTCCCAGCTTTGCCATTGCAGCGCCCGGAAGGCGAGCAGACCGGCGCAGCACGCCAGGGCCACCAAGTAGCAGGCGCCGGCGTGGTCGCGCCGCGGCACCCGCTCGTGGATCGTGAGCGGGAAGTTCTGCTGCCGGTCGATCTCGGCCATGGCGGCGGCGATCGCGTTCGAGTCGTCCGCCTGGTACAGCCGGTAGGGCGTGCCCAAGGTCTTGAAGAACGCATGCAGCGCCAGTTCCTCGCCGAGGCCGTAGGCGTTTGCCGCCTCGTCGGTGTCGAGATTCGGCGCGTTCGGACCGCTGCGCACGTAGATCCAGTACAGCGCGATCTTCTCGTGCGCCAGCCCGGCGCGGATGCGCCGGCGCGTGGCCTCGTCGAGCTGGGCGCCGCCGTCGGAGACGATCAGGATCACGCGGCTGCCCGAGTAGCTGCGCGGCGCGAACTCGTCGATGGCGGCGAGCAGCGCGTCGCCCATGCGGGTCTCGGGCAGACCGCGGCCAATGGCTGTGGCGGCGAGCGCGGCCTGCACCGTGTCGCTCTTGTGCGTGAAGGGCACCGCCATGATCGGCACCGTGCTGAAGGTCATGAAGGCAAAGCGATCGTCCGGCCGCTTGCTGACGAATTCGCCCAGCAGCTCCCGCACGACCTGGGCCTTGGGTTCGTGCGACATGCGGCCCGCGGTTTGCAGGCCGTTGGTGTGCACGCTGGCGTCCATGCTGCTGCTGCGGTCCAGCAGGATCAGCACTTCCGCGCCGCGCCCGGTGCGCTGCAACTGCGCCCCCGGCTGCCCGGGGCCGGCGAGTCCGAGCAGCGTGCCGGCCAGGGCCGCGCACGCCAGGCTGCGCCAGAGGACGCCGAGCGCGCGCCCGACGGGGTCCGCCGGCAGCCAGGCGATGCAGGAGAAGCGCAGGGTATCGCGGCGCCTGCGCAGCAGCGGCAGCAGCGCGAGCGGCAGCAGCGCGAGCACCCAGGGCTGGGCGAAGTCCAGGCGCATGGGTTTCAGCGCCGATGGCGTTCTTCCGCGTCGCGCAGAGCCCGGGACAGGGGCGCCAGCGGATAGGGCGGAGTGGTCTGCGCAGCGTCGAGCGCGAAAAAACGCTGCGTGGACGCGCGGTAGAAGTCTTCGAGCTGCGCCTGCAGCGGCCGCAGATGGGGCGCCTGGTCCAGGAACCGGTGCAGGCTGGCGCCGCCGTGCACCACCCGCCCCGCGCAGCTGTTCAGCGCACGGTGCACGATGCGCCAGGCCTGCGCGCCCGCGGGGTCGTCGATGCGCCGGAGCGCGCGCCAGGCCTGCGCGAACGGCAGGCGCCTGGCTTCCCACGTGTTGCGCCAGACGCACCAAGCCATCCAGGCCAGGAGCACGCCGAGCAGGGCGGCGAGCGCGAGCCACGCTTGCCGCTCGATGGCCGCGGTCGGCAGCGGGGCGATCGGCCGATCGGGGCGCAGCGGCTGCAAATCGCCTGTGCCGAAGGCCTGCGCGGGCGTCAGCGGGGCGATGCTGACCGGCCATGCGGGCAGCGCAAGGGTCGGTCCCGAACGGCTCGCAAGGCGCAGCGCCGGCAGCGCGACGGCGCTCAGCGCCCGGGGTGCGTTCATGAGCTGGTAGTCGAGCACCAGCCAGCGCCGCCCCTGCGCGTCGGTTTCGACGCGCGCGGGACGGCGCTCGAACCAGAGATCGACCCGCGCCGCAGTGGGCAGGCTGCGGGGAGTCAGCGGCCGGCCCGCGTGTTCGAGCAGCACGCGCTGCGTGAGAACGTCGCCGAGCACATGGCCGAAGCTGCGCGGTTGTTCGACGGTGGCCGCGGCGGTGGCCGCCGTGTCCTGCGCCGGCGCGGCGCCTGGCACGAGGCCGGCGCACAGCGCCAGCGCCCGGACGGCCCTCACCCTCATGCCGCGCCCTCAAGAAAGTAGCGGCTCAGGGCCTCGGCGTCGAAGCGGCCATGCAAATGCAGGGCCGGCGTGCCGTGCGCGTCGAACAGGGCGGCGAGTTCCGCGCGCCGGGCCGCGACGGCCGCGCGCCAGCGCGTGCGCAGCGCCGCGCGCATCCACAGGCTGCGCTGCGCGCCGGTTTCTGCGTCGCGCAGGGCGAGCAGCGCGCTGGCGCGCGGCGGCTCGGTTTCCGCCGGGTCCCAGAGCACGAGTGGAACCACGCAGGCGGGCGCGAACCGGTCGAGCAATGCACCGAGCGTGGCGATCGGCCAATGAAAATCGGAGACCAGAAACACCAGGCCGTCGCGCCCGGCCAGGCGCTCGCTGACCCGCCGCAGGGCCTGCGCAGCGCAGCCCTGGGTCGGCGCCGTGCGGCAGTCGCGCAGCATCTGCGCCATCAGGCTGGCGTTGCCGCGGCTGTGCCGCGCCGCAACGAACAGGTCCTCGCGTGCGTGCCCATCGAACGCCAGCAGGCCCAGCGCGTCGCCCGCGCGAAACGCGCTGTGCCCCAGGGCTTCGACGAAGTCGGCGACCACGTCGAGCTTGCGCCGCCCGGCGCCGAAGTGCATCGACGCCGAGACATCGACCACGGCGTGCACGCGAATCGCCACGCGCAGCCGCTGCACGCGCACCAACCACCCGTTGCGCGGGTCGCGCACGCTCGCGCGCAGGTCGATGCGCCGCGGATCGGGGTAGTCGAACAGGCGCCGGTGCGCGGCGAACTCCTGCCCGCCGCCCTGGCTCGTTCCGCGCTGCGCGCCCGGACGCCAGCCGCCGAAGCGGCGCGGCAGCCGATAGTGGAATTCGTCGCTGCGCTGCATCGCGGTCTCGGGGTCTTTCAGGGCACGGCGATCTTGTCCATGATCTGCGCAAGCAGCGCCTGCGACAGCTCGGCCCGGTGCAGTTCGTAGACCGGCGTGAAGAAGATCCGGTGCCCGAGCACCGCGGGCAACACCGCCGCGAGATCGCCGGGCTCCAGATGCCTGCGCTCTTCGAGCCAGGCCAGCGTGCGCGCCGCGCGCAGCAACGCGCTCATTCCACGCGGGCTGGCGCCGGCGAGGATCAGGCGCTCCATATCGACACCGTCCAGGCGGATGCCGAACTTCTGCGGCGTCTCGCTGGCCTGCCACAGCGCGAGCACATAGCGCTCGATGGCGTCGCTCGCGTGCACGCTGCGCTGCACCTGCGCGGCGACGGCGTTGAGCCGCTCCCAGGGCAGGATCGCCGGCGCGACCTGTTCGAGCAGGTGGTCGGTGTCGTGGAACGCGGTGTCGAACACGAGCGCGCGGCGGACGTCGCGCGCGCCGGGCGTGGGCATGTTCAGCTCGAACATGAAGCGGTCGCGCGCCGCCGACGCGAGCTCGAAGGTTTCCTCGCGCTCGACCCGGTTGCGGTCGGCGAACACCGTCATGTGCGGAAAACGGTATTCGCGGTCGAAGGCGCTCAGCGTGCGCTCGGCCATGGCGCGCAGCAGCAGCGACTGCACCTGCGGCCGCGCGCGGTTGATCTCGTTGAAGAAGAAACTGACCAAGCGCTCGCCGTGGCGCAGCAAGGGCCCCGGGTCGATGCGCGGGCGGCCCCGGGCATCGACGTGGCTGTGGTAGACGAGGTCGCCCGGCATCAGATCGACCGTCCCCTCGACCCGCTCGAACTCGCCGCCAATGGCGCGCGCAAAGGCGCGCAGCAGCGTCGTCTTGCCGACCCCCACGTCGCCTTCGAGCAGCACGTGGCCGCGCGCGAACAGCGCGACGTTGATCAAACGGATCGTCTGCGGCTGCCCGATCAGCGCTTTCGCGACCTCGCCCTCGAGCCGCAGCGCAAGATGGCGCCAGTCCTGGAGTCGTTCTTCGCTATCCATGGCGGCTGCGCCGGTGCGGGCTCAGTCGGGCGCGCCGATGAAGCAGGCTTTTTCGGTCCTCGCCTGGAGCGCGCGGTAGCGCTTGATCCCCGCCTGCAACTGCGCCGCATCGCGGATGTAGCTGCCGCGCTCGCCGCCTATGCTGCTCGCCTTGCTGGCGGTGCTCAACGCCACGTACTCCTCGTATTTCAGTTCCTTGGCGAGCGCGTCGAGCGCGCACGCGCATTTGTTCGTCATCTCGAAGCGGCCCACGCCGGGATGCGCGGCGATGCATTCCTGCACGTAGAGCACGCGGTCCACGGTGGGAAAGTCGTTCGCGCGCGCGGCGCTCTGCCCGGCCAGCAGCAGAGCGGGAAAACACAGGGGGAGGAGCGCTTTCTTCATGGTGTTTGCCAGGTTGCTGCCAGATTGGTTGCGCCTTCTTCTTCGGGGGGCGGATGCCCGTTCCAACTGCCGTCCATTGCACCGGCGCCTTCGATGAGAAGTTCCTCGACGAGCAGGGGCCGGGCCTGCGGGTCCTCGCCCGGGATCCGGGTGCGGATGCCGTACAGCCCGCCGGGAACCGCCGCCGAGAGCAGGAAGCGGTAGCTCTTGCGCGCAAATTTCTCGTACTTTGGCCGGAGCGGATCGTCCAGGAACGGACTGAGCACGATCTCCTGCCCGACGACCCCTTGTCCCTGGTAGGGCAGCGTCACGTCGCGCACCGCGCCGCCCTGCTGGATCGCCAGGCGCAGCCGTTTGCGGAAATGCCGTTGCGCGCCCTGCGTGAGGCGTTGCATCTCGCGCATGTCGTGCTCAAGAAAGTAGAGGATCACGGGGTTGCCCTCGGCTTGCGGCACATCGGGCACGGGCAGCCTGCGCGCTGCGCTCAGGAATACGCCCCGGGCGGCGCAGCAGCCGCCGTCAGCCCGGGCATTCAGGGCCAGGGTGACGCTGTCGGCAAAGGGCTCTTCGAGGCTTCCCCTGCGGCTGAAGCGGTAGCGCAGCAGGGTCGGGGGTTGCAGAGTTTGCAACTGCGGCGTCATGAAGAGCAGGCGCTCCGCCGGCGAGTAGTCGGGCGCCGCGTCCTGAGCGCATGCGCTCGCAACGGACAGGGCGCACAGCGCAGCGGTGGCCAGCGCCAGGCGGTGCATGGGGTTCCCGCTCATTGGGCGCATCCCGCTCAGTCGCCGGGCGCCGCGAACGAGGCATCGACCAGCGGAACGCCGTACTCCTGGAGGATCGCCGTGATCTCGGGCGCCTTGGACTCGATCAGCTGCTCGATCTGCTGCTTCCATGCGCGTTCGCCGTAGCGCAGTCCCATGGCCATCTGGTAATCGAGCCGGACGCCCTTTTCGGACTTCAGCGGCAGCACGGCCAGCGCCGGGGCCCTGACGCGCCGCGCGAAGAACCCGGCGATCGGCCCCCAGACGATGACGGCGTCGAGCCGGCCTTCGGCCAAATCCTTTTCGACGATCTCCCCCGGGTAGCGTTCCGGGTCGGCGTTCATGAGCTTGTACGGCACGGCCTGCTCCAGCAGACCGTGCCGGGCCAGCCATTGCGCGGCCGGCGAGCGGTCGTAGACGCCGATGCGCAGCGTCCTCAGCCGGGCCGGATCGAGCTTCAGGAAATCCTCGCCAGAGGCCACGTGGTCCATGCCCTTGCCCTGGGGAATGACCAGCGCGTAGGTCGAGCGGTAGTAGGGCTTGGTGACCGAGACCTCGTCGAGCCCGAGCGGAACGCCCATCACGATGTCGCAGGGATAGTCCTGCCCGGGCAGCTTGAAGCGCAGCGTGTTGCGAAAGAAGGCCATGCGCTGCGGAAACGAGTAGTACGTGACGGGAAGCCCGAGCGCCTTGCCGAACAGCTCGGCGATGCGGTTCTCAATGCCCTCGCCCCGGGTGTTGGAAAAGGGCAGATTGTTCGGGTCCTGGCAAACCCGCAGCGCCTGGCGCGCCGCGGGCGCGTCCTGCGCCAGTGCCGGCGCGCAGCAGCAGGCCGCGGCCCAAATGAGAACACGAAGGCCGGTGGGCCAAGTCCTGCCGGTCTGCTGTTGGCGTCGCAGGTTCATTTCTTTTCTTCCACCCGGGCGCGGGTGATTGCGCCGTCGGAGCGGCCCTTGAGGTAGGCGTAGAGCTGGTTGATGTTGTCCATCACCATGGGGCTGTTGCCGAAGCTCTGCATCCCCTTGTCGAGGCGCCCGTCGCGCACGACCTTGATGAACTCTTCCTTCTTCAAGGTCTTCAGGCTGTTGATCAGCGAAGGGCCGACCAAGCCCTCCTGGTTCGGGCCGTGGCAGCGGTCGCAGGCTGCGGCGCGCCAGGCGCGAAAGCCCTGCATGGTTTCCGCGTCCACCTTGTAGCCGTCGGTAACCTTGTAGGGCGGATCATCGGCTGCGACGGCAACACCCGGTATGCAGGCCACACCGGCGAGCAGGAGAAGTGCGGGTAGCCACTTTGGCGTGCGCAATTGCATGGGTCAGTCCCGGATGAATATCGGATGACACGGGGGGCGCCTCTTCTCTGGAGCGCTCCCCCTGCACGGGGCATGAGAGCGGTTGCGGCTCAGTTCAGCGCAAACACGGTGAGCGAGCCACCGAGTTCGGTGTACTGGCTCAGTTCCTTGTAGCCGCCGACGGCGCCAAGCCCTTCGGTGCTTTTCTCGGGGTCTATGCCCGCCGCCATGCCAATGCCGGCCCAGCCGCCGATTCCCGAGAAAACGCCGATGAACTGCTTGCCCTTGTGCTCGTAGGTAAATACGTTGCCGATGATTCCCGAAGGCGTCTTGAACTTGAAGAGCTCCTTGCGGATGTCCTTTGCGTCCACGCACTTGAGGTAGCCCTCGAGCGTGCCGTAGCACGAGATGCCGCCAGCGGTGTTCAGCGATCCGCTCCACACCGAGAACTTTTCCGTCTTGCTCTGCACGATCTTGCCCGTTCCCGCGTCCCAGGTGATGAAGTTGCCCATGCCGCCGTGGCTGCCCGGCGTGGCGTACATCGAGAGCGTCGCGCCGATGTAGGGCTGGCCGGCCGTGTATTCAATCTTGAACGGCTCGTAGTCCATGCAGACATGGTTCGTCGGCACGTAGAACAGCTTGGTGTTCGGGTCGTACGAGGCGGGCTGCTGGTCCTTGCTGCCCAGCGCCGCGGGGCAGATTCCCTTGGTGTTCACGTCGGGGCCGTTCTGCGCGGTCGAGTATTTGGCCACCACCTGCGGACGCCCGGTCTTCATATCGACGTGCGTCGCCCAGTTCACCTTGGGGTCGTATTTCTCGGCCACCAGCAGCGCGCCGCTCACGCGGTCCAGCGTGTAGGCAAAGCCGTTGCGGTCAAAGTGCACCAGCGCCTTGGTCGGCTTGCCCTTGACGTCGATGTCCGCAAGGATCATTTCGTTCACACCGTCGTAATCCCATTCGTCGAAGGGCGTCATCTGGTACACCCAGTTGACCTTGCCGGTGTCCACGTCGCGCGACCAGATGCTCATCGACCACTTGTTGTCCCCGGGCCGCTGCGAGGGGTTCCAGGTCGAGGGATTGCCGGAGCCGTAGTACACGGCGTTGGTCGCTTTGTCAAAGCTGTACCAGCCCCAGGTGGTGCCGCCGCCGATCTTCCACTGGTCCTCCTTCCAGGTCTTGAGCGAGGAGTCCTTGCCCACCGGGGCGAGTTTGCCGTCGCTCCAAGTCATGGTCTTGACGGGGTCGATGAGCATCTCCTCGTCCGGCCCGGTGCTGTAGCCCTTCCAGGCGAGCGAGCCGTCCTTGATGTGGTAGGCAACGAGAAAGCCGCGCACGCCGAATTCGCCGCCGCTGATTCCGGTGATGACCTTGTCCTTGAAGACGTGCGGCGCGTTGGTGTTCGTCGCGCCGAGCTTCGGGTCGCCGTTCTTCACCTGCCACACCACCTTGCCGGTCTTCGCGTCCAGTGCGACCAGGGTGGTGTCCGCCTGCTGCAGGAAGACCTTGCCCTCGGCGTAGGCCAGGCCGCGGTTCACGGTGTCGCAGCACATGACGGCGATGACCGACTGGTCCTGCTTGGGTTCGTACTTCCAGAGGATCTTCTGGGTTTCGAGGTCGAGCGCGAAGACCTTGTTCGGAAACGGCGAGTGCAGATACATCGTTCCGTCCACGACCAGGGGCGAGCCCTCGTGACCGCGCAGCACGCCGGTGGAGAAGGTCCACGCGACCTGCATCTTGCCGACGTTGCCCTTGTTGATCTGCTGGAGCTTGCTGTAGCGCTGGTTGAACATGTCGCCCGCCTGGGTAGCCCAGTTCTTCGGGTTGGCGATGTTCTTTTCGACGTCGGCGTTGGCCAGCGCCCAGGCCGGCAGGCTGGCGAGCAGGGCGGCGCCGACATGGCGCGCAAGGCGACCGAGGACTTGGCGGGAAATTTTCATGCATGTCTCCTTCGATTGGCTTCCGGGGCAGCGACCACCGGACTCCTTGTTGGATTGGCTGGACAAGGGCAACCGACTGCAACATCCATGCCCACCTGTTTCCACCGCGCGCACGGCCCTGGCGATGGCGCCCGGCCCCTAGTGTCCTGCCCCGCGAATAGCGGCACATGAAACTGCGCCTTTCGCGCCATGGCGGCGTTGCAAATCCTCGCGATACCTACGGGTATCGCTGCGGTTTGCGCCTTGCCATGACGCGAAATGCATCCGTTTCATTTTGTGCCGCTATTCGCGGGGCAGAACACCAAGAGGAAATGCCGAAGGATATTTTTGGCGCGCCGGCGCAGGGGCCCTTGGCCTAGGGAAATCCCGTGGAAGTTTGTGCCGTGCGCCCGTCCAGATTCGGCGCAAAGTGTCTCGCGGCAAGCGCACAGTCAAAGCCTGCACGCGCGGCTGCCAGCGCGCCGCGCAGACGCTGACGGGGTATCCGGGGTCGAGGACCCCGGCACAAACCCTTATCCTGCCGGAGAAGGGCACGGAACCTGCCTGTCCGAACCCCAGGCTCCCGCATGTCCACCACGCAATCCACCGACCACATTCCATGCTGCGCACCACCGACCTGACCAAGCGCTATGGCGCGCGCACGGCGTTGCAGTCGCTGTCGCTGCACCTGCCGGCGGGCCAGTTCGCGGCGCTGCTCGGTCCCAACGGGGCCGGCAAGTCAACGCTGTTCCAGGTGCTCACCGGCCTGTTCGCCGCCGACGCGGGAGAGGTCGAGGTGGCCGGCCATTCGCTGCGCCGCTCGGCTGCTGCGGCGCTGCGCAACATCGGCGTCGTGTTCCAGCAGGTCGCGCTGGACCTGGATCTGAGCATCCGGCGCAATCTGCTGTTCCATGCCGACCTGCACGGCCTGCCGCGGCGGCTCGCGCTGGAGCGCATCGCGGTGGCCTGCGCGCGCCTGAACATCGACGCCGACCTGGAGCGCAAGGTGCGCGAGCTCTCGGGCGGCAACCGGCGCAAGGTCGAACTCGTGCGCGCCGGCCTGCACGCGCCCGCCGTGCTGCTCATGGACGAGGCCACGGTCGGCCTGGACCCGAAGTCGCGCCAGGATCTGCTCGCAGCCCTGGTGTCGGATGTGCGCGAGCGCGGCCTGTGCGTGCTGTGGGCCACGCACCGCGTCGAAGAAGCCGAGCAGGCCGACCGCGTGCTGGTGCTGCACCAGGGCCGGTTGCTCGCGGACGGAACGCCCGCGCAAGTGGGCCGGGAACTGGGCGGGCGCACACTGGAGGCCGGCTTCATCGCCCGCACCGCCTGAGAGATCGCGCAGTTCCCGAAGATTGAAACCATTGGAGACACCGTATGCCACACCGCTTTTTCCCCCTTCCTGCCGCGCTGCTGCTGGCCGCCACGGCTTGCTTCGCGCAGGCGCAGGGCACGGCCTACGTGTCCAGCGAGAAGGACGACGCGCTGACGCTGATCGACCTGGGAACGCTCAGCGTGAAGGGAACGATCCCGACCTGCAAGCGCGCGCGCCATATCCAGCTGACGCCGCAGCGCCTGCTGATGGTGGCCTGCAGTTCCTCGAACGAGGCCGACCTGATCGACCCCGCGAGCGGCAAGTCGGTGCGGCGCATTCCGCTCGGCGACGAGCCCGAGGCCTTCGACCTGTCGCCCGACGGCAAGACCATTTACGTCTCCAACGAGGACGCGGGCGAGGCGAGCTTCATCGACGCGGCCAGCGGCAAGCAGCTGCGCTCGGTGAAGGTCGGTGAGGAGCCGGAAGGCGTGAAGGTCAGCGCCGACGGCAAGACCCTCTACGTCACGTCCGAAGTCGCGAGCCTGGTGCACGTGATCGACACCGCGAGCGGCAAGCTGCTCAAGAACATCCGCGTCGGCAAGCGGCCGCGGCGCATGGCGATCACGCCCGACGGCAAGGAGCTATGGGTCACGAACGAGCTGAGCGCGAACGTGAGCATCGTCTCGACCGCCACGCACGAGGTGATCGGCAACCTGAAGTTCGAGGTCAAGGGCGCGCGCGCCGCGGACATCACGCCGGTGGGCATCACGTTCACGAAGGACGGCCAGCGCGCCTTCGTCGGGCTTGGGCGGGCGAACCACGTGGCCTTCGTCGACGTGCCCGGCCGCAAGGTCAGCGCCCTGGTGCTGGTCGGCAAGCGCGCGTGGAACGTCACGCTCGACCAGGCGCAGGCGCGGCTCTACGTGGTCAATGGACTGAGCGACGACGTGACCGTCGTTGACGTGGCCGGCGCCAAGGCCATCAAGAGCATTCCCGTGGGCCGCGTGCCCTACGGGCTGGTGATCGTGGAATGACGCCGATGCGCACAGCACGTTTCCTCCCCCGATCCGCCGGCGCGCTGCCGGCGTGGCTCCATACCGCGCTCTGCGCCCTCTGCGCGCTGAGCACCCTGGGCGCTGCGGCGGCGGTGAGCGCGGCGCAGCTCCGGGCCACCCTGATCACGCCCGAGGACGATCGCCGCATGGAGCGCAGGCGCGTCGAGCGCGCCTACCTCGGGCACCCCGGCGGCCCACTCGCCGACGGCCTGCGCGTGGCGCTCGACGAGGCGCAATTCGAGCTCGAAGCGGCGGGTTCGCAGGTGCTTCTGGCCAGCGCTTCGGCGGGCTCGATCGAGGCCGCGCGCGCGGCGGCGGTGGCGGCCGAGAAGAACGGCGCGGCCGTGCTGCTGACCGACCTGCCCGCCGAGTGGACGCTCGCGGTGGCCGACGCGGTGAAGCTGCCGGTGCTCAACCTGAGCGAGCCCTCCGACCGCCTGCGCCAGCAGGACTGCCGGGCGCGTCTGTTTCACCTCATCCCCAGCGAGCGCATGCGCAGCGACGCGCTCGCGCAGCTGCTGGTGGCGCGCAAGTGGAACAAGCTGCTCCTGCTGGTCGGCGCGAACGCGCAGGACGCGGCGCGCGCGGCGACGGCGCAGGCGTCGATCCGGCGCCATGGGCTGCAACTCGTGGCGAGCAAGCCGTTCAAGCTGTCGGCCGACCCGCGCGAACGCGATCTGGCGAACCCGCTGCTGTTGACGGCAGGCAGCAGCTACGACGCCGTGTGGGTGATCGACAGCGACGGCGAATTCGCGCGCACGCTGCCCTACCGCACCATGCTGCCGCGCCCCGTGGTCGGCGACGCTGGCCTGCTCGCGCTCGCCTGGCACGCGCAGTTCGAGCGCTACGGCGCGCCGCAGGTCGCGCGCCGCTTCGCCAAGGCGGCCAAGCGCCCGATGCAGGCGCAGGACTGGGCCTCCTGGATGGCCGGCAAGGCGCTCGCGGCCACGGCCGTGGCGGCGCCCAAGGGAACGCCCGCGGTCTGGGCGCAGACGCTGGCGCAGGTCACGCTCGACGGCTCCAAGGGCGTGGGCCTGGGTTTCCGGCCCTGGGACGGCCAGCTGCGCCAGACCATGCTGCTCAGCGACGGGCAGGGCGTGATCGCGCAGGCACCCATCGAGGGCGTTCTGCATCCGGGCAATGCGCTGGACACGCTGGGCGCAGACGCACCGGAGACACTGTGTCCGGCGCGCCGCTGAGACGGCACGGCGCGGCGCACGCGCTGCAGGCGCTGCGCGCCATCGTGCTGCGCGAGACACTCAAATTCGTGCAGCAGACCGGCCGCCTGGTATCCGCGCTGGTGCGCCCCTTGCTGTGGCTGGCCGTGTTCGCCGCGGGGTTTCGCAACGTCTTTGGCGTGGCCATCGTCGCGCCCTACGACACCTATGTTCCCTACGAGGTCTACATCGCGCCGGGCCTGGTCGGCATGGTGCTGTTGTTCAACGGCATGCAGTCCTCGCTGGCCATGGTCTACGACCGCGAGATGGGGCTCATGCGCCTGCTGCTCACGGCACCGCTGCCGCGTCCCTGGCTGCTGTTCTCCAAGCTCTGCGCCACCGCGCTGCTGTCGGTGCTGCAGGCGCTGGTCTTCGTCGCCGTGGCGCTGCTGATCGGCACCGATCTGCCGCTGCACCCGCTCGCCGCAGTGCACGCGCTGCTGGCGCTGGCCGCCGGCGCGCTGATGCTCGGCGCGCTCGGGCTGCTGCTGTCGGTGCATATCAGGCAGTTGGAGAACTTCGCCGGAACGATGAACTTCGTCATCTTCCCGATGTATTTCCTCTCGAGCGCGCTCTATCCGCTGTGGAAGCTGCAGGAGTCGGGGGCCGAGTGGGTCTACCAGCTGGCGCGCCTGAACCCCTTCACCCACGCGGTGGAATGGATCCGCTTCGCGCTCTACGGCAAGGACCCCGGCCTCGCGCCCTGGGTCGTCCTCGGCTGCGGCACGGTCTTTTTCTTTCTGGCCTGCTGGGGCTACAACCCGCAGCGCGGCTTTGGCGGCCTGACCCGGCGGGGAGACGGGGCATGAGCGCCGACCGCCGGCGAGCGCGTCCAATGCACCCGACCGACCGACGGCGCTGGCTGCGCCGCGCGGCCGCGCTGGGGCTGGGCGCGTTGCCGCCGCGCGCCGCGCTCGCGGCAGATTCCGGGGACTTTCCCGCGCACCCCGTGACCCTGTGGGTGCCCTGGCCCGCGGGCGCGGCCACGGACATTGCATTGCGCCTGCTCGCCGAGCTGGCCTCGCCCGGCCTCGGGCAGGTGCTCACGATCAGGAACCGCGCCGGCGCCGGCGGCACGCTCGCGATGCCGGTGCTGCAACAGGCCCGGCCCGACGGCTACACGATCGCCCAGATGCCGTACCCGGTGTTTCGCGTCCCGCACCTCCAGAAGGTGCTGTGGGACCCGATCCGCGACGTGACGCCGATCCTGCAACTCTCGAGCGTCAGCTTCGGCATCCTGGTCGCCACCGACAGCCCCCTGCGTTCGCTCGACGAACTGTTCGCGTACGCCCGTGCGCACCCCGGCGAATTGAGCATTGCCACCAACGGCGTCGCAACGACGCCGCACGTCGTGCTCGAAAAACTGTTCACCGCCCGCGGACTGCGCTACATCCACGTGCCGTACAAGGGAACGGTGGAACAGCTGAACGCGATCGCCTCGGGGCAGGTGATGGCCGGGGTGAGCTCCACCGGCTTCGGCCCGGCGGTAGACGCAGGAACGCTCCGGCTCCTGGCGCTGTGCTCCGCGCAGCGTTCCCGGCGCTGGCCGCAGGTGCCCGTGCTGCGCGAACTCGGCTTCGACATCGTGGCCAATTCGCCCTACGGCCTGGCCGGACCGCGCGGACTGCCGCCGGACCGGCTGTCGGTGCTGCACGACGCGTTCAAGGAAGCGCTTTCCGCCCCCCGCTTCCATGCACTGCTGGCCGAATACGACCAGCAGGTCGACTACCTCGGCCCGCACGCGTACGCGCAGTCCTGCCGCGAGATCTTTGCGCAGGAGCGCGCCGCCATGCAGCAGTTCGGGCTTGGTGCCCAGCACTGACCGGACCGTTCCGTCTCGACGCCCCGCGCCATTCGGACCACGCATGGCAAGGGGCGCTGACACCACGCACATCGGAGGTCCGTCATGCAAGCGTTGAATTCGGCCGAATTCTTCGAGACTCAGTCACGCTGGAGGACACCTCACCCGGGCGTCCAAGTGAGGACGATCGACCTACTCCTCCCCGCGCCCTACCCTCTGAAGGAACTGCTCGATGAGATCGCTGGCTTGCCGCTGCCGCAACGCCCTCGCCTCGCGCTGCTCCGGCCCATCGCCCTCACCCAGTTCGAACTTGGCGACCGATACCGGACCGTCCCTGCGATAGCCCTCGGTCCTTTCGTCGCCCGCGAAGCGGCTGCGCAGGATCGCCAGCGAGGCTTCGACCACGGCACCGTGCCTTCCAGCAAACTCCTGACGAAAAGCTGCGGCCGCCGCGTCGAGCCCTTCGGGCGCGTGCTCGATGCAATAGATCAGGTCATGCGCATCCTTGCGCTCGAAGCGCTGCTCGAACGCGAACGACTTCAGGCAGGTGAAGCTGACGAGGTTGGCGTGCTTGATTTTCTCGGTAGCAACGCCGTTGTCGCCTAGCAGATCGACCTGAATTTCCGTCACTTGGTGCAGGTCGAAGACGATTGATGCGTGCGGAATGTTCAGCGCCGAGATCGTGCCCTCGGTCGGCAGCGGCTGCACCCTGCCGCCGGCGATGTCCGGCGCGTCGGCCAGCAATTCCAGCACCATCAGCGCACCGTGCTCGGTGCGGGTCTGCCAGCGCCAGGACAATTTCTGCCGCCGCTCGTTTTCTGCGCGCTCGAAACCCATCCGCTTGAAGTTGTCCTCCAGCGTGTGGTACGCATCGGTGTCGGCCAGGATTTGCAGGTCGATCACGATGTCCACGTCCAGGGTGCCTGCGTGTGCAGGCACGGCGGGTGGCCGCGCCGGCACGAGGTATCGCGGTGTGAGCCCGCCGACCAAATAGACGGAGTCCTTCCAGGGGCCGAGTCCGCGCAGCAGGGTCACCAGGACGCGCTCGCAGTCCACCGTGTACTGGTCGCTGTAGCCGTCGAGCGTCGCAGGCTTGGCCATCAGAAGCCGATCCTTTCCTTGCGAAAGTGCTCGGCCATTTCCTTCGAGCGGCCTTCGCCGCGCAGCAGGTCCAGGTAGATCTGGATCGGGCTGGCCAGCCAGAGTTCTTCCAGGCGCTCGCGGAACAGCAGTTCGCCTGCCGACTTGGTTTCGATGATGGCCAGGTTTGTGCCCTCGGTGACCATGCGTGCGCCCAGTTCGCCCAAGGCGGCTTCGGCGGCCTGCCCGGGCAGCAGCCGCAGACGCAGCTGCGACACGCTGGACAGGAAGGGCGCCAGTTTCTGGGCAGCGGCCTCGTGGCTGATGGCGTATTCGACGCCCCGCCCTTCCAAGGCTTCGGCAACGCGCATTGGCAATGCGTCAGACTTGGTCGCCGGTACGTAATACCTGCGCAGCACGGGCGGTCGATCGATCTTCACCTGCCCGACCCATGCGTCGAGCAGTGCGGCAGGCTCCCCGAGGCTGCGCTCCTTGTTGGGGCCCTGCCCCCTCGACGCGAGCCAGTCGAAGCGTTCCAGTTCGGTCAGCACTTGAGACGCGGTGGCTGGCGACACCTGCGAGAGCTGGGACAGTTCGGTGACACCGAACCACGCTTGGCGGTGAAAGAGCAGCGCGTGCAGCACCTGGGCGCGCCGCCCCGAGAACAGCGAACGGATTGACTTGACCAGCGTCTTGGGTGGGGGTTTGTCGATGTAGAGATAGATGCCGGGGGCGGGCAGGTAGAGGCTTCCGCCACTGTCGTAGTAACCCACCCCCTCGGTCCTGAGCAATTCCTTGGCGCCAGGCGAGATCGACTCGGCCGCAATCAGCGACACAGCCTCGCCTTCATGGCTTCCTGCCCAAGCCCGGTTGGCGTCCCGGATCTGCCAGATCACCTGCCGAACGTCACGGGGATAGACCGCTTTCTTGGCCTCCACCAGTACGGCCAGCGACTTCCCTGCCACGTGCAGATCGACCGCGGCATCAAGCCCGCCCGGGCGTTCCCAGCGCTCGGCATCCACATGGACGTCGGGAAGCTCGCGCAACGCATCCACGAGGCGCGAGACCAACTCCTGATCGGTCATGGTGAGTGCTGACATGCTTTGCGGTGGTTTACTGCACAGTGAATTTCCGCACTTTACCGAATTTTCTGCTGAAAATGAATATTTACTGCGCAGTGAAAATTCGGCCTCACTGGCGTCCCAACGTCGGGCTCGCGGGCTACGCCCCGTGCTTCGTGTCGAATCCCGGCCATCCGGCCGGCGTCGCTGCCGGGTTATGGCGAGCTCAGCCATTTCAGCGCGGCGCTGCACAAACAGTTTGGCATTCCGCCCAGCGCGGCTCGCCGGCTTGGCTGAGCCGCCACCACCGCAGGCGGCGCCAAGCCGCGTCCGATGCCAGCGCCAGATGGGTGCTGGCATCGAGCCTCGCGTGCCAAGCGTGCCAGTGGCGCCGGGCATCGTCGTAGCAGTCGATCGATCGCTGCGTTTGTTCCAGGCGCAGGCGCGAGAAATCGAGCGCCAGGCCTTGGCCGCAGCACTTGCTGACGGCCTCTTTGAGCGTCCAGGCTTTCAGGAACGATGCGCTGTCCGTCAGGTCCGGCTCTTCAGGGTGGCGGATGGCTGGCCATGGCAGCGGGATGTCTGGCTCGCGGGCCTGCTCCACGTCAACGCCGACCTCGGCGTCACGACGCAGCGCGAGACTGACCCACGCGCCACTGTGCGAGAGGTTGAAATGCAATGCGGCGTCCACCAGCCGGGGCTTGCCGCGTGCGTCTGCGGCAAATGCCAGGCGCTGCGGCGACGCGCCGAGCACCGCCCCGATGACCCAGCGTTTGAGCGCGTGCGCCGCATGGTGGCGCTGGCGATCGGCGGCGAACCGGTACGCGTGCCAGCGCTGCTGCTCGCCTGCGTCGAGCCACGCCGACGGCAGGGTCGCTGCGCTCGCCACCGGCGCGCAGACGATCCTCACCTCGCCGTCGTGCAAGGGCGCGCCGAGACCCTCCAGGGGCATCGCTCCTGCATCCTGCGCATGCCACGCGACCCGTTCTGCGTCGGGCCGCATCACGCCCCGTCCAACGGCGCCGCCATGGCCTCCTGCGCACGCCACAGCTGCGCATAGAGCCCGCCCTGCGCGAGCAGGTTCGCATGCGTGCCCCGCTCCCGTATCCGGCCCTGATCGAGCACGAGGATCTGGTCGGCGTGGCGGATGGTGGGCAGCCGGTGGGCGATCATGATGACCGTGCGCCCGGCGACCAGCTGCGAGAGCGCCTGCTGGATCTCGTGCTGCGATTGCGCATCGACCGAGGCCGTCGCCTCGTCGAGCAGCAGCACCGGCGCGTCCTTGAGCAGCGCCCGCGCGATGGACAGGCGCTGGCGCTCGCCGCCGGACAGTTGCTGGCCGTTCTCGCCGATGCGCGTGGCGTAGCCATCGGGCAAGCGCTGGACGAACGCGTCGCAACACGCGAGACGGCAGACCTCGATCACTTCCGCGTCGCTCGCGCCCTCGCGGCCGACGCGCACGTTCTCGAGCACGCTGCCGTCGAAAAGCTGCACGTCCTGGAAGACGAAGCCGAGCTGCCGATAGAGCGTGTCGCTGCACAACGCGCGCAGATCGACGCCGCCGAGCGCAATGCTGCCCTCCTGGGGATCGTAGAAACGCGCGAGCAGTTCCAGCAGGGTGCTCTTGCCCGCGCCCGACGGGCCGACGATCGCCGTCACGCCCTGTTCGGGCACGTCGAATGAAATGTCGTGCAACACCCGCTGCGCTCCATATCCGAAGCCCACGTGGCGATAGGACACCGCAAACCCCGGGGGTGCCTCGGTCCGCCCGCCCTCTTGCAGCACGGGCTCGTCGAGCAACTGCTGCAGCCGGGTCTCGCTTTGCACCAGCGCGCGCAGTTCCACCAGATAGGCGGCGGCGTCGAGCAACGGGTCGAGCACTTTGCAGGCCACCAAGACGAACAGCAGCCAGGTCAGGGGCGTGAGCGTCGCATGCGCGATGAGCCATCCCGCGACCGCCAGCAGCAACAGCAGGCCGCCTTCGAGCACGATGCGGTACACCAGCACCGAACCGCCGCCCCAGGCCTCGGCCCCCATGCTGTGCTGGCGAATCTGCGCAAAGCGCGCATCGAGCCCTTGCAACCACGCCTGCGCACGGTGGAACAGCCGCAAGGTGCGCAGGCCGCCAATGAACTCCACGATCAGACCGCTGGTCTCCAGAAACAGCTTCTGCTTGCGCACACCACGCGCGAGAAAGAATCGATTCGCGCCATTGAGGGCCGCGAGTGCCAGCGGCCAGGTCGCGAGCAGCGCCAGCGTCAGTCGCCAGTCGATCCAGACCAGCATGGCGGCAAACAGCAGGGGGACCGAAATCGACGCCAGCAATTCGGCGCTCAGATGCGTGAACACGTCCTCCATGCGCTTGACGTCGTCGGTCATCACCGACGCCAGGTGGCCGATGCGCTGCCGCCCGAACACGCCCAATGGCAAGCGCTGCAGATGATCGATCAGGCGGCCCCGGTAGGCGATGGTCAGCGCGTAGCCGCCGAGGAAATTGTTCATCTGGCCCAGGTAGGACAAGAGCATCTGGCCGAGCACCAGCAGGACGAGCCATGCCGCCGGCTCCACCCATGCCCACGGCCCCGCCACGCCGGGGCCGAACGGCGCGGACCGTGAGAGCCAGAACCAGGCGAGGAAATACGGCGCAATCGCACAGGCGCGCTCGGCCACGTGCAAGGCCAGGCCCGTATAAATGCGCGCCGGGGAATGGCCGCTGGCGCGAATCACGCGCAGGCTGGCCTGCACGAAATCAGCCATGCTCCACCTCCTTGCGACCCGCTCCGCGCGCGGGCTGGAGCGTCCATGCATCGCCCTGCCCCTGCGCCTCCCACATCTGCCGGTACAGCGCACAACGGCGCAGCAGGCTGTCGTGATCGCCGGCGTCGAGCAGGCGCCCGGCCTGCAAAACCACGATCTGCGCAGCGTCCTTGACCGCG
The DNA here is from genome assembly GCF_026127385.1 of Verminephrobacter aporrectodeae subsp. tuberculatae. NCBI lineage: Bacteria > Pseudomonadati > Pseudomonadota > Betaproteobacteria > Burkholderiales > Comamonadaceae > Verminephrobacter > Verminephrobacter aporrectodeae. The sequence goes on from NZ_QZCX01000003.1 coordinate 877,836, forward strand.
TAGAGCCGATGGGCGATGACCAGCAGCGTTTTCTCCGGACAAGCCTCCCGCAGCGCCTGGAAGAAGTGCCGCTCGGTGCGACTGTCGGCAAAGGCCGTACTCTCGTCCAGTACCAGGATCGGCGTATCCGCGAGCAGCGCACGGGCGACCGCGATGCGCTGGCGCTCACCGCCCGACAGGCTGATTCCCGCTTCGCCCACCCCGGTGTGCCAGCCCTCGGGGAGCGCATCGACAAACGCCTCGGCCTGGGCGATGCGCAGTGCGCGGCGCAGCTGCGCTTCCTGCGCGTCGGGCCGAACCAGGCGCAGGTTCTCCAGCAGGCTGCCCTGGAAAAGAAACGCATCCTGGGCGACCACCGAGATCAGTCCCGCGCGCTGCGCCTCGCTGAGCGCGCAAAGCGGCGCGCCGCCGATACGGACTGCGCCGCGATTTGCTTCGATCAGCCCGCCGAGCACATTCGCGACGCTGGTCTTGCCCGCACCCGAGGGGCCGACCAGCGCCGTGACCTGTCCCGCGGCAACGCGAAACGATACCTCGGACAGGACCGGCGCCGCGCCATAGTCAAGGCACACGCCGTCCAGGCACAGGTCGGGCGGGCCGATCGCGGCGGGCACCCGCGGCGCGGGTTCGTGCATCGCGAGCAAGGGCTGCATGCGCCGAATGCCTTCCAGGATTTCACGGATCTGCGCCTGGAAACGCATCAGCTTGAACAGCGGCTTGAGCATGCCGCTGCCGAGCACCAGCGCGAGCAGCAATTCGGACAGGCCAATCTGCTGGCGCTGTTCCAGCCACAGCCCCAGGGGCAGCAAGAGCACGATGTTCGCGTTGAGCAGCACCATGAAGATCGACCAGCCGGGCACGGTGCTGCGCGTGACGCGCCGTGCCAGATCGTGATAGCGCGCGAGTCCCTCGCGCATGCGGCCGAACGAGCGCGCATTCTGGCGGAAGGTTTTCATCACCGGCATGCTGCGCAGGTACTCGACCGAGGCGCTGCTCAACTCGCCGACCGCCTGCTGGTACTGCGCCATGAACCGGTCCATGTTGCGCATGGTGATGGACTGGAGCAGGATCGCCAGCGGCAAGGTGGCCACGGCCGCGAGGGCAAGGCGCCAGTCGATCCACAACAGCACGCCGACCACCAGGATCGGCGCGACGAGCGCCGCCGTCATCTCCACCAAGTGGTGCGCGATGAACTGTTCGAGCCGTTCGACGTCCTGCATCAGCAATTGCTTCAGCGCGCCCGAGCCGTGCTGTTGCAGCCAAGTCAGCGGCGCCCAGACCAGCCGCCGCACCAGGGCCTGGCGCGTGTCCATCAGAACGCGGTAGGCGGCGCGGTGGCTGAGGAAGTAGGCGAGCGCGTACAACAGATATTTTCCCGCCAGCGCGAGTGCCATCCAGCCGACCAGGCGCCACACATCGTGCGCCCTTGCCTGCGCGAGCAGCAGCGCGGCCGATTCGCACAGCAGTGCGTAGGGAACCAGTTCCAGGGTGGCAGCGCCCAGGGTCAGCAAGAGCGCCAGCCCCAGGGGCCGGCGGTGGCCACGCAGCAGGCCCAGCAAGGTGGACCATGGCGCGTCGGCATGGACTTTCGTCATACAACGGTCTCCATTGAATGCACGCAATGGCACGATCCGGCGCACCGGTACGGCGGATGCGTACTCCCGAGCCTGCGGTTGTACGCGCAACGCCGGCAGCCCACTACCCCTATCCGGTCATCCGATCACCCGGAACCGGACTATAGCTTCCGGTCCACGCGATTCGGGTCCATGGTCTTCCGCGCGGTCATCACCCCATGGGAGTGCACAGTTCCACCAGCGACCCGTCGGGGCAGCGCAGGTACGAGACCGTTTGACCCCAGGGCTTTAGCATCGGCGCCGCGATCTCGACGGCGCCCGCCTTCAGGGCGGTCGCGTGGGCCTGCTGCACATCGTCGGTCACGAAAGCAAACTCGACACCCAGCGGTTTCTCGGTCTGGCTACAGTAAACGAAGCCCTGCTTCGAGTGCGACTCCGCGAGCTCGTGCGATGCGAAAGAGAGGATGGTGCCGCCGGTTTCCAACTCGCCGTAATCCCTCTGCTCGGTCATGAAGCGTTGCTTGAACCCAAATGCCTTCTCGAAGAAGGCCAAGGAAGCTGCGACATCCGGTACGTAAACGATGGTGTATCCAAATTTCATCATCATGGGACTTTCAGGCTTGGAAAAACAAACACCGCGTCGCGGGAGAAACGGGTCGTCATGGGGCAGATCCTACCTGGGCGATCAGCAGATAGGCATCCAGAGGCCCCAGAACTTCACGGAAAAGGCGGTCGAGTTGCACCTCACCCGTTGACGGCAGTTTGCCGTAGAGTGCATCCACCACGGCGTACGCATTGCGCAGCAGCAGGGAGTCCTTTTGCAAGAGATGCCTCTGCCCCAGCCATGTCGCCAGCTGCTCCGCGCACCGCAGAACGTTGGCCGGTAGACGATCATGCGCCGCGGGATATATCTTTTCCGGCCCTACCAGACGACGCAATAGCCTGTAGAACACGGGGCTCTCGGTGCGCGCCGTCAGATAGACCTCGGAGAAGCGCTCGCAGGCTTCCTCGGCGCGGGGAAGCCATTGATCCGCAGCGATGCGTTTCATCACGCCGCCAGACTGGTGCCGGGGCACCACCCCGGTCGAGTCGATGTACAGGATCTGTGAGGAGGCGTCCGGCTCGATGATGCAATAACCGGTCCATCCAACGATCTGATCATCGCCCTCGACGAACAACGTAAAGCTCTCCAGCTTGTGGAAGTAATCCTGTTCCCTTCGGAGCTTCCAGTACGAAGTCATGTCCGCTCCGAATGCGGAAGAAGTCACTTCGACAAGCATGGTAAAGAGCCGATCTTGCAGAGAAATGTCGAATGTGCAACCGGGCCGCAGGTAGGTGTGCGCTTGCAGACCGTTCGATTCCAGGGACTGGACCCTCGTGGCGGACGCACTCGATCCCAAGACTTGAGAGCGCGTTGGATAGTGAATGGTGTGCAATTCATTTTCTCCTTGGCAAAGGATTGGGAATGTACGCGGTATGCAACAACGCCCCTGAGGCCCCCTGCATCTCACGAACTTCTATAACTGATGCTCACCTCCGGCAGAGCATGCATGCCGTCATCCAGGCTGCGGTCGATGCCAAAGTGCTGCGCGAGCGCCGACCATCCTTGTTGCGTGATGGCCAGCGCGCGCGATCCCTGCGTCTTCCTCATCCACTTCCACAAGATATAGGCGTCCATCAGGCGTGCGCCCAGAGGGCCTGCCAGATGGTGTTGGCGCTCGGTCCAGTCGAGGCATTGGCGTGCGCAGCGGTCGTTCCCGAGCACCGGGTCGCCGATGTCCAGGCCGAGTTCTTCGAGCCAGCGGCTTCCGGCCGCCGTCAGGGCATACACCCGCTCCTGACCTTCTCGCAGCAAGCCGCGTCCCAGCATCGCCTGGGTCATCGCCACCCCCATCTGACCGGCCAGGTGGTCATAGCAGCAACGGGCGAAGCGCAGCTGCCGGGCCGCGCGATTCGGGGTACGGCGCCAGACCGGTGTCACCGGGCCTATCGCTGCCAGACTCTCCAGCGCGCTCACGACATGGGGTCCGGCCAGCCGGTAGTAGCGATGGCGGCCCTGGCGCTGGACGGTCAGCAGCCCGCCGTCCAGCAGTTTCGCCAGGTGCGCACTCGCGGTCTGCGCGGTCACGCCCGCCGCCTCGGCCAGGGCGCCGGCCGGCCAGGAGCCTCCGTCCGCCAAGCTGATCAGCATCACGGAGCGCACGGGCTCGCCGATCAAATGGGCCACCGTGGAGATGTGGTGCGTCGTCATCGGGTCTTCCTTTCGGATACACGCAGAGAGGTCCGCGCGGCCTCCCCCGGGCCCATCTTCCTCAAGAGGGGTCACGGGGGACGTTAATGCTTGCACGAAATGATGCCTTCGTGCACAGGGCTTGGCTGAGCGCGCCCACGGCCAGCGTCAACGCCCCGACGAACACCCTCCGCGCAAACCTCATGAGGCCTTGCTTTCGGCGGTTTCATGAAGCCAGCGTCGAACGATTCCGATCCAGCAGGCAGCAAGCCAGCATCTGTGCGTCCGCCTGACTCGTCCGTACAAACCAGGGTTTGCACGGACTGAGAAATCCGCGTTTATTGCACTCGCACAAGCCAAAGGGTCCGGCCCGTAGCGCGCGGGCGCCTGAACGCGCGCAGGGCCCGGCGATGCGCAGCAACAGCAGGCCCTTGGCCGCGCCAAAGGGGTGGACGAGATCACCGCCTGCGCCATGTGTTCCGCACAAGGGTCGAGCGGTGGCGCGCGAGGGTACGCCGGGTCGGCCTGAGGAATTGCCGAATAAAACGCCGGCCTATGTTCAAATGTGCATCACTTTTGTTACGTTTCCGTTCCCGTTGCGGTGGGATCCCAACCCGTCGCAGGGGCTGCGCCCCGAGTCCGCCACCGCACACCACCCGCTCAAGGAAACACCATGGCTATCACTTCCGTCAGCATTCGGGCCGACAAATACAAGCTGGGCAAGGGTGAATCGACCACCGTGCATTTCAGGTTCAACGAAACGCCGCGGCACGTGGCTTTCAACCTCGTCGACGACTGTACGACCATGCCGTCCGGTACCCGCTGGACCAGCGGGTTGACCAGGGACCCCGACGATAGCCGTCACTACTGGGCCACACTGAGTGCGGATGACAACAGGGAAGACTGTGGCGGCCGCATCACCATAGAACATATCAATCTGATAGCAGATGAGACCGGCGATGCGGGCTCAGGGGTCTCCCAATCCGATTGGATTTCCGTCGATACCGTCAACCCCCGGCTTGAGCGCATCACGCTCGACGACACCAACCTCCAAATCGGCAAAACCACCAGGGTCAGGTTCGTTTTCAACGAGATAGTCAGCGTCGCAAGCGTCAGGGCAGCCATCGACCTCTCCAATGCCCATGGCACGCTGGGCGACCTCTACAGCATCACCGGCGGCGACACCTGGATCGCCATCTTCACCCCCACAGCCCACACGGCAAACACCGCAGATTGCAAGATCGGCCTGAACGTCAGCCAGGTGCGCGACCTGCATGGCAACGCGGGACAGGACTCCTCCGGCGGAAGCAACCCCGTCTACAGCGGCAACTACACCGTCAACACCTGGAACCCCGCGCTGAACGCCATCACGTCCGTCAACATTCGGCTCGAAAGCCATACGCTGGTCAGTGATGCAAGCATCGTCGTGCATTTCGAATTCAACCAAGCGCCGTTGGCGTCGAGCTTCACCCTCAGCGACGTGGTGCTGCCACGGGGCATTGGCTGGCGTGGCGAACTGCGCCAGGACCCGGGCGATGCCAAGCACTTCTCCGCCACGATGGTGCCGACCATGAACGGCCATTTCAACGCCCGCGTCAGCCTGGACCTTGCCAGGGTGACCAATGCGGGCGGCCATCAGGGCTCCGGGGTCTTCCACTCCGCAGAGTTTGCTTTCGACAACATATTGCCCCATCTCAGAATCATCACGGTCTCCGACAGCTACCTGGGCGCGGGCGAAACCGCCACCGTCACTTTCCTCTTCGACGAGGCCATCGCCAACTTCACCATCGACCAAATCGACTTGAGCAACGCCCATGGCACGCTGAGCGCGCCCACGCGCAACCAAGACGGCAAAACCTGGACCGCGATCTTCACGCCCACGGCCAACGTCAGCGACACCACCAACACCATCAGCGTGGACATGGGCACCGTGCGCGACCTCGCAGGCAACGCCGGCACAGGCCGCGTCACCGGCTCCAACTTCCAGGTGCGCACCACCGAATCCGCCAGCAGCATGCAGACCACGACCGTCACTGCCGTGAACATTTGGCTCGAAGGCGATGTTCTGCGCGCCGGCGTGAACCTCGTGGTGCATTTCGAGTTCAACGGATGGCCGTTGGAGTCGAGTTTCACCCTCAGCGACGTGGTGCTGCCACGGGCTCTGGATTGGGTTGGCAGCCTGAGCAGGGACCCCAACAATGCCAAGCATTTCTACGCCACGCTGGGGACGGGATATCTCGTGGAGAATTCCGACAACCGAATCTTTCTGGACCTTGCCCACGTGACCGACGCGGATGGCCATCAGGGATCCGGCGTCGGATGGTCCCGGTATTTCGTTTCCGACACCATACGGCCCCTGCTCGACAGCATCACGGTCGCCGGAATCCGCTTTGACACAGAGGGAAGAGCCACCCTCGCCGTCACCTTCAGCTTCGCCGAGGAGATCACCGACTTCGGCACCGACGACGTCGACCTGAGCGACACCCACGGCACGCTGAGCGCGCTCACGCGCGGCTCAGATGGAAGATTCTGGAACGCCACCCTCACCGTCCCGGCGAATACCAACGACACGAGCAACACCATCAGCGTGAACATGAGCGGCCTGCGCGACCTGGCGGGCAATACCGGCGAAGACCGTTTCACCAGTTCCAACTTTCAGTTGGACACCACGGGACCCATCGCCACCATCACGCTGGCCCAGAGCACGCTCAAATTCGGCGAAACCACCACCGTCACCTTCCGCTTCGACCAAGCCGTCACCGACTTCACGAGCGACGACGTCGTGCTCACGCATGCCAGCGGCACGCTGGGCGCACTCACTGCGCTGGGCTCCGACGGCAAAACCTGGACGGCGATCTTTACGCCCCAGGCCATCACCAACGCCACGACCGGCAGCATCGGCATGAACCTTGCCGGTGTGCGCAGCACTGCCGGCAAGGCCGGCATAGGCTCCGCCAGCAGCGCCAACTACACCGTGGACACCCTGCCCCCCAGCGCCACCATCCACTTGGCCGACAGCCGCCTCACGGTGGGCGAAACGACGACCGTCCGCTTCGTCTTCAACGAGCCCGTCACCGGCTTTGACGCGAGCGACGTAGACCTCTCGGACGCCAACGGCACGCTCGGTCCGCTCAGCGCCGACGCCGACGGCAGAACCTGGAGCGCCCCCTTCACGCCCACGGCCAACGTGGAGGACGCGAGCAACACCATCCGCGTGAACCTCGGGGGGGTCACCGACGCCACAGGCAACGCCGGTATTGGCAGCGCCTACAGCCCCAACTACACAATCGCCACCCGGGGACCCGTCGCCACCATCACGCTCGCCGACACCAGCCTCACGGTGGGCCAAACCACCACCGCCATCTTCCTCTTCAACACGCTCACCACCGGCTTCACGGCAGACGACATCGACCTCATCGAGGCCAACGGCACGCTCGGCGAGCTCATGCCCTTCGCAGACGGCAAGACCTGGACCGCGATCTTCACGCCCACGGCCAACCTGGCAAACGTCCGCAACCGCATCATCGTGAACCTCTCCGGTGTGATCGACGCCGCAACGGGCCTGGCCGGCAGCGGCCGTGCCGCCAGCGCCGACTACGCCATCGACACCACCACCGTGCACCCCACCGCCCGCATCACGCTGGCCGACAGCAGCCTCGCGATAGGCGACACCACCCTCGTCACCTTCCGCTTCAGTGAGCGCGTCAACGGCTTCACGGCGGACGACGTCGTGCTCACGGACGCGAATGGCACGCTGGGCCCCCTCACGGCCGATCCGGACGGCAAAACCTGGACCGCCACGTTCACCCCCGCAGCCAACACCGAGAACAGCAGCAATACCATCGGCGTGAACCTGGCCGGCGTGACCAACGCCGCAGGCCGGGCCGGCGTGGGCCAGTCCACCAGCTTCGGCTACCTGATAGACACCCGGCAGCCCACGGTGCGCTCCCTCGCCATCGCGGACGCCCAGCTTGGCATCGGCGAATCGACCACCGTCACCCTCACCTTCTCCGAAGCGCTGAATCAAAGCAGCCTCGCCCTGGCGGACCTCTCCCTGTCGAACCTCTATGGTCAGTGGTCCTCGGAGAACAACCGCGGCGCATTGTCCAACCTGCGCACCAGCGACGGCATCAGCTGGCAGATCACCCTCACGGCCCCGACTTCCGGCAGCTCATCGGCGGACAACCTCATCAGCCTTCGCCAAAGATTCACCGACGTCGCGGGCAACACGGGCCCGCGGGATTCGAGGAATTTCAGCGAAGTCCTCTACAGCATCGACCTCGTGCGCCCGAGCGCGACCATTGCGCTGGCCGACTCCAGCCTCACCGTGGGCGAGAGCACCCGCGTCACCTTCCGCTTCAGCGAGCCCGTCACCGACTTCACGATGGATGACATCGTGCTCAGCGACGCCAACGGCACGCTGAGCGCATTCACCGCCGACACCGACGGCAAAACCTGGACCGCCCTCTTCACGCCCACGGCCAACGTGAACGACGCGACGAACACCCTCCGCGTGAACCTCGGCGGCGTGCGCGACATCGCAGGCAACACCGGCGAGGGCCAGGCCACCAGCGCCAGCTACGCGGTAGACACCATCGACCCCACGCGCCCCTACGCCACCATCACGCTGACCGACAGCGTCCTCACCGCGGGCGAAACCACCACCGTCACCTTTCACTTCAGCGAATCCGTCACCGGCTTCGCGAGCGACGACATCGTGCTCACCGACGCCAACGGCACGCTGGGCGCGTTGAACAGCACAGATGGCGGCAGAACCTGGAGCGCCGTCTTCACGCCCGCGCCCAACGTCAACGACAGCAGCAACACCATCAGCGTGAACCTGGCCGGCGTGACCAACGCCGCAGGCCGGGCCGGAGTGGGCCACTCCCGCAGCGCCAACTACAGCGTGGACACGCGCGACACCAGCGCCCCCACGGCGACCATCACGCTGGCCGACACCGCGCTCACCGCGGGCGAAACCACCACCGTCAGCATCCGCTTCAACGAGCCCGTCACCGGCTTCGACGCCAGCGACGTCGTGCTCACCGACGCCAACGGCACGCTGGGCGCGCTCACGCCGAACGCCGAGCGCACGCTCTGGACGGCCACCTTCACGCCCACGGACAAGGTCAACGATAGGGCGAATACGATCAGCGTAAACCTCGCCGGGGTGCGCGACGACGCGGGCAACGCCGGGGTGGGCACGGCCAGCAGCGCCAACTACAGCGTGGACACGCGCGACACCAGCGCCCCCACGGCGACCATCACGCTGGCCGACACCGCGCTCACCGCGGGCGAAACCACCACCGTCAGCATCCGCTTCAACGAACCCGTCACCGGCTTGGACGCCAGCGACGTCGTGCTCACCGACGCCAACGGCACGCTGGGCGCGCTCACGCCGAACGCCGAGCGCACGCTCTGGACGGCGACCTTCACGCCCACGGACAAGGTCAGCACCCTGGTGAATACCATCCGGGTAAACCTCGCCGGGGTGCGCGACGACGCGGGCAACGCCGGGGTGGGCAGCGCCAGCAGCACCAACTACTCCGTCGATACCGTGCGCCCCACGGCGACCATCACGCTGGCCGACACCGCACTCACTGCGGGCGAGAGCACAACCGTCAGCATCACCTTCAACGAGCCCGTCACCGGCTTCGACGCCAGCGACGTCGTGCTCACCGACGCCAACGGCACGCTGGGCGCGCTCACGCCGAACGCCGAGCGCACGCTCTGGACGGCGACCTTCACGCCCACGGACAACGTCAGCGCCCTGGCCAATACCATCCGGGTAAACCTCGCCGGGGTGCGCGACGACGCGGGCAACGCCGGGGTGGGCAGCGCCAGCAGCACCAACTACTCCGTCGATACCGTGCGCCCCACGGCGACCATCACGCTGGCCGACAACGTGCTCACCAGGGGCCAGACCACGACCGTCAGCATCCGCTTCAACGAACCCGTCACCGGCTTCGACGCCAGCGACATCGTGCTCACCGACGCCAACGGCACGCTGGGCGCGCTCACGCCGAACGCCGAGCGCACGCTCTGGACGGCGACCTTCACGCCCACGGACAAGGTGGGCGATGCGACGAATACGATCAGCGTGAACCTCGCCGGCGTCGCCGACGCCGCGGGCAACGCCGGGGTGGGCACGGCCAGCAGCGCCAACTACAGCGTGGACACGCGCGACACCAGCGCCCCCACGGCCACCATCACGCTGGCCAACACCGCGCTCATCGCGGGCCAGACCACGACCGTCAGCTTCCGCTTCAACGAGCCCGTCACCGGCTTCGACGCCAGCGACGTCGTGCTCACCGACGCCAACGGCACGCTGGGCGCGCTCACGCCGAACGCCGAGCGCACGCTCTGGACGGCGACCTTCACGCCCAACGCCAACGCCAATGACGCGGTGAATACGATCAGCGTGAACCTCGCCGGCGTGCGCGACGACGCGGGCAACGCCGGCACCGGCAGCGCCAGCAGCGCCAACTACTCCGTGGACACCGTGCGCCCCACGGCGACCATCACGCTGGCCGACAGCGCGCTCACCGTGGACGAAACCACGACCGTCAGCTTCCGCTTCAACAAGCCCGTCAACGGCTTTGACACCGACGACATCGTGTACACCAACGGCACGCTGACAACGCCCACGGCCAACGCCGCGCGCACGGTCTGGACGGCCACCTATACGCCTGCGGAGGACATCAGCGCCCGGGTGAACACCATCCGCGTGAACCTCGCCGGCGTGACCGACGACGCGGGCAACACCGGGACCGGCAGCGCCATCAGCGCCAACTACTCCGTGGACAACACGCGCCCCACCGCGACGAGCATCACGCTGGCCGACAGCGCGCTCACCGCGGGCGAAACCACCACCGTCAGCTTCCGCTTCAACGAGCCCGTCAACGGCTTGGACACCAGCGACATCGTGTGCCCCAACGGCAGGCTGAGCACGCCCGTGGCGAACGCCGAGCGCACGCTCTGGACAGCGACCCTCACGCCCAACGCCCACGCCAACGCCCGGACGAACGCCATCCGCGTGGACCTCACCGGCGTGCGCGACGACGCGGGCAACGCCGGGACCGGCAGGGCCAGCAGCACCAACTACAGCGTGCACACCACGCGCCCCACGGCCACCATTACGCTGGCCGACAGCACGCTCACCGCGGGCGAGAGCACGACCGTCCGCTTCATCTTCAACGAGCCCGTCAACGGCTTGGACGCCAGCGACATCGTGTGCCCCAACGGCAGGCTGAGCCGGCCCACGGCGAACGCCGAGCGCACGCTCTGGACGGCGACCCTCACGCCCAACGCGGGCGCCAATGCTGCGACGAATACCATCCGCGTGGACCTTGCCGGCGTGACCAATGACGCGGGCAACGCCGGGACCGGCCGCGCCAGCAGCGACAACTACTCCGTCGATACCGTGCGGCCCACGGCGACCATCACGCTGGCCGACAACGCGCTCACCGTGGACAAAACCACCACCGTCAGCTTCCGCTTCAACGAGCCCGTCACCGGCTTGGACGCCAGCGACATCGTGCTCACTGAAGCCAACGGCACGCTGGGCACGCTCACGCACAACGCCGAGCGCACGGTCTGGACAGCCACCTTCACGCCCACGGCCAACGTCAGCGCCCTGGCCAATACCATCCGTGTGAACCTCAGCGGCGTGTCCGACGACGCGGGCAACGCCGGGACCGGCAGCGCCAGCAGCACCAACTACTCCGTCGATACCGAGCGCCCCACGGCGACCATCACGCTGGCCGACACCGCGCTCACTGCAGGCGAAACCACAACAGTCAGCTTCCGCTTCAACGAGCCCGTCACCGGCTTGGACGCCAGCGACATCGTGTGCACGAGCGGCACGCTGAGCCCACCCACGGCGAATGCCGAGCGCACCGTCTGGACAGCAACCTTCACACCCACGGCCAACGTCAGCGTCCTGACGAATACCATCCGCGTAAACCTCAGCGGCGTGTCCGACGCCGCGGGCAACGCCGGAACCGGCAGCGCCAGCAGCACCAACTACTCCGTCGATACCGAGCGCCCCACTGCCACCATCACGCTGGCCGACAGCACGCTCACCGCGGGCGAGAGCACGACAGTCAGCTTCCGCTTCAGCGAGCCCGTTACCGGCTTGGACGCCAGCGACATCGTGTGCACGAGCGGCACGCTGAGCCCACCCACGGCGAACGCCGAGCGCACGGTCTGGACGGCAACCTTCACACCCACGGCCAACATCAGCGCCCGGGCCAATACCATCAGCGTGAACCTCAGCGGCGTGTCCGACGACGCAGGCAACGCCGGGACCGGCAGCGCCAGCAGCACCAACTACTCCGTCGATACCGAGCGACCCACCGCGACCATCACGCTGGCCGACAGCGCGCTCACCGTGGGCGAAAGCACGACAGTCAGCTTCCGCTTCAACGAGCCCGTTACCGGCTTTGACACCAGCGACATCGTGTGCACGAGCGGCACGCTGAGCCCCCCCACGGCCAACGCCGAGCGCACGGTCTGGACAGCGACCTTCACGCCCACGGCCAACGTCAGCGCCGAGGCGAATACCATCCGCGTGAACCTCAGCGGCGTGTCCGACGACGCGGGCAACGCCGGGACCGGAAGCGCCAGCAGCACCAACTACTCCGTCGATACCGTGCGCCCCACGGCGACCATCACGCTGGCCGACAGCGCGCTCACCGCGGGCGAGAGCACGACAGTCAGCTTCCGCTTCAGCGAGCCCGTTACCGGCTTGGACGCCAGCGACATCGTGCTCACTGAAGCCAACGGCACGCTGAGTCCCCCCACGGCCAACGCCGAGCGCACGGTCTGGACGGCAACCTTCACGCCCACGGCCAACGTCAGCGTCCTGACGAATACCATCCGCGTAAACCTCAGCGGTGTGAGCGACGACGCGGGCAACGCCGGGACCGGCAGCGCCAGCAGCACCAACTACTCCGTCGATACCGTGCGCCCCACGGCGACCATCACGCTGGCCGACACCGTGCTCACAGCGGGCGAGAGCACGACAGTCAGCTTCCGCTTCAGCGAACCCGTTACCGGCTTTGACACCAGCGACATCGTGTGCACGAGCGGCACGCTGAGCCCTCCCACGGCCAACGCCGAGCGCACGGTCTGGACGGCGACATTTACGCCAACGGCCAACGCCAGCACCCCAACCAATACCATCCGTGCGAACCTCAGCGGTGTGCGCGACGACGCAGGCAACACCGGGGTGGGCACAGCCACCAGCACCCACTACAGCGTGGACACCAAGCGCCCCACGGCGACCATCACGCTGGCCGACACCGTACTCACCGCGGGCGAAAGCACAACAGTCAGCTTCCGCTTCAGCGAGCCCGTCAAAGACTTTGACCCCAGCGACATCGTGCTCACGGACGCCAACGGCACGCTGACAACGCCCACGGCCAACACCGAGCGCACGGTCTGGACGGCGACATTCACGCCCACGGCCAACGTCAGCGCCCCAACCAATACCATCCGTGCGAACCTCAGCGGTGTGCGCGACGACGCAGGCAACACCGGGGTGGGCACGGCCACCAGCACCAACTACTCCGTCGATACCCAGCGCCCCACGGCGACCATCACGCTGGCCGACACCGCACTCACCGCGGGCGAGACCACGACAGTCAGCTTCCGCTTCAGCGAGCCCGTCAAAGACTTTGACCCCAGCGACATCGTGCTCACGGACGCCAACGGCACGCTGACAACGCCCACGGCCAACACCGAGCGCACGGTCTGGACGGCGACATTCACGCCCACGGCCAACGTCAGCGCCCCGACCAATACCATCCGCGTAAACCTCAGCGGTGTGCGCGACGACGCAGGCAACGCCGGGACCGACACGGCATCCAGCAACAACTACTCCGTGGACACCACGCGCCCCACGGCGACCATCACGCTGGCCGACAGCAGACTCACCGCAGGCGAGACCACAACCGTCACCATCACCTTCAGCGAACCCGTCACCGGCTTGGACCCCAGCGACATCGTGTGCCCGGGCGGCACGCTGAGCCCGCCCACGGCGAACACCGAGCGCACGGTCTGGACGGCGACATTCACGCCCACGGCCAACGTCAGCGCCCAGGCCAATACCATCCGCGTAAACCTCAGCGGCGTGCGCGACGACGCGGGCAACGCCGGTACCGGCAGCGCCAGCAGCGGCAACTACTCCGTAGACACCCGGCCGGCAAACACCACCGGCCCCACGGCCACGATCACGCTGGCCGACAACGCGCTCACCGCGGGCGAGACCACAACCGTCACCATCACCTTCAACGAGCCCGTCAACCGCTTGGACGCCAGCGACATCGTGTGCACGAGCGGCACGCTGAGCCCGCCCACGGCCAACGCCGAGCGCACGGTCTGGACGGCGACCTTCACGCCCACGGCCAACGTCAGCGTCCTGGCCAACACCATCCACATAAACCTTGGCGGCGTGCGCAACGACGCAGGCAATGCCGGTACCGGCAGCGCCAGCAGCGACAACTACTCCGTCGATACCACACGCCCCACGGCGACCATCACGCTGGCCGACAGCGCGCTCACCGCGGGCAAGACCACGACCGTCAGCTTCCGCTTCAGCGAGCCCGTCACCGGCTTGGACGCCAGCGACATCGTGCTCACGGACGCCAACGGCACGCTGACCACTCCCACGGCCAACACCGAGCGCACGGTCTGGACGGCGACATTCACGCCCACGGCCAACGTCAGCGTCCTGACCAATACCATCCGCATAAACCTCGCCAACGTGAGCGACGACGCAGGCAATGCCGGGACCGACACTGCATCCAGCAACAACTACTCCGTCGATACCACGCGCCCCACGGCGACCATTGCGCTGGCCGACAGCGCGCTCACCGCGGGCAAGACCACGACCGTCAGCTTCCGCTTCAGCGAGCCCGTCACCGGCTTGGACACCAGCGACATCGTGTGCCCCAACGGCACGCTGAGCACGCCCACGGCGAACACCGAGCGCACGGTCTGGACGGCGACATTCACGCCCACGGCCAACATTAGCGCCGGGGCAAATACCCTCCGTGTGAACCTCAGCGGCGTGCGCGACGACGCGGGCAACGCGGGTACCGGCAGCGCCAGCAGCGACAACTACTCCGTAGACACCCGGCCGGCAGACACCACCGGTCCCACGGCCACGATCACGCTGGCCGACAGCGCGCTCACCGCGGGCAAGACCACGACAGTCACCATCACCTTCAGCGAACCCGTCAACGGCTTGGACCCCAGCGACATCGTGTCCCCGGGCGGCACGCTGAGCCCGCCCACGGCCAACGCCGAGCGCACGGTCTGGACAGCGACCTTCACGCCCACGGCCAACGTCAGCGCCCGGGCCAATACCATCCACATAAACCTTGGCGGTGTGCGCGACGACGCGGGCAACACCGGGACCGGCAGCGCCTCCAGCGACAACTACTCCGTCGATACCACGCGCCCCACGGCGACCATCACGCTGGCCGACAGCGTGCTCACCGCGGGCGAGAGCACAACCGTCACCATCACCTTCAGCGAACCCATCACCGGCTTGGACCCCAGCGACATCGTGTGCCCGGGCGGCACGCTGAGCCCGCCCACGGCCAACGCCGAGCGCACGGTCTGGACGGCGACCTTTACGCCCACGGCCAACGTCAACGCCGGGACGAACACCATCCGCGTAAACCTCGCCCATGTGCGCGACGACGCAGGCAACGCCGGGACCGACACCGCCTCCAGCAACAACTACTCCGTGGACACCACACGCCCCACGGCGACCATCGCGCTGGCCGACAACGCGCTCACCGCGGGCGAGAGCACAACCGTCACCATCACCTTCAACGAGCCCGTCAACGGCTTTGACCCCAGCGACATCGTGTGCACGAGCGGCACGCTGAGTCCCCCCACGGCCAACACCGAGCGCACGGTCTGGATAGCGACATTCACGCCCACGGCCAACGTCAGCGCCGGGGAAAATACCATCCGCGTCAACCTCGCCGGCGTAACCAACGACGCAGGCAACGCCGGGACCGGCAGCGCCAGCAGCGCCAACTACAGCGTGGACACCCGACCGGCAAACACCACCGGCCCCACGGCCACCCTCACGCTGGCCGACACCCAGCTGACCGTGGGCGAAACCACAACAGTCACCATCGCCTTCAACGAGCCCGTCACCGACTTCACGCGCGACGACCTCGTGCTCAGCAATGCCAACGGCACATTCACCGACCCCACGACGAATGACCAAGGCAGAACCTGGACGGCGACATTCACCCCCACGGCCGGCGTCGAGAACAACAGCAACACCATCAGCGTGAACCAGGAGGGCGTGCGCAACGCCGCAGGCCGCGCCGGCACCGGCCACGCCCATAGCGCCCGCTACCAAATCGACACCCGGGCCCCGGTGCTCGCCAGCGCCACGGTGAACGCGAGCCAGCTGGTGCTGCGCTACACCGAGGGGACCAGTCTGGACGCGGCGCATGTCCCGCCCGCCACGGCCTTCACGGTGCGCGTCGATAAGGTACTCACCGCCGTCACCGCCATCGCGGTAGGCGCGCAGGAAAAGACCGTGAGCCTGACGCTGGCCACCGCTGTCGCCAACGGCCAGGCAGTGAGCGTCGCCTACACCGACCCCACAACCGGCAACGATGCCAACGCCATACAGGACACGGCCGGCAACGACGCGGCCAGTTTCGCGGCCATGCCGGTGGACAACCGCACCCCCGCGCCACCGAGCCCGGCTCCAAGTCCGGGTCCAGCCCCGAGCCCATCGCCCCCGGAAGGCCCGGCGCCCAAGGACACCAAGGACACGGACGGCGACAGCATTCCCGACAGCCTCGAAGACCCGACCCCCGGTATCTCCGGCCCCTCTGGCGCAGCCCCCATCACCGGCGACGGCAACGGAGACGGCGTCCAGGACAGCACGCAAGCGGCAGTGGGATCGACCCGCGTCACCGTCCGCCCCACCGGCGGAGAAAGCGCAAGCAGCACCCCCGTGACCCTGGTGGCCGGCAGCCAGGACGGCAAGCTGGACCCGGACAGCGGCGCCCGCATCACCCGCCTGGAGCAAAAGGACGCCCCCACCCAACTGCCCCAGGCAATGGAGATGCCCCTCGGGCTGCTGCGCTTCGAGGCGAGGCTGGCCGCAGGCCACGGCAGCGAGACGTTCAGCCTGTATCTGGACCCCGCGCTGGGCGTGGGCGGCTACTGGGTGAAAGACGGCACCGACACCTGGGTCAACCTGAGCAGTGCGCCCTACGGCGGCAAGATGGTGAGCGAAGGCGGGCGGCTGCGGCTGGACTTTGCAATCACCGATGGCGGACCGTTCGACGCCGACGGCCAGGCCAACGGCGCCATCACCGCGCCCGGTGCCGCAGCGCAGATGCCGCTGTCCATCGTGGGGCAGGCCTCGGATGGGGTGGCCGGCAACCTCTGGCTTTGAAGAAGGCAGCCCCCGAAGTTGCCTCCTTGCACCTTTCATGATCCGTTCGGAACACCCCGGATGATGAAAGATACTGAGAGGTGTGCGGGCCAGCGCGGGTAGAGATCGGTCAAACGCCGATCACTCGTACCCCAGCCAGACTCTCCAGCGCGTTCACGACATGGGGTCCGGCCAGTCGGTAGTAGCGATGGCGGCCCTGGCGCTGGACGGTCAGCAGCCCGCCGTCCAGCAGTTTCGCCAGGTGCGCACTCGCGGTCTGCGCGGTCACGCCCGCCGCCTCGGCCAGGGCGCCGGCCGGCCAGGAGCCTCCGTCCGCCCAGCTGATCAGCATCACGGAGCGCACGGGCTCGCCGATCAAATGGGCCACCCCGTGGAGATGTGGTGCGTCGTCATCGGGCCTTCCTTTCGGATACACGCAGAGAGGTCCGCGCGGCCTCCCCCTATTTCGATACGCAGCGAAGTATGTTCCTTTGGCCGATGGCTATAGTCCATTGCATCGAGGAAGCAGGAGCGTCACATGCCATGGACCCCACTGAATCCACAGCGCCGCGTGCTGAATGCGACGAGCCTCAGCTACGTCATCGTCATACTCGATACGTCCATCGTGAACGTCGCCCTGGAACCCATTGCCGCCTCGCTGGGTGCCAGCGTGGCCGGACTGCAATGGGTCGTGACCGCTTACACGCTGGCTTTTGCGAGCCTGTTGCTCAGCGGGGGCGCCCTGGGCGATCGGATCGGGGCGAAGCCGACCTACATCGCGGGCCTCCTGATTTTCGCGCTGGCCTCGGCCCTGTGCGCTCTGGCGCCCTCCCTGCCGGTGCTGATCGCGGCCCGGGTGCTGCAAGGGATCGGTGCAGCCCTGCTGGTGCCGTGCGCATTGGCCCTGATCACCGCGGCCTATCCCACGCCCGACGGGCGCGCGCGGGCGATCGGCATATGGGCCGGCTTTGGCGGTATCGCGATGGCCGCCGGACCGCTCGTGGGCGGGCTGCTCATTCATCTGCTGGGCTGGCGCAGCATCTTCTTCGTGAACCTGCCCATCGCCTTGGTGGGCACATGGCTTGCCAGCCGGATCGAGGCGGTGGCGCCTCCCGCGCCCGCCAGCAGGAGGCTGGATGCCCTTGGCCAGGTCCTGGTGATCGTCGCGCTCGCGTTGTCGGTGGCGCTGCTGATCGAGGGCGAGCGGCTTGGATGGCAAAACGCCTGGGTCCGGATGGGGACATGCACCGCCGTCGCCGCGTGGGTCCTGTTTTTGCGCGTCGAAAGCAGAACCCGCGATCCGCTGATGCCCTTGAGACTGTTTCGCAGCAGCGCCTTTTTCGCTGCCACGGTCGTTTCCCTGGTTTCGGCGCTGGTCTTCTACGGGTTGTTCTTTCTGCTCAGCCTGTATTTCCAGACCCTGCGCGGGTGGCCGCCGCTGCGCACGGGATGCGCCTTCCTGCCCCTCACGGCATGTGTCACGGCGGGCAGTTTCTGGTCGGGGACCTTGACCCGGTCATACGGTCCCCGGCTCGTCGTGGGGGCCGGATTCCTGCTGTACGCCGCAGGGTTCGCCGGGCTGTATGCCTTGTCGGCGGATACGCCGTACTGGCGCGCTGCCCTGTGTTTTCCCATCGTGGGACTGGGCAGCGGGCTCATCACACCCGCCGCCACCACCCTGCTGATGGGCGCCGCGGAGACGGCCCGTGCGGGAGTCGCTGCGGGTGTCCTGAATGCCAGCCGCCAAACGGGCTCGGCGTTTGGCGTGGCAATCTTCGGCACACTGTTGGGGGGCGCTGCGTCCATGGCCACCAGCATACGGACCGCAGTGGGCACGGCCATCGCCCTGTCCCTGAGCGCCAACCTGCTCTGGGTCCTTGCGTTGCGCAAGAGGACCGAGGGCACGGCGGGTTAGCTGCCCTTGGCCCTTTTTTTACCGGGTGATGCGCGGCTCAGGCTCATCGGGACAGCCCCTTTGCCACCAACCAGTTCTGGACCCTTTGCGCAATCTCGTCCGAATTGCGATCCATCATCAGCATGTGCGAGTTCCCGTGCACGCCAAGCTTCGGCAGATCGATGCGCGTGGCGTCGGTGCCCTGCTGCTGAAGGGCTTTTTCAAAGCGCTCCAGGGTTTGGCTGGCCCGGGTCCAGAGGGTCGCGCGGTCCAGGTAATCGCCCCAAATGAAGAGGAACGGAATCCCCTTCAGCGCAGACAAATCCACCTTCTCCGGGTCCGGTGACCCCGAGGGCTCGATGGCGACCACGCCCCTGATCTTGTCCGGCGCCCTGAGTGCCGCGTTGAAGGCGAAATTCCCGCCCTGGCTGTGCACGACGATCACGCACGGGCATACCTTCTGCACGTACTGGTCGTAGGCCGCCTGGGTCGCTGCGTCGTTGCTCGCCCAGCGGGGAATACTCTGCTTGGTGAATTGGTCAAAGGCTTCCACCGGGAACTGGGTGCCTTGCGCAAACACCTGGCGTTTGCCCGGGTCGGTGGCATACGAGCCTGGCGGGCCGATCCGGAACAACTCCCACGCCTCCTGCTTGGTGCGAAAGACCGGTTCGGTCTCGAAGATCTCCGGGTACCGTGCCCAGGACGCGCGGCCGCGCTCCACCGCGTCGCTCACGTAGACGTCGTGTCCGGCCTGGAGGAAGAAGCTCTGCCAGCCGGGTTGGCCGTCCGGTTTGGATTCCCAGGTGACGCCCGAGAGCCCACCGCCGTGCCACATGAGCAGCGGATAGCGCCCCTTGCGCGAGGCCGCGTCGAGCCGGATGTACTGCACGTACATTTGCCCGACCTCGAAATCGCCATTCGGATTCACGCGGCGCGGCGCCGCTCCGGCGGAGAAGACGAGCTCCTTCTCCGGCAAGCCGGACAGCGTCACCTGCCGCCCTCCGACATGGAAGCTGCCGACCTCTTTGACCACCACGACCCGATCCGCCGGCGGCATGCGGCTCTGGCCGCCCTGCTGCTGCGATGCGCAGCCCGATGCCAGCATGGCTGCGAGCACGATTCCTGAAATCGATTTCATGGTGTCTCCCGATCGACGTTCCCGTGGCCGCAGCGGCTGCTGGGCGGCGTGATTGTCGACAATATTGGGATCCACGCGATGGCGCCGTGGAAGACACCACCCCAGTGACCGCCGCGTCATTCCAGCGCCAGGTCCGCGCTGCTGCCATCCCGGACGACTGCGTTGACGATCCGGCCATTGTCCATGCGCACGCGCACCGTCTGCCCCGGCGCCCCGGCGGACAGCGCCTGCCCCGCCGCCGTGACGGCGTAGCCCGGCCCGCGTGCCAACACCTTCACCGGGGCGCCTGCGGGCAACAGGTTTTGCGTGCGCAGCATGTTCTGGCGCAGGGCCTGGCCCGCGCGCAGTGGCCGCGCGGCGGTCTGCCCCACCCATAGATCGGGGTGGGCCAGCACCGGCGCGGACTCGCCGGCCCAATCGACCTGCGCCTGCGCGGCGTCGTCGGCGCCGAGGACGGCGCCGGGCGCCACGTCGCGCGTCAACACCCAGGCAGGACCCCAGGCCCGCACGAGCACCGGCAGGAACACATTCCACGTGCCCGCTCCCGCCACGCAGCGCAGCCCCAGGCGCGTGCGCCCCCACAGGCGCGTGCCCACGGGCAGGTAGGGCTCGACCCGGGAACAGGGGGCGAGCCGCAAACGCGGGTCCAGCGCGCCGATATCCACCTGCATGCGCAGCGGCCACGGCGCCGGCTGGCCGCGTTCGTGCGCGAGCGCGTCCTCGATCCAGCGCTGCGCACGCGCGCCCAGCTGCGGCGCGGGATCGTCCACTCCCTGCTGCGCCAGCGCGCCGCCGCCCAGGGCCGCGCTCAGACCGAGCAGCCAGAGCGCGCACCGCAGCGGCGCAGGGCCGCGCGAAGGAGCGCAGGACAGGGTGGGCAACGGCATGGGGCCTCCTTGGGCGGACTCTCCGGGGCAGCGATGGGCACCGTGGACTATAGGCAGCGGCACCGCGCGCGAAGCCCCGAACTGCGGAGCCATTGGCGCGCTCTTTGTGCTTTGGAAAAGAAGCCCGCTTCCGATAATCCACACGAGACCCCGCAATCCTGCAATCCTGGGTGGGAGGCAGACATGATCGACAAGATGATCGGCCCGCTGAATTTTCACGGCAGCGCCCTGGTGCTGCGCGCACAGCGTCAGCGCGACCTCGCGAGCAATATCGCAAACGCCGACACGCCGGGCTACGTGGCGCGCGACTGGCGTTTCGGGCAGGCTCTGCGGCAAGCCAGCGGCATGGGTTCGGGCCTGGCCCTGCGCCCCGCCGAGGGCGCGCATGCCCCACCGGGCGCGGCCGGCACGGGAGTGACCGACCCCCGCCACATCCCCCTGCCCGCCATACAGCACGGCGCCGGGACGGACCAGGACACGCGGGCCTACGCGCTGCAAGCCGAGCCCAGCCTGGACGGCAACACGGTCGATCTGGACCGCGAGCGCGCCAGCTTCGTCGACAACGCCGTGCGCTACGAGGCCACGCTGCGCTTTCTCGACAGCAGCGCCAAGACCATGCTTGGCGCGATCCAGGGTCAGTAACTCAGCAAACGCTCCGGCGCGGCGGCCCACACCATGTCCATGTTCTCCATCTTCAACGTGTCCGGCAGCGCCATCAGCGCGCAGGCGCAGCGGCTGAACACCGTCGCGAGCAATCTGGCCAACGTGGACGCCGTCGCCGGCCCGGATGGCCAGGCGTACAGGGCGCGCCAGGTGGTCTTCCAGACGGCGCCCATGGGCGCAGACGGCGCAGCGGGCGTGCGCGTGATCGGCATGCGCCAGAGCGCCGTTCCCGGCCGGCGCGTGCATGACCCGGACAACCCCCTGGCCGACGCGCAGGGCTATGTGACGCATTCCAACGTGAACGCCGTGGAGGAGATGGTGAACATGATTTCCGCCTCCCGCTCGTACCAGAACAACGTCGAGGTCATGAACACGGCCAAGTCGCTGCTTCTCAAGACCCTGCAACTGGGCCAGTGACCGTGATTTCAGGAGACCCGCCATGATTCCCAGCGCCACCCCCGTTCCTTCCGCTCTTCCCGCAGTCACCGCCGCGAAGCAGCCGCCGGGCGCCAAACCCCAGGTCGGCGCAGCGGCCGCGCAGGAGCGGTTTCTGAAGCTGCTCGTCGCGCAGCTGAACAACCAGGACCCGATGAACCCGCTGGACAACGCGCAGATGACCTCGCAGATCGCGCAGATCAGCACGGTGAGCGGAATCGAGCAGCTCAACCAGACGGTGCAGGGGATGGCCGCGCAGTTCGGCGCGCTGCAATTCATGCAGGGCGCGGCGCTGGTCGGCCGCAGCGTGCTGAGCGAGGGTTCGGCGCTCGCAGTCGCTGGCAAGACCGGCAAGGGGGGCTTCGAGATCGCCGCGCCCGCGACCAACGTGCAGGTCGAGGTGCTGACCCCGGGCGGCCGGCTGCTCGAGCGCCTGGATCTCGGCGCCCAGGCCGCGGGCCGCCACAGCTTCGAATGGGACGCGAGCCGCTACCCGAACGAGCGCGGCGCGCTGCAATTTCGCGTCACCGCCACGGCCGGCGCGAACGCGCTGGAGAGCACCCCGCTGAGCCTGTCCCAGGTGAGCGCCGCCGGCACCGACGCGGACGGTCAACTGGTTCTGACCCTGGCGAATGGCCAAAGCATCGGCTACCGCCAGATCAAGGCCCTGGTTTAGGTTGCAATCGGAAAGGAGCACATCATGGGTTTCCAACAGGGCCTGTCGGGCCTGAACGCCGCCGGCAAGAATCTCGACGTCATCGGGCACAACATCGCCAACACCAGCACCGTCGGCTTCAAGACGCAGCGGGCCGAATTCGCCGAAATGGTCGCATCGGCCATCGGTTCGGCGGACGGCGCGAGCGCCGGCATCGGCGTGGAGACGGACGCGATCGCGCAGCAGTTCCTCCAGGGCAATCTGTCGATCACGGGAAACAATCTGGACGTGGCGATCAATGGCAATGGCCTGTTCACGCTGACCATGCCCGACGGAACGCCGGCCTACACCCGCTCGGGCAATTTCAAGCTCGACAAGGAGGGCCGCCTGGTCACCAACGGCCAGGCGCATGTGATGGGCTACCCCATGGACCCGGCGACCGGGCTGCGCACGGGAACCGTCCCGGTGGCGCTGGCCCTGCCCACCTCGGCGCCGATTCCCGCGAAACAGACGCGCAGCATCACGGCCGCGCTCAACCTCGACGCGCGCGCGGGCGTGGCGGCCGGCAACCCGGCGGCCACGCCCCCCCTCGCCGCCACGCCGCGCACCACCTATGGCACGTCCATCGAGGTGTACGACAGCCAGGGCGTGGCCAAGCCGGTGAGCCTGTATTTCGAGAAGACCACAACGAACAACACCTGGAACGTGTACGACCGGCTCGACGACCCCACGGCGACGCCGCCCGTGGTCGCCGCGCCCATTGGCCAGATCAGCTTTGACAACCAGGGCGCGATCACCGGCCCCCGGGCCGCGCCGCCGAACATCGGCTTCGCGCTCACGCTGAACGTCGCCCCGACGCCGCCGAACCCGAACAACCTGCCCGCGTATCCCGTGCAGCTCAAGCTCGACGGCGTGACCCAGTTCGGCGCCAAGTTCGCCGTCTCGCAGCTGAGCCAGGACGGCTACACCTCGGGCGAGCTGACCGGCGTCGAAATCGAGGGCAACGGGATGATCACGGCGCGCTACTCGAACGGCGTGACGCGCTCCGAAGGCCAGATTGCGCTGGCGAACTTTCGCAACCCGCAGGGCCTGTCCGACGTGGGCGGGAACAGCTGGCTCGCGACCTTCGCGTCGGGCCCGCCGGTGCTGGGCGTCGCGGGCGAGGGCAGCCTGGGTGCGCTGCGCTCGGGCGCGCTCGAGGACTCGAACGTCGACCTGACCGCCGAGCTGGTGAACATGATGAGCGCGCAGCGCGCCTACCAGGCGAGCGCGCAAACCATCAAGACGCAGGACCAGGTGATGGCCACCCTGGTCAACCTGCGCTGATCCGCCCCCGCCATGGACCACATCATCTACACCTCGATGACCGGCGCCGGCGCCGCCGCGCACCGCCAGGCCGTGCTCGCGCACAACCTGGCGAACGTCTCCACCGAAGGTTTTCGCGCGCAGTTGTCGGCCTTCCGCTCGGTGCCCCTGCAGGGCGATGGCGCCAAGACCCGCGTATTTGCGCTCGAGGCCACCTCGGGCCACCTGGGCACGCCCGGCCCGGTGCAGCGCACGGAGCGCAACCTGGACGCCATGGCCGCGGGCAAGGCCTGGTTTGCCGTGCAGGGACTCGACGGCACCGAGGCCTATACCCGGGCCGGCAGCTTCGAGGTCTCGCCCACGGGCCAGTTGCTCACGCCCGGCGGGCTGGCCGTCCTGTCCGACGGCGGCGTGCCGATCGACCTGCCCGCGGGCGCCGACGTCTCGCTCGGCGCCGACGGCAGCGTCAGCGCCCGGGTCGCGGGCCGGCCCGCGCAGACCGTGGGCCGCATCAAGCTCGCCACGCCCACGCCCGAGGACCCGCTGCAGCGCGGCGACGACGGGCTGTTTCGCAGCGCATCGGGGAACCCGCTCGCGCACGACGCCAACGCCCGCATGCTCGCCGGCGCGGTCGAGGGATCGAACGTGAACCCCGTGGACTGCCTGGTCGCGCTGATCGCCGCCGCGCACCAGTTCGAGCAGCAGATACGCCTGCTGCAGACCGCCGAGGCCGACGACAAGAGCGCCAGCCAGCTGCTGGGCTTGACCGGCTGACGCGCACGCGCCGAATCCCTGCCCGCAGCACCCGGCGCACCCACCCACCACTTCACTCAGCCCAAGAGGAGGCCGCATGATTCACTCCCTCTGGATCGCCAAGACCGGAATGTCTGCCCAGCAGACGCAGCTCGACGTGGTCGCGCACAACCTGGCGAACGTCTCGACCACCGGCTACAAGCGCAACCACGCAGTCTTTGAAGACCTGATCTACCAGAACCTGCGCCAGGTGGGCGCCAACGCCACCGAGCAAAACCAGCTGCCCACCGGCCTGCACCTGGGCCTGGGCGTGCGCACCGTGGCGACCAGCCGCAGCTTTGTGCAGGGCAGCCTGCAGGAGACCACGAACAACCTGGACGTGGCGATCAACGGCAACGGCTTCTTCGAGGTCACGCTGCCCGACGGCACCCCGGGCTACACCCGCGACGGCGCGTTCCAGGTGGACGCGCAGGGCCACCTGGTGACCTCCAACGGGATGCCCGTGGCCAACGGAATCACCGTTCCGGCAAACGCCACCAGCCTGACCATCGGCACCGATGGCGCGGTCTCCGCCACGCTGCAGGGCAACGCGCAGCCGCAGCCGCTGGGCAATCTGACCCTGTCCGCGTTCATCAACCCGGCGGGGCTGGAGCCCATCGGGCAAAACCTGTTCCAGGAGTCGGCCGCGTCCGGGCAACCGCAGCAGGGAACACCCGCAAGCAATGGCCTGGGCGTCCTCAAGCAGGGCTTTCTGGAGGCGTCGAACGTGAACGTCGTGCAGGAGCTGATCAGCATGATCCAGACCCAGCGCGCGTACGAAATGAACGCCAAGGCGGTCCAGACTTCGGACCAGATGCTCGCCCGGCTCGGCCAGCTGTGAGCGCCCCCCGGATCACTCTGCCCGGAACGTGCACCATGCCGACCGCCACCCTCCCCCCGCAGCCCCTGCTGCGCGCCGGCGCCGCCGGCGCCCTGCTGCTGTGCGCCGGCTGCGCCAGCGTATCGACGCCGCCCGTGGACATCCGCTCCACGGCGCCGCCCCAGCTCGCGGCCGCGCCGCGCACACCGCCCGAGGTGACGGGCGGGCTGTTCCGCAGCGCCAGCTACCGGCCGGCCTTTGAGGACCGGCGCGCGCGCGGGGTCGGCGACAAGGTCACGGTGCAGATCGTGGAGAACGTGACGGCGAGCCAGAAATCCTCGTCCACGCTGGACCGCAGCGCCAAGGAGTCAGCGGGAATCAGCAACCTGCCCTTCGTGCACCGGACGCTCAGCGATCTCACGGCGCTGGGCGCGAACTCCGCCAGCGCGTTCTCCGGCAAGGGGGGCACCGAGAGCGCGAACATGTTCTCCGGCTCGATCACCACCACCGTGGTCGAGGTGCTGCCCAACGGCCACCTGGTCGTGAGCGGCGAAAAGCAGATCGGCGTGAACCAGAACGTCGACGTGCTGCGCTTTTCGGGAACCGTCGATCCGCTCGCGCTGCTGCCGGGCAGCGTCATCAGCTCCACGCAGGTGGCCGACGTGCGCGTCGAATCCCGGGGCCGCGGCGCGCAGGATCAGGTACAGGCCATGGGCTGGCTGGGGCGCTTCTTCCATGCGATCACTCCTTTCTGACGCCGGCAACAAGCCGCCCAAGCCGCCGCTTTTCGGGGTTTGTTCCTGCGCCACCGGCCCCGCACAATGTTCGCCATGAAGGCCCCGCTCGCCGCCCTCCAGGCCCTCCTGTCGCGCCGCGCGCGCACGGCGGCGTGGCCCCGCTGGATCCTGCCGGCCCTGCTCGCGGTCTGCGCCGCCGGCCCCGCGCAGGCCCTGCGCATCAAGGAGGTGGCCGCAGTGCAGGGCGTGCGCAGCAACCAGCTCAGCGGCTACGGGCTGGTCGTGGGCCTGGACGGAACGGGCGACCAGACGAACCAGATGCCCTACACCACGCAGACCCTGGCGAACTACCTGCAGCAGCTGGGGATCGGTCTGGCGCCCGGCGCGGCCGCGCAGTTGCAGCCGAAGAACGTCGCGGCGGTGATCGTCACCGCGCAGCTGCCCGCGTTTGCACAGCCGGGCCAGACGATCGACGTGAACGTATCGTCCATGGGCAATTCCCGCTCGCTGCGCGGCGGCACCCTGGTCGCCACCCCCTTGCGCGGCGCCGACGGCGAAATCTACGCGCTGGCCCAGGGGAATATGGTGGTCGGCGGCGCAGGCGCGTCGGCCGGCGGCAGCAAGGTGCAGATCAATCATCTGAGCGCGGGCCGCATCCCGCAGGGCGCGCAGGTCGAGCGCGCCGTTCCCACGGCGCTGCATTCCGGCGAGAGCATCCAGCTCGGGCTCAACGCGTCCGATTTCCAGACCGCGCGCCGCGTCGCGCAGGCGATCAACGCCCGGCTCGGCGCGGGCCTGGCCACGGCGCTCGATGGCCGCACGGTGCAGGTGCGCGCGCCGGCCGACCCGGGCGCGCGCGTGGACTTCATCGCCGAATTGGAGGAGCTGCCGCTGGAGCCCTCCACGCCGCCGTCGGCCAAGGTGGTCATCAATGCCCGCACCGGGTCGGTGGTGCTGAACCAGTCCGTGACCCTCGGCCCCTGCGCCGTCGCGCACGGGAATCTGTCGATCACGATCAGCGCGACGCCGCTCGTCAGCCAGCCCAACCCCCTGTCGCCAGGGCAAACCGTGGTCGCGCAAAGGAACGACATCAGCGTGCGCCAGGAGCCGGGCAGCATCATCGCGCTGCCGGCCGCAGCCCAGCTCGCGGACCTGGTCCGGGCCCTGAACGCGCTGGGCGCGACCCCCGGCGACCTGCTGGCCATCCTGCAGGCGCTCCAGGCCGCGGGCGCGTTGAGCGCGGAACTGGAGGTCATATGAGGCGCCGCCGCTGCGCGTCCGAACGCCGGGAGGAGCGGCCATGGCGCTGACCCGGCCCGCATCCGGCGCCACCGGCCTGCAGAACGCGCTGGCGCTCGACGTGCGCGCGCTCGACGCGCTGAAATACGCCCCGGGCGCGCAGAGCACGCGCGAGGCGGCGCGGCAGTTTGAATCGCTGTTCATGCGCGAGCTGATCAAGAGCATGCGCGCGGCGAGCCCGCAGTCCGGCCTGTTCGAAGGCGAAGCGGGCGGGCAGGCCGGCCTGGGGCGGGACATGCTCGACCAGCAGCTCGCGGTGCACATGTCGGGCCTGCCCGGCGGGCTGTCCGAGGCCATCATGCGCCAGATATCGGCTCAGACCACGCCCCGCAGCGCCCCCCCGCGCCAGACGGCGGGCGGCGTGGCCGCAGCACATCCCCCCGTGCCCTCGACCCTGGGCCTGGCGCGCCGCGCCGCCGCCGCGCCCGCCAGAGCCGAAGCGACGGCCGCGCCCACCAAGGCCCAAGCGGCCGCCCCGCGCATCACCCACCGCGACGACTTCGTGCAGCGCCTGGGCAGCGCCGCGCAGCGCGTGGCCCGGGAGAGCGGAATCCCTGCGAGCTTCCTGCTCGGCCATGCCGGCCATGAAACCGGATGGGGCCGGCACGAGATCCGGACGGCGGACGGCGCGAACACCTTCAACCTGTTCGGCATCAAGGCCGGCAAGGGCTGGAGCGCAAAGGTCGCCGAGACCACGACCACCGAATACGTGGCCGGCGCGCCGCGCAAGGTGCTGACCAAGTTCCGCGCCTACGGCTCGTATGAGGACGCATTGCGCGACTACGCCCGGCTGATTACCGAAAACCCGCGCTACGAGAAGGCGCGCGCGAATCTCGGATCGGCGCCGGCCTACGCGCGCGAACTGCAAAACGCCGGCTACGCCACCGACCCCGAGTACGCGCGCAAGCTCAGCGGCGCCATCGCCAGCGCGCAGCGTGCGCGGGACGGATGAGCCACGGGGGAACCACGTCATGGGTCTGCTCAACGTCGGCGCACACGCCCTTTTGGCCAACCAGGTGGCCCTGCAAACAGCGGGCAACGACATCTCCAACGTGAATACCCCCGGCCATTCACGCCAGAGCGTGGTGCTGCAAACCGTTCCGGGCCGGTTCACGAGCCTTGGCTACATCGGCCAGGGGGTGGCGGTGCAGACCATCTTGCGCCACCAGAGCGAGCTGCTCACGCGCCAGAGCGCGGCGGCGGCTTCGGTGCAGTCGGCCGACGCCGCGCGCGCGCAGCGCCTGAGCCAGTTGCAGGAGATTTTCAGCGGCGGCACAAACGGTCTGGGCGCGGCCATCAACGACGCGCTGAACGCCTTTGCGGACGTGGTCAGCGCGCCCACCGACATCAGCGCGCGCACGCTGGTGCTCACGCGCCTGGACGAAACCGCAGCGCGCATGCGCTCGGCGGCGCTGCGCCTGGACGATCTCCAGGACGACGTCCGGCAGCAACTGCAAAGCAGCGCCACGGCCGTGAATGCCCTGGTCACGCAGATGGCCGACGTGAACCGGCAGATCGCGCTCGCCAAGGGCAATGGCCAGCCCCCGAACGACCTGCTCGACCAGCGCGAGCAGATCATCCGCGACATCAACCAGTACGTGCAGACCACGCAGCTGCCGGCCGACGACGGCACGGTGGGCCTGTTCGTTGCAGGCAGCCAGCCGCTGGTGCTGGGCAGCACGGCCGCCAAGCTGTCGATCGGCCCCGCGACCGAGTTTCCCGGGAGCGACCGCATCGGGCTGTTCTTCGAACTCCCCGGGGCTCGGGCCAACGCGCTCGACGCGCAGCTGCTCGGCGGCGGGTCGATTCCCGGCCTGCTGCGCTTTGAGGCGAACGATCTGAGCACGGGCCGCAACCTGCTGGGCCGCATGGCGCTGGCCACCGGCCAGGTGCTCAACGGCCAGCAGAGGCTGGGCCGGACGCTCGATGGCGCGCCCGGCAGCGACCTGTTCGCGCTGCCCACCGAGATTCCCGGGCGCAGCGCCGGCCCCGGGGTCGCGACGCTGTCCTTCAGCGACCCGACCCGGTTCGCGGCGTCGGACTACGAAATCCGCTTCACCACCGCAACCTCCGGCCAGGTCGTGCGGCTCTCGGACGGCCAGTCCACGCCGTTTGCCAGCGCGGCGCAGCTGGCCGGGCGCCCGATCGACGGCCTGGTCTTCAACCTGCGCACGCCGGGGGTGCCTGGCGAGCGCATGCTGTTCCAGCCGTTTCGCACCGCGGCGGGCGAGATCCAGGCGCTGGTGCACGCCCCGCGCGACCTGGCCGCGGCCAACCCCGTCAACGCGGCCATGGGAACGGCCAATGGCGGCACGCTGCAACTGCTCGGCCTGCGCGCCACGGGCCTGCCGAACCCGCCCGGACTGGTGCTTCCCGCGCGCGCCAACCCGGCTGCCACGCCCCCCGTGCCCGGAGGGGTGCTGCTGCGCTTCAACGCCGGGCCGCCAACGACGTACGACGTCCTCGACCAGGCCACGGTCCCCGCCACCGCGCTTGCCGCCGCGCAGCCCTACCTGTCCGGCGCGCCGATCTCCGTCCAGGGCTGGGAGATCAGGCTGCAGGGAACGCCGCACACCGGCGACACGCTCGTCGTCGGCAACGCGCTCGACGCGCAGTACGGCGACGCCTTCACGCGCGACGCGGGCAACGCGCAGGCGCTGCTGGCCCTGCGCGACCTGAAGCTGTTCGACGAGGCCACGCTGAGCGACGGCCACGCGAGTGCCATCGCGCAGATAGGCACGCGCACGCAGAGCGCGCAACTCGCTGCCGACCTGTCCGCGGGCATCTCCGCCTCCCTGGAGCGCGAGCGCAGCGCCATCTCCGGGGTGAACCTGGACGAGGAAGCCGCCAAGCTGATCCAGTACCAGCAGGCGTACCAGGCCGCGGCAAAAATGGTCCAGATCGCGCAGAACATCTTTGACACGCTGCTGCAGGACATGGGCTGAGCGCCACCACCTGCTCGCAAACACACCGGAGTACCCCATGGGCAACCGCATCGACCGCATCGGCAACGCCGCCATGTACGACGACAGCCTGCGCAAGCTGAACGCGCGGCAGAGCGATCTCGCCACCATGCAGGACAAGCTCAGCGCGGGCAAGCGCGTGCTGCGGGCGAGCGACGATCCGGTCGCTGCGGCGCAGGCGGAACGCGCACTCACCCGCCTGGCGCGCATCCAGAGCGATCAGCGCGCACTGCAAGCCCGGCGCGACACCATTACCCAGGGCGAGGGGACGCTCGGCGAAGCCGTGGGCCTGCTGCAGGACTTCCGCGAACTGGTGGTGAGCGCGGGCGGCGCGAGCCTCACGGCGCACGATCGCGCGACCATCGCCCAGCAGTTGCAGGGCCTGCGCGAGCAATTGCTCCAGGCCGCAAACCGCCAGGACACCAACGGCATCCCGCTGTTCGCCGCGCTGGGCAGCATGGCGGCGCCCTTTT
This sequence comes from Verminephrobacter aporrectodeae subsp. tuberculatae, assembly GCF_026127385.1. Classification (NCBI taxonomy): domain Bacteria; kingdom Pseudomonadati; phylum Pseudomonadota; class Betaproteobacteria; order Burkholderiales; family Comamonadaceae; genus Verminephrobacter; species Verminephrobacter aporrectodeae. Next base: position 909,127 of record NZ_QZCX01000003.1, read on the forward strand.
CTGGCCCCCGGAGCAGCGCCCCCGACTACGCTTTCCAGGGCCAGCCCGGCCAGGTGGCGAGCGACGGCGTGCGCCTTCCCGGCACGCTGGACGGCTACAGCGCCTTCATGTTCGACCCCCGCCGCGACGCGGTCTACACCGCGCAGGTGAGCCCCATCCCGACGGACCGGCGGCTGACCACGACGGCGGTCCAGCCCACCGCAGCGGGCCAGGCGACGGGCGACGGCTACCGCATCACATTCGGCGCCGTGCGCCCGGGCGCGACGGCGGGAACCAGCAGCATCACCTACACCATCACCAACACCCGCACCGGCGTCGTATCGGCCCCCGTGGTGCCGCCCGACTTTCCCCGCGACCAGCCGGTGCGCATCACCGTGACCGGCATCCCGGGCCTGCGCCTGGACATCGAGGGCACACCGGCCGCCGGCGACAGCGTCAGCGTGGAACCCAGCGCCAGCCTGCTGAGCACGCTCGACAGCGCCATCCGCAGCATCCGCGATGCGCCGAACAACAACGCAGCCATCCAGGCCGTGGGCCAGGGGCTGGCGAACATCGACCGCGGGCTCGAACAGGTGCAGGCGCTGCGCGGCTACGCCGGAGAACTGCTCAACCGCGCGGACCGCATCACGGCAGACCAGGAGAAGCGCTCCACCCAACTCGAAGGCGATCGCTCGCGGGCCGAGGACCTGGACATGGTCCAGGGCATTTCGGACTTCCAGAACCAGCAGACGGGGTACGAAGCGGCGCTCAAGTCCTACGCCCGGGTGCAGAGGCTGTCGCTATTCGATTTCCTGGGGTAGCCCCCCTGAGCCGCAGGGCCACGTTTCTGCCGTGGGTCGCGCTGGGGTGTAGCGCCATCCCGGGCAATACAGATTCGCCACTGCGCCCGCAGGCTGTATGGATGGTGTACCGGCCGGCACGCTACATTGCGGAGGCGTGGCACGCCCCATCCCGGCGCGCCTGCCTTGACACCATGGGCGACCGGAGTCGCCCGCAGGAGAATGAAAATGAAACCGGATGCGCTTGCACGAACAGACCCGAGCGACCCAAGCGACCCAAGCGACCATTGGACCCTGGCGCGCCGCACCGCGCGCATGACCCCCTCGGTCATCCGCGACATCCTCAAGCTCACCGAAAAGCCCGGAATCATCAGCCTGGCCGGCGGCCTGCCCTCGCCCCGGACCTTCCCGGTGAGCGCGTTTGCCGCCGCATCGGCCACCGTGCTGGCGCACGACGGCCCCGCCGCGCTGCAGTACGCGGCCAGCGAAGGCTTTGCCCCGCTGCGCCAGACGATTGCCGACTTCCTGCCCTGGGACGTGGACCCGGACCAGCTGATCATCACCACCGGCTCGCAGCAGGCGCTGGACCTGATCGCCAAGGTGCTCATCGACCCCGGCAGCCGCGTGCTGGTGGAAACGCCCACCTACCTGGGCGCGCTGCAGGCCTTCACCCCCATGGAACCCAGCGTGCTCGCCTTGGCCAGCGACGACGAGGGCGTGCGCATCGACGAACTCGCGGCCAAGATGGGAACCGGCGCGGACAAGGCGCGCCTGCTGTACGTGCTGCCCAACTTCCAGAACCCCACGGGCCGAACCATGAGCGAGGCGCGCCGCGCTGCGCTGGTGCAGGCCGCAGCCGAGCGGAGACTGCCGCTGGTGGAAGACAACCCCTACGGCGACCTGTGGTTCGACACCCCGCCGCCAGCACCGCTGAGCGCGCGCAACCCCGAAGGCTGCGCCTACGTCGGCTCGCTCTCCAAGGTGCTCGCCCCCGGACTGCGCCTGGGCTACATCGTCGCGCCCAAGGCCATCTACCCGAAGCTGCTGCAAGCCAAGCAGGCCGCCGACCTGCACACCCCCGGCTACAACCAGCGCCTCGCGGCCGAGGTGCTCAAGAACGGCTTTCTGGAGCGCCACGTGCCCGCCATCCGGGCGCTGTACAAGCAGCAGTGCTACGCCATGCTGGACGCGCTCGACAAGGAAATGCAGGGCCTGGACGTGCAGTGGAACCGCCCCGGCGGCGGCATGTTCCTGTGGCTGCGCCTGCCCGAAGGCATGGACGCCACCGACTTGCTGCCCCGGGCGGTGGCGCGCAACGTGGCCTTCGTTCCCGGCGCCGCGTTCCACGCGGGCAACGCCGACCCGCGCACGCTGCGCCTGTCGTTCGTCACCGCCACGCAGGAACAGATCGCCACCGGAATCGCCGCACTGGCCGCGGCCATCCGCGATTGCCAGGCTTCGGGATAGACCCGGGTCGCCCCCTCAAAGGAGGCTTGGCAATGCCAGTTCCGCGCCTGTCCCCATGCGGGGGCCGGCGGGCGCATGCATCATGCAAGGGGGCGCAGACACGTGCGCCCAGCAAAAACTCCCGGCCTTGCAGCGCCCATGACCCTGAACATCAAATACCGCCCGGTAAAAGCCTTCCTGCTCGCGGCGGAGCATGGCTCGTTTACCCACGCGGCCAGCGTGCTCGGGGTGACGCAGCCCTCCTTCACGGCCCTGATCCAGGACCTGGAACACCAACTCGGTCTGCGCCTGTTCGAGCGCTCGACGCGCAGCCTGGCGCTCACGGCAGCCGGCCGGGAATTCCTTGCGCGGGTGCAGCGGCCGCTGGCGGACATCGAAGAGGCCTACCGCAGCGTTCTCGACCTGTCGGCAGCGCGGCGCGGCAGCGTCATCCTGGGCGCGTTGCCGTCCACCGCATTCGCGCTCGTGGCGCCGGCGCTGCAAGCGCTGCGCTGCGTCCACCCCGCTCTTGGGGCCCGGGTGATCGAGGCGCACAACGACGAATTGCTCCTGCTGCTGCGCAGCAACCAGATTGAATGCGCGCTGGCGACGCTGCCCGACCCCGGCTCCGACCTGGTGTCGCAGCCGGTCATCGACGACGTGTTCTGCGCCGTCTTTGCACGTGGCCACGCGCTGCAAGCAGCCCGGCGCGTGCTCTGGCGCGATCTGCTCGCACATGAACTCATCCTGCTCTCGCGCGGCTCCAGTGTGCGTGCGCAGTTCGATCGCGCCATGCAGCGGCGTGCCACCGGCAGCGCCGTGCTGCCGCGCTACGACGTCACGCACATCCTGACGGCGGCCGCCATGGCGCGGCGCGGCCTGGGCGTCGCGATCCTGCCGCGCCTGGCCCTGCCCGAACTCGACATGGACGGCCTGTCGGCGCGCGCCATCGCCTCGCCCGGAGCGCGCCGCAGCATCGGCATGGTGCACCGGCGCGACCGCGTCCTGAGCCCGGCCACGCAGCGGTTCTTCGAACAGCTGCAAGCGGTGGTTCCGGCGGTGGATGCACTGTGCGCACGGCTTGCGCTGTGAACACGGCGCCGATGATCAACGGATGGCCCGCTCCGCGGCCTGAACCAGGAAGCCCGAGCGGGTCAGGCCATGTGCCTTGACGTACGCATCCACCCGCGCGAGCACCCATCCTTCGGCTTCGAGTATCTTGATGATTTGCTTGCCGTTCGCAGTGGTTATCGTACCCACCAAAACAAGAGCGCCAATACCGCATCCGGCGCGGCTGCGGGGGCCTGCGGATCGCCCCATTGCCTGCGGGTAACTACTCAGAGCCTAACTACTCAGAGCCTGTGAAGATATGTCGGCACGAATATTACGCGTCTTTTGACATGGTCAGCACCCCCACGAAACCCGGATCGAGCGGACACATGGACACCTTGTTTGAGGACCTGATGTTTCCGCTCAGCAGCACAACGGCCCCGAAACCAAGAGCGCTCAAAAGCATACCCCGCATGCAAAGCCCGGTACGCAATCAGGTCGAACTGCGAGCCTATGACCTTGACGCCACCCTGCCCACAGACCACCAGGCCCGCGCCGTCTGGGCCTTCATGCAATCGATCGACCTTCAGGCTCTGTACGCGCGTATCCGGGCCGTCGAAGGCGGTGTCGGGCGCGCTCCCATTGACCCGGCCATCCTGGTGAGTCTGTGGCTGTACGCGACGCTCGACGGGGTAGGTTCTGCGCGCGAACTTGCACGGCTGTGCCACAGTTTGTCGTCTTCTCCGAGAACTCGGTTGTGTTTTCTGCGCAAGCAACCAGTCCACTGGATTGCCCAAGTCACGTGCTCGCACCATCAGGGCCATGATGCTTGCGCGGACAACGACACTCCATATAAGGATTTATCTTGATCTCGTTCTTGGTAATCTTGATCGGTGTAATCTTCGGATTCGCAACGCATGCACGGGCGCAAACTCCCCCCGCGGCTATCGACCGCCAAAACCAGATTATTGAGCGCCAGCAGCAAGACCAACTGCGCGAGGAACAGGACCGGACCATGCGGGCACGGCCCCCACCGGGTGGCACCGACCTGCAGGATCTGAAGCCGCAGGTGTCGGTGCCTGAGCTCGGTGCACCGTGCCGGGAGATTCGCGAGATTCGCTTTGGCGGCGACACGCAACACCTTCCAAGCGATCTCCAGCACGATATTGAGAACGGCAATGCCGGTCGTTGCCTGGGCGGACCCGAACTCGAGGGCATCTTGGCCGCGGTGACCAAGAGCTATATCGACCGTGGATACGTCACTACCCGCGCCTACCTGCCCGCACAGGATCTGCGCAGCGGCATACTCGAAGTGACGGTGGTCGAAGGCCGGATTGAGCGCTTCGAACTGATTGGCGGCAGAGACAGCGCCCAATGGATTCGCGGTGCCTTTCCGGTCAATCCTGGTGACCTGCTCAATCTGCGCGACTTGGAGCAAGGCATCAACCAGATCAATAGTCTGACCACCAACAACGCCAAGCTTGATCTGCGCCCCGGCAGCGAACCCGGTCAGACCGTGGTGGGGGTCGAGAACCCGGCTGCTTTTCCGGTACACGCTTATGTCTCGCTCGACAATTCGGGCACGCGGGCCACCGGCGTCTTTCCCGCATCGGCCACGGTCTCCTTTGACAGCGTGCTGGGTCTGAATGAATTGCTCTCGATCACCAAACGCCAATCGGTGCTGCCGAAGCAACGGGAGCACAACTCCGACTCGATCGGTCTGCGCGCCGTATTGCCCTTTGGCTACAACACCTTCAGTCTCGACACCAGCCAGAGCGGCTATACCAACGTGCTGCACCCGCCGAGCGGGCTGAGCCTTGTCTCGGAAGGCCGCACCGTCAGCAAGAGCCTGACGGCCGACCGGGTGGTGTACCGCGACCAGGCGAGCCGCATCTCGCTGTCCGCCCGGCTCGGCACGCAATCCACGCGCAACTGGCTCGGCGGCGAGTATCTGCAAGTCAGCAGCCGCACCCTGAGTACGCTCGACTGGGCGACGAGCGCCTTCACCCAGGTCGGCGGCGGCATCCTGAATGCCCGATTCAGCTATGTAGAGGGCCTGACGAACTTCGGCGCGCTGCGCGACGCCGACGATCGGCCCGATGACCTGCCACACGCACAGTTTCGCAAGTTGGCGCTCGATCTCGGCTTCTCGCGCGGCTTGGACATCGCCGGTCGTGTCTTTCAGTGGTCCAGCCAATTCAGCGGTCAGCATGCCTATGACACGCTCTATGGCGCGCAGCAGATTCTGATCGGCGGGAATTCTTCGGTGCGCGGTTTCCTCGACAGCGTACTCAGCGGCGACAACGGTTTCTACCTGCGCAACGAACTTTCCATGCCCGGGACGGTGGCGACGATCCAGGGCGCGCCGCTGTCGGTCCGCACCTACGCGGGCCTCGACGCGGGCCGCGTGAGCAACCGCGCCGCCGGTGTCCCCTCGGGTTCGCTGTCGGGCGCCACGCTGGGCACCGCGCTTCAGTGGAAGACCCTGAATCTCGACGTCTTCGCAGCACGCGCCGTCCATATGCCCTCCACGCTGAAACGGGAAGGCACCCGATACAGCTTCCGCCTGTCCGCTTCCCTTTGAGGACCTTGCCATGAACCACATCTATCGGGTCATCTGGAATTCGGCATCGGCCACCTGGATGGCCGTGGCAGAAACCGCGCGCGGACATGGCAAGGGCCGCAAGGCCAGGGCGCGTCGTCGCGGCATCCGGGCCTTCAGCGCACTCGCGCTGATTCCACTGGGCACGCTCGCGCAGGTCGCGTCCGTGGTGGTCGCGCCCGGCAGCCCGTTGAACGCCTATGTGGCGCCGAATGGCGTCACCGTGGTCAACACGAATGCGGCGAACACGGCCGGGCTCTCGCACAATCGCTACCAAAGCTTCAACGTGCACCCGATCGGCCTGGTGCTGAACAACACGACGAGTGCGCAGATCGTCTACCAGTCGCAGTTGGCGGGACAGGTCATGGCCAACCTCAACCAGGCCAACACGGCGCGAGTCATCCTCAACGAGGTGATTTCGAACAACCGCAGTGCACCGGTCTGAACGCCACGGCGCAACAGGTGCTCGACCTCGTGACGCGCTCGCTGCGGCTGGAGGCGTCCATCAACGGGCAGGACGTGGGCGTCGCCGTCGGCGCCAACCGCTGGAGCTACGACACGCGCGCCGTCACAGGTCCTGCCACGCACACCGGCGCAGCACCGGTGTATTCGGTAGACAGTTCGGTACTCGGCGGCATGTACGCCAACCGCATCCGCCTGACCTCGACCGAGGCCGGCGTGGGCGTGCGCTTGCTGGGTGATGCTGCGGCCAGCGCAGGCGACTTTACGCTGACGGCTGCGGGCAGAATCGAGTTGCAGACCCGCGTCACGGCGCTGAGCGACGTGAACGTGAGCACCACCAGTGCCGAAGCGAATGCGCTCGCGCTGACTGACGCCAGTCTCACGTCCACCGGCAAGACCGTGCAAGCAGGGTGCCAAGCTGTTTGACGCGCTCACCCAAGCCTTTCAGGGCGCTCCGGTTCAACCTCGCTTTGGTTGATGGGCTGGGCCGTGGGCCCGGGGGCTGAGTAGTTACGCCTGCGGATCGGGAGCCAAGGCATGATGGGCCCGTGTTTTTCACGGACCGGCAGATTCCAAGGAGGTTGTCATGCCAGTGATCGTCGTTGCCAATCCCAAGGGAGGCGTGGGCAAATCCACGCTGTCCACGAACGTTGCGGGGTACTTTGCCAGCCAGGGACACCCCGTGATCCTGGGCGACACCGACCGACAGGAATCCGCGAAGCTGTGGCTCAGTCTGCGCCCGCCCGCCGCGCGCCCCATCGGCACCTGGGACATCGGCTCGGACGTCATCAGCCGCCCGCCCAAGGGAACGACGCACGCGGTGCTCGATACCCCCGCCGGCCTGCACGGCTGGCGCCTGAACGACGTGCTCAAGCTCGCGGACAAGATCATCGTGCCGCTGCAACCCAGCGTGTTCGACATCTTCGCGACGCGCAGCTTTCTCGACCAACTCGCCGAGCACCGCCATGCGGCGGGCGTGCAGGTGGGCATCGTCGGCGTGCGCGTGGACGCGCGCACCCGGGCGGCCGAGCAACTGCAGCATTTTGTCGACGCCCTGGGCTTTGCGGTGCTGGGCTACCTGCGCGACACGCAAAATTACATCCACCTCGCAGCGCATGGGCTGACGCTATTTGACGTGGCCCCAGGCCGCGTGGCGCGCGACCTGGAGCAATGGCCCGGAATCTGCGCCTGGCTTGATGCCTGAGGTACGATGCGCAAGCCCCAAGGGGAGCCGACTGTCTCCGGTCCGGCGTGCAGCGGCGCGCAAGTGCATGGTCCTTTCGATGTGCCAGCGTAACTGTAGGACGGACTCTGTGTTATTTTCCCTGACTGACTCCCCAAAAAATTCAACCCCCCGCCCGCACTGCCCTGGTGCTGCCAAAAAAAAAGAAGAAGCTCAAAGCCATGACCACGAAACCATTTTTCCACTCTGATCGACCCGCCGAAAAGGACGCATTGGGGTGGTCGGACTTTGCCGAAAACCTGGCACGCTCGCTCCCGCTTCCTGAAGGCAGTGAAGGTATTGTCGTCGGCATCGAAGGAGAATGGGGCTCTGGAAAAAGCACGCTAATTGGACTTATAAAGAAATCTTTGCTACCAGAAGGCAATACAGAGCCAAAACCATCGATCTGGAAAAGCATGCTAAATGGACTTGCAAAACTTATAAAAAAATCTTCACTAGCAAAAGGAAATACAGATCCAAAGCCATCGAAGCCGATTATCATTGAATTCAACCCTTGGATGGTAAGCGGTACGGAAGCGCTTGTTGAAACATTGATTATTCAAATTGCCGTAGGGATCGGAAAAAATCCTGAAAAAGATGGTTTGAAAACCGCAAGTAAATTGCTGCGATATGGCGCGGCAATCGCCGAACCTCTAAAAATCCTGAAATGTTTCCCAGGCATTGCCTTTATAGGAAATATATCTGAAGCAGCTGGAAATGCCTTTGAGGGATTTAACAAGCATATAGAAAAAAACTTGTCGAAAATTGATCTCAGCAAGCGAAAGGAGGATGTAGTCGAAGGGTTGAATAAACTGGGTCAACCATTAATAATTATTATCGATGATCTTGACCGCCTGCCGCCCGAGGAAATTCGGTCAATGATTCAAACGGTCAAAGCGGTGCTTGACTTTCCACGGACTCTTTATCTTCTGGCATATGATAGGTCCATTGTAGCCCGTGCCCTGGGGTCGAACAATGAAGAGGATGGCCTTCGCTATCTTGAAAAGATCGTACAGGTTGCCTATCCAATTCCTCCGATTTCTCAACGACAGCTGAAGAAATTCGCCGAAGAGAAAATATCAAACCTCCTGACAGAGCTAAGTATAACACTGCGTCTATTCGAAAAATCGTTCTATGAACGCGCAATCGCTCAGGCGGCATCCCTATCCAGACATATGAGAGACATAGTTCGGATCGTTAATCGACTGTCATTGGTATTGCCGATAATATATAAAGAAGTGAATGTGGCAGATGCTATCGTGTTCGAGGCATTGTCTCAACGCTTTCCGGAATTAAGAGAAAACATCTGCAATCATCCTCTACACTTTTGTGGAAGGCCATTCCCAGACGGCATTTCTGGCGACGATATCTCCGCCGAAGAGTGGACAAGGAAGGAGGACGAACTGGCTCTCACGAAAAAAGCGCAGCGGAACGGAGATTCGCATTGGGCGGAGTTTCTTCCGAAGGGCAAAGAACGGGAAGTTGCGGATAGCGCTTGTCAATTCCTGTTCTCCTCGTCCAGCGACTCCCCTAGCATATATGGACTAAGAATGGCGGATCCTGGTCGAATGGCTCGTTATCTCAGGTGCACTACCATCGATGGAGTTCCTGATGCAGAAGAAATCCATGAGATTTTAAGTGATCCCGTAAAACTGGAACAAGCGCTAAGCGTGAGTGACAACAAAGGTATCCAGGGACTGGATATGACAACAGATACCCAAGCGCTAAGCGTGAGTGACAACAAAGAGATTTCTTCCCTTCTCGGATGGCTTAGTGCCTACATACCGTCTTGCAGCACTTTGAATATAGAAGGCTGTATCGAAAAACTGATCGATAAATCCCAACTCGTCGTCGGATTTGAAACTTCGCATAAAATTATTTCTAAAGCAATTTCTGAAACGATGTGCGAGTTTCTTAAACATGCTGCAAGGACTCTTGACGAACGCGAACGTGAGAGATGTTTTCTGAACATTGTTGAAGGGGCATCTATTCATGTTTCTGCGTACATTATTTTAAATGAAGGGCGCAATGAAAATCATCCATTGTCCAAAGATAATGCATTTCTTAAGGATTCCATCAAAAAATGGATTGACCGTGCTCGGGAAGCCATAAAAGGTGGGCTTGATGGAGAGTTGTTGCACTATGTTCTTTATAGAATTTCCGATTTTCAAAATGGATCACGCGATGAGGTTCATACGATAACTTCAGAGATGTGCGGAACAGATGATGGATTGGCTAGGTTTCTGTCCTACTTTAATTATCTTAAAACCAATAACCTTTTGGAGATCCATTCGTTAGATTTTGATCTTATTAAAAATCCAAAAGATCTGGCCAAGCGCATCGAAAACTCCGACTTGAATGAACAATATTCTTGGTTAATCAAACCCTTGGCCGAATGGAAAATCGGTCAGAAAGGAATTTGAGATTTTAAGCCCCACTGCCCCATGAAAATCTTCCAAACCTATTCCGAAATCATCTCCTGCATAGGCCAAGAGATCGCCATAACCGAATGGCTACCCATTCCACAGCAACAGATCAATCTATTTGCCCAAGCCACAGGCGACCACCAGTGGATCCATGTGGATCCCGAGCGCGCCAAGGCGGGGCCCTTTGGTGTGCCGATTGCGCACGGGCTTCTCACGCTGTCGTTGATTCCGCAATTCTTCCAAATGAGCCTGCGCATCGAGGGGGCGCGCATGGGCGTGAACTACGGGTTTAACCGGGTGCGCTTTACCGCGCCCGTTCCGGTGGATAGCCGCTTGCGCGCGCGCCTGGCGCTGCAAGCGGCCGAGTCCCTGGCGCCGGATGGGATGCAGATGACCTGGCTCGTGACCGTGGAGCGCGAGGGCGGCGACAAGCCCGTGTGCGTGGCCGAATCGCTCACGCGCAGCTACGGTGCAGCCGCCTGAGAACCGGCCTGCGGTGACGCCGGGACCCGGGCGGCGCGGGCGCGCTCAGTTGGACCGGATCAACCCGCTGATGACCGTGCCCTCGGGGGCGTCGCCGATCGCGCCGTCGGGCATGGCAAAGCTGTTTTGCCGCCAGGCCTCGAATACGGTCACGGCCACCGCGTTGGACAGGTTCATGCAGCGCTGGCCCGCGACCATGGGCAGCCGCAGGCATTGCGCGGGGGGAAAGCTCTCGCGCAAGGCCACGGGGAGCCCCCGGGTTTCTCCGCCAAACACCAGCCAGTCGCCCGGCAAGAAGCAGGAGGAGTACACGGTCAGCGCGCCATGGGTGGTCACCAGGAACATGCGCGCCACGTCGGGCCGGGTGTCGCGCAGGAACGCGGTCCAGCCCGCGTGGCGCAGCACCTGCGCGTATTCGCGGTAGTCCAGCCCGGCGCGGCGCATCAGCCGGTTTTCCATCGAAAACCCCAGGGGCTCTATCAGGTGCAGCGTGCAGCCCGTGTTCGCCGCCAGGCGAATCACGTTGCCGGTGTTGGGCGGGATTTCGGGTTCGACAAGGACGATGTGGAACATGGCGGCTATTTTGTTGGCTTCTGACCGCGCGCGCCGGGCGTCTGCTCGTAAGCAGAAGTATTCCCCGGCGCTTCAGTCCGCGGCTGTCCGTGCCAGCACGAGCGCCGTGATCCGCGCGGCACCCGCCGCGCGCAGCACCAGGCTTGCCGCGTGCAGGGTCGCGCCGGTGGTCATCACGTCGTCGAGCAGCAGCAGCCGCTGGCCGTGCAGCGCCGCGGCCTGCGCGGGGTGCAGCGCGAAGGCGCCGCGCAGGTTGCGCAGCCGCCGGGCGCGCGACAGGCCGATTTGCGTCTCGGTGGCGTGCAGGCGCAGCAGGCTGCGGGAGTCCGTCTTGCTCCGCTCCAGACGCCGCGCGAGCAGCGCGGACTGGTTGAAGCCCCGCTCGCGCAGGCGCTGTACCGAAAGGGGGATGGGCAGCAACCGGTCGGCGGCCTCAAGCGCGGGCGCCACCCCGGGGGTGCTGCGCAGCAGGGCGGCCAGCGTTGCGGCCCAACCCGGGTCTCCCCGGAACTTGAAGTCCGCGAGCGCGTCGGCCCAGGGGTAGGCATAGTCCACTGCGGCCAGACAGGCGTCAAACGCCGGCGGGTTGCGCAGGCAGGCGCCGCAGACCCCGACCCCGGCGGGCACCCGCAGCGCGCAGCGCTGGCACCGGGTGGCAGGCTGCGCGAACCGTGCCGTGCAGGCCTTGCACAGCCGCTGCGCGGGCCAGGCATGGCACACGGCGCACTGGCTGGGCACGCTGCCCGACAGGCCGCGCAGGCGGCGCGCAACTCCTTGCAGGCGCGGGAAAAGCATGCCGTCAATATACTCGCGCGTTTGCGTGCCGCGCCATGTCCTCCCCTTCCCGCGAGCGTCCTCCCACCATCGATCCCGTCGCCGCCGCCCGCTGGCACGCGGCGGCGCCCGCAGTGTCCCCCTGGCTGCACGAGGAAGTCGCCCGGCGCATGCAGGAGCGCTTGCAGTGGCTGCGCCAGGCGCCCGCGTCCTGGTGCCATTGGGACGCGGTGCGCGGCGGGTTGCAGGCGCACGCGCTGGTCAGCGCACGCTACCCCAAGGCGCGCTGCCAGGTTCAGGAAAGCGCGCTGCATTGCGCGCGCGTGGCGCACCAGGCGCTGCGCAGGCCCTGGTGGAATCCGGCGCGCTGGACTGCGGCCAGCCCGCAGTTCGGGATGCCCGCGGACGCCAGCGTGCAAATGCTCTGGGCGAATATGGCGCTGCACACGGCGTCGGACCCTCTGGCGCTGATCGCGCAATGGCAGCGGGCGCTCGGGGTGGACGGTTGTCTGATGTTTTCCTGCCTCGGCCCGGACTCGCTGCGCGAACTGCACGCGCTCCATGCGGCCATGGGCTGGCCGCCGGCGGGGCACGCGTTCACGGATATGCACGACTGGGGCGACATGCTGCTGCAAGCCGGGTTTGCCGATCCCGTGATGGACATGGAGCGCATCACGCTCACCTTTGCCACGCCCGAGCGCCTGGTGCAGGAACTGCGCGAGCTCGGCCGCAACCTGCACCCGCAGCGCTTTGCCGCATTGCGCGGCCGGCGCTGGCACGCGCAGTTCCACCAGGCGCTGTCCGAGCGGCTCGCAGACCCCGCGCAGGGCGGCCGCCTGGCGCTGACGTTCGAGATCATCTATGGCCACGCGTTCAAGCCGGTGCTGCGCGCGCGCGTGGACGCGCGCAGCACCATCGCCTTGCAGGACCTGCGCGCCATGCTGCACCAGGGCGACAGACCGCCGGCTCCTGCGCGGCGATAAGCGGGAACGTGGCGCGCTACAATCGCCGGCGGTCGGGATTCCGGGCCTTTTTGCGCGCAGATATGGGCAGGCTGCATCGGCTCTGTTCCAGGGGCCAGGAGCAGTTTGCGGACCGGGCAGGGTGCGCTCCGCCAGCGCAGATCCGCAAAGCCTTGGCGCACGGCCCCACGCCGGCGCGCACGGGAAATGGGTTGATTTGAGACTGAGAACTTAGAAGCTTGAAGTGAGAACCATGAAGCGCATTTCCAACCGGCTGGCTTCTCCGCTGCTGATGGCAGGGGCATGGATGGGCTCGGCGGCCCACGCCGTGCAGGACCTGCCCGGCGGTCCTGCGGTGCACCAGCTCAACCTGGCGCCACCCGTCACCCGGATCGCGCAAGAGCAGCATTTCCTGCACTGGATGATGCTCGGCATCTGCACGGTCATCTTCGTTGCCGTGTTCTCCGTGATGTTCTACTCGATCTGGAAACACCGCCGCTCCAAGGGCGCGCAGGCGGCGAATTTCCACGAGTCCGTGAAGGTCGAAGTGGCCTGGACCGTGATTCCGTTCATCATCGTGATCGCCATGGCCCTGCCTGCCACGAAGACGCTGGTGGCGCAAAAGGACACGACCAACGCCGACCTCACGATCAAGACCACGGGCTACCAGTGGAAGTGGGGCTATGACTACCTCGCCGGCGAAGGCGTGGGCCTGGCCTTCATCTCCACGCTCGACAGCGGGCACCGCGCCATGTCCGACAGCGGCAACGTCTCGCAGGCGCCGGACGACTACCTGCTGAAGGTGGACAACCCGCTGGTGGTGCCGGTGAACAAGAAGATCCGCATCATCACCACGGCGAACGACGTGATCCACTCCTTCATGGTGCCCGCTTTCGGCATCAAGCAGGATGCGATTCCCGGCCTCGTGCGCGACACCTGGTTCCGTGCCGAAAAGACGGGCGACTACTACGGCCAGTGCGCCGAGCTGTGCGGCAAGGAACACGCCTACATGCCGATCCACGTGAAGGTCCTGTCTGCCGATGACTACAGCGCCTGGGTCGCAGACCAGCAGAAGAAGGCCGCGGCCAAGCTGGACGATCCGACCAAGGTCTGGACGCTGGACGACATTCTCAAGCGCGGCGAGAAGGTGTACGCCGCCAACTGCGCCGTCTGCCACCAGGCCAGTGGCAAGGGCGCCGGCGCCATCAAGCCGCTGGACGCCTCGGCCATCGTGCTCGACACGGACCATGCCAAACAGATCCAGGTTCTGCTCAAGGGCGCGGCGAATGGCGCCATGCCCTCGTGGGCCCAGCTGAGCGATACCGACATTGCCGCCGTGGCGAGCTATACCAAGAATTCCTGGTCGAACAAAACCGGCCAGTTGGTGCAGCCCGCGGAAGTCGTGGCCCTGCGCGGCAAGTAATTCCCCGTATCGAGGAATCTGGAGGAATCCCCAATGAGCGTAGTTCTCGAACCGCACGGGCATGCCGGCGATCCCGCAGGCCACGACCACCACCACGGCCCCGCCACGGGCTGGCGCCGCTGGCTGTACGCCACGAACCACAAGGACATCGGGACGCTGTACCTGCTGTTCGCGTTCAGCATGCTGATGGTCGGCGGCGTGCTGGCGCTGCTCATCCGCGCCGAACTGTTCCAGCCCGGCCTGCAGTTGGTGAACCCCGAGTTTTTCAATCAGCTGACCACGATGCACGGCCTGATCATGGTGTTCGGCGCCATCATGCCGGCCTTCGTGGGCTTTGCGAACTGGATGATTCCGTTGCAGATCGGCGCCTCGGACATGGCTTTCGCGCGCATGAACAACTTCAGCTTCTGGCTCATGGTCCCGGCCGGGCTGATGCTCCTGGGCTCGTTCTTCATGCCCGGTGGCGCGCCCGCCGCAGGCTGGACGCTGTACGCACCGCTGACGCTGCAGATGGGCCCTTCGATGGACGCCGGCATCTTTGCCATGCACATCCTGGGCGCGAGTTCGATCATGGGTTCGATCAACATCATCGTGACCATCCTGAACATGCGCGCGCCCGGCATGGCGCTGATGAAGATGCCGATGTTCGTCTGGACCTGGCTGATTACCGCCTACCTGCTGATCGCCGTGATGCCCGTGCTCGCCGGCGCGATCACCATGACGCTCACGGACCGGCATTTCGGCACCAGCTTCTTCAACCCCGCGGGCGGTGGCGACCCGATCATGTACCAGCACATCTTCTGGTTCTTCGGCCACCCCGAGGTGTACATCATGATCCTGCCGGCCTTCGGCATCATCAGCCAGATCGTCCCCGCCTTTGCGCGCAAGAGGCTGTTCGGCTACGCCTCCATGGTGTACGCCACCTCGTCCATCGCGATCCTGTCGTTCATCGTCTGGGCGCACCACATGTTCACGACCGGAATGCCCGTGACCGGCCAGCTGTTCTTCATGTACGCCACCATGCTGATCTCGGTGCCGACGGCGGTGAAGATCTTCAACTGGATCGCCACCATGTGGCGCGGCTCGATGACCTTTGAAACCCCGATGCTGTTCGCCGTGGGTTTCATCTTCGTGTTCACCATGGGCGGCTTCACCGGCCTGTTCCTGGCGATGGCCCCGCTGGACGTCGCGTTGCAGGACACCTACTACGTGGTGGCCCATTTCCACTACGTGCTGGTCGCCGGTTCGCTGTTTGCCATGTTCGCCGGCGTCTACTACTGGCTGCCCAAGTGGACCGGCGTGATGTACTGCGAGAGGCGCGGCCAGATCCATTTCTGGGCGTCGCTGATCTTCTTCAACGTCACCTTCTTCCCGATGCATTTCCTGGGCCTGGCCGGAATGCCCCGCCGCTACGCGGACTACGCCATGCAGTTTGCCGACTTCAATGCGCTCGCCACCGTGGGCGCATTCGGTTTCGGTCTGGCGCAGGTGTTCTTCTTCCTCGCGGTGATCGTCCCCGCGATGCGCGGCCGGGGCCAGAAGGCCGCGGCCAAGCCCTGGGACGGCGCCGAAGGGCTGGAGTGGGAGGTCCCCTCGCCAGCGCCTTTCCACACCTTTGAAACCCCGCCCAAGCTGGACGCGAGCGCGACCCACGTGATCGGCTAAAGGAATGCCCATGACACCCGAACAGAAAAAACGCAATCTGCGGATGGCGCTGATCCTGGCCTCCGTGGCAATGGTTTTCTTCTTCGGCATCATGTTCAAGGTGGTGGTTCTGCTGCCCCGCTGAACCGGCAAGCACCATGAGCCTGCAGCGCGAAAACGCAAAAATGCTTGGCAAGCTGGTCGTGATCGCGGCCGGCATGTTCGCCTTCGGCTATGCGATGGGCCCGATCTACCGGCATATCTGCGAAATCACGGGGATCAACATCCTGTCGCTTTCCGAGCGGCAAGTGCCCGGCAACGGCGTGGCGGGCAAGGATGCCGGCTTGCCGGCGAATACGCAGATCGACCGCTCGCGCACGATCACCGTGGAGTTCGACGCGAACGCCCGCGGCCCCTGGGACTTCAAGCCCGCGCAGCGCTCGGTGCAGGTGCATCCGGGGGAGTTGACGACGGTGATGTACGAGTTCCAGAACCTGCAAAACCGCCGCGTGGCCGCGCAGGCCGTTCCAAGCTATGCGCCGCACCAGGCCGCAGCGTATTTCAACAAGCTGGAATGCTTTTGCTTTCACCAGTACACCCTGGACCCGGGCGAAAAAAAGCAATGGCCCGTGAGCTTCGTGATCGACCCGCGCCTCTCCAGGGACGTGGCGACCATCACGCTGTCCTACACCTTCTTCGAGGTGGGCAGCAAGACGCCCGCCGCGCCGCAGTCCACCGCAGCCACCTCGGCGCTGCGGCCTGCGGCATTGGACGCCGGATCATGAATGCCCCCCCGGAGCAGCCCGCGCTGGCGCGCAAGGGCTCTTGGCTGCGCACGGTGCGCGCGATCGCCTGGTCGCTGATCGGCCTGCGCCGGGGCAGCGAATATCGGCAGGACGTGGAAAACCTCAACCCGCTGCACATCATCGCGGTCGGGCTGGTGGCCATCTTCCTGCTGGTGATCGGCCTGATCGGGCTGGTGCACTGGATCGTATGAGTTGCTCCTGGACACGAACCGGGAACAAGAATTTTGAGCGTCAGGAGCTGAAATGAGTGCATCCACCCACGGCAAAACCCCGTACTACCACGTGCCCGCCGAATCGCGCCACCCGGTGATGGCGGCGGTCGGCCTGTTCTTCGTGATCCTGGGCGCAAGCCAGTGGGTCAATGGCCATGGCTGGGGCAAGTATTCCCTGGCCCTGGGTCTGGTGTGGTGGCTGTTCGTGCTCTACCAGTGGTTCGGTGACGCGGCCCGCGAGAGCGAAAGCGGACTCTACGGCCGCAAGATCGACCTGTCGTACCGCTGGAGCATGAGCTGGTTCATCTTCTCGGAGGTGATGTTCTTCGGCGCGTTCTTCACGGCCCTGTGGTGGGCGCGTGCGCACTCGGTGCCGGGGCTGGGCAGCCTGGACAACGCGCTGCTCTGGCCCGATTTCAAGGCCGTCTGGCCGAGCGTCGCTGCGGGCGCCACGGCCTCGCCCGCCGGCATCGTCGAGCCCTTCCAGACCGTTGGCCCCTTCTGGTTGCCGACCATCAACACGGCGCTGCTGCTGACGTCGGGCGTGACGCTGACCATCGCCCACCACGCGCTGCGCGCAAACCAGCGCGGCAAGACCATTGCGCTCATGTGGACGACCGTGCTGCTGGGTCTCAGCTTCCTGCTGGTGCAGGGCTACGAGTACTTCCATCTCTACACCGAGCTGAACCTGCGCCTCAGTTCGGGCGTGTTTGGCTCGACCTTCTTCATGCTCACCGGCTTTCACGGCTTCCACGTGTTCCTGGGCATGTTGATGCTGCTGGTGATCACGCTGCGCCTGCAAAAAGGCCATTTCAGCGCCGACCGGCATTTTGGCTTCGAGGGCGCTGCCTGGTACTGGCATTTCGTGGACGTGGTCTGGCTCGGCCTGTATGTGCTGGTCTACTGGATGTAGGCCATTTCCCCGGCAATATGAAGAAAAGCGCCACGCGGCGCTTTTTTCATTCACCGCTCGCGCGGCCTGGGAAGTCAGCGGCCGACCGGCAGGCCGGTGGGCTGTATGTAGCCCAGCCGCCAGGCAACCAGGATGCACAGGAACAGCACGATGGACAGCCCCACCCGCACGGCGAGCGCCCGGGCCATGCGGCCGCCCCGGTTCCTGTCGTCGCGGCCATGGCTGTCGTCACGGTCATTGCGCAGCATGAAGAACAGCGCCGACGCCAGACTGGTCAAAATGGCGATGAACGCCGCTGCGACGAGGAAGTATTTCATGGAGCCCATTATCCCGTGACGAGCACCCGGAATTTTTGGCTGATCAGCCTCGCGGCGGCCGCGGGCGTGCTGGCGACGGCTTCGCTGGGTCTCTGGCAGCTGTCACGCGCTGCGCAAAAGGAGGCGCTGCAGGCCACGCTGCAAGCGCGTGGCCGCATGCCGGCGATCGATGGCGCGGCGCTGCTTGCCGCTGCCGCAGGCCCCGCCGACGGCGCGCAGGCCGTGCTGCACCGCAGCGTCGTGCTCGAGGGCCGGTGGCTGCCGGAGCACAGCCTGTACCTGGACAACCGGCAGATGCAGGGCCGGCCCGGTTTCTACGTGCTCACACCTTTGCAGCTGCGCGGGGAAGCCGGGAAATCGGGGAAGCCGGGGGAGTCAGGGGAATCGGGCGCGGTGCTGCTGGTGCAGCGCGGCTGGGCGGCGCGCAATTTCATCGACCGCGCGCAGCTGCCAGCGGTGCAAACCCCGCCGGGTGTGGTGCGCATCGTGGGCCGTGTGGAGCAGGCCCCGTCGCGCCTGTACGAGTTCCGCGGAGGCGGTGGCGCGCAGGAGGGGGGGCGTATCCGGCAGAATCTCGACTTGGCGGCGTTGCGCACCGAGACCGGCTTGGCGCTCGCCGATCTCACGGTGCAGCAGACGGGCGCAGCCAGCGAGGGGCTGCAACGCGATTGGCCCGTGGTCGGCACGGCCGCCACCAGGAACTCCGCTTATGCATTTCAATGGTTCGGTCTCTGTGGCCTGATGGCAGCTCTCTATGTCTGGTTCCAAATCGTCCCCCGCTGCATGCGCGCACGCAGCCAACCTGCCCCCTGAGGCCCGCACCGGGCAACCGCTCGGGCTTGCCGTGCACGCCATGCCCGAAGCCGGGGCCACCGGGGCCACGCTGCAGCGCGCGCGCCACGGCCGCTGGCAAATGCTCAGCGTGCTGCTC
This sequence comes from Verminephrobacter aporrectodeae subsp. tuberculatae, assembly GCF_026127385.1. Lineage (NCBI taxonomy): Bacteria > Pseudomonadati > Pseudomonadota > Betaproteobacteria > Burkholderiales > Comamonadaceae > Verminephrobacter > Verminephrobacter aporrectodeae. The sequence goes on from NZ_QZCX01000003.1 coordinate 928,152, forward strand.
GTCTGCGCAGCGCCGGTGATTGCATCGTATTTCACGTATTACGTGATCCGGCCCGAGGGGCGGCGCAACCACGGCGAGCTCATCGATCCCCAGCGCCGCATCCCCGATCTGCTGGCGACGACGCTCGACGGCGCCACGCTCCCCCTGAACTCCCTCAAGGGCCAGTGGCTGCTCGTGAGCGTGGCCGGTGGCGCTTGCGACGCGCCGTGCCAAATTGGCCCGTGGTCGGCACAGCCGCCACCAGGAACTACGCTTATGCATTTCAATGGTTCGGTCTCTGTGGCCTGATGGCAGCTCTCTATGTCTGGTTCCAAATCGTCCCCCGCTGCATGCGCGCACGCAGCCAACCTGCCCCCTGAGGCCCGCACCGGGCAACCGCTCGGGCTTGCCGTGCACGCCATGCCCGAAGCCGAGGCCACCGTGGCCACGCTGCAGCGCGCGCGCCACGGCCGCTGGCAAATGCTCAGCGTGCTGCTCGTCTGCGCAGCGCCGGTGATTGCATCGTATTTCACGTATTACGTGATCCGGCCCGAGGGACGGCGCAACCATGGCGAGCTCATCGATCCCCAGCGCCGCATCCCCGATCTGCTGGCGACGACGCTCGACGGCGCCACGCTCCCCCTGAACTCCCTCAAGGGCCAGTGGCTGCTCGTGAGCGTGGCCGGTGGCGCTTGCGACGCGCCGTGCCAAAGGCAGCTGTACCTGCAGCGGCAGCTGCGCGAAAGCCTGGGCAAGGAAAAGGACCGCCTGGACTGGGTCTGGCTGATCAACGATTCCGCCAGCCCTGCGCAAGCATTGGCGCCCGCGCTCAGAAAGGCCACCGTGCTGCGCGTCGATGGCGCGGCGCTCGCTGCCTGGCTGGCTCCCGCCCCGGGCCATCGGCTGACCGAGCATCTGTATCTGATCGACCCCATGGGCCACTGGATGATGCGCTTTCCCGCCACCCTGGACGCTGCCGGCGCCGCCCGGGCCCGGCGGGATCTGGAGCGCCTGCTGCGCGCGTCCTCTTCGTGGGACGAGGCCGGGCGGCCGGAAAAACCATGACCGCGGCACGGTCGCTCTACGATCTGGCGCCCGCGGCCGAGCTCATGCTCCTGGGCTTGGTGCTCGCGCTCGGGCCGCTGGCCTGGGTCTGGGCGCGCAATCGCAGCGGTCCGCAGCGCCTGCAAGCGCTGACCATGCTCACGCTGTTTCTGACCTTCGACCTCGTCCTGTTTGGCGCTTTCACGCGCCTGACGGATTCGGGCCTGGGCTGCCCCGACTGGCCGGGCTGCTACGGCAGCGCCAGCCCGCTGGGCGCGCATGCGGAGATTTCGGCTGCGCAGCAGGCCCTGCCCACGGGCCCGGTAACGCACGCCAAGGCCTGGGTCGAGATGCTGCACCGCTATCTGGCCACGGGGGTGGGCGTGCTCATCACCGTCCTGACGGCGGCGTCCTGGCTGCAACAGCGCCGGGCCGGCGCAGCGCAGCGTCTGCCCGTCAGCCCCTGGTGGCCCACGGCGACGCTGCTCTGGGTCTGTCTCCAGGGGGCCTTTGGCGCGCTCACGGTGGCGCTGAAGCTGTTTCCCGCGATCGTCACGCTGCACCTCTTCGGCGGCCTGGTGCTGCTGGCCCTGCTGTGCGTGCAGGTGGTGCGCCACGCGCAGCGGGCGCCGCTGCCCATTGCGCCGGCGCTGCGCCGGGGCCTCGTCGGGACGGCGCTGCTCCTGGCCCTCCAGGTGCTTCTGGGCGGCTGGGTCAGCAGCAACTATGCCGTGCTCGCCTGCACCACGTTCCCGACCTGCCAGGGAAGCTGGTGGCCCGCGATGGACTTTGCCCAGGGCTTTCAGATCTGGCGCAAGCTGGGCCTGCTGCAGGACGGCAGCCACATCGGCTTTGCCGGCCTGACGGCGATCCACTACGCGCACCGCCTGATGGCCTACGCGGTGCTGGCGGCGCTGGGCCTGCTGGCCTGGCGCCTGCAGCGCGGCGCGCGGCTGACCGTGCAGGCACGCTGGCTCGCCGGTCTTGCGCTGCTCCAGCTGGCCACGGGCCTGTCCAACGTGGTGCTCGACTGGCCCCTGCTGGCCGCCGTGCTGCACACCGGCGGCGCCGCAGCCCTGGTGCTGGTGTTGACCTGGGCGTTCGCGGCCAGCCGCGCAGCAAGCGCGCACCAGGCGTTTTCTGCACCGTCGGGCGCAGCGCACGCATCGGGAATGTCCGCATGAATGCTGCCCCCGCCGGCGTTTCTCCGCCCTCGATCCTGCGGCAGTTCTACGTGCTGACCAAGCCCCGCGTGGTGCAGCTCATCGTTTTCTGTGCATTCATCGGCATGGTGCTGGCCGTTCCCGGCCTGCCGTCTGCGGCGCAACTGGGCCGCATGGCGTGGGCCTGCGCAGGGGTGTGGCTGGTGGCCGCGGCGGCGGCGGCGTTCAACTGCATCGTGGAGCAGGGCATCGACGCGAAGATGAAGCGCACCGCATGGCGGCCCACCGCCCGGGGCGAGCTGTCGAACACGCAGACGCTGCTGTTCTCGGCCGTGCTGTGCGCGCTGGGTTCGGCCCTGCTGTATTTGCGCGCCAATCCGCTGACCATGTGGCTCACGTTTGCCACCTTCGTCGGCTACGCGGTGGTCTACACGGTGATCCTCAAGCCCCTGACGCCGCAGAACATCGTGATCGGCGGCGCATCGGGCGCCATGCCGCCCGTACTCGGCTGGGCCGCCATGACCAACGACGTGGGCCCCGAGGCGCTGATCCTGTTCCTGATCATCTTTCTGTGGACCCCTCCGCATTTCTGGGCGCTGGCCCTCTACCGGGTGGAGGATTACCGCAGGTCGGGCCTGCCGATGCTGCCCGTGACGCATGGCAACGAGTTCACGCGCCTGCAGGTATTCCTGTACACGCTGATCCTCTTTGCCGGCGGCCTGATGCCGTTCATCCACGGCATGAGCTCCTGGATCTATCTTGCCGCCGCCGTGCTGCTCGGCGCGGTCTTTTGCGGCTACGGCTTTGCGCTGTGGCGCAATTATTCGGACGCGCTCGCGCGCAGGACCTTCCACTTTTCCCTGATCCACCTGAGCGCGCTGTTTGCCGCCCTGCTGCTGGACCACTACCTGCTGTAGCAGACACCATGCGCAACACACTCCACACGATCGCCGCCGCGGCCCTGTCGATGGGCATTGCGGGACTCATCGGTGCATGCTCCGGGGAAAAAGCCCAATTCCGCGGTGTGGACATCACCGGGATAGGCGCCACGCAAGCAAACGACGCGCAAAACGCGCCGAACTTCGCGCGGGACCTCGGGCTGACCGACCATAACGGCCAAGTGCGCCCCATCCGGGATTTTGCGGGCAAGGTGGTGATCGTCTTCTTTGGCTACACGCAATGCCCGGACGTCTGCCCCACGTCCCTGCAGGAACTCGCGCAGGCCAAGCAGTTGCTGGGCCGGGACGGGGAGCGCATGCAAGGCATTTTCGTGACCGTTGACCCCGAGCGCGACACCCCCGAAGTGCTCAAAGCCTATATGGCCAACTTCGACCCCGGTTTTCTCGCGCTGCGCGGAACGCCCGAGCAGCTCGCACAGGTCGCGCGGGACTTCAAGATCTACTACAAAAAGGCCGAGGGCAAGACGCCCACCAGCTACACCATGGACCACTCGGCGGGCAGCTACATGTACGACCCCGCCGGGCACCTGCGGATCTACCACCGCTACGGCAGCGGCGCGCAGGCCCTGGCGGCAGACGCCAAGATCCTGCTCGGCAAAGCGGGCTAAGCGCGCGCTGCGCCGGTGCCAGTACCGGTGCCGCTGGGCGCATCGAATAACTCCAGTTGGCTGGACGCAGCGCAGGGCATGTGGACCCCGATGCGCTGAGCAATGGATTGCGCGAGCTTCCTGAAATCGTCACGAGCCCCTGCGGCGGCGTTGGCGTGCGAGCCGATGGCCCCCTCTGCGGCGAGCAAGGAGAAGATGGGCTTGCGCGCCTCCTGCGCAAGAGGCATCAAGCTGTTGTAGTTTTTCAGCAGGGCCAGACAGAGAGGGTCTTCTCCGATCGGTGGGGACTCCCCGGCGGGTTCGTCCAACACGCTGCGCCTGAATTCGGCGGGTATCCGATCGAGCCAGCGCGTATACGCCTGCACGGGGCGCGCCAGGCGCACACCATGGCGCATGGCGACATAGCCCACAGGCTCCATCGTGCCCGATGGCAGGTCAAACGCCGGACACTCCCAGCGCCTGCGGCGTTCGGTCCAGTCCGCTCTCCATTTGCGCAGCGCGGGCCCCAGGTTGCGCAGGCCCTGCAAGGAAAAGAGATCCGCGCCCAATGGCACGACCACATGGCTGCTGGCCAGCAAGGCAGCGCGGTTGATCGCGCCAAGATTCGGTCCCACGTCGAACACGATGAGGTCGGCGGCAAAACGCGCAGCGGCGTCCTGGGCGCTGCGCCAGAAAGCCGTGAGGATGCGCATGGGTCGGTCCTTGTTCTCGCTCAGCGCGGCGGTCCACATGGACGACAGTTCGTCCTCAAAGCTGGACAGACCCAGATCGCCGGGAACGAGGGCAAGATTGCGGTCCACTTCCTGAAACTCGACAGGCGCGTAGTCGCCAATGCTCAGCAAGGGTTTGACGCTGCGAAAAATGGTGCCTGCGCCCGCAGCGTCGTCCCAGAGCTGCGCGAGTCGGTCTTCGTCCAGAAAGGCCGCCGTCAGGTTTGCCTGCGGGTCCAAGTCCACGGCAACGACCCGCAGCCCTTGCTCGGCGTACATCCATGCCAGGTGATAGACCAGCGAGGTCTTGCCAACGCCGCCCTTGTTGTTGAAAAAGGTGAGAACGGGAACGGGCATGCCAGCTACTTCCGGACGGTGACGAGTACCCGGGTCTCTTGCGGGTCGAATTGCGCAGGGGGGTTCCCGTTTTCGGCGAGCAGCCTGCGGGCCGTGGCTATGCCGACACCGAAACGCTGGACGTAGCCTTGCGTTTTCATTGCCTCGGCGAGTGGGTATTTCGGCGAGCGTGACCGCCCATTTCGGCATCGTGACCGCCGATTTCGGAACCGTGACCGCCCATTTCGGTGACGTGACCGAGGGACGACTGATCACCGTTTGAAGGTGCTCGTCAGCCTGTCAAGGGCGCTGGTGCTGGTGTTGCGTATGAACCACGGGTTTGGGCATAGCGTCGCGGTCTTTTGGCCGCAGCGCATATGCCACAGCAACGAATCAACATACGCATGATCAAAGACATCCTCAGACTCAAGTACAGCGCCAAGCTGTCGCATGAAGCCATCGCGCGCAGCCTCGGTATCTCCAAGGGGGTCGTGGCCAAGTACCTCGGCATGGCCGGCGCTGCCCGGCTCGATTGGGCCGCAGTGGCCGAACTCGACGAGGCCGGACTCGAACGCCGGCTGCTCGGGCGCAGTTCGGCCGAGACGGCGGTGATCCAACCCGACTTCGCCCATGTCCACATCGAACTGCGCCGCAAGGGCGTCACGCTGATGCTCTTGTGGCAGGAGTACCGCGCTGCCCACGAGGGCCGACGCACCTGGGCCTACACCCAGTTCTGCGAGCACTACAAGACCTTCACCAAACGGCTCAAACGCTCGATGCGCCAGCACCGACGCGCTGGCGAGAAACTGTTCATCGATTACGCCGGCTCCACGCTGGCGTTGGCCGACGGCTCACGCGCGCAGGTGTTCGTGGCTGCGATGGGAGCATCGAGCTACACCTTTGCCTGCGCTACCACCGATCAGAGCATGCGCTCGTGGCTCGCTGCCATGGCCCGTGCGCTGGCTTTCTACGGTGGCGTGCCGCAATTAATTGTGCCCGACAACCCGCGTGCACTCGTCTCCAATGCCTGCCGCTACGAGCCCCAAATCAACGAGACCGTGCGCGACTTCGCCCGCCACTACGGCGTCTCGATCCTGCCGGCACGCCCGTACTCGCCCCAGGACAAAGCCAGCGCCGAATCGGCCGTGCAAGTCGTCACCCGCTGGATTGTGGCCCGGCTGCGCCACCAGGTGCTGGCCGACGTACACGCTGCAGACGCAGCGCTCTCGGCACTGCTGCCTTCACTCAACGAGCGGCCCTTCCAAAAGCTCGATGGCAGTCGCGCCAGCCTGTTCGCCGCGCTCGACAGTCCGGCGCTGACGAGCCTGCCGGCGCAACCCTGGCAGTGGGCCATCTTCAGGACCGTCAAGGCCCACATCGACTACCACGTCGAGGTCGAGCGCCATCGCTACAGCGTGCCGCATGCGCTGGTGGGTTTGGAACTGCAGGTGCGCATCACCGACGCGCTGGTGGAGGTGCTGCACCGCGGTCAACGTGTGGCCAGCCACGTGCGCAGCAACCAGCGCGGCGGCTTGACCACGCGCGATGAGCACATGCCCGCAGCCCACCGGGCGCACAAGCAGTGGACGCCCGAGCGGCTGATCCACTGGGGTCAGGGCATCGGTGCGAACACGGGCCAATTCGTCGTGCAGTTGCTGCACAGATTCCGTCATCCCGAGCACGGTTATCGCAGCTGCCTGGGCCTTCTGAGCTTGGCCAAGCATTACGGCCCGCAACGCCTGGAAGCGGCCTGCACGCTGGCTCTGGAGTTGCACGCCGGGCACTACCGCCATGTGCGCGAGATTCTGTTCAACGGACGCGACCTGATCGCGCGCAATCACAGCGCGCCCGAGTGGGTGGCACCCGCGCACGAGAACCTGCGCGGCGCGGCCAACTACCAATGATGCGTGTCGTCACGCGGACTGCCGACGGCACCGAATTCCCCGAACCAGAGAACCCGAACATGATGATGAACAACACCCTGGCGCAGCTGCGCGAGCTCAAACTCGTAGGCATGGTCAGCGCCATCGAAGAGCAACTGAGCAGCAGCGCGAGCACCACGCTGAGCTTTGAGGAGCGGCTGGCGCTGATGGTCGATCGGGAGGTGCACCATCGCACCGACAAGCGCCATGCGGCCCTGCTCAAACGGGCACGGCTGAAGTACCCGCAGGCCTGCATCGAAGACGTGGACGGCCGTGCCGGGCGCGGCTTTGAGCGGCCAGCGCTGATGAGTCTGGCGCTGTCGCGCTGGGTCGAGGAAGGCAGCGCGCTGCTCATCACCGGCCCTACCGGCTCGGGCAAGTCGTGGCTGGCCTGTGCGCTGGCGCAGTACGCGTGCAGGCGTGGGCAATCGGCGCTGTATCTGCGCGTGCCGCGACTGGCCGAGGAACTGCGCATCCTGCACGGCAACGGCGGCTTCACGCGCTGGCTGGCGACGCTGGCGCGCACCGACGTACTGCTGCTCGACGACTGGGCGCTGGCAGCACTCGACGGCCCCACGCGGGCGGACCTGATGGAGGTCATAGACGACCGGGCAGGCACCCGCGCCACGATCATCACCAGCCAGTTGCCGCTGGAGCACTGGCACGCCTGGATCGGTGACGCAAGCATCGCAGACGCCATCCTCGACCGACTGCTCGCGCGCAGCCACCGCCTGGCATTGAAGGGGCAATCGCTGCGCACGCAACCGCCCGGCGCGAGCAACACCACTGACTCCCCCGAGACGGTGCGTTGAGCAACACCAGCCCTGTGCATTCGTGCACAGGGCCACGCGGGCCGCGCGACTGAACGCCTACAAGGGCGTTGTTGACCTGTGGATGAGTCAGAGTCCAAGCACAAAAAATAGAAAAACACAAGAAAAAACTCGAACGATACTCAGGTATCGTGGCCTGCAACACCCGACAAGGAGGCATCAACCAGTCAATCCACACCCCTCTCTACAATCTCAACCGCGTAACCCCAGACCCAGCGCTCAAATCGGTCACGATGCCGAAATGGGCGGTCACGCTCGCCGAAATACCCAGCGAGGTGTGGATTGCGGTAGTCGGTGACCCCAGCCTGACCAAAATTGGCGACGGTAACGACACCGTATGGACCGCCGGGGTTGAGAATTTCGATGCGGTCGGAAAACCACGTGACCCGGATCGGCGCATGCGTGCCTTCGTAGCTGCGGTGCATGATGGCATTGCGCGCCAGTTGCTGAAGCGCGGCAAGCGGATAGTCCGGACGCCGCTTCTCCGTGTCGGCGGAGTGAACGTTGACGGACGCCGAGATATGCGCCCTGAGTTTGTCGTCCAGCCGGCGGATCACCTCGCTCATGCGCCCGTCGATCGCTGCCTCGTCGAGGATGGGGGCATCCCATTCAGGTCCATCCACACGCAAGAACTGCACGTAGGCACAGGGAATGAGGTCCCGTGTTCTCGTTGCGAGAACGAGACTTCCCATGACCGTGGGCACGGGGTTTTGAACCGACGTAACTACTCAGCCCCCGGCCCCACGGCCCAGCCGATCAACCAAAGCAAGGTTGAACCGGAGCGCCCAGAAAGGCTTGGATGAGCGCGTCAAACAGCTTGGCTCCTTGCTTGTTCAGCGTCGCCAAGTAAGAGCGGATGATGCAGTAGATATCCGCCCCATCGCTTGTTCGGAAGCACCCGGAAATCTTCTGCTTGACCTTGGGCATGCGCACAGCCTGCTCGGCCACGTTGTTCGTGAAAGGCACGTTCGGGTCCGTCATGAAACGCCAAACGTCATCGCTGTAATCGCGTAGCCGGCCGATCAGGTTGGCGGCCTTGCTCTGCTTGATGCGACCGCGTTGGCCATTGGCCTGCACGCGTGGATTGAGCAGATCGCCTTCGGCCAACGTTGCCTCGAACAGACCGCGCAGAACCTGCACTCGCAGCCGATGCTCAGGCGCCGCGTAGTCGATCTGACCCTGTGCACGCAGTTGATGGATCAGGCTGTTGGCGTACAGCAGCACCTCAATCGATCGACCCGCCCAGTCCTGCTTGAGTTGCTCATGCACGTACGTCAGTTCGCGTACATGGTGCGCGTTGCACAGGCTGTGCCTACTGCCCAGCATGCGATAGGACCCCCAGCCGTCGTGCACCAGCGTGCCTGTGAACAGGGGCAGGATGCCATGCTCGATGAACGCTGCCATGCCGCGTTTCTCATGTCGCCCCAGCCAAGTCAGCTTCTCGGTGACCAACGCGTGCAGCCAGTGCAGCGATTTGTTCACGCGCAGGCCCGTCTCGTCGGCGTGCACGATTGGCTGGTTCACCAACTCCTGCGCGATGGCTGCGACTGTGGGCGCCAGCACCTGGGCAGCCTCAGCGTTGGCACTCAGAATCGTTGCCTCGGACATGGGCATGTCAAAGAGATCGCCCATCACTTGCCCCGTGCGCTTGAGTGGCAGCATCTGGTACTGGTTCAGGTGCACGGCTGCGGCCTTCGCGCGCGGGCCGTATTGCACCGCTGCGGTGACGTCCGCAGGGAATGCGCCACGGTGGGTCTTGCCGCAGTTGCAGATCGCTTGCAGCACGCGGTGCTCGGTGACTTGGTCGCGCAAATCGGGCAGATCGTGGACCTGCCGGGACTCAACCACGCTGGCCTGACCCAAGGAACCGTGGCAGACATCGCAATGCTCGGGCGGCGCATGGGTGACGACCACATTGGGCTCGGCCACTTGGCACAGGGTATGACCCTTGTGCCCCTTCTGCCCGCCGACCGGCCGTTGCCCGGCCTTGCGCAATGACTTGGGTTGGGGTTTGTTGAGCCCATCGCTCGAGGGTGGCTTGCTGGAGTTGCGGCTGTTCAGATTGAGCCGCGCTTGCAGTTCGTTGACTTCGATTCGCAGGGCATCCACTTGGGCCATCAGCATTTGCTGCATTGCCCACTGCTCCAAGATCAGCTCACCCCTCTGGGCATGGCTGAGTGAGTTGAGGTCGGGTAGCTGTTGCATCAAGTTGCGAATTATGGCCTACAGCGAGGGGGAGCTGAGTAGTTACGAACCGACTCGATCATCCGGCACGCTCTCAGGCGTTCCTCGTAGGTCCAGTCATTGGCCTCGAGAACATCCGCAGCAAACGCGGCTGTGAGGTACTCGCTCTCGAAGACCACACGGCTCAAGTCCGCGAGCGTCGCCAACGGGACTGGCTGCAGGTCGAATGGCAGGTCCCGGTGTCTTCTGCGCTCGTTGAGGATGCGTTCGTCTTGGCGGCCTGCAATGCCGCCGCGGGGGCCGACACGAATGTACGTGCGGCCCTTGTAGCGCACGGGTGGAGCGTCTGACGGAGACACGGTGACGACGGCCACCTCTGCACCAAGCAGCGTCCGCTTCTCGACAGTCATGGAGGGCATGGGCTGGATGTTGCCATCGGCTCGGATGCCTGCGAGTGTCTCCAGCAGATCACCCGTGATGGCAAGATTTGCCGGTGTCCCGTCGTCCCTGACCCATTTCGTTATACACAAGCCCGCTTTCAACCGATGCCGCTGGCGATGAAGTGTCGTAAGTGCTTGATTTGTATAGGATCGACATGAACCGCTCACACGGCGGTCAACAGCTGTAAGTTGTTGATTTGTATAGGTTTTCATGGCTTATGTATAACGGAATGTCCCTGACCCCGACGAACGCGACCCCCGGTTGACGGTGCCCGGGAAGGTCGTTGGCAAATGCACAGATCGCCTGGCACAGTTTCTCGCGCACGTCGCGGCTGTACGCCTCCTTGCGTTCGCTGCGGTCAGATTCCGGGTTGGCAAGAAGCGCCTCGAGTTCTTCGTCTGAAAGTCTCATGGTGGTTGGTTTTTAGCGCCGCTTGGCTTGGACGGGGTGCGCGCCCAAAGCCCGCGCAGAAGTCGGCACAAACACAGCCGGGACGATGCATCCGCTGCAATTGTCGCATCCATCTGCCCCGCCTGTTTTCGAGGCAATTTCGAGGCAAACTTGGCCGAAGGCAATCTGGTCAAGGCGGTCGCATCAAGCAGAGCAAGGCCGCCAACCTGATCAGTTGGCTACGCGATTACTGACGTGGTCGATCCATCCGGTCCTCGGTGACGAAGACCTACGCCGTCCCGGTCGCCAGGATGGATGCAGACGTTACCAATGACGATCGGCACGTTGACCCGCCCAAGTTGACTGGACATGCCCCGGCCAGCAACCGGGGATGGTGCCTGACGCGGAGGGTGTCGAAGAAGGCACCACCCTTACCACGCCAAGTGGTGAAGGCAATGCGTATTGACTACTTGGTGGATGCTGCCGAGAAGGTTTTGGCGTGCCGCTGGCTCGTTGAGATAAAAATGCCCACCCTTGAAGCAGCGGGCACCAATCCAGCACTGACTGTAACGCACCCACTCCTGCAATTGCTCCAGTCGGAAGTCAGGCTCCTCCTCACCTCCCACGACGAATAGTGGAGATGCCAACGGCGCGCTTGCCTCGAAGCAGTAGCGATCCAACAGGGCGAAATCGTTGCGCAATACCGGCAGGAAGAGTTCAAGCAGTTCCGGGCTGTCTTCCAGTGCCTGTGGCAGGCCGCCATAACGGCGTACCTGCTTCAGAAAATCGCCGACAGGCCACTGGCTTCGTGAAGGATCCACCCGACTCCTGCAGTGCGGAGGCTCGCGACTGGACAGAATCAGCAAGGCCGGTTGACGAGTCCCCGCTGCCTGCAATTGCTGCGCCATCTCGTACGCCAGCAAAGCCCCCATGCTGTGGCCGAAGAGAATGAAGGGGTCCGGAACGCCGGTAAGCGTACTTGCAATCAGTTTAGCCGCGAGTGTCTTGGCATCGTCACACAGCGGTTCTCCGAAGCGCCGTCCCCGTCCCGGCAACTCGATGGGACATACCTTGATCCACTCCGGAAGCAGGCCATTCCAGTCCCGGTACAGTTCGACGCTACCACCTGCGCAAGGCAAGCAGTACAGGCGGATGACAGCAGGCTCACCCGCTGCAGGAACGTTGAAATCATGAATTTTGAACATGTTCAAGGCTCTTTTCCTTTTCGAATCCCTGTTCTTCCAACTGCCTGCCGCACGCGACAACTTCATCAAGAATCGGATCGATGTCTTCGATGCGGCACAGGGGGTTGAACATCACCGCGCGCAGCATGACGCATGCGGGCGTCGCCTGGCCTGGTAGCACACGTTCGGTTCGTGAGAGGAAACTGGTACCAGAGTGGCGCAACAGCTTGTGCAGACGCACGTTTAGCGTGTTGATTTCCGGATCCTGTCGGATGGCGCGGGCGTGGCGGAAACGCCGGGGCAGATAGCGGAAGACGACCAAGTTGGTTGGAGGCTCTTGCAAGAGCTCCATATCCGGGCGAGCCTTGATCCGATGCGCCAGGGCTCGCGCACGCTCGAAGCTGTCATCGATGTATCTTCCGAAGCCGTCACCACCGATCAAATGCAGTGCCGCGTGGAGATAGATGGCGTTGGCAGGTCGCGAACCTTCGAGCGTGAAGCGACCGCTGTCCCGGGAGCCGGAGCGCACTGCATAGGGGGCTGTCGACAAAAGCATTCTCGACAAATCGCTATTCCGATACAGCAGTATTCCTGTACCCAGCGGTGTCAACAACTGTTTGTGGGCGTCAAGTGTGACGGTATCGGCCTGCTCAATCCCGGCTAGCAACTGCGCATGGGTGTGTGAGAACAGGAACGGTCCACCCCAGGCTGCATCGACGTGGAAATGGGCACCTTCCGTCCTCGCTCGGCACGCCAGTTTCTGCAGGGGATCAATGCTACCGAAGTCTGTGCTTCCGGCTATGCCAACAATGGCCAGTACTTTGCGACGCTGGCTGCGGCACGTTGCCAAGGCGATGTCCAACTGGTCCAGTCGCATGGCACCATGGGCGTCCACATCAATCTTCAGCAATGCGTTCGACGACAGTCCAAGTAGATCCATCGCCTTGTCGAACGAGTAATGCATCAGCCGGGAGCCGAGGATCACTGCATCGGTGTAGCCCTGCTCGTGGAGTTGGCGCCACCAAGTCCCCTGGTCGGTGAAGCCCCGCTTTCTGGCGCACCACATAGCGGTCAGGTTGGCCAGCGTTCCTCCGCTGGTGATAAGGCCCGGTGTGCTCTGGCTGTCGGTGCTCATCTTGTGGTAGCTCTGCTCATCCAGGTCGAACACCGTTCGATGCAACATGATCAAGGTGTTGCGTTCCAGTGCGGTCAATCCGCCCGACGACTCGGTCTTCATCAGGTTCTGATTGAACGATGTGACCAAGCGCGACAACTGTGGCATGAACACCGGCAGCGGCGAAGTCATGTGGCCCAGGCAGCGTGGATGGTGCATGCAGGCGGCCTCGGCAAGGCCGTCCTCGGCCAGCCTACCGAGGTAGTCTTCAATGCCCATCGGCTGCTCAGGCACGCGGGTAGCCGGCGTTGGTGTTGCAGACAAGCCGACGCTGCGCCCTTGCTGACGGTAGCGATGGACCAGGGCGTCAATCTGTTCGGTCCAGCACCGCTCCTGGCCCGTCTCCCAGAAAACCGGCTCCGACAGTTTCACCTTTCGTTCCCCTCTATGCTTGGATCGTTCAGCCGTTTCCGGAGCCTCTGACGTGCCGTCGGCGCAGGCAATGCTTGGTCCTCTTGCTCGGAGACACTGCCTGTTAGTCGGCGGGCCAGTTGGCTGAGTGTGCTGTACTGGAACAATTCCGCGAGGGTAATTTCCGACGCGGGATAGCAGAACTGTAGCTTGGCATGCAAACTGGCCAAGGACAGGGAGTTCAATCCCAACTCATAGAGGCCACATTGCGGATCGAGGTTGGGTGTTTCGTGACCGACAAGCGAAGCAATCAGTTCTGCAAGCTGGCGTTCCCGTGCATCAAGTACGTATGTCGGCTGGTTTACGGAAACACCCAGACCGTTCAATAGGCAGGCGCGGTCGATCTTGCCATTCGGAAGCATGGGCAACTGCGGCAGGACTTCATATCGGGTTGGAACCATGTAGTTCGGCAACTGCGCCATCAACGCCTGTCGAACCCGGGCAACGATCTTCGTCCGCGCGCCATCGCCGGACTCGATCCATGCCACGAGTTGCCGGCCGCCTTGCGGATCCGCCACCGCCAGGACGATAGCGTCTCCTTCACCGTTGGCTGCGCGAACGTGCTGGTTGACCTCGGCCAGTTCGACTCGGTTGCCGCGGATCTTGACCAAGTCGTCAAAGCGCCCCTGAAAGACAAGCTCACCATCGGCGCGCCAGTGGCCCCAGTCCCCCATGGCGAACAGCGGCTCCTGCACCGTAAGTCTGGCCGGCGCAATCGCATTGCCGACGCCATCAAGGTAGCCCACGGGCAAATGGTGCCCCGCGACATGGATATGACCGCTGTTGCCTGGCGCAACCACGTGCCCCCATTTGTCCAGCAGGTAGATCCTGCAACCCGGCAATGGCTTCCCAAGAACGACCTGATCCTCTCGGGTAGGCTGGCGAGGCCACTGGTAGACAGTGACATCGGCGACCTCGGAACTGCCGTAGCAGTTGACGAAACGCAGCGCCGGCAGCATTCGGTAGAGCGCCTCCACGTCCTCCACATCAGCGGCTTCGGCACTGCTCAACAGGATATCCAGCGATTGCCACGATCCCAACAGATCGACTCCATCCCGCAACCAACTGCGGATCAGGCTGGGCACCACGACCATGCGACTGACCGCGTGCTGTGTCATGAGGGGAAGAAGTCGCCGGCTGTCAACGACGGTATCGGTCGAGACGACCACACAACGGCATGTGGCGAGCAAGGGGTCGAGGATTTCCCAGAGAGAGTCGACGAAATTCAACGGGGTACGGATGGCGCAACAGTCGCGCTCCGTCAGCAGATAGGTCTGTGCCAGCCAGTCGGTCCGGTTCTGTGCGGTCGCCCAAGTGCCGATGATGCCTTTCGGCGTACCCGTAGACCCGGAGGTGAACAACAGGTACATGGCCTGTTCTGGCGAGGGGTAGCTGCATATCGGGCTGCTTGGGGTGGCGCCCAGCAGCGCTTGCCATGGACGCGCCTGCCTGTCGTACGGTGACGGCAGCTTCGCGCAATGTGTGTCGTCGCTCAACAGCAGTGCCGGCTGAGCCTGCGACAAGATCGCCGCAATCCGAGCGACCGGATAGTCTGCGTCCAGCGGCAGATAGATCGCACCAGTGAAGATGATCGCCAGCATGAGGCCGATCTGCTCGGCGGAGCGAGGCAGGTAGACGCCTACCACCACGTCAGGCCCCGCCCCTTGCTCTCGCAACCCAGACGCCATGCGCTGGCTACGCTCCAGTAACTGCGCGAAACTCGTATGTCCGCCTTGATCAATCAGCGCGCACCGGTCGCCGCCACGCCGCAAGGCGGCGAGCAGACGTTCCGGCAGATCGATCTGCGCCGGAACATGCTTTACTGCCGGAACACCACCCTGTCCAGACCAGTAGTGCAGGTCCAGCAATGGGGTGCCGGGCTGCGCAACGACTGCCTCCAGCAACCGGGCATAGTGTTCCAGGAAACGTTGCATGCGTGCTGGGTCGAACAGGCTGCTGGCGTAGTTGAGCTCCAGCCAAAGGTAGCCTGCATCCGGTATCACATACAGGTCCATATCCATGTGCGACGTGTGGAGGGGAGGCGGCCGTTGCCTCAAGCTCACTCCACCCTCCAGTTCTGGCCAAGCATGACGCGGCTGCATGGCGAATCCGGCTTGGTAAAGCGGATGCCGACTGTTGTCTCGCGGCACGCCATCCATCGCCACCAGCTTTTCGAAGGGATAGTGCTGGTGTTTCAGCGCCGCCACGATCCGGTCCTTGTTTTGCGCGAAGAACTCGCCGAACGGCTGCTCCGGGTGCCATTGCGTGCGCATCAGAACGTTGTTGACGAAGCAACCGAGCATTTCATGGGTCGCGGGATGATCGCGGCCGGCAACGTAGGTTCCCACTACGACGTCTTCCTGCTGGCTGTATCGTCCCAGCAGCAGTTGGTAGACGCTGAGCAGTACCATGAACAGCGTGGCGTCGTGCTGGCTGGCCAACCTCTCCAGGCGGACTACCTGCTCCCGCGTGAAGCGAAGGTTGACGCTTGCGCCACGGTAGTTCTGACGCGCGGGCCGCGGGCGATCAGTGGTGAGATTCAGCACCGGCAGGTCACTCAGCTCATCCTGCCAGAATTGCCTTGACACGCTGTCTTCCTCCTGGGCTTGTTCCCAGGCCGCGTAGTTGCCAAAGCTCCAGTTTCCGCACGGAACCGGCTGTCCTCTGCGCAGTGCCGCATAAGCATCCGCCACTTGCTGCAGCAGCACGCCAGAGGACCAGCCGTCGAACACAATGTGATGGAAGTACAGGGCCAACAGCCAGCCTTCCGGCCCAGCGTCTACCAGGACTGCCCGGGTGCTGATGCCATTTTTCAGATCAAAGCCTTGGTGGACAAAATCCGCCATCCAGTCGCGCAGGGTCAGTCCGTCCGCCAGTCGGACGTGCGCCAATCGGGGCGGCTGTGCGTCCGACAACTGATACGGATGCAATTTCTCGGGGTCGAATCCGAACCTGCAGCGCAGGATTTCATGATCCGCCAGCACTGCATCGACCGCCTTGCCCAGGCTTTCCGCGTCCAACGGGCCTTCGAGAGAAAAAAACAGTGGCAGGGCGTAGGCTGTACTGTCCGACTCCTGCTGCTCAATCAACCACAAACCCCTTTGCGACCATGACAAGGGGGCCGCTGGCTCCCCTCTGACCGGTAGTTCGCGGAGTTGCCCCCGCTCCCAGTCGACATCGGATCGACCTTGCGCTGTCAATTCCTCGCGGATTTTCGCCGCCAGTTGATCCAGCGTTGGAGTGGCAAAGATTTGTTGGGTAGCGAGGCGTATACCGGTGCGAGCCTCGATAGCGCCAAGCATGCGTACTGCGAGCAGCGATTCGCCCCCCAGGTGGAAGAAATTGGCCTGCCGCGATGCCGCATGCCTTCCAAGCAGGGTGCCCCAGCACTCGGCCAGCCAGTGCTCCAGCGGACCTTGCAGATCCATGGCAACGTCCGCATTGGCACTGTCCACGAGGCTGCGTGCGGACAATGCGCGCCGGTCTACCTTGCCGTTCGCATTCAGCGGCCAGTGGTCGCAACGTTGCCAGATGGCGGGCACCATGTTGGCGGGGAGCGCTTGGATCGCATGGGAACGCAGCACGTTTTCTCCCAGGTCGCTCTCCACCCATGCAACGAGCTGCGGATGCGGCTCCTTGCGTAGTTCCACAATGGCGCGCCCGACGAAGGAATGGCGCTGCAGCACGCTTTCAATCTCGCCCAGCTCAATACGGTAGCCATTGAGCTTGACCTGGCTGTCACGGCGCCCGATAAATTCAATGCTGCCGTCTGGCAGATAGCGCCCCAGGTCACCGGTGTGGTAGCTGTACGTCTCCAGGTCCGCCAGCGGCCCGAAAACCCGGGTCGATCCCGCGCCACTGCACAGGTAACCCGGGCTGAGCCCATCGCCGGCGCAGACCATTTCGCCACACACCCAATCGGGGCACTCTTCGCCATCATCGTTGACGATGTAGTAGCGGCTGTTGGAGATGGGTTTGCCATAGGGAATGCTCGCCCGGTCCGTATCCTCGGGGCGCAATGTATGGGTGATATTCCAAACGGTGATCTCGGTCGGCCCACCGGTGCTGTGGACGGTGACGCCGGGCGCGATGCGGGCAAGGCGGTATCCTATGTCAACCGGCAGCCAGTCGCCACCCAAGGTGACTTGACGCAGGCTACCGACCGATGCTCCCGTGTGTTCGGCATGCTCAATCAGCATTTCGGCAAAGGCCGGCACCGAATTCCAGTAGCTGACCCGGTGTTTCAGCATCAGCTTGATCCATTGCGCTGGATCGCGTCGGTGAGCCTCGCCCGGCATGACGAGCGCCGCTCCCAGGAATAGGCTGCCCAGAATTTCGACGACGGACATATCGTGGTGCAGGGCAGAGACTCCGAATACCCGGTCCTCGGAGGTAAGACCGAGCCAGTGGGCATTGTGTTCCAGCAAATTGATCAGACCGCGCTGCTGGATGGGCACACCCTTGGGCTGGCCGGTGGAGCCGGAGGTGAACAGCACGTAAATTTCCGCCTCCGGAGACCATTCGAGTTCGATGCCTTCGATCTTCAGCAATGACGTTGGCCATCGGCTGCATGCCAGGGCCTCGCCTGTGCCCTCCCAGGTCGGCAGTTCGTCGTGAGTCAATACCCATACGACCTGTGCAATCCGAGCGATTTCGTGCTGCCGTTCCTGAGGTTGTTCGATATCGAGCGGAACGTAGCTGCGCCCGGCAAGCAGGCAGGCCAGGATCGCCACGATCTGCTCGACGCTTTTCCCCAGACGGATGGCAATGCGTCCTGGTTCGCTACGCAATACTTGGGCGAGCGCATTTGCGCGCCCGACCAGTTCCTGATAGGTCAGGACTTGCTCGTCCACCCTTAACGCCACGTTCTGCGGCCAGCGCTGGGCGGCGCGAGCCAGATACCAGGCAAGCGGCATTTCCGGCCACGAACGTGCGGTGCGATTGGCTTCGGCGCGTCGCGCCCGTTGCTCCTCAGGTAGTTGGACAATCTGATCCTGCTGCAGAATCTGCGTTCCGGTAGGTGATGCCAAGCGTCGGACGATATCTGCAAAGACGCCGAACATGGCATCAATCATCCCCGTCGGGAAGCGACCTACCAAGTAGTCCCAGTTCAGGCGCAGACATCCTGCCTCCTGATAGTACTGGCAGTCAAGCCAGACCTGCGGGGTCTGACTCAGGCTGTAGGTCGGTTCTCCCAGCGCTACCGTAGCCTCGTGCAGGTTGTCCGTTCCGCTGACCGTTTCGGGCAAGGAAGTGAACACGATAGGAGCCGGCGCATAGCTGCGTCCACCGCTCAACTGATTCAGTTCGCGCAGGACGCGGACACCCGAGACGGCATCGTTCTCCATGTCCAACCAGAGTTGCTGCTGCATGGCCGCAATGCGCTCACCGAAGCGCTTTTCCCCGTCCAGCATGACCTCGAGCAAGGTGAAAGTGGCGAATTCACCGAGCACCGAGTGAATGTCCGGGTGGATGGGCTTGCGGTTGAAACGGGGCATGTTGAGCAGAAAATGTCGACTCCCGGACCAACGGGTCAAAACTTCCGCATAGCAGGCGGCCAGTAACGTGGTCAAGGTCAGACCGTGGTCGGCAACCAGTTTGCGGATCGCCCGTGTCTGCTCCGCCGTCAGGCTTATTTCGCAGCGCTCGAACCGCGGAGGATTCGGCACGCCTGCACCGACCGTCAAGGGCAGGCTTGGTGCGCTTGGCAACCGACCGATGCGTTCGCGCCAATAGTTCAAGGCGCGTGCATGGACCGGGCCTTGCTCGAATTCCATGCATGCCAAGACGTAGTCCCGGAAGGTCATGCCGAGCGCCGGGAGGGCGCAATCCGGATCACCGTACAGGCATGCCAGTTCATTGATCAGGGTCTGGATGCTTTGGCCGTCGATGCACCAGATGTCCAAACTGATCATCAGGTAGCCGATACCATTGCCGGTATCGCACCAATGGACGCGGTGCTGGGGCCACTGCGACAGATCGGCCTTGTAGTGGGCCAATTCATCCCGCAACATCGAGAGCCGCTGTTGCTGCTCCCGTCGCGAGAGCGAGCGCTGGTCGTGTCGTTCCGGAAGCCCTGTACCCGGCTGGTAAGGCAGAATACGTTGCTTTCCCTCTTCGGTTATGACCACACGCAGCATGTCGTGGCGGGCCACAAGCCGGTCCCAAGCTCGGCAGAGTCTGTCGAAGTCGAATCGCTCAGTGCGGCGTTCCATGAAGCAGTGCATGCCCGTCTGATCATCGCCCTGGCGTCCGATCCAATAAGCCTGCTGCATGTCGTTGAGCGGGAATGGCTCGAAGCGGCTGGCTTCGTCGCTGCGCAGCACCGGCAGCGGGGAGTTTTCGCTACTGGATTGTCCTTTTGCCAATCGCCTGCGCAGCAGATTCAGGGCATCATCCGAGAGCGTCTCGTTCATGATTGCACCTCACTTGCGGCTTCTGCTTCGAGTACCGATGCAATGGCGTCCACCAAGTCTCCCAGGGTTCGCATCTTCATCATTTCGGCCATGGGCAGGTCGATGGCCAGATCACGCTGCACGGCGGCGCGGATCTGGATCGCTGCCAACGAATTTCCGCCGAGCATGAAGAAGTCGGAACTCCGACTGAGCGCCGGTGCACCCAGCGCATGTCGCCAGTAGCCCGCTACGAGGTCGAAGAGCGGGTCCTGCTGCACATCGACCTGCTGCGCGGTTTGGGAGGACGGCGTGCCAGCCACTTCCTGAGAGTCGATCCAGTGTCGTGATTTGGTGAAGGGGTATCCAGGGAAGGAGATTCTTCGTCCTTGCGGATACAGCGCGCCGATGTCACTGACCACCCCCGAACAGAACGCTTGTCCCACTTGTCCCAGCCAAGCTTGATAGCCTGACGCGCCCTCGACAAGGCCGGGCAGGCAGCCTCGTGGCAGCCGACGGGCGACCAATCCCGTCAGCAGGGGCTTGGTGCCGATCTCAAGGGCGCCAGAGACATTCTGGGCTTGCAGTTGCTCCAGGCAGGCGGTGAAGCGCACGGTCTGGCGCAGGTGGTTTCGCCAGTAACGGGCGTCGGGCGCAACCTGCAACAGGGTGCCGCTCAGGTTGCTGAGCATGGGAATAGCAGGTGGGCTGAATTCGCAGGAGGACAGTCCCGCTTCGAATTCTTCCAGGATCGGATCGAGCAGCCGCGAGTGGAACGCGTGTGTGACGGTCAACCTCACAGAGTCGACTCCGGCGTCTCTCAGGGCCGTCCGGAGCCGGTCGATTTCCTCTGCATGACCCGACACCACGATTTGATCCGGCGCATTGTCAGCGGCTACATCCAAGTCGTAGCCATCGCGTAGCACCTGCCTTACTTCCTCATCCGATGCCTTCACCGCCAGCATGCCCCCATTGGAGGGCAGTCTGTCCAACAGCCTGCCGCGCAGGCAAACCATGGTCATCGCCGTTTCCAGGGACATCACACCGGCCACGCACGCAGCGACGTATTCGCCAAGGCTGTGGCCGAGCACCATATCGGGCCTGATGCCGAACTCACGCCAAGCTTCCGCAAGTGCGTACTGAATGGTGAACAGCAAGGGCTGGAGCGTTGCAGCCTGATCCAGCGCTGGCGCCATGTCGAACTGCCCGGAAAGCCAACCGGCCAGAGGAAGAGGGTGTTCTGCAGAGAGCGCCGAGTTGCAGGCATCAGCAGTTCGCCGGAACACCGGCACGTGCTGGTAGAGCCCTGACGCCATGCCCTTGTACTGGGCACCCTGACCGGTGAAGACCCAGGCCACCCTGTCCGTCGGTTCCGCGGACGCCGCAGTAGCCACCGGCAACTTGACCGCGAGATCCCTGGTGTCGCGGACCATCAAGGCCAACCGGTGGGAGAATCCGCGGCGACCATGGGCGGCAGTAAAACAGAGGTCCGCCAGATCCGTGGATCGTCCGGGGCCGGCAACCCATTGCTGAATCCGCTCCCGGTAACGGTCCAGAGCGGCGGCATCACGCGCACTGAGTACGAACAGGTGCGCGGGCAGTTGCCGTTCCGTTCGCTCTGGCTCGGGGGCCTCCTGCAGCACCACATGGGCGTTTGTTCCACCGAAGCCGAAAGCGCTGACACCAGCCCTCCGGATGCGTCCGGGCTCTCGGGGCCAGGGACGCAGGCGGTCGTTGATGAAAAACGGACTGCCTTCCAGATCCAACTGCGGATTGGGCTGTTTGAAATGCGGGGTGGGCGGCAGCATTTCGTGCTGCAGCGCCAAGACCGTCTTGATCAGGCCAGCCATGCCCGCAGCGGTGTTCAGGTGGCCGAGGTTCGCCTTGACGGCACCGATGGCGCACGGTTTCATCCGTTGAGCGCCCTGGGCAAAGGCGATCTGCAAGGCACGGAATTCGATGGGGTCGCCCAGGTAGGTGCCCGTTCCATGGGTTTCCACATAGTCGATGGTATCGGCGCTGACTCCGGCCAGACGATGCGCCATGCGGATGACTTCAGCTTGGCCATCGACGCCCGGCGCCATGAAGTCCATCTTGCGCTGGGCATCGTTGTTCACCGCAGTGCCGAGAATGAGCGCGTCGATGTGGTCGCCGTCATGGATGGCATCTTCGGCGCGCTTGAGCAGGACTGCGGCCACGCCATTGCCCATGATGGTGCCAGCGGCTTCCGCGTCGAATGGCCGGCAATGGCCGTCGGGTGAAAGAATGGTGTTGGCCTGATACAGATAGCCTTGGTCATGTGGCAGCGTCAGCGCCGCAGCGCCAGCCAACGCCATGTCGCACTGGTAGCCCAAGAGGTTCTGGCAAGCAGTCGCCACGGCCACCAGCGATGTCGAGCATGCCGTCTGGATATTCAGCGCCGGGCCACGCAACCCCAGTTTGTACGCCACCCAGGGGCTCAGGTAATCTTTATCGTTGCTGGTGAGAACCTCCAGCCATTGCGCGAGGTTGTGCTCCCGCAGCCGATCCAGATGATGCTGCCAGAGGTATACCGCCGGGTTCGAGCCGGCAAAAACACCTACCCGCTGAGCGCCAAGACGGCTCACGTCGTATCCGGCATCTTCCATCGCATGCCAGCAAACCTCGAGAAACAGGCGGATCTGTGGGTCCATCCAATCGGCCTGCTTGGCGCTGACGCCGAAGAATTCAGCATCGAAGCAGTTGATGTCTTCCAGCGGCATCCCGACGCAGACATACGCCGGATCGTCCACTACCTCGGGTTTCACCGCGCGGGCGAGCAGTTCGTCGCGACTATATTCCTTTCGCGCCAGTTTCCCTGCTGCCAAGTTGTCCCAGTAGTTCGCCAGGTTCGGGGCTTCCGCAAAACGTCCGGCCATGCCGATGATTGCGACGGCATCCGGGTGCTGATCCAGCCAGTGTTTGTTCGCGCTCATGTCTGCTCCGGTCATATGTCCTGCATGTCAGGGATGCGCCTGCGGTTGCGATGAGGGCCGGCTTTTTCCGATAGCGGGGCGACCGTCTCCTGAGTTTGGGCAACGGATGCTTCGATATGCTCGGCCAGCCTGCCCATTGAGGTGTATTGGAAAAGATCTGTGATGTCCAGTTCCCATTCAGGGCGCCTGCTGCGCAAGACTTCATGGAAGTGGACGATGGCTCGCGAATCCATCCCGAGGTCGAACAAGCTGAGATGGGGATCGATCTGTGCCAATGGTCGATCCAGTTCCATGGCGAGCAGACGGACGAGATACCCGAGCGACGACCCGCGCAGGTCACTGGAGGCGGCGTCGGGATCCATGTCGTTCCGATAGCGGTGAAGTACGGGAAGTGCTCCTTGTAGCAACAGGCTTCGGCATTCCCGCCGTTGAATCTTGCCGCTGGAGGTCTTCGGCAAACTGCCAGTGCGTATGAACAGGATATCGTCCAGCCTGACTCCCAATTGCTGGGCCAACTCCTGCTGGATCTCGAATATGTAGCCAGGCAGGCAATCGGGTGGACAGTGCTTGTCGACTTCCTGGACCAACACCAGACGGTCGGACAGCGAGTCGTCCATGGAGAATGCGGCGCCGCAGTCCTTGCGCAGCCACGGACGATCAGTCTGGGCCAGCCATTCGATGTCGGTGGGCACGATGTTGCGCCCTTGATAAATGATGAGATCCTTGATGCGACCGCTGACGGTCAATTCGCCAGCGTCCAAGTAGCCCAGATCCCCCGTGCGCATGAACCTTCCGAGTACGCCGTCCAGCCGAGCCTGGAAGGTTTCGCGGTTGATCTCTTCCTCATGCCAGTACCCCGGGGAGATACTGGGGTTATTCGTCGATACCCAGATTTCTCCGACTTCCCTCTCGGGCAACGCATGCTGGCGTTCCGGGTCGACGATGCGAATCTCCATACCAGAGCAGGGAGCCCCGCAGGAGACCGTCAGACGCTGCTTGTCGCCAGGTCGAACAGGCATGGCGCGCCAGTGTTGTCCGGGACGGGTGCAGGTGATGAGCAATGTTGTCTCAGCCATGCCATACGCGGGATGAAAGGCCCGGGGCGAGAGTCCGGAAGCCGCAAAGCGGCGCAAGAAGGCCTCAATCGTGGCCGCCTTGATGGGCTCCGCACCGCAATGAGCCCACCTCCAGTGGGAGAGATCCAGTTGCACGGCATCGGCTTCCGAGATCCGATCCACGCACTGCTGATAGGCGAAGTTGGGTCCACCACTACGCCATGCCCGGTATCGTGATATGGTATTCAGCCATACTAGTGGCGCCCGCAGTATCGTCATTGAAGGAAGAATCACGTGTTTGCTGCCGGTGTAGAGAGCGAGCAACAATCCTTTCACCAATGAGTAATCGTGGAAATGTGGCATCCATTCGACCGAGACCACACGGCCTGGATTACCCATCCGATCCTCAATGACAGCCGTGTTGGCCGCCATGTTGCGATGGGTGATCATCACTCCCTTTGGGGCGCCCGTTGAACCAGAACTGTATTGCAGGTAGGCAACCGTGTCGAGCGAGGCGGCCGGGAGTGCGATCGGCAGGTCATCGCAAGCGACTGGCAGGGGCAGATACCGATATTGTTGCTCGGGCAGCCACTGTTGCGCTCCCTCGGCATCCAGATCGGCGAGGAACGCCGTGTCTGCCAGAATCGTTTGCGCGGAGCAATTCTGGGCGATGCGCTGCAGCCGGGGCAGCGAGCGCTTGAACCCCACAGCGCCTGGTCGTGCCGTGGGCACGGCTATTTTCCCTGCCAGAACCACGCCGGCGAAAGCCACCATAAACTCAATGCCCGGCGGAAACAGCAAGAGTATGGATTGGCCGATATCTCCCTGATTGAGCAGATAGCGTGCCACGCTTTGGGTGCGGCGATGGAACTCGGAAAATGTGATGTCGCTTAGTTCTTGGCCACGACTGTCCAGTTCACGGTAGAGAACCAGTTCACCGAACTGTTCGGCGTGGTGTCCAATCACTTCCTGAAGCGTTCTCATTGGATTGTCTTCCATTCTTTCCACACATGGGCTCATCGGGAGAGGGCGCCGCCATCGGATTGGCACATGACTACTGGACCGCGCTTGCCGGACCTATGTCTCACCCGTACCTGATTCCAGTGTTCTACCTGGAAAATAACAGGATATGAAATCGAGCCTTCGCACCCATGGCGACGTTGCTGATCCTCACGATGGTCCTGACCATCGCTGCGGTTTATACCTTGCCATGGGCGCGAATGCATCGATTTCATTTCGTACAACTATTTGCGGGACAGCGCACTAACCGATCACCCTCCACTGCAAGCTGTGCTGGTATAGGCTCCACAGCGCGGCATACGTCCGATCGGCATGCAGCAATGCGGCATGCTTGCCCATTTCGATTACTTTCCCCGTGCTCAGCACCAGAACCTGGTCCGCACGGACCGCCTGCAGCAGGGAGTGGGTAACCTGGATCACCGTACGATGGCGCGCAAGGACCTGGATCGCTTGCTGGACCCGTGATGCGCTGACGCTGTCCAATCCGGAAGTGACTTCGTCCAGCAATACGATCGGAGCATCCTTGAGCAACGCGCGTGCAATGGCGATCCGTTGGCGCTCCCCCGCCGAGGGAATGACACCGCCTTCGCTCAGCACGGTGTCGAGGCCGCCTTCCCACTGCGCCACGAAGTCGTCGCAGCAGGCCTTGTGCAGCGCCTCGTTGAGTTCTTCATCCTTCGCGTCGGGGCGCCCTAGCAGAAGGTTGTCTCGCAGGGTGCCCGGCAGCAGCGCGGTGTCCTGCAGTACGACGGCGACATGGGCACGCCAACTGCCCAGCGTAGCCGTGTGGATGGGAACACCGCCGAGCAGGATCTGACCATCGCCATGGTCGTACAGCCGCGCGAGCACCATGAGGAGGGTGGATTTTCCGGCGCCGTTGCGGCCGACGATGACGCTGTGGCTGCCGGGTGAAAAACGTGCATCGACCGCGTCCAGCACAGGGCGATCGGCGTAAGCGAAACCCACCGCGTTGACGCTGAGGGTCTCGGGTCGCCCCGGCAAAGGGGTCGCCCCTTGCAGTTGCTGCGGCAACTCAGCCAGCGCCTGTACGCGCACCCACGCCTGCCGCGTCCATTTCAGAAGCCCCCATTCCTGCCAGGCACCATAGAGGTTGTGGTGGGCAATGGGCAGGATCAGCAGTACCGGCAGCAGATCAGCGTCTGCCTGTGCGCGCCAAGCCAGCAGCAGTCCCAGAATCAAGCAAAGTTCGAGCAGCGCGTGGAATATCTGATCGCGCACTGCGAGCGCAGGTATCGCACGTTGCTGGGCTTGTCGTTGCGCCTGCAGGTGGGTGTCGAGCCTGAGCGCCGGTAGACGGGTGGCGCCGAAGAGCCTGAGCGTGCGAATGCCGTCCATCATCGTCGCCAGCCTCGCACGTACCGCCATATTGCACTCGTTCAGTTCGTCGACATGTCGGGTGATCGTAGTGAGCAGGCGGCGTCCCACGACCAAGCACAGCGCCAAGGCCAGCAGGAATCCGCCCAACACCTCCGGTCGGTAGTAACCCACGTACAGCAGCAGGATCGCCGCCAACAGCAGATTGACCTGTAGCCGCACCAACACGATGAAGATCCCTTCCTGTATCTGGCGAATGTCTCCGCCCAGGCGCTCCAGCCACTGGCCTTCAGGCCACTTGTGCAGTTGCCATAAGGGGGTGGCCAGCACGCGCCGCACCAATTGCCGCCGATAAGCGCTGATGGCGGCGAACACCGTCTTGGCTCCCAGCATGCGTGCCTTCCATTGAACGGCCAGCCTGAGCAGCGGCGACCCCAGCGCGATGCTCAGGAAAATGGCACCCGAAGCGGGCCAGCCCCCTTGCAAGTACGCTTGGCGGATGAATTCGGCCGCAGCCACGGGAGGCAGGGCGATGAGCAGGATGTCGATCCAGGTGAGCCACAGGTAGCGAGAAAAATCCCGCCCTGTAGCGCTCCCATGCAGGAGTTGCCGGAACCAGCGGATCATGCCGATTCCTCCTCGGCGGGCAAGGGCAACTGCTGCCAGAGGGTGGCGTAGTACCCGGCGGCAGCGATGAGGTCTTCGTGCCGTCCTTGCTCGACGATCCGCCCCTGCTGCATGACGGCTATATTCTCCAGCGAGCGTATGGTGTGCAGCCGGTGGGCGATGACGATCAAGGTGCGTCCGCGGGCCAGTTCACTGATGGCTTGCTGAATCTGCACCTCGTTCTCGATGTCGCTGAAGGCCAGTGCCTCGTCGAGCAGCAGTACAGGCGCATCGAGAACCACGGCACGGGCCAAGGCCAGGCGCTGGCGCTGGCCGCCCGACAGGTTGCGCCCGTCCGGCTCCAGCATCGTGGCGTAGCCTTCCGGCAAGGCGATGATGAAGTCGTGACAAAGGGTTCGCTTGGCCGCTGCCTCGACCAAGTCGTCACCGATATCTGGCCGCCCCAGTTTGATGTTGTCGGTCACGCTCAGGGCGAACAATTCGGTACGCTGGCTCACGTAAGCCATTGCGTCCCGCAGGGCTTCCTGACTGTAGGCCGACAGCGGATGGCCGCCCAATTCGATATCGCCCTGGTCCGGATCGTCGTAGCGCAGCAGCAGTTCGGCGAGGGATGTCTTGCCCGCACCGCTGTGGCCAACCAGGGCCAGGGAACTCCCGGCGGGTATGCGCAGATCGATGTCTGCCAAGACTTGCCGCTCATTGCGCAGCCGACTCACCTGACGCAGATCGAATCCGGCCGACTCCGGCACCATGGGGATCTGTCCCCATGCCAATTCGTCGGCATCCAGCAAGCCGAATATCCGTTTCCAGATAGCCTTGAGCTTGCCCAGGCGGAGGAAGAAGCTGAAGACATCGCTGTAGAGACTCCCCAGCCCTACCGAGACAACGCAAAAGAACGCGAGGCAGGCCAGAGACAGGTCATCTGACGCATAGAGGATGCCACCGATCAGCAGTGCGACGGACAGGGAACTGGTGCCCAGTACCATGAAGAGCACCGCTAGTAGCAAGGGCGGGCGCACGGCGGCGACCGAACGGTGTTCGAATTCGGTCAGGGCGCCATCGATGCGGGTGTAGGCTGTGTCAGCTTGGTTGTAGGTGCGTAGCAGCAGTTGGTGGCGCAACAGTGTGTCCAGACTGCGCATCAGTCCATTCCATGCCTGCATGGCGTTCTGGCCCGCACTGCGTCCCCGAGACATGGCGGAAACGCTGCAGCCGATGGCGATCACGTAGGGTAGCAGGCACGCCAAGCCCATGCGCCAGTCAACCCACAGCAACACCGCAGCCAGGGTGAGTGGCACCAGGGTCGCAGCGGTCAGCTCGGGCAGGAGATGGGCGACCGCGTCCTCCAACTCGTCGACCTGCTCACCAATCAACTGGCCGTGCTGGGCTGGAGACATCTGGTCAAACCATGTCAGGCGTACCCGATCCAACTTGTCGAGCAGGCGATCTTTGATTTCGGCGATGGCGGCGAAGGCCAGTCGGTGTGCGATGATTTTGCTGCCACAGGAGAGCATGTGGCGCAGAGCCCATCCCAGCACGAGCGCGGAAACCATCCATGCGCCCGGAACGGTGAGATTCTGCTTGCCGAGAATCTGGGCAAGCAGGATCCAAGCCACGACGCAGGGCAACAGGCTCAGGACACCAGAGACAGCCGTGCCTATGCATGCAAGGCCCAGTTGCCATGGCCAGCCACGCACCAGCGCGTAGCTGCTGGAGATCCCTCCGCTACGGGGCAGGCGGGCGAAGTCGATCACGCGGGTCTCCATCTCAAAATTTGCTCCCCAGGGTCAGCAGCACGGTGCGGGGCTGGCCATACACCGCCGTGTGCGTGCCCGCGAGTGGAGAATTGGCGATGGCATTGCTGTAGTACTGCTTGTCCAGCAGGTTGTTGACGCTCAGGCTCAGCCACCAGTGCTTGAAGTCCGCCTTGCCGCTGAGGCTGAACAATTGGTAGCTCGACTGGCTGAAACTGTTTTTGGCGTCGGCCCTGATGCGCCCGACATGGTTCATGTCCAGCCGCACGGTCACCGAGGTATCGGCGATGCGATCCTTGTACTGCACACCGACGCGTCCCGTATTGCCAGGTACGAAGGGCACTGACTTGCCCAACTCTGCCGGGTCGTTGCTCTTGCGGATGCGGCTGGTGTTCAGGGCGTAGCCCGC
The DNA here is from genome assembly GCF_026127385.1 of Verminephrobacter aporrectodeae subsp. tuberculatae. Classification (NCBI taxonomy): domain Bacteria; kingdom Pseudomonadati; phylum Pseudomonadota; class Betaproteobacteria; order Burkholderiales; family Comamonadaceae; genus Verminephrobacter; species Verminephrobacter aporrectodeae. The sequence continues at coordinate 957,033 of NZ_QZCX01000003.1, forward strand.
ATTCAGGTTCCAGGGGCCGGCGATCTGATAGTCGGCGGACATCTCGACGCCGCGGTAGCGGGTCTCGCCGATGTTCTTCATCTGGGTGTCAGCCATGTCCAGCACCTGCTGATTGCGCAGCAGCGTGTGATAGAGCGACAGCGAATAGCCCAGCCGCTGCCCGGCGAGCCGGCCCTTGATCCCCCACTCGATGCTGCTGGTCTTCTCCGGGGCGTAGCTCAGGTATGGACCGACGGGCAGGCCACCGATCATCTGCGGGCTGGTGTTCACGCCACCTGGCGTGTAGCCGGTTCCGTAGCTCAGGAAAGTGGTGTTGTCGGGTTGAAATGCGTAAGCCAGCGCCAGCTTGTAGGTGCTGGATGATTTCGATTTCGATACCTCCTCGCGGTCCTGCTGGAAATCCTTCAGCTTCTGCCGGTCGCGCTGGTAGCGTCCGCCGGCCGTGGCTGTCCAGCCCGGCACGAATACATAGTCCAACTGGCCATACCAAGCCACGCCCCGGGTGCGGTAGCGCGAATTGCTGAGGATGTTGCCGTAGCTTGTCTTGAAGGCGTTGCTGTTGTCCGTCTGGTCGCCATAGGCAAAAACGCCCGTCTGCCAATGCGCGGCACCAGCGTTGCCCACCAGTTGGAACTCCTGACTCAGTTGCTTGTGTTCGTTGGTGTAAGGGTCAAAGTCCCACTTGAAAAGAGGATTGCTGCTGTAGTCGGCGTCGCTGACCGTGTGCAGTTTGTCCTGCTGGTAGCCGGTGATCGAGTTCAGCCGGAACAGGTCGAAATCGTGGCTGACCCTGAGCGTCAGCCCGTTGCCCCGGGTCTTGGTATGGCCTTCCGTATCCCGGTCGATCTGATAAAAGCGTACGGGGACGAAACCCCTGCCTGCGTCCCGACGTATCGGCTTCCAGGTTGTCGGGTCGATGAAGGTCTGCAGGTAGGGTGCGCTGTCGTCCTCGAAATGACTGAAGGTCAGATTCAGTGCCGTTTTGTCCGTCGGGTAGAGGTCGGCCTTGAGATGGAGGTTGCGCCGCTCCTGGCCGTCGAGTTTGCCGCGCGATCCGGTGGCGACGTTCTCGAGCACGCCGTTGCGTCTGGTCCAGGATGCATTGATGCCGAGCAGCATTTGGTCCTCTGCCAGACTTTTCGAGAGCGTCGCGCCGCCTCGCCGTTGATCGTGGTTGCCCGCGCCAAGAAAGGCCGATGCCGCATCGCCCCTGAGTCGCTTGGTCACGATGTTGATCACCCCGGCCGAGGCATTGCGCCCGTACAAGGTCCCCTGGGGGCCCTTGAGCACCTCCACGCGCTCAACATGGTCGAGCAGCATGCGATCCTGCAGTACCGAGTCGATCTGAGGGACGCCGTCGACGTAGACGGCGACGCGCTTGTTCTTCAGGTCGAATGCGTCGCCCATGCCACGCAAATAGATGCGCGGCTGTCCGCCGGTGTAGCTCGATATGCCCAGGCCGCTGACGAGTTTGTCCAAGTCCTCCAAGCTGTCGATCTGGTGCAGCGCGAGATCTTCCGCGCCCACGACCTCCACGGTGGCCGGTACATCAAGGACGTTCTGCTCGACCTTCTGCGCGGTCACCGTCACCGCGCCAAGTTCACGCACATCTCCCCCTGTTGTGTCGGCCAGGGCCAGTTTCGGAACAACCCCTGTTCCCGTCAGAACTGCGGCCAATGCCGCCACTCCCTGCACGTTCATTCCACCCCCTTGATGCAAGCCGAAAGAGCATCGTCTTGCGTTGACTCCCGATTCCCGTTAATTTACGCACACGATTGAGAATCATTCGTACATTTTGGAGCGTACCTGTTTTGCCAGGCCCAAGGCTTTGCGGGATGCGCCGTATGCGTTTGCGGTAAGGCCAGACCCTCCTTCGTCGGAACTGGATAAGGTTCAGGTACGGCGAACGGGGGGCTCCGGGGATTGGAGTTTTCGAGATGAATGCGTTGAAATTTCTGCGCCAGATCCGATGGGAAAGCGGCGATGGAATCTGCATGTCCGGATGCGAGTTGCTGGCGTCCGAGGATGCGGTGCTGCCCAATCCGATACCGGAGGACGGCCTGCTGCTCGGGCTGACGCTATTTGGTGCAGCAGAGTCGGGCCATGTCGCTCAGCCGCAGCATGACTTCGCGGTTCCACCAGATCACTGCTGGGCGCTGGCGGTGCAGCAAGGCAGTCTGCTGGAAGGGCGCTATGCCGCAGGCGCCCGCATCGCCGGCGTCAGCTTCTTCCTGAGCCGTTGCTGGCTCCTCGCGCGCACGGCCGGTGATGACGTAATGGCGCAATTGCTCTCCTATTGCGGGCAGCCGATGCCCAGGAAGGCGCCACTGTCCGCACCGCTGCGCAGCCATGCCCTTCGACTGCTCTACAGCAGTTACTGCGGTGAGATGGGCCGACTGTTCCTGGCTGCCCGCGCCCACGATCTGCTGCTCGGCCTGATTGACAGCCATCGCAATGTGCCCGGGGGCCCGATGTTGCGCACGCCTACCGGCCTGCTGCGCATGAGCCGGGCGCGTGACATCCTCGAAGCACGGCTGATCGATCCACCAGAACCTGAAGAACTTGCGAAGCTCGCGGGCACCAGCGTCAGTGCGCTGCGCAAGGAGTTCAAGGCGGCATTCGGGCTTCCCGTGGCCGCCTATGTGCGCAAACGCCGGCTCGAGCAGGCACATCTTTCCCTGGAGCGTGGCTTGTCGGTGACGGCCGTGGCGCACCAGTTCGACTACGACTCCCCGGCGAACTTCTCCACCGCCTTCAAGCGGCAGTTCGGGTATCCGCCCAGCGAATTGCGCGTGCGCTGACGCCGCGCGGGATGCAGGTGGGGATCGGGGAGGATGTCAGAAATGTGAAGTTTTCTGTCAATTAATAATATTGCATCTCATTCGTATTGCATGATACATATCCCCCCTGTTGCGTCCCATCGTCGAGACGATGCGCCAGGAGCAATGCATGGTTTCATGCGCTCCAACAATAAAATTTATGAAACATACTTCGCGTCAATTTTCTTCTAAACAATAGTCATTTTCAGTTTCTTTTCTTATGGTAATAGCAGACGATCCCTCACCGCGCCCCGCACTCAGTGCGATTCGCTTGCAAAAACGGCTTCAAGCAAGCCAGGCGCAACAAATCCGCATCACGCCAGACGCTGCGCGACGTCGCCAGCCATTCCCCTTGGCTGATATGCAGCACGCCTACTGGATGGGGCGACAAGCCACCTTTTCCCATGCCGGTGCCATCCAGTTCTATGCTCAGTACCACTGCCGAGGGCTTGATCTGCCGCTGCTGGAGCGCGCCTGGAATGCGCTCATTGCACGCCATGACATGCTGCGCGCTACGGTGGGGATCGACGGTCTCCAGCGGGTCGCCGAAAGCGTGCCCTATCAGTTCATCGGCACGCGTAGCTTGATCGACATGTCACCCGAGCAGCGGATGCAGATGTTGGATGAGATGCAACGTGGCATGCAAGAGGAGTGCATTCCCTTGGAGCAGTGGCCACAATCCCGCCTGCACTTCGATGGTTTTGGCGACGAGGGCGATGGCTACCTGCACATCAAGCTTGATCTGTGGAGTGTGGATGGTCGCAGTCTGCATATCCTGTTCGACGAGTTGGCACAGTTGTATCAACGCCCCAACCTCGTGCTGCCCGAATTGCAGATGCAGTTCTGCGACTACATCGCTGCATTGCAGGAGCAGGAGGGAAGTCTACGCTACCAGCGTGCCCTTGAGCGCTGGCGAGGCAAGCTGAAAAATTTGCCTCCCGCGCCAATGCTGCCGCATCGTGCCGAAGGCGGCGACCAGCGATTCCAGCGCTGGTTTGGAAAACTGGAAGAAGAAGCGTTGATGCGCCTGAATGCCAATGCGCGACATCGTGGCCTGTCGCTCGCCGTGGTAATTCTGACCGTGTATGCCAGCACCCTGGCGCGCTGGAGCAGTTCCGCGCATTTCACGTTGAGCGTTCCTCGCTTCAACCGCCCTGACTGGCACCCGGACATCGGCAATGTGATCGGCGAATTTGCCTCCTTCAGCCTGCTGGAAGTCGACCTGCGTGAACACGCCAACTTTGCAGTCAATGCAACGCGTCTTCAGACCCAGCTCTGGGACGATCTGGATTTCCAGGAAATCTCCGGTGTGCAGCAATTGCGGGAACTTGCGCGACTGCAGTCATTGGGCGAGGCCGTAGCCATGCCCATTGTCTTCACCACCACGCCCGATCTGCGCAATGGCGCCGCCCTGACGCCACAGGAGATTGGCGTAGTCTTCGGTGAGCCGGTGTGCGTCGTCAGTCGGACGCCTCAGGTGCTGCTTGACTGCCAGTACCTTGTCAATGGCGGAACGCTGTTGTTCAACTGGGATGCTATGCCCAGCGCTTTCCCGGACACAATGCTCGACACGATGTTCGATGCATTCTCCCAGGCCCTGGCGAGACTTGCCGAGGACGACGATGCTTGGAATACGCCCTTGTCCTTCCCGTTGCCGCCAGCGCAAGCCGCCGTGCGAGCGGGGCTGTGGCAGAAAGCTGTCGTCGAGCCGGTGTCACCTTCTCGCGCCCTGCAGGAACGGGTCGTGGTTGCCCCGCAATTGCTCGCCCTGGTATCGGCTCAAGGCATTCGGCTGACCTATGCCGAATTCCTCGCGCAGGTGACGACGCTGGCCCAAGAACTGGCACATGCTGGTGTCGGAAAATCGGACCGGGTTGTTCTGCTGATGCAGCGTGGGTGGCAACAAGCCGTAGCGTTGCAATCCTGCCTGTGGCTCGGCGCGGCAGCCGTACCCCTGGATCGCACACACCCGGAACCACGCTTGCGTGCCATCGTGGCGCGGGTTGCTCCCAAGGCGGTCATGCGTAATGCGCCAATCGGTGCATCCATTGCCCCCGACGTGCCGTGTATAACCATTTCGGACCATCCGACCGAAGCCTCGCTGATAGAACTGGCACCGGCACCGTTCGATGCCAATGCCGTCTGCTGCGTCATATTCACCTCCGGCTCCACAGGCCAACCCAAGGGCGTGGAGATATGCCAAAGGGCCGTGGCGAATTTCCTGCAGTACAGCATCCGTTCATTCGACCTGCAGCCTTCCGATCGCATCATTTCCGTTACCGCGCAGCATCACGACCTCGCTTTGTTCGACCAACTGGCGACCTTCTGCGTGGGAGCAACGCTCGTCGTTCCGAATGCCGACAGGGACACTGACCCGGCGCATTGGCTCGAACTGCTTCGCACGCACAGGGTCTCGGTATGGAACAGTGTTCCTCGCTTCATGGAAATGGTGCTCTCAGCCGCTCAAGCTGAATGGGGTGGCGGTCTGCCGACCAGCATGCGGCAGGTCATCCTGGGCGGCGACTGGGTTGCGCCGGCGCTCGCCGCACGACTCCTCAAGCACCCCGGGCTCAAACTGCGCAGCAGCGGCGGACCGACGGAGACCACCGTCTGGAACATCACGCACGAAGTCAGCGTGGTGGATACCGAATTGCCCAGCATCCCCTACGGACGATCCATCGACAATTGTCGCTACTACGTTCTGGATGAGCTGTTGCAAGAATGTCCCGACCACGTCCCGGGCGAAATGTACTGTGCAGGCCTTTCACTGGCTCGTGGTTATCTGGACGATCCCGCGCAGACGGCGTTGCGCTTCCTGACCCACCCGATGACGGGCGAGCACCTGTATCGGACCGGCGACCGCGGAGTCTTCAGGCCGGACGGCAACCTTCTGATTCTTGGGCGCACCGATTTCCAGATCAATGCGGGTGGATATCGTTGCGATCCGATGGAAATCGAATCCGCGTTGCAACTGCATCCTGCGGTGAAGCATACGGTCGCGCTCGAAGTACCGCACCAAGATGGGAGTTCCGTGGTGGCCGCATGTTATTTGTCAGGCGACCAGCCCTGCTCGGAGGATGAGTTGCGCGCCCTTTGCGCAGAGCGCTTGCCCGTCGCCGCCATTCCCAGGGTGTTTCTTCCCGTTTCCGAATTCCCACGCACGACCAACGGCAAGATCGACCGTCGCAGGCTTGTCGAAATTGCAACGCAACACGCGCGTCCAGTGAAGACGGGACGACCACCACGAAATACCGGCGAAACTCAACTGGCTGCAATATGGCAAGACTTGCTCGGCAAGGAGATCACGGACGTCGAGGCCGGTTTCTTTCCGTCGGGCGGAGACTCGCTCAGCGCCACGCGTCTGCTCCTTCAAATCGAGAAGACGTTCGGCGTTCGGCCGCCTCTGGCCATGGTCTTCTCACACCCGACCATAGAGGCGATGGTCGAGTGGCTGGCGAAGCATCGTTCTACAGCAGAGGCAGTTGCTCCTTGGCCGACCTGCCAGACCGACCATCCGCCACAGTCCTGGGCGCAGCAACGGCTGTGGTTCATGTCCCGAATCGCTCCGGGGAACCCGTTCTTCAACTTGTGCTACTGCCTGGAACTGGATGGCTCGCTGGACGCCATCGCCTTTGAAAATGCCCTGCGCCGACTGATGGAACGGCACGAACCATTGCGTTCCCGGTTCCCTGCGCATGCCCCGGTCGGAACCTATGTCGTCGACAAGGCGCCAAGCGTGATGGAACACGAAGACCTGCGCGATCTCACTGTCGATGCCAAGCAGAAAAAACTGATGGCCTGGGCCGAACGAGAAAAGATCCATGGATTCGACCTCGAAAACGGCCCACTGCTCCGAGCACGGCTGTTCCGCGTGGACACCAATCGCCATGTGCTGTTCTACAGCATCCACCATATCGCCTTCGATGGCTGGTCAACTGAGTTGTTCAACCGAGAGATCTTTACCCTCTACCAAGAGGAGGTCGATGGGCTACCTCCCAGCCTTCCACCGGTCGCCAAGTATTCCGATTTCGCTCAAAGCCAGCATGATCTGCCTGTCGAACAGATAGCGACCAGCCTGACTTTCTGGCGAAACCGTCTGGCCGACATACCACCACTGCAGTTACCGGAAGACCACAGACGGCCACCGGTGCAGAGCTTCCGTGGCGCAGTCAGCCGCTATCGCCTTGACAAGACGCTGGCGCAGCGAGTTGACGCGTTCTCCGGGAGCCAGGGCGTGACGCCGTTCATGACCCTGCTGACAGCGATGCAGGTCGCGCTGGGGAGAATGGCGGAACAGCAACGCTTCGTGATGGGAAGCGTCGTATCCGGACGGGACCACCCCGCAACCGAGACCATGCTCGGGTTCTTCATCAACAATCTGCTGCTGCGCGGCGATCTGTCCGACAACCTGCCTTTCGATCAGCATTTGGCTCGCGTGCGGGACGAGTTCCTTGACGCCCAGAAACATCAGCACTATCCGCTGCAGCAGTTGGTACAAGCCATGTCGGCAGGAGCGGATGCCAGCCGAAATCCTCTGCATCAGGTATCCTTCACTTACCAGCCGACAGGCTTGGCAAAGGGCAAATTCGGCCGGATCAATGTGATGGGCCGTACCATTGTGTCCGACACAACCCACATGGATCTCGAGATCATCGCCATCCCTGACGGCGACGGACTGATTCTGGTCTGGTTGTATGCTCGCGATATCTACTCTGCCGCCAGCATTGACCGATGGAATCAGGCGTTCGAGAACGTGCTTGCCGCAGCTTTGCAGGACCCTCAGACGAAGATCAACGACTTGCCGCTGGCTCACTCCCAGGCCTGCCGTGAATGGGCCTGCGTAGATGGCGGACCGGTCTTGGAAGGAACTGATCCGTGGCCGATCATCCAGCAACATGCAATTCACCACCCCCAGCGTGAGATGCTGCGACTGGATGATGGTAGCGGGATCACTTGGACTCAATTGCTAAACCGCGCAGAGCGTGTGGCGAGCTGGGTCACGGAGCACGCACTTCCAGCAAAACCTATTGCAATCCGCCTGCATCCAGGCGTCGACTATGTCGCGACCATCCTTGCCGCACTCCGCTTGGGGCAGGCATGGGTTCCGCTCGACCCGCGGCGACCGCAGCAGGTAATCGCCCAAATGCTCGGCCAGAGCGAAGTCGGCTGCCTGATCAGCAACAGTGCACTATGGTCCGGCATACCGGTCGTGAATCTGCCTGTGCTTCTTGCTGATCGGGCGGTCCTGGCACCGCCCGTGGCTTTGCCTTCGTACCTGCCGGCAGACGATGAATCCCTGGCACTGATACAGCATACTTCGGGCTCCGAAGGTCTTCCCAAAGGGGTCCGGATCACCTATGGCAACCTGCGCCGACGGCTGACCTGGGGTCAGACACCAGTTCCTTTGACGCCCTACGATGTCGGCTGCCTCAAGACTTCGCCAGCGTTCGTGGATGCTGTCGGCGAACTCCTGGACAGCTTGCTGGCGGACCTTGCCCTCGTTATCCCTTCGCCAGACCAAGCCCGCAGTCCCCTGGAACTTGCACGGCTGGTGCGTCGTCACGAGATAAGCCGACTGGTGATGACCCCCTCGCTGGCCGATGCGTTCTTTGCCATGCCCGAAGCGCAGAACCTCCCGCTCAGGATCGTCGTCCTCGGTGGCGAGAACGTGCGCGTTGAATTGGCACACCGATGCCTGGCGGCGTTGCGTCCGGACGCCTGCCTGCTCAACTACTATGGTGCGACCGAGCTCACGTCCGATGGGGCATGGCACCGCATCACACCGGAAAATCTGGACACCGGCACGAGCCATGTTGAAATTGGCCTGCCGCTGCCGGGCACCTGTATCTGGCTGCTCGACAGCAACGGCCGGTTGGTGGCCCCGGGATGTGCGGGTGAGATCCACGTCAGCGGCCAAAACTTGGCAGCGGGCTACTGCGGCTCCCAAGCCACAGCAGTGCGTCTGTGGACGACACCGGATGGCGAGAAGACCATACCGCTGTACGCCACGGGTGACACTGCCGTGCGCACCCCGGGAGGCCGACTGCTCTGCCTGGGGCGGCGTGACCACCAGTTCAAACTGCGTGGCATGCGAGTGGAAGCCGGGGAAATTGAAAGCCAACTTCGCAGGCATCCCTCCGTGCGCGACGCGCTTGTCGCGGTGGATGGAGAAGGTAGCCAGCAGAGGCTGGTTGCCCATGTTCTTTTGACATCGGTGGAAGATGGCGACGCACGGACCTTGCGCAATTTCCTTGCCGAAAACCTGCCGGCGGGATTGATCCCCAGTCATTGGAGCTTGCAGCGTGAATGGCCCTATACCCCCACAGGGAAGGTGGATCGGCGTGCCCTGTGCAGGGATGCCCTGGTAGTGGCTGGTGCAGCAACAAGCTATGTGGGGGCGAGCACACCACTGCAGCAGGCCATCGTGGATGCATGGAAGGGATTGCTGGGCGTCGAGCGAGTGGGCATCCACGACAACTTCTTCGAAATGGGCGGAAATTCTCTGCTTCTGGCACAACTGCATCGCCATGTTTGTCAAATTGTGCGGCGTGAGTTCCCCCTGACGCTGTTGTTCCAGCACCCGAACATCCATGCGCTGTCGCTTTGCCTGGAAGGCAATTTGTCGACCAACGTTCGCGCACGGAAGTCCTCAAGCCAGAGGGCGAAGGCCCGCCTGGCCGCCAGGGAACGCCCGTAACCCTAACCCATCCAGGAAGCCTTCTCATGGATCAGGATCGAAATACCGACATTGCAATCATCGGGGCTGCAGGGCGGTTTCCTGGCGCCGACTCGGTCGACGCCTTGTGGCAGGTTTTGCTGTCCGGGCAAGAGCCATTCGTGTTGCTTGATGACGCGCAGTTGGAAGCCGCCGGGCATGGCGAACTGGCTCGCTCTCCGAGATATGTGCGCCAGGCCAGGATTCCGGCGCATTACGATTGCTTCGACGCGGCATTCTTCGGCTACTCACCGCGTGAAGCCGCCTTCATGGACCCCCAGCAGCGCCTACTGCTGGAATGCGCATGGCACGTCTTCGAGCATGCAGGCCACGTGCCAGAAGATGCCGATGGAATGCGAACGACGGTGTTCTCCAGTGTCGGGATGAATGGCTATTCCGCCTTGCACGCACTGCCCCAGGCACTGGCTGGGAACGCCGATATGTTCGACTGCATCATCGGTAACGACAAGGACTATTCCGCCGCCCGGATCGCCTACAAACTAAACCTCGGCGGCGCCGCAGTCAACGTGCAGACGGCTTGCTCATCGTCTCTCGTGGCTGTGCACCTCGCCGTGCAAAGCCTGCTCGGCTTCGAAGTCGACCGCGCGTTGGTTGCTGCGGCCACGCTGAGCGTACCGGCGGAAACCGGATACTTGGCCGAGGAGTCGGGCATACGTTCTCCGGACGGCCATTGCCGTCCGTTCGACGCGATGAGCAACGGCACTGTGTTCGGCTCGGGCGTCGCCGCCGTATTGCTGCGCCGACTGGATGACGCCATCGCTGCCGGAGACCGCATATTGGCGGTCATTCGCTCCAGCGCCGCCAACAACGACGCGGGGGGCCGGGTAGGTTTCACCGCTCCGGGGTTGCGGGGCAGGTGGAGGTCATCAGCGAGGCATTGCAGGTGGCGCGCGCCGATGCGGCCGAACTTGCCTACGTCGAATGCCATGGCACCGGGACGCATCTTGGGGATCCCATTGAGGTCGCAGCGCTGGACCAGGCAATACGTGCCAACAGCGCGAACGAGTTGCCACCGCATCACTGCCTGATCGGATCGATCAAGGGAAACATCGGTCATCTGGATACCGTCGCAGGCTTGGCCGGCCTGATAAAAACCGCCCTGTGCCTGCAGCAAAAGGAGATTCCGGCCACATTGCACTTCTCCCGACCCAATCCTCAGATCCACATCGAGAGCACGCCGTTCAAGGTGACTGACCGCTGTCAGCCATGGCCAGCAGATCGCCCCCTCTTGGCAGGAGTCAGTGCATTCGGATTCGGCGGCACCAATGCGCATCTGATTCTTGCCAGAGCACCGCAGCCTCTGCCTACGGGCCCGATGCGCGAATGGCATTGCCTGCCCTTGAGTGCCGCGGACGAAATAGCCCTTGAACGGCAAGCCACGGCGCTTGCGGACTGGATCGAACAGCATCCCGATATCGCGTTGGCCGACATTGGCTACACCTTGCAGGTGGGCCGTAGCGCGCTACCCTGGCGGGCGATTGCGTTGGCAGGTGACAGGGCTGAGGCGATCGCCGCGTTCCGTGGGATGCGAGCCATTCAGAGCCGGCCCAGTGCCGGGACGTTATGGATCTTCCCCGGCCAGGGTGCCCAATATCCGGGAATGGCTGCTGCGCACTACGACGCCGAACCGCTATTTCGGGACGCGCTGGACGAGGTGCTAGATCAACTCCCCAAAACAGCAGACCTCAATTCGATCCGCGCGCTACTGCTCGACGGTAACTACAGCGCAGGAGACGACACGGCCATCGTTCAGCCAGCCCTGTTTTCCTACCAAGTCGCCCTCGGCCGCACCTTGCTGGCATTGGGAATGACGCCGTCCTCCCTGCTGGGCCACAGTCTGGGCGAACTGAGTGCTGCTTGCCTCGCCGATGTGTTCCAACTTCGCGAGGCCGCCGAACTGGTATGCATGCGCGGTACGCTCATGGCAGAAACCGAAAAGGGATCCATGGCAATACTGCAAACGGATGTTGGCAACGTTCAAGTCCTCTTGGACGAACGCTACCCACAGTTGGATCTGGCAGTGGTGAATTCGCCAACCTGCTGCGTTGTCGGAGGCCCGCCGGCGTCGGTGGACAGATTGCTGGCGGATGCATTTGCATCGAACTGGCAGCCTCGGCGTCTACGCACCTCCCACGCGTTTCACACTCGGATGATGAATCCCGTCCTGGAGCGCTTCCGGCGGCTTTTGCAAGGGCTGAGTCCAGCGGCACCGCGCTGGCCCCTGCTCAGTGGGCAAGATGGTCAGTGGCTGTCACCGGAGCGTGCCACGGACCCTGAATACTGGGTTCAACAACTGCGAGATCCGGTACGCTTCGATGCCGCCTGGAAGCGGATTTCGCCGTTTGCTCACACGCTGCTGGAGGTCGGTCCTCCAGGCGGGTTGCTTACCTTTGCCCATGATGCAGGGTGTCGGGGAGCGACCATGATGACCCTGAGTGGGGACAGGCATCAGCATCAGCCCGCAAGACAAGCCCGTTTCCTGCACACGCTTCTTCGCTTGTGGCAACAAGGCGAAGCACTGGACTGGGGCGCATTCAACCAACACTGGCTGCCACGCAGGAAGGTATCGCTACCACCCTATCCCTTTGCCCGGGAGCGACATTGGCTACCCTCGAGCCTGCCACTTCTCCAGGCAGTTCAACAGGGGCAAGTAGACTCCCTGCCTGTTTTTTCCCCCGCCCGCCCCCAGACGAACACGAGCGCTCCGCTCAATCAGGCAGGGATCCAGTTGCAAGCCCGCCCAAGGCTCGACACGCCCTATACGGCACCTGCATCCGAACTCGAGCGAGAGATGACGAGCATCTGGCAATCGCTGCTGTTCATCGCGGAAATCGGTCGACACGACGATTTCTTTGCCCTGGGGGGAAATTCCATCCTGGCGCTGCGCCTGTGCCAGCAGGTCCGCAGTCTTGGCTGGGTCCTTACTCCTCAGCAGGTTTTCCAGCAACGCGACATTGCTTCGCTTTGTGCCAATCTCAGTGTGCCTTTGGCCGAGCCTGAGCCGACATCAACGGTAGCGGTCGACCTCGCCCCGGAAGACACCGAATCGCTGCTGCAACTCTTGGATGGGGCCGATCTGAAATGAATCTGGAAAAGCACAATGTCACCGACGTTTTCCCTGCCACCTCGTTGCAGCAGGGAATGATCTACCATGCACTGGCTACGAACGATCCCGCCATGTACTTGGAGCAGTATGGCTTCAGCGTCGAGGGCGAGTTGATCATTGATCGCTATCGCGCTGCTTGGCAGGACACCCTGGACCATCATCCAACGCTCAGAACCTGTTTCCGGTGGGAGGGACTAAGCAAGGCCTACCAAGTCGTATATCGGCAGTTGCAAGTTCCATTCGAGCACATTGACTTGCGTGCGACTGGGGCAACAGGGCAGGACACGGCCCTGGACAACTTGCGCAAGGAGCGCAGGACCTGCGGCTTCCTGCTTGACCGCGGACCGCTGTTCCTCGTCAGCGTGATCACGCTAGGCGAGAGACGCCACAAGGTCTGGCTCACACTTCACCATCTGCTCGCCGACGGCTGGTCGCTGACGCTGCTGCTGGCCGAGGTGGGCAGACGTTACCAGAATCCAGCGTTGCTAGTGGAGCCGGTCGTGCCGTTCCGGCGTTACTGCGAATGGCTCCAGGCACGTGACCTGCAGCAGGCTCGACAATGGTGGCAACGACGCCTGTGCGGCGGTGACTTTGTCGGCGATGCGCCCCTGGGGGTGCAGCACCGTGAGGGGCATGCATCGGCAGTAGATCTGGTGCTGTCCAGAGAGGACTGCGATCGCTTCCAGCAGGGCTGCAAGGACCAGGGCGTAACGGAAAGCACCGTCTTCAATGCGGCTTGGGCAATCTTGCTCGGTCGCTACCTGCGCCAGGATCGGGTAATTTTCGGGTACACGGTGTCGACCCGATCAGCAGAGATCGTCGGTGTGGAGCGCATGCTCGGCCTGCTGTTGAACGTGCTGCCCGTCCCCGTCGAACTGGAGTCACAGCAAGGCGTGTCCACTTGGCTGCGAGAACTGCATCAGCAACTGGTCGCTGACCGCCAGCATGACTATCTACCGCTGAGCGAACTTCAGCGACTCGCCAGCGGCGGTTCGGAGAAAGCAATGTTCGAGACGCTGCTGGTCTGGGAAAACCAGCCCGGCAGTGTCCTGGAGAGATCCGACTCCAACGGCTTGCGCATAGTCCATGACGAAAGTTACGAACGTAACCACTATCCGCTGATGCTGGCGGGATTCCCTGGGACCGAAATCCGGCTCAGGCTGACGTTTTCGCGCGGAAGCCTTTCCGACTCCAACGCCTGCGCGCTGCTGCAACAAGTCGCCAGGCTGATGGTGGAACTGGTGGGCGCCGGCGAACGTCCGCTGGGGAAGATCACCAATGGGCTTTTCGCCAGGCCGCTGCCGTCGTCACAGCAGCCACTGCCGAGTGCCCATCAGCCAGGGCCATGGCAACGCATTGTCGAGCTTTCCCTGTCTTCGCCGAACGCTGTACAACTGGCCCAAGTTCAGCCCGAACTGACGATGACCCGAAGCGAACTGGTCGGTCGTTCCCAGTCGCTGGCAGGCCGCCTCGCTGCTCTCCTGCCAGCCGATCGATCCGCGCCGATTGCACTGATTCTGTGGCCAAGCGTGGACTACGTCTGCACCATTCTCGCCGCGCTACAACTCGGTCGCCCATGGTTGGCGATGGATCCGCGCAAGCCGCTCAACGGTTTGTGCGAACAGCTTCGCCATATCAAGCCAGCAGTGTTGGTGTCCGAACCGGCGCTCTGGCCGGATTCGGATTGCTGGGACGGGCCAGTGCTCCTCAATCCGGGCGTAGCGCGGCTCAATGCAGGGCCGCGCACGATTCCGTCCGTAGAAATCGGTGACGGAGACTGCGTCTGCATGGTGCTGACATCCGGCTCCACCGGCAAACCGAGATGTGTCCGGCTGCCACTGCGCGCCCTGCGACAACGACTGGCCTGGATGGAAAACACCTATGCATCGGCCCCCGATGACTGCATGTTGTTGAAAACGTCGCCGGCCTTCGTTGATGCTCTCTGCGAGGTGCTTGCACCACTGTTGTCCGGTTACCGCCTGGTCGCGCTCACGCCTGATCAATGCCTTGACCTGCAACAGTTGCACGCCATGCTGAGTCAGCACCACGCCACCCGTCTGGTAATCACGCCGTCCGTTCTAGACAGCCTCTTGCGTGTCATGCCCTCTCCCTTGGAGCAGTTGCGAATTCTGCAGGTGAGCGGCGAGCGGTTCCCGGCAGCATTGTTGGAGCGGGCGCGGTGCTATTTTCCGAATGCACGCATCCTGAACCTCTATGGGTCGTCGGAAGTCATGGCGGATGCATGCGTCTTCGATTGCTCCGGATGGCGCCCAGGAGAGGAAAGCGCTGTTCCGCTCGGCAGGCTGCTGCCTGGGCTTGAAGGGGCCATTCTCGATACAAACCAACGTCCGCTACCACCCGGAGCCATCGGTGAGCTCTATCTGGGAGGAGATTGCCTGGCAATCGACTATCGAGGTGATCGGGCGGGCACAGACGCACGGTTCCAGGTGATTGAGACACTGGGTAACGGGGCCAGAATGTATGCCACAAGGGACCTTGTTTCCCAAGGCGAGGATGGTGAACTGCGTTACCACGGACGCAGCGACGATCAGATCAAGTTCAATGGAGTGCGTATCGAGCCTGCGGAGATTGAGGCCATCCTCGAGTCCTGCACCGGTGTGGACGATGCCGCCGTGGCGTGCCACATGAATGCCAGCGGGCACGCCGTACTCACGGCGCATATTGCCACCCGTGAGACTGGTGAACGTGTCGGAAAGCTGATCTCGGAACTCAAGGCCAAGCTGAGGCAACAGTTGGCATCCGGGCAAATTCCGGGGCACTGGCAGGTCGTGCAGGACCTACCCCGCAATTCCAGTGGAAAACTGAATCGCCGGGCCCTGTGTTACCAGGCACCGGCAGGTCTGAACGACGAACTCGCCCACGTCCCGCCTCGGAACGCCGACCAAGAGACCATTGCGGGCCTCTGGAAGGACGTTCTGGGCTTGGATTCCGTCGGGATTGACGAGGATTTCTTCGCCGCTGGAGGAAACTCCATCAGCATGACGCAATTGTGCTTTGCGATTCGCAAGACCTTTCAGGTGCCGTCGTACCCGATACGGGCGGCTTTTGAAGCGCCAACCATTCGCCAGCAATCGCTTCTCATCCAGCAGTACCGGCGGGGGGCACAGCCCGTGCTGAAAACGGCATTTGGCGTAAAGGCCGGACATGACCTGGACCAAGATGCGGCATGCGCGGACAGCATACGGCCTTCGCCACAAAAAGCAGAACCATGGCCGGAGGGTTCGATCCGTGTCTTCCTGTCCGGTGCGCAGGGCTTCATCAACGCATGGTTACTCGCACGCCTGCTGGACGACCCCGGTGTCACCGTCCTTTGCCTTGCACCCAGCATAAACATGGAGGATGCCGGAAATTGGCTGATCAAGCATCTTCGGCACTTCGATCTCTGGAGGCCGGCGTACGCAGCACGGCTGCATCCCGTGGCGGGTGACCTCGGAGAAAAGCACTTCGGCCTATCCCCGCAGGACTGGACGACATTGGCGGGTGATTGCCATGTGCTCTTCCATACCGGCGTGGAGATCAACTTCGTGGCACCCTATGAACGCCTGCGTGCGACCAACGCAATGTCCACGGCGACGATACTGGAACTGGCAACGACGGTACGTACCAAGCCGCTGCACTTCATCGGCAGCCTCGGCGTGATCGACCACTCCCTGGCCAGAAGTGACAGTCCGAGCGTGCGGGAAGACGACCCCCTGCCCAGCTGGCAAGGCCTGCCGAATGGCTATCTTCAGGCCCGTTGGGTCAGTGACACCATGATCCGCCGGGCCATCGGCCGCGGAATTCCATGCTCCGCCATGCGCATGACAACGGTCAGCGGAGACAGCGCCAAGCACCAGGCCAATCCGGAAGACATGATGTGGCAGTTGTTCAAGCTGGCAATGACTGTCGGCATCATTCCGGACAGTCCCAGACCCATTGACTTGGTTCCCGTCGACCAGGCTGTCGATGCGGTGATCGCGTTGGCCAAGTCATCCTCCTCGCTGGGGCAGGTCTGGCATGTTTCCAACCCGGGTATCTGGAACTGGCGCGAAGTGGCCGGGTTGCTTCGCCGCAAGGGCTATCCCACGCGAATCCTGTCCGGCGCGGACTGGTCTCAGGAATTCGGCAGATACACCGTGGAGTTGGGCCAGCGAACCGAGTGGCAGAAGGTGCTTCCCTTGCTGGGGGATAGCTGGCTCGAATACCCGCACTTCTTCCCGCTGAACAAAAACAAGACACTGGAGCGGCTCGACCAATTGAACATTCGACTGCCCGTAATGGATGAGTCGCTGCTTTGGCGCACGGTGGAGCAATTGGTCGAGCGCGGATTCCTTCCGGCCGCATCTGAGACCGTCACGCCGATCTTCCAGTCGGAGGAGATTTGACGAGATGCCAGCCTTGCGATCCATCCTCATCATCAACAGCCTGTGCATTGCCGCGCTGATGTCGTTCGTGGCAGTCGTAGGGCCGCTGGTCCGCACGCTGCGGCTCGCCGAGTGGCATGGTGGACTGGCCGTCACCATGGCCGGCGTCCTGTGGGTAATCAGTGCCCGCCGTTGGGGACGGCTCAGCGACGTGCGTGGGCGCAAGCCTGTATTGCTGTGCTGTCTGCTGGGCTTCTCCTTGTCCTTCCTGGCGCTGGCAGGCTACTTCGACATGGCGCAGCGGATGGGCGTTGTTGCATAAATCCCGAACCACAAGCGTGCTGATGTTTGTGCGCACAACGGCGATGCAAGCAGCAAGCGCTGCTGTCAGTCGCGACACGGACCAGGTACATTTCCGACCTTTTGCCAGAGAACATGCGCAGAGACACCAGCCAACGAACCGAGCCCAAGGCGACCTACCGTGTCAAGAACTGGGCGCAGTACAACGCCGGACTGATTGCCAGAGGAGATATCGAGGTGTGGATCGACAAGAACCTTCTGAGGCCCGCACCGGCTGCGGATGTCTGCAGGCGCGGACGTCCGATCATCTACCCGGATGCCGTTATCCAAGGCTTGCTCAGTCTCAAGCAGGTGTTTGATCTGCCGCTGCGTGCGCTGCAAGGATTCGCTCGAAGCCTGCGCCAGCTTGCCTTCCCGGATCTGCCGGTACCCAACTACACAACCTTGAGCCGCCGCGCGCAAAGCCTGCAAGTCGTCTTGCCCGCGCTGCGCCCGAGCGAGCCACTGCACTTGGCCGTTGACAGCACAGGCCTCAAACTCTACGGCGAGGGCGAATGGAAGGTGCGCACACACGGTTGGTCCAAGCGCCGCACCTGGCGCAAGGTCCATCTGGCGATGGACACAAAGACCGGCCAGATTTGCGCGGCGTTGATGACCCACCAAGAGATGGGCGACAGCGAGGCCCTGACCGATTTGCTTGAGCAGATTCCGTCCGAAACGCCGATTGGCATCGTCGGCGGCGATGGCGCCTACGACACCAAAGCGTGCCACGCGCAGATTGCCGCACGCGATGCGACGCCCTCGATTCCCCCGCGCGAAGGCGCCATGCCCTGGCCGCAGGCCACGCCGGGCGCAACTTGGCGCAATGCGGCCATTGACGAGATCGCAAAGAGCAGCCGACGCGAATGGAAAAAAGCCAGCGGCTACCACAAGCGCTCGCTGGTGGAGAACCTGATGTACCGTCTGAAGACGCTGACCAGCCATTTCCTGTGGGCACGCACGATTGGCTCGCAGGCCACCGAGGTTGCCATCCGTGCGGGCGTGCTCAATCGCATGGCCTCTCTGGCTCGCCCGCAGTCCGCACGCCTCACCTGAATTAGTGTTCCTGGGGAGGTACATCTTCGAAGGTCGATTTATGCAACAACGCCCAGCGGATGGCCTGGTCGCTGCCGGTAATGCTGGTGCTGCTGATTTTCGTTCGCGGTCTGATGGGGCTGTTCTATGCTGCGATCCCGGTCGTCAGCGCTGCCTGGTTGGCGGACCGCTTTCCGCCTGACGAGCGCGGCGCCGCCATGGCCAAGCTGGGCGCGGCCAACGCCGTGGGCATGGTGTTGGGGCCTTTGCTTGCCGGCGTTCTGGCTGTGCGTCAGCTCAGCCTGCCGATGTATCTGGCCACGATCCTGCCCTTGTCCGCCTGCCTGCTGCTATGGATCAAGGTACCGGCAACCGCGGTGCAGCAGCAGGACGAAAAGCCCGCGTTGACCTGCACCGATCCCAGGATCCGGCTGCCAGCCATCACCATGTTCCTGGCAGCCTGCACCATCATTGCCGCGCAGATGTGCGTCGGGTTTTATGCCATGGACCGCTTGGCGTTGAACGCGCACGACGGTGCCCGGGTCGCCGGGCAGACCATGGCAGGGGTTGGCGTCACCCTGATCGTCACCCAGTTGCTGGTCGCCCGCCTGCACCGGGTGCCACAGCTGCGCATGATCGCGCTGGGCGCGCTGCTGGCCGCCGCTGGCTTCGCGCCCTTGCTGCTGACCTCGACCACGCCCGGATTGTTGGCCAGCTACAGTATTGCGGCGGCGGGACTGGGCATGCTCATCCCCTCGGCCCAGGTGTTGGCCGCGAACGCGGTGGGAACGCATGAACAGGGCCTGGCCGCCGGCACGCTCGCCGCCGCACAAGGCATGGCGAGCGTCGTATCTCCCCTGACGTTCACACTGCTCTACCAATGGCATTGGAGGGCACCGTTCCTGCTGGCCTGCAGCGCGATGATCTTGTTGTCCGTCCTTTCCTTCGGGCGACTGGCCAAGCGTCGATCTGCCTCCGTGCGCGGGCCTTAGCCCATTTCGTCATACCCCCCTGCGTCAGAGTGGCTGGGAGCCAGCCACCATCCGAATCCTCGGACTGGGCGACGACAAGCGCAGGCAATGCATTTGCATTGACATGGTGAGGATATTTCATTACTCTGCGGAGCGTCCTCCTCTCTGACCGGAGATGCGCCATGCCTGCCACCCTCGAAGTCGAATCCACGCTGACCGACCGTTACCAGACTACGGTGCCGGAAACCGTGCGCCGCGCCCTCCGGCTGAGCAAGCGCGACAAGATCCATTACACAATCCGCCCCGGCGGCGAAGTCGTTCTGACGCGCGCCGATGCTTCTGACGAGGACGATCCGGTGCTTGGCGCGTTCCTGGGTTTCCTGGCCCGCGATGTCGCCAGCCATCCCGAGCGCCTGCAGGCCATGGATGCGGGCCTCGTCCAACGGCTCCAAGCGCTGACCGGTGGCATTGAGGTCGATCTTGACGCTCTCTTGTCGCCGGACGATGAATGAGTTCGAGCAAGCCCACGCCCCTGGTCATTCATGGCTGGACGATTTTTGCCCACCCGCTGTTTCTCTCGCAACTTGAGGCCTTGGCTCGGCAGGTCGAAGCCTTCAAGCAGCAGGACCCTGTCGGGTACGTGAGAGGGAACGCCAACAAACGACTGGCAGCGATCACCAAGTTGGCGTTCGACGCCATCCCACAGGACCCGACACGGCGGGAGTATCGCCAAGGCCACACCCTCGGCGGGGACCACAAGCACTGGTTCCGAGCCAAGTTCTTCCAACAATACCGACTGTTCTTCCGCTACCACATGCCAAGCAAGGTGATCGTGCTCGCATGGGTCCATGATGAGGACAGCAAACGCGCTTACGAGAGCGGTAACGACGCCTACCGGGCGTTCCGCAGGATGCTGGAGGGTGGCCATCCTCCGGACGATTGGAACCAGTTGCTGACCGAGGCACGCGCCGAGGGGCTGCGCCTGCAACGATTCGCCGCAGGCAATGGGCAAACGACTTGAGCTCAGCAGCTGCGCCCGTCAACCGGGGCCAGCAACTCAGCCGACCGCTTGGCAGCCCACTATGCAGCCTCCCGCTTGGGTAGGCTCGGCGGCGCTGTCGCGCAAGCCATTGAGGTTGATGGTGGTCGCCATTGGGGGGGATTTCCGGGGGAAATTCGGGGGCGCAGAGTGTGCAAATGCGTGCGACGGGTGCACTCCACCCACCACTGGGTGGTGCCGTAAGTCATTGATTTATGTGGATTTGTGCACCTGACGCACAAGCTTGAACACCCACTTGGTGCCCGGGGCCGGAGTCGAACCGGCACGCGTCGCGGCGGGGGATTTTCTTACCACTTCGGTTTTCACCGCCCCTCGATCAGAGGGTTCGTGGTCTGGAGCACGCCTTCACCATGGTCTTGCGACTTTAGGTGCCCGCCGTCTGCTCTCTACACCTTCCCCCGACCTTTCGGTTCGAGGGCTTGGCTCGGTATTAGCTCGGACTTTGCGTCCAGGGCCTTCGCCGAGTTTGACGGGCTTCACCTCAAGAATTTCTTCAAGAGGGCTCAAATTTGGTCTGAGTCCCCTGTGTCTACCAATTTCACCACCCGGGCTGGGGTTCGCGAAGTCCGCAATTATGGCACAGTAGGGCGTATGAAGTATCCGACGATCGAAGACGCGGCGGCGCACACGCCGCTCGTGGCGCTGCAACGCATCGGGGCCAAGGACAATGCCGCTCGCGGCAATGTGGTGCTGGGCAAGTTGGAGGGGAACAACCCTGCGGGGTCGGTGAAGGACCGACCTGCGCTGTCCATGATTCGCCGTGCGCAAGAGCGCGGCGAGATCCGTCCTGGCGATACGCTGATCGAGGCGACTTCCGGCAACACCGGCATCGCGTTGGCGATGGCGGCGGCCATCAAGGGGTATCGCATGGTGCTGGTAATGCCGGAGGATCTGTCGATCGAGCGGGCGCAAACCATGAAGGCCTTTGGTGCCGAACTGGTGCTCACGCCCAGGAGCGGGGGCATGGAATATGCACGCGACTTGGCGCAGGCCATGCAAGAGCGCGGCGAGGGCAAGGTGCTGGACCAGTTCGCGAATGCCGACAATCCGCGCATCCACTATGAAACCACGGGCCCCGAGATCTGGGAGCAGACCGGTGGACGGATCACGCATTTCGTGAGCGCCATGGGCACCACGGGCACCATCACCGGCGTGTCCCGCTTTCTGAAAGAAAAGAACCCGGCGATCCAGGTCATCGGTGTGCAACCCGAGGAGGGCTCGCGCATTCCCGGAATCCGCAAGTGGCCGCAGGAATATCTGCCCCGAATTTATGACGCGAGCACGGTCGACGAACTGCTCTATGTGAGCCAGGACCATGCCGAGGAAATGTGCCGCCGCCTGGCGCGCGAAGAAGGCATCTTCGCAGGGGTCTCGGCAGCCGGCGCCTGTTTGGTGGCGCAGCAGATCGCGGCACGCGGCAGCCATGCCACCATCGTGTTCGTCGTCTGCGACCGCGGCGACCGGTATCTGTCGACGGGCGTCTTCCCGGCGTGACTGCGCTGCGCCCCGGATTTGAGTCAACTGCTCGCCATCAAAACAAGCGCCCATGCATTACGAAACCCGGTTTTGCGCGCATTGCGGCAGCGCATTGCAAGCCATCACCCTGGCCGAGGATGGTGGCGACAAGGAGCGGCTGCGCTGCCCCGCCTGCGGCTGGACGCATTGGAACAATCCCACGCCCGTGCTGGCGGCCATTGTCGAGGTCGGCGGCAAGGTGCTGCTGGCACGCAATGCGGCGTGGCCCGGCAAGGTATTTGCACTGATCACGGGCTTCATGGAGGCCGGCGAGTCACCGCAGGAGGGCATTGCGCGCGAGGTGAAGGAAGAGACCGATCTCGATGTGCGCTCCAGCACGCTGGTCGGCGCCTACGAGTTTCTGCGCATGAACCAGGTCATCATTGCCTACCATGTGGTGGCCGAGGGCCGGGTGCGCCTGTCTCCCGAACTGGTGGACTACCGGCTCTATGACCTGGCGGACCTCAGGTGCTGGTCTGCAGGCACGGGGTACGCGCTGGCGGACTGGTTGCGCACCCGCGGGCATGAGCCGGTGTTTCTCAGCGCCGAAGAAAACGCGCAGCGCCGCAGCGGGCTGAGCCTGCCGCCCAACGACTGAGGACCATGGACAAAGAAATCGACGCCCGGGGTTTGAACTGCCCCCTGCCCATCCTCAAGGCCAAAAAGGCTCTGGCCGACATGGCCAGCGGCCAGTTGCTCAGGGTGCTGGCGACCGACAGCGGGTCGCTGAGGGATTTTCAGGCGTTTTCCAGGCAGACGGGCCATGAACTGGTGGAGCAAAAGACCGTGGGCGAGGAATACGTCCATGTCCTGCGCCGTCGCTAAGGACGTCGTTCACGGTGCACGTACAGCCTGCGGGCGCATCCGCTTGGCAACTTGGCCTGGCCTGACTCAGGCACTGCCGATCGCCAGCTGCGCCGAAGACGGTGCGGCCATTGCGCGCGCCGAGGGATGCAGCGTTGCGTTGGCGCCGGACTTGCGCTGCGGGTTGAACCCCCTGTCGGTCGCGAGCCTGAATATGGAAACCGCCTGCTGCAACTGCTGCGCCTGCGCACTGAGGCTGTTCGCAGCAGCGGCGCTTTCCTCGACCAGTGCAGCATTTTGCTGAGTCACCTGGTCCATCTGCGTGATGGCCTCCCCGACCTGCGCCACGCCTTGGCTCTGCTCGTTGCTCGCAGCGCTGACCTCCCCGATGATGTCCGTCACGCGCCGGATGGCGGCGACCACTTCGGTTATCGTCACGCCGGCCTTGTTCACCAGCGTGCTGCCATGCTCGACCTGCGTCACGCTGTTGTCGATGAGCGTCTTGATTTCCTTGGCGGCGCCTGCGCTTCTTTGTGCCAGGCTGCGCACTTCGCTGGCGACCACGGCAAAGCCTCGTCCCTGCTCGCCGGCACGCGCCGCTTCCACTGCGGCGTTGAGCGCCAGGATATTGGTCTGGAAGGCAATTCCATCGATCACGCTGATGATGTCGGCAATCTTCTTCGAGCTGTCGTTGATCACCTTCATCGTGTCGACCACTTGGCCGACGACCTCGCCCCCCTGGGTCGCCACCGTTGACGCGCTGACGGCCAGCTGATTCGCCTGCCGGGTGTTGTCGGCGTTTTGCTTCACGGTGCTCGACAGTTGCTCCATGGACGCGGCGGTTTCCTCGAGTGCGCTCGCCTGCTCTTCCGTTCGACTGGACAAATCCGTATTGCCCTGCGCGATTTCTGCGCTTGCCGTGGCCACCCCTTCGGCCCCGCTGCGCACGGTCGCCACCACGGAGGTCAATGCCGTCTGCATGCGGGCCATTGCGGCCATCACGCTGGCGGCATCCCCTGCTTTGACCTGCAAATGGGCACTCAAATCACCGTCTGCCACGCTTTGGGCAATATTCGACAGTACAGAGGGCTCGGCGCCCAGTGATTTGGAAAGGTCGCGGATGATGATCCAGCTCACCAATAAACTGATCGCGACCATCGCCACCGCGAGGACCCCCAGCAACATCACGGAACTGTGCGATGACTGCGTGGCGTTACTGGACAATTGGTCCGCAATATCCTTTTGCAGATCGCGCGACCCTTCCAACGCGTTGAAATATCTTTCTTGAAATGTTCGTACATCCCCCAACAACAATGAAGCCGCGGCTGCCTTATCGCCTTTTTCTGCGGAAGCGATGGTTTTATCAACCGTCTTGTTGTATTCTTCACGGCCTGCGTCGATGATTTTCAGGAATTCACGGGCCTTTGGAAGTTCAACGATATTTTCCAGTTTCTCCAGCAATTTGGCATTCGCTGCACGGAGTTCGATAATATTTCTTTTCTCGCCTTCACGAAATGCCTGATCGTCAGAAATAATGATGCTGCGGGTGTGTCGATCGATGGCATTGAGATTGTCTTTCATCTCCGTGAACTGGGTCACCTTGACCATCCGGTCCGTGGTGACCTCGTCGAGTTCGGTCGCCAGCGTGTTCATTTTGTACGCACCAATGGATGCAATGCCCATGCCGAGCAGTGCGAGCAGGCCGAAACCGATGATCAGTCGCGTTGATACTTTGAGGGCACTCATGATTCTCTCCGCGCATTTCCGTATGCCGCCGCCATGCGCTTGGCTGATGATTCAGATAATCGAAACGATCCATGGAGCAAGATGCATTGCTCCCCGGTCATGGAAGCAAACGCAATGCAAAGCCCCTTGGTCTGCGGACCTTATTGGACGGTGCGCTTCTGTCTGACTCACCTGGACCCGGAATCTGCTTTCGTCATAGCCAATTCCTTTTTGGTCCCTGCCTCATGATGTCAAAGGATTCTTCGACTTTCCCGCTGATCCTGCACCTGAAATTTACACCCGGCATGACTCACCAACCCGGTAGCTCCGGGTAACTGCTGTCGTTGGTCCGTAAATTGGTTTAAGCAGAATCCAATGGCTCCTGATTTTGTAATTCCTTGGATTCTCTGCGCACTGCAAGCGGGGGCGGCCCCTGGTGTCGCAGTGGCAAAAAACCATCGCAGTGGGCTCCAAGGGACCGGTGCGTGGAATGCGTCGACCGCTCCCCGGGCTGCGTCCGTCCGCTGCGCCGGGGTCGCCAACGCATCGCTGGCTGGTTTGGCTGCGGCGGCGCCGGTCCGGAGCTTTTAGAATCGGCCCCACTGGAGAGACCGATGAAATACCTGCTGTGGCTGCTCAAGGCAGCCATTTTCTTTACGCTCTTCGCCTTCGCGCTGAACAACCAGCAAGAGGCGACCGTGCATTTCTTCTTTGGCACCCAGTGGCGCGCGCCCCTGGTGCTGGTGGTGCTGGCAGCCTTTTCGGCGGGAATTGTCGTCGGTGTGCTGGGCATGGTGCCCCGCTGGTGGCGGCACCGCGCCGCCGCGCGCCGCGCGCAGGCTGCCGCAGCCGTCAGCGCAGCCACTGCCGCGGCGCCCCCCCCTGCCGCGGCGCCGCCCGATCTGCCCCCGATCCATGGAATTTGACCTGGGCTGGATTCTGCTGGGCCTGCCCCTGGCCTTTGTGCTGGGCTGGCTGGCTTCGCGCTTTGATCTGCGCCAGTTGCGCGCCGAGAACCGCCGGGCACCGAAAGCCTATTTCAAGGGCCTGAACTTCCTGCTCAACGAGCAACAGGATCAGGCCATCGACGCCTTCATCGAGGCCGTACAGAACGACCCCGACACCTGCGAGCTGCACTTTGCGCTGGGCAATCTTTTTCGCCGCCGGGGCGAATACGACCGCGCCGTGCGCGTGCACGAACACCTGCTGTCGCGCGGCGATCTGGAGCACAGCGACCGCGAACGCGCCCAGCACGCGCTGGCGCTGGACTTCCTCAAGGCCGGCCTGCTCGACCGGGCCGAGGACGCTTTGCACCGGCTCGAAGGCACGGCCCTCGAAGCCCAGGCCCGCCTGGCCCTGCTGGCGATCTACGAGCGTTCGCGCGACTGGCCGCGTGCTGCCGGCATTGCACGCAAGATGCACGGCGCCGACCAGGGCGACTTCAGCACCCGGCAGGCGCATTACCTGTGCGAGCAGGCGCTCGCGCTGACCGATCTGCCTGCCGCCCAGGCCCTGCTGGAGCAGGCCATTCACGCCGCCCCCGAGGCAGCACGCGCGCGCATCGAGCTGGCCCGGTTGCAGCGCCTGATGGGCCAACCCGATGCGCTGCTGGCGACGCTCAAAACGCTGGCCGCGCACAACCCCGCCGCATTGCCGCTGGCGGCCCCGCTGATGGTCGAGGCGGCCAGCGCCACGGGGCGCGTGGCCGAGGTGCAAGAGCTGCTGCAGGCGCATTACGCGCAGGCGCCATCGCTCGACGTGCTCGAAAGCATCGTGCTCCTGGAGACGACCGACGAGGCCACACGCGCCACCGCCCGGCAACGCTATGTGCAGCACCTGGACAAGGAGCGCTCCCTGGTTGCCACGGCCAAATGGCTGGCGACCGAAAAACTGGAGCACGAGGAGTTCCACCCGCAGATCGAGCGCGCGCTCGAGCATGCCGTGAAACCGTTGCTGCGCTACCGCTGCGCCGCCTGCGGCTTCGAGGCCCGCCGGCATTTCTGGCAATGTCCGGGCTGCCAGACTTGGGACAGTTACCCGGCCCGCCGCGTCGAGGAGCTGTGAAGCGCCGGCAAAACCCGGGCCCCGCCGCAAGGGACGCGGACGGTTCTCTCATTTTCCGACCCTGCCCGATCCCGATCCCGCTACCGGCGCCTGCGTCCGAAAGCTCCGGGGCGACAGCCCCGCGTCGCGGGTGAAGGCACGGCTGAAGTACGCGGGGTCGGCGTAGCCCAGGGCATAGGCAATCGTGGCGATGCTCAGGTGGGTGCAGGCCAGGTTGCGCCGCGCCTCGCGCATGAGCCGGGCCTCGATCAGGCGCAGCGGACATCCATTACCTGTACCACGCCATGCTGGCGCACTACCGGGAGGGCGAGAGCGCGGGGCTCGACAACTACTCCGGCAAAGCGCTGGCGCGGGTGTGGAAGGCACAGCGCTTTTCATGGTGGATGACGGGCATGCTGCACAGCTTCCCCGATGCCATCGAATACGACCGGAAACTGCAGGACACGGAACTGGCCTATCTGTTCTCCTCCGAAGCAGCGCAGCGTTCGCTGGCCGAAAACTACGTCGGCCTGCCGTTCTGAGGCTCTGCGCCCACGCGGTTTGTGACTAGAATCGGTCCCCGCGTCGCTGCTCCCGCCGCGCCTCCCGCGCAGGCTTGGGGGCCATGGCAGTGCGCCGTGCGCCGCTCCTTCGCCACGCTCTGCTGCAGCCATCTGCGGCCGGGCGCCCCTCCATTCATCCATGATGCCGCTGCCCATCCTGTCCCTGTCCGCTGCTCCCACGCCAACCGGCCCGCACCTGCGGCCCGGGGGCTGCGCATGAAGCAACTGGCGCTGGATATCGGCTTGGCCACAGGGCCCACGCTGGGGCGTTTCTTTGCCGGCCCGAATGGCGCCGCCTTGCAGCACCTGCGTCTGGCAGCCGGGGATGGCGGCGGCCAAGCCACACACGCACCGCTGCCCACCTACCTCTGGGGCGGGTCCGGCAGCGGCAAGACCCATCTGCTCGAGGCGGTGCGCCAGGCCCTGCGCGAGCAGGGCGGCGGCGTGGGCTGGCTGGACCCGGGTGTGCTCCAGTCCCCGGCCGCGCCGGATTTCGACGAAACCTGGACCGCAGTGCTCATGGACGACGTGCACCTGTACGACCCCGCCCAGCAGGCCATGGCCTTCAACTGGTTCGTCAACGCCATCAGCCCCGCCAACGGCCCGCAGCGCTGGGTGCTCGCCGCCGGCCGCCTGCCGCCTGCGGACCTGCCTTTGCGCGACGACCTGCGCAGCCGCCTGGGCTGGGGCCATGTGTTCCAGCTCCAATTGCTCGACGAGGCCGAGCGCCGCGCCGTGCTGCGCCAGGAAGCCGACGCCCGGGGCGTGTTCCTGGGCGATGAGGTCATGGACTACATGCTGCGCCGCTTCGCGCGCGACCTGGGCAGCCTCATGCAACTGCTCGACCAACTCGACGCCTTTGCCCTGCGCACGCAGCGCGCCATCACCATCCCGCTGCTCAAGAGCATGCTCCAGGAGGCGCAGTGATGCCCCGCCTTCTTTCGTGGATCTGAATGACCTCTGACACCCCCACCCGCCGCCTGCGGCTGACGCTGTTCGACCTCGACCACACGCTGCTGCCCATCGATTCGGACCATGCCTGGGGCGCGTTCACCGTCCGCATCGGCTGGAGCGATGCGGCGCAGTTTGCGCAGCGCAACGACAGGTTCCTTGCCCACTACCAGGCGGGAACGCTCGACGTGCACGACTACGTGCGCTTTGCCACCGAAGCGCTGCGCCTGCGGGGACCCGATGCAGCCGCGGCCGCCCACGCGCAGTTCATGCGCGAGGTCATCGGTCCGGCCATCCTGCCCCAGGCGCTGGCCTTGGTGCGCACGCACCAGGCCGCGGGGGACGAGGTGCTGATCGTCACCGCGACGAATGAATTCGTGACGCGCCCCATCGCCCGGGCGCTGGGCGTGGGCGACGCCGGGCTGCTGGCCATGCAGTTGGCGCGCGATGCCGGCGGCTGGTACAGCGGCGAAATCGACGGCGTTCCCACCCTGCGCGCGGGCAAGGTGCGGCGCATGGAACAATGGCTCGCCGAGCGGCAACTGGCCTGGGAAGATGTCGAGAGCCGGTTCTACAGCGACTCCATGAACGACCTGCCGCTGCTCGAGAAGGTCGATCACCCCGTGGCCACCAACCCCGAACCGCGCCTGCGCGCGCTCGCCCGGGAACGCGGCTGGCGCATACTGGATCTGTTCAGAGCCCCTGCCGCCGATGCGCCCCCATCCTCCTGATCCCCCGCTGCCTGCGTTCACTGCATACCCATGATCAAGAAGTTCATCGACAAGCTGCTGGGCAAATCGACGCCCGGCGCCCCGGGCAGCAAGCCGCATTTCGGCAAGCGCGAAGAGGTTCCGGCCTCGGTCCACGGAATCGACCCCGGTCTGGTGGACCCCCACGCCGCCGAGGTCGTGGCCACGCTCAAGCAGGCCGGGTTTGACGCCTACATCGTCGGCGGCGCCGTGCGCGACCTGCTGCTGGGCCTGCGCCCCAAGGACTTCGACGTGGCGACGAATGCCACGCCCGAGCAGGTCAAGCGCCTGTTTCGCCGCGCCTTCATCATCGGCCGGCGCTTTCGCATCGTGCACGTCGTGCATGGCCGGGGCCGCGAGCATGAGGTGACCGAGGTCGCCACCTTCCGCGCCTACCTGGACAACGCCGCCGCGGACCAGGTCGCAGGCAACGAGAAGACCAGCCGGGCGCAGTTGTCGGGCATGCAGCATGCCGTGGACGCCAGTGGCCGCGTGCTGCGCGACAACGTCTGGGGCCCGCAGGACGAAGACGCCACGCGCCGCGACTTCACCGTGAACGCCATGTACTACGACCCGGTGGGCCAGATCGTCGTCGACTACCACAAGGGCCTGCGCGACGCCAAGAAGAAGACCTTGCGCATGATTGGCGATCCGGCCGCGCGCTACCGTGAAGACCCAGTGCGCATCCTGCGCGCCGTGCGCTTTGCCGCCAAGCTCAGCCCCCTGGGCTTTGGCATCGAGGCCAAAACCGCCGCCCCGCTGGTGCAGTCGCAGGCGCTGCTCGCCGACGTGCCGCAGAGCCGCATGTTCGATGAAATGTTCAAGCTGCTGCAAACGGGCCACGCCATCGCCACCATCGGGCAACTGCGCAAGCTCGGCCTGGCCCGGGGCATCTACCCGCTGCTCGACCTGACCGTGGAACGTGCCGAATCGGCCCTCGTGCAGGCCGCGCTGCTCGACACCGACCGCCGCGTCGGCCAGGGCAAATCCGTGGCCCCGAGCTTTCTGCTCGCCTGCGTGCTCTGGGAGGACGTGCGCCGGGGCTGGACCGGGCGCCTGAACCAGCGCCAGCACCCACAGCCCGCGCTGCAAGAGGCCATCGACGAAGTGTTCGAGCAGCGCATCGGCGAGGTCTCGGGCCGCGGCAAGCTGGCCGCCGACATGCGCGAGATCTGGGCGCTACAGCCACGCTTTGAAAAGCGCGTGGGCAACACCCCGTTTGGCATGCTGACGCAGCCGCGCCTGCGCGCCGGTTTCGACTTCCTGCGCCTGCGCGCGGATATCGGCGAGGTGTCGGAAGCCCTGGCCGCGTGGTGGCAGGACTTCCAGGATGCCGACGACGAACGCCGCCAAGACCTCATGGACCAGGCCCGTGAAGAGCAAAAGGCGCGCCCCAAGGCCCCGCCCGTCGCGCGGCGCTTGCCACGCAATGCGCCACCCGCCGTGGCCGCAGATCCGGAGCCGGCGCTGCCAGCGCAAGACCACGCCCCCAAGAAGCGCCGCCGCCGGCGCCGCAAGCCCGATGGCGCTGCCGATGGCGCCGGGAACGACACGGCAACCCCGCTGGACTGAGAGCCCGCAGCGCCGGCCCACCACCACCCCATGGCCGAACCGACCGCAGCCCCGCTGGTGCCCGTTTTTATCGGCCTGGGGGCGAACCTGGGCGAGCGCGAGCGCAGCCTGCGCGCGGCCCTCGCGACCATGGACGGCCTGCCCGGAACGCGCGTGCAGCGCGTCTCCCCCCTGTACGGCAGCGCCAGCCTGTACGCGCAGGGGCCCGACTACCTCAACGCCGTGGCCGAACTGCGCACCACCCTCGCGCCCGGGCCGCTGCTCGCGGCGCTGCAATCCATAGAACGCGCCGCAGGCCGCGCGCGCCCCTACCGCAACGCGCCGCGCACATTGGATCTGGACATTCTGTGGTTTGGCGACTTGGTCATCGACAGCGCGGACCTGGCCGTGCCCCATCCCCGCATGGCCGAACGCGCCTTCGTGCTGCGGCCCCTGGCGGATCTGGCGCCGGAGCGCATCGATCCAGCCGCTTTGCAGGCCGTGGCAGGGCAGCCGATCAGGCAGTTGCAAGGCCCGGACTGGGCCGCTGGCAGCTCAATGGAAACACCCCGCATGGGGCGCGGGTGAGGTGCAGCGCCAGGGGAATCCGGGGCCGTGAACCCGGTCAACCCCGCTGCTGGTATGGGCAAAAAAAAAGCCTGGCTACGCGGGCAAGCCCGTTGGCTGGCTTTAAAAACGACTCTTGCGGGCTCGTTGATGAACCCGGGAGTCGCCCCACGATGAAACGGACAACCGTCGGCGGTTCCTTATTTGGTCAGGATCAGCTTGCCCAGCTTGGTGGCCTGCAGGCGGTACACCGAGCCGTTGTGGCTGATGGTCACGGCCTTCTGGCCCTGGAGCAGGGTGCTGCTGTCGAAGGAAAAAGCCATGGTCCCTGCGCAACGGGCGGCGGCGTCGGCGGCGCTGGGCACCCCTGCCCTGTCGGCGGGGACGGGATGCAGAAGCGGGAAGGAGGAGGTCATGGAGGCTTGCATGGGGTTTTCCTGTGGCATTGCGGGGTGCTTTCAGGAAATGATAACGATTCGCAATTGCAAGTCAAGCGAATTCTGCGCTTCTGCCGCCGACGGCCCGCCCGGGTGTTTCCGCGCGCTTGCGTGGTGGATGGCTGAATTGGGCGCTACAGCTACAGCGCCGCGCTCAGGATGTCCCGGTAATCCTCGGGCGTGGCGACGCGCGGATTGGTTTTGTGGCAGTGGTCCGCCATGGCGCCGGCGATGATTGCGTCGAACATGGCGCGCGTCACGCCCAGCGCGGCCAGGCCCGTGGGCAGGTCCAGGCGGGCGTTCATGGCGCGGATGGCGTGCGCAATATCGCCGCCAGAGGCCAGACCCATGGCGTGGGCCATGCGCTCCAGGCGCTGTTCTTTCTGCACCGACTCGGCCTCGGCGTTGAAGCGCACCACGGCCGGCAGGAACAGGGCGTTGAGCGTGCCATGGTGCAGGCGCGGGTCGATTCCACCCAGGCTGTGGCTGAGCGAGTGCACGGCGCCCAGGCCCTTCTGGAACGCCAGGGCGCCCTGCATGCTGGCGCTCATCATGTGCAGGCGCGCGCCGCGGTCGGCGCCGTTGCGCGTGGCCTGCTCGATATGCGCCCAGCCGCGGGCCAGGCCGTCGAGCGCAATGCCGTCGGCGGGCGGGTTGAAGGCGGCCGACATGAAGGTTTCCATGCAGTGCGCGATGGCGTCCATTCCCGTGGCCGCCGTGAGCTGGGGCGGCAGGCCGAGCGTGAGTTCGGGGTCGCAGATGGCGGCCTTGGGCAGCAGGTGCCAGGAGTGAAAACCGAGCTTGCGCTGGTCGTCGACGATGAGGATGGCGCCGCGCGCCACCTCGCTTCCCGTGCCGCTGGTGCTGGGCACGGCGATCAGCGGCGCGGCGCGCTCGGTGATGCGCGGCGCACCGCCCTCGATGGTGGCGTACTGCCTGAGCGGCCCGGCGTGCGTGGCGGCAATCGCGATGCCCTTGGCACAGTCCATGGCCGAGCCACCGCCCACGGCGACCAGGCCGTCGCAGCCCTGGGCCTGGTAGATCTGCACCGCGGCGCGCACGGCGGCTTCTGTGGGGTTGGAGGGCGTCTGGTCGAAAACCGCCACAGGCAGGTCGTGCAGCGCGTCGAGCGCCTTCTGCAGCACGCCCGCGGCCCGGACCCCGGGGTCCGTGACGACCAGCGGGCGCGTGATTGCGGCGCGCGCGCATTCCTGCCCGAGCAAGCCGACGGCGCCGAATGCAAACTGGATCTGGGTGAGGTAGTGGATGAGAGCCATGGTGTGTGGGGTGCGGTCGGGCCCGGGGATGCAACTACCGGACACTCTACAAGCCGCAAGGGCGGCAGGACACAAAGCAAACCCGCATCCCCTGGCCTGATCCGTCGCGTCAGCGACAGCGTGGGTGGCACCGGCACACGCGGGCGGCGGGCGCGTTGCGCGCCGCCTCCCTCCGGAAGAGGCGATGTCAGAACCCCAAACTGGCGAGCAAGTCGTCCACCTGCGACTGGTCGGTGACCACGTCGGGGGTGTTCTGCGGGTCCACCACCGGCCCATGCAGGCGCGCGCGCGCAGACTCCACGGCAGCAGCGGCGGCGGGGGGCGACGGCGCGGTCTGTATGAGCAGTTGCAGCAGTTGCTCTTCCAGGGTGGACGCCAGATGCACCACACGGGCGATCACCTGGCCCGTGAGGTCATGGAAATCCTGCGCCATCATGATTTCGGTCAGATGCGTGTCGGCCTCGCGCGCCACGCGCTCGACATCGGAGAGGAAATTCATGATTTCCCCCCGGGCCACGGTGGCCACCGGGTCCTTCACCAGGGACGCCCCCACGCGGCGCGCCTCGGCGGCGATGTAGTCGTTCTGCGTCTTCGCCTGGTCCACGCGGTTGAGCACTTTTTCCGCGGCTTCACCGGTCAGGCGGGCGATGTACGACAGGCGGCTCTGCGCGTCGGGCAGTTCGCCCATGGAACTGCGCAGTTTCTCCGCGTAGCCCAGTTCGTCGAGCGCGTCGTGCAGTTGGCGTGTGAGCACGCCGATTTTTTGGCGCACGGCAACGGGCGGGGCAGGCTGCGGGCTGTCGTCGGGTATGTCTTGCATGGTGTCACAACCCCATCTTCTTCAGAATCAAGGTCACTTTCTCTTCGAGCGTCGCCTTGGTGAAGGGCTTGACGATATAGCCCGCCGCCCCCCCCTGCGCGGCCGCGACGATGTCTTCCTTGCGCGCTTCGGCCGTGACCATCAGAACCGGCAGGTGCTTGAGCTTGTCGTCCTTCTTGATCTCGGCGAGCAGTTGAAAGCCGTTCATGTTGGGCATGTTGATGTCGGTCACCACGAAATCGAATCTGCCGTTGCGCAGCTTGTGCAGCGCGACAACGCCGTCTTCCGCCTCGTCGGCATCGGCAAATCCGCTCTCCTTGAGCAGATTGCGCACGATGCGCCGCATGGTGGAGAAGTCGTCAACGATCAAAAAACGCAGGGCAGTGGTCACTGGAGCCCCTTTCGGTCGGAACAGATTGCAGGGATTGTCATGATTGTCATGGGAGGGTGGTTTGGGCGGCAAGCCGTGGTCGTTACCTGTCGGGCGCGGGATGCTCCTGCTTTTCATCGAGCAGCGCGGCTGCGGGGATTGCGGGAAGCCCCTTGCCCATGAGCCGTTCTTCGGCCTCCTGGGTCAGCACGGTGATGGTGATGCGCCGGTTCGCGGGCGCGCGCGGGTTCTCCGGCACCAGCAGGTCGCTGGCCGCCAGGCCCACGACGCGGCCCAGCTTGGCGTCCGGCATGCCGGCCGAGACCAGTTCGCGGCGCGAGGCATTCGCGCGGTCCGCCGAAAGCTCCCAATTGCTGTAGCCCCGTTCGCTGTTGCCATAGGGAACGGCGTCGGTGTGGCCTGCCAGGCTGATGCGGTTCTCGACACCGCCGAGCGCAGCGCCGATCGCGTGCAGGATGTCCCGCATATAGGGTTTGACCAGCGCGCTGCCGCTGTCGAACATCGGCCGGTTCTGCTCGTCGGTGATCTGGATCAGCAGGCCGTCGGGCGTCATGTCGATGCGGATCTGCGAGCGGTATTCGCTCAGCCGGGGGGTCTCGGTGATCAGTGCGGCGATCCGGGCCTGCAGGGACTCGATGCGCTCGCGGTCCTGCCGCGCGCGTGCGGCTTCGAGTTCCATGCGGCGGCGCTTGGCCTCTTGCAGGCCCAAATTCCGGTTCTGGCCATGCGCCCGGGTCAGATCGTCGCCGCCCCCGGGAATCACGCTGGAGCCGTTGCTGGTCTTCTCGCCACCGGTCAGCGCCGTTTTCAGGGGCGCTGCGAAATAGGCCTGAATCCCCTGCAGTTCCTCCTTGGCAGTCGAGCTCAGCAGCCACATCAGCAGGAAGAACGCCATCATGGCGGTCACGAAGTCGGCGTAGGCGATCTTCCAGACGGCGGAATGCCCGGCGTGGCCGCTCTTTTTGACGCGCTTGATGATGAAGGGGGGTGGGGGTTTCTTTTCAGCCATGGCGACGTGCTGGCTAGTGGCGGGTGGCTACGACTTGCGGCCCTTGACATGCCCCTCCAGCTCCAAGAAGCTGGGGCGCACGCAGGAGAAGATCACCTTGCGGCCAAACTCGATGGCCGTCGTCGGGTTGTACCCCTGCATGCTCGCCAGCAGGGTGGATTTGATGCACTGCAGTTCCTTGGACGCATCCTCGGTCTTTTGCTCGACCAGGCCGCCCAGCGGCTCGACCACCCCGTAAGCGAGCAGGATTCCGAGGAAGGTGCCGAGCAGCGCCGAGCCGATCATGCTGCCGAGCACCGCAGGCGGCTGGCCCACGGACGCCATGGTGTTCACCACCCCGAGCACGGCGGCAACGATCCCGAACGCGGGCAAGGCCCCGGCCAGACGGGCCAGCGCGGCCACGGGGGCGTGCGCCTCCTGGTGGTGGGTTTCGATCTCGTTGTCCATGAGCGCCTCGATTTCGTGCGCGTTCAGGTTGCCCGAGACCATCATGCGCAGATAGTCGGTGGTGAACTCGACGACGTGGCGGTCGCTGCCCACTGTCGGGTACTTCCTGAAGATCTCCGATTCGTGCGGCGCCTCGACGTCCTTTTCGATCGCCATCAGCCCTTCCTTGCGCGCCTTCTGCAAGATCTCGTAGAGCATGCTCATCAACTCCATGTAGCGTTCCTTGGTGTACTTGGAGCCCTTGAGCGCCAACGGGATGGCGCGCAGCGTGGCCCGGAGCACCTTGGGCTGGTTGTTCACCACGAAGGCGCCGAGCGCGCCACCCAGGATGGTCACGATCTCGAAAGGCAGGGCCCGGAGGATCACGCCCATGTTTCCCCCATGCACGACGTACATGCCGAAAATGCAGCCTAGGCAGACGATGTAACCAATGATGACGAGCATGCTTTGAACTTGTTGGGCGACAGCCCGGGCACGGTGCAACAGGCAAGGCTGCAGTCAACGCAATTCCGCCGAAGGTTACTGCAAATGTAGAGGATTACCGGGCTCAAAAGACCGTATGAAAGCCGCCAATACAGGGCTTCTCCGGTAAAAATGGAAAGCAATGACTGAAGCCCCGGGCGCACGCGTCCGTTCGCGCGCGGGCGCCTTCAGCGCGCGGAGTTCATCGCCGCTTCCAACTGCAGGACGGCAGCAGCGTTGCCCGCCGTCGTCGCCAGGGTATCGATGGTCCCGGTGCGCAAGGCCCCCAGGATCGCCGTCACCTTGCTGGTTTCGGCGGCCACCGCGATGACGTTCGGGATGCGCTGCAGGTCATCGCGCGTCAGGCCGATGACCCGTCCCTGCATCGGCGTCGGCGCCGGCCGGCCATGGATGTCGATGAAGTCGTAGCCCATCATGTCGCCGACCGTTCCTGCGCGCCTGGCCTCGGAAATCTCCTGCGCGCTGAACCAGCCCATGCGCACCATGTTGCTGTCCACGCTGACGTCGCCAACGCCGATGAGCGCGACATCGGCACGCCGGGCCTTGTCCAGCGTGTGGCGCACGGTGTCGTTTTCGAGCAGCGCCCGGCGCACCTGCGGGTCGCCGACCAGCGCCGGCGCGTACAGGGATTCGGACTTGCCGCCGAAGCGCGCGGCCAGCCGGCGTGCGATGTGGTCCGCGTTCATGGCCTCGCCGCCCCGGTACGAACCGCCGATGGCACTCACGAAGTTGCACTCCCTGCGGGTGGTCGACATGGCGTGCTCGGACACGCAAGACAGGTTGCGCCCCATCCCGACGGCGACCACGCTGCCGTCGAGCAGGATGCGGTCGAGCTCGCTCGCGACCAAGCCCGCGAGCAGTTCGCGCTGCTTGTCGGAATCCTTGTGGTCCACCGCGATCAGCGCGCGCTGGATGCGAAAGCGCTCGGTCAGCTGGCGCTCGAGGTCGGCGGCAAAGATCGCGTGCGGACGCACCCGGATCTCGACGATGCCCTCCTCGCGCGCGCGGCGCAGCAAGCGGCCCACGGTCGCCCGGGAGATGCCGAATTGCCTGGACAGATCATCCTGCGTGCAGCCGTCGACGTGGTACAGGGTCGCCAGCTGTGCCAGTTCGCTTTCGGTCATGGGGCACGGGGCCTCATTGGATCGTGTAGCCCCCGTCGATGACCAGGTTCTCGCCCGTGATCATGCCCGCGTGCCCGCTCACCAGGTACAGTTCGGTCATGGGGCACGGGGCCTCATTGGATCGTGTAGCCCCCGTCGATGACCAGGTTCTCGCCCGTGATCATGCCCGCGTGCCCGCTCACCAGGTACAGGATGGCTGCGGCGATCTCGGCCGGCTGCGCGAAGCGGCCGGTCGGGATTTTCTTCTTCATGGCCTCGCCGACCTCGCCGGCCCAGGCCCTTTTGCCCAGCTCGGTTTCGACCACGGTCGGCGAGACCGCGTTCACCGTGATTCCCAGCGGCGCCCATTCGAGCGCCAGCACCTGGGTCAGGGACACCAGGGCGGCCTTGCTCGCGCAGTAGGCCGCGTGCCGCTCGAGCGCAATCACGCTGGCCTGCGACGCCAGGTTGACGATGCGCCCCCCACCCTGCCCCGCCATCACCGGGGCGACGGCCTGGGCCAGAAAAAACGGCGCCTTCAGGTTGATCGCCATGGTCTTGTCCCAATCGGCCTCCTGCACCGCGTCGGCCCGGTCGAGCAGCCCCACGCCGGCATTGTTGACCAGGATGTCGATGCGCGCGAAACGCTCCAGCGCACGACCCACGGCGGACTTGAGTTGCGTGGTGTCGGCCACGTTGCAGACCACGGCGAGATGCTGTCCCGGCAGCTGCTGCGCCAACGCCAGCACGCTTTCGCTGAGGTCGAGCAGCACCAGCCGGGCGCCCCGGTCGGCAAAGAGTTCGGCCACCGCAAGGCCGATTCCCGAGGCGCCGCCGGTGATCAGCGCCACCTGGCCCGAAAGATCGAAAGCCCGTTCGAAAGAAGAAGACATGGAGATCAAGCCCTGTGCTGCGTTGTTTGCTGCGTCATTTGCTGCGTTTGACCAAGAGCGCGTCCGCATTCTGCAGCGTGATCCGCGTCCAGGGCACGTTGTACTGCCGGGCCGTACCGTCGCCCCAGTGCAGCCCCTCTCTGGCGTAGTCTTCCCACACGGTCGCACGCGGCTTGTAGCCGGGCCCGACGAGATGGCGCAAGAGCACGTCCAGCCCCCCCTGCGCCTGGCCTTGCGCGTCCTGCAGAATGCTCACCATAGTGCCTTCCTTCACGGCCTTGATCGCGTCCGAAATGCCGTCGATTCCAGCCACGGGAATCGACTTCGGCGACAGCCCCCGGGCCTTCAATGCATCGATCGCGCCGAGCGCCATTTCGTCGTTCTGGCCAATGATTCCGTGGATCTTCCCGGCGTGCACCGTGAGCCAGTTCTCCATCAGCGCCAGGGCTTCGGCACGCGACCAGTTCGCCGTCTTCATCTCCAGCACGTTCACGTCCCTGTAGCGCGCAACCACCGTCTGGTTGCCCTTGCGCCGCTCGATCTGCGCGGACTGCCCGATCGGCCCCTCGATGATGAGCACATTGCCCTTGCCGCCCATGGCCTTGATCACGACCTCGGCTTCCAGTGCGCCGGCCACCGTGTCGTCGGAGCCGACATAGGAAACGAGTTTCTCGCTGTTCACGCGGGCGTTCGAGCCGACCACGGGAATCTTCGCCGCAACGGCCTTGTCCACCGCCTGCGCGCCGGCCTGGCTGTCGATCGGCACGAATAAAATCCCGTCGAATTTCTGCGTGATCATCGTGTCGAACTGGTTGTTCTGCGTCTGCGCATCGTATTTGCCGTCGAATACGGTGATCTTGACGCTGCCGTCCTGGACTGCGGGGTGCTCCTTCAACGCATTCGCCCAGAGTTGCATGAACTCGCCCTTGAGGCCGTAGACGGCGGCTCCTATCCTGTAGACCTTTTGCTGGGCCGCGGCCGGGGCCGCAAGGGCAAGCACGGCCGCGGACACGGCGATGAGCTTGAGAAATCGCATGGCCAGATCTCCTTGGGAATGGAATGGACGACGGGGGACGGTGTCGCAGGTCAGACCTGCTGCACGAGACATCGAGTCGCCCCGCCGCCACGATGATGGCACCTTTGATGACCTGCTGGCAATTTGCTGCTGTTACTACTTGAGCGGCTGTTGCTCTATTACTTGCTGCGCTTGGCCAGGAGCGCGTCCGCATTCTGCAGCGTGATCGGCGTCCAGGGCACGTTGTACTGCCGGGCCGTGCCGTCGCCCCAGCTCAGACCCTCGCTGGCGTAGTCGTTCCACAGGGCAGCGCGTGGCTCGTAGCCGGGCCCGACGATGTGGCGCAAGAGCACGTCCAGCCCTCCCTGCGCCTGGCCCTGCGCGTCTTGCAGGATGCTCATCATGTGGCCTTCCTTCACGGCCCTGATCGCATCCGTCACGCCGTCGATTCCGGCCACGGGAATCGACTTCGGCGACAGCCCCTTGGCCTTGAGCGCCTCGATCGCGCCGAGCGCCATTTCGTCGTTCTGGCCGATGACTCCGTGGATCTTCCCGGCGTGCGCCGTGAGCCAGTTTTCCATCAGCGACAGGGCTTCGGCGCGCGACCAGTTCGCCGTCCTCATCTCCAGCACCTTCACGTCCTTGTATTTGGCAAGCGCCGCCTGGTTGCCCTTGCGCCGCTCGATCTGCGCGGACTGCCCGATCGGCCCCTCGATGATGACCACGTTGCCCTTGCCGCCCATGGCTTTGATCACGGCCTCGGCCTCCAATGCGCCGGCCACCGTGTCGTCGGAGCCGACATAGGAGACGAGCTTGTCGCTGAGCACGCGGGCGTTCGAGCCGACTACGGGAATCTTTGCTTCGGCGGCCTTTTCCACCGCCTGCGCACCGGCCTGGATGTCGATCGGCACGAACAAAATCCCGTCAAATTTCTGCGTGACCATCGTCTCGAACTGGTTGTTCTGCGTCAGCGCATCGTACTTTCCGTCAAAGATGGTGAGCTTGACGCTGCCGTCCTTGACTGCGGGGTGCTCCTTCAAGGCATTCACCCAGAGCTGCATGAACTCGCCCTTGAGGCCGTAGACGGCGGCTCCTATCTTGTAGGGCTTTTTCTGCGCTGCGGCCGGGGCCGCGGCGAGGGCAAGCACGGCCACAGAAACGGCAATGAGTTTGAGGAATCGCATGGGCAGGTCTCCTTGGGAGTGGAATCGACGAAGGGGGAAAGGGGAAGGAAGTCGCAGTCCAGGCCGGCTTCTTGTGCGGGGCATCGGGTAGTAACTGGGGAACGCGCCAGAACACCGGAGATGCCTTGCTCAGGCGCCCGGTGCGCGCGGCAGCGCCGCCTGCGCGCGCTCGTAGTCGCTGATCGCAGCGACCTTCAGCGCCGACCTGCCGCCGTCAAAGGCCGATTCGAGGAAACGATCGACGATGGATTTCGCGAGTTCCGCGCCGATCACGCGCGCACCCAGCGTGACGATCTGCGCGTCGTTGCTGCGGCGTGCGCGCTCGGCCGAATAGGTGTCGTGGGCCTGCGCCGCCCGGATTCCCCGGACCTTGTTGGCCGAAATCGCCATGCCGATGCCGGTGCCGCACAGCAGCACACCGCGCTCGTGGCGGCCTTGAACGATCGCCTGCGCCACGGCGATTGCAATGTCCGGATAGAGCACCGGCGCATTGTCATGGGTCCCGAAGTCGATGACTTCATGCCCTTGCGCGAGCAGGTGCTGCCGGACGATGCGCTTCAGATCGCAGGCCGCTTCGTCGCAACCAATGGCTATGTTCATGGTGTTTCTTCAATAGTACAAACGATCATGCAAAGATCATTTGGTCAGGCAGTATTCTCAGGACCCACGCGCTTGTCAAGCGCGTGGGTCCCGGGAAAATAAGGAAAAGCCGCACAATCTCCTGATTTCCACAGGAATTTTCGTAGAAATCAGTATTTACCACGGGGTTTCTCCCAGCCATCCTCAATTGACACCCTGTTTCCGCCAGATCAAAATGATCACATACAGAACATATGGTTATCAATCGGCCGCTTCCTACGGCCTTTCGATGGAGACATTCGCATGACGACGGGCAATCGCGTAATCAACGACCCCGATTTGGTGGTCGAAGACATGCTTCGGGGCTTCCTCGCGGCGCACGCCGAGACCCTGTGCGCGAATGCGGACAACGCCCGGGTGGTGCAGCGCATCGGCGCCCGGCAGCCGGGCCGGGTGGGCATCGTCACGGGGGGTGGGTCGGGCCATGAGCCCGCCTTCCTGGGCTACGTCGGCGAAGGGCTGTGCGACGCGGTCGCCGTCGGCGAAATCTTCTCCTCGCCCACGGCCAGGAGCTTTTATGACGCGATGCGCGCGGCCGACGGCGGCGCCGGCGTGGCCTGCCTCTATGGCAACTACGCGGGCGACAACATGAACGTGAAAATGGCCGTGCAGATGGCCGCCCGCGATGGCATCCGCGTGCAAACCGTGGTCGCCAACGACGACGTGCCGTCGGCGCCGAAAGGCGACGAAGCGAAACGCCGCGGCGTCGCCGGCGAGATCCTGATGTGGAAGGTCGCCGGCGCCAAGGCCGCGCAGGGCGCCAGCCTCGACGCGGTGGTCGGCGCCGCGCAAAAGGCCATCGACAACACCCGCAGCATCGGAATCGGCCTGTCGGCCTGCGTGATCCCGGCGGTCGGCAAGGCCAACTTCCAGATCGAGCCCGGCAACATGGAACTGGGGATCGGCCACCACGGGGAACCCGGCATCGGCGTGCAGCGCACCCCGAGCGCCGCCGGGATGGCCGAAATCATGCTGGACGCCGTCCTGCCCGACCTGCCCATCGTCCGGGGGGAGCGCGTGGCGCTCCTGGTCTCCGGCCTGGGCGCGACGCCGCTGATGGAGCTATACATCCTCTACGCCGAGCTGTCCCGCCGCCTGGACGAGCGCGGCATCGCGGTGGCTTTCCAACGGGTCGGCAATCTGTTCACGTCGCTGGAGATGATGGGCGTGACGCTGACGCTGATGCGGCTCGACGACGAACTCGAGGCCTGCCTGAGAGCGCCCTGCTGCTCGGTGGGCATGACCGTGCCCGGCACGCACGGCGCCCCCGCGCAGGCGCATTGGTCGGACACGGTCCGGGGCAGGGTCGCAGCGCCTGCCGTGCAGCCGCCGCTGCCGGAAACCCGCCGCGCGGTGCCGGCGCCGCCGCGCACATGCCAGGGCCCCTGCGTCGCGCTCGACGGCGCGGGGGGCATGGTGCGCGAGCTGATCGCCGCCATCGTCGAAAACCGCGGCTTCCTGAGCGAAATCGATGGCCTGATCGGCGACGGCGACCACGGAATCAACATGGCCAAGGGCTTTACCGGCTGCGGCGCACGGCTGGATGCGATCGGCCCGGAACGCGCCGCTTCCTTGCCGGCAGCGCTCGAGCAGCTGTCGCAGGCGCTGATGGACGACATCGGCGGGTCCATGGGGCCGCTGTACGGCAGCTTCTTCCTCGGCTTCGTGAACACGCTGGAGGGCCATGCACAGCTCGACGCGGCCTTGTTCGGCGAGGCGCTGGCCAGCGCCATCGCCACCGTCCAGACCCTGGGCAATGCCCAGGTCGGCGACAAATCCCTCATCGACACCCTGGTGCCGGCGCGCGACGCCTACGCCAGGGCCCTGGAATCCGGGGCCGGCTTCGCCGGTGCATTGCAGGCCATGGCCCGTGCCGCCGAGGCCGGAAAGAATTCCACGAAGAATCTCCAGGCCCGCATCGGCCGCTCCGCCCGCCTGGGCCCACGCTCGATCGGCGTTCTCGACGCGGGCGCCACCTCGTGCTGGATCATCCTGCGCACGATGGCGCAGTACCTCCAGCGCCAACTCGGCGCGTAGCGGCCGGCCCGCCGGCTCAAGACCCCGCAGACCCTGTCTGCGGCGGACCCAAGTCCGTGACCACGTCCGTCTTCAGCCCCTTGGGCAGCGGGAACTTGAGGCTCTCCTGGATTCCCGCCATGCTGCGCACCGACACGGCGCCCAGCGCCTTGATGCGCCCGATCACCTCCTGAACCAGGATTTCCGGGGCCGAGGCCCCGGCGGTCAGGCCCACGCGGGCGACGCCGTCGAACCATTGCGGATCGAGATCGTCGACGCTATCGACCATGTGCGCCACGGCGCCGAGCTTGGCGGCGAGCTCGCGCAGGCGGTTGCTGTTGGAACTGGTGGGGCTGCCGACCACGATGACCAGGTCCACCTGCGGGCTCAGCAGCTTCACGGCGTCCTGCCGGTTCTGCGTGGCGTAGCAGATGTCCTGCAGCTTGGGCTCGCGCACGCCGGGAAAGCGCGCGCGCACGGCCGCCGCGATTTCGATGGCATCGTCCACGCTCAACGTGGTCTGCGTGACCACGGCCAGCTTGTCCGTCTGCGCCGGCTGCACCCGGGCCACGTCGTGCACGTCCTCGACCAAGTGGATTCCGCAATCCAGCTGGCCCATGGTGCCCTCCACCTCCGGGTGGCCCTTGTGGCCGATCATGATGAACTCGTAGCCCTGCTTGGCGAGCTTGGCCACCTCGACGTGCACCTTGGTCACCAGCGGGCAGGTGGCGTCGAAGATGTGCAGGCCGCGGCCCTCGGCCTCGCGCCGCACGGCCTGGCTCACGCCGTGCGCGCTGAAGATCAGGGTGGCGCCGGACGGCACGTCGCACAGCGCCTCGATGAAGACCGCGCCCTTGGCCCTGAGATCGTTCACCACGTAAGTGTTGTGCACGATCTCATGGCGCACGTAGACGGGCGCACCGAACTTCTGGATGGCGCGTTCGACGATTTCGATCGCACGGTCCACCCCCGCGCAGAAACCGCGCGGCTCGGCCAGCAAGATGGTCTGCGGCGTCGGCATCAGAGGACTCCGATCAGTTGCACTTCAAACGTCACCGGCCGGCCCGCGAGCGGGTGGTTGAAGTCGAACAGCACCGCGCCATCGTCGCGCAGTTGCAGCACCACTCCCGCGTAGCTACCCTGCCCGTCGGGCGTGGGAAAGTGCAGCACGTCGCCCACGCTGTAGCACGCGCCAGGCTCGCCCATGGCGTCGAGCAGCTTGCGCGCCACCCACTGCTGCATGCCGGCATTGCGCTCGCCAAAGGCTTCGCCGGCGGCCAGCTCGAAATGGGCGTGCGCGCCCTCGGTCAGGCCCAGCAGGCAGCGCTCCATGGCAGGAGCCAGCTGCCCCGTGCCGAGCGACAGGGTGGC
Organism: Verminephrobacter aporrectodeae subsp. tuberculatae; assembly: GCF_026127385.1. Lineage (NCBI taxonomy): Bacteria > Pseudomonadati > Pseudomonadota > Betaproteobacteria > Burkholderiales > Comamonadaceae > Verminephrobacter > Verminephrobacter aporrectodeae. The sequence continues at coordinate 1,001,016 of NZ_QZCX01000003.1, forward strand.
GGGCTTGCCGGCAAAGGTATTGATCACATCCCCTGCCGGGCCGGCCAGGCGGTAATGCAACGTGAGGAAGGCGCCCGGCCCGACGGCGACAGGGGCGATGTGGATGGAGGAAGTCATGCAAGTCCCGATAAACTGGTCTGCATTGTAGAAAACCGGGAAAGACCCGCGTCCATCGACTGCCCAGAGCCACCCATAATCAATCTCGACGCCGAACCGCCGACAGACGCCGACAGACAGCCCGGAGATACCGCCATGAACGCCCCCGCCACCACGACCCACCTGCTGCCCGAGATCCGCTTGCGCGCCGTGCCCCAGGCATTCATCGGCGCGTTGCAGGCGCGCTTTGGCGCGCAGTGCTCCCTGGCGCAGGCGGTGCGTGAACAGCATGGCCGCGACGAAGGCTCGTTCCAGGCGCCACCGCCCTCGGCCGTGGTGTTTGCCGAAAGCACGCAGGACGTGGCCGACGCCGTGCAGTTGGCCAGCCAGTACGCGGTGCCCGTGATTCCATACGGCGCGGGCTCGTCGCTCGAAGGCCATTTGCTGGCTGTGCAGGGCGGCATCAGCATCGACCTGAACCGCATGAACCGGGTGCTGAGCGTGAACGCCGAAGACCTCAGCGTGACCGTGCAGCCCGGCATCACGCGCAAGCAGCTCAACGACGTCATCAAGGACACGGGCCTGTTCTTTCCCATCGACCCCGGCGCCGACGCCAGCATCGGCGGCATGAGCGCCACGCGCGCCAGCGGCACCAACGCCGTGCGCTACGGCACCATGCGCGAGAACGTGCTGGCGCTCGAAGTGGTCACCGCCAGCGGCGAAGTCATCCGCACGGGAACGCGCGCCAAAAAGAGCAGCGCGGGCTACGACCTCACGCGCCTGATGGTGGGCAGCGAGGGCACGCTGGGAATCATGACCGAGATCACCGTGCGCCTGCACCCATTGCCCGAGGCGGTGAGCGCAGCCATCTGCTCGTTCCCGAGCATCGAGGCCGCCGTGCGCACCACCATCGAGACCATACAGTTCGGTGTGCCGATCGCGCGCGTAGAACTCATCGACCGCCACGGCGTGCGCCTGGTGAATGCGCACAGCAAGCTCGATCTGCGCGAAGAACCCATGCTGCTCATGGAGTTCCACGGCTCACCTTCGGGCGTGCAAGAGCAGGCTGCGACAGTGCAGGACATCGCCAGCGAAAACGGCGGACAGTCCTTTGAATGGGCCAGCACGCCCGAAGAACGCAGCCGCCTGTGGGCCGCGCGGCACAGCGCCTATTTCGCCGCCGTACAAAGCCGCCCGGGCTGCCGCATCATCAGCACCGACACCTGCGTGCCCATCAGCCGCCTGGCCGACTGCCTGCTCGACTCGGTGCAGGAGGCCGAAGCCAGCGGTATTCCCTACTTCCTCGTGGGCCATGTGGGCGACGGCAACTTCCACTTCGGCTACCTGCTCGACCCGAATATCCCCGAGGAGCGCATCACCGCCGAAGCGTTGAACCACAAACTCGTGGCCCGCGCGCTGCGCCTGGGCGGCACCTGCAGCGGCGAGCATGGCGTGGGCCTGCACAAGATCGGCTTTCTGCCCGACGAAACCGGCGCGGGCGCGGTGAACATGATGCGCGCCATCAAGCGGGTGCTGGACCCGAGGAACATCCTCAATCCGGGGAAGATTTTCGTGCTCTGAGCGCTGTCGGTTGCCACAGCGGGCCTACACAGCGGCAGCCGCGCGCTGCTCGAGGACCGCGAAGGCCGGGAGCTTTCTGCCCTCGAGCACTTCCAGGAATGCGCCGCCGCCGGTGGAGATGTAGCCCAGCTGTTTTTCGATTCCGTATCGGGCGATCGCCGCCAATGTATCGCCGCCGCCGGCGATGCTGAACGCCTGCGACTCGGCCACCGCCTGGGCGATGGTGCGGGTGCCGTTCTCGAACGCGGGAAACTCGAACACCCCCACGGGGCCGTTCCAGACGATGGTGCCTGCGGACTTGAGCTGTGCGGCCAGACGGGCCGCGGTTGCGGGGCCGATGTCGAGGATCAGGTCGTCGTCGGCTACCTCCCGGGCGGCCTTGACGCTGGCGGCTGCGTCGGCGCCAAAGGACTTGGCAGTGACCACGTCGGTCGGGATCGGCACCTCGGCGCCGCGGGCCTGCATGGCGGCAATCACGGCACGGGCTTCGTCGAGCAGGTCGGCTTCGACCAGGCTCTTGCCGACGGGCAGCCCCGCGGCAAGCATGAAGGTGTTGGCGATGCCGCCGCCCACGATGAGCTGGTCGACCTTGTGCGCCAGGCTTTTGAGGATGGTGAGCTTGGTCGATACCTTGGAGCCGGCGACGATGGCGACCAGCGGACGCTGCGGCTGGGCCAGCGCCCGGGTAAGGGCGTCGATTTCGGCGCAGAGCAGCGGGCCGGCGCAGGCAACGGGGGCAAACTGCGCGATGCCGCAGGTCGTTCCTTCGGCGCGGTGCGCGGTGCCAAAGGCGTCGTTCACGAAGATGTCGCACAGCGCGGCGAGCTTGCGCGCCAGGTCTTCCTGGTTCTTCTTTTCCCCCGGGTTCAGGCGGCAGTTTTCCAGCAGCACGATCTGTCCGGGGGCCAGCGTGACGCCATCGACCCAGTCGGAGACCAGGGGCAGGTCGCGGCCGAGCAGTTCGGCCAACCGGACCGCAACCGGCGCCAGCGAATCCTCGGGCCGGAACCTGCCTTCGGTCGGGCGGCCCAGATGGCTCGTGACCATCACGGCGGCTCCCGCGTCGAGCGCCATGCGGATGCAGGGGATCGACGCGCGAATGCGCGTGTCTTCGGTGATGCGGCCGGCGGCGTCCTGCGGGACGTTCAGGTCGGCACGGATAAACACGCGCCGGCCCTGGACCTTGCCCTGGGCGCAGAGATCGGAAAAGCGGAGGATGTGCATGGGACGGGGGCTTTCTGGCGGGCCGGTGGAGTAACGAAGGGCCGGTTCAGGCGACTGCGAAGAAAGCCCTCCGGTCAGAACGTCAGGCTGGTGGCGTTTGCTCGAAGGGCAGCGCCATGGCCGACAGGTCGCGGCGGGTTTCCACCAGCACCAGAGGGCCTTCTTCGGGCAGTTCGGTCGAAGGGCGCTCGCGCGGCACATGGATGGACTGCGGCTCGACGGCAATCGCGGCCTGCACGGAGGCGATTTTTTCCGCGTCGGAGTTCACCCATTGCAGACCCGACGCAGCAGCGACCTGTTGCAGTTCATCGATGGGCAGGGCGAAGGCCTGAGCGCGCGGCAGGCTGTGCGCGGCAGCGGGTGGCGCTGCAATGGGTGCGGCGGGGGGGGCAACGGGTGCTGCCGGTGCCATGACCACCGATGCGGGAGACACAAGGACCGGGGCCACGATGGCTGCGGGGGGCGCGACCTCGGGGGCATCGGGGGCATCGGGGGCATCGGGGGCATCGGGGGCATCGGGGGCATCGGGGGCATCGGGGACCACGGAGGTCACCGGGGCCGGGGCGGCAACAGCGGGCAGCGTCGCCGGTGTGGCGGCTGCATCCACGGCGTCGGCGCTGAAGTAGCTGCGGCGCGCGGAAGTGTCCTGCGCGGGCGCGGCCTGGTCGGCGGCGGCAGCGGGATCGGGATCGGGTTCCAGCACCGCTGGCGCTGCGTTTCTGGGGTTGTTCTCACGCGGGCCGCGTTCCCGGCCGTAGCGGTCGCGCGAACGGCGCTCGCGGCGCTGCGGTTCTTCGCTGGCGGGGCCGGTGCCATTGGGCTGAACGTCGCTGGCACCCGGGCTCAGATCGAGCGGCAGTGCCTTGTCGACCAGTTCGCCGGATGCGGCGGCGCTTTCCTGCGCGTCCATGGCATGGGGGATGCGCTCGCCGCGCTCGCCCCGGTTGCCGCGCTCACCACGGCCCTCGCCACGCTCGCGGCGTGGGCCGCGTTCGCCACGGGGCTGCGGTGCACTGTCTGCGCTGCCATGGCTGCCGTTCGGGCCTTCCGATCGCGCCTGTGCCGCCGTGTTGTCCGCGCCCGCTGCGCCGGCCGAGTTGCGTGCTTCGGCGTCGCGCCGGCCGCGGCCGGCGTCGCGGCCATTGCGGCCCTCGCGGACTTCGCCTTCGGGGCGGCGCTCGGCGTCGCGCGGGGAACGGCCTTCGGTCGGGCGCTCAGCACGGCGGCCACGGCCCTCGCCAGCGCCCTCGCGCAGGCCTTCCCGACCGCCGTCGCGGCCATCGCGGCCGGCACGGCGACCACGGCTTTCACCCGGGCGGCCATCGCGGCGGGGCTCGCCGCGGCTGCTCGTTTCAGGGGACGCCGTGGGCGCGGGCGCGGCGGTTGCGGGCGCGGCCGATGCGCTGCTGCCAAAGCCGAACAGGCCTTTGAGCCAGGAAAAGAAGTCCTGCTCCTGCGGCATCGCCGTTGCGGGGGCCGGGGCCACCGGGGCGGGGGGCTCGACGCCGCGCTGTGGGCGGGCCACGGCTTCGGGGCGGGGCTCGGACACGGGGGCGGGTGCGTCCGGCAGCACGCCCTTGATCACGGGGGTTTGCCTGTTGGTGGGCTCCTGCGAGCGGCGTGTCACGACGCCGGGGTCTTCGGTTTCTTCGACGAGCGTGTAGCTGGCTTCGATATGGTCCAGGCGCGGGTCGTCGTGCTTCAGGCGTTCGAGCTTGTAGTTGGGCGTCTCCAGCGTCTTGTTCGGAACCATGAGCACGTTCACCCGCTGCTTGAGTTCGATCTTGGCGATCTCGGTGCGCTTTTCGTTGAGCAGGAAGGAGGCCACTTCCACGGGCACCTGGCAGTGCACGGCGGCGGTGTTGTCCTTCATCGATTCCTCCTGAATGATGCGCAGGATTTGCAGCGCCGACGATTCGGTGTCGCGAATATGGCCGGAGCCGCCGCAGCGCGGGCAGGGGATGGACGAGCCTTCGCTGAGCGCGGGCTTGAGGCGCTGGCGGCTCAGTTCCATGAGGCCGAATTTGCTGATGGTGCCCAGTTGCACGCGGGCGCGGTCCTGGCGCAGCGCGTCGCGCAGGCGGTTTTCCACTTCGCGGCGGTTCTTCGACTCCTCCATGTCGATGAAGTCGATGACGATCAGGCCGCCGAGGTCGCGCAGGCGCATCTGGCGCGCGACTTCATCGGCGGCCTCGAGGTTGGTGCGCGTGGCGGTTTCCTCGATGTCGCCGCCCTTGATGGCGCGCGCCGAGTTCACGTCCACGCTGACCAGCGCTTCGGTGTGGTCGATGACGATGGCGCCGCCCGAGGGCAGTTGCACGGTGCGCGCGTAGGCCGATTCGATCTGGTGTTCGATCTGGAAACGGCTGAACAGCGCGGCAGCGTCGCGGTAGCGCTTCACGCGGGTGGCGTGCTCGGGCATGACGTGCGCCATGAACTGCTGCGCCTGCTCGTAGATGTCGTCGGTGTCGATGAGGATGTCACCGATGTCCTGGTTGAAGTAGTCGCGGATCGCCCGGATCACGAGGCTCGATTCCTGGTAGATCAGGAAGGCGCCCTTGCCGCCCTTGGCTGCGCCGTCGATGGCGTTCCACAGTTTGAGCAGGTAGTTCAAGTCCCATTGCAGTTCGGGCGCGGTGCGGCCGATTCCGGCAGTGCGCGCGATGATGGACATGCCGCCCGGGTATTCCAACTGGTCCATCGCCTCCTTGAGCTCGGCGCGGTCCTCGCCCTCGATGCGGCGCGAGACGCCGCCGCCGCGGGGGTTGTTCGGCATCAGCACCACGTAGCGGCCAGCGAGCGAGAGCAGGGTGGTGAGCGCCGCGCCCTTGTTGCCGCGCTCTTCTTTTTCGACCTGGACCAGCAGTTCCTGGCCTTCCCGGATCACCTCATTGATGCGCGCCTGGCCCGGTGCGACGCCGGGGGCGAAGTAACTGCGCGAGATTTCCTTGAGCGGCAAAAAGCCGTGGCGGTCTTCGCCGTAATCGACGAAGCAGGCTTCCAGCGAAGGCTCGACGCGCGTGACGACGGCCTTGTAGATGTTGCCCTTGCGCTGTTCACGCCCCTCGATCTCGATTTCGTAGTCGAGGAGCTTTTGTCCGTCGACGATGGCCAGGCGCCGTTCTTCGGGCTGCGTGGCGTTGATGAGCATCCGCTTCATGATGCGATTCCTTCCGTGTTGCGCAGACAGCAGGCACAGCGGTACCCACGCTGTGCCTGCCGCCCACGGTTCCAAACCAATGAACAACCAAACCCTGAAAGGGCTATGAATGCCTGGACCGACGCATCGAAACGAAGGGGAAGGGAATTGCCGGGGATACCGAAGTCCTGCCGCGCGTCAGCACGGCAGGCAAGGGCAGGGGCGCGTGGATGGGGGCGAGTGGGGGGGACGCAGTCTCGCAGCCCTTGGGGCCGTCGCCTGCGCTTGGTCGGGGGGCGTCGGGGTCGGATTCGGGCGTGCAGCCGCAGGCAAGAGCCTGCGCCACAAGGTCACAATCCATGCCATCAGCCACCACATGCTCGCTTTGATCCGCCGGCAGGCCGCTCCCGGGTAGGAGCGGCCTGCCGGCTTGGGGGATTCCATATCAGTGTTTCAATTCAGTCAGCCCGCCGGTTGGCGTGCAGGCCACCGCAGGCATCTGGCCTGCAATCTGCGTGCACGACACCCGTTGGCATCGATCTTCCTGCGCTGCTGCAAGGGTCGCGTGAACTAAACTCCAGACAAATCAACCACTTACATGGCAACGCGCAGGTGAAACGCATTATAGGGGCCAAAGCCAGGCCCGGGAGCAAACCGCCACCCGAGCACACCACGGCGGCAGGCCCTGCGGTGGTGCGGCTGCTGGAGGTCGATTCCGCCTTTGCCGGCCAGCGACTGGACAACTTCTTGCTACGCCACTTGCAAGGCGTGCCCACAACGCATGTCTACCGCATCATCCGCAGCGGCGAGGTGCGCATCAACATGCGGCGTGTGCGTGCCGACACCCGCGTGCAGGCCGGCGACGCGGTGCGCCTGCCGCCCGTGCGCGTCTCCGGCAAGAAAGCCGCCGGGAATCCGGCGCCCGCGCGGGAGTTCCCCGTGCTGCTGGAAGACGATCAACTCATCGCCATCGACAAACCCGCAGGCGTGGCGGTGCATGGCGGCAGCGGCCTGAGCTTTGGCGTGATCGAGCAATTGCGCCGGGCGCGACCGGATTCCCGGTTCCTGGAACTGGTGCACCGGCTGGACCGGGAGACCTCGGGAATTTTGCTCGTGGCCAAGAAGCGCTCCGCGCTGATTCAGTTGCAGGACCAGTTCCGCGAGCGCGCAACCGGCAAGACCTATCTGGCGCTGGTCCCGGGCACCTGGCCCGCGGACAAAAAACGCATCGACCTGCCGCTGCACAAATACCTGCAAGCCGACGGCGAGCGCCGCGTGCGTGTCACCACCGCGCAGGACCCGGACGGCATGCGCGCCATCACCCGCGTGAAGCTGCGCAGCAGCCTGCCCGCACGCCTGGCGCAGGGGCTGCCTGCGATGTCGCTGCTCGAGGTGACGATAGAGACCGGCCGCACGCACCAGATCCGGGTACATCTGGCAAGCCAGGGATACGCCATCGTGGGGGACGACAAGTACGGGGATTTCGAGCTCAACAAGCGGCTGCAAAAGCTGGGGATGAAGCGCATGTTTCTGCACGCCTGGCGATTACAGTTCATGCACCCGGCGTCGGGCGAGCGACTGAGCTTGCAGGCCGAACTGCCGCCCGATCTGGCCGATTTCGCATCCCCGCCCGAGAAGGCGTGAACGGACCCCCATGCCCGCCCCAAGCCCCCGCCCGCGCCGTTTCGACCTCATCGCCTTTGACTGGGACGGCACCCTGTTCGATTCCACGGCGATCATTGCGCGCTGCATCCAGGCGGCGGTGCGCGACCTGGGCGGCAACGTTCCCAGCGACCGGGATGCGGCCTACGTAATCGGCATGGGGTTCGCGCAGGCCATGGCGCACGCGGCCCCCGACATGCCGGCCGACCGCTACGACGAACTGGGCCAGCGCTACCGCTTTCACTACCTCCGGCAGCACGATGAGCTCAGCCTTTTCGCGGGGGTCCAGCCCCTGCTGATGGAACTGCGCGCGCGCGGCCACCTGCTCGCCGTGGCCACCGGAAAGAGCCGGCGCGGACTGGACGAGGTTCTGCGCACGGTGGACCTGCGCGGCGTGTTCGATGGTTCGCGCACGGCAGACCAGACGGCGGGCAAGCCACAGCCCCTGATGCTGCAAGAGTTGATGGCCGAATTCAACGTCGCACCCGCGCGCCTGCTCATGATCGGAGACACCACGCACGACCTGCAGATGGCGCTCAATGCCGGCTGTGCGAGCGTGGGCGTGAGCTACGGGGCGCATGCGTGCGACGCCTTCCATGCGCTGAACCCGCTGTTCGTCGCCCATTCGGTGCGCGAACTGCACGACTGGCTGCTGCAGGAGGCTTGAGGGAACCCTCCCGGGAGCGGCCTGCTGCATACAGCGCAACAAGTCCGCGCGTGCATCGCCCGGTTCTCAACTGCGCCGCCGCGCAGTGACCTCCAGTTCCACCAGGGCCTGCGGCACCGCCAACTGGCAACACACCGTGGTATTGCAGGGCCGGTTGTCGCCGAAGCGGCGACGCAGCACCTCGCTCACGGCCGGCACGTCGCCGCGCTCGGGAACGTAGACGCACACGCGGACCACGTCCGCGAGGCCCGCCTGCGCCTGCGCGAGCGCGGCCTCGATGGTGTCGAGCGCGCGCTCGCACTGCGCGGCCGCGCCGGCGGCAAAGATGCCGCTGGCATAGTCTTGGCCCACGGTACCGGATACGAAGATCCAGTCACCGTCGATCACAGCACGCGAATAGCCGGCAAGCGCCTCCCAGCGCGAGCCTGTTTGGATGAATCGACGCTCCATGCAGCCCCCACCTATTGCGGCTTGAAACCGGAATCGCGGATCACCTGGCCCCAGTGACGGCTGGCGTCTGCGACCCATTGCCGGACCTCGCGCGCCGGGGCCGGCGTGACCTCGTTACCCAGCCGAGCGAGTTTGTCCTGCAGTACGCTCTGCACCACACTGTCGAACTGCTCGACGAATTCCGGTGGCAGGCCCCTGGGCCCGAAGAAGGCAAATCAGGGAGTGACTATTCAGCCGCTACCGACAAACTCCATAGGAGCGCCATTGAACGCATCCCGTAACGCATCAAGCATGCCAACCCCATGCTTGCGAGCAGTGTCCAGACATCCTTCTCCTCGTGACTCAGCATTGAAGTGTCGGAGGGTGTCAGCATGGAGCGAGTATCACCGATTCGTGTTCGAGAGGCCGAACAGTCACGTTTCCACACGAAACGACGAGGAGCCATCCCAGTGAGCTAGAATGAAAGCGCGTGTCCTCGAACTTGGGGAGGTGTTCCGGCCAGAGCGCATATCCCAGTGAGCTAGAATGCAATGGGTGAACTATCGGCGCGTTGCTATGTTCCGGCCAGAGCGCATATCCCAGTGAGCTAGAATAAGATGTACATGCACACGAGGGCAGGCCAGGTTCCGGCCAGAGCGCATATCCCAGTGAGCTAGAATTACAATAAGTACATAGAGCGCTCTCAAGCAGTTCCGGCCAGAGCGCATATCCCAGTGAGCTAGAATACGATCATAAGCCCGACCCGAAGCCGGATAGTTCCGGCCAGAGCGCATATCCCAGTGAGCTAGAATATGACTCAACGTCATGGGGAGGCGGCTCACGTTCCGGCCAGAGCGCATATCCCAGTGAGCTAGAATCGCCGAGGTTTACATCCAGCGCGCCGTCACGTTCCGGCCAGAGCGCATATCCCAGTGAGCTAGAATCGCCAGGACATCGCGGAGATGCATTCGCATGTTCCGGCCAGAGCGCATATCCCAGTGAGCTAGAATCGCAGCCGCAGGCGAGCACCGAACGGGTGAGTTCCGGCCAGAGCGCATATCCCAGTGAGCTAGAATTCCATGCGCGCGCTGGAGACGCTCGCCGCGGTTCCGGCCAGAGCGCATATCCCAGTGAGCTAGAATCCTCAGGCGTCGCTTGGGAAGTCCTCGTGAGTTCCGGCCAGAGCGCATATCCCAGTGAGCTAGAATGAGCGTTCTTGTCATCACATCAACCCGTCGGTTCCGGCCAGAGCGCATATCCCAGTGAGCTAGAATGTGGACGACGGTCTGCACGACGGTCTTCCAGTTCCGGCCAGAGCGCATATCCCAGTGAGCTAGAATCCGTGTCGATCGCTGCGCCGATGGTCGCGAGTTCCGGCCAGAGCGCATATCCCAGTGAGCTAGAATTAGCCGGTCGTGAGCATCAGGGGGACCATCGTTCCGGCCAGAGCGCATATCCCAGTGAGCTAGAATGGTGAAGGTCTGCGAGAAGTCACGCCGGGTGTTCCGGCCAGAGCGCATATCCCAGTGAGCTAGAATCGAGTACCTGGGCGACCTGAACTTCAACTAGTTCCGGCCAGAGCGCATATCCCAGTGAGCTAGAATCGACCACCCGGACATCCGCGCCTGCTTTGCGTTCCGGCCAGAGCGCATATCCCAGTGAGCTAGAATTGGCGTTCACCGGGTCCGTGTCGATGCAGAGTTCCGGCCAGAGCGCATATCCCAGTGAGCTAGAATCCATTTGCCCGCCTGGACGTTGCTGATCACGTTCCGGCCAGAGCGCATATCCCAGTGAGCTAGAATACCACCCGGCGGTGTTCCCGGTGGCGCTACGTTCCGGCCAGAGCGCATATCCCAGTGAGCTAGAATCTTTTTCTTTGCCGCCTTCCTCCTGTTCTTGTTCCGGCCAGAGCGCATATCCCAGTGAGCTAGAATCTCAAAACTCATCGTCCCCCCAGTGGGTCGTTCCGGCCAGAGCGCATATCCCAGTGAGCTAGAATAAATTTTGAGATGACGCAAGAATTCAGAGCGTTCCGGCCAGAGCGCATATCCCAGTGAGCTAGAATGAAGCCGCTATCCGCTCCAGGGCCGTCTGAGTTCCGGCCAGAGCGCATATCCCAGTGAGCTAGAATGGGCTGGCCGTTCACGAGCAGGACGTATTGGTTCCGGCCAGAGCGCATATCCCAGTGAGCTAGAATGAGGAGGCGGATGTGAGGGCGGATGCAGCAGTTCCGGCCAGAGCGCATATCCCAGTGAGCTAGAATCCAGCAACAATCCGGTGGCGGGCCATTCGTGTTCCGGCCAGAGCGCATATCCCAGTGAGCTAGAATCCTGGCCGCGTTCCTGGATCAATTGGCTCAGTTCCGGCCAGAGCGCATATCCCAGTGAGCTAGAATCATCTGGCTCCTTTTGCAGGAAGACATCGAGTTCCGGCCAGAGCGCATATCCCAGTGAGCTAGAATAAGGAGAGTGCGTGGGCGTGCAGTTGTCGGGTTCCGGCCAGAGCGCATATCCCAGTGAGCTAGAATATTGATGGAGAATTGGAAGAACGGAAGCGAGTTCCGGCCAGAGCGCATATCCCAGTGAGCTAGAATACTGTCCTCGAAAGATATGCCGCGATGTCTGTTCCGGCCAGAGCGCATATCCCAGTGAGCTAGAATACGACGGACGTGGCTAGCGTGACGGTGTTGTTCCGGCCAGAGCGCATATCCCAGTGAGCTAGAATATTTGTTGTAATCTTGATGATCCGAAAATCGTTCCGGCCAGAGCGCATATCCCAGTGAGCTAGAATGAAATCTGGGTGCACCGCCCCGGAGGCACCGTTCCGGCCAGAGCGCATATCCCAGTGAGCTAGAATTCGAGCAGTTGCGCGCGCGGCATGTCCGCGTTCCGGCCAGAGCGCATATCCCAGTGAGCTAGAATGTCATCGTGGCGCGGTTGAGCGCGTTGCGCGTTCCGGCCAGAGCGCATATCCCAGTGAGCTAGAATGCGGCCCTTGAGCATGCAAAGGTCGAGAAAGTTCCGGCCAGAGCGCATATCCCAGTGAGCTAGAATCAAAGTCGGCGGGGGCGGCAAAGACGTAGAGTTCCGGCCAGAGCGCATATCCCAGTGAGCTAGAATGCAAATTTCCTCCCGAGAAATGCAGGGTCTGTTCCGGCCAGAGCGCATATCCCAGTGAGCTAGAATCGAGTTGGAACTCAATGATCGGATCGCGCTGTTCCGGCCAGAGCGCATATCCCAGTGAGCTAGAATTCGTGGGATATGGCCTGCATGACCGTCGAGTGTTCCGGCCAGAGCGCATATCCCAGTGAGCTAGAATATGATTTTCGGTCATGGGGAGTCGGCTCACGTTCCGGCCAGAGCGCATATCCCAGTGAGCTAGAATGAAGCGCATTTTCACCCCACTGATTGCCCAGTTCCGGCCAGAGCGCATATCCCAGTGAGCTAGAATGTTGAAGGTGTGGTCTGTCCATTCAATGCTGTTCCGGCCAGAGCGCATATCCCAGTGAGCTAGAATGAGCCCCGGCGTGACAGCAGCGCCCCCTGAGTTCCGGCCAGAGCGCATATCCCAGTGAGCTAGAATCGAGTTCGTTGCGATCAATGCCGCTGGCCGGTTCCGGCCAGAGCGCATATCCCAGTGAGCTAGAATCGGGCCCGCCCTGAGGAGGTGGGTTACCGCGTTCCGGCCAGAGCGCATATCCCAGTGAGCTAGAATGCGCTGGCCGAGCGGCTGAGCTCGCTGGCTGTTCCGGCCAGAGCGCATATCCCAGTGAGCTAGAATCGCACAACCCGTAAACAGAGCTGCAGGCGCGTTCCGGCCAGAGCGCATATCCCAGTGAGCTAGAATGAGATAATCGTTCAAGAGATAATGCCGCAGGTTCCGGCCAGAGCGCATATCCCAGTGAGCTAGAATTAGAATATCTATGTCTAACGCAATATATGGGTTCCGGCCAGAGCGCATATCCCAGTGAGCTAGAATGTAAAAATCAAGCATGTACGCCCCACTGGAGTTCCGGCCAGAGCGCATATCCCAGTGAGCTAGAATTGTAAACACCCCTGTTGGAAGAAAGGTTGTGTTCCGGCCAGAGCGCATATCCCAGTGAGCTAGAATTCGTGTTCACCTAGTCCGTCCACCGTGTGAGTTCCGGCCAGAGCGCATATCCCAGTGAGCTAGAATTCTTACGTGAGTCTTACAAAACACCCCCTTGTTCCGGCCAGAGCGCATATCCCAGTGAGCTAGAATCCGGCTTCGGGTCCGGCTTGTGCATGTACCGTTCCGGCCAGAGCGCATATCCCAGTGAGCTAGAATTCAACATCGATCTCGAAGAGCTTGATGACCGTTCCGGCCAGAGCGCATATCCCAGTGAGCTAGAATGTACCCGCACATCTGGGACGGCGAGTTTGCGTTCCGGCCAGAGCGCATATCCCAGTGAGCTAGAATGGCCAGCCGCTGGTCAAGCGCGGTCCTTGGGTTCCGGCCAGAGCGCATATCCCAGTGAGCTAGAATATTTGTTGTAATCTTGATGATCAGAAAATCGTTCCGGCCAGAGCGCATATCCCAGTGAGCTAGAATAGGCCAGCATTGCCGGCGCGCTGCTGGCGTGTTCCGGCCAGAGCGCATATCCCAGTGAGCTAGAATCGGAGTAAATGCCGGGACCGCCGGCTTCGCGTTCCGGCCAGAGCGCATATCCCAGTGAGCTAGAATCGCCAACGACTGCGCCGTGAGGCCGCCGCCGTTCGGCCAGAGCGCATATCCCAGTGAGCTAGAATGGCCGCCGCACTGCTGGCACTGCCGGTAATGTTCCGGCCAGAGCGCATATCCCAGTGAGCTAGAATCGCGCAGCACACGCTATCACTTGCCCCGCCGTTCCGGCCAGAGCGCATATCCCAGTGAGCTAGAATTGCGTCAGCGTGTGGGCGGGGGCAACCCTTGTTCCGGCCAGAGCGCATATCCCAGTGAGCTAGAATCTTGCCGAAGAACGGGCGCGAAGTCGCCAGGTTCCGGCCAGAGCGCATATCCCAGTGAGCTAGAATTGTTGGCCGAGTTGCGCGGCGATGAATCCTGTTCCGGCCAGAGCGCATATCCCAGTGAGCTAGAATCTTGCACTCTTCAAGCGAAGAATCGCTCAAGTTCCGGCCAGAGCGCATATCCCAGTGAGCTAGAATCGATCCGTCCGACGGCAGCACGATAAACCTGTTCCGGCCAGAGCGCATATCCCAGTGAGCTAGAATCTCGGAGGGTTTTGCGGCACGCGAAGGATTGGTTCCGGCCAGAGCGCATATCCCAGTGAGCTAGAATAAGCGCTGCTAGCGCTCGCCGCGCTGGCGAGTTCCGGCCAGAGCGCATATCCCAGTGAGCTAGAATCATCGCCGCCTTAATCTGAAGCGCCCTAGTGTTCCGGCCAGAGCGCATATCCCAGTGAGCTAGAATGCGATGTCCCGAGCCCTATTATTTTATCGAGTTCCGGCCAGAGCGCATATCCCAGTGAGCTAGAATGGCCATGGGTCGCATCGCCATCATTGAGAAGTTCCGGCCAGAGCGCATATCCCAGTGAGCTAGAATACGTGACGCACAAACGAACCGTAGAGAGCAGTTCCGGCCAGAGCGCATATCCCAGTGAGCTAGAATAGACTGCGTTTGAACTGGCGAAGAGAGATTGTTCCGGCCAGAGCGCATATCCCAGTGAGCTAGAATGAACGTATCGGAGGGTGGTTGCATGATGTCGTTCCGGCCAGAGCGCATATCCCAGTGAGCTAGAATACTCCCGCTGTGCGGCTGCAAGATCATTTTGTTCCGGCCAGAGCGCATATCCCAGTGAGCTAGAATGCCACCGCGCTAACCCCTTGATTTTTAAGGAAAATTTCGTTCTCAGACGGCAAAAAATTCGCGCCATGGTCTAGAAAAGATCGAACTGTTCTGGTGCTTTTTGCGCGGGTTGCTTGCTGCGCCCGCGGTAGGTGATGGCACGCTCGTACTGCTTGTCGGTGAACTGGAGGACGTGAACCTTACCACCAGAAGGCAGTGCGTGCTCCACTGCGCGGCACAGGGTATCCACCTGGGTCTGGCTGGTGCAGAACCGCATGTACACGCTGAACTGGCTCATTGCAAAGCCCATGTCGAGCAACGTGTTGCGAAACTGTGTCGCTGCCTTGCGTTCGGCTCTCTCTACCACCGGCAAGTCGAACATCACCACCATCCACATGAGTCGGTACCCGGACAACATGGTGTGGCAGGCAAGGTGATCAATCGGGCTCGAAGCCGCCCGCCAGCGCGAGTGGCAGTCCCGGCAAGGGCAAGTCCAGCTTGGGGCGGTCGCCGAGGTACACCTGCGCCAGAGACGTCGCCAGGCGTTGCGCGCACACCATCACCGGGGTCACGCCCGCTGCTGTCTGCATGTCCTCATGCAGCACGCGCACCAAGGCACGCTTGGTGTCTGGCGTGACATGCGACTCGCCGGCCTTGTGCAACTGCCATACCTTCAGATCCACCATGGGACGAAAGGGCTCCACCAAATCGTCCACCAGCCGCATCGCATTGGCGTCGTTGCTGTGGTGCAGCCCGATGCTGGGGTGCAGGCCCGCAGCCACCACCGCGCGGGCGGTAGCAGATCGCATGATGGTGTAGCCGTAGTTCAGCAGCGCATTCAATCCGTCGCCGTCTTGGTCGCGTCGAAAGTCCGAACCAAACAGCAGGCCCCAGTAACGGCGCGCGCCCTGCCCCTCCACATTGTCCGGGTCGCCACTTCTGACTTTGGCCACCAGGGCCTGCAATGGTGCCGTGGGTGCAGCTACGGCTGCCAGGGTTGCAGCTTGTTGCTCCAACTTGGACTTGACCACTGCCGCCCACAGGCGCTTGTGCATGGGCAGGCTGGCTGCAATCTGCGCCTCTATGCGCTTGGCCTGCACGTGGTGGCCATCGAGTGATAGCAGCATGCCCATGGCGTTATGGTTGGGGCCGCAGAGCACAAAGGGGGTACCGCGTTCGGCCAGGGCCACGAGCAGGTTGTTCGTGTACGTAAGGCCATGTGCGTTGGCGACCACGGCCGCGATATCGTCCAACGGTACTTGGCCCAGTTCCTTGCGCTCACCCTCCGTATCTTTGACCACCATAAAGCCACGATGGACAAAGAGGTGCCGTCGGTCGTCTGCGATTTCGACGATGCGGCCAATCATGACCGTCAGCCTTTGAAGCCCGGATCGCGCAGTTCGCCGATGGGAGAGATGCTGACTTGGCGGGCTTTGGCAGACTGAAATGATCCGGCCTTCTTGGAAACATAAGCAAAGGGATCTGCCTTGTCGCGGTTCCTTGCGTCCACATTGGCTTCGTTCGGCGCGACAAGAAACACCTGCCCGTTGGCAGAAATCTTGACCACACGCATCGTTTTTTCGCTTCCATCCAATGCCAACCGAACGGCGTCCCCGATCATCAATCGCATCATCAACGGCCTTCCGTTCTGACCATGGGCGCAATGGCGCAACCGCCCCCAGCCGGATGCCCACACGATGCGGTAGGCCTCAAATGTCGAGATCACGTCCCCCTCCCACTTGCCCTGGTCGTTCGCCGTGATCTCGATGCAGTAGTTGCTGCCGCTCATATAGCCCTTGTACGGCAGGGGCTGGCCTTGGGAATCCACACCGTGGCGCCCAGGCTGGTCGGGTTCTTCAATGCGGATCAGGTTGGCGACCTCGCGGCCTGCGCTGCCATCGACTTTGCGCCGCTGCTTGATGCTGCCGTCCTTGCGAATGCCGTAGGCGGTCTCTTCCATCATCGCGCCCTCAAAACCATGGTCTGGTTTGTGGCTTACCCAGATATGGCGCACGGCACGCTCCACATGGTCGCGGTAACTGGGCCAGGGCAGGGGCATGTCTTGCACCAGCCGGGTCAGGCCGTCTTTACGGGCTTGCGCGCTGGCTTCGGCAAAGTCCTGCATCAGGCCCTGGTCGGTAACACCGATCACGCAGGCGTCGACCGCATGGTGGCGGTGGTCGTTGCGGTTCTTTTCTCCGTTCAGGCCCAGCACGTCGTTGAGCCCGAACTTGGCACGCAGCATGGCCGTCATCTGCCCCGGAATCACCCGCACCCCTTGCGGTTTCGGGCACACCAGCCGCAGGTAGTTCGCGGCCACCCGCGAGAGGTAGCGTGTGTCATTGAGCGCACGCGCCAGAAAGTCCTTGTCCTCCCCCAGCCAACGCTGGTAGCCATCGGACGCAAAGCGATAGCGCTTGCGCAGCGGCATGCGCTCGGCGCGGTGCAAGATGCCCTCGTAGCTCCACCCCCGGGCCTCAAAGTCAGCCCGCGCATCCCAGGGCGTGCGGTTGCGCTTGATGCGGTTGGCCTCGCGCAGGGCCACGGTGCGGTTGTTCAGGCTGTCGTCCAGCGTTTGCGAAAACGGCAGGATATGCTCGATCTCCACCTTCGGGCTCAGCAGCATGGTGGTGCTGATCTGTTCGCCGCTGTAGGGGCAGCGGCGGTCGATCACGTCAGAGCTCAGTTCCTCCCACAAGATCCATTTCTGGATATCGCTGCTGCGCACACGCTCGGGGCTGATGCCCAGGGTTTCTGCAATGCGCTCCCGAATGCGTGTGTTGCACCGCTGGTTTTCGGCCTGCTTGCTCTGTGTCTTCTGCTTCTGCTCGCGACTTTGCTTCAGGTCGCGCGCCAGTTCCACCACCACTTCGGTGGGGCGGCCATAGCGGCGGATCAGCGCATTGACCACCGTGCGTACCTGGTTCAGCCCGATATGTACCGTGGGGTTGGCGATTTTTCCGTAACGCTTTTCCTCGGGGTCCTCGGGCATGCCGCTGCCAAAGGCCACATGGCGCTGCAGGGCCTTGCCGTAGTACGGCAGTTGCTTGAAGGCAAACAACGGCCTGACCTCGCCCGTCGATTCAATGATGCGTTCGCCGACCTGCTGCACCTCATCCACGGAATGCTCAAAGTCAAAGCCCAGGTCGCTGTGGTGTGCAAAACCGGCCGCCTGCACGGCCTTGTCGTAGCTACAGACCTCGCGCTGCAACGCGGGCACGATGCGCGCCAGCGCCTTGCGGCTCAGGCTGCCGTAGCCCTCGGGCAGGCCGCTGGTGTCGGCAATGGCCCCGGCGCGCGCCTCATCAACTCCCGTGTGCTGTTGCAGCCAGGCAATCAAGCGCCCCTCACCCTCCTCGCTGACAAGCTGCCAAACGATCTCGTCTTGCAGCGCTGCGTCAAACCCCGCCCAGGCCGGGCCAAACAAATCCTTGCGCGCCAAGATGGCGCTGGTGGCGTTGCCTTTGAGTTCGGTGCGCTTTTCGTCTTCCAGATTGAACTTCACCGTTCCCGGGAGCTTGAGCAGCGTGCGCATTGGCGCAAAGCCCAGCTTGCTCCGGCTCTCCAACGCAGCGACCAGCGCATCACGCTGCGCCAGGGTCAGCGGCACTTCGCGCAGTGCTTCGTCCAGGAGCCGCAGGTGGTTGACCTCTTGCAAGATGCGAAAGCGCTGCGTACTGGGCAAGGCCAGCGGGGCGCGCTCTTCTTCAGGCAGCAGCGTGCAGCGGCCGGGTTTGACGGGGCGCAGCTTGCGCTGGAACAGCAGCGTGTATCTCAATTCCTCACAGGCCGCGTCGGTGAACAGGCCCGGCTGCAACGCCGCCTGCGCGGCCCACAGCGCATCAAACTCCTGCTCGATCATGGCGCGGTCCACATACAGGTCGTAGCGCTTCTTGGTGGTGTCCGGCGTTTCACGGTAGCGCGCCCGCACCCCCTGGCCACGCACGCCCTCGGGCTTTTGCTGCATGCGCTCCTTCCAGAACCATTCGCCCACCGTGGCGCAGCCGCTGTCGCGGATCTGCGTACGCAATTCGCTTATGGCCTGCTTGAGCGCACCGCTTTCGTTGTCCTTGCGGTCGGTCTTGCGGTTGCTTTTAAACCCCCGGCGCTGGTTGATGTGGAACAGTGCCCGGGCAAATTCGCCCGGGGTCAGGGCCTGATGCAAGCCCTTGGCGCGCAGCTGGTAGGGGTTGAGCCGCTCCAGTGCCTTGCGCCCAGCCACATCGGCAGGAAAAAAGCCATGGCGCTCCAGTTGATCGTGCATGCGCTCCTTGCGCTTGAGCAAGCGGTCCCGGCGGCGGCGCATGATACGGGCAGCACGGCGGGTAACCGCCAGCGAGGAGCCATCCTTGGGATTGCGGCCGTCGCTGAAGATGCGGGAACCAGACTTGATGATGGCCGTAGGCTCCCCAGACCCATTCAACCGCAAAACAGCCCACCCCAGCGAACTTGACCCCAGATCCAACGCCAAGCGATAAACACTTGCCTCGTCCATTTGCACCCCTTGATATATATTGAGCCACGGCGGCAGATTGTGCTACACTTGCAACCGAATATCTCACTGGGATATGCGCTCTGGACGCTAACAAGCAGAAAGATGCACCAAATGGAAGGCCCCGCATGCGGGGCCTTCGTCTTTTCTGAGCCCCATCGGCCGCCGGTCTCGGCAACACCCCACAGCCCCTGGCACCGCTCGGCAAGGCAGGACCAAATCCCCCCCTGCACCAAGAAACCTCAACGCAGCACCGCGTCCGGCAGTTCGATCTTGACTTCGAGCACCTCCAGGTTGTCCTGGCGCTCCACATGCACCTTCAGGTCATCCGGGTTGATCTTCACGTACTTGGATATCACGGCCACCAGTTCGCGCTGTAGCGCGGGCAGGTAGTCGGGTTCGGGGCCGTTGCGGCCGTTGCGCTCGTGCGCCAGGATGAATTGCAGACGCTCTTTGGCGACAGAAGCGGTCTTCTTCTTTTCGCCGAGCAGGAAGGAAAGCAGGCGACCCATGGCTCACCTGCCTCCGAACAGGCGTTTGAAGAGACCGGATTTTTCGGCATCGACGAAGCGCATGGGCTTGTCGGTGGCGCCCAGGAAGCGGTCGATCACGTCCTTGTAGGCCTCGGACACGTCCGTTCCCTGCGCATGAATCGCGGGGCTTCCCTGGTTGGACGACTGCAGCACCACCGGGGACTCGGGAATCACGCCGATGAGTTTGATGCGCAGAATGTCCTGGATATCTTGCAGGCTCAGCATCTGTCCGTCAGCGACGCGGCTGGGGTTGTAGCGCGTGATCAGCAGGTGCTCCTTGACCGGATCGGCGCCGTCGATCGCGCGCCGGGTCTTGCTGCCGAGCATTCCCAGGATGCGGTCCGAGTCGCGCACCGAGGAGACTTCGGGGTTCGTGACCAGCAGCGCCTCGTCGGCGAAATGCATGGCCATGAGGGCGCCGCTTTCGATTCCGGCGGGCGAATCGCAGACGATGTATTCAAAGTCCATCGCGGCCAGATCCTGGAGCACCTTCCCGACGCCGTCCTGCGTGAGCGCGTCCTTGTCGCGGGTCTGGCTGGCGGCCAGCACGAACAGCTTGTCGCACTGCTTGTCCTTGATCAGCGACTGGTTCAGGTTGGCCTCGCCATGGATCACGTTGATGAAGTCATACACCACGCGGCGTTCGCAGCCCATGATCAGGTCGAGGTTGCGCAGGCCAACGTCGAAGTCGATCACCGCGGTCTTGTGGCCGCGCAGGGCGAGGCCGGTGGCAAAGCTGGCACTGGTGGTGGTCTTGCCCACGCCCCCCTTGCCGGAGGTCACGACGACGATTTTGGCCATTTGTTGCTGGTTCTCTGTGGTTTGGATTGCGTTGCGGTGAACGGGGCGAACGGGGGCTCAGGCCAGGGGCTCGACGATGATCTTCTCGCCCTCGAGCCGCACCTGGGCCGCCCGACCCGCGACATTCGCGGGCAGCGCGGTCTCGGATGTGCGGTAGATGCCGGCGATGGACACGAGCTGCGGCTCCATGCAGGTGGAGAAGATGCGCGCCCCGGTGTTGCCGCGCGCGCCGGCGAGGGCGCGACCGCGCAGCGGGGCGTACACGTGGATGTTGCCGTCGGCAATGACTTCGGCGCCAAAACTGACCATGGCCAGCACGACGAGGTCGGCGCCGCGCGCGTACACCTGCTGGCCCGAGCGCAGCGGCTTGTCGAGCACCATGGTGCCGGGGTCGGACGCGGGTAACTCGGGCATGGCCGCGGGCGCTTCGGCGCGCGCGGGCGGCGCCTCGGGTACGGCGCCCAGGCCTGCGGCGCGCGCGGCCTCCAACTGCGCGGGATTGCCGCCGCGCACCGCCACCGGCAGGGTCCCGTGGCTGCGCAGCAGGGCCATGATGGCAGCGAAATCGATGGGTTCCCGGGAATCCCGCACCGGGGCCAGGTCGATCAGCACCGGGTCATTGTCGAAAAACCCCGGGGCGTCGGCGACGCGCCCGGCCAGATCGGCTGCAAGCAGCGCGAAGTCGGTGGTCTTGAGCACCACGGCCACCACGGGCAGAGAGGCGCTTTTCAGGTCAAAGCAGGTGCGGGCCTGGGCCGGCGTGGTAGGGACCATGAATGGGGTGGGGCAAGGGGCGCTCGGGATCCGGGTTTCAGTCAGCAGGTGCAAAGTGTATCGTGCCGCGCCGGGCCTGCCGCGCAGCCGGTTTACCTGCCGGTGCGCTATCCGGGCCAGCCGGGGTGCTGCCTGAGCGCGCTCAGCAGCCGCTGGCCCACGTCGTCCAGGCTGCCGTCGTTGTGCAGTTCGATGCTGGCGCTGCCCGCGGGCGGCCTGAATTGCAGCGCCCGCTGCACCCGGTCTTCGACCGCGTCGGGCGTCTCGCGGCCGCGCGCCAGCAGGCGCTCGCGCAGCCGCTCCGGGCTGGCGCTGATGTGCACCGCCAGCAGGTGCGGAAAGCGCACCAGCGCAGCGGGCAGGTGCGCGCGCGAACCGTTGAGCAGCACCCATTGGCCGGCGGCCAACGGGTCCAGCTGTGCGTGCCGCACGCCGTAGCCCAGTCCGTTGGCCTGCCAGTGCAGCGCGAACGCCTGCGCGCGGAGCAGGGCCGCGAAGGCTTCGGGCGAGACGCTTTCGTGCGCCTCGGCGCCGGGCGTCGCCACGCGGCTGATGGTGCGCCGCGCCCAATGCAGTGCGCGCGCTGCGGGCAGATGCGCGCGCAGCCAGTCGAGCAGGCTGTCCTTGCCCGCGCCCGAAGGGCCCATGAAGTAGACCAGCCGCGCCGTCATGCGCCCAACTCCAGCCAATCGAGTAGCACGAAGTCCGCGCCCGGCGCGGGTTCGGCGAAGAGCGCCAGGCCGTCGAACGGCTGCGCGGGCAGCTTGCCGAAGAGCGCCCGCGCGGCGTCCTGCAGCAGGGCCTGGGTCTGGCGGTCCGCCTGCCGCAAGCTGCCGGTGAGCGACAGGTGGAAGCGGAATTCCCCGAGCACGAAGGGATAGCCCCAGCGCTGCAGCAGTTCGTCCTGCCGGGGCGTGAGCGCGGCGCGGCGCCGGCGCGCCAGATCCGCGTCGGACAACGGCGCGGCCAGCGGCTGCAGTTGCGTGACGCAGGCCGCAGCGAGCGCGTCGATGGCGGCGTTCGCGGGCGGTGCAGGCGTTGGCAGCAGCGCCAGAAAGTCGTCCATGCGCGCCACCTCCAGCGGCGGCAGATCAAAGGACCGCAGGCTGCGCGCCAGCGCCTGCACGGCCTGGTGCAGCGCGGCCCGGTCGATTCCCGGCGCCAGCGCGAACGGCGCCTTGAGCGTGGCGTGCCAGCCGTAGCGGCGCGGTGCGGCGGTGAGCCGGTGCAGGTCCGCCGCCGCCACGCCGTCGATTTCCGGTTGCGGCATGGCCTGCCGCGTGGCGGCGCAGCGGCCGAGCCAGCGGCTGCCGGCAAGCCAGCCCGGGCTGCCGGGCCGGGGGGCGAAATACACCGCGTAGCGGTGCGCCGTGGCGGATGCCTCAGGCAGTGCGCTCATCGTGTTCCCCGTGCTGGATGTTCAGTTTCACGCGATCGCCGGCAAACCAGGCGCGCGCCCATTCGATGGGGCGGCCTTCCAGATCGACGTTCAGGCTCTCGACCAGGAGCACCGGGCGGGTGGCGGGTTGGCGCAGACCGGCGGCGAGTGCGGCGTCGGGCAGTTCGGCGGTGATGCGGCTTTCGCGGCGCGTGTAGTCGCTCACGCCGTGCGCGCGAAACCCGGCGGTGATGGAGCCGGTTTCGCGCACCACCGCGGCCAGCCCTTCGAAGCGCGGCAGCGGAAACCAGCGCTCGCTCAGATGCAGCGGCCGCCCCTCGGCCTCGCCCATGACGCGCAGCGCCAGCAGCGGACTGCGCGCGGGCACCTGCAGGGCCCGGGCCAGCGCCGCGCTGGCGCGCACCGTCTGCGCGTGCAGCAGCACCAGGCTGCCGCGCAAGCCGGACTGCGCCAGGCCCTGCTGATGGCGCATGCGCTTGCCCAGCGCCAGGTCCACCGCAAAGTCTTCGACGTAGGTGCCGCTGCCCTGCGTGATGCGCACCAGACCCTGGCTGCACAGGTTCGCCAGGCAGCGGCGGATGGTGTGGCGGTTCACGCCGAATTGCTCCGCGAGCGCGTGTTCCGATGGCAGGCGCTGGCCGGGCGGATAGACGCCGCGGCCGATGGCGTCGGTCAGCTCGGCGGTGATGCGCGTCCAGAAGCTGGCGCGCGCCGGGCGCCGCGCGCAAGGGGGAGAAACGGGGGAAAGGGTGGCGATGCTGGCTGTCATGAAACCTACATGTGCGTGTTCTAAGCTGGCGCGGTTCGGCTGATTTGTCTATACAACTTTCAGAGTATCACCTGCATGTTTCAAGCCTTTGACAGCCCCGGCAAGCCCGTGGGCCGTGCGAACTGGATGGCGTTGCTTGCCCGGGCCCCGCTGGGGCTGCTCGAATCCGCGCTGCACGAACATGCCGCAGGCCCCGCGCGCTGGCTGCGCGCTCCCGAGACCGGACTGATGATGGTCCAGGGCCGCGTCGGCGGAACGGGCGAGCGCTTTCACCTGGGCGAGGTCAGCGTGACCCGCTGCGCGCTGCGTGTGGGGGTGGGCGCGGACGCGGTGGACGCGGCCGATGCAGCGGTCGGCGTGGCCTATGTGCTGGGCCGCTCGCACCGGCACGCGCAACTGGCAGCGCTGGCGGACGCGCTGTTGCAAGACCCGGCGCAGCAGCCGGCGCTCGACGCCCGCCTGCTCGAGCCCATCCGCTGCCATCTGCGCCGCGCGCAGGCCGCGCGGCAGGCGCGGGCGGCGAGCACCAAGGTGGACTTCTTCACCGTGGCGCGCGAGGGCGGGGCAGACTCCGCGCAAGACGCGCAGGACGCACAACAATGAGCGCGTCCACCCTGTCCACATTGGGCGCCGGCTTCGCGGACCCGGCGCTGGGCAGCCAGGCCGTTTTCCGCGCAGTGCTGCAGGCGCTCTCGCACCCCGGGCGCAGCGTGGCCGTCGCGCACGGCGCGCAAACGCCCGCTGCGGGCCACGGCGCTTCCGCGGCGGTGCTGCTCGCGCTGCTCGACGGCGACTGCACGCTGTGGTTGTCCACGCGCCTGGCGGCCAGCGACGCGGGCCCATGGCTGCGGTTTCATACCGGTTGCACGCTGGTCACAGAACCCGGTTTGGCGCGCTTTGCCTGGGTGGCGCGGGGCGACGCCATGCCCGCGCTGCAAAGCCTGGCGCAGGGCAGCGACAGCTTCCCGGACCAATCCGCGACCTGCGTGCTCGACGTGGCGCTCGGCGGCCCCGACGCATGGCGGCTGAGCGGCCCGGGAATCCGGGACACGACGACGCTGCGCGTCGATGGCCTGCCCGACGATTTCCTGCCCCAGTGGGAGGCGAACCACGCCGCGTTCCCGCGCGGGATCGACCTGCTGCTGGGCGCGCCCGCGCACATTGCCGGCCTGCCGCGCACGGCGCGCATCGCCCGCGCAGCACCAACCCGGGAGGCCTGAGACCCATGTACGTTGCCGTCAAGGGCGGAGAGACCGCCATCATCAACAGCTACCGGCTGCTCGCAGCGCAGCGCCGGGGCGACGCCGCGCTGCCGGAGCTGTCGGTGCAGCAGATCCGCGCGCAGCTCAAGCTGGCCGTGGACCGCGTGATGACCGAGGGCTCGGTGTACGACCCCGAACTCGCGGCGCTGGCGATCAAGCAGGCTGCGGGTGATCTGGCCGAAGCCATCTTCCTGCTGCGCGCCTACCGCGCGACGCTGCCGCGCCTGGGCACTACCCGCCCGATCGACACCACGCGCATGGCGCTGGAGCGCCGCGTTTCGGCGACCTTCAAGGATTTGCCCGGCGGCCAGGTGCTGGGCCCGACCTACGACTACACGCAGCGCCTGCTGGACTTCACGCTGCTGGCGCAGGGCGAGACGCCGGCGCCAGCGCCGGACCGCGCGAGCAGCTTGTCCGAGGCCGCAACGCCCGTGCCGCGCGTGGTGGATCTGCTGAACCGGGAGGGCCTGATCGAAACCCGGCCTCTGCCCCCGGGCGACCCCGCGCCGCCGGATCTGACGCGCGAGCCGCTGCGCTTTCCCGCGCCGCGCGCGGCGCGCCTGCAGAATCTGGCGCGCGGCGACGAGGGCTTTTTGCTCGCCATGGCGTATTCCACCCAGCGCGGGTACGCGCACTCGCATCCGTTCGTGGGCGAGTTGCGCCTGGGAATGGTGGCGCTGGAGATCGAGCCCGAGGAACTGGGTTTTGCGCTCTCGATCGGCGACGTCGAGGTCACCGAATGCGAGATGGTGAACCAGTTCGCGGGCAGCAAGAGCGCGCCGCCGCAGTTCACGCGCGGCTATGGCCTGGCGTTCGGCCACAGCGAGCGCAAGGCCCTGGCGATGAGCCTGGTGGACCGCGCGCTGCGCGCCGACGAACTCGGCGAGCCGGTGGAGTCGCCCGCGCAAATGCAGGAGTTCGTTCTCGCGCACAGCGACAGCCTGGAGGCATCCGGTTTCGTGCAACACCTGAAACTGCCGCACTACGTGGACTTTCAGGCCGAACTGGAACTGGTGCGCAGGATGCGCGCGGCGCAACCCGACGCGGGAGACACGGCATGAACGTCCCCCACGAGCCCCTGGCCATGGACGGCCTGCCCGCTGACGCGCGGCGCGTCAGCGGCGATTTCAACTTCGCCTATCTGGACGAGCGCAGCAAGCGCATGATCCGCCGCGCGATCCTCAAGGCGGTGGCGATTCCGGGCTACCAGGTGCCCTTCGGATCGCGCGAGATGCCGCTGCCCTATGGCTGGGGCACCGGAGGAATTCAGGTCACGGCGGCGATCATCGGGCCGCAGGACCGCCTCAAGGTCATCGACCAGGGATCGGACGATACCGTCAATGCGGTGAACATCCGCCGCTTCTTCGAGCGCACCACGGCCGTGGAGACGACCACGCGCACGCGCGCAGCCACGCTGATCCAGACACGCCACCGCATTCCCGAAACCCCGCTCGCCGAGGGCCAGGTCATCGTCTACCAGGTGCCGGTGCCCGAACCCATGCAGCGCCTGGAGCCGCGCGAGACCGAGACGCGCACGCTGCACGGCCTTGCCGAATACGGCCTGATGCACGTCAAGCTGTACGAAGACATCGCGCGCCATGGGCATATCGCCACCACCTACGACTACCCGGTGCTGGTGAATGGCCGCTACGTGATGGCGCCGTCACCGATACCGAAGTTCGACAACCCGAAAATGCATATGAACCCCGCTTTGCAGCTCTTCGGCGCGGGCCGCGAGAAGCGCATCTACGCCGTTCCGCCCTACACGGCAGTGCAGAGCCTGGGCTTCGAGGACCACCCCTTCGAAGTCCAGCGCTGGGACGCCGTCTGCGCGCTGTGCGGCGCCAGCGACAGCTTTCTGGACGAGGTGATCACTGACGACCAGGGAACGCGCGTGCATATGTGCTCGGATTCCGACTACTGCCGGGACCGCCAGGAGCCCCCGGCCGGCAGCGGACACGCCGGAAAGGACGCGCCATGAGCGTCACCCTGCGCGAGGCCACGCAGGCCGACCTGGAAGCCGTGCTGGTGCTGTACGCGGAAATCGAAAGCGACCCGCAGGACCTGCTCAGCCCGCAGCAGGCGCAGGCCATCTGGGCGCAGTTCGC
Source organism: Verminephrobacter aporrectodeae subsp. tuberculatae (assembly GCF_026127385.1). NCBI lineage: Bacteria > Pseudomonadati > Pseudomonadota > Betaproteobacteria > Burkholderiales > Comamonadaceae > Verminephrobacter > Verminephrobacter aporrectodeae. The sequence continues at coordinate 1,027,757 of NZ_QZCX01000003.1, forward strand.
GCGCTACCCCAGCTACCGGCTGTGGGTGGCCTGCGACGCCACGGCGGCCGTGGTGGGCAGCTACGCGCTGCTGATCATGCACAACCTCGCACACCGGGGCGCGCCGTCGGCGATCGTCGAAGACGTGGTCGTCGCCGCCCACCGGCAGGGCCAGGGCATAGGCCGCCAGATGATGGCGCACGCCATGGAGTGCGCCCGCGAGGCCGGCTGCTATAAGCTGGCGCTCTCGTCCAACGCCAGGCGCACCGGCGCGCACGCCTTTTATGAATCGCTGGGCCTTGTGCGGCACGGCGTCAGCTTCGTCATGGACATCCCGCGATGACCCCCCCGACAAACGCTTCCGACGCACAGGCGCCGCTGCTGAGCGTGCGCAATCTGGCCAAGCGCTACGGCGAGCGCGTGGCGTTGCAGGACGCGTCCTTCGACCTGTGGCCCGGCGAGGTGCTCGCCGTGGTCGGCGAGTCCGGCTCGGGCAAGTCCACGCTGCTCGACGCGATCGCTGCGCGCAGCGTGCCCGACGCGGGAACGGTGCAGTTTCGCCTGCGCGCCGGCGCGCTGCAGGATGTCTTTGCCATGAGCGAAGCGCAGCGGCGCCTGCTGGCCCGCACCGACTGGGGCTTCGTGCACCAGAACCCGGCAGACGGCCTGCGCATGGACGTCTCCGCGGGCGCGAACGTGGGCGAACGGCTGATGGGATTGGGCGAGCGCCACTACGGCCGGCTGCGGGCCACGGCCATGGAATGGCTACAGCGGGTGGAGATCGACGCCGCGCGCGTTGACGACACGCCGCGCAGCTTCTCGGGCGGAATGCGCCAGCGCCTGCAGATCGCGCGCAATCTGGTGACGCGGCCGCGCCTGGTGTTCATGGACGAGCCCACCTCCGGCCTGGACGTTTCGGTGCAGGCGCGCCTGCTGGACATGCTGCGCCAGCTCACGCGGCAGATGCAGCTGGCCGCCGTCATCGTCACGCACGACTTGGCCGTCGCGCGCCTGCTGGCGCAGCGCATGCTGGTCATGCAGCGCGGCCGCGTGGTCGAGTCGGGACTCACCGACCAACTGCTCGACGACCCGCAACACCCCTACACCCAGCTCCTCGTCTCTTCGGTACTGCAACCATGACCGCGCCCATACTCCAGATGAAAGGGGTGTCCAAGCGCTTCACCCTGCACCACCAGAACGGCGTCGAGCTGCCCGTTCTCTGCGGCGTGGACCTGAGCGTTGCGCCCGGCGAATGCGTGGTGCTCGACGGCCCCTCGGGAATGGGCAAGAGCACACTGCTCAAGCTGATCTACGCCAACTACCGCGCCAGCGAAGGCAGCATCACGGTGCGCTCGGCGCAGGGCACGCCGATCGACGTGACGCAGGCCGCGCCGCGGACACTGGTGCAGTTGCGGCGCGACAGCATCGGCTACGTCAGCCAGTTCCTGCGCGTGATACCACGGGTGCCGGCGCTCGACGTGGTGGCCGAGCCGCTGACCGAAGAAACCGCCGGCGACGCGCAAGCGCAGGCCGCCGCGCGCGCGCAGGCACGTGCCTGGCTGAGCCGGCTGCGCATCCCCGAACGCCTGTGGCAGCTGCCGCCGGCGACCTTCTCGGGCGGGGAACAGCAGCGCGTGAACATCGCGCGCAACATGATCCGGCCCCGGCCACTGCTGCTGCTCGACGAGCCCACGGCGTCGCTGGACGCGGCCAACACCGAGACCGTGATCGCGCTCATCCGCGAAGCCGTGGCGCGCGGCGCAGCGCTGGTCGGCATCTTCCACGACGCGCACGTGGGCGCTGCGGTCGCCACCCGGCGCGTGAACGTGGGCGACTTCCGCGGGCCCGCGCGATGACCGCGACGCTCTTCAGAAACGCGCGCCTGGTGCTCCCGGGCGAGGTGCTGCTGGGCTGCCTGCGCACCGCTGGCGGGCGCATCGCCGCGCTCGATTGCGGCGCCACCGGCGCTCCGGGGGGAATGGACCTGGACGGCGACTACCTCCTGCCCGGTCTGGTGGAACTGCACACCGACAACTTCGAGCGCCACCTCATGCCCCGGCCCAAGGTGCACTGGGCCGAGATGCCCGCGCTGCTCGGGCACGACGCCGAGATCGCCGCCGCAGGAATCACCACCGTGTTCGACGCGCTCGGCGTCGGCGAGGCGGACACGGACAGCCTGCGCGGCGCCCCCTGGGACCGGGTGCTCGAGGCCATGGACACCGCCGGCGCGCGCGATCTGCTGCGCGCCGAGCACCACCTGCACGTGCGCTGCGAACTGCCGGCGCCCAACACCGTCGACCTGTTCGCGCCGTTCCACGGGCACCCGCGCCTGTCGCTGATCTCGCTCATGGACCACACGCCGGGCCAGCGCCAGTGGGAGAACCTGGCGCAGGCGCGCATCTACTACACCGGCAAGAAAGGCTGGAGCCACGAAAAATTCGAGCGCCAGGTGGCGCATTCCGCCACGCTGCAGGCGCAGTACGCGCAGCCGCACCGCGCGTACTTCGTGGACTACTGCCGAACCCACGGCATCGCGCTCGCGAGCCACGACGACACCACCGCCGCGCACGTGGCGCAGGCGCACGCGGAGGGCGCCGCGTTGTCGGAATTTCCGACCACCCTGGCGGCCGCCCGCGCCGCGCACGAGCGCGGCCTGCTCACCGTGATGGGCGGTCCGAACGTGGTGCGCGGCGGGTCGCACTCGGGCAATGTGGCGGCCGCCGAACTGGCGCGCGCGGGCCTGCTGGACATCCTCTCGTCGGACTACGTTCCCGGCAGCCTGCTGAGCGCCGTGATGCAGCTGGTGCAGGACCAGGTCCTGGCCCTGCACCAGGCCGTCGCCACCGTCACCTGCAACCCGGCCCGCGCCGCCGGCATGCCGGACCGCGGCGAACTGACCCCGGGCCTGCGCGCGGACCTGGTGCAGGTGCATATGGCCGAGCTGCCCGACGGCAATCGGCAGGCGGTGGTCCGCGGCGTCTGGCGCGAGGGACGGCGCGTGCTGTGATGCGCCCCGGGTCCGCCCGGAGCGCCGATGGCCCTTGGCAAGAAGCGGGGCCAAGCCCGAACACGCAGCTTGCACGCGCGGCAAGTTGCTCGATCTGCTCGTATTGCCGTAGCCCGGCTACGATTCAATCGTTCAAGCCAATGTTGCCATTTACTTGAATTAGTGCTAGAAATCGTAGCATGGCTACGATAGAGAGAACCAAACTAAATCACCTGTACACCCATTGGATACCGGGAACCCCGTTGACGTCAGAGGACCTGGCCACGCGGGGTATCTCCGCCGACCTCGCCGTCCACTACGCGCGCGCCGGCTGGCTCACTCGCCTGGCGCGCGGCGTGTACTGCCGCCCGAACGAAGTGCTGCAACTGCACCCCTGCCTGCTCTTGCTGGAACGAGCCGTCGATGGGCTGCATGTCGGCGGCAAGTCATCGCTCGACTGGTATGGGGTACGGCACTTCGTGCGACAGCAACCTGTCCTGGAGCTCTACGGCTGGACGGCGGCCAAACTGCCCGACTGGTTCACCGAACGCTTCCCGGCCGAATACCACCGCAAGCGCCTGTTCGACGAAGCGCCGAGCGCCCCGTTGCATGCCGGGCCACTCCAGAAGCGCAGCGGCGCGCCGCGGGTTTCGGCCCCCGAACGCGGGTTGCTGGAAGTACTCAGCGAGGTCGGCGTGCGACAGCCACTGCAAGAAGCGCGTGAACTGGCGGAGAGTGCGTACAGCATGCGCGCCGACGTGCTGCGCGAACTGCTGCAACACTGCACCAGCGTCAAGACCGTGCGCCTGTGCCTGCAACTGGGACGCGAACTCTCACTGCCCTGGGCGGCGAAGCTGGACCGCGCGCAACTGCCCACCGGCAGCGCGAGGGCCTGGGTATCCCGTTCGGCCAATGGGCTTTTGGTGCTCAAGCCATGAACCAGACGTACCTCGACACCGCCCGCCTGCTGATCCAGATCGCGCCCTTCGTCCTTGCAGACGGCACGTTCGCGCTCAAAGGCGGCACCGCGATCAATCTGTTCATTCGGGACATGCCACGGCTGTCGGTCGATCTGGATCTGGTCTTCCCCGACCACAGTCTGCCTCGCGACGCGGCACTCACATGCATCCACGCCGCCATACGGCAATCCGCGGAGCGCCTGAACGCGCGGGGGTTTCAGACGCACACGCTGGCAACGCCCGATGCCGGCGAAACCAAACTGCTGGTGCGACGCGGCAAGATCGAGGTCAAGGTCGAGGTGAACTTCGTGATGCGTGGCACCGTCCAGCCCGTGCGCACCGCGGCCCTGACGCCCGCAGCCCGCGACGCCTTGCTGGCTGAGCTGGAGATTCCGATGGTGTCGTTGGAGGATGTGTATGGCGGCAAACTCGTCGCAGCCATGGACCGCCAGCACCCCCGCGACCTGTTCGACGTGATGCAGTTGTTCGCGCATGAAGGCATCACCCCAGGCATCCGGCGCGCTTTCGTGGTCTACCTCGCCAGTCACAACCGGCCGGTCCATGAAGTCTTGTTCCCGGCCATGCGCGACATCGGTCAAGAGTACGAACGCAACTTCCGTGGCATGACCACCGAACCAGTGGAACTGGACGCGCTACTCGCCACGCGCGAGCGCATGGTTTGGGAACTGCAAAGCAGCCTCGATGTCAATGAGCGCAGCTTTCTGCTATCACTCGTCAACAGCCGCCCCGAATGGCCGTTGCTGGGCATCGCGCATGCCGAGCATCTGCCGGGCATCCGCTGGAAGCTGCAGAACTTGGCCCAACTGCAACGCAAGCGGCCGGAAAAATTTACCGAACAAGCCCAACTGCTGGCGCAGAGGCTGGAATAAGCCTATGACACCGGACCGATCGGCCTCACCGGCGCACCCTCTGCGCTACCCAAAGAAGGCCCGCCACGCGCTCATTCTGTGCTGCTATTTGCGGGGCTAAGTCAATCAGGTGGTTCTTGAGCGCGTAGTAGGTCAGATCGGCGTTTGACGACAGGCACATCTTTCTCATGAGTCGCCTGCGATAGGTGCTCACCGACTTCACGCTCAGCGACAGTGCCCGGGCGATGTCGCCCGCCGTCTTGCCCTGGGCCAGCTTGAGGAACACCTGAAACTCACGCTCCGACAATTGTGCGTGCAGCGGCGCGGCGTCCCTGCGCTTGAGCTCCCGGGCCAGCAGTTTGCTCACGGCCCGGGTCAGGTAGCGGCGGCCCAGCGCGATGGTGCGGATGGCCTCCACGATTTTCGAGGGATCGCATTCCTTGTTCAGGTAGCCGCTTGCCCCCTGGTGGATCAGAGGGACCGCATAGTGCGTCTCGGGGTAGCTGCTCAGGATGAGAGTGCCCATATTGGGTGCCTTGGCGCGCAACCTGGCGAGCACGTCGATCCCGCTGCGGCCGGGCATCGACAGGTCCATGAGCAGCACGTCGATTTCCTTGTTGCGACCAGGTCGATGGCTTCCCCGCCGCTCGCTGCCTCCCCTTGCACCCGCAGATCCAGATGCTCCGACAGAAACTGGCGCAGTCCGGAGCGGACGATCGCGTGGTCATCCACAATGCCGATCTTGATCATCGCGCCGTCTTTCCTTACCGTACGTATCGACCGGGAAGCGCTCCGGCTACTCCTGCACGGCCGGGGCCCATTCAAGCGGCCGGCCATTATCCGGAAATCAAGCGTATGCACCCCGAAGAAAACCCCCGGCGCTGGCTGTCCCGGGTGCGCAAGATGGCGCGGAGCCTGCCCATGGTGCTGCTCGCGGCCATGGCGGTGCTCGTGGGCATCAACGAGACGGGGCACTTGCGCTCTCAGGATGCGGTAGGGCAGATGGCCCTGGGCCGGAGCACGCACAGCGACGTGAGCACCTTGCTGCAAAGCATGCTCGACGCGGAGACGGGCCAGCGCGGCTATCTGCTCACCGGCGACGAGACCTATCTGACGCCCTACGACCTGGCCATCGCCACCGTGCAGACCAAGCTCGACCGGCTGCGCCAGCAGTTCGTGCACGCACCCGAAGACATGCAGGAGTTCGGACTGCTCTCGCAGCAGATAGCGTGCAAGCTCGCAGAGATGGAACTCAGCCTGCGTCTGCGCCGGCAGGGCAATATCGACGCCTGGAAGTTCATCCTGAACACGGACATGGGCAAGGAGTGCATGCAGGCGATCCACCAGCATGCGCTGGAACTGATCCAGCGCAGCGACCGGCGCGTGCAGAACGGCCAGCGGCAAATCGAACAGTCGCTCATGCTGTCGCGCATCGGCATTGCCACGGTCACCGTCATTGGCCTGCTCGCCTTTTCCATGTATCTGCGCCAGGCGCGGGCCCTGCAGGCGGTCAACCAGCGCGAGCAGGAATTGCTCGAACGCGAGCGGGACCGGCTCGAGGGACTGGTGCGCGAGCGCACCGCCACGCTGTCGGCGCTGGCGAACCACCTGCAGCAGGTGCGCGAGGAAGAGCGGGGGCATCTGGCGCGCGAACTGCACGACGAGCTGGGCGCCTTGCTGACCGCAGCCAAACTCGATGTGGCGCGCCTGAAATCCAAGATCGACGCGACGCCACCGGACGTTGCCGAGCGCCTCAGGCACCTGACCGAAACGCTCAACAGCGGCATCGCGCTCAAGCGCCGCATCATCGAAGACCTGCGCCCCTCGTCGCTGTCCAACCTGGGGCTGAGCGCCGCCATCGAGATCCTCACGCGCGAGTGCGCCGAGCGCGCGGGAATCGAGGTCGAGACCAGTCTGGAGAGCGTGCAACTGCCCGAAGCCACGCAGCTCACGGTATACCGGATGGTTCAGGAGGCCCTGACGAACATCGGCAAGTACGCCAAGGCCCGCAGGGTGCTCGTTTCGGTGCATTCCCATCCCCGCCACGTGGCAGTGCAGGTGCGCGACGACGGCCTGGGGTTCGACCCCGTCAGCGTGCGCCCCAACTCGCACGGTCTGGCGGGCATGCGGCATCGCGTCGAGGCCGCAGGCGGTCGCCTGTCCATCGCCTCGCGCCCCGGCGGGGGCACCTTGGTCTCTGCGATATTGCCGCTGGAATACACTCCCGGCACCCCGCCTGCGCTCCAGGGCGTCTGATGCGTTGCCCGGGGTCGCAGTCCATGGAGATCGTTGATGCAAAGAATGAACCACGAGCCGGCCACCGGGTGCAGACCCGGATCGGGCCTGGCATTTTCTCTGGCCCTGCTGCTGGCCGTATCCGCGATCCCTGCCCACGCCGGGCGGCGGACCGCGCTTCGCGCACCCGAGCCGGGCGTACTTTGCGACCGCTATGTGTGCGCCAACGACCAGGGAATCTCGCGCAGCCTTACCGAAAAATACCTCGGCAAAAAAACCGCGACGAAACTGTTCTCACAGGGCGATTTCGACCTGACCGAGTTCACTTTCGCAAATGGCATTTTCTGCGACACCAAGGAGCGGCTGTGCCGCAGAGATCGGTACTACGGCGCGGACGGCAAACGCAGCGGGGCCGTGTCCGGGAAATACACCAGAAAGCTGTTTGGCCCGTGATTCGTGCCGACGCCGCAGCGGCGATCAAATGCGCTTGAAAACCAGCGTTCCGTTGGTGCCGCCAAAACCGAAGTTGTTTTTCACGGCCACATCGATTCTCATGTCGCGCGCGGTGTTTGCGCAGTAGTCCAGATCGCACTCCGGGTCCTGCTGCAACAGGTTGATGGTGGGCGGCACCTTCTGCTCGTGCAGCGCCAATACCGTGAACACACTTTCAATTCCGCCCGCACCGCCGAGCAAATGGCCCGTCATGGACTTGGTCGAACTGATGACGGTGCTGTAGGCGTGCGCGCCCAGGGCGGCCTTGATGGCATGCGTTTCGTTGAGGTCGCCCAGGGGCGTGGACGTGCCGTGGGCGTTCAGATAATCGACGTCAGCGGCATTCATTTCGGCGTTGCGCAGTGCGCCCAGCATGGCGCGGCGCGGGCCGTCCATGCTCGGGGCCGTCATGTGGCCGGCGTCGGCGCTCATGCCGAAACCACATAGTTCGGCGTAGATCCGCGCGCCGCGGGCCTTTGCGTGCGCGTACTCTTCGAGCACCAGCACGCCGGCGCCTTCCCCGAGCACGAAACCGTCGCGCTCCCTGTCCCAGGGGCGCGAAGCAGTCTGCGGGTCGGCGTTGCGCGTGGACAGGGCGCGCATCGCAGCGAAGCCGCCAATGCCCAGCGGAGAGACCGTGGACTCGGCCCCCCCGGCGAGCGCCACATCCGCGTCCCCGTACTCGATCATGCGGCCCGCCACCCCGATGCAGTGCAACCCCGTGGTACAGGCGGTCACCACGGCGAGGTTCGGCCCCTTGAAGCCAAAGCGCATGGATACGTGGCCCGCCACCATGTTGATGATCGACGCAGGAACGAAGAACGGCGTGATGCGCCGTGGCCCGCGCTGTATCAGTTCCACATGGGTGTTTTCGATCAACGGCAGGCCGCCGATTCCCGAGCCGATCACGCAGGCGATGCGCGTCGCGAGTTCCTCACCGAGCGCATCCCCCGTGGGCAGACCGGCGTCCTGCACGGCCTGCTCGGCGGCCGCAATGCCAAAATGGATGAAAGTGTCCATCGCGCGCGCGTCCTTGGCGCGGATGTACGAATCCAGGTCGAACCCCTTGACCTCGCCCGCGATCTTGCAGGCAAAGTTCGACGCGTCGAACTTGCTGATCAGGCCAATGCCGGATTTTCCGGCCAAGATATTGGCCCAGGAATCGGCCACCGTATTGCCCACGGGGCTGACGCAACCCAGACCGGTCACGACGACGCGACGACGGCTCATGCGTAAAAAAACCTTTTGCTGGATCGCCCGAATCGGGTCGTGCGACGCCCCTCAAGCCTTCTGATGGCTGTTGGCGTAATCGATGGCGCTTTGTACCGTGGTGATCTTCTCGGCGTCTTCGTCCGGGATCTCGATTCCGAATTCGTCTTCCAGCGCCATCACCAGTTCCACGGCGTCGAGCGAGTCGGCACCGAGGTCGGCCACGAAAACCTTTTCATTTGTGACCTGGGACTCCTCCACGCCGAGTTGATCGGCAATGATTTTCTTGACGCGTACTTCGATATCGCTCATGGTTTCCCTCTGGGGATGGTGAATGAATCCGCGATTCTAGCCGCTTGGGAGCCCTGCCCGACAGCCCACCACCCGGATGAATCCGTGCCAATTCCATCGATTACATGTACATACCCCCATTGACATGCAGTTCCTGCCCCGTCACGTAGCCGGCCTCGCGCGAGGCCAGGTAGACGACGGCGTGCGCGATGTCCGCGGGCTGGCCCAGATGCCCCAATGCGATCCGCGCGCGCAGCGCCTTTTGCTGCTCCTCGGGCAGGCTGGCCGTCATGTCGGTCTCGATGAAACCCGGGGCCACGCAGTTCACCGTGATTCCGCGGCTGCCCAGTTCGCGCGCCAGCGCCCGGGTCATCCCCGCGACGCCGGCCTTGGCCGCCGCGTAGTTCGCCTGCCCCGGGTTGCCCGACGCCCCGACCACGCTGGTGATGCTGATGATGCGCCCGAAGCGCTGCTTCATCATGGGCCGCATGGCAGCGCGGCTCACGCGGAAAACCGCCTTCAGGTCGGTGTCCAGCACCGCGTCCCAGTCCGCGTCCTTCATGCGCATGGCCAGGGCGTCGCGCGTGATTCCGGCATTGTTCACCAGCACCTGCAAACCGCCCTGCTGCCGCACGATGGAGTCGATCAGCGCCTCGATCGCCGCGCCATCGTTCACGTTCAGCTGCGCCCCCCGACAGCCCGGGCGGGCCGCCAGCGCCTGGCCGATGCGCTCGGCGCCTGCGTCCGTGGTGGCCGTTCCGACGACCCGGTACCCCTGCGCCGCAAGCTCCATGGCAATCGCCGCGCCAATGCCGCGCGACGCGCCCGTGACCAGCGCCACGGGCGCCGCAGATGTGGATTCCGTCATGTCAACAATTCCCGGGTTTCGGCCAGCGTGGCCGGGTCGAACAACGCAGCGCCGCACAATGCCGGGTCGATGCGCCGGGTCAGGCCCGTGAGCACCTTGCCGGGACCCATTTCAACGAGGTGGCTGGCGCCGCGCGCCTGGAGCGCGCGCACGCATTCCACCCAGCGCACGGGGCGAAACGCCTGGCGGTAGAGCGCGTCGCGTATGGCCTGCGCATCCTGCTGCACGGCCACGTCCACGTTGTTCACCACGGCAATCTGCGGCGGCGCGAGCGCGACGTCGGCCAGCGCCAGGCGCAGTTTCTCGGCGGCAGGCCGCATCAGGCTGGAATGAAAGGGCGCAGACACCGGCAGCGGCAGGGCACGCTTGGCGCCTGCGGCCCTGAGGATTTCGCAAGCCCGGTCCACACCGGCCCGGGTGCCGGCGATCACGGTCTGGACGGGGTCGTTGAAGTTCACCGCCTCGACCACTTCGGGCGTGCCGGCGCCAAACGACGCCAGCGCCTCGGCGCATCCGGCGATGACCCGGGACGCATCCAGACCCAAAATGGCCGCCATGGCGCCGGCGCCAAGCGGCACGGCCGCCTGCATGGCCGCGGCCCGCAGGCGCACCAGGGGCACGGCCTGCGCCAGCGTCAGCACACCGGCGGCGACCAGCGCCGAATACTCGCCCAGCGAATGCCCGGCAACGGCCAGCGGCGCGGCGCCCCCCTCGGAACACCAGACGCGCCACGCCGCCACCCCCGCCACCAGCATCACGGGCTGGGTGTTGGTGGTGCGTGCGAGCGCCTCCTTGGGCCCCTCCTGGATCAGCCGGCCGAGATCCTCACCCAGGGCATCCGACGCCTCGCGCAGGGTCTGCGTGACCGCCGGGTGCGCGCCCCAGCCATCGAGCATTCCCACGGCCTGCGAGCCCTGCCCTGGAAAAACACATGCAAAAGACTTCATGAAGCATCCAAAAATACAAAACCACTGCGCAGGCCTGTTGCATTCAGCGCCACAAGCTATAGCTTCAGGAGCACAGCGCCCCAGGTGAAGCCGCCGCCAACAGCTTCGAGCAGCAGGGTCTGGCCCTTGCACACCTGGCCCGTGTGCACCGCATGGTCGAGCGCCAGCGGAATCGACGCTGCCGACGTGTTCCCGTGCTGATCGACCGTGACCACCACCTTGTCCATGCGCATCCTCAGCTTGCGCGCCGTGCCCTGCATGATGCGGATGTTCGCCTGGTGCGGAATCAGCCAGTCAACGTCCGCCTGCGTCAGGCCGGCCTTGGCCAATACCGCGTGCGCCGCCTTCTCGAGAACGCCCACCGCGAGCTTGAAAACGGCCTGCCCGTCCATTCTGAGCAGCGGGTCCCCGAGCACCTGACCGCCCGCTACGTTGCCGGGCACGCAGAGGATGTCGACATACCGGCCGTCGGCGCAGAGTTCACTCGAGAGGATTCCCGGCACCTTGGACGCCTCGAGCACCACGGCGCCTGCGCCGTCGCCGAACAGCACGCAGGTCGTGCGGTCATTGAAGTCCACGATGCGGCTGAAGACTTCGGCGCCAACGACCAGCGCGCGCTTGGCCGCGCCGCTGCGGATCATCGCGTCCGCGATCGATAACGCATAAATGAAGCCGGTGCACACGGCCTGCACGTCAAATGCCGGGCAGCCATTCGCGCCGAGCTTGTTTTGCAGGATGCAGGCCATCGCGGGGAACACCATGTCGGGCGTGGACGTGGCGACGATGATCAGATCGATGTCCGCCGGCTGTAGCCCGGCCGCCTGCAGGGCCTTGCGCGCTGCCTCCACCCCCAGGTCGCTGCTGTTCACCTCGGGCGCGGCAAAGTGGCGTGCGTGGATTCCGGTGCGCTCGACGATCCAGGCGTCGGAAGTCTCGATTCCGCGCCGACCCAGTTCGGCTACCAGGTCGGCGTTCGTCAACCGGCGGGGGGGCAGATAGCTGCCGGTGCCGGTAATGCGGGAGTAGCGTCTCATCGATGTGTCGTCGCCGCAATGCCCGTCTTGGGCTGGGCATCCGCAGGAGCCAGAAGCGGCGCGGCATGCGCAATCCGGATCCGGACACGGTCGAGCAGGTTGTTGCGGGCCGCATCATACGCCCGGATCAGGGCCTGCTCGAAGGCCATGGCGTCGGCCGATCCATGGCTCTTGAAGACCAGTCCGCGCAGCCCCAGCAGCGCGGCGCCGTTGTAGCGGCGGTAGTCCATGCGCTGCATGAACGCCTTGAGCACCGGGTAGGCGATCAACGCCGCCATCTTGGTGAAGATATGGCGCGAAAACTCGGCTTTGAGCGCAGCAACGATCATCGACGCAATGCCTTCGCTGGCCTTGAGCGCCACATTGCCTATGAAGCCATCGCACACCACGATGTCCACGGTGCCCTTGAATATGTCGTTCCCCTCGACATTCCCATAAAAATTCAACTCCCCCGAATTCGCAGCGGATCGCAGCAATTCAGCGGCTTTCTTGATGACTTCGCTGCCTTTGATGACTTCCTCGCCAATATTCAGCAGCCCCACCGTGGGCTCGCCCCCCTCCTTGAGCGCAGACACCAGGGCAGAGCCCATGACCGCGAACTGCAGCAAATGCTCGGCCGAGCAGTCCACGTTCGCCCCCAGGTCGAGCACGGTTGTCGCGCCTCCCCGGGAATTGGGCATCTGGGTGGCAATTGCGGGGCGGTCAATGCCGTCGAGCGTCTTCAGAAGGTAGCGCGCAATCGCCATCAGCGCGCCGGTGTTGCCCGCGGAGACTGCGGCGGATGCAGCCCCGTCCCGGACCTGGAGGATGGCCACGCGCATCGACGAATCCTTCTTCTTGCGCAGGGCCACCTCCACCGGATCGTCCATCGCCACCACCTCGGACGCGGGAACGATGACGGCACGCTCGTGCGCAAACCCCTGCAGGCTTTGCTCCAGGCCGACGAGCAGCAAACGTGCTTGCGGGTGATGGTCGAGAAACTGGCGGCACGCCACGAGCGTGACACGGGGGCCATGGTCGCCCCCCATGCAATCGACTGCCAATGTGATCATGGGCGACTCGTACGGCCTGCGAAGCAGGGAAAAAGATGCATTCGGCGCTCAAAACAAAGGCCCGCGCTACAACCGGGGTAGCAACAGGCCTCGGGGTGGGGTGGGAGCCATGTCATGCCCGGGATGAAACGCCCCCAGGAAATGCCACCGGCGGCCCGAAGAAGCCGATTACGCGTTGTTCGCTGACCCGGTACACGCCCGTTTCATGCTTGGCGTGACAGGGCGCGCGCTCAGGAGGCTTCGGAGCGGTTTTTCAGCACCTGGCGGCCGCGGTAGAAGCCGTTCGGGCTGATGTGGTGCCGCAGATGCGTTTCCCCCGTGGTGGGCTCCACCGCCATACCGGGCACGCTCAGGGCATTGTGCGAACGGTGCATTCCGCGCTTGGAAGGGGATTTTTTGTTTTGCTGAACGGCCATGGTGGATCCTGATTCTGAATGGGTTGGTAAGACGCGATCGACTCAGACCCGCAGGGGCTGCGCGCGAAACCGCAGATTATAAGCAAGCGGACCGGGAGCGCAGAGAATCTGCGGGCGCTTCTTCGGGATTGCGCAAACCGGCCCCGGCCGGGCAACCTGGGTCTATGGCCTATGTTCCCATCCGAAACTTGCGCAGGTCCGCGAGCGCGGCAAAGGGGTTGGGTTTCTCCGCCAGGGCCGCGTCGAAATCGTCGTCCGGGAAGGCCTGCGCAACGGGGCGCGGGCACTCGTCGTGCTTTGGTACTGCGGGCAGCGCCATGAGCAGTTCGTCCTCGATCAGCGCGCGCAGGTCGAACTCACGGCTCATGGCGAGCAGGTCTTCCTCGCAGCTATCGTCCAGGGCCTCGGCAGTGGCCTCGTCCGCGACGAAGCGAAACCTGCGGCCCACCTCCAGCGGCACGTCCACGGTCGTCAGGCAGCGCTGGCATTCCATGGGAAAGCCAGCGCGCACCTGCAGACGCAGCCACACCTGCGCCGCGCCGTCGGCGATCTGGCGCATTTCGCCAACGGCCTCCCAATCCACCCGGAGGTCCGGGTGCAGCCCCTTGGCCTCCTGCGCCAAGCGTTCGTATTTCAACAGCGAATCCTGGCCCGCCAACCGCCCGCCCGCCTGCGCGAAGGCTTTCACGTGGAGTCGCTGAGGGGAGAAATCCTTGGTCATGGCGGCAGTGTAAGAGAATCGCTGCATGCATCAATCCCCTGCCCGGCCGCGTTCCCTGGTTTTGGGATCGACCTCGCGCTACCGGCGCGAAGCGCTCGAGCGCCTGAAACTGCGTTTCGAGGTCGCAGCCCCGGACGTGGACGAGACCCCGCAGCCCGCAGAAGCCCCACGCGCCCTGGCCCTGCGCCTGGCCCTGGCCAAGGCGCGCGCCGTGGCGCAGCAGCACCCCGAGGCGCTGGTGATCGGCGCGGACCAGGTCGCCGACTTGGCCGGCGAGCCCCTGGGCAAGCCGATCCGGCACGAACACGCCGTGCAACAACTGCGCCGGATGCGCGGTCAGACCGTGGTGTTTCACACAGCGGTTTCCCTGGTATGCTTGGCCACCGGCTTCGAGCAGGTGGACCTGGCCCCCGTGGAGGTGCGGTTCCGCCCCCTGTCCGACGATGAAATCGAGCGCTACCTGCGCGCCGAACAACCTTACGACTGCGCAGGCAGCGCCAAGAGCGAGGGACTGGGCATCGCGCTGCTGGACGCCATCCAAAGCGACGACCCGAGCGCCCTCGTCGGCCTGCCCCTGATACGCACCTGCCGCATGCTGCGCGCCGCCGGGGTGCCACTGCCATGAACGCCGGCACCGCCGGCGCAGGCACCCTGTACCTGGTTCCCGCCCCGCTCGATTTTGGCTGCGCCACGCAGGCTCCGCTGCAGGACGTGCTGCCCGCCGCCACCTTGCAGACTGCGGCCCGGCTCGGGCACTGGCTGTGCGAGAACGCAAAGAGCGCACGCGCCTACCTCAAGCGCGTCGATTCCCTCCACCCCCTGAGCACCCCGCTGCAGCAACAGCAGATCACGGAACTGCCGCGCGCAGTGCACAAGAAGGGCGACCATGGCGACAGCGGCGCCGCCCGGTTCGACGCCCGCCCGCTGCTCGCGGCCGCTCTGACCGGCAACGACATCGGCCTGCTCAGCGAAGCCGGCATGCCCGCGGTGGCCGACCCGGGCGCTGGCGTGGTGCGCGCCGCACACGCGCTTGGCCTGCGCGTGGCGCCGCTGGTAGGGCCCGTGTCGCTGCTGCTGGCCCTGGCCGCCAGCGGCCTGAACGGGCAGCACTTCGCCTTCGTGGGCTACCTGCCGCAGGACGCGCAGGCGCGCGCTCAGCGCATCAAGGAGTTGGAAGGCGTCGCGCTCAGAACGGACCAGACCCAGATTTTCATCGAGACCCCGTACCGCAACGCCGCCCTGTGGCAGGCGCTGCTGCAAACGCTGCAAGCCCACACGCGCCTGGCGCTGGCGCACGGGCTGACGCTGCCGGATGCACACATCCAGAGCCGCTTGGTGCGCGAATGGCGCGGGCAGGCCGCGCCCCCCGACAACCGCACCCCCGCCGTGTTTGCGCTGGGCCGCTGAAAAATCGCCGGGGTAACACACGGAATGCAGCGGGATGCCGCAGCGCAGGGCTATTATTCTGCGCATGACCCAAGACCTCTTCCGCCAGGACGCGTATCTGCGCGAATGCAGCGCCCGCATCACCGCCGTCACCGATGCCGGGGCCATCGTGCTCGACCGCAGCGTGTTCTACCCGCAGAGCGGCGGCCAGGCCGGTGACAGCGGCGTGTTGGTGCTGGCCGACGGCAGCAGCGTCGCCATCGCCGACACCCGCAAGGGCAAGGACGCCGACGGCCATGCCACCCATGACATCGTGCATATCCCCGCCCCGGCGCAGCAAGACGAGCGCGCGGCGCAATGGCTGCCCGGCACCGCGGTCACCGCACGCATCCACTGGGAGCGCCGCCACCGCATGATGCGCTTGCACAGCACCACGCACCTGCTGTGCCATCTGGTGCCCCATCTGGTCAACGGCTGTTCGATCACGCCCGACTACGCCAGGCTGGACTTCGCGATGACCGACCCGCTAGACAAGGAGACCCTGAGCGCCGGCATCGCCGCGCTCGTGGCCGCCGCGCATCCGCTCAGCGTGGGCTCGATCAGCGACGAGGAACTCGACGCCAACCCCGCACTGGTCAAAAGCATGAGCGTGCAGCCCCCGCGCGGCACGGGGCGTATCCGCACCATCCGCATCGGCGGGCACAGTGCATCCGCTGCGCTGATCGACCTGCAACCCTGTGGCGGAACGCACGTGGCCAACACCGCCGAGATCGGCGCCGTGGTGGTCACCAAGATCGAAAAAAAGAGCGCCACCACCCGCCGGGTGATACTGGGCTTTGCCCCGTGAGTCCCGCGAGCGCAGGCAATCCCCCTGGTGCGGTCGTGCCCAAGGGCGCGGAATCGAACCCGGGCCCTTGATGCGTTGGCTCATCCGGGGTCCGATCCGCGCAGCGGGGCCGGATGGCAGCCGTTCGAACTTCAGACACCCTTTTCACACAGGCATCCATCATGGCGACATCCACTATGGTTCCACGCATCGAGAACCTGAAGGTGCAGAATTTTCGGGCGCTCAAGGACATTGAACTCAAGAACATCACACCGCTGACTGTTTTGCTGGGCCCCAACGGCAGCGGAAAGTCCACGCTGTTCGACGTGTTCAACTTCCTGTCGGAATGCTTTCAGAGCGGCCTGCGCCAAGCCTGGGATCGCCGTGGCCGCGGCAAGGAGTTGAAAACACGCGGCTCGGAGGGCCCCGTGGTCATTGAGCTCCAATATCGGGAGCGACCCGAGACGCCCCTGATCACCTACCACCTGTCCATCGACGAGACCCCCAAAGGTCCGGTCGTCGTGGCCGAGGAATGGCTGGCGTGGGTGCGCGGTGAGCGCGGGCGACCCTTCAAATTTCTGGAGTATCACCGCGGCGCGGGCAGCGTCATCAGCGGCGAACACCCCGATAAGAAAGACCAACGCCAGGAAGTCCCCTTGCGCGCGCCCGATCTGATTGCCGTGAACACCCTGGGGCAAATCGCCCAGCACCCCCGCGTGGCTGCCTTGCGTGACTTCATTACCGACTGGTATGTGTCTTACCTGTCGGTGGACAGCACGCGTGCGCAACCTGAATCAGGGCCGCAGAACCGGCTGTCCAAAACCGGCGACAACCTGCCCAATGTCATCCAATACCTCATGGAAAGCCATAAGGATCAGTTCGATCGGATCATGCAGGTGTTGCGCGCGCGCATTCCGAGGCTGGAGCGCATCGACGCATCGCCAATGCCCGATGGCCGCCTGCTGCTGCAGGTCAAGGATGCGCCCTTTGAGCAGCCCGTGCTGTCGAAGTTCGCCTCCGACGGCACGCTCAAGATGCTGGCCTACCTGACGGTGCTCTACGACCCGACCCCCCCGCAGTTCATCGGCATTGAGGAGCCCGAGAACTTTCTGCACCCGCGGCTATTGCCCGAGTTGGGCGAAGAATGCCACCGGGCCGCCGAGCGGACACAGTTGCTGGTCACCACGCATTCCCCGTTCTTCCTGAACAGTTGCCGCCCACAGGAAGTGCGCATCCTGTACCGGGACGAGCAGGGCTTCACACAGGTGCGTACCGCCAGCGACATTCAGGGAATTGCAGATTTCATGGACGCCGGGGCATCGCTGGGACATCTGTGGATGGAAGGCCATTTCGGCATGAGCGACCCGTTGCGCAATCAAGGCGCGCCATGTTCCTTGGTCGGCACGGCACCGGGTGCAAAAAGGTCTCGCCGTGGCGATTGATACCTTGCATGTGCTGGTGGAAGAGCCTTCCATGGAGGTCACGCTGCAACAGTTGCTCCCCTGCATGCTGCGCCAGGGCATAAAGGCCGAGATACGCCAGTTCCAGTGCAAGAACGACCTGCTCAAACAACTTCCTCAGCGGTTGGCGGGCTACGCCCAGTGGCTGCCCGAGACGGCCATGGTGCTGGTCATTGTGGATCGGGACAATGACGACTGCTTGGAACTCAAGGCACGGCTGGAGCAATCGGCTCACGCAGCGGGACTGGGCACCCGGAAGGCCCCCAGGAACGGGAAATTTCAGGTCATCAACCGCATTGCCATCGAAGAATTGGAAGCCTGGTTTTTTGGCGACTGGGCTGCCGTCAAAGCGGCCTATCCCAAGGTAGATGCCGGGGTGTCAAAAAAACCCTGCTGTCGCAGCCCCGATGCCATTCAGCGCGGCACCTGGGAAGCGATGGAGCGTGAATTGCAGAAAAAGGCTTATTTCAAACAAGGCCTGCGCAAATTGGAGTTGGCTCAATCGGTGGCCAAGCACATGGATATTTCCAAGAACTGCTCACCCAGCTTTCCGTGCCTGAGGGACGCATTGGCCCAGTTGTGAAACACCGGTTTCCCTTGGGGAAATGGCGTTTCACAACCTTGTCCGTTAAACAAGGCTTTCGCTTGACGGAACAACGCCGGGATAGCACCGAACCCCCACCGAGTCCCCACCGAGTCCCCTCGGTGCTTTGGATCGGCGCCTGTCAACCGTGCCTCCGCGCTCTTTTTGAAAAAAACAGACAAATCGGCACGGCCATCCCCATGCTCAGCACCCCGATGGCCGCGAAACCCCCGCTTTGCGCCACCGGGGCCCCCACCATCAGCAACAGGCCAAAGAGCAGTGGAGCGCCCGCGTTGACACCACGAAACGCCAGCGTGACGCGCGCGCCCCAGAGCGCCGATTCTTGTCTTGTCGTCAGCCGCTCGAAAATTCCCTGCCGAATCCGGATTCGGGACAGGTTGAACCCGAACCCTATCGCAAAAGCGAGGCCTATGGATGGAAGCATTTCGACGGACCGAATAAGCAGCGCGTCACCGAGCACCACGGCAAAGCAGGCCGCATGACCAAGGTATTCCCGCTCCGAAAAGCGCACGAACGTGGCCAAGAGCGCGCCAACCCCTGCCGCGGCACTCACGAAACCATAATCTGCCGCAGACATTCCGGGTCGGCTTTCGAAAATCAGCGGGACAAAGAAATTGAAACCGCTGAGCTGGATCGCCAAAAATGCCATCCCCGTGAGCAATAGCCACAGCGGGCGGTCTGCCCCATGCCGCTGCGCCGGCTTTTCTGCCAGGGGGACGCCGGATTTTTCCGGGGCTTCTTCATCCATGCGGATCGATGCTGCGGAAAACAAGAGCAGCAGGCTGCTGGCAAAACTGGCGGCGATCCCGAAAAACACCAATCCCGTTCCCGAGCGCGCAATCAAAATGCCGGCCAGCGCGTTTCCGACAAAAACGCCGCACTGCAGGGCCGTTTGCGAGAGCCGCGCCGAAGTCCCGGCGTCGAGCATTCCCGCGACGGTCAATTGCCCCATCAGGGTCTCTATGCATTGCTGGCTGATGAAGCTGATGCATGTCAGTCCGGCAGCGACTGCAATCAGGGTACCCAGGTCCGATGAACCCCCTGCCATTCCCACCCAAATGGTCGCCACCGCTCCCGCGATTCTGGGCCCGATGATCATGCGCAAGGGATGCTGCTCCACCGCCCGGCGCATCGGCGGGAACAGTAGCTGCGCCAAAAACGGCACAATATTCATGATGCACAGGACGACCCCGATAAAGAGAGGCGACTGGCCCATGCGGGCACTGGTCCAGAGCAGCGTCACGGTGATCATGCCCTCGCCGACCATGGTCAGGGACAGCAGGGTCACGAAAATCGCAAGAGGGGCTTTCCGCATCCTGGCCATCAGGCAATCTCCCACAGGGCAGCAGAACGCTCCAACTCCCTGATGCGCCGTATGTCGGCTTCCAGCGCTTCCGGATCATCGTGCGACAGTTCGAAAAGGGCCGGGCAGGTGACCAAGTCAACGGTTCTTGATATTCTGTTGCCCGGAGCCACGAACCACTTTTCCCGCACAAAAGAGGCCAGGGACCGGATCGCCTCGGCTCCCGGCGTGGCCACCAAGGTACCAGCGCGGTCAGAAATCAAAAACGCAATGCATGCGGTTTTCCTCCGGATAATCCGAAGCGTTTCTCCGATGCATGATTCCGGCAGATACGAGTCGATGATGGCGTCGATGAACGAAGGAGAAAAATTGGCGTCAATCACCGACGCACCCATGCCGCCGTGGGCCCGCGCCGCGATTTCCACCAGCAGCGGACCGCTTGCCGTCAGCATGACCTCGATATGAACCGGCCCCACACGCACGCCGACGGCCCTGGCCACGGCCTCACAGTAGGAGCGCATTCTGGCGTCAAGCGCGGGATCGTCCGGTGCGAAAAAGTCTATCCTGTCATACACCATCGCGCCGTCCCGGTTGATTTTGCGGTATTTGCCGATCGCAAAAACGGTCAGCACCTGGTTCGAGACGACGCCATCGACCGTGTATTCATCGCCCACCATGAACTCCTGAACCAGCACACCGCAGGTGTTTTTCCCGTACTTGTCGACTCCGTCCAGGATTGTCGATGCATGCCGCGCGAGCGCGTCCCGTGGGCGTTGTTGCATAAATCCCGAACCACAAGCGTGCTGATGTTTGTGCGCACAACGGCGATGCAAGCAGCAAGCGCTGCTGTCAGTCGCGACACGGACCAGGTACATTTCCGACCTTTTGCCAGAGAACATGCGCAGAGACACCAGCCAACGAACCGAGCCCAAGGCGACCTACCGTGTCAAGAACTGGGCGCAGTACAACGCCGGACTGATTGCCAGAGGAGATATCGAGGTGTGGATCGACAAGAACCTTCTGAGGCCCGCACCGGCTGCGGATGTCTGCAGGCGCGGACGTCCGATCATCTACCCGGATGCCGTTATCCAAGGCTTGCTCAGTCTCAAGCAGGTGTTTGATCTGCCGCTGCGTGCGCTGCAAGGATTCGCTCGAAGCCTGCGCCAGCTTGCCTTCCCGGATCTGCCGGTACCCAACTACACAACCTTGAGCCGCCGCGCGCAAAGCCTGCAAGTCGTCTTGCCCGCGCTGCGCCCGAGCGAGCCACTGCACTTGGCCGTTGACAGCACAGGCCTCAAACTCTACGGCGAGGGCGAATGGAAGGTGCGCACACACGGTTGGTCCAAGCGCCGCACCTGGCGCAAGGTCCATCTGGCGATGGACACAAAGACCGGCCAGATTTGCGCGGCGTTGATGACCCACCAAGAGATGGGCGACAGCGAGGCCCTGACCGATTTGCTTGAGCAGATTCCGTCCGAAACGCCGATTGGCATCGTCGGCGGCGATGGCGCCTACGACACCAAAGCGTGCCACGCGCAGATTGCCGCACGCGATGCGACGCCCTCGATTCCCCCGCGCGAAGGCGCCATGCCCTGGCCGCAGGCCACGCCGGGCGCAACTTGGCGCAATGCGGCCATTGACGAGATCGCAAAGAGCAGCCGACGCGAATGGAAAAAAGCCAGCGGCTACCACAAGCGCTCGCTGGTGGAGAACCTGATGTACCGTCTGAAGACGCTGACCAGCCATTTCCTGTGGGCACGCACGATTGGCTCGCAGGCCACCGAGGTTGCCATCCGTGCGGGCGTGCTCAATCGCATGGCCTCTCTGGCTCGCCCGCAGTCCGCACGCCTCACCTGAATTAGTGTTCCTGGGGAGGTACATCTTCGAAGGTCGATTTATGCAACAACGCCCGTCCCGTGCCTCGCAGACCCGAACCAGATCGCTTCCGGAACTGGCCTCGGGCTTGACGACCACCGGGTACCCTGTCGCCTCGGCCCAGGCGATGCAATCCGCAAGGCAGCCGCAGCGCGCCTGGCGGCACAGCGCAATTCCGGCCTCTCTGACCGCCTGGGCCATCGCGGTTTTGTTCCGGCGCCACGCGGTCGTTTCCGGATCGTTGCCCGCCAACCCAAACCGCGCCGCGAGTTCCTCGGCAAGGCATACGCCACTCTCGGCGCCGGGAATGATGGCGTCATAAGCGTCCCGCGCGATCAGCGCATCAAAGTCCTTATCCGTGCATGCGCGCGACCAGCTAACATCCATCCCGGAAGATTCCGCAGACGCCGAGAAAATCGCAGCGCACAAGAAACCGCGCTCCAGCGCCCGCTGGGCAATAAAATGACCGGCCGACGTTGGATCAACAATGGCGACCGTGATGTTTGTATTCATGGATGGCGCTTTCACGTTCTTTCTCTGTACAAAAGCAGCATCCTATCTGAAATGGAGCCAAACGATGCCGGTAAATTCTGCCAATCTGACCACCAAAACGGACCGATCGAGAAAAATCCTCTTTGTCGGCTACGACGATCTGACCCTGCTCGACTTGGCCGGGCCGATGCAGGCCTTTGATGCGGTGAATGTTCTGCGCCGCACGATGGGCAAACCACCTGCTTATGCGATCCGATTGCTTGCCAGCGAATCGGGCCGGCTACGAACGGACGTCGGCGTCCCTGTCGAAGCGGGCGCGTGGCAGGAGGAGACCGGAGATGATCCCCATCTGGTGGTGGTCCCGGGGGGACCCGGCGTATGGAATCCGCAGACCCAGGCCACGGTCAGCGCGTATTTGCGATCACAACCGGAAACTGCCGAGATCGCAGCCGTGTGTATTGGCGCCTTTCTGCTGGGACACGCCGGCCTGCTTGACGGAAAACGGGTAGTCACCCATTGGCGCTACTGCCGGAAGCTGCAAACGGATTTTCCGAACGCATATGTCGATGCCGACCCGATCTTTATCCATGATGGAAATATCTGGACCTCGGCGGGAGTGACTGCGGGAATCGATCTGGCCCTGGCCATTATTGAAAGAGACCATGGTCATTCCCTGGCGGCAGACGTCGCACGTGGTCTGGTCGTATTTCTCAAACGCCCGGGCGGGCAATCGCAATACAGCAAATTGCTTGAGGCACAATCGGCCGTGGCCGACGGCAAACTATCCGACCTGCATGCATGGATTGCGGACAACCTGCACCGTCCATTATCGGTGGAAACGCTTGCCGCACAGGCTGGAATGTCCCTGCGAAGTTTCGCAAGATACTACGTTGAGAAAACCGGCGTCACACCAAGGCGGGCCATAGAGAATCTGCGTGTGGATACCGCGCAACGCATGTTGCTTGACTACCCGCAACTGAGTTTGAAGCGCATCTCGGACAAATGCGGCTTTGCTGACGATGAGCGCATGCGGCGCACCTTTATCCGGCATTTTGGTATGCCGCCATCCGAGCTGCGCCAGCGTTTTGCATCGAGCGCTGCGGGTTGATTGGACGTTTGGGCGGTTCAGCGATTTGGGTGAACTTGGTCAGCGCACCTTGCAGCGGCAAGATGGTGAGCGAAGGCGGGCGGCTGCGGCTGGGCCTTGAGATCACCGATGGCGGGCAGTTCGACGCCGATGGCAAGGCCCGCGGCGCCATCACCAGACAGCCGCCCGGGTCGGTCCCCCTCGGGGAGGGGCGGAGGCGCTCCCGTTGGGCCGTAAACAGCGCGTGCGGCCGCGGTCACATGGAGCCGCGCGACCCCGCCTGGATCACACGCACGCCGCCAGGGTTAACGCTTATTGTTATGGGTTTGCCCGGATGGTCACATCCGGATGCAGGCCGATACTGCACATTCGGGTCTGGCCTGGGTGCCAAGCTCGGGCTTTCTGCGTTTCCGTTTCCCCCCCAAGTCCACAGGATTGCATTTCATGGCAAGCGTCACGATCCGGTCAGTGAAGAAAAATTTCGGCGATGTCGCGGTGCTGCACGGCGTGGACATCGACATCCACGATGGCTCGTTCACCGTGCTGGTCGGCCCCTCCGGCTGCGGCAAGTCCACCCTGCTGCGCATGATCGCCGGGCTGGAAGAGATCAACGGCGGCGATATCCTGATCGGCGAGCGGCGCGTGAACGACCTGCCGCCCAAGGACCGCGACATCGCCATGGTGTTCCAGAACTATGCGCTCTACCCGCACATGACGGTGCGCAACAACATGGCCTTTGCGCTGACGCTGGCGAAAACCGCCAAGGCCACCATCGAGGCCAAGGTCCAGCGTGCCGCCGAGATCCTGGCGCTGGCGCCGCTGCTCGAGCGTTACCCGCGCCAGCTCTCCGGTGGCCAGCGCCAGCGGGTGGCCATGGGCCGGGCCATCGTGCGCGACCCGCAGGTGTTCCTGTTCGACGAGCCGCTGTCGAATCTCGACGCCAAGCTGCGCGTGGCCATGCGCAGCGAGATCAAGGAGTTGCACCAGCGCCTGAAGACCACGTCGATCTACGTCACGCACGACCAGATCGAGGCCATGACCATGGGCGACAAAATCGTGGTCATGCGCGACGGCCGCATCGAGCAGACGGGCAGCCCACTGGACCTGTACGACCACCCGGCGAACCAGTTCGTCGCCGGCTTCATCGGATCGCCCGCGATGAACTTCCTGCCGGGCACGCTGCGCGTGCGCGAAGGGGCGGCCCGGGTGGAACTCCGGGATGGCACGCAACTGAATGCGCCGCTGCAAACCGGCGGCGTCGATGGGCAGCCGGTGATCTACGGCACCCGGCCCGAGCATCTGAGCCTGGTCAGCGACGGCGGTGACGGCATCCCGGCCCAGGTGGTGGTGATGGAGCCCACCGGCATGGATACCTTCGTGGCCTGCCGGCACCACCACGGCACCGAGCTGTCTGCGGTGTTTCGCGAGCGCTATGACTTCGCGCCGGGCAGCAGCATCCGCCTGCAGCCCGATCTGCAGCGCGCGCATCTCTTTGACGCAGGCACCGGCCAGCGGCTGCGCGCCTGAGCCAGGTTCCGCCAGCCCGCGTCCCACTTCCTCACCGAGGAGAGATTCAAATGAGCGCGTTCCATCGCCGCAGGTTTCTGGAGGGGTCTGCCGGGGTTGCGGCTGCGGCATCGCTGGGCGCCGGCAGCGCGCTGTTCGCGGCGTCGGCGCACGCGCAGACGCTGCGTTTCAGGCCCGAGCAGGGGGCCCGCTTGCGCGTGCTGCGCTGGAGCCGCTTCGTGCAGGGAGACATTGACGCCTACATGGCGAACGTCCGGAAGTTCCAGGACGCGACCGGCGTCGAGGTGCGGGTGGACAACGAGGGCTGGGAAAACGTGCGCCCCAAGGCGGCCGTGGCGGCGAACACCGGCGCCGGGCCGGACATCATCCTGTCGACCAACGACGACGCCAACCTGTACCCCGACAAGCTGCTGGACGTGACCGACTTGGCCGAGTACCTGGGCAATAAGTACGGCGGCTGGTACCCGGCGGTGCAGCAGTACCTGCGGCCGGACGGCAGGAAGTGGCTGGGCCTGGGTCTGGGCGCGAGCGGCTCGCTGATCGTCTACCGCGAGAGCATGCTGAAGGCGGCCGGCTTCGAGCGCTTTCCCAAGGACACCGCGGGCTTTCTCGCGCTGCTCCAGGCGCTCAAGGAGAGGGGCACGCCGGGCGGCAGAGCTTCTTGCGCGCGGTGGTGCTGCTGCCCTGGATCGTTCCCACGGCGCTGTCGGCGATCGCCTTCTGGTGGATTTTCGACGCGCAGTTTTCCGTCATCAGCTGGGTGCTCGTGAAACTGGGGCTGCTGGACCATTACATCGACTTCCTGGGCGACCCGTGGAATGCGCGCTGGTCCACCATCGCCGCCAACGTGTGGCGCGGCGTTCCCTTCGTGGCCATCTCGCTGCTCGCCGGGTTGCAGACCATCTCGCCCGCGTACTACGAGGCCTCGGCCATCGACGGCGCCACGGCCTGGCAGCAGTTCCGGCGCATCACCTTGCCGCTGCTCTCGCCGATGATCGCGGTGGTGATGACCTTCTCGGTGCTCTTTACCTTTACCGATTTCCAGCTGATCTACGTGCTCACGCGCGGCGGCCCGCTGAATGCGACGCACCTGATGGCCACCCTGGCTTTCCAGCGCGGGATCTCGGGCGGTGCGCTGGCCGAGGGGGCGGCGATTGCGACGCTGATGGTCCCCTTCCTGCTGGCGGCCATCGCGTTCAGCTACTTCGGCCTGCAACGCCGCGCCTGGCAGCAAGGCGGCCAATGAGCGCCAACGCCAGCAAGGACAGGCCGGGAGGAGGAATGGATTTTCTGCGCTCCATGCCCAGGCGCTGGGTGACGGTGTACATCCCGGTGCTGTGCTTTGTCCTCGTGCTGCTCTTTCCCTTCTACTGGATGGCGGTCACGTCCCTGAAGCCGAACAACGAACTGCTCTCGCGCGAGGGCAACCCCTTCTGGATCGTCGGGCCCACGCTCGCGCATTTCCAAAAGCTGTTGTTCCACACCGGGTACCCGGCCTGGTTGTGGAACACCGTCGTGGTCTCGGTGGTGTCCACGGGAATCTCGCTGGTGCTGTCGGTGCTCGCGGCCTATGCCATCGAGCGCCTGCGCTTCCAGGGCGCCAAGCCGGCCGGTGGCGCGATCTTTCTGGCGTACCTGGTGCCGCCCTCGATCCTGTTCATTCCGCTGGCCGCGATCGTCGTCAAGCTGGGGCTGTTCGACAGCCGCATGGCGCTGATCCTGACCTATCCGACCTTTCTCATTCCCTTTGGCACCTGGCTGCTGATGGGCTACTTCCGCTCGATTCCCCATGAGTTGGAGGAATGCGCGCTCATCGACGGGGCCTCGCGCTGGCAGATCCTGGTGAAGATCGTGCTGCCGCTGGCGGTCCCAGGCCTCATCTCGGCCGGCATCTTCGCCTTCACCCTGTCGTGGAACGAGTTCATCTACGCGCTCACCTTCATCTCGTCCTCCGAGAGCAAGACGGTGCCGGTGGGCGTGGTGACCGAACTGGTGGAAGGCGACGTCTACCACTGGGGCCCGCTGATGGCCGGCGCCTTGCTGGGCTCGCTGCCGGTGGCCTTTGCGTATTCCTTCTTTGTCGAGCACTACGTGTCCGGGCTGACCGGGGCGATCAAGGAATAGTGCGCATCCGGGTGTCCGTAGCCGGGCGGCGGGGGCTACGGGGCGCCGCGTTCAGGCGACGCCATTGGATTTGAACCATCAACCCTCACCGCGAAGCAGTTCTTGCAGCACGTGCGGGGTCATTCCCGCGTCCCTTGCCCTGGCTCCCGCACGGTCGCTGAAACGCTGGAATCACCACCGCCACGTCCTGGTACCTGGCACCTTTGCAACACGAAAGACCATCGCTGCGCGCGTACAGTCATCGCATGCACGCGAATCTGTACGCCTTGGGCGCCATCGCCCTGTGGGCCTCGATCGCCTCGTTGGGCCTTGCGCTGACCCACGTTCCGCCGTTTCTGCTCACGGGCATTGCGCTCATCATCGGCAGCCTGCCCGCATGGCCCTTCGTGCTGCGCGATCCCTCGCAGTGGCGCGTTCCGCTGCGCACGCTGGCGCTGGGCGTGTACGGCCTGTTTGCGTTCCATTTCCTGCTGTTCGTCGCGCTGCGCAATGCACCGCCGGTGCAGGCGAATCTGGTCAACTACCTGTGGCCGCTGTTCATCGTGCTGCTCTCGCCGGTCGTGCTGCCGGGTGTGGTGCTGCGCGTGCCGCACGTGCTGGCCGCCTTGCTCGGCTTTGCCGGCGCGGCGATCGCCATTGCGGGCGGACGCGGGCTGGACGGCACGCTGGCCTGGGGCTATGCGCCGGCCCTCGCCTCGGCCCTCGTCTGGGCCACCTATTCCCTCATGACCCGGCGCGTGGCGGCGTTCCCGACCACGGCCATTGGCCTGTTCGGGCTGGTGTCGGGGGTGCTGTCGCTGCTGTGCCATGCGCTGCTCGAGCCCGCCACCTCCCTGAGCACGCGCGACTGGGCGCTGCTCGCCGTGCTCGGCCTGGGGCCGCTGGGGGCCTCGTTCTTCCTCTGGGACAGGGCGCTCAAGCGCGGCGATGCACGGCAGATCGGCGTCCTGAGCTACATCACGCCCGTGGCCTCGACGGCGCTGTTGACCGTGGTCAGCGACCAGCCGTTCAGCGGGAGCATCGCGCTGGCCACGGTGCTGATCGTCGGCGCGGCGATCCTGGGAATGCGCGCGCGTTGATTCGCGGGTGGCGAGACCGGCGGTGCACAATCCCGGCGATGACCTCCTCCATCGCCGACCTGCGCAAAAGCTATGGGCGCGCCGAGCTCAACGAAGACGCCTCGCACGCGGCCCCGCTGCAACAGTTTGACCAGTGGCTCCAGGAAGCCATCCATGCCGAAGTGCCCGAACCCAACGCCATGACGCTGGCCACCGTGGGCAGCGATATGCGCCCCAGCACGCGCATCGTGCTCATCAAGGGCTACGACGAGCGCGGCATCGTCTGGTATACCAACTACGACAGCCGCAAGGGCCGCGAGATCGCGGGCAACCCCTGCGCGGCCCTGCAGTTCCACTGGGTCGAGATGGAGCGGATGGTGCGCATCGAGGGCGCCGTGGAAAAGGTCGGCGCCGAGGAAAGCGACGCCTATTTCCACAGCCGGCCGCTCGATTCGCGCATCGGCGCCTGGGCCAGCCCGCAGAGCCAGGTCATCTCCGGCCGCAGCGTGCTGCTGGCGCATGCCGCGCGCTACGGCGCGCAGTTTCTGCTGCACCCCCCCCGCCCTGCGCATTGGGGCGGGTACCGCCTGCGGCCCGATCAGTGGGAGTTCTGGCAAGGGCGCAGGAGCCGCCTGCACGACCGGCTGCGGTATCGGCTCGATGCGGGGGAATGGGTCCGGGAAAGGTTGGCGCCCTGACCGGGGCGCGCGGCCTGTCTACGGGATTTTCCGCTGCGCACGCCGGCCCCGAAAAACTACACTCGCCCGGCCCTCCGTTACAGTGATCATTTCGTCCACTACAACACCCCCAAGGAGCCCCCCATGCTGGGTCTGATGCAGAACCAACCGCTGCTGATCTCGTCGCTGATCGAGTTCGCCGAGCGCCACCATGGCGACGCCGAAATCGTCTCCCGCCGGGTCGAGGGCGACGTGCACCGCTGCACGTACCGCGATCTGGCGGCGCGTGCGCGCCGCTTGGCGCATGCGCTCGACGCACGGGGGCTTGCGTTCGGCGACCGCGTGGCCACCCTGGCCTGGAACGGCTACCGCCACATGGAGATGTACTTCGGCGTGAGCGGCTCGGGCCGCGTGCTGCACACGATCAACCCGCGCCTGCACCCGGATCAGATTGCCTGGATCGTGAACCACGCCGAAGACCAGGTGCTGTGTTTCGACCTGAGCTTTCTGCCGCTGGTGCAGGCCGTGCATGCCAAGTGCCCCGGGGTGAAGCTGTGGCTCGCCCTGTGCGACGCGGACCGGCTGCCCGCAGACTCCGGCGTCCCGGGCCTGGCGAGCTACGAGGCCCTGATCGGTGCGCAGGCGCCCGAGTACGCCTGGCCGCAGTTCGACGAGAACTCGGCGTCGAGCATGTGCTACACCAGCGGCACCACGGGCAACCCCAGGGCCGCGCTGTACAGCCACCGCTCCACCACGCTGCATGCGTATGCCGCGGCGCTGCCGGACGTGATGTGCCTTTCGGCGCGCGACTGCGTACTGCCCGTCGTTCCCATGTTCCACGTGAACGCCTGGGGCATTCCGTACTCGGCCGCGCTCACGGGCTGCAAGCTCGTGTTCCCCGGCCCCGCGATGGACGGCAAGTCGATCTACGAGCTGCTCGAAACCGAGAAAGTCACCTACGCCGCCGGCGTGCCCACCGTGTGGCAGATGCTGCTGGGCCACATGAAGCCCGCCGGCCTGCGCTTTTCCACGCTGCAGCGCACCGTGGTCGGCGGTTCGGCCTGCCCGCCGGCGATGATCCACGCGTTCCGCGAGGACTACGGCGTGGAGGTCATGCACGCCTGGGGAATGACCGAGATGAGCCCTCTGGGAACCCTGTCCTCGCTCAAGAACAAGCACCTTGCGCTGCCCCGGGAGGAGCAGATGAAGATTCTGCAAAAGCAGGGCCGCGCCATCTACGGGGTGGACATGCGGATCGTCGACGGCAACGGCAAGGAACTGCCCTGGGACGGCAAGACCTCCGGCGATCTGCTGGTCCGGGGCCCCTGGATCGTGGAGCGTTATTTCAAGGACGATGGCGGTAATCCGAGCATCCGCGACGCGCAGGGCCGCAGCTGGTTTCCCACCGGCGACGTGGCGACCATCGACGCCGACGGCTTCATGCAGATCACCGACCGCAGCAAGGACGTGATCAAGTCCGGCGGCGAGTGGATCAGCTCCATCGACATCGAGAACATCGCCATGGCGCACCCCGCCGTCGCCATGGCCGCCTGCGTGGGAATGCCGCACCCCAAGTGGGCCGAGCGCCCCATCGTGGCCGTGGTCAAGCGCCCGGGCGCCGAACTCACGCGCGAGGAATTGCTCGCGTTCTACGCGGGCAAGGCCGCCAATTGGCAGATCCCCGACGACGTACTATTCGTCGACGCCATCCCGCTGGGCGGCACCGGCAAAATGCTCAAGACCCGGCTGCGCGAGCAGCTCAAGGACTACCGGCTCCCGGACCTGTGACACGGCCCCGAACGGCGCGTCGTTACGACGCGTTACACTGCGCTTCTTATTGACGCAGCGTCGGGGCTGTCCGCAGGGGCCGTGGCCTCCCGCACCGACTGCAATGGCCCTGGCTTTCGTGCGCGAGAGGACGACGTGGGATTGTTTTTTCAGCAACTGCTCAACGGCCTGACCGTCGGCGGTGTCTACAGCTTGGTGGCCCTGGGGCTGACGCTGGTCTACGGCATCCTGCACGTGCCGAATTTCGCGCATGGCGCCTTCTACATGGCCGGGGCCTTCGTGGGCTACTACCTGATGACGGCGCTGGGCCTGAACTACTGGCTGGCGATGGCGGGCGCGGCGGCCGTGGGGGCGGCGCTCGCGATGCTCGCCGAGCGGCTCGTGTTCCATCCGCTGCGCAACGCGCCCGAACTGCACGACATGATCGCGGCCATCGGCGTCCTGTTGTTCCTCGAGGCCGGCGCGCAGGCGCTGTTCGGTGCCGACTTCCAGCGCATGCCCACGCCCTACGGCCAGGTCGTCGAGGTGTTCGGCCTGACCGCGCCGCTGCAACGGCTGCTGATCATCGCCAGCGCCTTCGGCCTGATGGCGCTGCTGCACCTGTTCCTGAACCACACGCTGCTGGGCGCGAGCATCGCCGCGCTGGCGCAGAACCGCGAGGGCGCGGCGCTGGTGGGAATCGACGCCACGCGCGTCACGCTGCTGGTGTTCGCCATCTCGGGCGCGCTCGCGGCCGTGGCCGCCGTGCTCTACGCGCCGATCAACCTCGTGTACCCGCACATGGGCCACCTGGTGATCACCAAGGCCTTCGTGATCATCATCCTGGGCGGAATGGGCAGCTTTCCGGGCGCCATCGCGGGGGGGCTGATCATCGGCATGGCCGAGAGCTTCGGCAGCTTTTATTTTTCCACCGACTACAAGGACCTCATCGCCTTCGTGCTGCTGGTGGTGATCCTCTCGCTGCGCCCGCAGGGCCTGTTCGCGCCGCGGGGAGCCGGCTGACATGGGCGCGCTTTTCCAGGGCCGCTGCGGCTGGGCGCTGCTCGCGCTGGGCGCGCTCGTGTTCCCGCTCCTGGCGCAGAGCAGCTACCTGATCTCGGTGGCGACGCAGGCGTGCATCATGGGAATCGCCGCGCTGGGGCTGAACCTCATCACCGGCTACACGGGGCAGCTGAACCTCGCGCACGGCGCGTTCATGGCGGTGGGCGCGTACACGGTGGGAATCCTCACGGTGGACCACCAGCTGCCGTTCTGGATCGCCTTCGTGCTCGCGGGCGGGGTCACGGCGCTGCTGGGCTTTTTCATCGGCGTCCTGTCGCTGCGGCTCAGGGGCCACTATTTCTCGATCTTCACGCTGTGCGTGGGCTACATCCTGTTTTTGCTGATCGAGAAGTGGGAGCGCCTCACGCACGGTCCGGTGGGAATCATGGGAATCCCCGTGCCCCCGGGCATCGGGCCGTTGCAGTTTGCCACGCCGCTGGCGCAGTACTACCTGGCGCTGGCCTTTCTGGCGCTGGGCATCTGGGTCATGGCGCGCATCGTGCGCTCGCTGCTGGGCCGCAGCTTCATCGCGGTGCGCAACGGCGACGCGCTGGCCGAGGCGCTGGGAATCGACCTGATGCGCACCAAGACGCTGTCCTTCGTGCTGTCGGTGCTCTACGCCGGCTTCGCAGGCGGGCTCTACGCCGGGCAGGTGCGCGTTCTCGGACCCGACCTTGCCAGCGAGTCCCTGACCTTCGATCTCGTGATGTTCATGCTCGTGGGCGGCATCGGCACGCTGCTCGGGCCGCTGGTGGGCACCTGCCTCATGACCGGGCTGACGCAGAGCCTGCAGTTCCTGCAGGACTACCGCATGCTGGTGTTCGGCCCGCTGCTGGTCGTGCTGATCATCTTCCTGCCCGACGGCATCGTGGGCAGCTGGCTCCGGCACCGTGCGCGGCGCGCAGCGTCGGGCGGCCGCTCCACCGCGTCCTCCCCCTTTGCGACCGAAACACCGGCGCCGCCCCATGCTTGAGATCGACGCCCTGAGCAAGCGCTTCCTCGGCCTGACCGCGGTTGACCGCGTGAGCACGCGCTTCGAACGCGGCCAGATCAGCGCCATCATCGGCCCCAACGGCGCCGGCAAGACCACGTTTTTCAACCTGATCGCGGGAACGCACAGGCCGAGCGCGGGCCGCATCCGCTTCGAAGGCCGCGACGTGACCGGAATGCGCCCCGACCATGTGGCGCGCCTGGGAATCGCGCGCACCTTCCAGAGCACGCAGCTCTTCGACAACGCGAGCGTGCTCGACAACCTGATCGTGGGCCACCGCCTGCGCACGCATTCGGGCCTGTGGGACGTGCTCGTCGGCAGCCAGCGCCTGCGCGCGGAGGAGAAACGCTGCCGCGACAAGGCGCAGGAGGCGCTGGACTTCGTCGGCCTGGCGCACGTCGCCACGCGCAGCGCCGCCGACATCACGCAGGAGGAACGCAAGCGCGTGGCCTGCGCGCTGGCGCTGACCACCGACCCGCAGTTGCTGCTGCTCGACGAGCCCGCGAGCGGCGTGAACCCGCAGGAGACCGTGGGCCTGGCGGCGCTGATCCGCAAGCTGGTGGCGCACGGCAAGAGCGTGTGCCTGATCGAGCACAAGATGGACATGGTCATGCAGCTCGCCGACAAGATCGTCGTGCTGCACAACGGCGCCAAGATCGCCGAAGGAACGCCCGCCGAAATCCGCCGCGACCCGCGGGTCATCGAAGCCTACCTGGGAGCCGCGCATGCTGCGGTTTGAGGGCGTGGACCTGCACTACGGCAGCTTTCGCGCACTCAGCGACGTGACGCTGCACGCCGCGCCCGGCGAACTGGTGGTGCTGCTCGGCGCGAACGGCGCGGGCAAGACCTCGATCTTCATGGCCGCGAGCGGAATTCAGCGCCCGAGCGCGGGCTGCATCCGCCTGGAGAACAAGGACATCACGGGCCGGCGGCCGGCGCAGATCGTGGCCTCGGGCCTGGTGCACTGCCCCGAGGGCCGCAAGCTGTTCCCGCTGCTTTCGGTGCGCCGGAACCTGCTCCTCGGCGCGTACCTGCACCGGCGCGACAAGGCCGCCGTCGCGCGCATGCTCGACGAAGTGTTCGCGCTGTTCCCGATGCTTGCGCACAGGCAGAACGTCCCCGCGGGCTCGCTCTCGGGCGGACAGCAGCAGATGGTCGCCATCGGCCGCGCGCTGCTCGGGCGGCCCAAGGTGCTGCTGCTCGACGAGCCCTCGCTGGGTCTGGCGCCGCTGATCGTCCGGCAGGTGTTCGCGGTCATCGAGCGCATCAACCAGCAGGGCACCACGGTGCTGCTGGCCGAGCAGAACGCCTGCTTGGCGCTGGCCATCGCGCACCGCGCCTACGTGCTCGAGCGCGGGCGCATCGCACTCGAAGGCGGGCGCGATGCGCTGCTGCACAACGAGGCCGTGCGCGCGGCGTATATCGGCGCTTGAGCGGCCGGTCATTCTGTCCCGCGCGGTACATTTCCCACCCGACTTCAGGAAACATCGCCATGGCATGCCCCTCCCCTCCTCGCCCCGGCCGCCGCAGACTCGGCGTGCTGCCGCTGGCCGCCGCGCTGCTGGCCACCCTGGGCAGCGACGCCGCGTGCGCGCAGGAGCGCGTGAAGATCGGCTTTACCGGCCCGCTCAGCGGCGGCGCCGCGCTGTACGGCAGGAACGTGGTCAACGGCCTGGAGATGGCGATCCGGGAGGTCAACGCCGCGGGCCTGGAAGTGGGCGGCAAGAAGTACCGGATGGAACTCGTCGCGCTCGACGACCGGTACGCGCCCGCCGACGCCGCGATCAACGCGCGCCGCCTGGTGCAGCAGCACCAGACGCCCGCCGTCTTCGTCCCGCACTCGGGCGGCGTGTACGCGCTGCAAGCCTTCAACGAGCAGGAGAAGTTCATCGTCATGGCGTACTCGAGCACGCCCAAGATCACCGGGACCGGCAACAAGCTGACCATCCGCATCCCGCCCACCTTCAACACCTACATCGAGCCCTTCACGCACTACCAGATGCAGCGCTTCGGCAAAAGGGTCGGCCTGCTGCCGGGCGACCACGAGTACGCGAAGAACTGGGCCCAGCTCTTTGCGCCGGCCTGGGAAAGGGCCGGTGGAACGGTCGTCTCGAACAACCCCATGTCCTACAACCGCTCGACCGACTTCTACAGCGGCGTGAGCCGCGTGCTCGCGGAAAGGCCCGACGTCCTGTTCGTCGGCGGCCCCTCGGAGCCCACCGCGCTGGTGGTCCGGCAGGCGCGCGAACTCGGCTTCAAGGGCGGTTTCCTGCTCATGGACCAGGTCAAGATCGACGAAATGGCCAAGATCACCGGCGGCCTGGCGCCGCTCGAGGGCTCGATCGGCGTGCTCCCGGTGTCCTACGACGAGCGCGTGGGACCGAGGCGTTTCGTACAGGCCTACCACAGGGCCTACGGCGCGGACAAGGACCCGACCACCGAAGCCTCTTACAACTACACGCTGGTGCACGCACTGGCCGCAGCGATGAAGCTCGCGGGCAGCACGCGCGACGCCGCAGCCATCCGCGCCAAGATCGGCGAGGCACTCGCGCAGCTGCCCGAGACGATCAACGCCGGCAACCTCCAGGGCGTGGACAGCGTGGGCGGCACCCTGACGAATCCCCTGGCGGCCGCGGTCGAAGGCGGCAAGATCAAGCGGCTGAGCCTGCCCGGGCTGACCAAGGGCAGCCCCTGAGCAGGCCGCACCATGGCCGCAAGCCAGTGGTATGCGCACTCCCCCATCCTCATCTGGGGCGGCGGCGCCATCGGCGGCTGCGTCGCGGCCCTCCTGGCCCGCGCCGGTGTGCCGGTGAAGATGGTCGACATCGTCGCCGACCACGTGCAGGCCAGCCGCACCGGCGGTCTGCGCATCGAAGGCCCGGTGGTGCAATGCACGCAACGGGTCGATGCCGCCACCCCGGCCGAACTCAGGGGCCGCCACGACTGCATCCTGCTGGCCGTCAAGGCCCAGCACACCCGTGCCGCGCTCACGCAATTGCTGGCGCACCTGAGCGACGACGGCGTGGTGGTATCGCTGCAGAACGGCCTGAACGAAACGCTGATCGCCGGCAGCGTCGGCGCGCACCGCACGGTCGCCGGCTGCGTCAACTTTGCCGCGGACTACCTCGCGCCAGGCCGCATCGGCTATGGCAACCGCGGTGCCCTCAAGTTGGGAGAGCTGCGTCCGGGCCTGACGCCACGGATCACCGCGCTCGCCGAACTGCTGCGGGCCTTCGACGGCGACACCACGGCGGTGCCGGACATTTGGCCGTTCAAATGGGGCAAGCTCGCCTACGGCAGCCTGTTGTTCGCCACGGCGCTGGCCAACGAGCCGATGAGCGAGTCGCTCGCCGATCCACAGCACCGCCCGCTGTTCGTGGCGCTTGCGCGCGAGGTGATCGGGGTCGCCGACCTGGCCGGTGTGCAGCCGCTCGGCTTCGACGGTTTCGACCCTGCCGCCTTCCGCGCGGGCGCCAGCGCAGCCGCAGCGGCGCATTCGCTGGACTGCATGGCGCAGCACTACCGCCATTCGGGCAAGCAGCGCAGCGGTGTCTGGCGCGATCTGGCGGTGCGCCAGCGCAGGACCGAGGTGGACAGCCAGATGGGCGAAATCGTGCGCATCGCGCAGTCCCGCGGCGCGAACGCCCCGATCACGGAACAGCTGATCCGCCGGGTCCACGAGATCGAAGACCGCCGCCGCGACATGGCCCGCGCCAACCTGGTCGAATTCGCCGCCGCCGTGCAGGCATGGGAACCGCCGGCATGAGCGCTCCCGAATACCACGGCAAGAAGGTCGCCATCACCGGGGCGGCGGGCGCCTACGGAAGGGATCTGGCGGCAGCGTTCCACCGGTGTGGCGCCAATCTGCTGCTGAGCGACGATCAGGCCAGTTGCGCGTCAACGCTGCCGCACGGCGGCTGGCGCTACCTGCGGGTCGACCTGCGCACGGCTGCGGGCACGGACGCGCTCGCCGACTGGTTGCTGGCCGATGGCGTCCCCGACGTCCTGGTGAACAACGCGGGGCTGTTTCCCTTCGTCGATCTGCTCGCAACCCCGCTGGACTGCTTTGACGCCATCCTCGGCGTGAACCTGCGCGCGCCGTTCCGGCTGATGCAGCGCATCGGCGCCGCGATGGCGCAGCGTGGTGCCGGGGCCATCTGCAACATCTCCTCGGGTGCTGCCAGCGTGGTGCGCGAGAACGGCGCCGTCTACGGCGCGTCCAAGGCTGCGCTGGAACAGCTCACGCGCGCGTTTGCCGTTCGGCTAGTGTTCTGCCCCGGAAATATCAGCACAAAATGAAACTGATGCATTTCGCGTCATGGCAAGGCGCAAACCGCAGCGATACCCTTAGGTATCGCGAGGATTTGCAACGCCGCCATGGCGTGAAAGGCGCAGTTTCATGTGCTGATATTTCCGGGGCAGGACACTAAGTCCCTGCGGTGTGCGGGTGAATGCGGTGCGCCCGGGCCTGCGCGCTGCCACCCGCGACGGCGTCCCGGCCGAGCACCTGCAGCGGGTCGGCGCCGACGTGCCGCTGCGGCGCTTGGCGCAGCCCGGCGAAGTGGCCCAGTTGGTCACCTTCCTGTGCTCCGGGGCCGCCGCTTTCATCACCGGCGAGACCATCGCGGTGGATGGTGGCAACGGAATCAACCGGCGCGCGCCCACATGAATCACGCGCTGCTGCGGGCAGTCATCGATGGAGCCCTGGCCCGCGCCTTGCTTGCCGACCCGCTCCGAAGCCTGCACCGCATCCACACAATCATCCCCCTGAAAGCCCGCCATGCGCATGCACGAGCACCCCACGATCAACTACCCCGAATACCACTGGCCGGCAGGCAAGCGCTGCGCGGTGGTGTTCTCGCTCGACCTCGACGCGGAGTCGCCGTTCCTGTGGCTCCACCGCGGCCAGCAGGTGCAGCAGCTCGGCGAGATCGAGCAGCGCCGCTTTGGCCCGCGCCAGGGCCTCGCGCGCGTGGTCCGCCTGTTCGCCGAGTACGGCATCCGCGGGAGCTTCTACGTGCCGGGCGTGGTCGCGCAGACCTACCCCGGGCTGCTGCCGTTCCTGCTCGAAGGCGGGCACGAGATCGCCCACCACGGCTACTACCATGAGCGGATCGAGGCGATCCCGGTGGCGCAGGCCGAGGACTACCTGGTCATGGCGCAGGAACTGTTTTGCACCCAGACCGGCCTGAGCGGCCTGGGCCACCGCGCTCCATCGTGGGAGATGACGTCCGACTTTCTGCAGGCGCTGGAGCGGCGCGGCGTTTCCTACGACAGCTCGCTGATGGGCTTCGACCACCCCTACCACGTGGGCAACATGGTGGAGGTGCCGGTGCAGTGGACGGTCGATGACGCGCTCTATTTCCGCTATACCAATAGCCCGCGCGACAAGACCCATCCGGCCAACCCGGGCGCCGTGCTGGACAGCTGGATCGAGGAATTCGAGGGCGTGCGGGAAACCGGCGGCCTGTTCATGGTGACCCTGCACGACTGGATCTCCGGCCGCAGCCAGCGCCTGCGCCTGCTGCGCAAGCTGATAGCGCATATCCGGCATGACCCGCAGGTCTGGTGGGCCCGCGCCGACGAGGTGGCCGCCTGGCACGCCGCGTCGCCCAACCGCGACCTCTATCGCGTGCCCGCGCATTCCATCAACACCCACTTCGAGAGCGCAACCCGGGGCTGAACATGCCGCATCCGTCTTCCTCCCGCCGCCACCTGCTCCAGGCCGCAGCGCTCACCACGCTGGCACCGCTGCGCACCTTGGTGTGCGCTGCCGACCCCTGGCCCGCTCAGCCGATCAAACTGGTGGTGCCGTTCCCGGCCGGCGGCAACACCGATCTGATCGCGCGCATCCTGGTCAAGACGATGGCGGACGACCTGGGCCAGGCGATCGTCATCGACAACCGGTCCGGTGCCGGCGGCAACATCGGCGTCGAGAGCGTGGCCAAGACGGCGCCGGATGGCTACACCCTGGCCTACAGCACGCTATCGACCTACGCGCTCAACGTGGGCCTGTACCACAAGCTGGCCTATGACCCGGTGCAGGACCTGGCGCCGGTGGCGTTGACGGTGCAAGTGCCGCTGGTCCTCGTGGTGCCGGCGAGCAGCGGCATCCGGACCCTGACCGAGCTGCTGAAACAGCTCAAATCACAGCCCGGCAAGTTCAGCTACGGGTCGGCGGGCAACGGCACCTCGGGCCATATCGCCTGCCATCGGTTCGTCCGCATGGCCGACGTTGACGTGCAGCATGTCCCGTACAAGGGCTCGGCGCCGGCAATGACCGACCTGATGGCCGGCAACGTCCATTTCAGCATCGACGCGCCCTCGGTGGTCGCGCCGCTGATCCGGGCCGGGCGGCTGAACGCGATCGCGGTCGCCGTTTCCGGGCGCATCCAGGCGCTGCCGCAGGTGCCGACTTTCGACGAAGCCGGCCTGCCGGGCTTGCGCGCCTACACGTGGAACGCGGTCTGGGCGCCCGCGGGCACGCCGCAGGCCATCCTGGATCGGCTCAATGCCGCCGTCAACAAGGCACTGAGCACCCCCGCGAATACCCGGCAGATCGAGGCGGCCGGCGTCGTTCCCTATCCGGCCATGAACCGCAGCCAGGTGCAGGAATTCATGAAGAAAGAGTACGACGCCTGGGTGCCGCTGGTGCGCAGCATGAGGATGTCCTTGGGTTGAGCGCCGCGGGCGCAGCGGTATTCGACCGAGCGCGTCCAAGGGGTCCATGTACAATGTTTCTGTACAATTTTTCTGTACAAGTTGAAAGGGACGTCATGACCATAGAAACCACTTACAGCCAAGCACGAGAGCAGCTCAAAACGCTGATGGATCGTGCGGTCGAAGACTGCGAAGTGATCGTGGTGCGTCGTCGTACGGGTGGAGACGTGGCCATGATTGCCGCCACCGAACTCGAAAGCCTTGTCGAGACGGCCCATCTGTTGCGATCCGCAAAAAATGCAGAGCGTTTGCTCACTGCACTTGCCCGCGCGCGTTCGGACGCTATCGAGCCGACCGCTCTGATCGATTTGCAAAAACAGGTGGGGCTTGATGCGTGAGGATGATCGTGTCGCGGTTTGCCATCCTGAATTTTTGGAAGACCTTCAGCACTGGGTCGAGACTGATCGCAGGACAGCCAAGCGTTTGCTTGAACTGGTCCGAGCCATCCTCAAAGACCCATTCGATGGCATCGGCAAACCGGAACCGCTGAAATACCTTGGCGCCGACGTCTGGTCGCGTCGCATCACCCAAGAACATCGCTGCGTTTACTTGGTCAAGGGGGACCGCGTCGAGTTCCTGCAAGGGCGCTACCACTACTGAGCAACTCATTGAGTGGCTCATGACAGCGACACAGCCGGGCGTGGGGCGCAAAGAATACGCGCCGCGGCCCGCGCCGAACACTCCCGGCTGGAGTAGGCGGCCAGGTGCGTTGCGCCGCAGGCCGTGGCCGGCCAATGCACCGCGTCATAGGCGCTGCGCAGGCCCACGACGACCGTGCGCCCGGCGAGGAGCGAAAAGATCAGGTCCAGCACCTGCCTCTGAGAAGCCGCTCCCTGGAAGTCCTCGCCTGGCAAGGGATAGTTTTCGGTCACGGCAACGATCACTTCGCCATCGGACATGCTGCCCTCGCGGGAGAATTCGGCGATGGCCTCCTGCGCGCCCAAGGTCCTCCATGCGGCGCGGGGCCAGATTCGGGAAAGCTCGTCAACGAAGCATGAGAAAGCCGGAACCGCCTGGTTCGGCCCGATGCCCCGAACGTTCATCAGATTGCAATAGTCGGCGTCCGTGACCGTCTGCACGACGACCAGGCGCTGCCCCGGCTTCAGCGGCAGCAAGCCGTGCACGTCCGTTCGCACCAGGACGGCCCGTTCTGCGGCCCGCGCTTCCAGCGCACGATGGACGGCGAAATCCACCGAAGGGGGCCTTGGCGCCATCAGCCGCGCTTGCTTGAACGCGACGATGCGCCCGACGATGGCGTCGAGCTCTTCCTCGGTGAACGCGCCGCGGCGCACCGCCTGCACGATGGCCTCGATCATTTCGATCTGGCGTTCGACGTAGGAGGCGCTGTGGTCGTAGTGCTCTTCGGACAGCATGATCATGTCGATGCCCGCGCGCAGCGCACGCAGCGAGGCCTCGACGGGCGTGTAGTTGCGGCGGATCGCGCCCATGTTCATGCTGTCGGAGATCACGATGCCCTGGAAGCCGAGCGTCTCGCGCAGCACGCCCTTGAGCATCGCGGGCGACAGCGTTGCAGGATGTTCGGCATCGACCTGCGGGTAGCGGATGTGCGCCGTCATGATCAGGTCCACGCCCGCGTCGATCGCTGCGGCAAAGGGCCGGATGTCTTGCGCGAGCAGCTGCGCCAGTGGATTCGCGACCACGGGAATTTCGCGGTGGGTGTCGCCGTCGGTGCGGCCGTGCCCCGGAAAATGCTTGGCGCAGGCCGCGATGCCGCCCCGATGCGCGCCCTGCACCGCCGCCGCCACATGCGCCGCCACCTCGTCCGGCGTCTCGCCGAAGGCCCGCGTGTCGATGATCGGCGAACGCGTGCTGAAGTTGATGTCCGCGCAGGGCCCGAGCACGCAGTTGAAGCCGGCAAAGCGCATCTCCCTGCCGAAGATTTCGTACATCGCGCGCGTCAGGCCGGTGTCGCCGGTCTTGCCGAGCGCGAGGTTGCCCGGCCCGGTGGTCGATTCCGGCACCAGCACGCCCCAGGCGCCCTCCTGGTCCACGCCGAGCAGCGCCGGCACGCCCGAGGGCCGCGCGAGCGCCATGGCCTGGATGTCCGCGCACAGGCGCCGGGCCTCGTCGAAGGTCGCGGCGTTGTCCTGGCTCAGGTAGCAGCCGCCGATGTTGTAGCGCTCGACCAGCGGGCGGATCGCGTGCGCGTCCTTGCCCGGGAAAGCCAGGATGAAAAGTTGGCCGACCTTCTGCTCGAGGGTCCAGTCTGCAAGCGGGTTCATGCGCGGCTCCTTGTGTCGCTTCCTGGCTCTGCTATTACTTACTACTACTACTTCTTCTTCGCCGCGCGCTTCGAGCGCAGCTGGCCCATCGTGAACGTCACCGCCAGGATGATGATGACGCCGCGAAAAATCAATTGCTGATCGACGTTCAGGCCCATCAGCACGAGCCCGTTGTTCACCATGCCCATGATGAGCGCGCCGACGATCGAGCCGACCACCGTGCCCTTGCCTCCGAACAGGCTGGTGCCGCCAATGATCACGGCGGCAATCACCATCATCAGGTCGTTCTCGCCGAGCGTGTAGCGCGCGCTCTGCAAGCGCCCCGCGTACAGGATGCCCGCGAGCGCCGCGAGGAAGGCGTTGAGCACGAGCACCAGCAGCTTGATGCGCGCGACCCGGATGCCCGAATAGAGCGCCGCCGTCTGGTTGCCGCCGCTGGCCGTCACTTCCTTGCCGAAGCGCGTGCGGTTCAGCGCCAGGTGGCCCAGCAGCGCCACCGCGAGCATCCACAGGAACAGCACCGAGACCGGTCCGACGTCGCCCGAGCCGAAGAGGAAGACGAAGCGCTCGTCGCTCACCGGAATCGACTGCAACTGCGTGATCCAGCGCGTGACGCCGGTGATGATGCCGGTCATGCCGAGCGTCACCAGGAAGGACGGGATGCCCACCACCGCGACGAACCAGCCGTTGACCAGGCCGAAGGCCGTGCCCGCGAACAGCGCGGCGCCGACGGCGAGCCAGATGGATTCGGTGGCCTGCAGCGTGAGCGCCGCCGTCACCGCCGACAGCGCCACGATGGCGCCGAAGGACAGGTCGATCTCGCCGGCGCTCAGCACGAAGGTCATGCCCACGGCCATGATGGAGATCATCGCGGTCTGGCGCGCGATGTTCATCAGGTTGTTGGTGTCGAGAAAACCCTTGTCGTGCAGGGTCGCGCTGAAAAAAATGAACAGCGCGGCGAACACGATGTAGATGACGAAGTCTCTCCAGTTCACCGGCGTCTTGCGCGCGGCTGCGGGGGCGGTGGTGTTCACGGGGGGCCCTTGTGTTTTATTGGACGGCGGCCAGCAGACTCTCTTCGGA
The DNA here is from genome assembly GCF_026127385.1 of Verminephrobacter aporrectodeae subsp. tuberculatae. Lineage (NCBI taxonomy): Bacteria > Pseudomonadati > Pseudomonadota > Betaproteobacteria > Burkholderiales > Comamonadaceae > Verminephrobacter > Verminephrobacter aporrectodeae. The sequence goes on from NZ_QZCX01000003.1 coordinate 1,070,100, forward strand.
CTGCCCCTGCGCGGGCAGCTGCGCGGCGATGGTGCGCTGCTTCACGATATAGATGCGATCGCAGAAACTCGCGATCTCGCCGTACTCCGTGGACACGAACAGGGCCGCGTTGCCCTGCGCCACGTAGGCGTCGATGATGCGCATGATCTCGTGCTTGGCGTGCAGATCGACGCCGAAGGTCGGATCGTCGAGCAGCAGCACGCGCGCGCCGGTGCTCAGGCAGCGTGCCACCACCACCTTCTGCTGGTTGCCGCCCGACAGAAAGCGCGTGATCTGCTCCGGCCCCGTGGTCTTCACGCCCAGCTGGTGTATGAACTGCTGCACGATGCCGCGCGAGCGGCGGCGATCGAGCAGCAGCGGCGCAGCCATCTGGCGGTGGATCGACATCAGCGTGTTGTCGCTGACGCTGAAGTCCAGCACCAGGCCCTGGCTGCGGCGGTCCTCGGGAACGAGGTGGATGCCCGCATCGATGGCGTCGCGCGGGCTCCCGATGCGAACCGGTTTTCCTTCGAGCAACAGCCGGCCGCCGTGCACCGGGTCGAGGCCGAAGATCGCCTTCAGTATCTCGGTGCGGCCGCTGCCGAGCAGCCCGGCGAGCCCGACGATCTCGCCGGGATAAAGCGTCAGCGACACATTCTCCACGTGCGCCGTGCCCACGCCTTCCAGTTCAAGCAGCGGCGTCGCGCCCGGCACCACCGGTGGCCGGCTCCAGCTCGGCGCGGCATCGACGTCGCGCCCGACCATCTCGGCGATCAGCAGCGCCTGATCGACCTGCGACACCGGCGCGCTGCGCACGGCCCGGCCGTCGCGCAGCACGGTCACGCTGTCGCAGATCTCGAAGATGTCGCGCAGGTAGTGCGTGATGTAGACCATGCTCACGCCCTCGGCCCTGAGCCGCATCAGCACCGCGAAAAGCTGGTCGATCTCGTGGTTCGACAGCGACGCCGTCGGCTCGTCGAGGATCAGGATGCGCGCGTCGGTCGATAGCGCCTTGGCGATCTCCACCAGCTGCTGCTGCCCCGGGCTCAGGCTGCCCAGCAAATCGCCGGGCGAGACCTCGGCCTCGACGCCGACCTTGGCCAGCAGCGCGCGCGCGGCCGCGGCCACGCCGCGCGTGTCGATCAAGCCCAGGCCATTCGAGGCCCAGTGGCCGAGGAAGATGTTGTCCGCCACCGTCATGCTCGGCACCAGGCTCAGGTCCTGGTAGACCATGGCGATGCCGGCCGCGCGCGCGTCCTGCGGCGTGCGGAAGTGGCACTCCTCGCCGAAGACCCGGATCACGCCCTCGTCCTTGCGGTAGAGGCCGTTGAGTATCTTCATCAGTGTGGACTTGCCGGCGCCGTTGATGCCCGCGAGCGCGTGCACCTCGCCCGCGCGCAGCACGAAGTCAACGCCCTTGAGCACGGCGTTGCCGGCGAAGCCGATGCACAGGCCGCGGGCCTCGATGGCCAGCTGCGGCTGCGGCGCTGCTGTCTGGGCAGTGGCTTGCACGCTGTTGTCTCCTGCGTCCGGAAGGCGGCGCTTACTTGGCGAGCGCCTTGAGCACGCTCGGCGGCAGCGGGCGACGCAGGGCCCTTTGCCACTGCGCATCGAGGTTCGACTTCGTCACCTTCACCGCGTCCACCGTGACGAAGGCCGGCGTCGGCTTGTTCAGCAGCGCCAGCGCGCCCATGCGGGCGAGGGTCTGGCCCATGTCGAACGGCAGGTCGGACACCACGCCGGCCATGTTGCCGCCCTTCGCCATGTCGAGCACCGTGGCGGCGCCCAGGTCCATGGTCACGACCCGCAGGTCCTTGCGGCCCGCTTCGCGCGCGGCGGCGAGCACGCCCTCGGCGATGGCGTCCCAGGGCGCATAGATGGCCTTCACGCCGGGGTTCTGCGTGAGCAGAGCAGAGGCTACGACCTGGCCGTCGTTCGGGTTCGCGATGCCCTTGCTCGCGACCACGCGCACCTGCTTGTGCTCGGCCGCCAGCACGGTCTTCACCGCAGCGTCGCGCTGGTTCGTTACGTAGTAGTTGGCGTCGTGGTACATCAGCGCCACGTCGCCCTTGCCGCGAATGCTGTCGCTCAGCAGTTCGGCCGCGCTCTTGCCCATGCCGAACAGGTCGTCGGTCACGATGCCGGCGTAGTCGGTGCCGGCCTTGAAGCCTTTCGGCGCGTTGCTGATGAAGACCAGCCGGACGCCCTGCGCCACCGCCTTGCGGTAGGCCACCGCGGCCGATACCGGATCGATGACGAGCGAGATGATCATGTCGGGCCTGAGCGCCAGCACGGTCTCCAGGTCGGTCAGCTGCTTCTTGCTGTCCATCTCGGCGTCGGTCGTCGCGACGACCCGGATGCCCAGCTGGTCGAACACATCCTTGGCGCCGGCCGTGACGGCGTTCGTGAAGTCCGAGCTGGTGTGCATCAGGATCGCGGCCTTGTAGCCCTTGGTCTGGACCGCCGCCTGGTCCGTGGCGGACAGCACGACCTGCGTGTGCGGCACTGGCGCCTCGCCGTTGGGGCCGACCGTGCGGGTCACCGCCCGGGTGTCGGCCGCGCCGGCGGCCAGCGGGCCGAACGCGAGCGCCAGGGACGAGGCCAGTAGCGCCAGGGATTTGAGGGAGTTCATGCGCAGTCCTTTCGGGGTTCGTCAGGGGTTCGGATCACGGAATCAGTCAGCAGCTCATCGGGTCCGCGTCACCTTCGCAAGGTGCGGCGGCCGGTCGGGATCGAAGCCGCGGGCACGGGCCAGCGCCTCGACCATCGGATAGAAGCTCTGCACCGCGCAGACCGGGTCGAGGTCGGCGACCGCTGCCTCGGCCAGCGGCAGCACGCAGCCGGACGTGCCCGCCGGCGCCGCGAGCAGCACGCGCGCGCCGCGGGCGCGCATCTCGTCGGCGAGCGCGAGCAGGCCGGCCTGCGCCGGGCCGCGCGGCGCGAAGATCAGCATCGGGTAGCCCGCGCCGATGAGCGCCATCGGGCCGTGCCTGAGCTCGGCGCTGGAGAAGGCCTCGGCCTGCAGGCCGCAAACCTCCTTGAATTTCAGCGCCGCTTCGAGCGCCACAGGCAGGCCCGTGCCGCGGCTGATCACGAACAGGCGGTCGGCGTCGCGCAGGGCCTCCACGGCCGCCTGCCAGTCGGCATCGACGGCGCGCTGCAGGGCCTGCGGCAGATCGGCGAGCGCGGCCCGAAACGACTTGTCGCCCTCCCACGCGCCGACGAGCCGCGCACCCGCGACCATCTGCGCGATGAAGCTCTTGGTGGCCGCGACGCTGGTCTCGGCGCCGGCGCGCAGCGCGAAGATCCATTCGGCCGCGCCGGCCAGGGGCGACTGCGCATCGTTCACGAAGGCCACCGTGCGCGCGGCCTGCGCGCGAAAGTACTGCGTGGGCGCGACGAGGTCGGGGCTCTGGCCGGATTGCGAGAAGGCCACCGACAGCATGCCCCGGGCCGCGAAGCGCGGGCGGTACAGCGTCACCAGCGACATCGGCAGCGAAGTCACCAACTGGCCCAGCCGCGCCATCGTGAGGTAGGCCATGAAGCCCGCCGCATGGTCCGAGCTGCCGCGCGCGATGGTGAGCACGCCCGTGGGCGGCTGCTCGCGCAGGTGCGCGCCCAGCGCCTCATAGGCCGCCGCGTCGGCGACGAGTTGATCGGCCACGGCGGCGGGCGCCTGCCGTGCCTCCACGAGCATTTGCGAACTCAAATGACTTCTCCTTCGACGAGAACGGATTGCAGGTCCAGGTGGCGATCGAGCACCACGAGGTCGGCCCACGCGCCGGGCGCGAGGCGGCCGCGCTCGCCCTGCCCCAGGTAGTTCGCGGCATGCGTCGAGACGCGGCGCGCGGCGTCGTCCAGCGGCAGTCCGATTTCGAACACGAGGTTGCGCAGGGCCTGGTCCATGGTCAGCGTGGAGCCGGCCAGCGTGCCGTCGGGCAGGCGCACGCCGCCCATGCACTTGCTGACCTTGTGGCGGCCGAGCATGTAGTCGCCATCGGGCATGCCCGTGGCGGCGGTCGAATCGGTGACGCAAAACAGGCACGGGATCGCACGCAGCGCCACGCGGATCGCGCCGGGGTGCACGTGCACCAGGTCCGGAATGATCTCGGCGTACTGCGCGTGCGCCAGCGCCGCGCCCACCATGCCGGGTTCGCGGTGGTGCAGCCCGGTCATCGCGTTGAACAGATGCGTGAAGCCGCCCGCGCCGCGCCGCAGCGCCGCCACGCCGTCCTCGTAGGTGCCCAGCGTGTGGCCGATCTGCACCTGGAAGCCTTCGGCGCGCAGCGCGTCGATGCATTCGGGCTTGCCGAGAATCTCCGGCGCCAGCGTGACGAGCCGGATCGGCGCGAGCGCGTGCAGCATGCGCAGTTCGTCGAGCGCGGCGGGCCGCGCGTAGTTGGGTTGCGCGCCGAGCTTTCCGGGGTTGATGTACGGCCCTTCGAGGTGCACGCCGAGCACGCGCGCGGCGCCCTTCGGCCGTGCGCGGCACACGCCGCCGAGCGCGCCCATGGCCACGCTGAGGTCGGAGGTCGGCGCGGTCATCGTGGTGGCCAGCAGCGCGGTGGTGCCGTGCCGCGCATGCAGCGTGCTCACATGCCGGGCCGCGTCGCCGCCTTCCATGACGTCGTGGCCGCCACCGCCGTGCACGTGGATGTCGATGAAGCCCGGCAGCACGATGCGCTCGGCGCTGCCGCGCACGTCGTCCACGCCGACCGGTGTGCCTTCGATGCGCTGGATGCGCCCTGCGTGCATGGCGAGTTCGCCGTGCACGAAGCCGTCGGGCGTGAGGATGTGGCCGGAAATTTTCATGTCAGCGGTTTCTTGTGCGCGGTCCAGGGCTCAGCGCCGCATCTCGATGACGAAGTCGTAGCAGTCGCTGCGGCAATAGGAATGGGTCAGCTCGACCACCTGTCCGCTGGCCAGGTAGCCGATGCGGGTGACGAAGAACACGGCAGCGCCGACCGGCAGCTCGAGCCTCTCGGCGAGCTTCATGTCGGCGTTCAGTGTGCGGATGTGCTGCAGCGCGCGCACCGGCGCGTTCCCGCTGCGCGCGAGGTATTCGTACAGCGAAGCATCGACGGCCTCGGGGTTCGGCAGCACGCTCTGCGGAATGGCGCTCACCTCATACGCCAGCACCGCTTCCTCGGCCAAACGCAGGCGCTCGAGCCGCGCGACGCGGGCGCCGGGCGAGAGCCCGAGCGGCAGCAGTTCGTCGGGAAGCGCCGCGGAAACGCTGCGCTGTAGCCAGCGCGAATGGGGGGTGTAGCCGCGCTGGCGCAACTCCTCGGAAAAGCTCGTGAGGCGCGACAGCGGCTGCTCCAGCCGCAGCGCGACATAGTTGCCCGATCCGCGCTTGCGCACAATCAGGCCCTGATCGACCAGCTGGTCGATGGCCTTGCGCGCGGTCACGCGCGATACGCTCAGCGACTCCGACAGCGCGCGCTCCGAGGGCAGGGCCGCGTCGGCTTCGAAGCGGCCCTCGCGGATGCCCTCAGCCAGCATCTGGGCGAGTTGCACATACAGCGGAGAGCTGTTGCCGGGATCGAGCTTGATATCGAGGTTCTGGTTTTTCATGGCAGCGAAGGTGTTGGATCACCCCAGCGCGCGGCGCACCAGGTGGATGGCGCCATCGACCGCGTTGCCCGCGGGCTCCACGCGGCGCGTCTGGCAGGCGGGCGACAGGCGCGGAGCCAGGCGCTGACCGATGCTGCCGCACACCGCCAGCGGCAGGCGCTGCCCTGCGTCGAGCGCGAGCGCCAGTGCGTCGAGCGCCTGCGCAGCGCGCTGCAGCAGCTGCGCGGCGGCGAGGTCGCAGGCCTCATGCTCGAACACCAGCGGCGCGAGCCGGGCATAGGCGAACTGGCCCGCAGCCTCGCACCAGGCCAAGAGCTTGTCGCGCGTGTCGCCGCACAGGTCCCACACGGCGTGCACCAGCGGCCCGCCAGGCAGTCGGCCATCGACGGCCCAGTGCGCGAGTTGGACCGCGTGCTGGCCCAGCCAGGCGCCGCTGCCTTCATCGCCGAAGGGAAAGCCCCAGCCACCCACGCTCAGGTGCGCGCCGTCTTCGCACAGGGCTTCGCCGACGCTGCCCGTGCCGGCCACCACGATGGCGCCAGGCCGGCCAGCGTGCGCGCCGGTGAGCGTGGCAAAGGCATCGGTGAAAAGCTCCACCCGGCCATAGACCCGCTGCGCCGCGCAGGTCTTCTGGAGCGCGAGGAACTCCGCGCACCAGCCCACGTTGTGGACCCCGGACAGGCCAAGGCCCAGCGCACAGCGCGCGGCCTCGAACCCGTCCAGCCTGGCTGCGGCCACGGCCGCATCGACCGCGCGGTGGATCTCCACCCAGGCCTGCGGCCGCCCCTGCCCCAGTGCCGACGGGCCAGCCTGGCCATGGCCCAGCACGCTCCCATCGCGCCGCAGCAACAGCGCACGCGTGCCGGAGCCGCCACCATCCACACCCACCAAGTAGTCGATCATCTGGCCGCCCCGAATGCTTGAAGCGACAAAACCAATTTTCTGATGATGAATACCAGCTGCGCAGGAAGATACTCGAGAAGCGGGTCATGAAGGCTTGGCATTCCGGAATTTCCTTTGGATACGTCAAGGAAACACGCCCTCCAGGGGCGTGGCCCGGGGAGTATAACCAATACAAGTCCACTTTAACAAGCTATCTTTTGTGGTATGGGACCGCGGGCGGTGTCAGCGAGCGCATACACTCCCGGCGGTGTCCTTGTTCAAAGCCGCTTCCACCGTCTCCCTGCTGACCCTGGCGTCCCGCGTGACGGGTCTGATGCGCGATCTGCTGATGGCTTCGGTGTTCGGGGCCAGCGCCTTGACCGACGCCTTCAACGTCGCCTTCCGCATTCCCAACCTGTTTCGTCGGCTCTTTGCCGAAGGGGCGTTCAGCCAGGCCTTCGTTCCGGTGCTCGCCAGCACCCGGGCGCAGCAGGGCGAAGAGGCCGCGCACCGGCTGATTGCCGCCGTGAGCACGGCCCTGACCTGGACGCTGCTGCTTTGCTGCCTGCTGGGGGTGCTGGGGGCTCCGGTCCTGGTCTGGGCGCTGGCCAGCGGCCTGCATCAGAGCGCCGGGGCGTACGACGCGGCGGTGCTCATGACGCGCTGGATGTTCCCCTACATCGGGTGCATGTCGCTGCTTGCGCTGGCGGCCGGAGTGCTCAATACCTGGAAGCATTTCGCCATTCCCGCCGCAGCGCCGGTGCTGCTCAACGTCTGCATGATCGGCGCCGCCTGGTGGGGCGCGCCGCAGTTCCAGGCGCGCGGCGTGGAGCCGATTTTTGCCATGGCGGGCGGGGTGATGCTCGGCGGTGTGCTGCAACTGGCCGTGCAGTTGCCCGTGCTCGCACGGCTCGGCCTGCTGCCGCGCATCGGCACGACCTGGGGGACCTTGCGCGCCGCCTGGGCAGAGCCGGGCGTGCGCCGGATGCTGGGGCTCATGGCGCCCGTCCTGCTGGGGGTGGGGGTGGCGCAGATCTCGCTGATGATCAACACCCAGATCGCGTCGTACCTCACGCCGGGCAGCGTGACCTGGCTTTTTTACGCGGACCGCCTGATGGAGTTCCCCACGGCGCTGCTCGGCGTGGCCCTGGGCGTGGTGCTCACGCCGCAGCTCGCGGCGGCCAAGGCGGCGGACGATGCGCAGCAATACTCCGCGCTGCTGGACTGGGGCCTGCGCAGCGTGCTGCTGCTGAGCGTGCCCTGCGCGGTGGCGCTGCTCACGTTTTCCACGCCGCTGGTGGCGACGCTGTTCCACCACGGCAAACTGGCCGACGGCGACGTGGGCCGGATCGCCGTGGCGCTGTCCGGCTACGGTGCGGGCCTGCTCGGGCTGGTGGCGATCAAGGTGCTCGCGCCCGGCTACTACGCCAGCCAGGACATGCGCACCCCCGTCAGGATCGCCATCGTGGTGCTGCTGCTCACGCAGTTGCTGAACCTGCTGCTGGTTCCCCTGATCGCCCACGCCGGCCTGGCCCTGTCGATCGGCCTGGGCGCGCTCGTCAACGCCCTGTGGCTGCTCGCGGGATTGCTGCGGCGCGGCAGCTACCAGCCCCGACCGGGCTGGGGCCGGTTTGCGCTGCAGGTGTTCGCAGCCAGCGCCGTGCTCGCGCTCTGGCTGCTCTGGGGTGCGCAGCATTTCGATTGGCTCGCGCTGCGCGCCGCCGGAGCCCGGCGCGCCGGCCTGCTGGCGCTGCTCATGCTCGGGGCTGCGGGGCTGTACTTTGGCGCGCTCCGGGCTACCGGCCTCAGGCTGCACCAGATGCTGCGGCGCTAGTTTTTGCCCCGAAGTTGGCGTGCATGGCGGCTGGCATTCAGTTGCGGGCGGGCGCGAGCACGTACGAGACGTCCGGTTTGCGCTGTGTCGCGATCCAGCGTTCGAAGCGCAGCGTCTGCATGTTGAAATAGCCCAGCCGGTCGTCGTCCTGGCTGACGAAGGCCAGGGGCCGCGTGGGGTGAAAGCTCAGCGCGATGGCGCGTGCGCCCATGGGGACATGCGCCAGCTCGCGCAGGCTGCCGGGGTCGACCACGGACAGGCTGCGCGCGCCATAGTTGGTCACGAGCAGCCGGCCGTCGCGGTGCAGGTACAGGCGCGTCGCGTCGTCGCGCGAGGGCACCTGGTATTTGATCTGCATGCTCGTGCAGTCGATGGCGCACAGGGTGTTGCTCCAGCGGCAGCTCACGTACAGGGTCTTTTCGTCCGCGCTCAGCGCGCAGCCTTCGGGCTTCTCACCCGGAGCGCAGGCCACGGGGGCGCAGGTGGGGTCGTGCGGGCGGATCCTGGTCACGGTGTGCGACAGCAGGTTCAGCGCATAGGCCGTCTGCCCGTCGCGGGTCAGGGCAAACAGGTGGCTCTTGATTCCCCCCGTGCCCACGACGCGCCGTGGGGCGTTGTCGGTTTCGGGATGCTCCAGCACCACGAGTTGCGCGCGCTCCTCGCTCAGCGCGTACAGGCGGTCCTGCGCGTCCATCTGCATGCCGTGCAAGCGGTTGAAGGGCGCGACGTCGATGCTGCGCACGTGCTTGCGCCGGGCGATGTCGATCTGAAAGACGTGCGTGCCGCCGACCCCCGTGTGGCCCGCGGTTTCCACGCCGTAGTGGCCGATGTAGGCGTAGGCTTGGCGCGAATCGACGACGAACTCATGCGGAAAGTCGGGCAGCGCGATGCTGGTCAGGCGCGCGCCGCTGTCGAGGTCGTAATAACTCAGGCAGTGGCTGGATTTTTCCACCAGCATCAGGGTGTCGCGGGTCATGGCTTGCCCTGGTAGCGGTCGAGCGCATGGTCGTTCGTGAAATCGACCCGATCGCGCCAGACGCTCATGCGTTCGGGGCCGATTCCGGCAGGGTCGCCGAGGCTCAGGGCAACGACCGGTTTGGCTGCTTGTGTCATGCGTGGGTGGATTCCAAGGGTCAAAGGCCGGGCAGGTGTCTGAGGCATCAGGGTGCCGGGCCCGATTGTCGGGAAAGGGGCGCTGACCATAAATTCAAAATTTAGACACAATCAATAACTAAGCCTTACGATTATCCCCGGATTTTCCCGTCACTCAGAAGCCATTGCCGTATGCCCGATCACCGCCATCCCCTTGTTTCGCAGCTCTTCAACCGCCTGCGCATGCGCCAGTTGGCGCTGGTCCTGGCGTTCGCCGAGCACGGCACATTGCGCCGCGCCGCAGCCGAACTGGGGATGAGCCAGCCCGCGGCCACGAAGATGATTCAGGAACTCGAATCCGCACTCGGGCAACGCCTGTTCGCGCGCGAGGGCCGCGGGCAAAGGCTGACCCCCGCAGGCGAGCGCGTGCTGGACTTTTTCCAGGGCATGCGCGGGTCGATGGAATCCATGGTGCGCGAACTCGAAGAACTGCAACTGGGCAACGCCGGGCGCGTGTCGGTGGGCTGCATCATGGCGCCGCTGCCGACTTGGCTGAACCCGGCGATCATCGCGCTGAACAAGGCCTACCCGCGGGTCACGATCCAGGTGACGCTGGACACCAGCGACCAGCTCGTGGAACTGCTCGAGGACGGCTCGATCGACATCGCCATCGGGCGCGTGGCGCCGGGACACGGGGCGCAATTTTGCTTCCATCCACTGGACAACGAGTCGCTGGCCGTGGTGGTCGGCGTGGGCCACCCGCTGGCCAAAAGGAAGCTGGTCGCGTTTGCCAACCTGCTGGAGTATTCCTGGATACTCCAGCCCCCGGGAAGCCCCCTGCGCGAGGTGCTCGAGCAGGAGTTCCGCGCGCTCCAGGCGCCCCTGCCGCGCGGCCTGATCGAGACCGCGTCGATCCTGTGCACGATGCGCCTGATCGCGGACACCACCATGATCGCTGTGCTTCCGCTATCGGTCGTCACGGTCTACGCCCAGCACCATCTGCTCAAAATCCTGCCCTGCCAGATCAAGCACAAGATGGGCGCATTCGGATCGATCACGCGCCAGGACCGCCCGCTGTCCGAGGCCGCACGCTATTTCCTGTCGGCCCTGCACCGCAGCCAAGCGGCGGCGGCGGGGGCGTAGCTTGGCGGCCACCCGGTTGCGCATAGAAGACGAGGGCGACCGCGCCCGGAGAAACCCGTGGCGGGCACGAACAGGCGCATGGCCGTTCTGGCTCGCCCGCGGTCCCCCGTTGCCACCTTGACAATCCCCTGCCGCAGCCATGCCGGCGCCTGTAAGATCGACGCAGACGGCACGGGGAATGCGGCAGGACGGGACGACGCGGGCAATGCCTCGCGGGCCGCGCGCCAATTCCTGCCCGCCCCCCATTTAACTTTCACCCCCCACCGACCCAGAAAGCACCCCATGGACATGAAGACCTCCCCCCTGACGCTGCTCAAGGACCCCACGCTGCTCAAGACCGACGGCCTGATCGATGGCCAGTGGCGGACCGCAAGCAGCCGCTTCGACGTCATCGACCCGGCCACCGGCTGCAAGCTCGCCGACGTCGCCAACCTCGGCCCGGCCGATGCCCAGGCCGCCATCGCCGCAGCCGACGCAGCCTGGGGCCCCTGGAGGGCGCGGACCGCCAAAGAACGCAGCGTCCTCCTGCGCAAATGGCACGACCTGCTCATGGCCCACCAGGACGACCTGGGCCGCATCATGACCGCCGAGCAGGGCAAGCCGCTGGCCGAGGCCAAGGGCGAGGTCGCCTACGCCGCGAGCTTCGTCGAGTGGTTTGCCGAAGAAGCCAAGCGCATCAACGGCGAGACCCTGCCCACGTTCGACAACAACCGCCGCCTGCTGGTGCTGCGGCAGCCCATCGGCGTGTGCGCAGCGATCACGCCCTGGAACTTCCCGCTGGCCATGATCACGCGCAAGGTGGCGCCGGCTCTGGCGGCCGGCTGCACCGTGGTCATCAAGCCGGCCGAATTGACGCCGCTCACGGCGCTGGCCGCGACCGAACTGGCGCTGCGCGCGGGAATCCCGGCGGGCGTCCTGAACGTCCTGCCCGCCGACAGCGAGCAATCCATCGCCATCGGCAAGCTGCTGTGCGCCAGCGAACGGGTGCGCCACATCAGCTTCACGGGCTCCACCGAAGTGGGCCGCATCCTGATGGCGCAAAGCGCCCCCACGGTGAAAAAGATATCGCTGGAACTGGGCGGAAACGCGCCCTTCATCGTTTTCGACGACGCCGACATCGACAGCGCCGTGGCAGGCGCCTTCGTCAGCAAGTACCGCAACGCCGGCCAGACCTGCGTGTGTTCCAACCGCATCTACGTGCAGGAAAAAGTCTACGACGAGTTCGTGCAAAAGTTCGCCGCCAAGGTCTTGACCGCCAAGGTCGGCAACGGCTTCGACGCCGAAGTCAACCAGGGCCCGCTCATCGAGGAGGCTGCAGTGCTCAAGGTGCAGCGCCATGTGGACGACGCCGTTGCCAAGGGCGCGAAGGTGGTGACCGGCGGTCGGCGCCTGCAAAACCTCGGATCGGGCCAATTCTTCGAGCCCACCGTGCTCGCCGACGCCACGTCCGACATGCTCTGCGCCCGCGAAGAAACCTTTGGCCCCGTGGCGCCGATTTTCAAGTTCAAGACCGAGCAGGAAGCCATTGCCGCCGCCAACGACACCGAGTTCGGCCTGGCCAGCTACTTCTACAGCCGCGACATGGGCCGCATCTTCCGCGTGGGCGAGGCGCTGGAATACGGCATGGTCGGAATCAACGTGGGCGTCCTGGCGACCGAGCACGTGCCCTTTGGCGGCGTCAAGCAGTCCGGCCTGGGCCGCGAAGGCTCGCACCACGGAATCGACGACTACGTGGAAATCAAATACCTGTGCCTGGGGGATATCCAGAACACCCGGTAGGCCAACGCGCGATGCATGCGATTGAATACACCCGCGCAGCCGAACTGCCCGCGATCCTCGCCCGGCGCATCGCCATTCTCGACGGCGCCATGGGAACCATGATCCAGCGCCTGAAGCTGGGCGAGGCGCAGTACCGCGGCCAGGGCTACACCGGACCCGACGGCGCAGACGGGCGCTTCCAGGCGCATGCGCGCGACGTCAAGGGAAACAACGAGCTGCTGAGCATCACCCGCCCGGACGTGGTGCGCGATATCCACGAACGCTATCTGGCCGCCGGCGCCGACCTGATCGAGACGAATACCTTTGGCGCCACCAGCGTGGCGCAGGAGGACTACGGCATGGCCCCACTGGCGCGCGAGATGAACCTGCGCTCGGCCCAATTGGCGCGTGCCGCCTGCGACCGCTACGCAACGCCGGACAGGCCGCGCTTCGTCGCCGGCGCCCTGGGCCCCACGCCGAAGACCGCGAGCATCAGCCCCGACGTGAACGACCCGGGCGCCCGGAATATCGATTTCGAACAGCTGCGCGCCACCTACTACGAGCAGACCGAGGCGCTGGTCGAAGGCGGCGCCGACCTGCTGCTCGTCGAGACGGTGTTTGACACCCTGAACGCCAAAGCCGCGCTGTTTGCCATCGACGAGTACTTCGAGCACAGCGGCGAGCGCCTGCCGATCATCGTCAGCGGCACGGTGACCGACGCCTCGGGCCGCATCCTCTCGGGCCAGACCGTCACGGCCTTCTGGCACAGCGTGCGCCACTGCCGTCCGCTGGCCATCGGCCTCAATTGCGCGCTCGGCGCGACGCTGATGCGCCCGTACATCCAGGAACTGAACCGGGTGGCGCAGGACTGCTTCATCAGCTGCTACCCCAACGCCGGCCTGCCCAACCCCATGAGCGACACCGGCTTTGACGAAACGCCGGAAATCACCAGCCGCCTGCTGCACGAATTCGCCGCCGAGGGGCTGGTGAACATCCTCGGCGGCTGCTGCGGCACCACGCCCGAGCATATTCGCGCGATTGCCCTGTCCGTGGAAAAGATGCCCGCGCGCAAGATGTTCTACCCGGCCGACGCCTGAGGGCCGCTTGGCGCTGACTTCATCACCGATGAAGGCATCGCAACGCCAGGGGCAGGCTACGCGGGATTTGGAAACGGGTACTTGTCCGGCTCGATGGCAGCAAGGGTGGCGATGGTTGCGGGGGTGACCGAAGCGACGAGACCGACCCGCTGCCGCGCACGGCGAAGGAAGAACGGTTCAATCAACCTGAATCCGCGATCATCCTTTGACTGGTAGTAGCGAAAGATCCAGTACGCGATGAGGTCCGCCAACTGAATCAACCGCGATGCCCTTGAGTCAAGAAAGAGCGGGACCTCCGCGAAGTTCCGCAAACGCCCCCCGAGTTGGTGGCCCTGGTGTTTGAACAGCGACGAAAGGGCTTGAAGTTTTTGTTCATACGAAGCCTTGTCGCAAACGACGAGCCCCCTCTGCGGGTCCTGGTGTCTGGTCCACATATCTGCCAGATACTGATCGAATTGATGTGCAACGGCTTCGAATGAGCGTTCAAGAATCTGATTGAGCGGCAGCGTGGACTTTTCAATCACCGAGGCGAAGACGCGCAGCTTCAGTTGTTGATTTCCAAGCAGCGACAAGATATCGACTACCGCCTGCACACGCTCGGCAGGAGCGATGCCCGACCAATCGCCCTTGCCTGCGTGCATGGGCGACCCGTGGAATTCAACGGACGAAGGATCCGCAGCATTGAACCGCGCGGCGATGGGGCTGATGCGGGAGTCCAGCCAATGCGTCGAACGCTCGAACACGGCGACGCCCGCGAGGACGAAGAAATTGCTGCCCGGGTCCTGTGGGTGACCAGACTCGTCGAGGTACAACAGATACAAGCTGACTCCCACAAGCGGCGCAGGAGCCTCTTGCGTCGGAGGCCACTGACACCGGCCCGGCATCATCCGGGTGCACAGCGGGTGGTTCGAGAGTTTGAGGCCCTGGTTGCATCCGCAACCGAGGTCCCCTTGCCCTTCCCTTCCCCAAATGAAGACGGGCCGCGAAGCCGCGGCCCGTCAGGAATTTGGTAGGCCAAGTGGAACAATCGTCCAACGCACCGTGATCGACAGCACTCCTGGCCCGGGGCGTATCTTAGCTTGGACGCTTTGAGATGGCAAGCAGCGGGGAAACTCTGACGCCCAAGTCAGCGAAAGAGCGGCTGCGGCACCGTGCGCAGTTCCCCTTCAAGGCCGCTCATGTAGTTCGCCAGGGCCTTGAGCTCGGCGTTGCTCAACTGCTTGACTGCAACCGCCATGGCGGCGTTGCTGCGGCCAATCCGGGCGTTTTTCTCGGCCTTGTAGGACTTCAGCGCCACCAGCAGGTAGTCGGCGTGCTGGCCTGCGACCTTGGGGAACGCCGGGTCGGTGGGTTTGGAAAATTGGGCGCCGTGGCAGGAAACGCAGTCCCCTTTTTGCATGAGTTCGGCCACCCGCGCGCCGGGTTCGCGGGCGGACGCGGCGGGCCGTTCGGCGGCGGCGCTCTTGCCATGCTGCTCGTAGTACGCGGCCAGATCGGCGATGTCCTGCTCGCTCAGCGACTCGGCGATGCTGCGCATCGTCGGGTGCTTGCGTTCGCCTTTTTGGTAGGCGAGCAGCGCAGCGGCGATGTATTTGCCGCTCTGGCCCGAGATCATGGGAACCTTGTGCACTTCAGGAAAACTGGCCTGGTAGCCCGCAATGCCGTGGCAGCCGATGCACATGGCGATTTTCTGTTTGCCGGCCTGCACATCCCCCTTGACTTCCTGGGCATGGGACGATGCAGTCGCGCAAGCGACAGCCAAGGCAAATAGCGTGGTCAACGTCTGGTTCATTTTGCGCGCACAATCTCGTGGAAGTTCGGCTCTGGCTGGGGACCGCGGCCGATTATAGCCAGCGCCCGTCCCGCCCATTCATCAACGATCCGCTGATTTCCCCATGAAATTCCAAGGCTCCCAGAACTACGTCGCAACCCCGGATCTGAGGCTTTCCGTGAACGCGGCGATCACGCTGCAACGCCCGCTGCTCATCAAAGGCGAGCCGGGTACCGGCAAGACAATGCTTGCCGAGGAGGTGGCGCAGGCGCTCGGCATACCGCTGCTGCAATGGCACATCAAGTCCACCACCAAGGCGCAGCAGGGGCTGTACGAGTACGACGCCGTAAGCCGCCTGCGCGACAGCCAACTCGACACGGGCGACAGCGCGGAGCGCGTCCATGACATCCGCAACTACATCGTGCGCGGCGTGCTCTGGCAGGCCTTCACCGCCGAGAGCCCGGTGGCGCTGCTGATCGACGAGATCGACAAGGCCGACATCGAGTTTCCGAACGACCTGCTGCGCGAGATTGACCGCATGGAGTTTTATTGCTACGAGACGCGTGAACTCGTCCGGGCCCGGCACCGCCCGCTGGTATTCATTACCTCGAACAACGAAAAAGAGCTGCCCGACGCCTTTCTGCGCCGTTGCTTCTTTCACTTCATCAAGTTCCCCGAGGCCGAGACGATGCGCCAGATCGTGAACGTGCATTTCCCCACGCTCAGGAGCGAGCTGCTTGGCGCGGCGCTGCAGGCGTTCTACGGGATGCGCGACCTGCCGGGCCTGAAAAAGAAACCCTCGACCAGCGAACTGCTCGACTGGCTCAAACTGCTGGTGGCCGAAGACATTGCGCCCACGGCGCTGCAAAGCGCCGACCACAAGCCCACCGTGCCGCCGCTGGTGGGTGCGCTGCTCAAGAACGAGCAGGACGTGAGCCTGTTTGAAAGGCTGGTTTTCATGAACCAGCGCAACCGGTGACGGCAAGAAACCCCGGATCGATGGAGACACAAGATCATGGCCATGGCCTTTGTAGAACCCGTCACCCTGCGCGCGCGCGGCGTGCGCCTGGAACCCCTGGCGCTGGAGCATGAAGCGGGGCTGCGCGCGGCCGCCGCCGATGGCGCCTTGTGGCGGCTGCGCGTGACCTCGGTTCCCGAGCCGCAAGACACCCGCGCCTACATCGAGGCCGCGCTCGCAATGCGCGCGGACGGCAACCGCTTCGCCTTTGCCGTGCTCGACGACGCCACGGACGAAGTGCTGGGCTGTAGCAGCTACCACGACATCATCCCCGCAGTCAGGCGCGTGGAGATTGGCTACACCTGGTACCGCAAAAGCGTGCAGCGCACCCACGTCAACACCACGGTCAAGCTGCTGCTCATGGGCCACGCCTTTGACACCCTGGGCTGCCACGTGGTGGGCTGGCGCACCGACAACTACAACTTTGCTTCGCAAAAAGCCATCGAGCGACTCGGCGCCAAGAAGGACGGCGTACTGCGCGGCCACGCGCTGCGCCGCGACGGAACCATCCGCGACACGGTGATGTACAGCATGCGCTCGGGCGAGTGGCCCGAGGCCAGGACACAGCTGCTCTACCTGTTGGAGCAACACGTGTCCGATTGACATGTGGCACGCAGCGCAGGCGCCGGGGACCAAACCATGCTGATCGACTTCTTCTACACCCTGCGTTCGGCCCGGTTGCCGGTGTCCGTCAAGGAATTTCTCACCCTGCTCCAGGCGCTGCAAGCCGGCGTGGCGGGCCCCGGGTCGGATGACGCCTGGAGCCTGGACGATTTCTACAGCCTCTCGCGCCTGATCCTGGTCAAGGACGAAAAGCACTACGACCGGTTCGACCGCGCCTTCGGCGCCTACTTCAAGGGCGTGGAAATGCGCACCGACTTCGGCCGGGAGATTCCGGCCGACTGGCTGCGCAAAACCCTGGAAAACGCGCTCACACCCGAGCAGAAGGCGGCCATCGAAAAGATGGGCTGGGACGAACTCATGGAGACGCTGAGAAAGCGCCTCGAAGAGCAGCAGGAGCGCCACGCGGGTGGCAACAAGTGGATCGGCACGGGCGGAACCAGCCCCTTTGGCCACGGCGGCTACAACCCGCAGGGAATCCGCATCGGCGGCGCGAGCCGCACCCGGAGCGCCGTGAAGGTGTGGGAGAAGCGCGTCTACCGGGACTACGACGATCAGCAGGAACTCGGAACGCGCAACATCAAGGTGGCGCTGCGCCGCCTGCGCAGGTTCGCCCGCGAGGGGCAGGAACTGGAACTGGACCTGCCCGGCACCATCCGCAGCACGGCGGTGAACGCGGGCTACCTCGACATCAGGATGCTCCCCGAGCGCCACAACACCGTGAAACTGCTGCTGCTCATGGACGTGGGCGGCACCATGGACGAGCACATCCAGCGCGTGCAAGAGCTTTTCTCCGCCGCGAAGACCGAGTTCAAGCACCTGGAGTTCTATTACTTCCACAACTGCGTGTACGACCACATGTGGAAGAACAACCGCCGCCGCTTCGCGGAAAAATTCCCCACCCGGGACATCATCCGCAAGTACAACAAGGACTACAAGCTGATCTTCGTGGGCGACGCCACCATGAGCCCCTACGAGATCCTGCAGCCCGGCGGCAGCGTGGAATACCACAACGAAGAGCCGGGCGCCGAATGGCTGCAACGCCTCACGCACGCCTTCCCCCGGCATGCCTGGATCAACCCCGAGCCCCAGGGCGTGTGGCCGTACCGCCAGAGCGTGGGCATCATCCAGCAACTCGTCGGCAACCGCATGTACCCCTTGTCCCTCAAGGGGATCGAAGAGAGCATGCGGCTGCTGTCAAAATAGGCACCCGGGTCCTTGGCGGCCGGTGCCGCACGCGCGGCAGGTCCCTTTATCCACCTGCAACATGCGAAACTGTCTGACCAAGGGCAATTGCTTTTTGGGGCATAGTCGCGTTTCGGTCGTGGGCGCTTCCCTGCGGGATCGCCCGGACCACTCCGTTTGATTGCCACAACCGCAAAACCTGTTTCCTCGTGAGCTTTCGCGTCCTGCGCCCCGGCGTCGCATTTCCCACGCCGCCCTCATGGCCGGCACTGCTGGCGCTGCTGCTTGGCAGCGCGCTGTGCCTGCCAGGCTGTAGCCTGCTGCCGTTCGGTGCCGACAAGAACCCGGCGCTGGAGGGCGCCGCGGCTCCCCCCGCGTTCAGCGTGCAGGTGCAGGCACCGGACGACGTGCGCGAGACGCTGGAGCGCCATCTGGAGTTGCAGCGCTTTCGCAACCTGCCCGACCTGCAGGCGAGCGAACTGCAGCGCCTGCTGGGCGCTGCGGACGCGAACGCCCGCGAATTGCTGGGAACGATGGGCTACTTTGCCCCCACCATCACGATCGAACTGATCGAAACCCCGGACGACCAGACCGCTCCGCGCAGCGTGCGGATCGGCGTGCAACCGGGCCCGCAAACCCGGATCGTGAGCGCAGACATCGCCTTTGCCGATGGCAAGCCCGAAGGGGGCGACAAAGCGGACAAGAAAGAGGACGAGGAAAGCCAGGCCAACGCCCGCCAGCAGCAGCTTGTGCGCAGCGACTGGTCGCTGCCGCCGGGCGAGCCATTCACCCAGTCGGCGTGGGACACGGCCAAGACCGGCGGACTGCGCCAATTGCAGGCGCACCGCCACCCGGCGGCGCGCATTGCCGACAGCCGCGCGGACATCGACGCCGACAAGCACGAGGCCCGGCTCGACGTCACCTACGACCCCGGCCCGGCCTACCGCTTCGGGCCGCTGCGGGTCGTGGGCGGCCAGCGCTACGACCCCGATGGGGCCCGGCGCCTGGCGCACCTGCCCACGGGCGCCGTCTACGACGAAGCGCAGATGCTCGACGCGCAGCTGCGCCTGGCCGGCAGCGGGTACTACGACGCCGTGTTCCTCACGCTCGATACCGAAGGCAGCGACCCGCAGGCCGCGCCGGTGGTGGCGCAGGTGCAGGAAGCCTCGCTGCAGAAGCTGGTGTTCGGCCCCGGCTTCTCGACGGACGGCGGCGCGCGCCTGTCGCTGGAGCATATCCACAACCGGATGCCCGGCCTGGGCTGGCGCGCCGTGACCAAGCTCGCACTGGAGCGCGAGAGCCAGCTCGCCAGCACCGAATGGACCGATCTGCCCGACGAAAACGGCTGGCGCTGGTTTGCCGGCGGCCAGGCGCTGCGCGAGGCCCGGGACGGCTACCGCGTGAACAGCGGGCGTCTGCGTTCCGGCAGCAGCAAGAACACGCGGAACATCGACCGCAACTACTTTCTGCAATACGACTACGCCAACAGCCAGGGGACCGATGCGCCCCCGCCGCGCAGCGCGCTGAGCCTGAACTACGGCTGGACGGGCCGCTACTTCGACAACCCGACGGCCCCCACGCGCGGCCACGGCGTGGCGCTGGAACTGGGCCTGGGAAGCACCCTGCAGCCCCCGCACGACCCCTTCGTGCGCACCCTGCTGCGCTGGCAATCCCTCATTCCAGCCGGGCGGGTGCAGGACAGCGCCGGCCGTGGCCGCGACGCCCGCCTGGCGCTGCGCACCGAAGCCGGCGCGATGCTCGCACGCGAGAGCGCGCAGATCCCCGCGCCCCAGCTCTTTCTCACCGGCGGCGACACCAGCGTGCGCGGCTACGGCTACCACAGCATCGGCGCGCGCAGCGGCAACGGCCAGCTCTACGGCGGCCGCTACATGGCGATGGGCAGCGTCGAATGGCAGCGCCCCATCGTCTACGGCGGCACCATGACCGACTGGGAGAGTGCCCTGTTCATCGACGCCGGCGCCGTCGCTGACCGCGCGGGCGACCTGCGTCCGCGCGTCGGCCTGGGCGCCGGCCTGCGCTGGCGCAGTCCCGTGGGTCCGCTGCAGGTGGACCTGGCCTATGGCGCGAAAACCCGCAAGCTGCGGCTGCACCTGCGCCTGGGGTACAACTTCTGATGCGCGCCCGCCAGCACACGCCCCGCGCCAGCGACTTCAGTGCCGGGGCATCCTCCCCGCCTCCCGCACCGCGGCGCCGGCGCCGTGCGCTGCGGGCGCTGGGCTGGCTGCTGCTGACGCTGGCCGCGCTGCTGCTCGCCGCCGCTGCGCTGCTGTGGTGGTGGGCTGGCAGCGCAAGCTCGCTGGCCAGCACGCTCGCGCGCGCCGCGCACTACCTGCCCGCCGGACAAACGCTGGAGAGCCGCGCGGTCAGCGGGTCGCTGCGCAGCGGCGGGCGCATCGGCTGGCTGCGCTGGAGCAGCCCGGGCCTGTCGGTGGAGGTGCACGAGCTGCGCCTGGGCTGGCAGCTGGCCCCGCTGCTGCACCGCCGCCTGGAACTGGGCGAAGTGCAGGCCGCGCGCGTGCAAATCACCCCCGGGGACGTGGCCGACACCGAACCCGTGCAGGCCCCCACGCAGTTGCTGCTGCCGCTGCGCATCGGCGCGTCGTTTCGCGTGCAGCAGTTGCAATGGGCCGCAGCGCCCGCCGTGCAGGCCACGGGCCTGGTGGGGGACTACCGCTTCGACGGACACGAGCACCGCCTGCGTATCGGCGGCGTGGAACTCGCGCAGGGCCGCTACAGCGCCAGCGCCACGCTGCAGGCGCTCGCGCCCATGGCCATCGAAGCCACGCTGGACGGCAGCCTGCACACCGCGCTGCCCGGCGGCGCAACCATGCCCGTGAGCGCGCAGGCCAGGCTGCGCGGAACCCTGGCCACGCCCGCGGCGCAATTGCAACTGCAAACGCAGCTGCGCCCCACCGCTCCTGGCACGGCGCCGACCGCGGAGTCCATGCAGGCCGACCTGCAGGCCACGCTCGCGCCCTGGGCGCCGCAGCCCCTGGAATCGGCCAGCGCCACGCTGCGCGCAGTGAACCTGGCGGCGCTGTGGCCGTCGGCCCCGGCCACGCAACTGCACGGCACGCTGCAGGCCGGCCCCACGCCGGGTCAGGCGGCGGGTTGGTCCATGCAGGCGCAGTTGCGCAACGGCCTGGCGGGCCCCTGGGACCGGAACCGCCTGCCCATCAGCGCACTGCAGGCCAGCGCGACCTACGACGGCCGCAGCTGGAGCGTTCCCGACGCCAGCGTCCAGGCCGGCGCCGGCCGCGCCACGGCGCGGGGCCGCTATACGCCCGACACCGGCGCGCTGGAGGGCCGGGTCGAACTGCGCGCGCTGCGCCCCAACGCCCTGCACAGCGCGCTCGCCGCCGTGCCGCTCTCCGGCCAGGTCAGCGCGCAGACGCAGGGCAAGACCGTGCGCTTCGACGTGAACATCCGCGCGCCCGCCGCGCCTGCCGCACCAACCCATGACCCCGCCCCGCTGCGCATCGACAGCCTCACGGCACGCGGCACTTGGCAGGCGCCGGCGGCCGCACGAACCGGTGGCAGCGTGCAGTTGGACCATCTGCTGCTGGACGCGCTGCAGGCGCGCGTCGAAGCCACCGGCGTGCAACTGGCGCTGGGCGCCCAGTCCGCGCAGGGGCAGCTGGCGCTGACCGTGCCCGGCGCCAGCGCCCACGCCCGCGCCCGCGTCGCCCCGCGGGACGGCTCCGGCGAGCTGCTGCTGGAATGGAGCGACATCGGACGCACCCAGCGCTGGCTGCGCAGCCTACCGTTCCTCGGCGCCGACCTGCAGCACGCCCTGCAAGGCGTCGGCGCCCAGGGCCCGGCCCGGCTGAGCACGCGCTGGAACGGCGGCTGGCAGACGCTGGTGCAGCAGTTGCAAGCGACGAGCGCAGGCGCCGCACGGCCCACGGACCAGGAGCGCTTCGATCTGCAGGCCACGCTGAGCACGGCGCAGCTCGATCTGACGCTGCCGTCCGCAGCGGGCGCCGACGCAGCGCGCCAGGCGCTTCAATTGCGCGCCGTGCAGGCGGAACTCTCGGGCAACCTGGGGCAGGCCAGCCTGGCCCTCTCCGCAGAGCTGCGCAGCCCTGCGCCCCGCGCCGTGCAAGCGCAAGTGGTTGATCTGCGCGCGCCATTGCCCGGCGGCGACCAGCCCACCCGAGATGCGCGCCTGCAGGGCGGCTTGCACGGCGCCGCGCCCCAAGCGGGTGCCAGCGCGCATTCCGCGCCGCCCCCCGCATTCCGCCTCGAAACCTCGGCCGGCCAAGCCCGTCTCACCGGCCCGCTGCCCGGAACGGTGGCGCTGCGCTGGCAGCCGCTGCGCTGGTCTGGCGGTGCGGGGGCGCCCCCGCAACTACAGACCCAGGGAACATTGCAGGGCCTGCCCATGGCCTGGGTGGACGCCCTGGACACCCTGGGTCCGGGCACACCGCCCGCCGGCAGCCCCGCGCAACCTCTGCTCGCGCGCATGGGGCTGGCCAGCGACATCGTGCTCGACGGGCAGTGGAACGTGGAGCGCCGTGCCGGCCTGCGCGCCAGCGCCAGCCTGCGCCGCGCCAGCGGCGATTTGCGCATCCTCACGGTCGATGCCGTGGAGAAAGCCACTGCCGGGGCCAAGGGCAGCGCGGCCGGCGTGCGCCAGGCGGAGATCGGCGTCGAGGCCGACGGCGGCGCGCTGCAGGCACACCTGCTCTGGGCCAGCGAGCGCGCCGGCAACATCGACGCGCGCGTGAGCACGCGCATCACCCTGGCCGGCGACGGCGCGGTCGGCGCCAGCACCTGGGCCGCCGACGCACCACTGGCGGGCCACTTGCGCGCGCAACTGCCCGACATGGGCCTGTGGTCGGCGCTGGCACCGCCCGGCTGGCGCGTGCGCGGCACCTTCGACGCCGACGCCAGCCTGTCGGGAACACGCAAGGCCCCGCGCTGGTCGGGAACCCTGGGGGCGGACGACCTGGCCGTGCGCTCGCTCATCGACGGCGTGGACCTGCAGGGTGGCCGCCTGCGTGCCACGCTGCGCGGCAAGCAACTCGACATCACCGAACTGCACCTGCAGGGCGGGCGGGGCAGCAATGCCCGCATCGCCGGCTTCAGCGGCAACCGCACGCCGGCGCCGCAGGACGGCGGAACGCTCAGCGGCAGCGGCCGCATCACCTGGGACGAGGCGGCCGACGGCTTGTCGAGAATCACCATGTCCCTGCAGGCCGAAGCCCGGGCGCTGCAAGTGCTGGTGCGCGCGGACCGCCAGGTCAGCGTGTCGGGCCACCTGCAGGCGCAGTTGGAACAGGGGCAGATCCGCCTGCGCGGCGCACTCGGAATCGACCGCGCGACCATCATCCTGCCCGATGAATCCACGCCCCACCTGGGCTCGGACGTGATCGTGCGCTCCGCCGCGCGGGAGCGCGAGGAACGGATCCAGACACAGGCCAGGGAACAGCTCGCGGCGCAGGCCGAAACCGCCAAGCCGCCCGACATCGTCATCACCCTCGACCTGGGCAACGACTTTGCGCTGCAGGGCCATGGCATCACCACCCGGCTCACGGGCACGCTGGAGATCCGCAGCAGCGCCGACGCAGGTGCCCCGCCGCGCGTGACGGGCGAGGTGCGCACCGAGGAAGGCCGCTACCGCGCCTGGGGCCAGGTGCTCGACGTGGAGACCGGCCTGATCCGCTTCAACGGACCCCACGACAACCCCTCGCTCGACATCCTGGCGCTGCGCCCGAACATCAGCGTGCGCGCCGGGGTGCAGGTCACCGGGACGGCGCAGGCACCGCGCGTCACGCTCTATTCCGAACCCGAAATGCCCGACGCGGAAAAGCTCTCATGGGTCGTGCTGGGTCGCAGCACATCGGCCGGTGGCGCCGAAGCCGCCTTGCTGCAGCAGGCCGCCCTGGCGCTGCTGGGCCGCAAGGGCGGCAGCACCGCTGGCGTAGCCAACCGCCTGGGCCTGGACGAGATCGGCTTTCGCGGCCCCGCTGCGGGCGAGGACGCGGGAGCGGCCGCCCTGACCTTCGGCAAGCGCCTGTCGAAGAATTTGTACGTGAGCTACGAGCGCAGCCTGTCGGGAACGCTGGGCACGCTGTACATCTTCTACGACCTCTCGCGGCGCCTGACCCTGCGCGGGCAGACGGGGGAGAAAAGCGCGCTGGACATCATCTACACCGTGAAGTACGACTGAGCGCGCGCACCCGGGCCCTACAATGTGCGCGCTCGCCTCCTCGTAGTTCAATGGACAGAACGAGTGCCTCCTAAGCGCTAGATACAGGTTCGATTCCTGTCGAGGGGACCAACACCCATGGAAATCAACCGGCCTGCAGCGCCAGCCCCGCGTGTTCGCGCAGCGGGTGGAAGCGGATTTCCGGAAAACGCTCCTGCGCCAGCCGCACGTCGTAGGGGCTGGTGCACAGGTAGGCCAGCGTGCCGGCCGCGTCGTGCGCCAGGCGCAGGGGGTAGGCGTCGGTGAACGCACGCAGTTGCGCAGGGTCGTCCGCCGTGATCCAGCGCGCGCCGGTGTACTGACAGCCTTCCAGGCGCACATTGGCGTCGTACTCGGCGCGCAGGCGGTGCTGCACCACGTCAAACTGCAACGCACCCACGGCACCCAGCAGCATGTGGCCGCCGGCGTCCGGCTTGAAGACCTGGATCGCCCCCTCTTCGCCCAGTTGGGCCAGGCCCTGCTGCAACTGCTTGGCGCGCAGCGGGTTCAGGAGCACCACGCTCATGAACAACTCCGGGGCAAAGAACGGCAGGCCCGTGAACTGCAGGCTCGCGCCGTCGGTGATGGTGTCGCCCAACTGCACGCCGCCGTGCGTGGTAAAGCCGATGATGTCGCCCGCGTAGGCTTGTTCCACCGCCTCGCGGCGCTGGCTCATGAAGGTCACGACCGAGGTCGGGCGCAGTTCCTTGGCGCTGCGCTGCACCTTGAGCCGCATGCCCGGCACGTACCTGCCGGAGGCCACGCGCACAAACGCGATGCGGTCGCGGTGGTTCGCGTCCATATTCGCCTGCACCTTGAAAACGACCCCCGAGAAACCCTCGTCCTCGGGCTGGACGGTCTGCACCACGCGCTGCCCGTCGAGCACGAGCGTGCTCCGGCGCGGGCCGGGGGGCGGGGCCATGTCCACCAGCGCGTCGAGCACCTCCAGCACGCCGAAGTTGTTCACGCCCGAGCCGAAGAACACGGGCGTGAGCCTGCCCGCCAGAAAGGCCGCCGGGTCCCAGGCGGGCGACGCGCCGGCGGCCAATTCCATGCTCTCCATGGCAGCGTCGAACGCCGCGCCAAAGCGGGCGCGCAGCCGGTGCGCGTCGGCCAGGGGAAGCGCTTCAAAGTCCTGCGGGCGGCGCTCGCTGCCGGGCTCGAACAGCGTCATGGTTTGCGCGCGCAGCTGGATGATTCCGCCAAAGCTCTTGCCCTGCCCCACGGGCCAGGTCATGGGGCAGCAGGGCATTCCCAGTTCGCGTTCGACCTCGTCGAGCAGGTCCAGCGGGTCGCGCACCTCGCGGTCCATCTTGTTCACGAAGGTGATGATGGGCGTGTCGCGCTGGCGGCAGACCTCGATCAGGCGGCGCGTCTGCGCCTCCACACCGTTCGCGGCGTCGATCACCATCAGCGCCGAATCGACGGCGGTGAGCACGCGGTAAGTGTCTTCGGAAAAGTCCTTGTGCCCGGGGGTGTCGAGCAGGTTGATGACATGCTCGCGGTAGAGCATCTGCATCACGCTCGACGCCACCGAGATGCCGCGCTGTTTTTCGATCTCCATCCAGTCGGAGGTGGCGTGGCGGCTGGCCTTGCGGCCCTTGACGGCGCCGGCGATCTGGATCGCACCCGAGAACAGCAGCAGCTTTTCGGTCAGCGTCGTCTTGCCCGCGTCGGGGTGCGAAATGATGGCAAAGGTACGGCGGCGCCGGGTTTCCAAGGCGTAGGACACAACAGGGGAGTTCCGAAAAAGGGGTGGGATGGTCGCGGGTGCGGCGATTTTATCGGCCCCCGCCCCCCTTCCGGCAGGCCATAATTCACAGCTTCATACCGTCCAATCTTGGACCTCCATCAACCCGATCTTGCGTGGAAAAGCCTGATTCATGAAAGGAAAGGCAAAGAAAATGGATCCCCAATCAACGCCCGATGCGAAGAGAAGCTCGTTGCCATCCACTGGCGCAGGAAACGACTTTCCTGTGCTGGTGCCTACGAATGGCCCGGAAATGCTGGATATCGCTGATCTTCATAAAAATACCGGAGTTTGCACTCTGGATATTGGATTGATGAATACCGGAATCTGCAAATCTTCAATCACATATGTCAATGGAGACGAAGGGATTTTGCGCTATCGCGGCTATTCGATTGACGAGTTGGTTGACAACTCTGATTATCTGGACGTGGCTTGGTTGCTGCTGAATGGCGATTTGCCGACGCCCGGCCAGAAGGCGGAATTCCAGCACAACATCACTTACCATTCGATGGTAAATGAGCAAATGGTGTTTTTCCTGCGTGGCTTCCGGCGCGATGCACATCCCATGGCCGTCATGTGCGGCATGACCGGTGCCCTGTCGGCGTTCTATCATGATGGGCTTGACATATTCAATGCGGATGATCGCAAAATTGTGGCGCATCGCCTGATTGCAAAAATGCCGACCATTGCGGCAATGGCTTACAAGTATTCCGTTGGACAACCCATGGTCTACCCACGCAACGATCTCGATTACGTTTCAAACTTCATGCAAATGTTGTTTGCCGTCCCATGCGAGCCCTTCAAGCTCAACCCGGCTGGCGTGCGGGCCTTCAACGCGGTGTTGATCGTGCAGGCCGACCATGAGCAAAATGCCTCGACGTTCACGGTGCGCTCGGTTGGCTCAAGCCGTGCGAACCCCTATGCCTGTATTGCTGCAGGCATTGCATCGCTTTGGGGGCCGTTGCACGGTGGTGCCAATGAGGGCGTGCTGCAAACGCTCAATGAAATCGGCTCCATTGAAAATATCCCCGCCGTCATCAAGCGGGCGAAGGACAGGAACGATCCCTATCGCTTGATGGGTTTCGGGCACCGGGTTTACAAAACCTACGATCCACGGGCAAAAGTCTTGCGGCGGTATTGCTACGAGGTGCTTGAGGCATATGGGAAAAAGGATGATCCGCTGCTGAAAATGGCGCTCGAATTGGAGCGTATTGCACTCAACGATGATTTCTTCATCGAACGCAAGCTCTACCCCAACGTTGACTTTTATTCGGGGCTGATTCTCAAGACCATTGGCATCCCGCTGTCCATGTTCACGGCGCAATTTGCCGTGGCCCGCACTGCGGGCTGGATCGCTCACTGGAATGAGATGATCACGGACCCGGCGGTCAAGATTGTGCGCCCACGCCAACTCTATGTGGGATCGGATTTTCGTCCCTTCGTGCCTCCTGCGGAACGAACAGAGCACAAACCGCTCATTGGTTGAGCCTGCCAGCACCCTGGCTTGGCAAATTCGGCTCAAGGGCGGGGGAACTTCCACCTAAAATGGGCTGACTGCCCCGCACCACCGCCGGCCCCCGTCCATGACGCAGTTCCCGTTCCCCGTCCGCACCGAATGCCCCCCGGGGACCTGTATTTGTCAGCGGGACACGCTGCTCCAGGCCCCGGACGACGACGTGCGGGTACTGCGGCTGACCCGCCCCGAGGAAAAAAAAATGCTGGAGCGGCTGGAGAACCTGGGCAGCCTGGGCGAGTTGCGCCAGATGCAGGAGCGCATGGCGCAGCAGCTTGGCATCCGCCTGTCCATCACCCCGAACCCGCGCGGGGTGCACAGCCTGCGCGGGATCGTGATCCTGGTGCACGAGCAACCCGGCCTGTGCCGCAAGACCCGGCAGGCGATTCCCGCAGCAATCAAGAAAAGCATGGCCGCGCGGCCCCGGATCGCGTATGAGCTGCTCGACGAGGGGGGGCTGTTTGCCCATTCGTGACGCGCGCCAGCGAACGCATTGCGGCTTGCGGCGTATGGGGCGACAGCGGCTATAATGCCGGGCTTTGCTGGCAATGCCCCGTCGGCCAAACACCAGTTGCAGACCCACAGACGGGGCCTTCAGGCCCGATCTTCCCGGAAGCCCCTCTGTGGGCATATTTTGGAAAGCCAATGACTACGATCCGCGTAAAAGAAAACGAGCCCTTTGACGTTGCCCTGCGCCGCTTCAAGCGCACCATTGAAAAGCTCGGCCTGCTGACGGACCTGCGCGCGCGCGAGTTCTACGAAAAGCCCACGGCCGAGCGCAAACGCAAGAAGGCCGCCGCCGTCAAGCGCCACTACAAGCGCGTTCGCAGCATGCAACTGCCCAAGAAACTGTACTGATCCCCGGCTCCCGGGCCCGCCCGGGGTCCCCCCAGTAGTTCGCGCTCGACCCGCGCTCGGCACCCCTGGCGCGGGTTTTCTTTTTTTTGAAAAATCCTGCACAGGAGAACGCCATGTCCCTCAAGGACCAGATCACCGAAGACATGAAAACCGCCATGCGTGCCAAGGACAGCGAGCGCCTGGGCGCCATCCGCCTGCTGCTGGCGGCGATCAAGCAAAAGGAAGTCGACGAGCGCGTCACGCTCGATGACACGGCCGTGGAAGCCATCGTCGACCGACTCATCAAGCAGCGCAAGGACAGCATCGGGGCTTTTGAGGGCGCTGGCCGCCAGGATCTGGCCGACAAGGAAAAGGCCGAACTGGTCGTGCTGCAAGCCTATCTGCCGGAGCGCATGTCGGCCGCACAAACCCTGGCCGCCGTGCAGGCCATCGTGGCCGAACTCGGCGCCACCGGCCCGGGCGACATGGGCAAGGTCATGGGCATGGCCAAGACCCGCCTGGCGGGCAAGGCCGACATGGGCCAGGTGTCCGCCGCCGCGAAGGCCGCGCTCGCGGGCTGACGCCCTGCGAATCACCTGCCCGCGACCTTCATGCGATTCACCAGAATCGAGCCGACCGTCTTGGCCCCGTAGTTGTAGGCGTCGGCGCCCACGGCCTCGATTCCCCGGAACATGTCCTTGAGGTTGCCGGCGATGGTGATCTCGTGCACCGGGTACGCGATGCGGCCGTTTTCCACCCAGAAACCACTCGCGCCGCGCGAATAGTCGCCCGTCACCTGGTTCACGCCCTGGCCCATGAGTTCGACCACGAAGAGCCCGTTGCCGAGCTTGCGCAGCATGGCGTCCAGATCGTCCGCGGCCTGCGTCAGGCGCGACGTGAGCACGAGGTTGTGCGAGCCGCCGGCATTCCCCGTGGTCTTCATTCCCAGCTTGCGCGCGGAGTAGCTCGACAGGAAGTAGCCCTGCACGCGCCCGCCCTGGACCACCTTGCGCGGCGCGACGCGCACGCCCTCGTCGTCGAACGGCGCGCTGCCCTTGCCGCCGGGTACGAAGGGGTCTTCCAGAATGTCGATGTGCCCGGGAAAAACCCGCTTGCCCAGCGCGTCGATCAGGAAACTGCTCCTGCGGTACAGCGCGCCCCCGCTGACGGCCTGCACGAAACCGCCGAGCAGCCCTGCGGCCAGCGGGGATTCGAACAGCACCGGGCATTGCGTGGTGGCGATCTTGCGGCTGCCCAGCCGACTCAGCGCGCGCTCCGCGGCGTAGCGGCCCACGGCCCGGGGTGCGGGCAGGGCCGCGGCGTCGCGCATGGAGCCGTACCAAGCGTCGCGCTGCATCTCGGCGCGCCTGCCGGGCAGCGATGCGATGGGCGCGACCGAAATGCCATGGCGCGAAGCAGCGTAGCCGCCGCGAAAGCCGCGCGTGTGCGCGCTGAAGAAATGGCTGTGCTGGGCCGAAACGCCCGCGCCTTCGCTGTTCGTGACGCGGCGGCTGGTCTGCATGGCGGCGGCCTCGCATTCCATGGCCAGGCCGGCCGCGGCCTCGCTGTCGATGGCCCAGGGGTGGAACAGGTCCAGTTCGCGGTGGCTGTCCTGCGGCGCGATGTCGGCCGCGTCGGGCAGTCCGGCCATGGGGTCTTCGGCGGTGAAGCGGGCGATGTCGTAGGCCGCCTGCACGGTCTGCTCGACGGCCTTGCCGGAGAAGTCCGAGGTGCTCGCGTTGCCGCGGCGGCGGCCGAGATAGACCGACACACTCAGCGACTTGTCGCGGTTGCGCTCGACGTTCTCCAGCGCGCCCCGGCGCACGCTGACCGACAGGCCACAGCCCTCGGACGCCTCGGCGCCGGCGTCGCTTGCACCGAGCTTCTTGGCGTGCGCCAGGGCGCGATCGACCAGTTCTTCAAAAAACGGGCGGCTGCAACTGAAACCGCTGTCGGGGGTGCGGGCGCTGTGGATTCGCGGGGCTTGGGGCAAGGGTTTGTTCATGGCGGCGGCTATGATACTTGCCACTGCGCCGCCCACCGTCTTTGCCTCCATGTCCCGCAAACCCCAAAAAGGCTATTTCGTTCAGGGCCGCTTCGTTGCCCAGGGCAGCGAGTTGGACATTCAATTCAGGGCCGAGCGCAAGGGCACGCCCGACGCCAGCCGCACCGATCTCAAGCGCGCAAGCGATGCCTTGCAGACGCTGGGCAAGAATCTGCTGACCCTGCGCGCCGACCTGCTCGCCGCCCTGGGCCTGCCGGACGTGTTGCTCAACGCGCTGGCCGAGGTCCGGCGCATCAGCGACTTCGAAGGCCGGCGCCGCCAGATGCAGTACGTGGGCAAGCTCATGCGCAAACTGGACCCCGCGCTGGTGCAGGCTGCACGCCAGTCCCTGGAGGAGCAGCACCGGGGGTCGGCGAGCGAAAAGCAGCGGCTGCACTTGGCCGAACGCTGGCGCGAGCGCCTGCTCGCCGACGACTCCGCCCTCGCGCCCTGGATGGCCGAGCACCCCACCAGCGATGCGCAGCAATTGCGCGCCCTGATCCGCCAGGCGCGCAAGGACGCCACGCCGCCAGCCGCGCAGGGCCTGGCCCCGCGCCAGGGGCGCGCCTGGCGCGAGCTGTTCCAATTCGTGCGCGGGCATCTGGACGGCGCCGGGCTTGCGGAGGCCAGCGACACGGGCGAGGACGACGACAATGGCTAGCGACGACAACGACGCAAGCACCGCGGACGGCGGCGGCCACGACCCGGTGCGGATCGGCATCGTCTCGGTCAGCGACCGCGCGAGCCGCGGCGTCTACGCGGACCAGGGACTGCCCGCGCTGCGCGATTGGCTCACGCGCGCGCTGCGCAACCCGGTCGCTTTCGAGCCGCGCCTCATCCCCGACGAACAAGCGGACATCAGCGCCGCGCTGATCGAACTCGTCGCCGCAGGCTGCTGCCTGGTGCTCACCACCGGCGGCACCGGACCGGCCTTGCGCGACGTGACGCCCGAGGCCACGCTGGCCGTGGCGCACCGGCAGATGCCGGGCTTTGGCGAGCAAATGCGCCAGATCGGCCTGCGCTTCGTTCCCACCGCCATCCTGTCGCGCCAGGTGGCCGTGGTCCGCGACCGCTGCCTGATCATCAACCTGCCCGGCCAGCCCAAGGCGATCGCCGAGACGCTCGAGGGCCTCAGGGACGCCGACGGCAGGCCGTTGGTGCCGGGAATCTTTGCCGCGGTGCCGTATTGCCTGGACCTGATCGGCGGCCCCTACCTCGAAACCCGCGACGCGGTCTGCAAGGCGTTCCGGCCCAAGGGCGCGGTGCGCGCCACGCCGGCGTAAGCGATCCGCGGAAAACCCGAAAAACTACTTGCCCACCAGGGCGTTGAACTTGCCCGCCTCGAACTGCTCCTTGCGCGCAGCATCGCCGGGAACGCAGTCCTGGCGGTGTGCCGAAAGCTTCTCGATGGCCTGCCACAGCAGCGCAATCTGGTGCTCCTGCGCCGCCGCGGTGTCGATCAGGCCGCGCATGGCCTGCGAGAGCGGGTCGTCCTCCTGCGTGATTCCGTAGGCCATGAACTCGCGCGCCTGCGGCGGGGCGCTCACGTCGGCGCTGTGCCCCTCCCGCGTCGGAATGATGCGCGCCGGAATGCCCACCGCCGTGGCACCGGCCGGAACCGGCTTGATGACCACGGCGTTGCTGCCGATCTTGGCCCCGTCGCCGACTTCAAAACCGCCGAGCACCTTGGCACCGGCGCTGACCACGACGTCCCGGCCCAGCGTCGGGTGGCGCTTGCTGCCCTTGTAGAGCGAGGTGCCGCCCAGCGTCACGCCCTGGTAGATGGTGCAACCGTCGCCGATTTCCGCGGTCTCGCCCACCACCACGCCCATGGCATGGTCGAAGAAAACGCGCTCGCCAATCTTGGCGCCGGGGTGGATCTCTATGCCCGTGATCCAGCGCGCGCCGTGCGAGATGAAGCGGCCCAGCCATTTCAGGCCATGGTTCCAGCACCAGTGCGCCGACCGGTGCAGCCAGACGGCGTGCAGCCCGGGGTAGCAGGTAATGACCTCCCAGCGACTGCGCGCCGCGGGGTCGCGGTCGAGGATGCACTGGATGTCGGAGCGCAGACGGGCAAACATTGGCGGGGCTCAGGCGGTCACGGTCATGGGTGGCAGAGTCTAGCGTTTTGCCTGCACCGCATCGGTCATCGCCTTGGCAACCCCCCGCAGGATGTGGATTTCCTCGGGCGCGAGCCGCGCGCGGTTGAAAATCTGCTGTAGCCGGGGCATGAGCTTCTTGGGCACTGCGGGGTCCAGAAAGCCGATCCGGGTGAGCGCCTGCTCCCAATGCCCGAGCAGGCCCGCGAGCTGCGCGGCGTCGGCCAGCGCGCGCGCCGGGGCCGCATCGCGCAACGCAAAACCGCCCAGCGCCTGGCGCCATTCGTAGGCGATGAGTTGCACGGCCGCGCCGAGGTTGAGCGAGCCAAAATCCGGGTTCGCGGGAATGCACAGCGCAACGTGGCAGCGGTACACGTCCGCGTTGGCCATGCCAAAGCGCTCGCAACCAAAGAGAAAGCCCACCCCCAGTTCCCCGGAGTCTTGCGGCGGCGATCCGGCCGGGTCGGAAGCGTTTTCGGCCCCGGACGCTGGCCGCTCCTGCGCCGGCCGTCCGCTTTGCAACAGCGCTGCAAAATGCGCGCGCGGCGCCACCGTGGGCGGACCGAAGTCGCGCGGGGTCATCGCGGTGGCGCACAGGTGGCTCATCCCGCGCAGGGCCTCGTCCAGCGTGGCCACGACACGGGCGCTCTCGAGCACGTCCAGGGCGCCGCTCGCGCGCTGTATGGCTTCCTCGTGCCGCAGCACGTTGGGCCAGCGCGGGGCCACCAGCACCAGGTCGTGAAAGCCCATGGTTTTCATGGCCCGGGCGGCAGCGCCCACATTGCCGGCGTGGCTGGTGTTGATCAGGATGAAACGGGTATTCATGGACACTTGCAGGGGCCGCCAACCGGATGTGCCGCAGACGGAGGAAGTAGAATCCGGGCCCGATTGTCGTCCACGATCCATCCGCTTGGCATGCACGGACGCCCTACCCCATTCCCATGATGTCCCCACACCTGCACCCCATGCTCAACGTGGCCATCAAGGCCGCACGCGCCGCCGGCGCCATCATCAACCGCGGGGCGCTGGACGTGGAATCGGTGCGCATCTCGCAAAAGCAGATCAACGACTACGTCACCGAAGTCGATCAGGCTGCGGAAAAAATCATCATCGAAACGCTGCTCGCGGCCTACCCCGGCCACGGCATCCTGGCCGAGGAGTCGGGCCGGGAACTCGGCGCCAAGGATTCGGAATGCGTCTGGATCATCGACCCGCTGGACGGCACGACCAATTTCATCCACGGCTTTCCCGTGTACTGCGTGAGCATCGCGCTGGCCGTGAAGGGCCGGGTCGAGCAGGCCGTGGTCTACGACCCCACGCGCAACGACCTGTTCACGGCCACCCGGGGCCGCGGCGCGTACATGAACGAACGCCGCATCCGCGTGAGCCGGCGCACCCGGCTTGAGGAATGCCTCATCGGCACCGGCTTCCCGTACCGCCCGGGCGACGACATCGAGAGCTACCTGGGAATGATGAACGAGGTGCTGCGGCGCACCGCCGGCCTGCGCCGCCCCGGCGCTGCGGCGCTGGACCTGGCTTACGTGGCGGCGGGCTTTACCGATGGCTTCTTTGAAACCGGCCTGGCGATCTGGGACATGGCCGCGGGCTCGCTCTTGGTCACCGAAGCCGGCGGCCTGGTGGGCAATTTCACGGGTGAGGCCGACTTTCTGGAGCGGCGCGAGTGCCTGGCCGGCGCCCCGCGCATCTACGGCCAACTGGTGCCGATCCTCTGCAAGTACAGCCAGTTTGCCAAGGCCGCCGACAAGGCCGCCGTGCCGCAAGAACCCGCGAAGGGCGAAGGCGCGCCGTTCTGACGCGGAAATCCATCCGGACAGATTCCCTGCTGCTTCGTCGAGGCCGCTTTCGTCGCCGTCCGTCCTGGTCCTCGCCCTTGAGGTCACCGCTTGACCGCCTGGCGCAGCATATATACATTGATACCTACACAAGGGAATCCCCAGACGTCCGATGGAGCGCAGCATGCAACAGTCCACCGCAAAACTATTTGCCACGGGCGGCAGCCAGGCCGTGCGCCTGCCCGCCGAATTCCGCTTCGAGGGCAACACCGAGGTCTACATCCGCCGCGACAAAAGCACCGGCGACGTCATCCTGTCCACGCACTCGCCCGTGGACTGGGGCGCATTCATGCAGCTGCGCGAGGAGTTGGCTCCGTTGCCCGAAGACTTCCTGCTCGACCGCGGGCAGGGCACGCAGCAGCGCGACCCCTTCGATGACTGGAAGGAATGACGCGGTACATGCTGGACACCAACGCGGCGAGCGAGGCGGTGCGCGGGCATCCCGCGTTCGATACGCGCCTGCAAGCGCTGGCGCCAGGCCAGTGGTGCATTTCGGCGCTGACCTGCTCGGAGCTCCGTTTCGGCTTGGCAAAGAAACCTGCGGCCGTGCGGCTGCACCGCCTCGTCAACGAATTCCTGCGCATCGCGCCCATCCTGCCCTGGGACGCCAAGGCGGCGAACCGGCACGGCGAGCTGCGCGCGAACTTGCAGGCGCAGGGCCTGCCGATCGGGGATTTTGACGAAATGATCGCGGCGCACGCGCTGGCGATCGGCGCCGTGCTGGTCACCGACAACGTCCGGCACTTTTCGCGCGTTCCTGGCCTCATGCTCGAAAACTGGTTGCGCTCCGGGCCGGAGCATTGACCGCGCGCACCCGCGCGGGAGCCGACGACAAAGACCCCCGTTTACGAGACCCCGGGGCGCCGTTTCTGGCGCGCCGCGACCCGCTCGGGTACCTCCGCGTGCAGGCCCACGATGCCGATGCGCCGGCCCCGCCGGTCGAACACCGGCAACAGCGTGGCCTCGTCGTGGTAGATGCTGCCGTCCTTGCGGCGATTCACGAAACGGCCCCGCCAGGACTGGCCCGTGAGCAGCGTAGACCACATCGTCTGATAGGTCTGCGCGCAGGTCTGGCCGCTGGCCAGCAGCGACGGCTTTCTGCCCCGCACTTCCGCGAGCGTGTACCCGGTGTTGCGCTCGTACTGCGAGTTGACCCACTCGATGCAGCCGTCGCCGTCGGTAATGACCACGGACACCGGGCTGCTCTGCAGCGCGGTACCCAGCAGCCAAAAGCGCTCCAGCACGGTGGCCACGCGCGCCCGGCTGCGCAGCAGATCGAGCAGCAGCCCCCCGGGCAGGAGCAGCAGCAAGAACGCCACGCCCCCGACCTGCACACGCTGGCCAAGCGCCATCAGGGCGCTGATATCGTCGAGCACGACCAACTGCCACGGCCCTGCCGGGTCGTCCCAGTCGATTCCGCGGCGCTCCACCGCGTAAGCCACGCCGTTGAGGACGACCTCGCCCGCATCCGGCGCAAACGGCAATGCCGAGGCCACGCCGTTGTCGAAATGCAGACCGAAGCGGCGCGATTCCCGCAGCGCGTCGATGCGCTCCTGCGTGAGCGGTGGCGCCAGCGCGAACTGCCATTCGGGGCGCGTGGAGGCCAAGACCACGCCCTGCGGCGACAACAGCACGGCGGGCAGGCCCTGGCGCCTGAGCAGTCCGTCGAAGAACTCAAAGCCCGCCTTGAACAGCACCACGCCGATGATGGCGCTCAACGGCGTATCTGCCTCGTACAGCGGCGCCGCGTAGTACAAGGCGCGCTCCTGCGGATGGCTGCCGACGGCGGCATGCACACCGACGGCGCCGCGCATGGCCTGCTCGAAGTACGGCTGTAGCGCGAGGATCTGCCCCGTGGACCGCTCCCCCGCCGTCTCATGCGCCACGACCACGCCGTCACCGGACAGCACATACACACCGTGCACCGGAAACCTTCCCCGCGCCAGCGCCAAGCGGGCCAGCGCTCCGGGGTCGTCCGGCGCCAGCCGGCCCTGGGCCAGGTCCTTGAGCAGGGGCTCGTTCAGGCCGAGCAGCGACACGGCGCCCAAGAGGTCGCCGCTGGCCCCCTGATTGCGCAGCGCATCGACCGTCTGCTGCAACAACCGCGCGCGTTCGGCCCCACGCTCGTTGCCCCGCCAGTGCACCGCCGCCTGCACGACCAGCCAGGCTCCCAGCAGCGCGCAACCGAACACCAGCAGCAGACCGCGCACACCCGGGGGGTTGCGCTCGAACAGCTTGTCAAAAAACATTCCCGCCGCGGCGCCCGGGACCGGTTCCCCTTCTTTCGCGGAGCGGCCCCGCGGCTGCGCAACTGCGGCCGGATGAAGCACCTCAGCACGTGGGGTAGAAAAAAGCATCGATATCCTCCACCGGCCCCGCCCGTCCGAACAAATACCCCTGGAACGCCTCGCAGCCATGCCGCCGCAGGAACGACAGCTGCCCCGTCGTCTCCACCCCTTCGGCCACCACCTGCAGATCCAGGCTCTTGGCCAGCGTCAGGATCGTGCGCACGATCGCCGCGTCGTTCGGATTTGCCAGCACCTCGCGCACGAAGCTCTGGTCGATTTTCACCTGATCGAGCGGCAGGCGTTTGAGGTAGCTCAGCGAGGAATAGCCCGTGCCAAAGTCGTCCAACGCAAAGCCCACGCCCTCGTTCTTGAGCTGCCCCATGCGCGCGATGGTGTCCTCAATGTCTCCCAGCAGCAGGCTTTCGGTGAGTTCCAGCTTGAGTTTACGCGGATCCGCACCGTGGTTTTTGAGGGTCTGCAGTACCTGCGCCACGAAGCCCGGCTGCCGAAACTGCCGCGCGCTGACGTTCACCGAGATGCTCAGCGCGGCGGTGTCGGGGTGCCGGCCCCAGCGCTGCAACTGCGCGCAGGCGTGCTGCAGCACGTATTGGCCCAGCGGGAAGATGAGCCCGGTCTGCTCGGCCAGGGGGATGAACTCGCCGGGGCCGATCATGCCGCGCCGGGGGTGGCGCCAGCGCACCAGGGCCTCGGCCCCGATGAGCCGGGCGTGGCGATCGACCACGGGCTGGTAGTACACCAGCAGTTCCGCCCGGGCCAACCCCTGGCGCAGCTCGGCCTCCAGGTGCGAGCGGGCGTTCACCGCGGCCTGCATGTCGGGGTCGAAAAAGCGCAGCGTATTGCGGCCCGCGGCCTTCGCCTGGTACATCGCCAGGTCGGCCCTTTTGAGCAACTCATCGACCGCCAGGCGCTCGTCGCCGAACAGGGTGACGCCGATGCTCGGCGTGCTGTAGTACTGCTGACCGTCCAGATCGAAGGGCTGGTTCAGGCTGGCCAGGAGTTTTTCCGCAACCGTCTCGGCCTGCGTGGCGGCGTTTGGCAGCTCGGGCGCCAGGCCCTGGAGCATGACGACGAATTCGTCGCCGCCAAAGCGCGCCACGGTGTCGGCTTCGCGCACGCTGCCCACCAGCCGCGCAGCGACCTGCGACAGCAACTGGTCGCCCATGTCGTGGCCCAGGGTGTCGTTCAGATCCTTGAAGTTGTCCAAATCGATGAATAGCAGCGCGCCCAGCGCGCGCGTGCGCAGGCTGGTGACAATGGCGCGCTGCAAGCGGTCCAGCAGCAGGCGGCGGTTGGGCAGGCCCGTGAGCGCGTCGTAGAACGCCAGCCGCTCGATCTCCTGCTCCGCGCGCTTGCGCTCCGTGATGTCCATGGTGAAGCCGTGCGAGACCACCGAGCCATCGGGTTCGCGGTGCGGGACGGCGTTCGTCATGTGCCAGCGCACCGTGCCGTCGGGCATGCGCACGCGGTACTCGCACTGCCAGGGCACCAGCCTGCGCACCGACACGATGGCCGAGCGCCGCAGCTGCGGCCGGTCTTCGGCGAGCACGCGGAGCATGAGCACGCCGTGGTCGGCCGTGACCTCCTGCGGCTCCACGCCCATGAACTCGCGCACCGCGTCGCTGATGTACTGCACGCTGGCGGCGCCGTCGCAATGCAGGCGGAACTCATAGATGAAGCCGGGAATGCGGCTGGCAATGCGCTGAATGAACAACAGCTGCTCGCGCAACTGCTCCGCGGCCCGGTGCTCATCCGTCACATCCTGCACCACGCCCATGACGACCTGCACCCCGTCGCGCGGCAGCGCGCGCTGCACGCGCGAGCGCATCCAGCGCACCGCGCCGTCGGGGCGGCGCCAGCGGTACTCCACGTCCAGGCCCTTGCCACTTTCGCGCAGCTGGCTGAACACATGGCGGTCTTCGGGCAGGATGCCGCTGACGGCGCGCTCGGAGTCAACCCATTCCTGCTGCTCGAAACCCGCGATCTCGCACAGACCGGGGGACCACAGCAGCACCGTCTCCCCCGGGTCTTCGATGCGGCGCCAATGGCCCGTGCGCGCCAGGCTCTCCGTGGTATTGAAGACCTCCGTCTGCTCCCTGAGCTCGCGGCGCACCTCTTCCAGGGAACGTTCGGACGCCGCAAGCGCGGCGCGCAGGGCTTCGGCCTCGCCGGCGTCGCGCACCGTGACCATGATCGAGTCATCCGCGACGCGGCGCGCCGTCAGGTCCCAGGCCAGCAGCAGCCGACCGGGCTCGCGCACCACCTGGCGGCATTCCAGCGGCGCGCCCACGCGCACCACACCGTGCAACTGATTCATCAGGGGAGTATCCGCGAGCAGGTCGAACACCTCGCTCGCGTCCACCCCCGAGGTGCGCACCGCCCCCAGGCCGGGCATGCGCCGCGCCGCGGCATTCGCCGCCAGCAGCCGCAAGCGCCCGTCCTGCAACCGGAACTCCATCAACGCCACAGGAACCGCATCCGCCAAAGCCTGCAAACGCACCTGCGCCATGGGGCCCATGAGGTCCTCGCCGGCAGGGGCGGGAGGGTCGGTCAACAGTTCGGACGTCATCGTGGTCGCTCCGAAACTTCAGGTGGGAAGGGGCCGGCACACCGGGCCATGGCGCACGCCAGCGCAGCAGCATACATCCAACACCGGGGGCTGCCAAAACGCAGGCGGGAAGCCAAACCCGTGGCAATGGCCCGGGGGCAAACTACTACGGTTTTACGCTCCATTTGCCCCATTTCTGCCGCCGCCTGCACGTCCGCCCCGCGCGAACACCACCCCCCATTGTGCAGGCAGGCATGGCGCCCCTCAGCCCGAAAAGAGCAATTTTCTGTTTGCCGACAACGCTTTGTAACTACTTAGTTCCCATCGCCGTAGCGGGGCGTGCCCGTTGACGCCAGAAGACCTCGGACGGCGATCTGCCTGCGTTCCCCTCTCACATGACATCAATGTGTTGATGGATCCTGTCCACCAGCACCACGAATTCCGGCTGCCCCTGGTAGTACAGCGCGGCTGTCTTGCGGTATTCCTGCGCAAAGCGCTGGCGCTGATCGGCGTCGGCCAGCACAAAAGCGGGATTGTGGGCAATGGCCTGTTCGTCGCCAGTTCGGAACCGCTGCGCCTTGCGCTCCTGGTAGGCAGGCGTCCTCATGAAGGCCTGAACCTCCTCCAGCCCCAGCAGGCAATACACGTCGTAGTAGTGCCGCAGGAAGTTGGCGGGGAACGCCTGGGCTTCGTCCAGTCGGCGGTACTTGGTGGAGATCGTCTGCAGTTTCTCGACGAAGGTGTGCGTGAGGGCATAGCACGATACGGCCACTGCACGGTTGTCCCCCACGGCCACCCCGCGCTCCATGGCAACATCCAACGCCCACGACGAGATCGTGACCGGCCGATTCGGGGTGGTGTCATCGAACCCGAGTTCCAGCAGGATGCCATCCTTGACACCAGCTAGCGCGGGAACACGCGGTGCGTAGACCAAGCGAATGCCGGCACTGCGCATCTTGTCGTCGTCGAATTGCGTATCGCGCTCCACACTGTCGATACCCGGGATGTGGATGCGTGTTGCCAGCGCGTCGTAGTACGCACGCCGCGATTCGACATGCGCAGGTTTGTCCTGGTTGCGCCCCGTCTTCACCTCCATGCCATCGGGCGGTTCAATACGGATGTCGATGTCTTCGGAGAAGCGGTGGATGACACCGAACCCCTTCGACAAGGACGTGCCACCCTTCAGCTCAAACTGAAAGCCCCGGGCTTGAAGGCCCCACAGGCAATGCATGATCCAGTAGTCCTTCTCGACCAGCACGGGATCGAGGCCGCGCTCGTCTGCGACCACTGCCAGCAGTTGATCGAAGTCCCGTCGTTCGTGCAGGAACTCAGCCACCCGCCCACTCCCGCAGGCGCTTGCGCGTGGCCACGCTGCCAAAGCTGTCGGCTGCGCGCTGCAGACGGGTGGGATCGAATGAAGGCAGTTTGCTACGCGCCAGGCGCAAGACCGCATCACGGTCCTCCGCCAGTTCGTCCAGGTTGTTCAGCAGGTCCACGTACAGGAATTCCGGCGTCAGCTTCCTGGGGAAGCGCGGCTTCATTCGGAAATCGAACTGCCGGTTGCCAAGCTTGAAGACGCCGTGGCGCTTGTGGTTGTAGACCAGAGTGCGGTTGTAGAGCTGGGTCGTACCCAGACCCACGGCGTTGTAAGCCGAGGGAGAGAACACCAGGAAATCCTTGTCGCGCAGGAACCCACCCACCACTTGCTCATCGGCCGGTGGCAGCGGACCAAAACTGGACTGTTTCGGTGCGTGGTACAGGCCTTGGGCAAGCTTCTTCAGCTTTCCGCTAGCCACCAGTTCGCGCAGATGCCGATCCACCGCCGTGGACAGGCGTGCGAGATCCTCCCGCCGGTAAACGCGCCCAGCTTGCAGTTCGCCTGCGAAATGCGCAGCAGCGCCTCGCAAAGAGGCAGCAGGAGATTGGACGGCGGCAGGCATGGCTAATTTCTCATTGAAATTCCATGCATTTTAGCGCCACTCGGCGCCTTCTCTCCTCGCGCTGAAATAGATACGCTCGGGCCCACTGCGCTCGAACGCCAGCTTCAGATCACCCCGTCGTGTTGGAGCGTGTCCAACGCTTCGCTTCCAAGGCCCAAAGCCCCGTAAACCTCCGCGTTGTGTTCGCCGGCTGCCGGCCCGGTCCGCGGCGCTGTGGGCTTGAACCCGGAAAAGCGCGGCACGATGGCGGGGGCCGGCAGGGATCCGAGCTCAGGGTCGGGCAAGCGGATGATGGCTTCGCGGGCAATGAAATGCGGATCTGCGATCACGTCATCGACCGCATAGACCTTGCTGTAAGGCACGCCGCCATGGGTCAACGATTCGGCTAGTTCTGCCAGTGTTCGGGACGCGCACCACCGGGCGACGATCGCGTCGATTTCTTCGATGTTTCGAACCCGGTCAGGGGTGGTGGCAAAGCGCGGGTCGTCCGCGAGCTCCGGCTGGCCCATGGCCTGGCAGATGCGCTGGAAGATGGGATCGGACGATCCCACCAACGTCACCCAATGATCGTCGGCCGTGCGGTACATGTTGGAAGGCGCGGTGTAGGTGGCCCGGCTGCCGGAGCGGCTGCGGGTCTGCCCGAGCATCTCGTGCTCGACAGGCAGCGCCTCGAGCAACCGGAACATGGCCTCCGTCGCCGCAAGGTCGATCTCGCGGCCTGGTGCGTCGGGATGGCGATGGCGTTCCGCGATCGCGGTGGAGATGGAGAAGGCACCGAACAAGCCCGCGATGACGTCGCCGAGCGGGTAGTTCATGTGCTGCGGACTGCGGCCGCTTTCGCCGGTCAGGTGGGCGAAGCCGCTCATCGCCTCGAAGATGCGCGCGAAACCCGGGCGCTGCGCATAAGGGCCGGTCTGGCCGAAGCCCGTGACGCGCAGGATGATCAGCTTGGGGTTGACCGACCACAGTGTCGATGCATCCAGTCCCCACTTGTCGAGCGTGCCGGTGCGGAAGTTCTCGACAAGAACGTCGAAGGTCCGGATCAGCCGGAGGAACAGCGCACGGCCCTGCGGCTTGCGCACATCGAGCGACACCCCCTTCTTGCCGCGGTTCGAGACCTTCCAGAACAGCGCATGATCCGGCGTGGTCGGTGACAGCGAGCGCAGCGGGTCATTGCCTTGCGGCAGCTCAAGCTTGACGACCTCGGCCCCCATGTCGGCACACAGGGACGCCGAAAACGGCGCTGCGATCACGGTTGCCATGTCCAAGATTCGGATGCCGGCCAGCGGCCCTTGCTGCGCAGCAGGCGGCGGCGTTTGCTCTGTGGCGGCGCTGGGGTGAGCTTCGGGTTGCATGACGCGAAGTCTGGTGGCGGGGGGGCCACTGCTGCAACCTGTGTTTCGATATCCTGAACGCGGGCACTATCGCAAACCCAGCGCGTATTCAATGCTGTGTACCAAGGTGAGGAGCCGCGGCGCGACGTCCCGGCGCATCTGCACAAAGCTGCCGCGCTTCGCCGCCACGGCGCAGTTCAACACGAACTGTGTGCCATCCACCAAGCCGTGCAGCGGCACGGCAAAGCCATGCCGATTCGGCTGCCAGTCCGCGCGCGCACTGCAAAAGCCTTCGCGCGCCAGCTCTTCCCGCGCCCGATCTGCCGCCGTGGCGTAACGCTCGAACTCGGTCGGCACGGCGACGCGTATCTGATTCAGCACCGACCGGCGGTCCTGCGGCGCAGCGCGCGCCAGCCAGGCGCGCCCGATGGCGGTGGCCAGCATGGGGAGCGGCGCGCCGATGTCGGGTATCAGGACGAAGTCTTCACTGTCCCGAGCGGTCTCCACGTACACCATGTGGATGCGGTGACGCAGACCGAGCGAGACGGCGCCTTCGATCTCGCGCGCAAGGGTTTCCATCATCGGTCGGGCGACCGGTCGAATGCGCATGCTGGCCAGCAGGGGATGGCTCAGTCCGAGCACGGCCGCACCCAGCCGGTACTTCGCCGTGGCCGGATCACGTCGCAGATAGCCAAGCAGCACAAGCGTGTGCGTCAGGCGTGCGACCGCAGGTTTGGAGAGGCCCGTGCGTTCGGCGAAGTCCTTGTTCCTCAGACTCGATTCGCCAGCATGAAAACACAGCAGCAAATCGATGCCGCTCGCAAGCGTTGTGGCGAACTGCCTGTCCTTGTTCTCGGTGTCGTTCACGGCACGGCCTCCAGATCGGCTTCCACGCTGCGCGCCATCGCCACGAGGCGAGGACCGATGCATTGCTCGAGTTGACGCGGCCCCAGCCGCACGGTGAGCACGCCGCAATTGAGGACCAGGGTTTCGCCGTCCTGCGGGATGCGGATCGGCACACCGACCGCCTGCACGTCGCTGCGCCACGCGCCGCGGGAAATGCAAAAGCCCTTGCGCTTCAGGTCGGTCTGCGCTTGGGCGAGGGCGGCTTCGAAGCGCTGCCTCTGGCCGGGTTCCGACGCTTCGATCTGCTCCAGCACCACGTCGCGCAAGCGCTGCAGCGTGTGCGCGAGCCAAGCGCGCCCCATGGCCGTGGGCAGCATGGGAACGGTCGCCCCGATGTCGGGCCGCCAGGCGCTCAGGTCGTGCCCGCGGCTGGTCTCGATATAGACCATGCGCGTGCGCTCGCGCATGCCCAGCGAGACCGAGCCGCCGACCTCCTCGGCCAGCTGCTTCATACGGGCCCGCGCGATCTGTCGGATGCGCAGGCTGGCCATCAGCGGGTAGCCGATGGTGAGTGCCGTGGAGCCCAGGCGATAGCGCCGCAGGTGCGCGTCGAAGACCAGCAGGCCGCGCGCCGCCAGGGTGTAGGTGAGCCGCGAGATCGTCGCCTTCGATAACCCGGTGCGCTCCGACAGTTCCTTGTTGCCCAAGGCGGGGTCGCTGACGGTGAAGCAGTGCAGCACCTGCAGGCCGTGCTGCAGCGTGGTTGCAAAGTCGGGGTCGGGGTGGCGTGCGGCAGGCATGGGAAGGCGCGTATTGCTGGATGCTACGTCCGGCCCGGCGCGCTGGCGAGTGACGGCGTTCAAGATGGAGAAACACCGTTTTCCATATGTCTTGCCGCTGCGTAGTCTCCGGGACCTGATGCGATGCATTGCTGTCAGCAAGGTTCTGCAGCAACGCTGCCGTTCCCGAAGAAATCTACTGGAGACCCCCATGCGCAAAGTGTTCCTGTTCGCCGCCGCCTGTCTATTCGCAACGGCGCCCACCGTGCATGCGGAGCCGGCCTATCCGACCAAGCCGATCCGCCTCATCGTGCCGTTCGCGCCGGGAGGCTCCACGGACGTGCTGGCTCGCCTGCTGGCAGCGGCCCTGAGCCCCGAACTCGGACAGCCCGTGATCGTCGAGAACAAGGCGGGGGCCGGGGGCAACATCGGCGGCAACTACGTGGCCAAGTCGGCGCCCGACGGCTACACGTTGCTGATCGCTGCGGCAGGCCCGACGGTGATCAACCCGAGCCTTTACGCCAGGATGCCCTACGACCCCGCCAAGGACCTGCGCGCGGTGAGCTTGCTGATCCAGGAGCCCAACCTGATGGCGGTCAACCCGAAGATTCCGGCGAAGACCGTGCCCGAGTTCATCGCCTACGCCAAGTCCAGGCCGAACGAGGTCAGCTTCGGCTCGCCGGGCAACGGCAGCCCGGCGCACTTGGCCGGCGAATGGTTCAAGCAGCTCACGGGCACCACCATGGCCCACATCCCGTACAAGGGCACGGGCCCCGCGCTGAACGACCTGCTCGCCGGGCAAATCGCGATGATGA
Organism: Verminephrobacter aporrectodeae subsp. tuberculatae; assembly: GCF_026127385.1. Classification (NCBI taxonomy): domain Bacteria; kingdom Pseudomonadati; phylum Pseudomonadota; class Betaproteobacteria; order Burkholderiales; family Comamonadaceae; genus Verminephrobacter; species Verminephrobacter aporrectodeae. Next base: position 1,114,935 of record NZ_QZCX01000003.1, read on the forward strand.
TCGACAACATGCCGGCTCTGTGGCCGCACGTGCAGTCGGGCAAGCTCAGGGCGCTGGCGGTGTCCACGGACAAGCGGACCACAACCGCGCCCGACGTGCCGACCATCGCCGAGTCCGTCAAGGGCTTCAGTTTTGGCGCATGGAAGGGCCTGATGGCGCCGGCCGCCACGCCACCGGCCATCGTCGAGCGCTTGCACGCCGCCACGACCAAGGCACTGGAGACGCCCGAACTTCGCAAGCGCCTGATCGCCCTCGGCGCCGAGCCGGTCGGCAACACCCCGGCACAGTTCGCCGCAGTCATCGAGGCCGAGACGGCCTCGTGGGCTGCACTGGTCAAGTTGACCGGGGCCAAGCTGGACTGACCTGACCCGCTTTCGTCGCCCCATTCCGTGAAGCAAGGAGCAATACATGCAACGTGCCCCCCAAGCGTTCGAGCAATTCCTGGGCAGCCTGCGCAATTACGTGCGTGAGCGGCTGGTGCCAAACGAAACGCGCGTTGCCGAGGCCGACGAGGTGCCCGCTGACCTGGTGGCCGACATGGCGGCTCAGGGTTTGTTCGGCTATTCGATTCCCGAGGCCTACGGCGGCGCGGGCATGACGACCGAAGAACTGGTGCTCGCGGCCATGGAGCTGTCGCAATGCGCAGTGGCATTCCGGGCTCGCGTCGGCACGAACACCGGCATCGGGTCCGAGGCCCTGGTGACCGACGGCACCGAAGCGCAGAAGCGGCGCTACCTGCCCCGGCTCGCCAGCGGTGAACTCACCGGAGCGTTCGCTCTGACCGAGCCGGAGGCGGGTTCGGACGCCGCGTCGCTGCGGACCCTGGCACGGCGCGACGGCGACCACTACGTGCTCAACGGCACCAAGTGCTTCATCACCAACGCCCCGATTGCCGACCTCTTCACGGTGCTGGCGCGCACCGACCCCGACGACCTGTCGGCGCGCGGTGTCACGGCCTTCCTCGTCGAGCGCGGCATGCCCGGGCTCAGCACCGGCCCGGCCTACGGGAAGATGGGCCAGGCTGGCTCGCCGGTGTCCGAGGTGCACATGGCCGACTGCATCGTGCCCGCGGAGAACGTCATCGGCGGCCGCGAAGGCCAAGGGTTCAAGACGGCGATGAGGGTGCTGAACAAGCAGCGCATCCACCTGGCTGCCTTGTGCATCGGGCCGGCGATTCGCATGCTGCAGGATGCCGTGGCGTTCGTGGCCACGCGCAAGCAGTTCGGCCAAACGCTCTCGAGCTTCCAACTGGTCCAGGCCATGATCGCGGATAGCCAAACCGAGGTCCACGCGGCCCGGGCGCTGGTGCTGGACACCGCACGCAAGCGCGACGAGGGGATCGACGTGACGATGGAGGCGTCGATCTGCAAGTACTTCGCGTCCGAGATGTGCGGCCGCGTGGCCGACCGCAGCGTGCAGATGCTGGGCGGCTACGGCTACATCGCCGATCACGGCATGGAGCGCTTCTACCGTGACGTGCGGCTGTTCCGGCTCTATGAGGGCACGAGCCAGATTCACCAACTCAACATCGCGAAACGCACGCTGGCGCAAGCCGGGTACGGCAGTTGAGGGGGCAGCATGTTCGGCTACAGCGACCGGCTTGCGGCGCTGCGCGAGGCTGTTCAGCGCTTCGTCGAGGAAGAGGCCATCCCGCGCGAGTGCCCGGCGTTGGCGCACGACCTGGACGCACTGGAAGCGACGACACGGCGATTGCGCGCCAAAGCCATGGAGGCCGGCATCTACGGACCGCAGCTTCCGGTGGCGTGGGGCGGCCTGGGCCTGTCCTGGCGCGATCGCTCGGTGATTCTCGAAGAGGCAGGTCGGAGCTTTCTGGCGCCTCTGGCCATGAACTGCGCACCGCCGGACCAGCCCAACATGATCAATCTGCTGACCGAAGGGTCGCCGGCGCAGCAGCAGCGCTACCTTGCGCCGCTGGCACGCGGTGAGACCAGGTCGTGTTTCGCGATGACCGAACCCGAGCCAGGCGCGGGGTCCGACCCGTCGATGCTGCAAACGGTAGCCACGCGCTGCCCCGGCGGATGGGCGATCACCGGTCGCAAGTGGTTCATCAGCGGGGCGATCGGTGCCTCGTTCGCACTGGTGCTGGCCAAGACCGGCGACGGCGCAACGCTCTTCATCGTCGATGCCGACAACCCCGGCTACCGCGTGCTGAGAAACATCGCCAGCATCGACGGCTTCCAGATCGGCGGACATGGCGAGATCGAGCTGAAGGACTGCGTCGTTGGCCATGACGCGGTGTTGGGCGAGGTGGGCAAGGGCTTCGCCTGCGCGCAGACGCGGCTCGAACCGGCGCGCCTGTCGCACTGCATGCGGTTCATTGGGCGCGCCTCGCGGGCGATGGCGCTGGCGCAGGATTACGCGAACCGGAGAAACTCGTTCGGGCAGCCGCTTGCGCAGTTGCAGCAGGTGCAGGCGATGGTGGCGGACTCGCATATCGACCTGCACGCAGCGCGCCTGATGACATGGCATGCTGCCGCGAAGCTCGACGCCAACGAAAGCGTCAAGCACGAATCCGCCATGGTCAAGGTGTTCGTGTCGGAGGCGGTGGGGCGGGTGGTGGATCGTGCCGCGCAGATCATGGGCGCACTCGGTATGTCCGAAGACTCCCCCGTCTCGATGATCCTGCGCGAGGCGCGGCCCTTGCGTGTCTACGATGGCGCGTCGGAGGTGCATCGTTCGACGCTGGCCCGCCGCGTCCTGAAAGAATCGCTGCGCCCTTGATGCGCATGCTCCGCAGGTTTGCGTTGGTGCGGATCAAGCTTGGGAAGCGCGCCCCCGATGGATGAGCGGCGGCAGCCCCACTGGGGTGCCCGGAGACTGCCAGGACTTGGGTCAAGAGCTTCGCGATTTTGATCATGGCGTCCATCGCCAGAACATCCGCGCTTTATTCAGTCAGGGCCCGTCTCACGTCTTCCTGCAGGCCGCGCAGGTGGTCGCGCATGGTCGCGCGTGCACGCTCCGCGTCCCGCGCACGCAGCGCGCGGATGATCTCGCCGTGCTCGTCGTGGTTCTCCGGCTGCCTGTGCAATGGGCTGTGCAAGCGGAACAGGCGCGCATTGACGCGCAGTTCCTCCACCAGCCGCGGAAACACCACGTTGCCGCTGGCCTTGGCTATGAGCAGATGAAAGCGGTCGTCGAAATGCCAGTGCTCGGTCTCGCCATGCTCGCCGCCGCCGAGCGCCAGGATATCCGCTTCGAGTGTGTCGATCTCGGCGTCCGTGATCTTGCCGACGGCCAGCGCGATGGCTTCGCATTCGATCACCTCGCGCGCGCGCATGCAGTCGAAATACTCCTTGGTGCCAAGCGCACGCACGGCATAGGAACGCGCGTCGCGCCGCACCAGCAGCCCCTCGCCCGCCAGCCGGACCAGTGCTTCACGCATGGGTGTGCGCGAAATGCGCAGGTCTTCCGCCAGCCGCGCTTCCTGTAGCGGGCTGCCGGCCGAAATCTGGCGGTCGAGGATGAGCGTGCGCAGTCGTTCGTAGGCCTGCTCGGCCAAACTGGCGGACCGCACCTCCAGGGGCGCAATCGTGATGGTGGCGGGCTGCGTGGGGCTGGGAAGGCTGGGCATGTGGAGAAGGGGCGAAGGCCACGTGAGGCCAAGGTGGATCTCGGGGGCGGGTGAGCTTAGCAGGGCTGCCTGGGGTGGCGCGACCCGCCGGCTTCAGATCCATTTGTCCAGCGGATTGCCGTCGTTCGGTGCACGCGGCCGCTGGCAGGGCAGCGCGAGACGGTGATGCCTGGCCAAGCGCCCAACTTCATGCCTTCGTACGGTGTGTAGTCAACGGCATGGTGGAGCATGCCGTTGGTGAGTCGCTTCTCCTGCCCCTGCGCGAATACGTCCCTGACCACGAAGTCGGCGTCGCTGCCGACGGCGATGCTGCCCTTGCACGGGTACAGGCCAATCAGGTCGTAGGTGCTCATGAAGAAGTCTTCGCTAGCGCTGCTCGAGCGCGGGTTCGTCCGGCACCACCGGCGCGCGGGCATTGCCGTAGGCGCGGCCGTAGTGGCGCTCGATGCGTCGCTGGATGAAGTCCCAGGCCGTGGTCATCAACAGGTAGTAGATGGCCGCGACGATGAACAGCTCCAGCACCATGAACTTCTCCTGGATCAGCACCTGGGTGCGGCGCAGCAGTTCCTCCATCGAAATCACCGAGGTGATCGAGGTGGTCTTGAGCAGGCCGTTGATGCTGTTGCCCAGCGCCGGGACAATCAGGCGCATTGCCTGGGGCATCACGATGTAGCGCATGGTCTGCGCACTGCTGAAGCCGACAGCGCGCGCCGCGTTGGTCTGCCCGACAGGAATCGACTGGATTCCCCCGCGCACGATCTCAGCCAAGTAGGCGGCCTCGTTGAGGATCAGGCCCAGCAGCGCCGACTCAATCACCGACAGTTTCAGTCCGAGCTGGGGCAGGCCGGTGTAGATGATGATCAGTTGCACCAGTAGCGGCGTGCCGCGGAACACCCAGATGTAGAAGTGGGCCGGCACGACCACCCAGCGCCGGCTGGACAGGCGGGCCAAGGCCAACGCGCAGCCCATGACCAGTCCGCCCGCGATCGCCGCGAGCGTGAGCCATAGCGTGGTCACGGCGCCGCTGAGGATGTACGGATTGAACAGATAGTCGCTGAACCCCGACCAGTTCCAGCCTTGCCCCATAAACGTTCCTGCGTGTGTTCGATGGCGGCGACGCTGCGACTCAGCTCGCCGGGCCCTTGACGGTCACGATGCCGTCGATGGCCTTGACGCCGTACTGGTCGAACAACTTCTGGAAACTGCCGTCGGCCTTCATGTCGTTCATGACCTTGGCCATCGCGGCGGCCAGGTCCTTGTTGCGGGCGGCCAGCGAGACCGGGGTCGGGAACAGGCCGTGCAGCACGCGCTCGAAGTCGCCGCGCTTCTGGTATTCGGCGCCGGTCGAGTCGATCGACAAGGCCACCTCGACTTGGCCGGCACGCAGCGCCTGGAACGCCATGGCGAAGTTCTCGAAGGTGCGGATGGTCATGCCCTTCATCCCCTTGTCGGTAAGTTGCTTGTCGAGAGCGTGCGCCTTGCGCTCCTCGAAGCCGCCGAGCTCCACGCCGATGCTCTTGCCCGACAGGTCGTCGGGCCTGGCAATTTTCAGCGGGTTGCCCTTGGCGGTGCTGATGCTGATCGCCTGGTCCTCGTAGATGAGCATCTGCATCAGCTTGGCGCGCTCTTCCGTATAGAAGATGCCGGTGTTGATGACGTCCCAGCGGCCGGCCTGCAGGCCCGGAATCATGGCCGAGAACTCGATGCGCACGTATTCCGGCGTGAGGCACAGGCGCTTGGCGATCGCCTCGCCGAGTTCCACGCGCATGCCCTTGAGTGCGCCGGACTGGTCGACGAACTGCATCGGCGGCAGGGTCGGGTTGACCGACATGGTCAGCGTGCCTTTCTTGACGAGGGCCGAGTCGGGCACGGGCGACTTGCACGCCTGGGCGTTCGCAGCGCCCGCGCAGAAGATGAGGAGTGCCGTTGCCGACGCGAGAGCGGGGAGCAGTTTCATGGGGTGGTCCTATGGGGAATGAACGAGGTGACGAAACGAGAAAAGCAGCACGCGGAGCGGGGGATGCGACGACGCCGACGCCTCAGGAGCGGATCGAGTCCAGGAGGTCAAGGCGAGCGAGCTCGCGGCGCAGGTCCGCGGCGTCGGCATCGGGCAGAGGCAAGCGCGGCGCGCGCGGCTTGCCGACCGGCAGGCCCATCATCGAGAGGCCGTCCTTCGAGGCCGCAACGTAGCGATGGCCTCCGACCCAGCGCACGATCGGCAGCATCTGCTTGTAGAGAGCCAGCGCTGCGGGCATGTCGCGCTCGTCGGCCACCAGTTCGAACAGGCGCGCCGACATCTTCGGAATGAGGTTGGAGCACACCGCCACCCACCCCTGGGCACCGAGCCAGAACGACTCGTAGCCGAGGATGCCCGCGAACACGGTCATGCGGTCGCCGCACAGATCGATGATGTCGCGCACGCGGGTGACATCGAGCGTCGATTCCTTGATGTACTTGCAGTTGTCGATGCGCGAGAGGCGCGCCACCAGTTCGGGCCTGAGGTCGACGTTGGCGGTGGCCGGGTTGTTGTAGACCATGATCGGGATGCTGATCGCCTCGCCCACCTTGCGGTAGTGCTCGAACAGCTCGTCGTCGGTGGGAGCGCTGTAGAAGGGCGGGATGATCATGACGCCGTCGGCGCCCATGGTCTCGGCCTCGCGACTCAGCCGCACGCACTCGTCGGTCCACTCCGCGCCGGTGCCGATCAGCACGGGCACGCGTTTTGCTGCGGTGCTCACGCAGGTCTTGATCACCAACTGGCGCTCATCGGGCGTCAGCGACAGGAATTCCCCGGTGCTCCCCAGAGGAATCAGCCCGTGGATTCCCTCCTCGATTTGCCAGTTGACCAACTTCTTCAGCGCGGGCACGTCGATGTGCAGAGCATCGGAGGTCATGGGGGTGATGAGCACCGTGTAGGTGCCACGGAACGCTGTCATGGGCAGTCCTTGGAAAATCTGAATGACGGGATGTTCGTATACGTGTAGTATACGTATACATTTAACGCCGTCAACGCGGTTTTCCGCTTCCCCCGCACCTGTCCATGAGCGCCAGACTGACCCACCCTTCCATCACCCCGGCCGGGCGCCCTGTGCGCTTTTGCTACGACGGGCAGCCCGTCGAGGGCCTGGAGGGTGAAACCATCGCGGCGGCACTGGCCGCCGGTGGCATCAAGGCGATGCGCCGCACGCGCAGCGGCCAGCGCCGGGGGCTCTATTGCGGCATGGGAGCGTGTTTCGACTGCCTCGTCACGGTTGACGGGCGGGCCAGCCAGCGCGCCTGCCTCACGAAGGTAGCCGACGCTCAGCAGGTGCGCTCCACCCAGCCGGCTGGTACCGCGGAAGATCCGCTGCAACCGCTCGTGCCCGAGGCCGACGCCGAACCCGTGCAGTGGCAGGTCGACGTGCTGGTCGTCGGCGCAGGGCCGGCCGGCCTCTCGGCGGCGCTTGCCGCGCGCCGCGCCGGTGCCGAGGTGCTGCTGCTCGACGAACGCCTGGAATCCGGCGGCCAGTTCTACAAGCCGCTCGCGACCTCGCACCGGGCGGCCACGCCAACCGACCGCCAGTTCGCGCAGGGGCTTGCGCTGGAGCGCGAAGTGCGCGGCGCCGGCGTCACGATCGTCCAGGGCGCGCAGGTGTGGGCCGCCTTTTCGCCGCGCGAGGTCGCAGCGCTCATCGACGGGCGTGCCCGCGTCATCCGTTGCCGCCAGCTCGTCATTGCCCCCGGCGCCTACGAGCGCCCAGTGCCTTTCCCGGGTTGGACCTTGCCTGGCGTGATGACCACCGGCGCCGCCCAGACGCTTGCGCGCGCCTACCGGGTCGCGCCGGGGCGCCGGGTGGTGATTGCCGGCAATGGGCCGCTCAACCTGCAACTGGCGGCGGAACTGCTCGCCGATGGCACCGAGGTGGTTGCCGTGCTGGAGTCGGCCGCGTGCCCGTCCTGGCACCAGTGGCGCCCGTTGCTCGCCGCGGCATACACCGCCCCCGACCTGCTGCGCGACGGCTGGCGCTTCCTGCGGCAGTTGCGCACGCACGCCGTGCCCGTGCTGTGGGGGCACACCGTCGTGGCCGCGGAAGGCAGGGCCGACGGCCCTGGCGGGCTACGCTCCGTGCAGGTGGCGCGGATCGATGCGCAGGGCCACGCGGTGGCCGCGACGGCACGGCGCATCGAGGTCGACACGCTGTGCCTGGGCTACGGCTTCATTCCCTCCACCGAGCTCGCGCGCATGCTGGGCTGCGCGCACCGGCTGGCCCCGCGGCACCTGGGCCACCTGGCCACCGTCACGCAGGAAGATGGCGCCACCAGCCTGCCCGGCGTGTTCGTGGTGGGCGACGGCGCCGACCTGGGTGGCTCCCGCGTCGCCTTGGCGCGCGGCACGCTGGCCGGCACGGCCGCGGCGCGTAAGCTCGGGCTGGGCGCCGCAGAGCCCGCCAAGCCCGCGGAGGTTCTCGGCCCATTGCGCCGGGCTGAGTGCTTCCAGCAAGCGCTGTGGTCGCTCTATGCGCCACCGCCCGTCACGCTGGCGGCGGTGCCGGACGACACGCTGCTGTGCCGCTGCGAGGAGATCACCTTCGGCTCGGTGCGCGAGCAGATCCGCGCCGGCAACGACACGCTGGCCGCGCTCAAGCGCAACACGCGCCTCGGAATGGGACGCTGCCAGGCGCGCTATTGCGCCGCCACCGCGGGCCGGCTGGTGGCCGAACTCACGGGCAGTCCGCCGGATGTCGAACAGTACTTTGCCCCGCGCCCGCCGGCCAAGCCGGTGGCGGCCGGAGCGCTCGGCTTCGAGAAACCCGAGTGGAGCGGCCACAGGCCGGCCATCACGCCGAATCTCGCGCGGCCGGTGGCGCACGCGCCTTTCGCGCCAGTGCACACCGACGTGCTGGTGATCGGCGCCGGCGTGCTCGGCTCCTGCCTCGGCTACTACCTGTCCAAGGCCGGGCAGGACGTGACCGTGGTGGACCGCGATGACATCAACCTGCAGGCCTCGGGTGCCAACGCGGGCAGCCTGCACGTGCAGTTGCTGTCGTTCGATTTCGGCGCCAAGGCGCAGGACGACGGCGGCCCGGCCGCAGCCACGCTGCCGCTCGGGCCGATGTCGGTGCGCCTGTGGCAGGAGATCGAGGGCGATTGCGCCGAGGACCTCGAGATCAAGATCACCGGCGGCCTCATGGTCGCCGACAGCGAAGCCGGCATGCGCTTCCTCGAGGCCAAGGCCGCGCTGGAGCGCAGTCACGGCATCGACGCGCAGGTGATCGACGGCACCGAGCTGCGGCGCCTGTCGCCCGCGCTGTCCGGCAAACTGCTGGGTGCCGAGCTCTGTCCCATGGAGGGAAAGATCAATCCACTGCGCGCCACCTACGCAGTGGCACGGCGTGCACGCGAGCAGGGAGCACGGATGCTGCGCGGCTGCGACGTGCAGACCATCGGTGCATTGCCGGGCGACGGCGCGGGCTTCGTGGTTCGCACGTCGCGCGGCACCATCCACGCCGGGCGCATCGTGAACGCGAGCGGCGCTTGGTCGAGCACCATCGGCCGCATGCTGGGCGTGACGATTCCCGTCAAGGGCGCGCCGTTGCAGATGATCGTGACCGAACCCGCGCCACCGCTGGTCAACCACTTGGTAGCGCACGCCGACCGGCACCTGAGCCTGAAGCAGGCGGCCAGCGGCGGCCTCATCGTCGGCGGTGGCTGGACGGCCGCCTTCCACGAGGACATGCGCCTCAACCGCGCCGAGCGCGAGAGTATCGAAGGCAACCTCTGGGTGGCGTGCCACGTGCTACCCGCCTTGCGCGGCCTCCACATGGTGCGCTGCTGGGCCGGCATGAACGTGAACATCGACGGCGCACCGATCCTCGGCGAGGTGCCCGGCCACCCCGGCTTCTACAACGCAGTGACGTCCAACGGCTACACGCTCGCGCCGATCACCGGGCGGCTCGTCACCGACTTGATAGTGCACGGCCGCACCGACTTCGACATCACTCCCTTTCTCATCGACCGCTTCCTCTAACGGCCTCTTTACCCGCTTCCTTGACCGCCATGACCGCCATGACCGACGCCACCCTGCCGCGCAACACGCTGCGCCATTTCATCGACACGCACTTCGACGAGCAGGTGCGCACCCTCACCGAGTTGGTACGCTGCCCCTCCGACAACCCGCCCGGCGACTGCGCTGCGCATGCCGAGCTCACCGCCCGGCTACTCGAAGCCATGGGCTTCAAGGTCGAGCGCCATGCGGTGTCGGCCGAGTTCGCGGCCGCGCACGGCATGCGCAGCGTGACCAACCTGATCGTGCGCGAACGCTTCGGCGACGGCCCGGTGGTGGCGCTCAACGCGCACGGCGACGTGGTCCCGCCGGGCGCGGGCTGGAGCGTCGATCCCTACGGCGGCGAAGTGCGCGACGGCTGGCTCTACGGCCGCGGCGCCGCAGTATCGAAGTCCGACTTCACGACCTACGCCTTTGCAATGCGTGCGCTCAAGCACCTGGCGGCATCGGGCACGCCGCTGGCCGGCACGGTCGAACTGCACCTGACCTACGACGAGGAAACCGGCGGCGTCACCGGCCCGGGATGGATCCTGTCGAAGGGCCTGAGCCGGCCCGACTTCGTACTCTCCGCCGCGTTCTCGCACCACGTCGTGGTGGCGCACAACGGCTGCCTGCACCTCGAGGTGGTGGTGCGCGGCACCTCGGCGCATGCCGCCCGGCCCGACACCGGTCACGACGCGATCGAGGCCGCAGCCACACTGCTGCCCGCGCTCTACCGCTACCGCGACAGCCTCGCCGACCGTCCCTCGTCAACGCCGGGCATCACCCACCCCACGATGGTGGTGGGCCTGATCGGTGGCGGCATCAACACCAACGTGGTGGCCGACCAATTGATCCTGCGTATCGACCGACGCATCGTGCCCGAGGAATCACCGGAGGCCGTCGAGGCTGATCTGCGCGCAGTGATCGAGGCAGCCTGCCGCACGCTGCCTGGCATCTCGGTGGAAATCCGCCAGATCCTGCTGGCCCGGCCCTTCGCGCCGGCGCCCGGTGCCGACGACCTGGCAGCGCTGGTATGCCGCGAGGCCACCGAGGTGATGGGCAAGCCCGTGACGCCGATCGGCGTGCCGCTCTACACCGACGCGCGCCTGTACAGCGAAGCAGGCATCCCCACGGTGATGTACGGCGCCGGCCCCGAGTCGCTGCTCGAAGCCAACGGACACCGCGCCGACGAGCGCGTGCCACTGGATGAACTGCGCAAGGCCACGCAGGTAATCGCCAACACCCTCCACCAACTCCTGACCCGATGAAGATCGCATCAGGGCCGGCCTTCTTGCCACGGCATCTCCTGCCAAAGCTGGTGAAATCCTGCCTCGCTGCGTTGGAGTTCTGCCGCGTAGGCGGCGGGCGGCAAGTAGCGAAGCGGCGCGAACAACGCTTGCGCTTGTTGCTGAAACTGCGGATCGTCCTTTGCCCGGGCGATGGCATCGACCAACTTTCTACGAACCTCCTCAGGCAAACCCTTGGGAGCGGCCAAGCCGCGCAGCGACGCGAGTTCGATGTCGTACCCCTGTTCCTTGAAGGTGGGAATCCCGGGTGCCAGCGATGACCGCGTAGCCCCCATCTGGCCGAGAAGCCGGATTGGCGTGCCTCCCTTCTGGTACTGCAACGCCTCGCCGACGTTGATTGCGCCGATGACGATTTGCTGACCCGCGATGGCACTGCGCACCTCGCCTGCACCCTTATATGGAATATGGCTCAGCTTCACGCCTGCCCCCTTCTCGAACAGGAGCATCGCCAGGTGGTCATCCGACCCAATGCCGGTCGTGCCCACCGTCACTGCGCCAGGATTCGCCCTTGCGAAGGCCGCCAGTGCAGCCAAGGACTGAATGCCATGGTCGTTGTGTACCGTGAAACCGCCCGGGTCATCGACCAAGTTTCCGAGCAGGTCGTAGCTGCGCCAGCTGAAGCTGCTCCTTCGTTCGATCGGGATGGTGAGCAGATTGGGGGTATTGATGAAGCCAATGGTGTAGCCGTCAGGCGCGGCGCGAGCCAGTTCTGCAAAGCCGATAGCACCGCCAGCGCCGGGCCGGTTCTGCACCACGATGCTGGTTCCCAGTTGCTTTTCCAGGGAACGGGCCAGAAGCCGTGCCACTGAATCGGTTCCGCCGCCGGGGGCATACGCGACGATCATCTCGATTGGCCTCGAGGGATAAACCGCTCCGGTCCGTGCGACGGACGGAGCAGCGATACCGCAGGCCGCCGCGGCAACGAGCGTGCACTGCGCGAGTGTTTGGCGGCGGGAGGGACGGTGTTGCTTCATGGGCATGTCTCCGGGGCGGCCCCTCGGGCCCAGTCTGTGGTGCTGCAGGATTCAAGTCGCCGTTGCGGCGGGGAGGGCCAGGGCAGCAGCGACGCGGCGCGCCGCACGCGGCCACACCTCGGGGTTGACCAATCGCTCCGGCCGCCGGCCTTCGGTCAACAAGGCCACGACCTGCCTGGCCGCCAGTTCGGCGTTGTTGCGCCTTGCCTCGTGGGTTACCCCTGCCGTGTGAAAAGTGGCGACCACGCTATCGCGGGAAAGGAGTGGGTGATCGCGTGGTGGTGGCTCTTGCTCCCACACGTCCAGACCTGCACCGGCCAGATGGCTGCTGGCCAAGGCGTTCTCCAGTGCAGCCTCATCATGGATGCCTCCGCGGGCCGTGCTGATGAATACAGCGCCAGGCCGCATGGCAGCGAAGCTGGCGGCGCCCATCATTCCGAGGGTCTGCGCATTGCGTGGGCAATGCAATGACACCACATCGGAGCGGTGCAGCAACGCGTCGAAGGACACGGCCTCAGCACCCCGCGCGGCCATCTCGGTGTCACTCAGGGCGGGATCGCAACCCAGTACGCGCATGCCGAATGCATGGCCCAGCGCTGCCACGCGCCGTCCAGTCTGCCCCACGCCCACCAAGCCGAGCGTGCGGCCGCGCAGTTCATGCCCCATCAGATCCTCGCGACTAAAGCCCCGGCGCGTACGCAGCAACCGGTCAGACTCGGAAATTCGGCGAAAGACAGACAGCATCAGGCCCAGCGTCATCTCGGCCACCGAGTCGGCGTTCCCGCCCGATTGATTCATCACCACCACACCGGCGCGCGTGCATGCCTCGATGTCGATGGTGTCGCAGCCCGAACCTGTGGACGAGACTGCAAGCAGCGCAGGACAGCGGGCCACCAGTGCCGCGTCGGCGAACCAGCGCCGGGGAAGTTCGTCCTTGGCGGCCGAGATCTGGTAGACGTGGGCTGCTGCGAGTTGCGCCCATGCCGCATCATCTGAACCTTCCATGGCGCAGGTGCTCAGCACCAGACCGCGCGCGCAAGACACGATGCGATCAAAGGCGGGGTCCAACCAGTGGTCGAACCGCACCACGCGCCTTGCGGCAAACGCTGCGCCAGTACCTTCGTTCACAGAACGCCTTTCTCGCGCAGCGTCCTGTCGACCCACGCGCGGTCGACGCAGCCATCCGCAATGGATTGCAGTAGCGCCACTTCCGCGCGCTGAACAGCTTCGACGCGTGCGGCGATGTTCTCAGCTTCCTCTGCCATCACGACGAGAAGACCATCGCCGTCACCCAGCACAAGGTCGCCTGGCCGAACCACCATGCCATCAATCGACACCGGCACATGCAGCTCCCCTGGTCCGTCCTTGTAGGGTCCGCGATGCGCGACGCCGCGTGCGTACACCGGCAGCGTGCCTTGGCCGATCTTGTCGCTATCGCGGATAGGGCCATCAATCACGAAGCCCGCAGCGCCGCGCGCGATCGCCAAGGCCAGCATGATCTCCCCGATGATTGCGTTGGAACCCGGGCCGCCTGCATCGACGACGATCACGTCGCCTGGGCCGGAGACGTCGATGGCCTTGTGCACCATCAGGTTGTCACCAGACCGGGTGCGAACCGTGAGCGCTCGCCCCACCAGCATGCCGTCGCGCTTGTGGTAGGGCCGCAGGAGCCCGGTGCCGGTGCTGCGACTCATCACGTCGCTCACATTGGCCACCGGGTAGCTGCGGAATCGTTCCAACAAGGCGCTGCTGACGGCGGATTCTGGCCGTGGGTGAATGCGAAAACCCTGGATATGGCTCATGGTCGTGTCTCCGGAACGGTCATTGTGGTTCTCAGTTCTTGATTTTCAGCTTGGCAATCAATGTCTTGAAGTAGGCACTGTCCTTGGCCATGTACGCCTTGAACGTGACGTCGTCGGCGTATGCGAAGCCCAGGTTTTGCTTGTCGAGCAGTTCGCGGAACGCCGGCTCGGCCGATGCCTGTTGGCTCAGGTTCTTCAGATAGGTCACGATTTCCGGCGGCGTGTTCTTGGGGGCCGCGAGGCCACGCCACGTGCCAATGCTGAGGTCAATGTTGCGCTCCTTCAACGTGGGCACCTGCTCGAAGCCCTTGATGCGCTGGTCGGCCATGACGGCCAGTGTCTTCAGCTTGCCGGCCTGCACGCAGGTCGTGACTTCAGCGGGACTGACGGTCACCGCATCGATGTGCCCGCCAAGCAGCGCGAGCACGGCAGGCCCAGCCCCCTGGAAGGGCGTGTGATTGAACTGCACGCCGGTCCTGTCCTCCAGCGCCGACGCGGCAAGGTGCCAGATCGACCCGTTGCCGGCGTTGCCGACGCTGATCTTGCCGTTGCCCTTCTTCGCGGCGGCGAGGAATTCCTCGGCGGTGTTCCAGGGCGCATCGGCGCGCACGGTGATGGCGGCCGGATCGGCGTTCAAGCGCGCGATGGGCGTCATGTCTTCGTACGTGAACTTCGCCAGCCCCATGTGCGATAGCGTCGTCATTTCCACCGTGATGACCGCCAGGCGATAGCCGTCCGGCCTTGCATTGATCACGTCTTGCCAGCCGATGACGCCGGTGGCACCCGGCTTGTTGACGATGATCATGCTTTGCGGCATGTGCTTGCGTGTCGCGTCGGCGAAGGCGCGCGCCAGCGCGTCAGTCCCGCCGCCAGGCTGAAAGGGCACGACGAGTTCGATGGGCTTGGTCGGAAAGTCGCGCACCTGGGCCGCGGCCGTGGAGGTGACAAGCAAGGCGGCTGCGGCGGGAAACACGGCAAGCGCCGCAAGGCGGGGCACAAGGGATGTCGATCGCATCATGGATAGTCTCCTCAGGTTTGAAGAAGGTTCTTTTGAGGCCCGTTGTGCAAGCGTGCTGCAAAGTGCCCGTGTCCTGCCCCGAAAGCTCGCGCGCGAAGCCTTCTACCTGGACTGGCTGACTTCATTCGGCGCACGCTGAGCTTCCATGCGACCCCTGGCTTCCCACCGGGGCCTGCTGCCGCGACAGGATCTGCTGCGCCCTGAGCAGCACCGGCGCATCCACCATCGCGCCATCGAGCTGCACCGCCCCGCCCTGCGCCAGCCGTGAGGCGTCCACCACGCGGTGCGCCCAGGCCACCTCGGCCTCGGTCGGGGCCAGCGCGGCATGCACCCCCGCGATCTGTGCCGGGTGGATGCACAGCTTGGCCGAAAAGCCGAAGCGCCGGCTGCGGGCGGTGTCGGCGCGCAGTTGCTGCGGGTCGTTCAGCCGGATAGTTACGCCGTCAACCGGTGCGGCCAGACCCGCGTGGCGCGAGGCCACGACCATGCTCCAGCGTGCGGGCGCCAGTTCGGCCTCGTCGTCGCCGCAGGCCATGCCCAGGTCGGCCTGC
Organism: Verminephrobacter aporrectodeae subsp. tuberculatae; assembly: GCF_026127385.1. Lineage (NCBI taxonomy): Bacteria > Pseudomonadati > Pseudomonadota > Betaproteobacteria > Burkholderiales > Comamonadaceae > Verminephrobacter > Verminephrobacter aporrectodeae. The sequence goes on from NZ_QZCX01000003.1 coordinate 1,130,204, forward strand.
AGGTCGATGTGACCCAGGCCCAGCCGCACCACCTGCGGCGCCTGGGCCACGGCGTCCAGCGCGTGGAAGCCGCTGGCCGATTCCATCAGGGGCAGCAATGCCAGCCCCGGGCACGCCCCGGCGAGCGAGGCCAAGGTGAGGCCGTCCTCGGCCTTGGGCAGCATGGCACCGGCCAGGCCGGAGTCCGTGAGTTGCGCCAGCAGCGCTACGTCCTGCGCGTGCCATGCGGTGCCCCGGGCGTTGATGCGCACCATCAGGCGGCCGCGCTGCGCAGGCTCGAGCGCGCCAAAGCGGGTGCACAGCGCCTGCCGGGCGGAATCTTTGGCCGGGGGCTCGACGGCGTCCTCCAGGTCCACCACCACGATGTCGGCGCCACTGGCCAGGGCCTTGGCAAGGCGCTCGGGGCGGCTCGCGGGCACGAACAGGAAGCTGCGGGCCAGCGCCACGCGGCCGTGCAGCACCCCGGTCATGGCAGGCGCTCCAGCAAGCGGCCCACGCGGGGACACTGCTCCATGTGCCACAGGCGGTCCACGGCCCGGGCCATGGGCCCGGCCGCCACGCGGCCACTGAAAGCGGCCAGCCGCAGGGCCTTGGCGCTGAGTTCATCGCGGCTGAGCGTGTTGCCGGGATCGCCCTTGGGTTCGTCCACACGGCCCTCGAACACGTGGCCGTCGTGGGTGTGCACCGCCACCTTGCCGATCCACTGGCGCGGGTAGGCGGAATCGACCTCGGGGTCGAGCACCATTTCCACGCGGTCGCGCAGCGCCTGCGTTTCGGGCGCGAGGAATGCTTCCTCAAACTCGGTCAGCCCGGCATGGCCGAAGCGGGCCACCAAGGCCAGCACCGTGCCCATGGAGAACTTGCTCTGGTGCACCGTGCTGGGCCGCACCACGGGGCCGAGCACGTCGATCGCGCCCTGGTGCACGCGCGTGACCACGCGGGCCAGCTGGCCTGCGGTCAGGCCGTGCTGCTGCATGACTTGCAGCAGCGCATCGGCCGCGGGGTGCGTGTGGCGGCAGGAGGCATGCCATTTGAACGAGGTTTCTGCCGTGGCCCAGCGGCTGCCCAGGCCATCGACGAGGCGCGTCGGGTCGGCGTCGCTCGACATGCCCGCCGCCATGCCCTGTTTGCCTTCCAGAATGTCGGCCGCGCCGGTGAAGCCATCCTGAGCCAGGTAGGCGGCCATCAGGCCCGCACCGGCAGCATGCGCCGTGTGCAGTTGCTTGCTGTCGGCCGCCGTGCGCAAGAACCCCCACAGCCCGGCCGCCTGGGTGCCTGCCGACCCCAGGGCGTGCAGCATCTGCCGGGCGTCCAGCCCCAGCAGCTGGCCCACGGCGGCGGCGGCGGCCAGCGTGCCAGCCGTTCCGGTGGTGTGGAAAATCCTGTAATGGCTACGGCCCAGGAATTCACCCACGCGGATGCCCACCTCGTAGCCCGCGATGGCGGCCACGAGCAACTGCGCGCCGCTGGCGCCGATGGACTGCGCCACGGCCACGGCGGCCGGAAACACCACGGCCGCCGGGTGGAACACCGAGCCGTTGTGCACGTCGTCCTGCTCAACCACGTGCGCTGCGGCGGCGTTGGCCATGGCCGCTGCGTGCGGGCTGGTGCTGGCGCCCGTGGCGATGACCTCGCTCGGGCCGGTGGCCGGCCCCATGGCAAGGGCAAAGCGCGCGATGCTCTCCACGGGCCGGGCGCTGTGGCCCGCCACGGCGGAGCCGAACCAGTCCACCAACAGGTCTTCGGTCTTGCGCAGTACGGCGGGCGGAACGTGCGCGTGGCGCAAGCCTGCGGCAAAGGCCGCCAGCTGGGCGGTGCGGGATTCAAAAGTTTTGGTCAAAACGGCATCCGGAGCTTTATTCATGAGCGCTTCAAGCTATTCGTCAAAGAGCATACAACCCGTGCCACAGCGGGGCGACGCATGGGGGGCATCGTCACCTTGACCCGCCTTGCGTGCAATCCCTGTTTGTTGAACCGTGCCTTCTGCTTTGCCAAAGTCAGGCCGGTACGTGTCAGGATGCTTGTCGCCTCATTCAAACAGCCATCAGCCGAGTTCGAAATGGCGGTGGATTGAGTTGCCCTGCGTGTCCACGGCCACCGTCACCGGAAAATCCTGTAGTTCGAACTCATGGATGGCCGGTGGCCAGCGGGCGTCCACTCATGTTGGCGTTGCGTGCAAGGTGGGGCGGCCGAGCCGACGCCGTACTTTCATGCAGCAGCGCCAGAAACTGCTGCGCCGGCTGGCTGAGGGAATGGTCCCGACGCACTATGCTGCCATAGGCCTCCAGTCGGCGCCTGAAGCGAAACGGCAGCAAGCGCAGCATGCCGTGCTCTGCATGGCTGCGCGCGACCGCCGCAGGAACCACCGCCACCATTGTCGAACTGCGCACAAGATTGATGCTGGTCAGGATCGATCCCGTCTCGATCAGGCCACGCGGTAGCGCCAGGCCCCGGTCTCGAAACTCCTGATCAATCAATGTGCGCATCGGGCTGCCCGGAGGTTGCAGTACCCAGGCATAGGGCCGCAGAGCTTCGAGGGTTGTTTGGCGTTTGCGCGCCAGCGGATGCGAAAGGCTGGAGACGACCACCAGTTTCTCGTCGTCGATGGGCCGGAACAAATAATCGTCGCAATGATCGCCGGTCATCCGGCCTACTACCACCTCGAGCACGCCATCACGCAGTTGCGCCAGCAGCCGGTCACTGGTATCGACCGCCACCTCGATGGACAGCAAGGGACTTTGCTGTTTGATGCATAGCAGGGCCTTGGTCAACCGCCCCGGTGATGCAGCCATGATGCTGCCCATCGCCAATCGGCCAGCACTGCCCTGCCGCAGTTCCATTAGCTCGCGGTTCAACGCCTCTACGCTTGCGCGCAAATTCTGGCAGTAGTCCATCACTCGCTCACCGGCTTCACTGATCCGCAGCCCCCGTCCCATACGTTCGAACAGGCGTACGTCCAAAGCATCCTCCAACTCATGCAGCATCTTGGTGGCCGCGGGCTGGGACATGCCCAATTGCGCCGCCGCAGCGCGCAACGTGCGCTGTTCCTTCACGGCCAGCATCAGTGCGATCTGGCGCAGGCGCAAGCGGTTCAGCAGTTGCGGTGTGCCGTCCTTGCGGTCGATCGATCCCATACTTTCCCTTCGATAATCCATTCCCTTTGGTTATCAACCAATCAACAACTTTCAGTTTACGGCGATTCATGCCATCCCTACCATCCCAGCGAATCCATCACCGAAGGAGACAATGAATGAAGAGACGCTCCCTCTCCATGGCCGCATTGCTGGCAGGAATACTGCCCTGGGGTGCCATGGCCCAGAACACCGGCGACTGGCCCAGCAGACCTGTGCGCATGCTGGTGGGCTCGGCCCCCGGCGGCGGCACTGACGCCATGGCCCGCGCCGTGGCCGATCGGCTGGGCCCGCTGCTCAAGCAGTCCATCGTGGTGGAAAACCGCCCCGGCGTTTCCAATACCCTGGCCGTCGACGCGACGGCCAAGTCCACCGACGGCCACACCATGGTGATGGGCGTGGTCACCGCGCACACCATCGCGCCGCACCTGCTCAGGCTCGGCTACGACAACAACAAGGACCTGGTGCCCGTGGCCTTCGTGGGCTCGGTGCCCAACGTGCTGGTGGTGGGCAAGCCGGTGCATGCCGACTCGGTGGCCGATCTGGTGGCCCTGGCCAGAAAGGGCCCGGGCACCATCCACTTCGCCAGCAGCGGCACTGGCAGCACGCAGCACATCGCGGCCGAGATGTTCCAGGACGCGGCCGGCATCCGGATCACCCACGTGCCCTACAAGGGCAGCGCCGCCGCGCTGGTGGACCTGGTGAGCGCGCAGGTGCAGATGAGCTTCGACACCCTGCCATCCGTCATCGGCCAAATCAAGAGCGGCAGGCTGCGCCCGCTGGCCGTCACCTCGGCCCAGCGCAACGCGCAGCTGCCCCAGGTGCCCACCATGGCCGAGTCGGGTCTGGCCGGCGTGGAGATCGCCGCCTGGTACGGCATCTACATGCCCGCGTCCACGCCGATGGCCGTGCAGCAGAAGGTGCATGACGAGGTCAACAAGGTGATCGCCATGCCCGAGACCAAGGCCCGCCTCGAAGCGGTGGGCGCCGAGTTGCGCGCCATCTCCCAGGCCGAGTTCGAGGCATTCCACCGCGCCGAATACCAGCGCTTCGGCGAAGTCATCCGCAAGAACGACATCCGGATCGACTGAGTCCCGCATGTCCTTCGCCGAACTTCCCGTCGTGGCCCTGACGCTGGGCGACCCCGCCGGCATCGGCGCCGAACTCATCGCCCGCCTGCTGGCCAGGCACGAGGCCGTGCAGAGGGCCAACATCGTGCTGGTGGGCGACCCTTGGCTGTGGCAAGAGGGCCAGCGCATTGCGGGCGCCCGGGTGGCGACCGAGAGCATCGCCAGCCTGGCCGCCGTGCGCGGCCGCGCCGATGCGTCGCGCCCGGCCTTTCTGGCCGTCGACACGGTGGCGCCCGAGGCCGTGACCCGCAGCGTGGCGGCGGCGCCCGGCGGGCGCTCGGTGCTGAAGGTGCTCGACCAGTGCATGGACGCGGCGCAGGCAGGCGCCATCGACGCCATCTGCTTCGCGCCGCTGAACAAGCAGGCCATGAAGATCGGCGGCTTGCGCCATGAGGATGAGCTGCACCACTTCGCCGAGTACCTGGGCGTACAAGGCTACTTCTGCGAGTTCAACACGCTGGGCAGCCTGTGGACCTCGCGCATCTCGTCGCACGTGCCGCTCAGGGACGTGGCCAGCTACCTGAGCACCGAGCGCATCGCGCAGGCGTCCGAGCTGATTTACCGCTCGCTGCTGGCCAACGGCATCGCCGCGCCCAAAGTGGCCATTGCCGCGTTCAACCCGCATGGCGGCGACGGCGGCGTGTGCGGGCGCGAAGAGATCGACGTCATCGAACCCGCAGTGCGCGCGCTCAGGGCCCGCGACTGGCCCACGCCGGATCCATTCCACGGCCCGTTTCCGGCCGACACGATCTTCCTGAAGGCGCAGGCCGGCGCGTACCAGGCCATCGTGACCATGTACCACGACCAGGGCCAGATCGCGATCAAACTGCTGGGCTTCTCGCGCGGCGTTACGGTGCAGGGCGGTCTGCCAATCCCCATCACCACGCCCGCCCACGGCACGGCCTACGACATCGCGGGCCAGGGCCGGGCCCATGTGGAAGCCACTTGGCAGGCCTTTCTGATCGCCTGCCGCATGGGCGCCTCGCGCCGCGCTGCCCAGGCAAGCTGAGAAGAAAAAACCATGCGCATCGAAACCAGGAGAGATACCGCCATGAAGATCCGATCCGTCCGCGCCCGCGTCTACGAATGGAAGGGCAAGACCGTTCCACCGCAAGGCAACTTCTGCTCCAACGCCATGGATCTGGTGTACTCCAACACCGAGACCATGAGCACCTTCCGCTTCCATTCCTGGACGGTGGTGGAGGTCGAGACCGATGACGGCATCGTCGGCCTGGGCAACGTGGCGCTGGCGCCGCGCATCGCCAAGGCCATCATCGACGAATACCTCGCGCCGCTGGTCGTGGGCCAGGACCCTTGGGACTCCGAATACCTGTGGCAGCGCATGTACCGCGCCACCCACGCCTGGGGCCGAAAGGGCGTGACCATGGCCGCCATCTCGGGAGTGGATCTGGCCATATGGGACATCCTGGGCAAGAGCGTGCACAAGCCCGTGTTCAAGTTGCTCGGCGGCCGCACCAAGGAAAAGATCCCTTGCTACTACAGCAAGCTCTACCGCACCGACCTCAAGGCCATGCAGGCCGAGGCGCAGAAGTTCCTCGACCAGGGCTTCCATGCCTTCAAGATGCGCTTCGGCTACGGCCCGGCGCATCTGCAGGACGGCGTGAAGAAAAACCTCCAGGCCGTCGAAGCCCTCCGCGAAGTCATCGGCTACGACAACGACCTGATGCTCGAGTGCTACATGGGCTGGAACCTCGAATACGCCAAGCGCATGCTGCCCAAGCTGGAGAAATTCGAGCCGCGCTGGCTCGAAGAGCCCGTGATCGCCGACGACATCGGCGGCTACGCCGAGCTGAACGACATGGGCATCGTTCCGATCTCGGGCGGCGAGCACGAATTCAGCCTCTACGGCTTCAAGCAGTTGCTGGACAGGAAAGCCGTGAGCGTCGTGCAGTACGACACCAACCGCGTGGGCGGCATCACGGCCGCGCACAAGATCAATGCGCTGTGCGAGGCCTACAGCGTGCCCGTGGTCCCGCACGCTGGCCAGATGCACAACTACCACCTGACCATGAGCACGTTGGCCTCGCCCATGGCCGAGTACTTCCCCATCTTCGACGTGGAAGTGGGCAATGAGTTGTTCTGGTACATCTTCGACGGCGAACCCATTGCCGAGAACGGCTTCCTTCAGCTCAGGGACGACGTGCCGGGCCTGGGCCTCACGCTCAAGACCGAGTACCTGGACCAGTTCCAGATCACCGGGTAAGGAGCGCCATGCCCGGACTCTCCGACCCGCGCTACCGCGGCATCTTCCCGGTCGTGCCCACCACGTTCCACGAGGACGGTACGCTCGACCTGGCCAGCCAGTGGCGCTGCCTTGACTTCATGATCGACTCTGGCGTTGACGGCCTGTGCCTGCTGGCCAACTTCTCCGAGCAGTTCCTGCTCTCGGACGAGGAACGCGAGGTTCTGACGCGCACGGCGCTGGAGCACGTGGCCGGCCGCGTGCCGGTGATCGTGACCACCACGCACACCGCTACCCACGTCTGCGCCGAACGCAGTCGCCGTGCGCAGGACATGGGCGCGGCCATGGTGATGGTGATGCCGCCCTACCACGGCGCCACCTTCCGATTTGGCGACGCGCAGATCCAGACCTTCTACCAGGGCGTCTCCGATGCGATCGACGTCCCCATCATGATCCAGGACGCGCCCGCCGCCGGCACACCGCTGACGCCCGGCTTCCTGGCCAAAATGGCGCAAGAGATCGAGCAGGTCAGCTACTTCAAGGTGGAAACCGCCGGTGCGGCCAGCAAGCTGCGCGAGCTGATCGCGCTGGGCGCAGAAGCCATCGAAGGCCCATGGGATGGCGAAGAGGCCATCACCTTGCTCGCCGACCTGGAAGCCGGCGCCACGGGCTCCATGACCGGCGGCGGCTTTGCCGACGGCATTCGCCCCATCATCGAAGCGCACCGCGCGGGCGACAAGGACAAGGCATTCGCTGAATACCAGCGCTGGCTGCCGCTGATCAACCACGAGAACCGCCAGGCCGGCTTTCTTGCCGCCAAGGCGCTGATGAAGGAAGGCGGCGTGATCGCCTGCGAGGCACCGCGCGCGCCCTGGCCCCCCATGCACCCCGAGGTGCGGCGCCAACTGATCGACATTGCGCGCCGGCTCGATGCGCTGGTGTTGCGGTGGGCGCGTTGAACCCGAACGCATCAGGGAACGCTAAGCACCCTCGGCCTGGCGTGCGTCTTCCACCAGCAGTTCCACCAGCTCGCGGGCAAAGCCCGGCAGGGCTTCGAGGCTGCGCACGCAGATCAGCATCTTGCGCAGGGCCCAGGGGTCGGTCAGTGGCACGATCGTGATCGCCATGGTCTGCGCATGCCGGCGGGCCGCCGATTCGGGCAGGATGCCAACGCCCACGGCTGCCTCGATCATGCGGCAGGCCGCCTCGAAATTGCTGACCTGGATGCGCTGCTTGATCGACCGATGCAACTGATCGCACTCTCGCCGCAGAAAGGCATGGATGGCGCTGGACTCGTGCAGGCCCACGTAGTCGTAATCCAGCGTTTCGGCAAAGGCCACTTCGGGGCGCTGGCCCAATTCATGGCCCTGGGCCACCACAAGGGCCAGGCGGTCGTGCCGGTAGGGCAGCGTCTCCAGGCTTTCCGTGCGCACCAGGCCGGCGACGATGCCGATGTCCGTCTGCCCCTCGGTCACGGCACGCACGATGTCGTGCGAGAGCCGCTCGCGCAGGTCGATGTTCACATCGGGGTTCTTGCTCAGATAGGCCCGCAGCACCGGTGGCAGGTACTCGCCCAGCGCCGTGGTGTTGGCGAACACGCGCACATGGCCCTTGATGCCGCGCGCATATTCCTGCATGTCGCCCCACAGATGCTCAATCTGACCCAGCACCATGCGCGCATGGTGTACGAGGGCCTGGCCGGGCGGCGTGAGCGTGACGCCCTGGCTGGTGCGGTACAGCAGCTTGGTACCAATACCCGCCTCCAGGTTCTTGACGCGGGTGCTTGCCGCAGGCAGGGAGATGAAAGACAGCTCGGCGCCACGGGTCATGCTGTTCGCCTCGGCGATATGAACCATCAAGCGCAGGTCTACAAGATCAAGGTGCATTGCCACGCGCGGATTCTATGAGCCCGCAGCGCATCCGCGTGCGGCAGCCTTGTTCAACGTGGTGCGTTTGAAGGGGTGGTTCCAGGCCCCCAGCCTGACTACGAACGGATGGTTCCGAGCAGTTCCAACGCACGCTGTTGGCAAGCGTTGGCGGTGGTCAGCACGTCGAAGCTGGGTGCGTCCGGGCCTGCCTGGGGTGTGCGGCAGGTGTTGCGCACCAGGGTGGCCAACTCGGCCATCCGCGTGTGGAAACCGTGCACGGGCTGCCCGTTGTCGAGCGTTTTGCCTTGGGCCTTGCGCTGCACTGCCATCAAACGTTTCGCCGGGGCCACCGGATCGCGCTCGGCCTGGGCCGCTTGATCGGTGTCGGCGAAGGTCAGTTCGCGCCAAGCCTCGCGCATATGCCACTCGACGTAGTAGGCCAGCATGCACAGCAGGATATGCGCGCGCACCCGGTTGATCTCCAGCGGATTGCGTTCATCGAACAGACCCGTCTGCAACGGCCCTTGCCCGACCAGGGCGCGGATCGAAACGCTCTCGAGGGCCGTGATCCACGCGACGCCGTCGTCGCTGCGCATCCCGGAAATCGCCTTGCCGGAGATCGTGCCCCGGTCGCCGACCATGACCACCTGATCGAGGCCAAAGCGCTGACGCACCTGCTGCACTGCCGGCAAGAAGCTCAGGCTATCGGCGGTGTTGCCATCGAACACCGAGACGGCCACCGGGCAGCCGCGGACATCGGTAAGCAGGCCGTAGTTCAGTTGCAACGTACGGCGCTGGGCCGGCGGACAGCAGTGGCCCTCGAAGTCGCTGGAGGACAGGTCGTACAACGCCAGGCCCCCCCGCGCGCAGGTGGCGCGTGGCGAGCGCTTGCTCGATGCTCTCTTGGCGCTCGAGCAGCCAATCCATGGCGGCGCACAGATCGTCCTCTTCGGCGTCGAGCACGCCGAAGTCCTCGGCCAAGGTGCTGGAGTGCCACTGCCGCGTGGTGGCCAGTTGGGTGTCGGGCGAGACGATGCGCACGGCCACCATGGCCAGCACCAAATTACGCTCGCGGCTGGGCGCACGAGCGAGCACGGACGCCAGCCCCAAGCGCTGCATGGCGACGCTGACGGCCTGCACGTGGCCATGCGCGCGCGAGCGCACGATCTCGAACGTATCGGCAGTGGCGACGAAGGTCTCGCCCTGCAGCGAGCGGCGAATGATGTCGATCAAGGACTCGGGCAAATGCGACAGATTGCCCAGGGTCTCGTTCTTGACCTTGCCGTCCTCGCGATAGCTGCGGCGCAGCAAGTGGGTGCGGTAGACCTTGTCCTTGTACTTGCGCGTTGTGGTCGCGACGTGAACGGCTCCGGTGCGGGCTGGCATGGGTCGACCTCTACGTCAATCTCGCTTTCAGTGCGAGTATTTTGGTGACTCTATTTTTGAGCCTGAAAATGCCTGAAAAGTCGATTTCCTCCATGCTGGCGCGAACTTGGGAAGCGGTCGCCCGGGGCGAAAGGGCGGGGAACTTCAGGCTAATCATCGGCGCGCGCAGCGCTTCGCTCCCGTTGGGGTGATCCGAGGTTGTTGTGTCCCACACGAAACGACGAAGAGCCGATAGTTGTCGCCTCAGCCATCGGCTGAATATCCTGTTCCCTGGAATGCGTCTTGATGACCGAATCGTGTTCAGGGTTGAGGCTCACGGCCTGGATGTATGGGGCGCGCGCAGCACCCGCGCGAAGCTGGACTCGCTGGCCAAGTAGACGCCTTCGTCGGCGAGCATGGGCACGATGCGTGCCGGGGGCATGTCCGCGAAGCGCGGTTCGTTGGCCACGGCCAGCAGTCGGCCGAGCGGCTGGGCAGGGGCTGACGGCTTGCGGGCGGCCGTCAGCCCTGCGTAAGCCTGCCAGCGCGGCAGGGTGCGCAGATCAATGCCGGCGGTCTTGCAGTCTTGAAGGCTTCCACGACGGCCTTCATCATGACTTTTTCAAAGGATGCCAAAACGCAGGCGGGAAACCAAACCCGTGGCAATGGCCCAGGGGCTAACTGTTACAGTCTTACGCCCCATTGGCTCCATTTGCCCCATTTCTGCCACCGCCTGCATGTCCGATCCGCGCGAACACCACACCCCCATGATGCAGCAATACCTGGCCCTGAAGGCCGGGTACCCCGAGACGCTCGTGCTCTACCGCATGGGCGATTTCTACGAGCTGTTCTACGCCGACGCGGAAAAGGCTGCGCGCCTGCTGGGCATTGCGCTCACGCAGCGCGGCCAGTCGGGCGGACAACCGGTGGTGATGGCGGGCGTGCCCTTTCATGCGCTGGAGAACTACCTCGCGCGCCTGATCAGGATGGGCGAGTCGGTGGCCATCGCCGAACAGGTGAGCGAGGTGACTGCGGCCAAGGGGCCGGTGGAGCGCAAGGTGGTGCGCGTGGTCACGCCCGGAACGCTGACCGATGCCGAACTGCTGCCGGACAAGTCCGAGACGCTGCTGCTGGCCGTGCACCAGGCGCCGCGCGCGCGCTGCGGCTTGGCCTGGCTCAGCCTGACGCAGGGCTGCATCCATCTGACCGAATGCGCGCACGACGAGCTCGGCGCCTGGCTGGCCCGCGTCGCGCCCTGCGAGCTCATCCACAGCGCGGGCGTGACGGAGCGCTTCGAGCAGCAATTGCAGGCGCTGCGCCAGGACGGTGCCTTCACATGCCCCATGAGCCCCCGGCCCGAATGGCAGTTCGACAGCGCGCTGGGCGCGCGCAAGCTGCTCGAAAACCTGGGCGCGGCCAGCCTGCAGGGCTGGGGCGCGCAGGACCTGGGCGCAGCGCACGCCGCCGCGGCCGGGCTGCTGGCCTACGCGGAGCACACCCAGGGCCGTGCCCTGACCCATGTGCACAGCGTGCAGGTGCAGCGGGGCGACGAGCTGATCGACCTGCCCGCGAGCACGCGGCGCAACCTGGAACTGGTCAAGACCCTGCGCGGCGACGATGCGCCCACGCTCTTTTCGCTGCTCGACACCTGCATGACGGGAATGGGCAGCCGGCTGCTCAAGACTTGGCTGCTGGAGCCGCGCCGCGACCGCGCCGAGGCGCGTCAGCGCCTGTCCGCGACCACGGCGCTGCGGGGCGGCGCGGGCGCTGGCGCCGACCCCTGGGCCACCTTGCGCGACAAGCTCCGGGGCGTGAGCGACGTGGAGCGCATCACCGCGCGCATCGCGCTGCGCCAGGTGCGCCCGCGCGAACTGCTGGCGCTGGGCCGGACGCTGCAAAAAGCCGCGCTGCTGGCGCTCGATGAGCGCGCGCCCGAGCCGTATCTGGCGCAAATTTTTGGCCATCTGCACCCGCCCGCAGACTGCACCGAGCTGCTGGAATCCGCGATTGCCCCGGAGCCCGCGGCGCTGGTGCGCGACGGCGGCGTGATCGCGCCCGGCTTCGACGCCGAACTGGACGAGCTGCGCGCCATACAGACCGACTGCGACGCCTTCCTGCTGGCTCTGGAGACGCGCGAGAAAGCGCGCACCGGAATCGCCAACCTGCGCGTGCAGTTCAACAAGGTGCATGGCTTCTACATCGAGGTCACGAGCAGCCACCTCGACCGCGTCCCCGACGACTACCGCCGCCGCCAGACGCTGAAGAACGCCGAGCGCTTCATCACGCCCGAGCTCAAGGCCTTTGAAGACAAGGCCCTGTCCGCCGGCGAGCGTGCATTGGCGCGCGAGAAATGGCTCTACGAGCAGATCCTGGACCGGCTCCAGGCGCATGTTCCCGCGCTCACCCGCCTGGCCCGGGCGCTGGCCACGCTGGACGTGCTGTGCACGCTGGCCGAGCGCTCGCTCACGCTGAACTGGTGCGCGCCGCAGTTCATGCCCGAGCCCTGCATCGAAATCGAGGGCGGTCGCCACCCGGTGGTCGAGGCGCGGCTGGCCGAAACCTCGAGCGGCAGCTTCATCGCGAACCACACGCGGCTGAACGCGAACACCCGCATGCAGATCATCACCGGCCCGAACATGGGCGGCAAATCGACGTATATGCGCCAGGTGGCGCTCATCGTGCTGCTCGCCGGCATGGGCAGCCATGTGCCGGCCGCCAGCTGCCGCCTGGGGCCGATCGACGCGATCCACACGCGCATCGGCGCCGCCGACGACCTGGCGAACGCGCAATCGACCTTTATGCTGGAGATGACCGAGGCCGCGCAGATCCTGCACGCCGCGACGGCGCACAGCCTGGTGCTGATGGACGAGATCGGCCGCGGCACCAGCACCTTCGACGGCCTGGCGCTGGCCAGCGGCATCGCGACGCATTTGCACGACAGGACCCGCGCCTTCGCGCTGTTTGCCACGCATTACTTCGAGCTCACCGAGCTGCCCGCCAAGGCCCGCCACGCGATCAACATGCATGTGAGCGCGACCGAGTCCGGGGCCGACATCGTCTTCCTGCACGAGATCCAGCCCGGCCCGGCGAGCCGCAGCTACGGCATCCAGGTGGCCCGGCTCGCGGGAATGCCGGCCCCCGTGCTGCAGCACGCGCGCCATGCGCTCGCGGTGCTGGAGGCGCGGGCCGACGAAGGCAAATTGCAGATCGACCTGTTCGCCGCCCCGGAAATCCCCCCGACTGCGGCCCCCAGCCCGGTGGAAGCCGCGCTCGCCCAAATAGCCCCCGACGCGCTCAGCCCGCGCGAGGCGCTGGACGCGCTGTACCAACTCAAGAGGCTGGCGGGCGGCTGAGGGCGCGGCACTACACTCCTGTCCCCACAGGATTTCTCTCGCATGCATTGCCATGACGTACTGCGTCGCCATCAAACTCAACGCCGGGCTGGTCTTCCTCTCCGACTCCCGCACCAACGCCGGACTGGACCAGATCAGCTCGTTTCGCAAGATGATCGTCTATGAGAAAGCGGGCGAGCGCTTCATGGTGCTGCTCTCCGCGGGCAATTTGTCGATCTCGCAGTCGGTGCGCGAAATCCTCCAGACCGAGCAGATCAAGAACGGCGAATCCGGCGAGCCGATCACAATCTGGAACGCCACCAGCATGTTCGACGCCGTCCGCGTGCTGGGCGCAGCCGTGCGCCATGTGCACGAGCGCGACGGCGCGGCGCTCCAGAGCGCGGGCGTGGAATTCAACGTATCCATCCTGTTCGGCGGCCAGATCCAGGGCGAGGGCATGCGCCTGTTCCAGGTCTACTCGGCCGGCAACTTCATCGAGGCCACGTCCGAGACGCCCTACTTCCAGGTCGGCGAGTCGAAATACGGCAAGCCCGTGCTCGACCGGGTGCTGACGCCCGAAACCCCGTTGAACGAGGCCGCCAAATGCGCGCTCGTGTCCATGGACAGCACGCTCAAGTCCAACCTGTCCGTGGGCCTGCCGCTGGACCTGGTCGTCTACGAGGTGGGCCGCTTTGCCACCGACAAGCTGATCTGCATCGACGAGCACAACCCCTACTTTCGCATGCTGCACGACAGCTGGGGGCAGAAGCTGCGTCAGGTGTTCGACAGCATCGAAGACCCGGCCTGGAACGGCGGATCGACCCAGGTGCCCCTCATGGTGCCCCCGGCGCGCAGCGGGCCGCTCAAGAAAATCACCAACCCGCTGGACAAGCTCATCTGAGCCGCGCCGCGCCCCCTGCCCTTTGACCGCGAAAGCCGCCATGTCCACCCCCCCAGCCACGTCCCTCGCGCACGATGTCGATCAACTGCTGCAACGCCTGGGCGTGCCCCGGGCGGCGTACACGGGGGGCGATCTGTTGGTGCACTCCCCCATCACGGGCGAGGCCATCGGCGCCGTGCCGCAGTCCACGCTGGCCGAAGCCTCGGCCGCCATTGGCCGGGCGCACGCGGCGTTTCTGGTGTGGCGCAGCGTGCCCGCGCCGCGCCGGGGCGAGCTGGTGCGCCTGCTCGGGGAGGAACTGCGCGCGGCCAAGGCCGACCTGGGCCTGCTGGTGACGCTGGAGGTCGGCAAGATACCTTCCGAAGGGCTGGGCGAGGTGCAGGAGATGATCGACATCTGTGACTTTGCCGTGGGCCTGTCGCGCCAGCTGTACGGCCTGGGCATCGCCACCGAGCGCCCCGGCCACCGCATGATGGAAACCTGGCATCCGCTGGGCGTGTGCGGCGTGATCACCGCCTTCAACTTCCCCGTCGCCGTGTGGTCCTGGAACGCCGCGCTGGCGCTGGTGTGCGGCGACCCGGTGGTGTGCAAGCCGTCCGAGAAGACCCCGCTGACCGCCCTGGCCGTGCACGCCATCGCCCGGCGCGCGCTGGCGCGCTTCGGCGCTGCGCCCGAGGGCCTGCTGGAACTGCTCATCGGCGCGCGCGCGCTGGGCCAGCTGCTCGTCGACGACGCCCGCGTGGCCGTGCTCTCGGCCACCGGCTCCAGCGCCATGGGGCGCGCCGTGGGGCCGCGTCTGGCGGCGCGCTTTGCGCGCGGCATTCTGGAACTGGGGGGGAACAACGCCGCCATCGTTGCGCCCTCGGCCGACCTGGACCTGGCACTGCGCGGCCTTGCCTTTTCCGCGATGGGAACGGCCGGCCAACGCTGCACCACGCTGCGCCGCCTGTTCGTGCACGACAGCGTGTACGACGCCCTGGTGCCCCGGCTGATCGCGGTGTACGACCGCGTGCCGGTGGGCGACCCGCGCACGCCCGGCACGCTGGTGGGCCCGCTGATCGACCGCACGGCGTTTGACGACATGCAGGCCGCGCTGCTGCAGAGCCGCGCGCTCAACGCCACGGTGCATGGCGGCCACCGGGAGGCGGGCATTGCCGGCGACGCTGCCTACTACGTGCGGCCCGCGCTGGTGGAACTGGCCCAACACATGGGCCCGGCGCTGCACGAGACCTTTGCCCCCATCCTGTACGTGCTGCGCTACCAGTCGCTCGATGACGCGATTGCGTGGAACAACGCGGTGGGCGCGGGCCTGTCGTCGTCAATCTTCACCCTCGACGTGCGCGAGGCCGAGCGCTTCATGTCGGCGACCGGGTCGGACTGCGGCATCGCGAACGTGAACATCGGCCCGAGCGGCGCCGAGATTGGCGGTGCCTTTGGCGGCGAGAAGGAGACCGGCGGTGGCCGCGAAGCCGGCTCCGACAGCTGGAAAGCCTATATGCGCCGTGCGACGAACACCATCAACTACTCCAGCGCGCTGCCGCTGGCGCAGGGCGTGGCTTTCGACATCGGCGATTGACGTGCAACACCCCCGCGTCGCCCTCCACCAGGGGCGCTCGGCCTGACTCCAGGAGAGACGGCATGACCCTTTTCCCCGCAACCCCAGCGATCGCCGCAGCGGCCACCCTCCTGTTCGGTCTCCTGTGCGCCCAGACGTCCGGGGCAGCGCAGGGCACGCTGGACAAGATCCGCACCAGCGGCCGGGCCGTGCTGGGCGTGCGCGAGGCCTCGCCTCCCATGGCCTATGCGTTGGGCGCGAACGAGAAATACGTGGGCTACCACGTGGAGCTGTGCGAGCGCGTGCTCCGGGAGATCGCGCCCGATGCGAAGCTCGAATACCTGGCCGCCACCGCGCAGAGCACGCTGGCGCTGGTGCAAAACGGCACGCTCGACATCGGCTGCGGCCCGACCACGAACAACACCGCGCGCCAGCAGCAGGTGGCCTTTGCCGTGACCACCTACGTGAGCGAAGTGCGCATGGCGGTGCGCGCCGATTCGGCCATCCGCTCCATCAGCCAGTTGGGCGGGCGCACGGTGGCCGCGTCCACGGGGACCACGGCGGTGCAGATGCTGCGCAGGCAGGAGCGCGCGCTCGGCACCCCGATGAACATCCTGCTGGGCAAGGACCACGCCGAGAGCTTTCTGCTGCTGGAGTCCGGCCGTGCGGACGCCTTCGTGCTCGACGACAACCTGCTCGCCGGCGTGATTGCCGGTGCGAAGAACCCCGGCGACTTCCGCATCGTGGGCGAGCCCCTGGGTGCCGAGCCCATCGCCCTGCTGTTTCGCAAGGACGACCCGGCTTTCAAGGCCGCAGTGGACGGCGTGCTCACGCGCCTGATGCAGACCGGCGAGCTGGAGAAAATCTACGCCAAGTGGTTCACCACCCCGATCCCGCCGAAGAACCTGAGCCTGAACCTGCCCATGGGCGCCGCGCTCAAGGCGCTGATCGCCAGCCCGAACGACAAGCCCCTGGAGACCTACCTCAAATGACCTCTGCCCGCACCGCATCGATTCCGCCGGGCCACGGCACGCGCGCAGCGCTTGCCACCCCTGCGCGCACGGGCGGCCAGATCCTGGTGGACCAACTCCTCGTGCACGGCGTCGAGCAGCTCTTTTGCGTTCCGGGTGAGAGCTACCTCGCCGTGCTCGACGCCTTGCACGGCGCGCGCATCGAGCTCACCGTGTGCCGCCAGGAGGGCGGCGCGGCGATGATGGCCGAGGCCCAGGGCAAGCTCACGGGCCGTCCCGGAATCTGCTTCGTGACGCGCGGTCCGGGGGCGACGAATGCGTCCGCCGGGGTGCACATCGCGCACCAGGATTCGACGCCATTGATCCTGTTCGTCGGCCAGGTGGCGCGCAACGCCATGGGGCGCGAGGCGTTCCAGGAGATCGATTGCGGCGCCGTATTCGGCAGCATGGCCAAGTGGGTGGTGCAGATCGACGACCCGGCGCGCGTTCCCGAACTGCTCTCGCGCGCCTTCCACGTCGCCACCTCGGGCCGCCCCGGCCCCGTGGTGGTGGCGCTGCCCGAGGACATGCTCACCGAGACCGCCACGGTCGCCGACGCCCTGCCCTGCCAGGTCACGGAAACGCACCCGGGCGCCGCGCAGATGGCCGAGTTGACCCGGCGCCTGCAGGACGCCCGGCAGCCCGTGGCCATTCTGGGCGGCAGCCGCTGGTCGGAACCCGCGGTGCGCAGGTTCGCGGCGTTCGCCGCGGCCTGGTCGCTGCCGGTGTACTGCTCGTTCCGGCGGCAAATGCTGTTTCCGGCCAGCCACGCCTGCTACGGAGGCGACCTGGGTCTGGGGGCGAACCCCGGGCTGCTGGCGCGCATCCGCGCGTCCGACCTGCTGCTGCTGCTGGGCGGGCGCCTGTCCGAGGTGCCAGCGCAAGGCTACGAACTGCTGGCCATTCCCAACCCCGCGCAGCCCCTGGTGCACGTGCACGCCGACGCCGATGAACTGGGCAAGCTCTACCGCCCCGCGCAGGCCATCCACGCCACGCCGCAGGCCTTTGCCGCAGCGCTCGACGGCGTGCGCCCGCAGGCCGCCGTGCCATGGCAGGAGCATGCCCGGGCCGCGCACGCCGAGTACCTGGCGTGGAGCGACCCGGCGCCCATCCGCATTCCGGGTGCGCTGCAAATGGGCCAGGTGATGCAGCACCTGCGCGCCACGCTGCCCGCGAACACCATCCTGTGCAACGGCGCGGGCAACTTCGCCACCTGGCTGCACCGCTTCTGGCCGTTTACCTGCTACGCCAGCCAGTTGGCGCCCACCAGCGGCTCCATGGGCTACGGCCTGCCCGCCGGCGTGGGCGCCAAGCGCCTGTGGCCGCAGCGCGAGGTGCTGGTGTTTGCGGGCGACGGCGACTTTCTGATGCACGGCCAGGAATTCGCCACCGCCGTGCAATACGGCCTGCCCATCACCGTGCTGCTGCTGGACAACGGCATGTACGGCACCATCCGCATGCACCAGGAGCGCGCATACCCGGGCCGCGTCAGCGCCACGCAACTCAAGAACCCCGACTTCAAAGCCTACGCCCAGGCCTTTGGCGGCCATGGCGAGCGCGTGGAACGCACCGAGGACTTCGCCCCCGCGCTGGCGCGTGCGCGCGCCAGCGGCCTGCCCAGCGTGCTGCACTGCCTGATCGACCCCGAGGCCATCACGCCCACGGGAACGCTGCAGGGCCTGCGCGCGGCCGCGCTGGCCAAGGACAATCCCGATTTGTAAATTCCCCCGAAGCCGGCAGATTGCATGGCCCGGCCGGTGGGGCATCATATGGACGCCGCGGGGCTCCGAAGCCGGATGCGAAACAATGCAGGCCGTTCATCCGGCCTGAGAAGGCGCGGATTTCAGCCCCCCCCCATGCCCTGGCTTCTTCCCTGTTTCTCAACCCTCCCCGCCCCCCCAAGCACCATGAGCGCCTTTCTCGAAGAACACGTCCTGAGCGTCCACCACTGGACCGACCGCCTGTTCTCCTTCACCACCACGCGCAACGCCGCGCTGCGCTTTTCCAATGGGCATTTCACGATGCTCGGCCTGCGCGTGAACGGCAAGCCCCTGCTGCGCGCCTACAGCATCGTGAGCCCGAACTACGAAGAGCACCTGGAATTTTTGAGCATCAAGGTGCCCGACGGCCCGCTGACCTCGCGGCTGCAACATATCCAGGTGGGCGATCCGATCGTGATCGGCAAAAAGCCCACCGGCACGCTGCTCATCGACTACCTGCTCCCGGGCAAGCGCCTGTACCTGCTGGCCACCGGCACCGGCGTGGCGCCGTTCCTGAGCCTGGTCCGCGACCCCGAGACCTACGAGAAGTTCGGGCAGGTGATCCTGGTCCACGGCGTGCGCGCCGTCAGAGAGCTGGCCTACCACGACTACCTCACGCAGGAACTGCCCCGGCACGAACTGCTCGGCGACATGGTGCAGCGCCAGCTCAAGTACTACCCCACGGTGACGCGCGAGCCCTTCAGGCACCAGGGCCGCCCGACCAGCGTGATCGACAACGGCCAGCTGGCGCGCGACCTGGACCTGCCCGCGCTGGACCCGATGCACGACCGGGTGATGATCTGCGGCAGCCCGGAGATGCTGCGCGACCTCAAGCAGATGGTGCACGAGCGCGGCTTCAAGGAAGGCAACACCACCCGGCCCGGCGACTTCGTGATCGAACGCGCCTTTGCCGAGCAATAAGCCCGGGTCAGGCAGGCTTGGCGGGCCGGACCCCCGTCACCACCAGAACGACACCCGCCATCACCAGGACGATTCCGGCCAAGCCCGCGCCACCGGGGAATTCGCCCAGAACGGGAATGCCCATCAGCACGGCCAGGGCCGGCGCCAGGGCCCCGAAGATCGCTGCGCGCGGCGCGCCGAGCCGGCGCACCGCTTCGGCGTAGAAGAACATCGCGAGAATGGCGACGCAAATGCCTTGCGCAAACACCTGGAACAACAGCTCCGGCACCGGCGCAGCAAAAATGCCCGGCTGCAAAAACAGGAAATAAATCGGTGCAAAGATCAGCCCCGAGCCGACGTTCACCAGCGCTGTCGCGTGCCACGGACTGATTCCGGAACGCCGCTGCACCACCGTATAGCTGGCAAACAGCAGCCCCGCGCAAAGAAACAGCAGATCGCCCCGCCACTGGCCGTCGGCCCGGTGGACGATCAACGCCTGGCCGCCCATGCAGGCGGCGCCAACAATCACCACGGCCAGCCCGCACAGCTGCATGCGGCTGAACCTCTCTTTGAAAAAGAGCGCGGACAACACCGCCACGAAGATCGGCATCATGCCAATCATCAGCGTGGCGGCGTGCGATGCCGGGGCAAAACGCATGCCGACGGACGCCAGCATCATGAACGGCACGCCGGCACCGACCAGCATGATGCAGACCCTCGCAATGCCGATCCGCTGGAAGCCGAACCCATGGCGCAACAAGATGGGCCACAGGAAGAGCGCGGAAACCCCGAAGCGGAGAAAAGTCACGTCGGCCGGTGCGAGCTCGGTTTTCATCGCAAAGCGCGTTGCCACCGACCAGCCCGACCAGATCAGCGCGACCGCAAGGCCGCACAGCACGCCGACGCCCCAGGTGTTCGACGCCATTGCAACGCGGCCAATCTTCATGGTTCCATCCCTGTTTTCTGGGTGAGCGGCCCAAGGCATGGGCCGAATTCGGACCGAATGTACGCCCTGCGCCGAATCGCGCAAAATGAATTATGGTGAATGGATCGTTCTGGAAATCAGATATGTTTGAACTCTCTGACCTGCGTACCTTTCTGGCCGTCGTGCAGGCCGGGGGCATCAACCGGGCCGCGCAAACCCTGCACCGCGCTCAGTCCAGCGTCACCGTGCGCATTCGGCAGTTGGAAGAAAAGCTCGGCGTGCCGCTGTTTCTGCGCGAGGGCCGTAGCTTGCAGCTACTGCCCGCCGGCAAGGTGCTCATGGACTATGCGCAGAGGCTGCTCGACCTCGCCGAGCAGGCCTCGCAGGCGACGCGCGACGACCAGCCCAAGGGGGTACTGCGACTCGGGACGATGGAGAGCACGGCGGCGGTGCGCCTGCCGCAGCCCCTGGGCCTGTTCCACGAGATGTACCCGGAGGTGGCCCTGGAACTGTATTCCGGTGATCCGCGCGAGTTGGTCCAGCGGGTGCTGCACGCCCGGCTGGACGCGGCGCTGGTCACCGACCCGGTATCCGACAAGCGCCTGGATTCGATGCCGATCTACGAAGAGGAACTGGTCCTCATTGCCGAGGCCAGACACCCGCGCATCCGCTCGCCCAAGGACGTCCCGGTGAAGACGATCCTCGCCTTCCACCCCGGCTGCCCGCACCGCCAACGCCTGGAGGACTGGTTGCGCCGCGCGCGCACCAAACCGCAGCGCGTCGTCGAGGTCGGCTCCTACCATCTGATCCTCGGCTGCGTGGCGGTCGGCATGGGAATCGCCCTGGTGCCGCGCAGCGTGCTCGGCACCTATGTCGAACGCGAGCGCTTGAGCGTCCATGCCCTGCCACCCCCATACAGCCGCGCCCTGACGCGCTTGATCTGGCGCAAGAATGCGCCCGGGCCGAGCATCCTGGCGCTGTCCCGGGTCCTGCTCAAGTGCCGGACCATGTCGCCATGAGGATCTGTGCAAAATTTTCCGGACCGCAATGACCGAGTTTGAGCTCATCGCCCACTACTTCACCCGCCCCGTGCGCCGGGCCGCGCTGGGTGTGGGCGACGACTGCGCGCTGCTGCTGCCGGCGCCCGGCATGCAATTGGCCGTCTCCAGCGACATGCTGGTGGCAGGCCGACATTTTTTTGCCGACGTCGCGCCCGAACGTCTGGGCCACAAGGCGCTGGCGGTGAACCTGTCGGACTTGGCCGCCTGCGGCGCGCGCCCGCTGGCGTTCACGCTGGCGCTCGCGCTGCCCTGCGTCGATCCGGCCTGGCTGGCGGGTTTTGCACGCGGGCTGCTCGCGCTGGCCGATTCCCATGGCTGCGAACTGGTGGGCGGCGACACCACGCGGGGTCCGCTGAATATCTGCATCACCGTGTTCGGCGAACTGCCCGCCGGCCAAGCCCTGCTGCGCAGCGGCGCCCGGCCCGGCGACGACATCTACGCCAGCGGCAGCCTGGGCGATGCCCGGCTGGCCTTGCTCGCGCTGCAGGGCCATATCGCATTGCCCGCCGAGCCGTTGGCGCGCGCGCGCCAGCGGCTGGAACTGCCCACCCCGCGCCTGGCCCTGGGCCAGGCCCTGCGCGGCATTGCCAGCAGTGCCGTGGATCTGAGCGACGGCCTGCTCGGCGACCTCGCGCATATTCTCCGAGCCTCGGGCGTGGGGGCCTGCATCGACACCCGGGCCACAAGCCAGCTGATGGCCGAAAGCGCCAGGGAAACCAGCGCCAGCAGCGCTCTGGACCCCGAATTGCTGCGGCAATGCACCCTGGCCGGGGGCGACGACTACGAATTGGCCTTCACCGCACCGCCCGCGCTGCGCGCCGCAGTGGCCGCCGCCGCGCAGGCCAGCGCCACACCCGTGGCCCGCATCGGCGCAGTGCAGGCCGAGCCGGGCCTGCGGCTGGTGGATGCGCAGGGGCAGCCGGTGGTCAACCGCTACGCATCGTTTGATCACTTCCAATGAAACGCCGCCCGCCCCCTCTTGCCTGGGGATGGTGCAGGCCACTTGGGGGCAAGCGCATCAGCCGTGGCACTTCTTGTACTTCTTGCCGCTGCCGCAGGGACATGGGTCGTTCCGGCCTGGCTTGAAAACCTTTTGCGCGATCGCCATGCGCGCGCCCAGGACCTTGCCAAGCTGGCGCAGTGCGTACGCAGCCTGGGCCGCCTTGCAGAAGACCGCTACGCGCGCCCGGCTGGTGCTCAGCGGGCCGTCTTCGATTGCACCGACCTCGGGTACACCGGTGTCGTCCTCGAGCAAGGCGGCGATCTCATCGAGCGCACGGTCCTGCCATTGGATGGCTTCCCTGTCGTCCGGGATCTCCCAGTCATCGATCCAGTTTTTCACGGCAAACAGAAAGCCCCGCGCCCACAACTGGCCAAGCGGCGGGACCACATAGTCTTCGCCCATCTCGGCGCGCTCCTCGTCGCTCAGGTCGGCCATGGCACCGCGCATGTCCAGGACCCCGGGCTGAAATTCGTACTCGTCGACCATCGTTTCCAAGCCGATGTCGAGTTGGCTGACCACTTCGTTCCAGCGGCGGGTCCATAGCTGCATGAAGCGGGTTTGCTGGGCGGCGTCGGCAAAAACAGGCACCCAGGGGAGCGGCTCGCCTTCGACCACCTCCAACCTGGCGCCATCATCCCCGAACAGCACGGGCAGGTATTCGGCCGGTGGAATCGGGCGGCGACAGCAAACCAGCGCCGTGAGAAACCCGTCGCAAAACTCCCAGCAGGGAATATCTTCCCCACCCCGCGAGGCCAGTCCGTCGAGGATGCCCTCGAGTTCATCCTTGTCATCCGGCCCCAGGGCCGTCGTATAGCGTCCTTGGGAGTTCGCAATGGGGAGGGTGGATTCTTCAGTCATCGGAGATTCTGCGGTCATGGGGGAGAAGGGAGGGAGAGAGGGGAGAGCAAACCTTGCCAATTGAATGAAGTCGCATTTTCCAGCCACCAAGCCTGATTCCAACCCATACCCGCAGTTTTCTCTTCCAGGGGAATGCTTGGCCTGCCCGGAGGGACTTGAACCCCCGACCTATAGCTTAGAAGGCTATTGCTCTATCCAGTTGAGCTACGGGCAGTGATGTGTCGAGCGACGGCGCCTGCGAATCCCCTCGTGCATGGGATTGCGCATGGGTCCGCAACCCCGGCTCGTCTGCGGGCCGCATCATACCCGCCGGCGCTGCTTCGTCGAGCCTTCCAACCCTGCGCTCCGGGGGGGGGACAGCGTGAACGATTCCGGCAACGGGTGCAAAATCGCACGTAAAAAATGTCAGTGAATCCGTTGCGGCGCTGCCAGACGGTCACGGGGCCCGCGGGATCACCGGGGTCGCGGCAGCCCGGCAGTCACGAACCGACCGACCGAGGAAACAGCATGGAACATGCCGGACAACTGCACAACCGGGGCGACCGACACGCCGATCACGTGCTCGAGGTGGTGCACAGGAGTTTCGACGAAGCGGGCGATGACCTGGTCACGCGCTCATGGCGCCGCTGCCTGAACCAGTACCAGCTCGATCCCGGCCGGCCGCGCGAGCCGGTCATGATCGGCTCGGCGGCCCTGCAGAGTCGGCGCGAGCAGCGGGCCGACGTCATCGAATGCGCGCGCTACGAGATGAGCACCCTCTATCAGCAACTCGCGGACCCCGACTCCGCCGTGCTGCTCACCGACATGGACGGCGTGATCGTGCACATGGTGTCCTCGCCCGAGTTTGCCGCCACGGTGGAGTCCATGGGCCTGCGCCTGGGCGGCGTGTGGGGCGAGGCCGAGGCCGGAACCAACGGCATGGGCACCTGCCTGGCGGCCGCGCACCCGGTCTCCGTGCAGCGTGAGGAGCATTTCTTCAGCCGCTTCACGCAGCTCACCTGTTCCGCGGTGCCGGTGTTCGATCCCTGCGGCGACATCGTCGCGGCGCTGGACGTGACCAGCCGCTCGCACCTGATGCAGCAGCATCTGCTGGTTCTGCTGGGAATGACGGCGCGCATGATCGAGAACCGGCTCATCGACAAGCGCTTCAGCGATGCGCACCCGCTGCATTTCCACAGCCGCCCCGAATTCGTCTACACGCTGCACGAGGGCAAGCTCGCCGTCAGCGCCGACGGACTCGTGCTGGCGGCGAACCGCAGCGCGCTGTTCCAGCTCGGCTTTCAGTCCATGGACGATATCCGCTGCCGGCGCATCGACGAGCTGTTCCAGACCTCGCTGGAAGATATTTTGCAGCGCAGCCTGTCTGCGTCCTTCCACCCGGTCGCGGCGTACCGCGCGCATGCAGCCCTGCGCTTCTTTGCCGTCGCGCGCCGCCCGGCGGCGGACGCCGCCAGGGCCCTGTCCGCGCGCACCGCGGGGGAGGGCCTGCGCGCGCCGGAGCGGGCGTCCACGCGCGCTGCGCCGAGCGTCTGCACCTTCAAGGACGAGCGCCTGATCGCGCGCCTGGATACCGCGCGGCGCGTGATCGCGCGCCGCACGCCGGTGCTGTTGTGCGGCGAGACCGGCTCCGGCAAGGAGGTGTTTGCGCGCGCAATACACGACGGCAGCCCGCACGCCGAGGGCGCATTCGTCGCGGTCAATTGCGCCAGCCTGCCCGAAACCCTGATCGAATCCGAACTCTTCGGCTACCGGGCGGGTGCCTTCACCGGTGCGCAGCGCAACGGGCGGCGCGGCAAGATCCTGCAGGCCGACAGCGGCACCCTGTTCCTCGACGAGATCGCCGACATGCCGCTGGAGTTGCAGGCGCGCCTGCTGCGGGTTCTCGACGAGCGCCGGGTCACCCCACTGGGCACCGAGGAAACCTATCCGGTGAACTTCCAACTCGTGAGCGCGAGCCACCGCCATCTGCCGAGCCTGGTGCGCGAGGGCCGTTTCCGCGAGGACCTGTACTACCGGCTGGCCGGAATCGAACTGGATCTGCCGGCCCTGCGCGAGCGCACCGACCGGCGCGAATTGATCCGCGACATCCTGATGGACGAAGCCGGCGGCGCGTGCCGGCTCGGCGCAGCGGCCGAGCGTCTGCTGATGGGCCATCCCTGGCCCGGAAACCTGCGCCAGCTGCGCCATGTGTTGCGCAGCGCGGCCGCGCTCGCCGACGGCCAGACGATCACGCCGGAGCATTTGCCTTCGCTGAGCAGGTCCCCGGCACCCGCTGAGGCCGCGCCAGCCAGCGGGCTGAACCCGATTCAGGCGAACGAGCGCAAGGCTCTGTTGCAGATGCTCGAGGAGCACCGCTGGAACGTGAGCCACGTCGCCAAGGCGCTGGAGATCAGCCGCAACACCCTGTACCGCAAACTCCGCAGGCTGCACATCGAGATCTCTGCGCACGCTTGATCATGTGCTGATATTTTCGGGGCGGAGCAGCTGGCTGGCTCCATGGATCATTGCTTCTGCACCCTCTCAGCCCAGCAGCCGTTCGGGGTTCGCGTCCAGCTTGGCCAGTGCGGCGCGCGTTGCGCGCAGGGTCAGGCCCTCTGCGTCCTGGACCACGAGCAGGCCGGCCTGCAGATACGCCGCCAGCCGGTGCAGCTGTATCAGGTAGCTGCGGCCATCGACGGCGGCGAACAGGTGCAACTGGTTGCGCTGGCTCTGCCAGATGTACTGCACGTGCGCCGCGCCCCCGTTGTGGTCCAGCGTGTACCAGGCGCCGGGTTGCAGTTCCTGCGCCCAGGCGAGCATGGCGTCGTCCACGCGCGCGCCGTTGTCGGCCAGCACGTGGATGGACGACGCGTCGATGCCGAGCAGCATCTCGACGTTCTCGACGTTCAGCGGTACCTCGCCGAGCGTGGCGTCGCCCATGAGGTCCTCAAGGTTGACCAGGCGCTCGACCATGGCGTCGAGGTGCGCTTGCGGGATCGCTGCGGTCTTGGACTGGAACGCGTCCGCGAGCGTGTCCGTCAGAACCTTGATCTGCGCGTTCTGCGCCGCGCCATCGACTCCCATGAGCGTCAAACCCTGGCGCAGCTGCCGCAGCAGCGTGGGCAGGTTCTGGATGAGCCGCGCGCGGTCGCTGCGCTTGGGCTTGGCGCTGACGGCCCAGACGAGGTTTGCCGCCGCGTGCTTGTACGCGACGGTGTCCGCGTGCTGCGCGCCGTGGCGCACGGCCGACAGCGCCAGCACCTCGGCCCAGGTCCTGAAAAGGAATTCGCGGATCTCGTCGCGCACCGGCACATCGCGCAGCAGGTCGCGCAGCTCGATGGTGTACTGGATGGTCAGCACCGCCTTCTGCTCGACCTGCTGGGCGACGCTTACGACGCGCGCCGTGGTCTGCTTTTCGGTCAGGAAGCGGGAGAGAAACTTTTCGAACTCGTCGTACACGAGTTGGAAAACGCGCGACCCGGTTTCGGGATACTGCTCGATGATCTGCACGATGCGGCGGATTTCCGCCTCCAGCGCGCTGCCGTTGATCGCGGCAGCGTCAAAACCCATGGCGCACGCGCCCATGTGATCGATGAGTTTGCGCGCGGGGTGATCGGGGTTGCTGAAGAACGCCGGCTCGGCCAGCGCCACGCGCAGCACGGGCACTTGCAGCCGCGCAAACCAGACGCGCACCGCCGGGGGAATGCGCTCCTCCGTGAGGATGCTCTGGAACATCAGCGCCAGCACTTCGACGACGACCTTCTCATTGCCGGTTTCGGCTTTTTGCTTGAGCTCGGTGGATTGCTTGCGCGCCTGGCTCACGAGTTGCACCACGGCCTGCGGGCCGCCGCCCTGCGCAACAACGCCGCTGGCGCCTGCCGGCATCGGGCTGAGCGCGAGCGCATGCGCCAGGGCCGGGGAGGGCCGTGCGGGCGCGCTCAGGCCGAACAACCCCGGAGCCGGTTGTGCCAGCAACTGGAGCAACTGTCCCAGCACCACGCCCTGGGCCTGCTGGCGCAGGTGCGCCAAAGGGGTCCGGCCAGCGGCGGGCGGGGCGTGCTGCGCATGCGCTCGGGGGGGCGGTGGGGAACCCCCGGTCAGGCATTGCGCGGCGTGTAGCCGAGATTGGGAGCTCGGGGGATTGGGATGGGGCAGGCCCCCCCCGCCCGTGGTGTGCCGTATGCGCGAGCGCAGGTCCGCCGGGGTCACGCCCTGCGCCGCATAGAACGCATTCATCGCCTGGTAGTGCTGCTGGAGCAGATGCGCCAGGCCGCGCTGCAAGGGGGTGAACACCATGCGCAGTTCGCCGCGCGACAGGCCGGCTTCGCCCCATTGCTCGACCAGCCGCAGGCAGACTCCGTCGGGCCAGAGAATGTCCTTGCCCACGAGATTGCGCTCTTCCAGCGACTGGGTGCACTGGCGCATCTGGTCAAAATCCTGCCCCAGTTGCTCGCTGATCATGAGGGCCATGCGCGAGGCCTGGACCTTGTTTTCCATCACATCGTCGCTGAGCAACTCGAATGGGTTGTGCGCGCCGTCCGCGTCCGCGACCTGCCCCGGATGCGGCGCCAGCGCTGCACGCCAGGCCGCACCGGTGCGCCCGATCCAGTCGGTCCGCTGCCTTTGGTAGTGCATCCAGGCGTCGTGGCGCGACTGCATTTCGCGGCCCGTTCCGGCCTGGCTCATCTGCGTCCTCAGGAAGTTCTGCACCGCCTGATCCAGGGACGGGAGTCCCGCGCAGAGGCCCTCCACGAACCGCTGGCGTGCCAACCCTGCCAGGCGGCGCTGCGCAGCGGAGGCTGGCGTGGATTGCATGGCTAGGGCCTGTCATCAATTGAGCCAGACGACCGAAGCGGCGAGATGAACAGCGCCGAGGAAATTGCGTGCAGTTTTGTCATAGCGAGTGGCGATGCAGCGGTATTGCTTGAGCTTGGCAAAGAAGTTCTCGATCAGATGGCGTGCTTTGTACAAATGCCGGTCGTAGTCACGTTGGTCGTTGCGCTTACTGCGTGGCGGGATCACGACGGTCTTGCCTGCCTTGAGCAGTGGCTCGATCACCCGATCCTGGGCGTCATAGGCCTTATCGGCCAAGATTGCATCTGCTTGTATGTCTTTGAGCAAAACGTCAGCTCCTTGGAGGTCGTGCGCCTGGCCAGGCGTCAGGAGAAAGCCTGTGGGATTGCCAAGCGCATCGACCGTGGCGTGGATCTTGGTACTTGCTCCCCCACGACTGCGACCTATGGCTTGGTTTTCTGGCGTCCTCCCTCTTTTTTTTTTTGCCCCTGCGCTGTGCTGATGGGCTCTAACAATGGTCGAATCGATCATCACGTACTCGTTGTCCCGGTCTTGCGACAAAGTCTTGAAGATGCGCTGCCAGACATCCGTTTTGCTCCATCGCGAATGGCGCAGATGTACTACCCGAAAATCTCCGAACCGCTCGGGCAGGTCGCGCCACGGGATGCCCGCACGGTATCGGTACAACACCGCCTCAACGAACAAGCGGTTATCGCGTGCCGTCGCCCCAACGTGCCCCTCGCGCCCCGGCAGCATGTCTTTGATGCGCTCC
The DNA here is from genome assembly GCF_026127385.1 of Verminephrobacter aporrectodeae subsp. tuberculatae. Classification (NCBI taxonomy): domain Bacteria; kingdom Pseudomonadati; phylum Pseudomonadota; class Betaproteobacteria; order Burkholderiales; family Comamonadaceae; genus Verminephrobacter; species Verminephrobacter aporrectodeae. The sequence continues at coordinate 1,158,751 of NZ_QZCX01000003.1, forward strand.
CATTGGTCTTGCCTCAGCGCGTACCTGTGGTTCATCAGCCTTCCTTTGTCATCGTGTTCCGAGTTTAGCGCCGGAGTGACTTCAATTGATGACAGGCCCTAGTCTTACTGTGTTAGTAAATTCAAGGAATTATGAGAGAATCTTCTCACACAGGAGATGAGCCTTGAAAGACGAACTGCAAGAGTTTGAACGCTACCTTGAGCATTTGGGAGGCGGACTGGGCCATGCGGACCGGCAAGCCGGGTTGCGCGGGTATTGCATCGGCCTGATGGCGCCGCTTGCGCGCAAGAGCGTGGAGCCGATGGCCGCACACTTGGCGCCGCAGGCCACTCGCTCGCGTCACCAGTCGCTGCACCACTTCGTGGCCCAGTCGTCATGGTCGGACGAAGAGATGCTGCGGCGCGTTGCGCAATGGGTCATGCCAGCGATGGACTTTGGAGATGGAGGCTGGTGGATCGTGGACGACACCGGCTTTCCCAAACAGGGCGAGCACTCGGTGGGAGTGGCCCGACAGTACTGCGGCATGCTGGGTAAGCAGGACAACTGCCAAGTGGCCGTCAGCGTCAGTCTGGCTTGCTTGGCGGGCAGCCTGCCCACGGCCTGGCAGTTGTACCTGCCCCAGCAATGGGCCGATGACATGGCGCGGCGCGAGAAGGCCGGTGTGCCCGAAAATGTGTCGTTCGCCACCAAGTGGCAGATCGCGCAGGCGCAGATCGAGCACTTGGTGGAGCAAAGCGCGCGCCAAAGCACACCGTGCTGGCCGATGCAGGCTACGGGGTGGTCACCGCATTTCGTGAGGGCCTGACGGCGATGGGCCTGACTTACGTGGTGGGCGTGACGGGGCAGGTGACGGTGTGGCCGCCGGGGCATGCCCCGCTGGCGCCGCGGCCGCGCAGTGGCCGCGGCGTGGTGGCCACCCGCCAGCGTTTGGGCGATGCCAGGCACGAGCGACCGCTGTCCGTGAAGGAAGTGGCGTTGGGGTTGGAGCCGACCCAATGGCAAAGCATCGAGTGGCGTGAGGGGACGAACTTCACATTGCGTTCGCGTTTTGCGCGAGTGCGCGTGCATGCGGCCCACCGCGAGCACCTGCGCACAGAGCAGCGAGCGCAAGAGTGGCTGCTCATCGAATGGCCCGAAGGCCATGAAGAGCCAATGAAATACTGGCTGTCCACGCTGGCAGAGAACATCACACTGGAGCGCATGGTGTTTGAGGCCAAGATGCGCTGGCGCATTGAGCGCGACTACCAGGACCTCAAGCAAGACCTGGGTCTGGGCCACTACGAAGGGCGCAATTGGAGGGGCTTTCACCACCACGCCAGCTTGGCCATCGCTGCCTACGGTTTTTTGATGGCGCAGCAGCTGCGCCAGCCGGAAGGTGGGGGTAAAAAAAACTCTGCACGAAGCGAAGAACCTGCCCTACCCACGCATTACAAGCCTCGCGGCAGCCCCGCGCACGCAGCGCCACGTCCGATCGTCGATCACAACTTTGCGGCTGCGTATCGCCGCAGCCTTGCTCAGGACGCTGCCGCGCTGCCCATGCTGCCTGCGCGTAAACGCGAGAATTCGTTTGTGACACAGTAAGACTAGTGTCCTGCCCCGCGAATAGCGGCACATGAAACTGCGCCTTTCACGCCATGGCGGCGTTGCAAATCCTCGCGATACCTACGGGTATCGCTGCGGTTTGCGCCTTGCCCTGACGCGAAATGCATCAGTTTCATTTTGTGCTGCTATTCGCGGGGCAGAACACCAGCAGTTCAGACTGTCGCTCCAGCGTGGGGATCATCGGCCCCGTCCTTTTTCACGGGTCTGAGCAGATCCTCGCGCCGGACCCCGAGCCACATCGCAATCGCTGCCGCGACGAAGACCGAGGAGTAGATGCCGAACAGGATGCCGATCGTCAGCGCCAGCGCAAAGTAGTGCAGGCTCGGGCCGCCAAAGAAGAACATCGACAGCACCATCGCTTCGGTCGACGCGTGGGTGATGATGGTGCGGCTCATGGTGCTGGTGATCGCGTGGTCGATGACCTCGCGCGTGCTCATCTTGCGGTACCTGCGGAAGGCCTCGCGAATCCGGTCGAAAATCACCACCGATTCGTTCACCGAGTAGCCGAGCACCGCCAGCACCGCCGCCAGCACCGAGAGGGAAAACTCCCACTGGAAGAACGCGAAGAAGCCCAGGATGATCACCACGTCGTGCAGGTTCGCGATGACGGCCGCAACGCCGAACTTCCATTCGAAGCGCAGGGCCAGATAGATCACGATGCCCACGATCACCATGGCCAGCGCCGTCAGGCCGCCGTGCACCAGTTCCTCGCCCACCTGGGGGCCGACGAACTCGGTGCGACGCAACTCGACCTGGGGGTCGGCGGCACGCAGCGCGCCCAGGACCTGTTCGCTTTGCTGCGCGGAGGTCACGCCCTTGTGCGCGGGCAGGCGGATCATCACGTCGCGCGCGGTGCCGAAGTTTTGCACCTGCACGTCGGGGTAGCCCAGCGCCGAGACCGCCGCGCGCACCTTGGGCAGTTCGGCGCCCTGGTGGTACGCGACTTCCATCACCGTACCGCCCGTGAACTCCACCGACAGGTGCAGGCCGCGGGTCAGCAGGAAGAACACCGCCAGGGCAAAGGTGATGAAGGAGATCGCGTTGAAGATCAGCGCGTGCTCCATGAAGGGGATGTCTTTTCTGATGCGGAAAAATTCCATGCTCGCGGCCCCTTTCAGTTCGTCTTCGCCGCAGCGCCGTCGGCCTGCGGCTTCCAGACCTGGCCAATGGATATGCTCTTGAGCCGCTTGCGCCGGCCGTACCACAGATTCACCAGCGCGCGCGAGAAGAACACGGCCGAGAACATGCTGGTCAGGATGCCGATGCAGTGCACCACGGCAAAGCCGCGCACCGGGCCGGAGCCGAAGGTCAGCAGGGCCAGGCCGGCGATCAGGGTGGTGACGTTGGAATCCAAAATGGTCGCCCAGGCCCGCTCGTAGCCCGTGTGGATGGCGACCTGCGCGGACACGCCCGAGCGCAACTCCTCGCGGATGCGTTCGTTGATCAGCACGTTCGAGTCGATGGCCACGCCGATGGCCAGCGCCATGGCGGCGATTCCCGGCAGCGTCAGCGTGGCCTGGAGCATGGACAGCACCGCCACCAGCAGCAGCAGGTTCACGGCCAGCGCGACGCTCGAGAACAGGCCGAACAGCAGGTAGTACAGGCACATGAAAATCGCGATCACCGCGAGTCCCCAGAGCACGCTGTCGATTCCGCGTTCGATGTTGTCGGCGCCCAGCGTGGGGCCGACGGTGAACTCCTCGATGATCTCCATGGGCGCCGCGAGCGAGCCGGCGCGCAGCAGCAGCGCGGTGTCATGCGCCTCGGCCGTGGTCATGCGGCCCGTGATCTGCACGCGGCCGCCACCGATCTCCGCGCGGATCACGGGGGCCGTCACGACCTCGCCCCGGCCCTTTTCAAAGAGCACGATGGCCATGCGCCGGCCCACGTTCTCGCGCGTGATGTCGCGGAAGATGCGCGCGCCCTTGGCGTCGAGCGTGAGGTTGACGCTGGGCTCCTGCGTTTGGCCGTCGAAGCCGGGCTGGGCGTCGGTCAGGTTCTCGCCGGTGAATATGACCTGCTTCTTGACGATGATGGGCTGGCCGTTGCGCTCCGGATGGCGCTCCGAACCGAACGGCACGGGGCCCCGTCCGGCTTGCGCGGCACGCGCTTCGGCGCTTTCGTCGACCATGCGCACCTCCAGCGTGGCGGTGCGGCCCAGGATGTCCTTGGCCTTGGCCGTGTCCTGCACGCCGGGCAACTGCACCACGATGCGCTCCAGGCCCTGCTGCTGGATCACGGGTTCGGCAACGCCCAACTCGTTGATGCGGTTGTGCAGCGTGACCATGTTCTGCTTGAGCGCCTGCTCCTGCACGCGGCGCGCGGCCTGCGGCTCGATGCTGGCGCGCAGCCTGAACCCGGCGCCTTCGGGCGCGCTGCTCGCCTGCAGGTCGGGGAACTGCTCGGCGAGCAGCGCGCGCGCCGCTGCCAGCGTGGCTTCGTCGCGCAGCACGACGTCGATGTTGTAGCCCTCGCGGCTCACGCCGCCATGGCGGATGTTCTTGTCGCGCAGGGCCGTGCGCAGGTCGCCGACGTACGCCTCGGCCTTCCTCGTCAGCGCCGCCTGTATGTCCACCTGCAGCATGAAGTGCACGCCGCCGCGCAGGTCCAGGCCCAGGTACATGGGGTTCGCGTGCAGCGCCTTGAGCCAGGCGGGCGAGCGCGCGACGAGGTTCAGCGCGACGATGTACGAGGCGTCGTTCGCGTCGGGAACCAGGGCCTTCTGGATCGCGTCGCGGGCCTTGAGCTGGGTGTCGGGCGAGTCAAAGCGCACACGCACCGACTGGCCCTCCAAGTCCACGCGCTGCGGCGTGACACCTGCGGCCGCGAGCGCTTGCTCGATCCGCTGGCGCAGCGCCTCGTTCACCTGGACGGCGGCCTTGGCCGAGGAGACCTGCACGGCAGGCGCCTCGCCAAAGAAATTCGGCAGGGTGTACAGCGCCCCCACCAGCAGCACGATCCCCAGGATCGCGTACTTCCAGATCGGATAACGATTCATGAGCGCGTTTCTGCCTCTCGGAAAGCTTCAAAGGGCGCAGGGCGCAGGGCCTCGCAGGCCACCCGCTCCACGGATTGGGCCGTCCGGGCCGGTTACTTGAACGAACCCTTGGGCAGAACCTGGACCACGGCGCTGCGCTGCAATTGCACTTCGACGCCCTGCGCGACCTCCAGATGCAGGAAGCCCTCGGACAGGCGCACGACCCGGCCAACGATGCCGCCGGTGGTGGCCACCTCGTCGCCCTTGGCGATGGCCTCGATCATTGCGCGGTGCTCCTTCTGGCGCCGCATCTGCGGGCGGATCATGAGGAAGTAGAGCAGCACCACCATGAGCACCAGGGGCAGCATGCTGGTCAACGAAGACATCATGTCGCCCCCGCCAGCGGCTGCGGCGGGTGCGGTTTGGGCAAGAGCGGAAGCGATGAACACAGGCGAAAACTCCACGGCGGATGGTCGAAATACACGCTGCCCGCGCACAGGAGCGCCTGGTCGCGGGCGAAACGTGGCATTGTATGCGCAGCCCCGTTTGCCGCCCGGGGGGGCAGAAGCTGCCAGACACTACCCGCGCAGGCTGGCACGCTCAAGACCCTGGCTCTTGCCGTTTTCCCGCGCCAAATTGACGAAGGCGTTCAGATAGTCGAGCTCCTTGTCCGCTTCGCGGGTGCCGAGAAAGATTTGTTTGGCAATGCCATTGCGGCCAAGCCGGATCGGAACGATCTGCAACTTCGCGGCGTACTCCTGGACCAACCAGCGCGGCAGAGCGCTCACGCCGCGGCCGCTGGCCACCATTTGCAGCATGATGTCCGTCGTCTCGATGGTCTTGTGGCGCTTCGGTGCCACGTTGGCAGGCAGCAGGAACTGGTTGTAGATGTCGAGCCGCTCCAAGGCAACCGGGTAGGTGATCAGCACTTCCGGGCTCAGTTGCTCCGGCTTGACGTAGGGGACCGAAGCCAGCCGGTGCGTGGCACCGACCACCAGGACCTGCTCGTAGTCGAACACCGGCTGAAACCGCAGACCCGGCTTGGGAAGGGGGTCGGGGGTGACGAGCAGATCGATTTCAAAGCTGAACAGCGCCCCTATCCCGCCGAACTGAAACTTCTGCTTGACGTCCACGTCCACGTCCGGCCAGCTTGCCAGGTACGGCGCGACCACCTTGAGCAGCCATTGGTAGCAGGGATGGCATTCCATTCCGATGCGCAGCGTGCCGCGCTCCCCGCGCGCGTACTGTTGCAGCCGCTCCTGTGCGGCAGCCAGCTGCGGCAGCACGCGATTCGCGACCGCGAGCAGGTACTCGCCCGCCTGCGTGGGCCGCAGGCGGCGGCCTTCGCGCAGCCAGATGGCGCAGCCCAGTTGCTGCTCCAGCTTTTTCATCGTATGGCTCAGCGCAGACTGCGTCAGGCACAGCGTGCCCGCAGCAGCCGTCAGCGAGCCCTGCCGATGAACCTCACGAACGATGGCGAGATGGGATATTTCCAGCATGCTTCTGAGCAACTCGGTTAACCCCACCGGAGCGCAACGTTGAACGCTGCCCGCAGTGCATCAGGCCGCGCCGCAGGCTGCGGTCCGACAGCAAGGCCCTACCAGCGGGAGCGCAGGCGGTCGTAGGCGAAGGTGCCGAACTGGCGCTGCGCCGAGGGGGTCAGATACACGGTGTCGGCAAACACGTACGTATCCTGGTTCGCGCCCGCGAGCAGCGTGGCGCCGGTGCACAGGGTCGAGTTGAGCTGGCCCGCACCGATGCCGATGCCGTTTGCCGGGTCCACCGCGGTGCATACGGCCGCCGTGGTGTTTTTGAAGCCGTAGCTCCCGGGCACGCTGGTGTACAGGTTCACGTAGTACGCCGAGTCCACGTAGAGCACGTTCGCGCCCAGGTCCACGATGTCCACGAGCAGGCCCTCGTTGAAGCGGCTGCTCGCACGGGTGAGCAGGTCTTCGCGCCCCAGGACCTTGGCCCAGGGGGTCTTGCTCAGGTCGTAGGTGCCGGTCACCACCACGTGCTTGGCCCCGGCGTCCACCAGCCGGCGCACCTGCGCCGCCATGTCATTGCCCGCCTGGCGCGCTGCGACCACCATGGCGTCTTCGGTCTCGCGGCCCGCGGTGACCGCGGCCATGCCGGCGATCACGTCGCTGATGCCGCCGCTCACGAGCACCAGGTCGGTTTCCGCAAAGCGATCGCCGGCCAGGAAATCGTCGATCTGCTCGGTGAGCGTGCGCGTGTTCGCGTTGCCGGCTGCGTCGGGCTTGGCCTGGATGCGCGCGTTTCCGACCGCGTAGCTCCTGCCCCCCGCCGCCACGGGTGTCAGTGGCTTGCCGTATTGGGCCGCGAGTTTCAGGGTCCAGTTGTTCACGCTGCCGTCATTCACGGTGTAGCGCGGTCCGTTTTGCCCCACGTCGCTCATGGCGTCGCCAAACGCGACGAAGCGCTGGGGCGAAATGGCCGATTCGGTGGTGCTCGAACCGCAGGCCGTGAGCCATGCGGCCGACGCGCAGACGGCGACCATGACGCTGCGGCGCATCCAGTTTGCTGCCATGTATTTCTCCAGAAAAGTGGGGCCGAGTTTAACGAAGCCGGGTTCCGCCCGGCCAATTCCATTCCTGTCCCTGCGCGCCCATCAGGCTGCGGCTGCGCGCTGCAGCCGGTCGCGCACGCCTTCCCATTCGGGGAGCGCGGGCGGGGTTTCGATCCAGATCAGCCGCACGCCCTGGTCGTCAAAGCTGCGCAGCACGGCAAAGAGTTGCTGCTGCGCGGCGACGGCGTCGTCGGGCATGCGCCGCACGACGATGCCGGCCGCGCTGGTGCGCAGCGCGCAGCGCGCGTATACGCCCATGCGGGTGGCGTCGGCGCCCAACAGGTCCAGGCTGGTCTGCAGGGCCGGCGCGTCCATCAGGCGGACCTTGGCGGTCGGGGCGTAGTGGGCCAGCAGCGTTCCCGACGCGCGCGGCGCAAGGGCCGGCAGTTCCCGCGGGGACAGTGGCGCGATGCCGCAGGCCGCAGCGATCTGCGCGCGCGTGATGGCGCCGGGCCGCAGCAGCACGGGAACGCCGCGCGTGCAGTCGACGATGGTCGATTCGATTCCCACGCCGCAGGGGCCGCCGTCGAGCACCAGCAGTTCTGCCCCCAGTTCGTCCTGCACATGCCGCGCGGTGGTGGGGCTGACGCGGCCAAAACGGTTCGCGCTGGGCGCGGCCACGCCCCGGACGGGCGGTCCGTCGTCCGCGGGCGCGGCGCAGGCGCGCAGCAGCGCCTGCGCCACGGGGTGCGCCGGGCAGCGCAGACCCACGCTGTCCTGGCCGCCCGCGGCCGCGCCGGCCACGCCCGGCCGGCGCGGCAGGATGAGCGTCAGCGGGCCGGGCCAGAAGGCTCTGATCAGCGCCTGCGCAAACGCGGGGAGCGCGCGGGCAAAGTACTCGACGTCCGCGGCCTGCGCCACGTGCACGATGAGCGGATGGTCGATGGGCCGGCCCTTGGCGGCAAAGATTTGCGCCACGGCGGCGTCGTTGCCGGCGTCGGCTCCCAGGCCGTACACGGTTTCGGTGGGCAGGCCGAGCAGCGCGCCACCGCGCACGGCGCGGGCTGCCCGGGCAATGGCGTGGGGGTCGTTGGCGTCGAGGATCATGCTCGGAATCAAAAGGCTTCGATGCCCAGCAGGGCCGCGGCCTGCAGGGCGGTTGCGCGCGCGGCCTCGGGGGTCGCGCCGCTGACGTTCAGGTGCCCCATCTTGCGGCCGCGCCGGGCCTCGCGCTTGCCGTACAGGTGCAGCCGCGTTCCCGGCAGGGCCAGCACCGCGGCCCAGGGCGGGGGCTGCTCGCCGCCGCCCGGCGCAAACCACAGGTCGCCCAGCAGGTTGAGCATCACGGCGGGGCTGTGCTGGCGCGGCGGGGTCAGCGGCAGGCGGGCCAGGGTGCGCAGTTGCAGTTCGAACTGCGACAGGTCGCAGGCGTCCTGGCTGTAGTGGCCGCTGTTGTGCGGGCGCGGGGCGATCTCGTTGACCAGCAAGCTGCCGTCTTGCAGCACGAAGAATTCGGTGCACAGCACGCCCACGTACTGCAGGCCGTCGGCGATGGCCATCGCCGCCGCGAGCGCCCGTTCGGCGAGTGCTCGCGGCAGATTTCCGGCAAACACCTCGGTCACGGCCAGGATTCCGCCGCGGTGCAGGTTGCGCTGCACGGGCAGGTGCACGATGGTGCCGTCGGCGCCGCGCGCCACGATCACCGAGCATTCCAGCGCCAGCGGCAGCATTTTTTCCAGCACGCACGGCTGCCTGCCGAGCGCGTCCCAGGCGGCGGCCAGTGCGCCAGCGGTTGGCACCCGCACCTGGCCCTTGCCGTCGTAGCCCAGGCGCGCGGTCTTCAGGATGCCGGGCAGCAAGGCGGCGGGTACGGCGGCCAGTTGCGCGGCCGTTTCGACGACGGCATACGGCGCGCAGGCCACGCCGCAGCGCGCGAAATGGGCCTTTTCCTGCACGCGGTCCTGCGCCACGGCCACGGCAGCGGCGGCGGGCGAGACCGGGCACTGCGCGGCCAGCGCGGCCAATGCGGCGGCGGGAACGTTTTCAAATTCGGTCGTGACGGCGGCGCTCAGGCGGGCCAGTTCGGCCAGGCCCTGCGGGTCGTCGTAGCCCGTGCAGATATGGTGCTGGCTCACCAGACCCGCGGGGCTTTCGGGGTCGGCGTCGAGCACGGCCGTGCGATAGCCCATGGCCTGCGCCGCGTGCACGAACATGCGCCCGAGTTGGCCGCCACCGAGCACGCCCAGCGTGCTGCCGGGCAGGATGGGTTCGTCCGGGGGCGTCATGCGGTGGGCGGCAGGGTCGCGCTGCGCGCCGCTTCGGTCTGCTCGGTGCGAAAGGCTTGCAGGCGCTGGCGCAGTTCGGGGCGCTCGGCGGCGAGCAGCGCCACGGCGAACAGTGCCGCGTTCGCCGCGCCGGCGCTGCCGATGGCAAAGGTCGCCACGGGAATTCCCCTGGGCATCTGCACGATGCTGTGCAGCGAATCCAGGCCCTGCAGATGCCGGCTGGCCACGGGAACGCCGAGCACCGCAACGGTGGTCTTGGCGGCCAGCATGCCGGGCAGGTGGGCCGCGCCCCCGGCCCCGGCGATGATGGCCCTGAGGCCCCGGTCGGCGGCGGCCTCGGCGTAGGCGAACATGTCGTCGGGCATGCGGTGCGCGGACAGTACGCGGGCCTCGTGGGCGATGCCGAACTGCTCAAGAATCTGCACTGCATGCTGCATGGTGTCCCAGTCGCTGCCGGAACCCATGACCACGCCGATCTCTATGGGTTTCATGGTGGTGGAGGTGCTCGATCGTGGGCGCAGCCCATGGCACCGGGTGAATGAAACCCGCGATTTTACGTTTTGCGCCCTGGGCTGGCGGCACGCGGCCACCGCGATGCGCCAAAATAGCGCGCTCAGGAAGCACCACCGGCCCCCGGCCCGAACACCACCATGATCGACGTTACCGCAAAAAATTTTGAAGCCGAGGTGCTTGCCGCCTCGATGGACACCCCCGTGCTGGCGGACTTCTGGGCGCCCTGGTGCGGCCCCTGCAAGTCGCTGGGCCCGGTGCTGGAGAAGCTGGAAACCGAGTACGCGGGCCGCTTCAAGCTCGTGAAGATCGATTCGGACCAAGAGCAGCAACTCGCGGGCATGTTCGGCATCCGCAGCATCCCCACCTGCGTGCTGCTCATGAACGGCCAGCCCGTGGACGGCTTCATGGGGGCCCTGCCCGAGGGCCAGGTGCGCGCCTTCCTCGACAAGCACCTGCCCAGCACCGAGGCCATGGCCGCCGAAGCCGAGGAAGAGCAGGCCCTCGAAGCCCTGGCCGGTGGCGACACCGAAACGGCGCTGGAAAAGCTGCAGCACGCCGTGGCGACCGACCCCGCGAACGACGACGCACGCTTTGACTACGTCCGGCTCCTGTTGCAGTTCCACCGCGAGGACGACGCCCGGACCGCGTTCGCCCCCGTGCTCGCCAAGGCTGCGGGCGCACGCAAGCTGGGCGCGCTGAAGGCCTGGCTGGACGCGCTGGATTTCGTCGCCACCGGGGCATACGACGAGGGCACCGAGGCCGGATTCGCTGCGCGAATTGCCGCCAACAAGCGCGATTTCGACGCCCGCTACGCGCGTGCGCGCTGGCTCATGGCGCACCAGCACTGGACCGACGCGATGGACGAGTTGCTCGAAATCCTCATGCGCGACAAGGCCTGGGGCGACGAGATCGCACGCAAGACCTGCGTGGCCATCCTGGACATCATCGAGCCCCCGAAGGCCAAGGTGGCCGAGGGCCAGATCCCGCCCGACGACCCGGTGGTCGCCAGCTACCGGCGCCGGCTCAGTTCGGTGGTGCTCAGCTGAGCCGCGGTCGCACGGGCTTCATGCTGCGGGCTGGCCCGTGAGCCGCTCGAACGCCTCGCGGTACTTGGCGACGGTCTTTTCGATCACGGCCTGGGGCAGGCGCGGCGCGGGAGCGGTCTTGTCCCAGGGTTTGCCATTCACCTGCACCTGTTCCAGCCAGTCGCGCACGAACTGCTTGTCGTAGCTCGGCGGGTTGCGGCCCGCGGCCAGCGCGGCCGCATGGCCTTCCACGGGCCAGTAGCGCGAGCTGTCGGGCGTGAGCACCTCGTCCATCAGCACCAGTTCGCCGTCGGGCGCGAGGCCGAACTCGAACTTCGTGTCGGCAATGATCAGGCCCTTGTCCAGGGCCATGTCAGCCGCCGCGCGGTAGAGGGCGATGCTCAGATCGCGGATGCGGCCGGCGCGCTGCGGGCCGATCATCTCCACCGTGCGTTCAAACGGGATGTTCTCGTCGTGCCCGCCCGGCGCCGCCTTGGTCGCCGGCGTGTAGATCGGCTCGGGCAGCCTGGCGGCGTTGGCCAGGCCCGCAGGCAGCGGCACGCCGCACACCGATTGCCTGGTCTGGTATTCCTTCCAGCCGCTGCCGGCCAGATAGCCGCGCACCACGGCTTCGACCGGAATCGGTTCGAGGCGCCGCACGAGCATCGAGCGGCCGCGGATCTGCGCGGCCTCGTCGGGGCTGACCACGCTCTCGGGCAGCTCGCCCGTCAGGTGGTGCGGGCAGATGTGGCCGAGCCGGTGAAACCAGAACAAGGCCATCTGCGTGAGCAGTTCGCCCTTGCCCGCAATGGGCTCGCCCATGATCACGTCGAAGGCCGACAGCCGGTCGCTGGCCACCATCAGGATGCGGTCGCTGCCCACGGCGTAGTTGTCGCGCACCTTGCCGCGCGCGAGCAGGGGCAGCGAGGTCAGGCAAGAGGTATGCAGGGCTTTGGAGCGGGGCAGGATCATGGTGTTGCAGGGCGCCGGACACATCCGCATCTGCTGCTGACAGGCCCCCGGCCCGCAGATTCTACGCGGGGGGTATTGCGCCAGCCGGTTCGCCGGCGGCGAGCAGTTGCGCCTCCTGCTTCGGCACCATGGCAATCAATTCGATTTTCGTCACGACAGCAGACAGCTCCGCCTCCTGTTCCTGCAATTCCTCAATCAGTTTTTTCCGGAATGCTGCCAGCATTGCCGCCGTTTTTTTTGCTTCCTCCACGCTGGCCATATCTGATGGGCGGATCACCCCAGGCTGATTGGTGATGAGCGCCAGCAGGATGGCATCGGCTTTTGTTGCGGCGGATGAGTCGATCATCGGTAGTCCTATTGAGTTACGAAGTCATTATGCGCGACCGAAATCGTGGACCCCGGCTTACTTGGCAGCGGCCAGCAACTACGCCTCCTGCTCCTGCAGCGCCCGCCACATCACCTTGCCGCTGCCGCTCTTGGGCAGCGCGCCGACGAACTGCACGCTGCGCGGCACCTTGTAGACCGCCATGTTCGCGCGGCACCAGTCGATGAGCTGCTGTTCGGTCGTGTCCCCGTGCGTGGCGCGCAGCACCACCACGGCTTTGACGCTCTCGCCGCGGTAGCTGTCCCTGGTGGCGATGATGCAGGCCTCCTGGATGGCGGGGTGGCGGAACATCATCGCCTCGACCTCGGCGGGCCAGACCTTGAAGCCGCTGGCGTTGATCATGCGTTTGATGCGGTCGGTCAGGAAGAAGTAGCCGTCCCCGTCCACGTAGCCCAGGTCGCCGGAGCGGAAAAAGCGCTTGCCCTCGAATTCGATGAGCGCCGACGCGCTGGCGTCCGGGCGCTTCCAGTAGCCGACGAACACCTGGGGGCCATGGATGATGATTTCGCCCTGTTCGCCGACGGGCATCTCCTGCAGGGTCTCGGGATCGACCACGCGCGCATCGACGCCCATGTAGGGGATTCCCAGGCATTGCTGCCGCGGGTGCTCGGGCGGGTTGGCGTGCGAAGGTGCGGCGGTCTCCGTCAGGCCGTAGCCTTCGGCGTAGCGCAGACCGTATTGCTCGAACAGGCGCTGGGCCACGGCCTGGGGCATGGCCGCGCCACCGCCGCCGATGTAGACCAGGCTGGAGAGGTCGTGCTGGGCGAGGTTCGGGCTGCCCAGCAGGTCGATGATCATCGTGGGGATATTCGTCCAGTGGGTCACCCGGTGGCGCGCGATGAGCCTTCCGGCCAAGTCCCTGTCCCAGCGGGGCATGACGACCAGGGTGGCAGCGCCGTAGATGGCCGTGTGCAGCATGTTCACGATGCCGGTGATGTGGAACATGGGCGCCACCGCCAGCATGATGTTGTCTGCCGCGCAGTTGCCCCACAGGCTGCTGGCCACGGTGTTGTGCATGATGCTCTTGTGCGGGTGCATGCAGCCCTTGGGCAGACCGGTGGTGCCGCTGGTATAGGGCAGCAGCGCCAGGTCGTCGGGGCCCACGCGCAGCGCCGGCGGGGGGGCCGTACAGGCCAGCGCGTCCGCCCAGGCGTGGGTCTGGCCGCCGTCGAGCGCGGGCAGGGAGTGGCGCGTGAGCAGCCATTGCCGCCAGGCCTCGGGCAGGGCGTCGGCGCCCGCCGTGTCCGGGTCGAAGGCGTCGCTGAACTGTGTTGCCACCAGATGCGCCAGGCGCTTGGCCGGTGGCAGGGCGTTGCTTGCCCGGGCCAGTTCGGGCGCCAGGTCCGCCGTGGTGATGGCCAGCCGGGTGTCGGGGTCGGTGATGTAGTGTTTGAGCTCTTCGGCGCGGTTCATGGGGTTCACCGGAACCACCACCGCGTTCGCCCGCAGGATGGCGAAATGCGCGAGCACCAGCTGCGGGCAGTTCTGCATGCACAGCACCACGCGGTCGCCCTGCTGCACGCCCAGCGCCGCGAGCCGGGCGGCCAGGCGCTCGGCGCCCGCGGCCAGTTCGCGGTAGCTCGTCGCGCGGCCAAAGAACACCAGCGCCGCCTTGTCGGGGTAGCGCCGGGCGCTGATCGCCAGGTTGTCCCATAGCGAGGTGACGGGCAGCGTGATGGCATGGGGCAGCCGGCGGGGCCAGAACTTGAAATGGGCGCGCATGGGAGGGCATTCTTCCCGATCCCGGCCGGATGGCCCGCGCAGGGCTTCGGGTTCAGCCATTGACCTGCGCCCACAGCTTGTCGAGCCGCTTCACGCTCACCGGCTGCGGCGTGCGCAGCTCCTGCGCGAAAAAGCTCACGCGCAGTTCTTCGAGCAGCCAGCGCAGTTCCTGCATGCGCGCGTCCACGGCGCCCTTGCGCGCGTCCACCAGGCGCCAGTAGCGCTGCTCCTGCGGGCGCAGTTCGGCGAGCCGGGCGGCGTCGCGCGCCGGGTCGGCGCGGTACTTGTCGAGCCGCAGCGTGATGGCGCGCAGGTAGCGCGCGCAATGCGCCAACTGCGCCCAGGGCGTGGCGGTCAGGAAGTTCTCCGGCATCAGGCGCTGCAACTGCTGCTGCGCGTCCTGCGCGGCGGCGTTTCGGCTGTCCCTGATCTTGCGCGCGGCGGTGGCGTATTCGCTGAGGATGGCGGCCGCCAGGCGCGCCACCTCGTTGGCAATCAGCGCCAGGCGGCTGCGGCCTTCTTGCACCCGGCGCTCGAAAGCGGGCGCGTCGGCGGGCAGCGGCTCGCACAGGAAGGCGCGCTCCAGCGCCACGTCGATGATCTGGGCACGCAGCGCCTCCTGCGTGCCCAGCGGCATGTAGGCCACGGCCATTTTCTGCAGGTCGGGGAGGTTTTTTTCGAGCTGCCTGAGCGCGTCCCGGATCTGCAGCGCGAACAGGCGGCGCAGTCCCGCGCGGTGCTTGGCTGCGGCCGCCTGCGGCTCGTCGAAGACCTCGATGCGGACAAAGTCGTCGCCGGCGATGAGCGCGGGAAAGCCGATCAGCGTCTGACCGCCCTTTTTGATCTCCATGATCTCGGGCAGCGCGCCAAAGGTCCAGGCGCGGTAGCACGGGTCCGCGGGGGCCGGTGCGGGCCCTGCGCTGCTTGCCGGCGCACTGCTGCGCGGCACTTCCCCCTGCGGCTGCAGTGCGCGCGGGGCCGCTGCCTGGCCCAGCTTGAGCCCCGCCAGCGCCTGGAACGCGCCGCGCGCCTGAACGCCCCACTCGGCCTGGAGCGCAGCGAGGTTGCGGCCCAGGCCCAGCTGGCGGCCGTGCTCGTCAACCACGCGAAAGTTCATGAACAGGTGCGCGCTGAGCATGTCGAGCTTGAAGTCGGCGCGCTTCACGTCGAGCGAGGTCTCCTGGCGCACCTGCGCGAGCAGCATGTCGATCAGGCTGCCGGTGCCAAAGCGCTCGGGCGCGCCCAGCAGGGCGGCCAGGCGCGTGGCCGCCTCGGGCAGCGGGACGAAGCGGCTGCGCGGGCGCTGCGGCAGGCTCTTGAGCAGCGCCTGGATCTTGTCCCGGAGCATGCCGGGAACGAGCCACTCGCAGCGCGCATCGCTGACCTGGTTGAGCACGAACAGCGGCACGCTCACGGTGATGCCGTCGCGCAGGTCGCCGGGCTCGTGCAGGTAGCTCGCGCCGCAGTCCACGCCGCCCAGGCGCACGACCCGGGGAAAGGCGTTGCCGGTGATTCCCGCGGCCTCGTGGCGCATGAGCTCTTCGCGCGTGAGCTGGAGCAGGCCGGGCTGCTTCTTGCTCTCCTGGCGGTACCAGGACTCGAAGCCGTGGCCGTTGCAGACATCGGGCGGCAGTTGCTGGTCGTAGAAGGCGTAGATGAGTTCCTCGTCCACCAGCACATCCTGGCGGCGCGATTTGTGCTCCATCTCCTGCACCTTGGCAATGAGCTTCTGGTTCGCGGCCAGAAAGGGCAGCGGGGTCTCCCAGTGGCCGCCCACCAGGGCTTCGCGGATGAAGATCTCGCGCGCGGCCTGCGGATCGACCCGGCCATAGTTCACGCGGCGGCCGCTGTAGACCACGATGCCGTAGAGCGTGGCGCGCTCCAGCGCCGCCACCTCGGCGGCCTTCTTCTCCCAATGCGGGTCGAGCAGCTGCTTTCTGAGCAGATGCCCGCCCACCTGTTCCAGCCACTGCGGCTCGATCGCGGCAATGCCCCGGCCATACAGGCGCGTGGTCTCGACCAGTTCGGCCGCGACGATCCAGCGGCCCGGCTTGCGCGACAGGTGCGCGCCCGGGTGCCTGTGGAAGCGGATTGCGCGCGCGCCCAGGTACCAGTCCTCCGCGTCGTTCTTCACGCCGACGTTGCCCAGCAGCCCGGCCAGCATGGCCAGATGCAATTGCTCGTAGCTCGCGGGCCGGGTGTTCATCGGCCACTGGTGCTCGGTCACCACCGTGAGCAGCTGGCTATGAATGTCGCGCCACTCGCGCAGGCGGCGGACGCTGATGAAGTTCTGCCGCAGCAATTGCTCGTACTGCCGGTGGCTGAGCTTGTGCGTGGGCGCCGGGGCCTGCTCGGGCGGCGGCGCGGCAGCAGCGGCGCGCCGCGCCACCGGCAAGATGGCCTGCGCGGGCGCCTTGCGCAGCGCCATGGCCCTTTGCACGCGCGCCGACGGCAGGCTCGGTGCGCCACCGCGGGCCTCATCGAGCCATTTCCACAGCTTCAGGTAGCCGCTGAATTCGCTCTTCTCGTCGTCGAACTTGGCGTGCGCCTGGTCGGCCTGCTGCTGCGCGTCGATGGGCCGCTCGCGCACGTCCTGCACGCTCAGCGCACTGGCAATCACCAGCACCTCGTGGAGCGCCTGGCGCTCGCGCCCCTCGACGATCATGCGGCCCACGCGCGGGTCCAGCGGCAGGCGCGACAGCTCCACGCCCATGGGCGTGAGTTCGTGTGCGTCGTCCACCGCACCGAGTTCGGACAGCAGCTGGTAGCCGTCGGCCACCGCGCGGCCCGAGGGCGCGTCGATGAACGGAAACTGCGCCACGTCGCCCAGGCGCAGCGCCTTCATGCGCAGGATCACGCCGGCCAGCGAACTGCGCAGAATTTCCGGGTCGGTAAAGCGCGGGCGGCCGTTGAAGTCCGCCTCGTCGTACAGGCGGATGCAGATGCCGTCGGCCACGCGCCCGCAACGCCCCGCGCGCTGGTTCGCCGCCGCCTGGCTGATGGGCTCGACCAGCAGTTGCTCGACCTTGCTGCGAAAACTGTAGCGCTTGACACGCGCCGTCCCGGTATCGATCACGTAGCGGATTCCGGGCACGGTGAGCGAGGTCTCGGCCACATTCGTCGCCAGCACGATGCGCCGGCCGCTGTGGCTGTCAAAAATGCGCTCCTGCTCGGCCTGCGACAGGCGGGCAAACAGCGGCAGCACCTCGGCGTTGCGCAGCACCGGCTGGTGCGACAGATGCGCGCGCAAATGCTCGGCGGCCTCGCGGATTTCGCGCTCGCCGGGCAGAAAGACCAGGATGTCGCCGGACGGGGAGGGATTTCCCTGCCAAAGCGCGTCCACCGCTTCGGCAATCGCCTCGTGCAGGCCGTACTCGCGCGTTTCCTCGAACGGGCGCCAGCGCTGCTCCACCGGAAAGCTGCGGCCCGAGACCTGGACGATGGGCGCCGGACCCATGGCGCTGCCCGACGCAAAATGCCGGGCGAAGCGGTCGGCGTCGATGGTCGCCGAGGTCACGATGAGCTTCAGATCCGGCCGGCGCGGCAGGATCTGGCGCAGGTAGCCGAGCAGAAAATCGATGTTCAGGCTGCGCTCGTGCGCCTCGTCGATGATCAAGGTGTCGTAGGCGCGCAGCAAGGGGTCGGTCTGCGTCTCGGCCAGCAAGATGCCGTCGGTCATCAGCTTCACCGAGGCCTCGCGCGAGAGGCGGTCCTGGAAGCGCACCTTGAAACCCACCACCGCGCCCAGCGGGGTTTGCAGTTCCTCGGCAATGCGCTTGGCCACGCTGCTCGCCGCGAGGCGCCGCGGCTGGGTGTGGCCTATGAGTTGGCCCCTCTGACCCGGTGCTGCGTTGCACCGGCCACGGCCCAGCGCCAGCGCGATCTTGGGCAGCTGCGTGGTCTTGCCCGAGCCGGTCTCGCCGCAGACGATCACGACCTGGTGCTGCGCCATCGCCGCCATGATCTCCTCGCGCCGGCCAGACACCGGCAGCGATGGCGGAAATTCGATATGCAGCGGGGTGCGCAAGGACGCGGACGAAAACAGGTCAGCAGAAGACATAGCCCCCCATTATCAATAGCCCCGGAGCACTCCCCGCTGCGCGGGCCACCGCGCCCCTCCCCGGTGCCCTGGCTTGACATTGGAGTGACTCCATGATTTTCAATCAGGCATCGCTTGCTTCGAGCCTGTCTGGAGGACCACACCATGTCAGCCCATTGTCAACACCACCATGGCGCCCATGCCCACGCCAGCGCCAACGTCGACCCGCGCTACCGGCGCATCCTGTGGATCGCACTGATCGTCAACGCCGCGATGTTCGCGCTCGAACTGGGCGCGGGCCTGCGCTCGGGATCGGCCGCGCTGCTCGGCGACGCCATCGACTTTCTGGGCGACGCCGCGAACTACGGCCTGTCGCTGTGGGTGCTGTCCATGGCGCTGGCCTGGCGCGCCCGCGCGGCACTCCTCAAGGGGGCGAGCATGCTCGGGTTTGGCGTCTTCGTGATTGGCCGTGTGCTCTGGGGCCTATGGCAGGCCATCCCGCCCGAGCCCTTCACCATGGGCAGCGTGGGCCTGCTCGCGCTGGCCGCGAACCTGGGCGTGGCCGTGCTGCTGTACGCCTGGCGCGAGGGTGACGCGAACATGCGCGGCGTGTGGCTGTGCACCCGCAACGACGCGCTGGGCAACCTGGCCGTGCTCGGCGCCGCCTTGGGCGTGCTCGGCACCGGCACCGCCTGGCCCGACCTGGTGGTGGCCGCGATCATGGCCGGATTGGCCATCAGCGGCGGCGCGAGCGTGATCCGCGATGCCCGCAAGGAACTGGCCAGCAGCGCTGCATAGCGGCCGGGGGCCGGGGGCCGGCCGCGAAGAAGCCTCCCGCTCACGCGGTGGCGCGCAGGGTCTTGGCGGCCTCGACCATATTCGCCAGCGCGGGGATCACTTCCGCCCATTGGCGTGTTTTCAGGCCGCAGTCCGGGTTGATCCAGAGCCGCCCGAGTGGAATGCGCTCGGCCGCCTTCTGCATCCGTTGCACGATGTGCTCCCGGGTTGGAATGTTCGGCGAGTGGATGTCGTAGATACCGGGGCCAATCCCGTTCGGGTATTTGAAATGCTCGAACGCGTCGAGCAGTTCCATATCCGAGCGCGAGGTCTCGATGGTGATCACGTCGGCGTCCATCGCGGCGATCGACGCGATGATGTCGTTGAACTCCGAATAGCACATGTGGGTGTGGATCTGCGTCGCGTCATCCACGCCGTTGGCGGCGATGCGAAAGGACTCGACGGCCCAGTCCAGATACGTCGGCCACTGCGCCTTGCGCAGCGGCAGGCCCTCGCGCAACGCGGCCTCGTCGATCTGGATCACGCGCACGCCCGCCGCCTCCAGGTCCTGCACCTCTCCGCGGATCGCCAGGGCCAGCTGCTTGCACGATACCGAGCGCGGCTGGTCGTCGCGCACGAACGACCAGTTCAGGATCGTGACCGGACCGGTCAGCATGCCCTTCATCGGCTTGCTCGTCAGCGACTGCGCGTACCCGATCCATTCGACCGTCATGGCCTTCGGACGGGTAATGTCGCCGAACAGGACCGGCGGCTTCACGCAGCGCGAACCGTAGGACTGCACCCAGCCGAACTGGCTCAGAGCGCAGCCCGCGAGTTGCTCGCCGAAGTACTCGACCATGTCGTTGCGTTCGGCTTCCCCGTGCACGAGCACGTCCAGCCCGAGTGCTTCCTGCTCGCGCACGCTGCGGGCGATCTGCGCTTGCATCGCGCGCTTGTAGCCGGCCTCGTCGAGCGTGCCGGCCTTGAACTGGCTGCGCGCCTGGCGAATCTCGTCCGTCTGCGGGAACGATCCAATGGTGGTCGTCGGCAAGAGCGGCAGCTGCAGCCGCGCTGCCTGCAAGGGCGCACGCTGCGCGTAGCCGCTCTTGCGCGCGCCCAGTTTTTTCGCGTCCAGTCGGGCGATCGCCACCTCGACCGCCCGATTGTGGACACGCGGCGAAGCGCGGCGCGCCGCGATCGCCTGCCGATGCGCCGCCAACGCGTCCTGGACCGCGTCGCGTCCCTGATTCAGCGCCGTCGCCAGCAGCTTCAGCTCATCGAGCTTCTGCAATGCATAGGCCAGCCAGGATTTGATTTCCGGGTCGAGCGCTTGCTCGCTGTCCAAGTCAACGGGGACATGCAGCAGCGAGCAAGAGGGCGCAATCCACAGCCTGTCGCCAAGCTTCGCAGCGATTGGCTCGACCCAGTCGAGCACGGCGTCGAGGTCGGTCTTCCAAATGTTGCGGCCGTCGATCACCCCCAACGACAGGACCTTGTGCGCCGGCAGCAGGTTCAGCAGCGGCAGCACGTCGTCGCGCCCGTTGATCGCGTCGATATGCAGGCCCGCCACCGGCAGGTTGGCGACCAGGTACTGGTTCTCCAGCAACTGGCCGAAGTACGTGCCCAACAGCAGCTTGACGCGGCTGCTCTTGAGCTGGTGGTAGGCCGTGTTGAAGGCGTGTCGCCAATCCGCGTCCAGTTCGGTGACCAGCAGTGGCTCGTCGATCTGCACCCACTCCACGCCTTGCGCGGCGAGCGTGTCAAGCAGCTCGGCGTATACCGGCAACAGGCGCGCAAGCAGCGCGAGCCGCTCCGACCCGTCCTTGGCCTTGCCAATGGCCAGGTAGGTCACCGGCCCGACGATCACCGGCTTGGCGTTGATTCCCTGGGCCCTGGCTTGCGCCAGTTGCTCCAGCAGGCGCGAAGCGTCGAGCGTGAACTCGGTCTGCGCGCTGAACTCCGGCACGATGTAGTGGTAGTTGGTGTCGAACCACTTGGTCATCTCGCCAGCGGCGACCCCCCCGCAGCATGCGCCGTGTTCTTCGGCATTCCGGGCCGAGCGGCCGCGCGCTACCCGAAAGTAGTTGTCCAGCGCGTCGCCATGGAAGCCCTGCACGCGCTCGGGCAGGTTTCCCACGGTGAAGCTCATGTCCAGCACCTGGTCGTAGAACGCGAAATCGCCGACCGGCACCAGATCCAGATCGGCCTGGTGCTGCCAATGGCGCTGGCGCAGTTGCGCGCCGATTGCCTTGAGCTCGTCGCGTGACGCCGCCCCGCTCCAGTACGACTCGAGCGCGAACTTGAGCTCGCGCTTGGCGCCGATGCGGGGAAAACCGAGATTGTGTGTACGGACCATGGACTGCCTTTTCGATGATTTCGAGATTACGAATGGCAGGATCGTAGGCCGGAATACCCATGAAGGAAAATGGTATTATTTCAACGATCGATTACTTTGATTCATGCTTCTGCCAGCCATGGCCAGCAGCAGCCCCAAGGAATCGACCGCCCGGTGGCGCTTGCGCTGCCCCCCGAGGGTCCGCTTCTCAGCCCCGACCAAGGCGCTGGAACAGCCCACCCGGCAGGCGTGCCACGTGGCCGGCAAGCTCCAGTTCCAGCAGCGCCACCTGCAGCGCGGCAGCGTCCATTCCGGTGCGCGCCACGAGGGCATCGACACTCTGGGGGTCAAAACCCAGGGCCTGCAGCAGGGGGCTGTCCGCAGCCTGCGCAGCACCCGTCGGCGCAGCGGCGGTCGTCGGCGTGGTGGCGGGGATCCGCAGTTCCTCCAGCACGTCCTGCGCGCTCTCCACCAGCTTCGCCCCCTGGCGTATCAGCGCATGGCAGCCGCGCGACTGGGGCGCATGAATCGATCCCGGAATCGCAAACACCTCGCGCCCCTGCTCGGCCGCGAGCCTGGCCGTGATCAACGAGCCGGACGCGGCTGCGGCCTCGACCACCAGCGTTCCCTGGCACAGACCGGAGATGATGCGGTTGCGTTTCGGGAAATTCACCGCCAGCGGCGGCGTGCCCAGCGGGTACTCGCTCACGAGCAGGCCCCGGGCCGCGATGCGCTGCGCAAGGCCCAGGTTCTTGCGCGGATACACGTGGTCCAGCCCGCTGCCCAGCACGGCAATCGTCGCGGCAAAGTCTGCGCCGTCGATTGCGGCGTCGAGCGCGCCCTCATGCGCGGCAGCGTCCACCCCCAGCGCCAGACCGGAGACGATGCTCAGTCCCGCGCCATGCAAGGCGCGGGAAAAGAGTCGCGCGTTTTCTGCGCCCTGCGGCGTGGGGTTGCGGCTGCCCACGACCGCCAGGCAGCGCTCGACGGGAAAGGGGCGCTGCGCGAGCAGCCGCTGCGGCCCCATGAGGTACAGCAGCAGCGGCGGGTCCTGCGTGTCGAGCAGCGCCTGCGGGTAGCGCGCGTCTCCCAGGGTAATGATGGTGCGTGCGGACCCTTGCGCATCGGTGCCGCGCAGCCACGCGCAGCTTGTCTTCCACTGCGCCTGCCACTTGGGCGGGGGCGCGCACAGGGCCTGCGCCTGCGCCTGCGTCACGCATTCGCGCAGCGCCGACAGGGGCTGGCGCAGGATCTCCTGCGGCGGACCAAAGCGCGCCAGCAGGCGCCGCGCGGTGCTGTTGCCGACACCGGGAGCGAGCGTCAAATGCAACCAGGCAGCCAGTTCGTCGCGTTCCATGGGATTCAGGACCGGGGTCGAGCGCCTGCGCTCCGTGGGGTTTGCTCCCGCGGCGAACTACCGGGGACTCACGAGGCGGTCGCCGACGCGCACGGCGCTGCGGATTTCCAGGATCAGCGCGTACGACACACGATCGAAGGTGCGAAACACCATGGCCGTGCCATTTACCTCGCTGGGCAGCTTGATCATCGGCTTGTCCTTGTCGGTGGCGTCCCGGACGCGCTCGCCCATGCTCAGCAGACTCAGCACGTGACCCGGCTCGATGCCGTTCTGCGTGCCTCGGTTGATCGTCACCACCTGGTTCTGCGCGGCATACGCCAGGGCAGCGTTGCCGTAGATGGACACCACGCGCGCGTCCACTTCGCCATCCGGCGCACGCGGGGTGTAGCTCGTAAAGCCCTGGACGGGCGCAGACCAGAGGCGATCGCCGGCCTGTATGTCCCCCTTGGTTTCGGACAACACGATCGTCGCGGGAACGTACTCCGCGGTGTCGCCGCCCTTGCCGTCCGGGGTTTTCTCCAGGAACTCGCCGCGCACCAGCTCCGCCTTGCCGAGATATTGGGCCTCATAGCCCAGTATCTCGGCGGTGACCGGGTCCTTGAGTGCGACGGCGTCGCGGAACACGCGGTAGTGGCGCGGCGCGCCGACCTGGTTGAGCAGCGGCGCGGTCGCGTCGCCGCGCGCGTAGACCCGGTCGCCACTGCCCATCAGCACGCGCCCCTCGGTCGATGCCACGACGCGCGGGGCTTTTTGCAGGACCTGCGCATCGATCACCATGGGCTCGACCAGGAAGGGTTCAATCAGGTGCGGCTTGAGCGTCGGCAGGGCGTTGTTCGCCTTGCGCTCGCTGCGCACCTGCGGGGACAGGCGCACGGTTTCGGGCTCGCCGGCGCGGCCGGCTTGCAGGCGTGCGTAGCCACCGTCCTTTTCCAGGTACAGCGTCTGGCCCGGGAAAATCTGGTGCGGATTCGGAATCGCCTTGAGGTTCATGCCCCAGAGTTCGGGCCAGCGCCAGGGGTGTTTGAGGAACGTTGCCGCAAGTCCCCAGAGCGTGTCCCCGCGCTTGACGGCGTAGCTGTCGGGCGCATCCGGCGTCAGTTCCGAAAGTGCCACGCCGCGCTCCGCAACCTGCTGCGCCGTGGCGCGCTGCCCGCTCGAGACGGGGGGAGTCTGCGCCGGGGCCGGCATGGGCAGCAGGGCTGCGCCAAGAATGGCGACCGCGCCCAGGACGGCGTGCCGCACGCTGCCGGGTGCCGCCATGCTGTTCCTCATCCTCATGTTCTGCTGCATAGGTGAAAGCCCCTCCACGCCAAGGCCAAAGCGCCCCCACGGCATTGCGCCGTGCGGACGATTGGAAAGATATTTATTGCAAACCAGGCGCGATTTTCTGCTCGCGCCCCGGATTGGGCAACGATTATTCAGCCGCCGCGCGGCGACGGCGCGCAAAAGTGGCGAAAATAGCGACAGCTTTTCCTTGGCAACCATGGCCCTTCTTCCCATTCTTTGCTACCCCGACCCCCGGCTGCACACCATCGCCCGTCCCGTACAAGCTGTAGATGAGCGCATTCGCACGCTGGCCGACGACATGCTGGAGACCATGTACGACGCCCAGGGTGTCGGCCTTGCGGCGACCCAGGTGGACGTGCACGAACGGCTGCTGGTCTTCGACGTGTCCGAGGAGCACGACCAGCCCCAGGTGCTCATCAATCCGGAAATCATCTGGACCAGCGAGGAAAAACACCTCAACAGCGAAGGCTGCCTGTCGGTTCCCGGAATCTACGACGGTGTCGAGCGTTTCGTCGCCGTGCACGTGCGCGCGCTCGACGCCCGGGGTGCGTCGCGCGTCATCGAAGCCGACGGCCTGCTGGCCGTGTGCATCCAGCACGAGATGGACCATCTGGTGGGCAAATTGTTCGTGCAATACCTCTCGCCCCTCAAGCGCGGCCGCATCAAGACCCGGATGCTCAAACTCCAGCGGGAGGCGCGCGCATGAAACCCGTGCTGGCGCCGGTCAGGAGACATCCCCGGCCCCCGCGCGCAGCCCCGGAGAATCGCTGCGCATGAGACTCGCCTTTGCCGGAACGCCCGGGTTTGCCCGCGTCGCGCTGCAGCACCTGCTGGACGCGGGTTCTGACGTTGCGCTCGTGCTCACCCAGCCGGACCGGCCCGCGGGCCGGGGCCTGAAGTTGCAAGCCTCGGCCGCCAAGCAATACGCGCTGGAGCATGGCATCGCCGTGGCGCAACCGCGCGGCCTGCGCCTGGACGGCAAATATCCCGACGACGCCGCAGCCGCGCGCGACGCCCTGCGCGCCGCACGCGCCGACGTGCTGGTGGTCGCGGCCTACGGACTGATCCTGCCGCAGTGGGTGCTGGACCTGCCCGCGCTCGGCTGCCTGAACATCCACGCCAGCCTGCTGCCCCGCTGGCGCGGCGCGGCGCCCATACAGCGCGCCATCGAGGCCGGGGATACGGAAACCGGCGTGACCATCATGCAGATGGACGCCGGCCTCGACACCGGCGCCATGCTGCTGAGCGAACGCCTGGCCATCGCCCCTGCGGACACCGCGAGCACGCTCCATGACCGGCTCGCAGCACTGGGCGGCCGCCTCATCGTGCAGGCGCTGGAAATGGCCGCGCGCGCGCGCCTGCAAGCACAGGCGCAGCCGGCCGAGGGCGTCAGCTACGCGCGCAGGATCGAGAAATCCGAAAGCCCCATCGACTGGTCGCTGCCCGCGGCGGTGATCGGCCGGCGCATCCGGGCGTTTGACCCGTTTCCCGGCGCCAGCACCGGGTGCCACGGCGAAACCATCAAGGTCTGGGGCGCGGCAATCGATGCCAAGGGCTGCGCGGCCGATCTGCGCCCGGGTCTGATTCTGGCTGTCGATGGCGCGGGGGTCGCCGTGGCCTGCGCGCAGGGCACGGTCCTGCGCCTGACGGCCCTGCAACGCGCCGGCGGCAAGCGGCTGGATGCGGCCGACTTTCTGCGCGGCGCTGATTGGCGACCCGGCATGCTGCTGGGCGCAGCGACCGCATGAGCCGCCCCCCGCGTCCCCTGCGCACACCCTGAGCCAGCCCGCATGCAGATCTACATGGTCGGGGGCGCAGTGCGCGACCGCTTGCTCGGACGCCCCGTGCACGACCACGACTGGGTGGTGGTGGGCGCCACGCCCGGGCAGATGCTGGCGCACGGCTATCTGCCGGTGGGGCGCGATTTCCCCGTCTTTCTGCACCCCGAGACGCGCGAGGAATACGCACTCGCGCGCACCGAGCGCAAGAGCGGAAGCGGCTACCGGGGCTTCGTGGTGCACAGCGCGCCCGACGTGACGCTTGAGGAAGACCTCTCGCGCCGCGATCTGACGATGAATGCGATGGCCATGCGCACCGCGGATTCGGGCCTTGCAGAACTTTTCGACCCGCACCATGGCGCCCGGGACATCGCGGCCAGGGTGCTGCGCCATGTCAGCGATGCCTTTCGCGAAGACCCGGTGCGCATCCTGCGCGTGGCCCGCTTTGCGGCGTGCTTGCCGGATTTCAGCGTGGCGCCCGGGACGATGCAGCTCATGCGCGAGATGGTGGCGCACGGCGAGATGCAACACCTGGTCGCCGAGCGCGTATGGCAGGAACTGGCGCGCGGGCTGATGCAGGAAAAACCGTCGCGCATGTTCGAGGTGCTGCGCGCGTGCGGCGCGCTCCAGGTGCTGCTGCCCGAGGTGGCGCGCCTGTGGGGCGTTCCCCAGCGCGCCGAATACCACCCCGAGGTCGATACCGGCGTGCACCTGATGCTGGTGCTCGACATGTCCGCGCAACTACAGGCGCCGCTGAGCGTGCGCTTTGCCTGCCTGGCGCACGATCTGGGCAAGGGCAACACCCCGGCCGACCTGCTGCCGCGCCATATCGGCCATGAAGTGCGCAGCGCCGAGCTGCTCAAAGGCCTTGCCAAGCGCTTGCGTGTTCCCGTGGATTGCCACGCGACCGCCGACACGGTGGCGCGCGAGCACGGCCACGTCCACCGCAGCGGCGAACTCTCGGCCGCGGCGCTGGTGCGCCTGCTCGAACGCTGCGACGCGATCCGCAAGCCCGGGCGCTTTGCCGACGTCCTGCTGGCCTGCGAATGCGATGCGCGCGGGCGGCTCGGATTCGAGGAGTCGGCGTACCCGCAGCGGGCGCGGCTTGCCGCCGTGCTCGCCACCGTGCAATCCGTGGCCACCAGCGACATCGCAGCGCAGGCAACGGCGCAGGGCGCGAGCGGCCCGCAGGTCGGCAAGCGGATTCACCGCGCGCGCGTTGCGGCGGTGGCGCATTGGATCGCGGCGCAGGGAACAGCCTGAGGCGCGGCGGCTGCACACCAGCCGGGCGGCGGGCGAACTGCGCGCTCCGGCATCAGCGCGCCGGTTCGTCGCCGCCAACTTCCAGGGACGTCGTGCCGTCTGCCGGAACCAGCCGCCACGGCAGGGACTCCCCCGCACGCAGCGGCTTGAGCTCTGCCTGGCCAAACGCAAAGCGCTGCGGGGGCGTCCAGGACTCGCGGCGCAGGGTGATGCTGCCGGTGTTGCGCGGCAGGCCGTAGAAGTCGGGGCCATGGAAGCTGGCAAAGCCTTCGAGCCGGTCGAGCGCAGCCGCGTTGTCGAAGGCCTCGGCGTACATCTCGATCGCAGCGTGCGCGGTGTAGCAGCCGGCGCAGCCCGTCGCATGCTCCTTCAGGTGCGCGGGGTGCGGCGCACTGTCGGTGCCCAGAAAGAACCTGTCGGAGCCGCTGGTGGCGGCGCGCACCAAGGCCAGCCGGTGCGTTTCGCGCTTGAGAACGGGCAGGCAGTAGTAGTGCGGGCGCAGGCCCATGGAAAAAATGGCGTTGCGGTTGTACAGCAGGTGGTGCGCCGTGATGGTGGCGGCCGTGAAGCGGTCGGCCTGCTGCACATAGTCGGCGGCGTCCCGGGTGGTGATGTGCTCGAAGACGATCTTGAGCTCGGGAAAGTCGCGGCGCAGCGGGATGAGTTGCTGTTCGATGAACACGGCCTCGCGGTCGAACAGGTCCACGTCGCTGCCGGTCACCTCGCCATGCACCAGCAACAGCATTCCGGCCCTCTGCATGGCTTCGAGCGTCTTGCGGATCTTGCGCAAATCGGTCACGCCCGCGTCGCTGTGGGTGGTGGCCCCCGCGGGGTAAAGCTTGGCGGCGAGCACGCCGGCCGCCTTGGCGCGCCCGATCTCGTCGGGCGGCAGCTCGTCGGTGAGGTACAGCGTCATCAGCGGCTCGAAGCGCAGGCCAGCGGGAACGGCCGACAGAATGCGCTGCCGGTAGTCCAGCGCCTGCTGCGCCGTGGTCACGGGGGGCCGCAGGTTGGGCATGATGATCGCGCGCGCGAACTGGGCGGCGCTGTGCGCAACGACGCTGCGCAGGGGCTCGCCGTCGCGCAGATGCAGGTGCCAGTCGTCGGGGCGGGTGATTCTCAGCGTGTGGGGTGCGGCGCGCATGCGCAGGATTCTCGCATTCGCGCAAGGGCTGGTTCCGGCGGATCGGAAGCGCCCCGGGAATCAGGGGTGGTCCAGGATGGCCAGCGCCACGGCCTGGGCACGGGGCACGCAGGTGGCCAGCTCGCAGTACTCGCGCTCAGTGTGCGCGTGCCCGCCCACGGGGCCGGTTGCGCACAGGGTGGGCGCCCCGACGGAGGCCGTCAGGCCGCTGTCGGCCGCGCCTCCGGTGAACTCGCCCTGCACCTCGAAGCCCAGCGACTTCGCGCCGCGCTGGTAGAGCGCGAGCAGGGGCTCGGGCGTGGGCCGCATGGGCAAGGTGCGGCGCGCCGCAGTGATGCGCCCCCGGGTGTGCGGCAGCGACGGCTCCTCGACGACGGCGCGCACCCGCGCAAGCAGCAGGTCCGGGTCGGTGTCCGAGGTAAAGCGCAGGTCCAGTTCGGCCCGGGCATGCGGCGCGACCATGTTCGGCACGACTCCGCCCTGCACCACGCCCACATTCGCGGTGGTTCCCGTGGCGGGGTCGGTGAACGCATGCAGCGCAAGAATCTTGCGCGCCAACGCGTCGATCGCGCTGGCGCCCGCTGCGGGGTTGATTCCCGCGTGCGCGGCGACCCCTTCGATCTCGAACTCCACGACCATGGAGCCCTTGCGACTGGTCACGAGGTTGCCGCTCACGCGGCCCGGCTCGGCGTTGAACACCGCCCGTGCACCGCGCGCCTTGGCCATGATGCGCTCGCGTGTGGCCTGCGAGCCGATCTCTTCATCGCACGAAAAAAGCAGTTGCAAGGGCGTCTTCAGCCCCCCGCAGCGCGCGAAGGCTTCGGCGACGAACACGTTCATCACCAGGCCCGACTTCATGTCGGCCACGCCGGGGCCGTATGCGCGATCGCCCTCCACCCGAAAAGGACGCCGCGCCGCAGTGCCCGCCGGGTACACCGTGTCCATATGCCCCATGAGCAGGATCGGGGCGCCCTCGCCGGCCCCGGGAACCTGGCCATGCAGCAGCACGCCATAGCCGGGAACGGGCTCGCATTGCACCGCCACACCGGCCGCCTCAAGCCGCTCGCGCAATGCGCTCGCCACGGCGCCAACACCCGCTTCGTCGCGGCTGCCGCTGTCGATATCGACCACTTTGCGCAACAAGGCCTGCATTGCCGGCCCCTGGCCAGCGAGCCAGTCCAGAACGCGCGCCCGCAGCTGCGCATGGCTTGCGGTATCTTGCATCTTCATCCTTTGCGAATCGGTTCGTTCAAGCCCTGAGGTCGGCAGTGTGGCACACGCTCCGAAGTCAGGGGGATAACGGAGGAAACTGGCAGAAATTGGCGCAAGGCCCGCGAAACATCGCTCGCGTCGTCCCATCCTGCGGCGCTTCTTGCCCAGGCACCGACCAGCGGCCCCTCAGTCCAGCCCTTTAGCCTCCCAGCCCAGGCTTGTCAGCTTGACCTGGTGTTTCTGTTCTTTTTTCTCGGCTCCTCCAATGATTTTTCCGACCTGGGGAAATGCGGTCTGAATTTCGGATTTCTTTGCCCAACTCGCCAAATCGTCGATTTCGTACAGGTACGTCACACGGGCTTCCTGGTAGTCACCCCGTTTCATGGGCCCTTCCCATTTCACTATTTTGTCGAGCGCCAAGTTTCCGTAGCAAATGTCGCTCACCTGCTCCTGATCCCGCTCCCATTCCCGGTGGAATTTTTTTCCTGCATCGGTCAACGCATAGCGCTTCACCATGAGTTTGCGACCCGTCGGTTTGTTGCTGGCCCAGTGAAGCTGATCGATTTCGGTATCGGTTCCTGACACCAGACCAACAGCGACCAAGGCTTCCATTTTTCCCGCCATGTTGGTCGGATCGTCCTTCTGCGCTTTCAAATCCTCTTGCGACACATCGGCTGGCCACTTTCTCAGGCCCAGGCAAAGCTCACCTTTCTTTTCGAAATACTGCTTCATGGCTGCGCCAAAGTTCTTTTCGTTCACGTCAGTCTTGCTGCCGCAGGCCGTGAGCAGGATTGCTCCGGCCACCGCGAATGCCAAGTGGGTTTTCATGGTTCTGTTCCTTGAGAAAAACGATACATCAGTGGGTTTGAGGTCTCCGACCACGGCGGGCGCGTCCGCTTGAGTCCAGGCCAACAGCAGGCCGGCCTACGGCATCGTCGACACGGCGGGCATCACTGAGGGGGTTGGCAGGAATCGGCGCGAGGCCCGAGAAACATCGCTCGCGTCGTCCCATCCTGCGGCGCTTCTTGCCCAGGCACCGACCAGCGACCCCTTAGTCCAGCCCTATAGCTTCCCAACCCAGGCTTGTCAGCTTGACCTGGTGTTTCTGTTCTTTTTTCTCGGCTCCTTCAATGACTGCGCCGACCTTGGGGAATGCGGTCTGAATTTCGGATTTCTTTGCCCAACCCGCCAAATCGTCGATTTCGTACAGGAACGTCACACCGGCTTCCTGGTAGTCACCCAGTTTCATGGGTCCTTCCCATTTCACTATTTTGTCGAGCGCCAAGTTTCCGTAGCAAATGTCGCCCCCCTGCTTCCGGTAGAATTTTTTTCCTGCATCAGTCAACGCATAGCGCTTCCCCATGAGTTTGCGACCCGTAGGTCTCATGCCCCAGATAACCTCATCGATTTCGGCATCGGTTCCTGATACCAGATCAACAGCGGCCAAGGCTTCCATTTTCCTTACCGTGCTGGTCGGATCGTCCTTTTGCGCTTTCCAACTATCTTCCGACACATCGACTGGCCACTCCACCTCTCCCAGGCCCAGGCAAAGCTCACCTTTCTTTTCGAGATACTGCTTGATGGCTGCGCCAAAGTTCTTTTCGCTCACGTCCGTCTTGCTGCCGCAGGCCGTGAGCAGGATTGCTCCGGCCACCGCGAGTGCCAATTGGGTTTTCATGGTTTTGTTCCTTGAGAAAAACGATACATCAGTGGGTTGAGGTCTCCGACCACGGCGGGCGTGTTCACTTGACCGCTGCGCAAAGACCTGCGCCAAGCAGTGTAAGCTGATGTCTTTGATGTGACAAACATCAACACAAACCCCGGGCTTTTCCTGGACCACCTGCTTGCGGCCAAGCACGCAGTTGCGCGAGACTCTGCCCGCGGGCCTGTCCCGCACCGCAGCAGACCCCATCCGGAAAGAGTCCCCATGTTGATCGCCCAAATCTCCGACACGCATGTCCAGGCCAGCGGCAGGCCGGCCTACGGCATCGTCGACACGGCGGGCATGCTTGCGGCATGCGTTGCCGACGTCCTGCGCCAGGATCCGCGCCCCGACCTGGTCCTGCTGACGGGGGACTTGGCCGACCATGGCGACCCCGGGGAGTACGCCTTGCTGCGCGAACTGCTCGCGCCGCTGACGATGCCGATGTACCTCCTGCCCGGAAACCATGACGAACGCGCTGCGCTGCGCCAGGCATTTACCGGCCCGCGCTTTGGCTATTTCGGGCAGACCGGCGAATTCCTGCAGTACGCCGTGGACCTGGGGCCCCTGCGGCTGCTGGCGCTGGATACCGTCGTCCCGATGGAAGGGCGTGGGCAGTTGTGCGGCCCAAGGCTGGCCTGGCTGGACGCGCAACTGGCGCAGGACCCGCGCCCCACGGTCATCGCCATGCACCACCCGCCGTTTGCCACGGGAATTCCCTATATGGACACGCTCGGGCTCGAAGGCGCCGACGTGCTGGAGAGGATTCTCGGAAAGTACCCGCACGTCGAGCGTGTGCTGTGCGGCCATCTGCACCGTTCCATCCAGTGCCGCTTCGGGGGCACGCTCGCGTCTACCTGCCCCAGCCCCGCGTACCAGCTGACGCTGGACCTGCGCGCGAACGCGCCGGAGCGCTTCGTGCTCGAGCCCCCCGGCTACCAGTTGCACCAATGGCATGCGGGCCGGCTGGTGTCGCATGCCTGCGTCGTCGGCGAGTACGCGGGGCCCTACGGATTCTGCGCGGGCGGGAGTTGACCGGCCCTCAGTTCTTCAGCACAGCGCCAGGGCCTCCAGGCAGCGCCTGCGGTGCGCGGCGCCCGCGTCGGGAGCGATTTCCACGCCGGGCAGGCGCAGGCCGTAGCTCAGGCCCAGCCGGTCGGCCTGCAGCACCCAGGCGGTCAGGCGCGCGATGCGGGCCTCGGGGTCGGGCAGCGCGGCGCGCGCCGGGTCGAGCCAGAGCACGTGCCGTTGGGCCTGCTGGGCGTCGCGGCTGACGAGTTCGTCGCTGCCGCTGGCCAGCGTTCTTGCGGCCTTCTTCCACACCACGAGCTTGAGCGCGTCGCCACGCCGGTAGGCGCGCACGCCATCGAATTCTCCAACGCCTTGCGCGGGCGCGTTGCCGTCCGCGCGCGGTTCGCCGGGGGGCAGGGGCGGCGCCGGCATTTCGGGCGCCGGGTATACCAACACCTGCGCCGCAGGGCGCCAATAGGCCCAGACGCGAAAGCTGCCAAACGGAAAGCGCGTCTCGGCCATCAATGGGGGCAGGCGGTGCAGGCCGCGGTGCGTGGGCCGGAAGGACACCTGCACGCGGGCCTGGCCCTGCGCCGGAACGTCGGTCCAGGCCCAATGCAGGTCTGCCCGGTGCGCGCCATGCACGCACAGCGCGATGCCATGGCGCGGCGAACTGCGCGCGCTCGACAGCTGCACTTCGATGGTGCTGCTGCTGCCCAGGAAATGCGCCTCCGGGGCTTTCAGATGCAGGATGATTCCACGCAGGTTCGCGTGGCAGACGTACATTCCCGCGACGGCGCTGCCGGCGAGCAAAAAGGTGAACAGGTAGCCCAGGTTGAGCTGGAAGTTGATCGACGCGACGAGCAGCAGGCTCAGCGTCAGCGCCAGCATCCAGCCCGCGCCGGTGGGCAGGATGTAGACGTTGCGCTGCGTGAGCAGCAGGGTGTCGCAGAGCGGCAGCCGCGCCTGCCACCAGCGCTGAAAGCGCTGGCGCAGCGGCGCCAGGGGGTCGAGTCGGGCGAGGATGGCGCGGGCGGCAAGGCCCACCGGCGACCGGCCACCCGGAGCGGGCGTTTCCATGCTTGCCATGGACCCGGGACTCAGCGCAGGACCACGGCTTCGAGCATGGCGCGCACCTGCTCGAGCGCGCCGCGCCCGGCGTCGCCCACGGGCACCAGGCGGTGGGCGATGGTCTGCGGCAGCACGGCCTGCACATCGTCGGGCGCTGCGTAGTCGCGCCCGCTGATCAGCGCCTGCGCCTTGGCCGCGCGCAGCAGCGCGATTCCGGCGCGCGGGGACAGCCCCTGCAGGAACCAGCGGCCCGAGCGGGTGGCCGCGATCAGGTCCTGCACGTAGTCGAGCAGCGGCTCGGCCGTGTGCACGGCCTGCACCTGGCGCTGCAACTCGGCCAGGTCCTCTCCCGAGAGCAGCGGCAGCAGGCGCGCAACCATGTCGCGCCGGTCGGCGCCGGCGAGCAGCGTGCGCTCGGCCGCACGGTCGGGGTAGCCGATGGAGATGCGCATCAGAAAACGGTCCAACTGCGACTCGGGCAGCGCAAACGTGCCCAGCTGGTCGTGCGGGTTCTGGGTGGCGATCACGAAAAAGGGCTGCGGCAGGGCACGGGTCTCGCCCTCCACCGACACCTGCTTCTCCTCCATGGCTTCGAGCAGCGCGCTCTGCGTCTTCGGGCTGGCACGGTTGATTTCGTCGGCCAGCAGCACCTGGGCAAACACCGGACCCGGGTGGAACACGAAGGACTGCTTGCCGCGTTCGTACACCGAAACGCCCGTCAGGTCGCTGGGCATCAGGTCGGCCGTGAACTGCACGCGCGCGAACTGCAGGCCAAAAGTGTGCGACAACGCGTGCGCCAGCGTGGTCTTGCCCACGCCCGGCAGGTCTTCGATGAGCAGATGGCCACCCGCCAGCAGGCAGGCCACGCAGTCCTGCACCTGGGCCTTTTTGCCCACGATCACCGTGTTAAGCTGATCCAGAAGCGATTGGATCTTGTGCTGTGCGTGCATAGCCTGACGTTATCCGAAAAACATCCACTACGGGGACCGATTGTGGGCAGGACGGGCTATTTCACCCACCAAGATTGCACCAAGCACGAGATGGGCCCGGGCCACCCGGAGTGCCCGCAACGGCTCGCCGCGATCGAGGACCGTTTGCTGATCACCGGCGTGGCCGACGCGCTGGTGCACTACGAGGCGCCCGAGGCGTCGCTCAGCGACATCGAACTGGCGCACGACCGCATGCATGTGGCGGCGCTGCGCGGCATGTCCGAGCGGCTGAGCGAAGAGCGCGCCGCCGGCGGCCCCGACTACGCGCAGATCGACCC
Organism: Verminephrobacter aporrectodeae subsp. tuberculatae; assembly: GCF_026127385.1. Taxonomy (NCBI): domain Bacteria; kingdom Pseudomonadati; phylum Pseudomonadota; class Betaproteobacteria; order Burkholderiales; family Comamonadaceae; genus Verminephrobacter; species Verminephrobacter aporrectodeae. Next base: position 1,193,005 of record NZ_QZCX01000003.1, read on the forward strand.
CGACACCGCCCTCAACGTCCACAGCTGGAAGGCCGCCCTGCGCGCCGCCGGGGCCGCGTTGGCGGCCACCGACGCAGTGCTCGCGGGCGAGATCGAGAACGCCTTTTGCGCCGTGCGCCCCCCGGGCCACCACGCCTGCCGCAGCAAGTCCATGGGCTTTTGCCTGCTCAACAACCTGGCCGTGGCCGCCCGATACGCGCTGCAACGCTACCGGCTACAGCGCGTGGCGGTGGTCGATTTCGACGTGCACCACGGCAACGGCACCGAGGACATCCTGGCGGGAGACCCCCGGGCGCTGATGGTCGGAATTTTTCAGCACCCCTTCTACCCCTACAGCGGCGACCGCGATCCGGCGCCCAATATGCTGAACGTGCCGGTACCCGCTTACACGCGCGGCATGGAGATCCGCGAGATCGTCAAGACCCTGTGGCTGCCCCGGCTCGAAGCCTTCCAGCCCGAGATGCTCTTCGTGAGCGCGGGCTTTGACGGCCACCGCGAGGACGACCTGGGCCAACTCGGCCTGAACGAGCAGGACTACGCCTGGATCACCGCGCGCGTGAAGGAGGTGGCGTGCCGGCACGCCAAGGGTCGCATCGTCTCGTGCCTGGAGGGCGGCTACGCGCTGGGCGCGCTGGCACGCAGCGTGGAGGCGCATCTGCGCGTCCTGGCCGACATTTGACCGGATCGATCGATCCAATCCGCACCCCATTGGGCACTTCGTCACCCCCCGGTCTGAACTACAATTGCGGGCTTTGCCGGCATCATCCACAGACTCGAAGGAAACGAACCATGGCATCTGCCAAACCAAAAAAGAAAAACCCGCGCCTGGCGTCGGGCCGCAAGCGCGTCCGCCAGGACGTCAAAATCAACGCCGCCAACACCTCCCTGCGGTCCAGATACCGCACCGCTGTCAAGAACGTCGAAAAGGCGGTTCTGGCGGGCGACAAGAGCAAGGCCAGCGAACTGTTCGCGAAGATGCAGTCCGTGGTTGACTCCGTGGCCGACAAGGGAATCTTCCACAAAAACAAGGCGGCGCGCGACAAGAGCCGCTTGTCTGCCAAGGTGAAAACCCTGGCCCTGGCCGCCTGACCCGCTTCAGGCACACAGCCCGAACGGCAGCCGCCGTTCGCCGTTTGTAACGGGTGCGCTGCCGGCAAGGAAGAAAAAAACCGCCCAAGGGCGGTTTTTTTCTTCAAGCGCAGGTTGATGATCCACTCTTCCCCAGACCCAGCTTGTCCATGGTCTCATGCGCATGGATGACCATGGTGGCGACCTCGCCCACGGCAATGCGCAGGCTGGTCGCCCGCGAGCGCATATGCTCGTACGCCTCGTTGTCGCTCAGGCCCTGGGCCTGCATCAGGATGCGGATGGCCTTCTCGATGGTCCGTCGCGCCTTGAGCGCCTCTTCGAGCTTGCCGATCTTGTTCTGTAAGCGCTGCTGGTAGCCGCTGCACGCGCGCGCAAGCACCAGCGTGTTCAGAACCCCGGTAGAGCGGTACGGTTTGGTGATGACGCCATGCGCCTGGGTGTCCAGGAGCAGTTTCAGGGCTGTCGGGTTTTCATAGTCGGACAGTGCAATCAGCGTGGCTTCGGTGTCTGCCGCGGACCAGCTTGCGCAGCCGCGCAGTTCCGGTCCGACGAGAAAGAAAACCACGTCGCAATCTCCCGGCAACTCGGCCGGCAAGGGCCAGATGGCGCGGACCGGGCAGCCAATCCGCCGCAGCTGCGCTTCAAGGATGCAGCGGTCGTCACCGGGCGGGTGGACCACGGTGACGCGCAGCATGCGCAGGTCGTCAAACAGGCGGCGCGTGGCCGTGTTCATGCGGCCTCCCCCTCGATCCAGAAATCGGAAAACCCGTACGCCGTCAGGTAGGGGTCGGGCTTGATCGGACTGCGGCTTTCCCACACCACGTCGAATGCGCCATCGGGTCGGCAGACCGCGATGCGGGGGGGTCAGGATGGCATGGTTGTTTCCCGGGTCGATGCGCAGCAGCCCTTCGGGCGAGTCGAATTCCACGGCATGAACCGCCGCCACCAGCTTTTCAGTATCCAGGGTGCGCGCCCGGGCAAGCGCCAGGGCAAACAGATGCACTTGGTTGTAGGCCATCTCGGACCACATGCTCGCCGGCAGGGCTCCGAACCGGGTGCGCCACGACGCCAGAAAGCGCCGGTTGCTGTCATTGTCCAGCGTGTTCACGTAGCTTGCGGCAACGATATGACCGCCGCAGAGCGCGGGGCCGATCATCCGCGTTTCGTATTCGGTCATCGTCAGACTCGCGATCGGAATCCGGGCGGGGTCGATCCCATGCTCGCGGTAGAGCGTGTAGAACGCCCGCGCCGCGCGGCCAATGAGCGTCGAAAACACCACGTCCGGTTTGACCCCCTCGATGTCTTGCACCACGGACTCCAGATCTGCCGGTCCTGCGTCGCTCGGCAGGTAAACCTCGGCAACGATTTCGCCGCCATGCTCTTGCACCATGTCGCGCATGATGCGGTTCGATTCGCGCGGATAAATGTAGTCGGCACCGACCAGAAAGAAGCGGCGTCCGCGGTGGCGCAACAGCCAGGCTGCCAACTGCATGCTGTTCTGGTTGGGCACCGCGCCGGTATAAATGACGTTTGGCGAATACTCGAAGCCTTCATGGATCGAGCTGTACCACAGCAGCGCGTTGTTGCGCTCGATCACGGGCAGCACGGCTTTTCGGCTCGACGACGTGGAGCAACCAAAGATCACGCTGACGTCGTCTTCGCGCAGCAGATGCTGTGCCAGTTTGCGGTATTCGTTGGCGTCTCCCTTGGGGTCATGGACCACAGGGTCGAGCGGTCGGCCGGCAACGCCTCCCGCTGCATTGATCTCCTCGATCGCGAGCACGGTTCCGTAGAAATGCTCCGTCTCGGTCGCTTGCGTGATCCCTGCGCGCGAGAACAGCACACCGATGCGCCAACCAAGCTCGGGCGTGCAAGAAGGGTTGGCATTCATCTGAATCCTCCATCGGTCGAAAAGACCAGCGCACTCGGTCCTCAGATGCGCAGGTGGCTGAAGATGGTGCGCGCAGCCACTGCATCCTTCGTGTCGCCGCCATCGATGATTTCGCCCTGCTTCAAGACCTCGAAGCGATCGGCGACTTGCAACGCAAACGGAACATGCTGTTCGATCAGCAGCATCGTCGTCCCGTGCTGGCTGCGCTCCCATAGCAGGGCCTCGGCCAGGCGCGCGATGACCGAGGGTTGCAAACCTTCCGTGATTTCATCGAGCAGCATGATCGCCGGGCGCATCATCAGCGCGCGCGCAACCAGCAGCATCTTTTGTTCGCCACCGGAGAGCGTTCCCGCGCACTGTTTCAAACGGCTCTTGAACACCGGAAAAACCGCTGCGATGCCGGCGAAGCGCTCGTCGAAGACGGATGCCTTGGGCAGGCCCAGGCACAGGTTGTCGCGCACCGACAGATCCTGAAACAGTGCGTGCTCTTGCGCAGCGTAGGCCATGCCGGCCCGCGCGATCCGGTGCGGTGCAAGGCGGGTGATGTCTTGTCCGCCCATCTGAATCCGACCGGTCTGCTTGGGCAGGTAGCCCATGATGGTCTTGAGCAAGGTGGTCTTGCCCATGCCGTTCTTGCCCAGCAGGGCCAGGGCCTCACCCTGGGCAAGCGCCATCGACAGGTTGCGCAGCACCAGCGCCGCCTGGTAGCCGCTGCTTACGTCCTGCAAGCACAGTGCCATCGGACTCATGGTGCGTCTGCCTGCGCGGTGCCCGCATAAATCGTTTTGACCAGTTCCGAATCGACGACTTCGTCGAAGCTGCCCTGCATCACGATGCCCCCCTGGTGCAGTACGACGATGCGGGTGGCAACCTCTTTCACGAAATCGAGATCGTGTTCGACCAGCACACAGCACAGCCGATACCGGTGCGCCAGTGCGACCAGCACGCTGCCAATCTGTGTGCGTTCGGTCCTGGTCAACCCCGCTGTCGGTTCGTCGAGCAGCACGATGCGGGGCTCGAGGGCCAGCACCATCACCAGTTCCAGCGCCTGCTGCGCGCCGTGCGAGAGGTCCTTCGCCACGGTATCGAGCTTCTGGTCAAGGCCCGTGGTGCGCACCACGTCCAACGCATACGGCGGCAAGCCCAGCGTGCGTGCGCGCCGGATCAGCGATGGCCGTTCGATGATCGTTGTGGCAATGCGCAGGCATTGCGCGACCGTCAGCGAGTCAAAAATAGGGGCATTCTGGAACTTGCGACCCAATCCGAAATGCACGCAGCGCTCGGGCGGCAACTGCCCGACGTCGTTGCCACACAACACCACGGTTCCTGCGCACCGTTCGCCTCCGTCACTGATGCAGCGCATCAACGTTGTCTTGCCTGCACCGTTCGGACCGATCAGACCCAGCAGCTCGCCGGCGTCGGCATGCAGATCAATGCCCTGCAGCACCTTGAGGCTGCCAAAGTGCTTTGCGACCCCTTGCATGTGCAGCGCGGGAACAGAGGCTGCCTGCGGCGGTGCACGGGGAGCGCGCTCGACCAGGACCGGCGGCATGTCGCTGGCAACCAGTGCGCGCAGTGGCTTGAATGGCCGCAGCAGCAGCGGCACCAAACCCTGCGGGAGCAAGACGATGACCGCAACGAACGCAGTCCCCAGAATCAGCTGCCAGGCAAACGGCAGGCTCGCGCTCAGGTAGGCCGTCGCCACGTTGATCAGCAATGCGCCAACGACCGGACCCCACAGGGTCCCGCGGCCCCCAAGCGCGACCCAGATGATCAACTGCGTACCCAGGACGAAGCCGCTCAACTCCGGCGCCACGACACCACTGAACGAGCCATAGCCAAAGCCCGCGATGCCGGCGACGATCGCCGCCGCAACCAGCAGGACGATCTTCACGCGCAAGGTATGGATGCCCAGGTACGCGCAGCGCGATTCGTTATCGCGAATCGCCACCAGCACCCGGCCCGCATCGCTTTGCACGAAGAACCAGGCCAGCGTCGAGATCAGCAGCAGGCCCATGCCGGCGATCCGGTACCAGGCGTCCAACGACAGGTCGAAACTCTGATAGCCCGTCAGTCCCGAACTCGATCCGGTCCATGCGCCGCCGGACAGGATGAGCTGGCTGAGCACGATCGGCAGCACCAGCGACATCACGGTCGCGAAGAACGGCGAGGCACCCCGATAGAACGACAGCCAGCCGAGCAGCGCTGCGACGGCAGCGGCTGCGGCGACCGCAGCCGACAAGGCCAGCACCACATGGCCCGGAGAAGACCCGCCATGCGTGAAGACCAGGCCGGCCGCGTAGGCACCGATACCGAAGAAGGCGGACTGCCCGAATGTCAGATAGCCCGTGTAGCCCCAGAGAATGTCCACAGTCACCGCGACCATGGCAAAGAAGAAGGCCTGGATCAGCACGTTCAGCAGATAGGTGCCAAACAGCGCCGGGCCGGCGACGACCAGCAGGCCCGCCAACCCAACGACCACCAGCACTCCCGGTGCATGGGCTTTAGCTTTAACCAAGAGAGAACCCCTTCGGACGGACGCGCAGCGTGAGCGCGGCCAGCACGGGGATGGTCAGTCCCCCCAGGACCGGATTGATGAAAGTGCTGACCAGTACCTGGCAGGCGCCAAATGCCAGGCAGGTCATCAGCAAACCGGGCATCGAATGACCGGACACCATGACCAGCATGAAGGCATTGATCAGATAGGGCAGCCCCATGTCGGGATCAACGCTGGACAGCGGTGTGAGCAGCGCGCCGGCCAGGGATCCGAGTGCAGCGCCCAAACTGAAGGTCAGGAAGCGGATCCGGTCGGAATGAATACCGAGCCCGCGCGCGAGGTCCTCGTTCATGATCACCGCACGGGTCTTCACACCAAAGCGCGTTCCCGACAGCAGCGCCGTCAGCAGCGCGCACACAAGCAGCGCGACCGGGATCAGCAGCAGCCGGTAGGCAGAGTAGTCCGTGCCAGCGACGGAGAAAAAAACCCCCTGCAACGGTGTTGCGACGAACTGTGCCTGCCTGCCGAACACCATCACGATGCTCTGACTGATGACGATCGCCAGCCCCCAGGTGGCGAGAATCGCGTCCAGCGGGCGCTGGTACAGCGGGCGCACGATCACCCGTTCGACGCACATGCCGACAGCGACACCGACGGCAAGTGCAAGAGGCAGGCTGAGCCAGGGATCGCACTTTTGTTGCGTGACCACGAAGCTCGCGTAGCCGCCCAGCGTCAGCAGTGCGCCGTGCGCAAAGTTGACGATCTTCATCACGCCGAAGATCACCATCAGCCCCGCGGTCACGATGAACAGCACGGCCGCCGTAGTGAGAACGTCCAAGGCCAGAACCATCACGGTCTCCATTCACGTCCATCGGCCAGCATATTGCGAGCCCTTACTTGATGTTCGGGCACTGCGCTCCGGGATCGACACCGGGGAAAGTCTGCAAAATCTTGACCGAGCCATCGGCCTGGATTTGACCCAGGCGCATCGCCAACGTGGTGTGGCGGCTCTTGTCCATGCGGACCTCACCACGCGGCCCCAGAAAGGACACTTGGCCGAGCGCCCTGATGACCTGCGCGGGGTCGGTGGAGCCAGCTTTTTCGACCGCGGCCTTGTACAGGAAGAAGGCTTCGTATTGCGGCTCGGACAGTTCGTTCGGCACCTTCAAGTCGTTGCCGAAGCGCTTGTGCATCGCCGCAAGAAACTTCTCGTTCTCGGGCGTACCGATGCTGCTCAGATAGGAGCCGGACAGATGGATGCCCGTGGCCACGTCACCCATGTTCCTGGCAGTGCCTTCATCGATCGCGAGGTTGCCGTAAGGCAGGCTCAAACCGGCGCCTTTGATCTGCTTGGCCAGGGCCACATTGGGCGCGCCGCCAGCGGTGGCACTGAGCAGCGCATCAGGACGCGCCGAGCGGATCTTCGAGAGAATCGGCGTCCAGTCCGTGCCGTCGATGGGCAGGTATTCCTCGCCGATCACCTGGCCGCCGCGCTGTTCGATGTACTTCTTGGTGAAGCCGAGCATGCCACGACCAAAGGCATAGTCGTTGCCGATCAGATAGAAGGTCTTGGCGCCCTTGCTTTCCCGGAAATAGTCCACCATCGGCGCAACCTGTTGTTCGGGTACCCAGCCGTTGACGTACATCCAGGGACTGCACGAGCGGCCCTCATGGAACGAGGTGTAGATGAAGGGCTTCTTGCCACGGGCGACGATGGGCAGCGCCGCATTGCGCGCGGCACTGGTTTCCATCGAGATGATGGCATCCACATTCTTCTGGAAAACCAGCGTGTCGTAGGCTTTCTGCGCGCCGACGGCGCCGGATGCATCGTCGACGATTTCAAGCTGTACCTTGCGCCCCAGGATGCCGCCAGCGGCGTTGATCTCCTCGACGGCAAGCTGCGATGACTGCACGACAGCCGGCGCGACAACGCTGTTGGCGCCCGACAGGCCGACGGCAACGCCGATCCTGACGGGGTCCGCAGCCTGCACCGCCGCAGCCAGTGCGACGGCGACGGCGCCGATGACGATATGCGATTTGAACGAAGTCATGGAATTTCCTTTACAGAGGGTTGGATTTGCCGGTTCCCGGCATGGCGGCGTAGACATCCGTGCGCCGGTCGCGCAGCACATGGTTGAATGCGTTGAACATGCGGCCAGACCGGATCTGCGGCAGATCGATCGCCGCGTACAGGATTTCCTCCTGGTCTTGGCTCGCAGGGCCGGCCAGCGGCCATCCGTCGCTGCCAACGATCAGACTCTGGCCAATGAAGGCTTGCCCACGCTCCGTGCCGATCCGGTTGGCGCAGGCGACCATCAGGCCGTTGCAATGCGCGGCTGCCATCGTGAGGATCGCGGCCATCACCGGCAGCCCCTGCGCTTGCGGCATCGGAACCCAGTTCGTCGGCACGCAGACGATGTCGGCACCTTGTATGGCGGCCAGCCGGAACACCTCGGGAAACCACCCGTCGTAGCAGATGGCGAGCGAGATGCGTCCCACCGGCGTATCAAAGACCGGCACGCACAGTTGGCCTGGCGTGAAAAAGCGGCTTTCGTGGTTCCAGAGATGGAGCTTGCGGTATTTGCCGATGACTCCCGAGGGGTCGAGGAAAATCGCGCAGTTGTAGAGTTGCTGCGCTTCGCGCTCGGCGATCCCGGCAACGATGCAGACACCAAGACGCTGCGCTGCATCCGCCCACGCCTGCGCGCTCTCACCGTGCGGGAGTTCCTCCGCCAACGCATGGGCCTCCTGGCGGTCGGAAAACACGTAACCCGTGTTGCTCAGTTCCGGAAGCACCACCAGGGACGCACCGTTTCTTGCCGCCTCCTCGATGCACCGGATCGAGCGCGCAAGATTCTCGCGTTTTTGCCCGATGCGGGGCGCCATCTGCACGCAGGCCACCATGGGGCCATGCATGCCTTGCGCAGCCTTGCCACGCGGAAGGGGGTTCATCTTGCTCTCCAAAAAACAAAAAGCCCCCGGACCGGCGCGGTAGCGCAAGTTCGGGGGCTGCATAGCCTCGCATGTTGTAGCGCGGCATTGTTGCCGCTGGTTGCCGAGTGCGCGATGTGCGGCACTGGAAACCGTGGCCGCGAGTCTACGCAGCCCCTGTCCGACCCGTCAATCCCATGCGCCGCATATCAGGGAAAACACCCCGTCCCACCGGCCTCTCATCGTTTCGTGTGGAATCCGGCATGCACGTCTGTGCTTGTGCCTGCCACGTCAATACCACACGAGGCTCGCCAAGCCTTGGCGCGTCCTTGCACGTGGGGAACGTTTTATCCTTGAAAATTCCATAGAATTGCGAATCAAGGATAAATCATGTTCTCCGACCTGTCCCCCAACCAAGCCAAAGCCTTCGTGGATGCGGAGCAGGGCTACCGGGCGCACCGGGACGCTCAGGAGAAAATGCACCCCTACAAGGGCGGGATGCACTGGAAGCACATTGCGGGCAAACAGTACCTCTACCGCACCCTGGATAGCAAGGGCACGGCCAAGTCCCTTGGGCCCCGGTCGGAAGAAACCGAAGCGTTGCACTCCAGCTTCCGTCAGCGACGCAGTGAGCTGGAGCACCGCCTGGTATCACTGGATGCCCGCGTCCAGGAGCAAACGCGCATGGCGCGGGCGCTCCGCGTGGGTGCGGCGCCCCGGGTGCTCGCGGGGGTGTGCCGTGCGCTGTGCGAACACGGGCTCATGGGCAGGAACGTGCTCATCATCGGCACCAATGCCTTGTACGCCTACGAAGCGTTGGCCGGTGTGCGCCTGCAAAGTGACGTGACGGCCACGCAGGACATGGACGTGCTGTTCAAGCACAAGCTCCGTTTGAAGGCCGTGGCACGGAACATGGGGCCAGAGGGCTTTTTGGGTGTGCTCAAGACCGTGGACAAGAGCTTCGAGATCAGCGCGACGCAGCCCTTTCGTGCCATCAACGCGGATGGCTACATGGTGGACTTGATTCGACAAACGCCCACGCCCCCGTGGAAGTCCGAGCCACACAACCTGGGCGCGCGGGATGCTTTCGTCGCGGCAGACATCCCCAACATGAAGTGGATGCTCTCGGCCCCCAGCCTGCGCCAGTTCGTATTGGCTGACAACGGCACGCCCTTCGAGATGGAAGTGCCCGACCCCAGGGCATTCATGCTGTTCAAATCCTGGCTCTCAATGCAAGCCGATCGGGATCCCGTCAAACGGCCTCGCGATGCGCTGCAGGCTCGGCTGCTGTCCGCGTTACTGCGGGAGCGGCTAGCGCAATTCCCGATGGACGGGCCATCGATGAAGACGTTCCCGAAGGTGTTGGTTGAAAGCAGCTACGCAGCACCCATCGACCCACGGCCCGGTCCATCGACGCAAGCCAAGCCGAACGCGACGCGGTCATCAGGACGCATCCGGGGCACGCACCCGTCCGCCCGAACTTGATGCATGGATTCACGGATTGACGCGAGGCAACACCTGGTCCATCTTCTGCCCGACGCTGAGCACCCGCCCTTTTCACCCCCGACTCCCTCCCTCCATGCAAAGGTCTGCCATGACACAAAAATCCCGATTCCTGATTCCCCTGGCGCTGGCTGCGCTGTTGTCGGCAACGGCGAACGCGCAGGAACTGCTCGTCAAGATCGGCCACACCGGCCCCTTGTCCGGTCCGAACGCGTTCGCGGGCAGGGACAACGAGAACGGCGTGCGCCTGGCGATCGAAGAGCTGAATGCGAAGAAGATCATGGTCACGGGCAAGACGCTGAAGTTCGAGCTGCTGTCCGAGGACGACCAATGCGACGCCCGCACCGGCGTCAGCGTCGCGCAAAAGCTGATCGACAGCGGCGTCCGGTTCGTCATGGGACCGTATTGCTCGGGTGTGGCGATTCCTGCGTCGCGCGTGTACAGCGAGGGCGGCGCCATGCTCTCGACCGTGGCGACCAACCCCAAGGTCACCGAGAACGGCTACAAGAACCTGTTTCGCATCACGGCCGGAGACTCCCAGATCGGCTCGAACATGGCGATCTACGTGGCCAAGGTGCTCAAGCTGAGCAAGGTCGCCGTGATCGACGACCGCACTGCCTACGGCCAGGGCGTCGCCGAGCAGTTCACCAAGGAAGCCCAAAAACAGGGGCTGACCGTGGTCGGCCAGGAGTTCACCTCCGACAAGTCCACCGATTTCATGGCCATCCTGACCAGCCTCAAAGCCAAGCAGCCGCAGGCGATCTTTTTTGGCGGCTACGCGCCGCAGGCCGCACCCATGGCACGCCAGATGAAGCAGCTGGGACTGCCGGCCAAGCTGATCGGCGGCGACACCCTGTGCAGCGCGGAAATCGGCAAGCTCGGCGGTGACGCGGTGAACGACACCGTGATTTGCGCCCAGGGCGGATCGATGCTCGACAAGCTCGCCAACGGCCCGTCCTTCAAGGCCAAGTACAAGGCGCGCTTCAACCAAGATCCCGATGTCTACGCGGCCTCGTTCTACGACCAGATGCTGTTCATCGGCGACAGCATGCAAAAGATCCAGTCCATCGAGCCGGCCAAGGTCGGCGCGAAGATGTACCAGTCCAACTACCAGGGCGTGGCAACCACCTATGGCTACGACGACAAGGGCAACCTTCAGCAGGCGCCGATCACGGTGCTGACCTTCAGGAACGCCATGCCCGTGCCGCTGGAGAGCCATTGATTCGGCGCAGAACGTGCAGCGCATACAGATCCTGGATTCACACACCGGCGGTGAACCCACGCGGCTCGTGCTCGGCGGCTTTCCTGATCTGGGCGCCGGCAGCATGGCCGAGCGCCGCGCGCGGCTCGCGCAGCGGCACGATGCCTGGCGCGCAGCGACGGTGCTGGAGCCGCGCGGCAACGAGGTCATCGTGGGCGCCGTGCTCTGCCCGCCCGTGGACCCGGCGAACGCCGCCGGCGTGATCTTCTTCAACAACACCGGCTACCTCGGCATGTGCGGCCACGGCACCATCGGCTTGGTGGCGTCGCTCGCCTACCTGGGCCGCATCGCTCCCGGCGAGCATGGAATCGAAACGCCGGTGGGCACCGTCCGCACCACGCTGCACGGCGACGGATCGGTCAGCGTGCGCAATGTGCCCGCGTACCGCCTGCACCGCGAACTGGCGGTGCAGGTGCCCGGCCACGGCAGCGTGGTGGGCGACGTGGCCTGGGGCGGCAACTGGTTCTTCCTGGTGTCCGACCATGGCCAGCGCGTGGCCAGCGACAACCTGCCGGCGCTGATCCGCTACAGCTGCGCCATCCAGCAGGCGCTGCTGGCGCAGGGAATCCGCGGCGACGACGGTGGCGCGATCGACCACATCGAACTGTTTGCCGACGACGCGCAGGCCGACAGCCGCAACTTCGTTCTGTGCCCTGGCCAGGCCTACGACCGATCCCCTTGCGGCACCGGCACCAGCGCCAAGATCGCCTGCCTGGCCGCTGACGGCCGGCTGCAACCCGGCGAAGTGTGGCGCCAGGCGGGCATCATCGGCAGCCAGTTCGAGGCCAGCTACACCTTGCACGGCGGCAGGGTCGTCCCCACCCTGCGCGGCCGTGCGCACATGAGCGCCGAGGCCACGCTGCTGATCGAAGACGGCGATCCCTTCGGCTGGGGAATCCGGCTTCCGCAACCCGCCCTTCGCTGATTCCAGGGCCACGCCGGGCCGTGTGCAGCCAACGCGGGACGGTTTCGCGCATGCGCAGGGTACCGGGGGGCTCATAATCGATTTTGAGCAAAACGCCGCGAGCAGAAGCGTTTTTGTTCACCCGTAATCGATTTTGCGCACAGGAGCCATCGCCGTGAAGGATTTTCCCGCCGACCCCGTGGGCGCCGCGTGGCTGGCCATTGCTTGCCAAGTGGAGTCCATGGCCCGGCTGCCGGTGCTCAGCCAGATTGGGGGGCGGCGCGCAACGCGGGGCGACGCCGGGTACCGGATCGAGACCTGGACCGAGACCATGCGTCCGGCCCCGGACTTGGCAGCGCACCTGCAATTCCATCTGCGGCATGAGCTGCCGCAGATGGAGCCTGGCGCGGCAAGCCATCAAGGAGATCGTCGAGATGCCCGACCAGCAGGCGGACCGGCTCTTGCGATCCATCGAGCAGAACCAGGGCGAACTGAGCCATGCGCTTGCCAAGGAGATGCCCGTGCTCGCCCAACCGCATGTGTGGAGCGCCATGACCGAGGCCGTGGCAAAGGTGTTTCGTGACGAGCCGCCGATGCAGCGCGAGATACTCGATCGCTACCGCCCTGCGCGGGTGCGCTGACGGCTGACCCGGCATCGGGGCACGGGAGACAGGCTTTATTCGCGGTGGTACGGGTGCCCGGCGTTCAGCGACCAGGCACGGTACAACTGCTCGGCGAGCAGCACCCGCACCATGGCGTGGGGGAGGGTCAGGTCCGAGAGGCGGATGCGTTCGTGCGCCGCCTCGCGCAGGGCTGGCTCCAGGCCGTCGGGGCCGCCAATGAGCAGCGCCACGTCGGCTCCACCCAGTTGCCAGCCGCGCAGCCGTTCGGCCAGGGCCAGGGTGCTGAGCGCGGTGCCGCGCTCGTCCAGCGCGACCACGCGCGCGCCGCGTGGCAGCGCCGCTTCGATGCGTTTGCGCTCGGCGGCGTAGATGGTTTGCAAGGTCCTGGAGCCGCGCGCCTCGGCCTTCACGGCCCGCAGTTCCAGTCTGAGTTCGGGCGGGAGCCGCTTGGCGTAATCGTCGTAAGCCGTTTGCGCCCAGTCGGGAACCCGCTGCCCGACCGCGACGATCAGCAGCCTCATGCCTGAGCCGTCCGGTGGCGGGGGGCGTGCGCGCGAGTCGCCACGTCGCGCAGCATGGTGCGACCTCAGCCCTTGCGCACCGGGGCCTTGGCTGCGAGCTTCCGCACGCCGGACGCTTTTTGGGCCACGGGTTTCTTGGCCGCACCGGCACGCGCAACGGCCACCGACTTGCGGGCCGGCCTTGCGGGGACTTTTGCCGCGGGCCTTGCAGCGGCCGCCTTCTTGGCGGGGGCCTTGGCCTTGGTGGCAGTCTTCGCGGCAGCGGCCTTTGCTGCCGGTTTCTTGCCCACCTGATCGGTGGCGGCGGCCGCCGCGGAGACGGGCTTTGCCGCGCCGAGTTTCAGGCGCACCGGCGTGTCGCCCCACAGTTCTTCCAGGCGGTAGTACTGGCGGATCGCGGGCTGCATGATGTGCGCCACGGCGGCGCCGCAGTCCACGATGATCCATTCGGCGTTGTCCTCGCCCTCGACGCGCGGCTTCACGAAACCGGCTCCATGCACCGCGTCGCGCACGCTGGCCGCCAGCGCCCTGGTCTGGCGGTTGGACAGGCCCGACGCCACGATCACCCGTTCAAACAGCGGCGAGAGATGCTCGGTGTTGAAGACCCGGATGTCTTGCGCCTTGACGTCCTCCAGGCCATCGACGATGGCGCGCTGGAGTCGGGTTACGGTTTTTCTGGCAGCGGTTTCCGAGGGGGTCAGGGTGGTCATCAGGCGGTATATGGAAGGGGAATGGGGGAAGGCGTCGGGCCAATATAGCGTGCAACGCAGCGCACGGCCAGTGGAAGTTGTTGTCCCATGCGATGCCGCGCGGGTGTCTGCGCCCGCTCATCCCGGCTCGTCGGCGAGCCAGTCCCGGGGCAGCAGGAAGCGCTGCGTGAGCGCCTCCTCGTCCGGGTCGGCGGCGTCCGGGCGGCGGTACGACCACGACACCAGGGGCGGCATGGACAGCAGGATGGACTCGGTGCGCCCGCCAGACTGGAGCCCGAAATGCGTTCCCCGGTCCCACACCAGGTTGAACTCGACGTAGCGGCCGCGGCGGTACAACTGGAAGTCGCGCTCGCGCGCGCCAAATGGCGTGGCCCGGCGCCTTTCCACGATGGGCAGGTACGCCGCCAGAAAGGCGTCGCCCACCGACTGCGTCATGGCCAGGCCCTGCTCGAAGCCCAGTTCCGAGAAGTCGTCAAAGAACACGCCGCCCACGCCGCGCTGCTCGCCGCGGTGCCGCAGGTGAAAGTATTCATCGCACCATTGCTTGAAGCGCGGGTATTTGTCGGCGCCAAACGGCGCCAGCGCGGCGCGGCAGCAGCGGTGGAAATGCACCGCGTCCTCCTCGAAGCCGTAGTACGGCGTGAGGTCCATGCCGCCGCCGAACCAGCGCAGCGGCGCCTGGCCGGGATGGCCCGCCGCGAGCATGCGCACGTTCATGTGCACCGTGGGCACGTAGGGGTTGCGCGGGTGGAACACCAGCGAGACGCCCATGGCCTCGAACGGCGCACCGGCGAGCTCGGGCCGGCGCTCGGTGGCCGAGGGCGGCAGCCGCGCGCCGCGCACGTGGCTGAAGCCGCAGCCTGCGCGTTCGAACACCAGGCCCTCTTCCATGATCCGGGTGACGCCGTCGCCTTGCAGGGCCGCACCGGGCGGCTTGCTCCAAGCGTCGCTCAGCAAGCGCGCGCCGGCCGGGCCTTCCAGCGCCTCCAGCGCGTCGGCGATGCGCGCCTGCAAGCCCTGCAAATAACCGCGCACGCGGGCCGCGGCGGGCGCCGTGTCCAGGGTCGGGGGGTATTGTGGTGCGTCGATCATCTGGCGGCGATCGGTCCGTCGATCCATCAGCCCTTGAGGGCCCGGAAGCCGATGTCGCGGCGGTACTGCGCGCCGTCGAAGTGGATGCCGCGCGCCAGTTCGTAGACCCGCTGCTGCGCCTGCCGGACGTTGTCGGCCAGCGCCGTCACGCACAGCACGCGGCCGCCCGCCACATGGAGCGCGCCGTCCCGGAGGGTCGTTCCCGCGTGGAACACCACGGCGTCGTCGGCCTCGGCCGGCAGGCCGGTGATGATGTCACCCCGGCGCGGGTCTTCGGGGTAGCCGTGCGCAGCCAGCACCACGCCCAGGGCGGTGCGGCGGTCCCACTGGGGCTCCATCTGGTCGAGCCGGCCATCGGTCGCCGCGCTCAGCAGCTCGAAGAAATCGCTCTTCAGGCGCATCAGGATGGCCTGCGTCTCGGGGTCGCCCAGGCGGCAGTTGAATTCCAGCGTCCTGGGTTGGCCCTTGGCGTCCATCATCAGGCCCGCGTACAGGAAGCCGGTGTACGGAATGCCCTCCTTTTCCATGCCGCGCAGGGTGGGCAGGATGATCTCGCGCATGACGCGGGCGTGCACGTCGGCGGTCACCACGGGGGCCGGCGAGTAGGCGCCCATGCCGCCGGTGTTCGGGCCCTCGTCGCCGTCCTTGAGGCGCTTGTGGTCCTGGCTCGTGGCCAGCGCCAGCGCGCGCTTGCCGTCGCACAGCACGATGAAGCTGGCTTCCTCGCCGGCGAGGAATTCCTCGATCACCACGCGCGCGCCGCCGGGCGCCACGCCGTACTGCTTGTCGCGCAGCATGCAGTCCACCGCAGCGTGGGCCTCGTGCAGCGTCATGGCCACGACCACGCCCTTGCCCGCGGCCAGACCGTCGGCCTTGACGACGATGGGCGCGCCCAGGCGATCGACGAAGGCGTGGGCTGCAGCGGGGTCGGTGAAACTGTCGTAGCTGGCCGTGGGGATGCCGTGGCGCAGCATGAAGGCTTTGGAGAAAACTTTGGAGCTTTCCAACTGCGCGGCGGCCTGGCTGGGGCCGAAGATGCGCAAGCCGTGCGCACGAAACTCGTCCACGACGCCGGCGGCCAGGGGGGCCTCGGGGCCCACCACGGTGAGGGTGATTTTTTCCGACTGGGCCCACTGGCGCAGTTCGCGGATATCGCTGAGGTCCAGGTTTTCCAGCCTGGGGTTCAGCGCCGTTCCGCCGTTGCCGGGCGCCACGTACACCCGGGTGAGCCGGGGGGACTGGCTCAGTTTCCAGGCGATCGCGTGCTCGCGGCCGCCGCTGCCGAGAACGAGAACTTTCATGCCCGCCTCCGGCGTGCCACACCGGGCCGGCCATCCGCACCGGGCAGGAATCGTTGGGGTTTTTTCTTCATATCTTCATAATATCTTCATCGCTTCACAGTGCAGCGTTGTGATAGACCTCTTGGGCGTCGTCGAGGTCCTCCAGAACGTCGAGCAGTTTCTGCATCCGGGCGGCGTCTTCGCCCTCGAGTTCGACGGTGTTTTCCGCGCGCATCGTCACCTCGGCGAGCGCGGGCGCCAGGCCCGCGGCCTGCAGCGCGTTGCGCACGGCTTCGAAGTCGGCGGGCGCGGTCAGCACCTCGATGGCGCCGTCCTCGCCCGTGACCACGTCCTCGGCGCCGGCCTCCAGCGCCACCTCCAACACCCTGTCCTCGCTGCTGCCGGGGGCGAAGATCAACTGGCCGCAGTGCTTGAACTGGAAGCGCACCGAGCCTTCCGTGCCCATGCTGCCGCCGTGCTTGCTGAAGGCGTGGCGCACTTCGGCGACGGTGCGCACGCGGTTGTCGGTCATGGTGTCGATGATGATGGCCGCGCCGCCGATGCCGTAGCCTTCGTAGCGGATTTCCTCGTAGTGCAGCCCTTCGGCATTGCCCGTGGCCTTGTCGATGTTGTATTTGATGCGCTCGGCAGGCAAGTTCGCCGCCCGGGCCTTGTCCATCGCCAGGCGCAGGCGGGGGTTGGCAGACGGGTCGCCGCCGCCGCTGCGCGCGGCGACGGTGACTTCACGCAGAATGCGGGTCCAGACTTTGCCGCGTTTCTCATCCTGCCGCCCCTTGCGGTGCTGAATATTTGCCCATTTGCTGTGTCCTGCCACGGGAAGTCCTTTGCGTTGATTGAATCCCTGCCGGGCGCGATTTTACTTTTGCCCGCGTCCGCCTCCTCCCACAAAATCCCTCGAAATGCGGCCCCCGCTCCTGATGGCCAGGCACGCCGCCACCAGGGCGGGAAAGACCTTGGTGAGCGGTCGGTGACGGTCGGTAATTTCGGTCTACAGTCCACGCAGCGCCCCCGCCGGGGGCATCGCACGCAGCCACCATGATCGACCTGTACTACTGGAGCACGCCCAACGGGCACAAGATCACCCTGTTCCTCGAAGAGGCCGCAATGCCCTACCGGCTCATCCCCGTGAACATCGGCCGGGGCGAGCAGTTCCGGCCCGACTTCCTGAAGATTGCGCCGAACAACCGCATCCCCGCCATCGTGGACCACGCCCCGGCGGACGGCGGCGCCCCGCTGCCGCTGTTCGAGTCGGGCGCGATCCTCCTGTACCTCGCAGACAAGTCCGGGCGCTTTCTCGCGCCCGACCTGCGCGGCCGCAACGCAGCGCTGCAATGGCTGTTCTGGCAGGTCGGGGGGCTGGGGCCCATGGCCGGCCAGAACCACTTTTTCGCGCAGTACGCGCCCGAGCCCATGGCGTACGCGATCGAGCGCTACGTCAAGGAAACCGGCCGGCTCTACGGCGTCCTCGACAAGCACCTGAGCGACGGGCGCGAATACATCGCCGGGGAATACTCCATTGCCGACATGGCCTGCTACCCCTGGGTCGTTCCGCATGCGCGCCAGCGCCAGGACCTGGCCCAATTCCCGCACCTCGCGCGCTGGTTCGCAGCCATTGCCGCGCGCCCGGCCACGGCGCGCGCCTACGCCCAGGCCCGGACCGTTGACAACCCGCCCGCAATGGACGAGGCGGCGAAAAAAATCCTGTTCGGTCAGGACGCTTCCACCGTGCGGCGCCAGGGCCTGTGAACGGTGGACGATCCCTCGCAGGCGCCCCCCATGATGAACCGCGTCACCGTCGTCACCCATCCCCTGGTCCAGCACAAGCTCACGCTGATGCGCAGGAAAGACGCCAGCAGCAACAGCTTTCGCCGCCTGCTGGGCGAGCTGAGCACGCTCATGGCGTACGAAGTCACGCGCGACATGCCGCTGCAGGACATGCCGATCGAAACCCCGCTGGAAGCCATGACCGGCAAGGTGATCGACGGCAAGAAGCTGGTGTTCGTTTCCATCCTGCGCGCGGGCAACGGCTTTCTGGACGGCATGCTCAACGTCGTTCCCGGCGCCCGCGTGGGCCACGTCGGCCTGTACCGCGACCCGGCCACGCTGCAAGCGGTGGAGTACTACTTCAAGATGCCCTCCGGGATGGACGCGCGCGACGTCGTCGTCGTCGACCCCATGCTGGCCACGGGCAACTCGGCGGCCGCGTGCGTGGACCGGATCAAGCGGCTCGATCCGCGCTCCATCAAGTTCGTCTGCCTGCTGGCCGCGCCCGAAGGCATTCACAGACTGCACAAGGCCCACCCCGACGTCCCCATCTTCACGGCCGCGATCGACCGCGAACTCAACGACCACGGCTACATCCTGCCGGGGCTGGGCGACGCGGGGGACCGCATCTTTGGCACCAAGTAGGCCATGCGTTCCATGGCGAGGGCGCGTCATCGGCGCCGGCACTGGCGGCTGCACGGGCCGGCGCAGCCGCCCCGGTAGAATCCCCGGCTCCCTCCGACCCCCCTGCCCCGCTCCCACCCCATGGCCCCTACCCAGCAACCCCAGCAGCAATCCCGACGCATGGCGAATGCGATCCGCGCATTGGCCATGGACGCCGTCCAACGCGCCAACAGCGGCCACCCCGGCGCCCCCATGGGCATGGCCGACATGGCCGTGGCGCTATGGGGCCGCCACCTCAAGCACAACCCGGCGAACCCCCGCTGGTTCGACCGCGACCGCTTCGTGCTGAGCAACGGCCATGGATCGATGCTGCTCTACGCGCTGCTGCACCTGAGCGGCTACGAGCTGCCGATGGCCGAGTTGCAGAACTTCCGCCAGTTGCACAGCAAGACGCCGGGCCACCCCGAGGTGGGACTCACCCCCGGCGTGGAAACCACCACCGGCCCGCTGGGCCAGGGCATCGCCAACGCCGTGGGCTTTGCGCTCGCAGAAAAGCTGCTCGCGCGCGAGTTCAACCGCGCGGGCCACACCGTGGTGGACCACCACACCTACGCCTTTCTGGGCGACGGCTGCCTGATGGAAGGCATCAGCCACGAGGCCGTGTCGCTCGCGGGCGCCTGGAGGCTCGACAAGCTGATCGCGCTGTACGACGACAACGGCATCTCGATCGACGGCCAGGTCGCGCCCTGGTTTGCCGACGACACCCCGGGGCGCTTTGCGGCCTGCGGCTGGAACGTGATCGGCCCCATCGACGGCCACGACGCCGACAAGGTGGCAGCTGCGATCACGCAAGCCAAAGAGCAGACCGGGCGCCCCAGCCTCATCGTGTGCAAGACGCAGATCGGCCAGGGCAGCCCGAACCGCGCGAACACGGCCAAGGCGCACGGCGAGCCGCTGGGCGCCGAAGAAATTGCGCTCACCCGCGAAGCCCTGGGCTGGACGAGCGCGCCATTCGTGATTGCGCGGGACGTATACGCCGACTGGAACGCCAAGGCCCGCGGCAAGAGCGCAGAAATCGCGTGGAAGCAGCGCTTTGGCGCCTACCGCAAGGCTTTCCCGGAACTCGCCGCCGAGTTCGAGCGCCGCATGCAGGGCCGCCTGCCGGCGCATTTCGCGCAACTGGCCGTGGACACCGTGGTCGCCGCGCACACGCAGGGCGAAACCGTGGCCAGCCGCAGGGCCAGCCAGCTGGCGCTCGAAGCCTTTACCGCCGCGCTGCCGGAACTGCTCGGCGGCAGCGCCGACCTGACCGGATCCAACCTCACGCACACCAGGAGCACGCCCCCGCTGCGCTTTGACCCGCAGGGCCAGGTGCTGCAAACCGGGCGCGAAGACGGCGACGGCGGGCAGACCGGCGGGCGCCACATCAACTACGGCGTGCGCGAATTCGGCATGGCCGCCATCATGAACGGCGTTGCGCTGCATGGCGGCTTCATCCCCTACGGCGGCACCTTCCTCACGTTCAGCGACTACAGCCGCAACGCCATCCGCATGGCCGCGCTGATGCGGCTGCGCGTGATCCATGTGTTCACGCACGACTCCATCGGCCTGGGCGAGGACGGTCCCACGCACCAGGCCATCGAGCAGGCCGCGAGCCTGCGGCTGATCCCCAACCTCGACGTTTGGCGCCCCGCAGACACCGCGGAGACCGCCGTGGCCTGGAGCGTGGCGCTGTCCAACGAGGACCGGCCGAGCGCGCTGCTGCTCTCGCGCCAGAACCTGCCCTACGCGCCCAAGCGCAGCCTGGGCGAGATCAGCCGCGGCGCCTATGTGCTGAGCGAACCCGCCGACGTCGGCCTGAAAAAGAAACCCGTGGCCGTGATCATTGCCACCGGCTCCGAGGTGCAGTTGGCGCTGAAGGCGCAGCGCCTGCTGGCCGACCGGAAAATCCCCGTGCGCGTGGTCTCCATGCCCGGCAGCACGGCCTTCGACCGCCAGGACACGCGCTACAAAAGAGCCGTTCTGCCCGCCGGACTGCCGCGCGTGGCGGTGGAAATGGGCGCCACCGACGGCTGGTGGAAATACGGCTGCGCGGCCGTGCTGGGCATCGACCGCTACGGCGAATCGGCCCCCGCGCCTGCGCTGCTCAAGCATTTCGGCTTCACCGAAGAAAACCTCGCGGCCACCGTGCGCGCCGTGCTCGGCGGGCGCCGCAAATAAGCCGCCGCCAGTGGATTTTTGCAGAGCAACTTTGGACAGGGAAAACGCCATGACGATCAAAATCGGTATCAACGGCTTCGGTCGCATCGGCCGCAACGTGCTGCGCTGCGCCATCCTGAACTTCAACGACGTCGAGGTCGTGGGAATCAACGACCTGCTCGACCCCGACTACCTCGCGTACATGCTGCAATACGACTCGGTGCACGGGCGCTTTCAGGGCGCCGTCTCGGTCCAGGGCAACACCCTCATCGTCAACGGCCGCAAGATCCGCCTGACGCAGGAGCGCGACCCCGCCCAGCTGCGCTGGAGTGAAGTCGGTGCCACCGTGGTGATCGAATCCACCGGCCTGTTCCTGGACCATGCCTCGGCGCGCAAGCACCTGGACGCGGGCGCCCACAAGGTCATTCTGTCGGCCCCCTCCAAGGACGACACCCCGATGTTCGTGTTTGGCGTGAACCACGCAAGCTACGCCGGCCAGGCGATCGTCTCCAACGCCTCGTGCACCACCAACTGCCTCGCGCCCGTGGCCAAGGTGCTGCACGACAAATGGGGAATCAAGCGCGGCCTGATGACCACGGTGCACGCCGCCACCGCCACGCAAAAGACCGTTGACGGCCCTTCGAACAAGGACTGGCGCGGCGGTCGCGGCATTCTGGAAAACATCATCCCGTCGAGCACC
Source organism: Verminephrobacter aporrectodeae subsp. tuberculatae (assembly GCF_026127385.1). NCBI lineage: Bacteria > Pseudomonadati > Pseudomonadota > Betaproteobacteria > Burkholderiales > Comamonadaceae > Verminephrobacter > Verminephrobacter aporrectodeae. The sequence continues at coordinate 1,214,615 of NZ_QZCX01000003.1, forward strand.
GGCGCCGCCAAGGCCGTGGGCGTGGTGATTCCCGCGCTGAACAAGAGGCTCACCGGAATGGCGTTTCGCGTTCCCACCTCCGACGTGTCGGTGGTGGACCTGACCGTGGAGCTCGAAAAGCCCGCCAGCTACGAAGAGATCAAGGCCGAAATGAAGGCCCAGTCCGAGGGCGCTCTCAAAGGCGTTCTCGGCTACACCGAAGACAAGGTGGTGGCCACCGACTTCCGCGGCGACCCGCGCACCTCGATCTTCGACGCCGACGCCGGCATTGCGCTCGACGCCCACTTCGTGAAGGTCGTGAGCTGGTACGACAACGAATGGGGCTATTCGAACAAATGCCTGGAGATGGCGCGCGTGGTGTCGCAGGCGCACTGACGAATTGCCGGCCGCCGGCCCCCGTCAGCGCGCGGCCGCCGTTGCCGCGCCGGCGGCCGACTGCGGCGCGCTGGCAATGTGCAGCGTCCGGGTGGGGAAGGCGAACTCGATTCCCCGGGCCCGGAGCTCGCGCATCAGCCCCAGGTTGACGGCCTGCTGCCGGTCCATGTAGACGCCATAGGCCGGGTCTTCGACGATGTACACCACTTCGTAGTCCAGCGAGCTGGCTCCGAAAGCCTTGAAATGCGCCCGGTCGAAGCGCAGTTGCGGCTGCGCTTCGACGAGCTGGCGCACGATGCCCGGAATCGCCTCGGCCTGCTCGGCCGTGGTGTCGTAGGTCACGCCGAAGCCGAATACGATGCGCCGCTGTTCGAGCAGCCGGTAGTTGCTGATGGTCTGCTTGAGCAGGTCGGTATTGGACATCACCACCTGCTCGCCCTGCAGGCTGCGAATGCGCGTGGTCTTCAGGCCAATGGCCTGCACGGTGCCCGAGACGCCGCCGACCACGACGAAGTCCCCGACTTCAAAGGGCTTGTCCACCGCGATGGACAGCGACGCGAACAGATCGCCGAGGATGTTCTGCACCGCCAACGCCAACGCAATGCCGCCCACCCCCAGGCTGGCCACGAAGGCCGTGACGTTCACGCCCAGGTTGGACAAAATGGCCAGCAGGACGACGCTCCACAGCAGGGCGCGCAGGCCCCAGGACATCAGCGTGGCCGAGGCGCTGACCTGCGCCGCGCCCGTCGCGGACGGGTTGCGTTCCACGTACCGGCGCACGCCGATGCCGATGGCGCGCATCCCCCACAGGCCGATCTGCAGCGCCACGGCCACGAACCACAGCTGGCTCAGGCGGCTCTCCCAGCGGCCGGGCAGGTCCAGCAGACTCGCGCCCACGAGCAGCGCCAACGCCGCCATCAGCATGTGGTGCGTGCCCTGGAACACGTCCACCACCGTGCGCGCGGCTGCGCTGTCCGACGCGGCGACCCACAGCTTCGCCCGGCCCGTGAGCAGCCGCAGCGCCACGAGGATGCCCGCATACGTGGCCGCAGCCGCTGCCAGCGCCACCAGCAGGCTCCACAGCGGGACGCCGGCAAAGCTGGTCTCCCGGACCCAGGACAGAAAAGCGGAATACTGCATGCGCATGATCTCCTTTGCGTCATTCGATGCCGCATGACTGTACCCGCATGCGCCGGGGGCCGCGCGCGCTGCGATCAGCGCTGGGCCGCGTGGCCGGCCCGCGCGTCGGCGCTTGGTCCGCTTGGTACGGCGGCTGGCCAACCTGCCAGATGCTGCTGCGCCACCTGGCCCAGGGCGGCGATCCAGGCGCCGTCGTCGTTCAGGCAGGGGATGTAGTGAAACTCCTTGCCGCCCGCATGCAGGAAGGCCGCGCGCAGTTCGATGTCGATTTCCTCCAGCGTCTCCAGGCAGTCGCAGCTAAAGCCCGGGCACACCACGTCCACGCGCCGCACGCCCGCCCGGGCCAGCGCCTGCGCGGTGGGCAGGGTGTAGGGCTCGATCCACCGGGCCTTGCCAAAACGCGACTGGAAGCTGACGCGGTAGCGGTCCGCGCGCAGGCCCAGGCGCTCGGCCAGCAGGCGCGCGGTCTCGCGCACTTCGCGCTGGTAGGGGTCGCCCAGCCGCAGGCTGCGCTCGGGAATGCCGTGAAAGCTCATCAGCAACTGCCCGGGCGGGCCGTGGTGCGCCCAGTGCGTCTCGATGCGGCGCGCCAATGCGTCGATATACCCCGGGTGGTCGTGGTAGCGGTTCACGAAGCGCAGCTCGGGCAGGTTGCGCGTGCGCCCGGCCCAGCGGTAGACGGCGTCAAACACGCTCGCGGTGGTGCAGGCCGAGTATTGCGGGTAGAGCGGCAAAATGAGGATGCGCGCCGCGCCTTCGGCCTGGAGCGCGTCGAGCTGGCTGGCGATCGACGGCTTGCCGTAGCGCATGGCATGGCGCACCAGCAGTGGCTGGGCGGCTGCGTCCAGCCGGTCATGCAGCAGCGCGGCCTGCCTGGCGGTCCAGAGCGCCAACGGCGAGCCAGCGGCCGTCCACACCCTGCCGTATTTCGCGGCCGACCTGGCGGGGTAAACGCGCAGGACGATGCCGTGCAGGATCGGCAGCCACACCAGCCGGGGAATCTCGACCACGCGCCGATCGCTCAGAAACTGTGCCAGATAGCGGCGCACGGCAGGCGCCGTGGGCCCGTCGGGCGTGCCCAGATTGCACAGCAGCACCGCGCTGCGCTCGGCTTGGTCGTGGGGAGGGAGGGAGGCCGGGGCGAGGGGGGAGCGCATGCCGCCATTGTGGCAAAGGCATCGGCAAGCGGCCCGTTTGCTGGAATCGACCCTGGCTATAATTCGACGCTTCGGAGAGGTGGATGAGCGGTTTAAGTCGCACGCCTGGAAAGCGTGTGTGGGCTAATCCCCACCGCGGGTTCGAATCCCGCCCTCTCCGCCGGGAACCCGTCCACACCAGTCTTCACAAGCCCCGCACAGTCCCTGTGACGGGGCTTTTTCCTTGGGGGCGTTGTCCACGGTAGCCCGAAACGGAACATGTGCATCCCGCTACAGCCAGCATCCAATCATGGTACCGACCGTGGTATCGCGTGGGGCGATACCATGACAGTGGAGCCCGCAACGATGGCTGCGTCAGCGCTGCGCACCGGTCAGCGGCCTGGGGCTCGCAAGCGCTCCGTGCCAAGGCTGGATGTGAAGATCAGGTCGCCGCAGCCTCGCCAAGCGACCCAGAATTCAGGCAACAACGCCACGTCAAGATACACTTCGTTACGCCAGCTACGTCCCGTGATGACACAATAAGTCCAACGAGCGCGCTTAGATGCAATCAAGGGCGCTTGCTTTTCCTAAGGGGGTTCACATGAAAACCGCGCAACAAATTCTTGATGCCTACTGGGATGGAATGCTGCCCATTAACCCGATCAAAATTGCAAGCGCCATGGGGATCAAGGTGAAATCTGACCCGTTCTTGCCCGAAAGCGGCAGCGTCGAGGTGAGCGATGGTACGGTCCACATCACCTACAACAGTGCCGAACAAAGCAATCCTCGGTGGCGCTTTACCGTTGCGCACGAGATCGGCCACTACGCTCTTGGTCATTTGGACCGCGTGACCACCAAGATGTTTCGCGACCCCGTGGCAAATTTCTCGACGGGTGCTCAACTCCCCGAGGAGCGCCAGGCCAATCACTTTGCGGCCCAACTCCTCATGCCTGAACGGATTGTGAAATATGTGATGATGGAGAAGGGGGTAAGTACCATTCAGGGGCTCGCGTCTCTGTTTCGCGTCTCCCAAGTGGCAATGAAGTGGCGCTTGGTCAACCTTGGAATGATCCGTGGCTGAAGATTTATCAACTGAAAATGCGCCCATCCAGAATCCTGACGTGACGAACATCGGGCTGGAGGAGCAAAAGCATAAACTGAACACCGAGCAGTGTGTGTTCAAGTGGACTCTTCGTTGTGCAAGCATCTTGTTCTTTGCAGCGATCATCATAGCGGTGATAATACTCTTCATGCTGAATGCGAATCCTCAAATCCATTGGCATGCATCGCTTCTCGTGACCGCCTTTGTGATCCCTCCTACGGTCATCGTGATTGGCCTGCTGCGATCGGTTTCCAAAATGAAAGGAAACGACAAGGACGACCACGGAACGGGTCTGGTTTCCTTGGACATCATCCTGGACATGCTGAAGTTGGCCGTCGGGAAAACTTAAGCCTTGTTCCCTGCGCTGACCCGCTGCAATGGCCAGCGCGGTGCGCCGATCAACGCCCTTGGGTTTCCCAGTGCTGCGGTTCACGCCACTGAACAGAACGGCTTATGCAAGCCTGCGCCGCGCAGTTTGATCTTGTAGCAATCCGGCATGGACATGAGGGCGGCAGCGGGAACCCGGGACGCATCGAGCCTGCGCAGAAGTACTTTGGCAAATTGGGTCCGGATGCTGCCATCGAGCTTGTCCCATTCCCCTTTGGCTTGGGGCAGAAACTCCAGGCGGTAACTGCCTGCTGCTTGGCGCATGCTTCAACGCGTGGTGGCCAAGGGGGATTTCGCCGTTCGGGATTTGGGAGATTTCGCCGTCGTGGCGCGCGCGATGTTTGCCAATTCTTCCCGGGTGACAGGGATCCCCTGATCCGGATCAGCCTGCCAGTCAGTGATTCGTTGCTGAACGAGCGGGATCCATTGCAAATCGTCGAGCATGTCCATCAATGCCTCATAGGTGCGGGCCGGCACAAGATAAGCCGATGGTTTGTTGTGATGCAAGACGACGACGGTCTGCATTCCGGCGTCGCGAATGACGGCAGAGGGATTTTTTTTGAGTTCGGTGATGCCGATCGATGTTTCAGCCAGTACGGCGTTCATGGCGCGTGCTCCAGATGGGAGATGGGGGGTGCGCTCCCATGCTAGCAAATAATGACCATTCAATTGGTCGATTTCACTGTCACTGGGCGCCGCGCAGGGGATGGAGCGCGATGCGCTGCGCCAGCGCCACCAGGGACCGGTCCGCCCCCGCGGGCCCGAGCAGCGAAATGCCCAGCGGCGCGCCCGCGCGCTGCGCCAGCGGCATCGACAGCTGCGGGAAGCCGCCGAGCCCGGCCAGGCACAGCATGCGGATTGCGCGGTTGCGGTAGTCCTCCAGGCTGCTGCCCGTCGCGTTGCGCAGCGGCGCGATGTCCGGCATGCTGGGCATGAGCAGCACGCCGTCGCTGCCCAGCGTCTGCGCCAGCCGGGCGCGAAAGTCCAGGCGGAAGGCGCGCGCGGTGTTTACCTGCGCGTCCGTCACGGCGCGCGACCAGGCGAAACGTTCGGCCACGTCGGGGCCCAGCGGCGGCGCGTAGCGCTCGATCAGCGGGCCGTCGGTGAGCCAGGCCTCGCGCCCTTGCAGGTAGCGGAAGTTCCAGTACATCGCGTCCCAGGATTCGAGGACCACGTCAAGCGGCGTGGCCGGGCCGAGCAGCGACTGCACGCGCTGCGCCGTGCCGTCGAGCGCGTCCCTGACCGGCGCCTCGAGCATGGCCCAGATGTCCTTCGGCCACAGCAGCCGGGGGCGCTGCGGCAGCGGCTTCGCGTCGGCACCCAGCAGCACGTCGGCGACGCGCGCGAAGCTGCCGACGTCGCGCGCGAACCAGCCGCAGGTGTCGAAGCTGGGCGCGAGGTCGAGCGCACCCTCAAGGCTGACGCGGCCGTGCGTGGGACGCAGGCCGTACAGGCCGCAATGGTTCGCCGGCGCGCGCACCGAGCCGCCGGTGTCGGTGCCGAGCGCGAAGTCGCACAGCCCCGAGGACACGACCGACGCCGACCCCGAGGACGAGCCACCGGTGATGCGCTCGCGCGCCGCGCCGTTGAGCGGCGCGCCGAAATGCGCGTTGTTGCCGTTCATCGAGAAGGCGAACTCGTCGGTCACGGTCTTGCCGGCGAAGCGGGCGCCGGCGTCGAGCAGCTTTTGCACGGTCGGCGCGCTGCGCGTCTTGATTCCGGACAACGCGAGCAGGATCGGGTTGCCGCCGCCCGTGGGGTAGCCCGCGACGTCGAACAAATCCTTCACGCCGAAGCGCAGGTCGGCCAGCGGGCCGGTCGGCGCGGCGGGGACGGCAACCGCGGGGTAGGGAACGAAGGCGTGGGCGGGGTCGTGCGGGATCATCATGCGGGGCTCGCTTTCGGCAGTGGGGAAATCCGGTGCGCAGCATGCAGGGCCGCGGCGGCGTCGGTACGGATGCAGCGCACGCGGTGCCCCGGCGCGACGTCGATCACGGCCGGCTGCGCCGTGCGGCAGGCCGCTTGCGCAAGTGTGCAGCGCGGCGCGAAGGCGCAGCCCGGTGGCAGCGCAGACAGGTCGGGCGGCGCGCCGGCTATGGTCTCGAGCCGGCTGCCGCGCGCCAGCGCGCCGTGCGCGCGGCTCTTGAGCAGCGCGATGGTGTAGGGATGGCGCGGCGAGCGGATCAGCGCGCGCGCCGAGCCTTCCTCGACGATGCGCCCCGCGTACATCACGGCGATGCGGTCGGCGAGCTCCAGCGCCGCGCCGATGTCGTGCGTGACGAACAGCACCGCCAGGCCCAGGTCGCGCTGCAACTCGCCCAGCAGCAGCAGGATCTGGATCTGCACCGTGGCGTCGAGCGCGGTCGTGGGCTCGTCGGCGAGCAGCAGCTGCGGGCGGCAGGCCAGCGCCAGCGCGATCATCGCGCGCTGGCGCATGCCCCCCGAGAGCTCGTGCGGATAGGCCTGCAGGCGCCGCCCGGGGCTCGGAATGCGCACGCGCTCGAACAGTTCCAGCGCGCGCCGCTGCGCTTCGGCGGCGGACAGCGTCTCGTGCCGCCGGATCGACTCGACGATCTGCGCGCCGACCGGGTACACCGGGTCCAGCGCCAGCAGCGGCTCCTGGAAGATCATCGAGGCCACCTTGCCACGGTAGTCGGCGAGCCCGGCCTGCGTCAGCGCGAGCACGTCGCGCCCGGCCACGCGGATCTGGCCGCGCAGCTGCGTGCGGCGTTCCGGATGCAGGCGCAGCAGGCTGCGCAGGGTCACGCTCTTGCCCGACCCCGATTCGCCGATGAGCGCGAGCACCTCGCCGCGCTGCAGGTCCAGGCTCACGCCGCTGACGGCCTGCACGGGCTTGCGGCCGCCACAGAAGCTGACGCTGAGATCGCGCAGGCGCAGCAGCGGCTCGCCCGCGGGAGCCGCGCAGGAAGGGGACGCAGGAATCGCAGGAGCGGCCATGGGGTCAGGCGGCCTGCGCCAGTGGATGCCCGCTGCCCGGCGCGTGCACCAGGCAGCTGACGCGCTGCTGCGCCGCAGCGGCGGCCACGCGCGCCGGAATGCGCTGGCTGCACAGCGGCGCTGCGAGCGCGCAGCGCGGGTGGAAACGGCAGCCCGAAGGCGGGTCGATCGGGCTCGGCGGATCGCCGGCGAGCGCCGCCTCCCGGGTGCGCTGTTCGGGGTCCATGGACGGCATGGACGCGAGCAGCGCGCGCGTGTAGGGGTGCGCCGGCGTTGCGTAGAGCGCCTCCGCGGGGCCGATCTCGACCACCTGTCCGAGGTACATGACGAGCACGCGATCGCTCATGTAGCGCACCACGTTCAGGTCGTGGCTGATGAAGACGTAGGTCAGGCCGAACTCGGCCTTGAGGTCGAGCAGCAGGTTGAGCACCTGCGCCTCGACCGATTTGTCGAGCGCCGAAACGGCCTCGTCGAGGAGCACCATGCGCGGTTGCAGTGCCAGCGCGCGCGCGATGTTCACGCGCTGGCGCTGGCCGCCGGAGAGCTCGTGCGGGTAGCGTTCGGCAAAGCGCTGCGGCTCCAGGCCGACGCGCGCAAGCAGGTCGTGCGCGCGCTGCACCGCCGCGCGGCGCGCCACGCCGTGCACCCGCGGCCCGAAGGCGATCGAGTCCTCGACCGTCAGGCGCGGGTTCAGCGAGGCGTAGCTGTCCTGGAACACCATCTGCACTTGGCGGCGAAACTCCGCGAGCGGCAGGTCGCGGCTGCCGACGCTGCGGCCGTCGAACAACAGCTCGCCGGCCGTCGGCGCGATCAGCCGCATCAAGAGCCGCGCGGTGGTCGATTTGCCGCAGCCCGATTCGCCGACCACGCCCAGCGTCTCGCCCTCGAAGACCTCGAAGTCCACGCCATCGACCGCGCGCACCACGCCGCCGCCGCGGCCCAGCAGGTCCTTCTTCAGCGGGAAGTGCTTGTGCAGCCCGCGCACCGTGAGCAGGGGCTGCGCGGGGTCCGCGCTGCCGGTCATCGCGGGCACCGTGTGCATTGCCTCATTCCTTGTTGTCCAGCGCCGAACGCAGCCCGTCGGAGAGCAGGTTGAACGCGATCGAGGTGACGAAGATCATCGCGCCGGGCAGCGCCGCCACCCAGGGCTGCACGTAGATTGCGGTGCGCAGGGTGTTGAGCATCAAACCCCATTCGGGCTCCGGCGGCTTCACGCCCAGGCCCAGGAAGGACAGGCCCGAGGCCAGGATCATCGAGACCGCGATCAGGCTGCTGGCGTAGACGAAGATCGGCCCCAGCACGTTGCCCAGCACGTGCACGATGGTAAAGGCCCCGGCGCCCGAGGCTTCCACGGTCCGCGCTGCCGGTCATCGCAGGCACCATGTGCATTGCCTCATTCCTTGTTGTCCAGCGCCGAACGCAGCCCGTCGGAGAGCAGGTTGAACGCGATCGAGGTGACGAAAATCATCGCGCCGGGCAGCGCCGCCACCCAGGGCTGCACGTAGATTGCGGTGCGCAGGGTGTTCAGCATCAGGCCCCATTCGGGCTCCGGCGGCTTCACGCCCAGGCCCAGGAAGGACAGGCCCGAGGCCAGGATCATCGAGACCGCGATCAGGCTGCTGGCGTAGACGAAGATCGGCCCCAGCACGTTGCCCAGCACGTGCACGATGGTAAAGGCCCCGGCGCCCGAGGCTTCCACGGTCCGCGCTGCCGGTCATCGCAGGCACCATGTGCATTGCCTCATTCCTTGTTGTCCAGCGCCGAACGCAGCCCGTCGGAGAGCAGGTTGAACGCGATCGAGGTGACGAAAATCATCGCGCCGGGCAGCGCCGCCACCCAGGGCTGCACGTAGATTGCGGTGCGCAGGGTGTTCAGCATCAGGCCCCATTCGGGCTCCGGCGGCTTCACGCCCAGGCCCAGGAAGGACAGGCCCGAGGCCAGGATCATCGAGACCGCGATCAGGCTGCTGGCGTAGACGAAGATCGGCCCCAGCACGTTGCCCAGCACGTGCACGCGCACGATGGTGAAAGCGCCCGCACCCGAGGCGCGCGCGGCTTCCACGTAGTCGCGTGCGCGCACCTGCGTGCTCACGCTCTCGGCGACGCGCGCGATCTGCGGGACGAACACGATGCTCAGCGAGATCAGCGAATTCACCACGCCCGCGCCGAGCACGCCCGAGAGCGCGATCGCGAGCAGCACCGAGGGGAAGGCGTAGAAGACGTCGATGCTGCGCATGATCACGGTGTTCACGAGGCCGCCCGCGTAGCCCGCGAGGATGCCGATCGCCGCGCCGATCACGAACGCGCAGAGCACCGGCGTGATGCCGATGAACAGCGACAGCCGCGCGCCGACGATCAGGCGCGAGAGCATGTCGCGGCCCAGTTCGTCGCTGCCCAGTGGCAGGCCCTCGGTGCCGATCGGCTTGAGCCGCTGGAGCATCGACGCTGCATAGGGGTCGGCCGGCGCGATCCAGGGGCCGAAGAGCGCCAGGGCGAGCAGCAGCACGATGACCAGCGCCGCGCCCAGCGCCACCGGGTCGCGCGCAAAGCGCCGCGTGGCGCCGCTCCAGTAGCCGCGCGAGCGCGGCAGCGCCGGCAGCGCGTCCGGGAGCGCATGCGGGGAGAGGGCGGGAATCGTTGCGGACATCGGTTCAACCGGGGACGGGGCGCTTCATGCTCTTGCGATGCGCGGGTCGAGCAGCGTCTGCAGAACGTCGACGAGCAGGTTCAGCAGCACGAAGAACAGCGCCAGCACGAGGATGGTTCCCTGCAGCAGCGGCAGGTCGCGCTGGAAGATCGCCGCGTTCAGCAGGAAGCCGGTTCCGGGCCAGGAGAACACCGTCTCGATCAGGATCGACCCGCCGAGCAGGTAGCCCAGTTGCAAGCCCATGACCGCGAGCGCAGTCGGCGCTGCGTTCTTCACCACGTGGCGGAACACGCCGAAATGCGTCAGGCCCTTGGCGCGCAGGCCGACGATGAACTCCTGCCCGAGAATCTCGGCCACCAACGCGCGCACCGTGCGCGCGATGATTCCCATGGGAATCACCGACATCGTGAGCGCCGGCAGCACCAGGAACTGCAGGTGCGCCCAGTCCCAGGCCCAGTCCTGCGATCCGTCCGGCCCGGCGCCGGTCGCGGGCAGCCACATGAGCTGCGAGGAGAAAACGATCACCAGCACCATGCCCAGCCAGTAGTGCGGAACGCTCACGCCGAGCACCGAGAGCGTGGACGCGGCGCGGTCGATCCAGGAGCCGCGAAAGTAGCCGGCGACGAAGCCGAACAGGCAGCCCAGGACGAAGCCGATCGCGGTCGCCACGAACGCCAGGCGCAGCGTGTTGCCGACCGCGTTCAGCACCTCGCCGGCGACCGCCCGGTTGCTCGCGATCGAAACGCCCAGGTCCCCGTGCAGCGCGCGCCAGACCCACAGCCCGAACTGCTCGGGCAGCGACCGGTTGAAGCCGTAGAGCACGCGCAGCTGCGCCTGCAACTCGGCCGAGGCGTCGGGCGGCAGGATGGACACCAGCGGGTCGCCCGGCGCCAGATGCACGAGCACAAAGCACAGGAAGGCCACGCCGACCATGATCGGGATGGCCTGGCAGACGCGGCGCAGCAGGTAGGAGAACATCGGCGGTGCGGGGCGCGCTGTCAGCTGTCAATCCAGGCGCATGGTCGCAATGTCGATGAACCAGCTCTTGGGCTGGACCACGTTCCTGACCTTGGCCGAGAGCGCGCGCGGGCCGACGTCGTGCGCGATCCAGACGAAGGGCGCGTCGTCCACGATGTGCGCGTGCAGCCGCGCGAGCGCGGCGTCGCGCGCCTTGTCGTCGAAGCTGGTGCGGGCGTCGGCCACCAGCCGATCGACCGCGGGACTGCCGTAGTAGCCCCAGTTATTCGACACCGGCGGGAAGGACCGGGTGCTCACGAAGCGCGCCATGGCGAAGAACGGGTCCATCGCCGCGAAGCTCACGTTCGTCGCATTCGCGCCGTTCGCCGCGGGGTCCTTGGCGCCCTTGCGCCAGTTCGTGAACAGCGTATTCCATTCGATGACGTCGAACTGCACGTCAAAGAAGCACTGCTTGAGCGACTGCTGCACGAACTCGTTCATCGGCAGCGGCTGCATCTGGCCCGAGCCCGAGGCCGAGATCTGCACCTTCACCTTGACCGGCTTTGCGGCCGAGAAACCGGCCTGCTCCATGAGCGCCTGCGCGGCCTTGACGTCGTATCTGAGGTCGAACTTCGGGTTGCCCCACCACGGATGGCCCGGCCCCACCGTTCCCTTGGGCTCGGCCATCATTCCGCCGAGCAATTGCTTCAAGCCGCCGCGGTCAACGCACAGATTCGCCGCCTGGCGCACGCGCTTGTCGAGCCAGGGCGAGCCCTCGACGAAGGACAGCTGCCAGGGCCAGACGTGCGGCTGCGCATTCGCGTAGATCTTGAAGCCGCGCTGCCTGATCTGCTGCATTGCGTCGGGCGCGGGCGCCTCGATCCAATCGACCTGGCCGCCGAGCAGCGCGGCCGTGCGCGCGTTCGCCTCGGGCATGGGCAGAAGAACCACCTTGTCGATCTGCGGCACGCGCCCGGCGTCCCAGTAGCCCCTGTTCGCGGCCAGTTCCAGGCGCTCGCGCGCGACGAAGCGCGTGACCCTGAAGGGGCCCGAGCCAGCCGGGTCGGCGGCAAAGGCAGTCCAGGCGGCCTTGGCCCGCTCGGCCGGCGCCGCCACGCTGGCCGCAACGGCCCGGAGCTTGGCGCCCCAGTGCGCCGGCGAGGCCATGAAGAGGTTCGTGAGATTGATGGGCAAAAAGGCGTCGGGCTCGCTGGTCGTGAGTTCGACCGTCAACTCGTCGATCTTGCGCGCGCTCCTGAGCGTCGGCATGCGCGAGACCGTCACGCCGACCTGGCTCGGATCGAACTGCGGCGCCTCCTTGTCGAGCACCTTGGCCACGTTCCAGACCACCGCGTCAGCGTCGAACGCCGAGCCGTCATGGAACTTCACGCCGGGGCGCAGCTTGAAGACCCAGCGGGTCCTGTCCTTCGCGTCCACCGCCCAGGAGGTCGCGAGCGCGGGAATGACCACGCTGGGCGCGTCGGCCTTGGACAGGTCCCATTGCGTGAGCGAGTCGTAGATCGGGATGCCGGTAAAGCGATTGCCCTCAAAGCCCTGGTCGGGCTGGCCCAGCGTGCGCGGGACGTCGGCGACGGTCATCGCAATGCGCAGCGTCTTCTCCTGCCCGGCGGCGACCGGGGGCAGCAGCGCCAGCAGGGCGCAGACGGCCAGGGGTTTCAAGGACCAGGCGGGGGAGGGCAACTGCACGGAAAACTCCTGTTGGCGGTGGGTTGGCGGGTGGACAGGAAGACCCAAGCACAGGCCGTGCCAGCGTCTGCGCAAACCGGCGGGGACTATCTCCCTGCGGGCGCCAGATTGCAATAGTTGTTTTCCTGTCTTGCGCGCGGTCACAATTCGGTGGCCGCCTCCCGGCTCCCTTGCAGCCCCTGGCCTTGCAGCGCACGCAGCGGCAGATCTGACAATAGCGCTTGTGTCGCCGTTGTGCGCACAAACATCAGCACGCCATACGGTTCTGGATTTACGCAACAACGCCCACCACGCTCTCGCCCGCAGCCCGTAATAAGCCATCTCGTTATACACAAGCCCCCTCGCATGAGCTATGCTACTCATTTCATAGCGAAAGCATACAATGAACTGGACAGTCACGGAATTCAAGAGCATGAACCTGGGGGACCCCAGGCGCAAAGAGCGTGCGATCCGCCTGATCGAGAGCTTGAGTGCCAAGCCCACAGCCAGCATTCCCCAAGCCTGCGGCGATTGGGCCGACACCATCGGGGCCTACCGCTTCTTTGGCAATGAGGCGGTTCAGTGGGAAGACATCCTGGCGCCGCACATCGAAAACTCGGTGGCCCGCATGGCGGCGCACGAGCATGTTTTGTGCATCCAGGACACCACCGAATTGAACTTCAATGGGCAAGAGGCCAAGGGGTTGGGGCCACTGAGCTACGAGGCCCAGCGCGGCATGTACCTGCACCCCACGTACGCCATCTCCACCTCGCGCGAGCCGCTGGGTGTGCTCGATGCGTGGATGTGGGCACGACAGCCGCGCCACAGCGATGGTAGCCGTCCTGGCGTCAGCGAAAGCCTGCGCTGGATCGAGGGCTACGAACGACTGGCCGAGATGGCCCCGCAGTTGCCCAATACACGACTGGTCTACGTGGCCGACCGCGAGGCTGACATCATGGCCCTGATGGTGCGAGCACGTGACTTGGGCAATCCAGTGGACTGGTTGCTGCGCAGCAAACACAACCGGGTTCTCGAAGAAGAAGACGACAAACAGTGGAACCGGGTGACGGCGGGCGAGTCGCAGGGAGAGATTCGTTTCACACTTGCCTCGCGCCAGGGGTCGCGCCCTCGTGAAGTGGTACAGCAAGTGTGGGCGCAAGCGCTGAAGTTGCCCGATGGCCACGGCGGGTTTGTGCAGGCCACATGCATCGTTGCCCGGGAAGAGGCGCTGGCGAATGGCGAAAAGCCCATCGAATGGAGATTGCTGACGAACTTGCCCGTGGAGACCCTGGAGCAGGCCGCCCGGATGATCGACTGGTACCGGGCGCGCTGGGAGATCGAAATGTTCTTCCATGTGCTCAAGAACGGTTGCCGGATCGAAGCCTTGCAGTTGGGCAGTGTCAGCAAGATAGAACGCGCGGTGGTGCTGTACATGGTGGTGGCGTGGCGCATTGCCCGGCTGATGCGGCTGGGGCGTAGCTGCCCGCAACTGGATGCGCAGCTGATGTTCGAGCCCGACGAATGGAAAGCGGCGTACATCCTGAACAAGCAAGAGTTGCCCAAGGAACCGCCCACGCTCAACGAGGTGGTGCGGCTGATTGCCAGACTGGGGGGCTTTCTTGCGCGAAAGTGCGATGGTGAGCCCGGAGTCAAGACCATCTGGTTGGGAATGCAACGCATTCTTGACTTTGCCGCTGGCATCAGGTTCTGTCGCGAGCTTCAGGTTCAGGAGACTTGTGTATAACGAAATGCGTAATAAGCTTACAGTTGATATGGGAATTTTATTCGTGTATTGTGCGTACTCCCATGTGTTATGAGCATTAACGTGAAATACACCGTCCCCCAAAGCAAGCATGTATTTCATACTTCGGGGTGTCTCACTGATTCATGAAAGTTGGAGAAAATGCAGAAGAAGTTGCACTATTCCGAGAGTGTAAGCAGTATTACACTGGAGCAGATAGCTGACCTGTATGATTCAGTCGGCTTCGGAGTGGCAGATGGCTACAAGTCGCAAGAAAATCTGCTTGATCGACTTTTTGGACATGGCTGTCATGGGTTCTTTGCCATACATGACGAACGCTTGATTGGCATGGTGCGTGTTTTGAGTGATGACGTTATCTGCTCTTGGGTGGCGGAAGCCTGCATTCACCCCGATTGGCAAAAGCAAGGTGTAGGTCGGGCACTATTTAACATGGTGACCAGGCGGTTTGAGCACACATCGATTTATTTGGAAGCGCTTTCGTCGCAGGTTGGGTTTTTCTCAAAAATGGGAATTCACCCTGAATCAAAGCTTGTAGCGTGCAGCCTGGATCCCAAGGCGAAGCCTAGGAGTCCGATCCATTTCATGCACTAAATCCCATGCGCACTGCTGAGAAAATCAGGTCAAGTCTTCTTGTATTGCGGGCGACCATAAGAAGCGTCCCCATGATGTATGCATCTGCGCCGACAGATTTCATACTGCTTGCAATCACCTCCGTCATCAGTGGTTTTGCTCCCGGGCTCTGGATTTTCCTGACTTCGTGTCTTGTCGATATTATTACAAGCAAAGGGGTGGAGCACTTGTCCCTCATGGACCCGCTACCCATCGCGTGGGTAATTTCACTGTTTGTTCCCAAGATTGCGGGGCCACTGATGCAGTTTTATCAAGCCAATCTCGCTGAGCGATTTACTGCAGCGATCAATATGTCTTTGATGAAGAAGTCTGCTGAAATGCGTGGAATCGGGCATCAAGACGGAAGTGATTATCTGGATTCAATCAAGATCCTCCAGGATGGAGCTATTTCTCGACCAACAAATGTGGTGTCGGTAATTTTCTTTATTCTTAGGACTTACGCAGACCAATTTCAGCTAGCGCGCAGCTCGGACTTTTGTAGTCAGTTCAGACGAAGGCCATGAGCACGCTTGGTTGGGTCAACTCCTGTCTCATATAATCCGATAGCATCTTCTTTTTGATATTGTAAATATTCGTTTTCAACTTTCTAGCCAGTGCAGACATATAATTCCATGCCAATATCACACAGCCAATATGATTGCGTTGCGCCTTGGCCGATCTGCACTGGCACTTCTCAATTCCGAGCGTCTGTTTCACTTCGCGATGATACTGCTCAATCTTCCAACGTATGCCACATATCGCTTTTGCATCGTCGGTCGATGTCTGATCAAGATCATTTGTCACAATCCATTCCGTGCGATTCGTTGTAATCGCAACCCGAAATAACTTGACCTTCGTTGCACCTGGAAAACCATGAATCTTGATCAGTTTGCCATGTGCTGCTTCCTGTTGATTCCACTGCAATTTGCTCACGGCCTGATAGGGTTGCTTTCCACCGCTGTCGTCCACCTTGCGGTTGCTCTTGAGTGGGCAGTAAAATATCTTACCCTCGCGGTGCACGTGCAGCATCAGATCCTTGGTGGCGTACCAAGAATCCATCAGCACCACACGGAACGGCAGTTTTTTGATGTTCAGCGCGTCGTCGAACATTTCCTTCATATGGGTGAGCTTGGACTTGGCATCAATGTCCGGCTCATAGACGCGCCAATCTATGATCCAGTAGCGCTTGGTTTGTGGGTCCACGTACAAACAATTGACGATACCGATTCCCTTGATCAGGCGATGCTCGTTACCGCTATATTGCAAGCGCACCAACTCCATCTTGTGCGAATGGTTCTTGTCCGAAACGCTGTCGTCAAACACGAGAAAGCCATCGGGAGAAGTTTCAATCACACCTTTGGCCTGCTTCCAGACATCACCCGGCGTTACATCGTCATTCTGCAAATAGCGATTGATGGCGTCATGCGAAAAATGCTGATGATGATCGGCAAACCAAGTTTGCGTGTAATTCGTCTGCGACGAAATGAGAAATTGACAGTAATCACGGCGTGTTGGCTTCATGTTCATGAAGTGTGGAGTTGAAACCATGCAATTATACATCACAAAACATTACAAAAAACTATTTTCTCGATTATTTATTTTGGTTTGCGTAAGTCCTAATTCTGAGAGACGGGATTACTGTTCTGTCGATCATCGCCACTTTGGGTGCCATCGCTTGGTGGTTTCCCATTGTGCTGACGTTAGGCGTCATACCCGGCATTGCGGTTTCCATACACTTCAGGAATCTGACATGGAGCACCACCTTGAGCCGCAGTCAGAAAGCAAGGGAGATGGATTATCTATCGTGCATCGCCATTGGTGTCCCGCATGGGATTGAAAATCGCGTCTACAACTATTTTGACTGGCTGGTCCGCCGTTATGCGGAGATTGCTGATGCTACGCATGCAAAGATGCGCTTGGTGCGCAGGAAATCAGCGCTTGCAACTCTGCCGGTTGAACTGATGTCCATGCTGTGTGTCGTTGGACTGCTGATCTGGGTTGTCTCCGGAATCAGAACAAAGGCAGTTTCTGTTGGAAATATCGCGTCGTTTATTCAAACCCTATTGATTGGCAACACGATAGTATTCTACTTGCTTGAATCCATTTCCATCCTTTTTGAGCGTGGACTTTTCTTTACACTGTATTACCGCTTCATGGCGATGGTCGACTCCATTGAGAATGGTAAATCACCATTGCCACAGGCGCCTGAATCCATTCAATTCATCGACGTATCCTTCAGGTATCCGAATGGGCATCTTGCAGTAAATAACGTTTCATTTACGGTCTGCAAGGGAGATCGAATAGCAATCGTTGGAGAAAATGGATCCGGAAAAACAACCCTGATCAAATTGCTGCTCAGGCTATACGATCCCAGCATGGGGAAAATCGAGGTCGATGGCGTTGACGTTCGATCCCTGGATGTTGATTCTTGGCGCTCCCATTTCAGTGTCGTGCAGCAAGATGTTGTTCCCTATGGCTTTACTCTGAGAGAGAACATTCGACTTTCTGACACAGACCGCTCCGATCCGGATGATCTTGCACTGCATCAGGCACTCGGAATTTCCGGCTTGGACGCTTTCATGCCAGTTGTTAACGAACGACTGGGGCGAGAATTCGATGGCATGGAATTATCAGGTGGTCAGTGGCAAAAGACGTCCATCGCGCGGGCATTCTTTCGTCATCCGGATCTTCTGGTACTTGACGAGCCATCCTCGGCGCTGGATCCCAAAAGCGAATTCGACCTGTTCAATCGGCTTGAATCGTTGGCAGCAGATAAGACCGTACTCTTCATCACGCATCGGTTGGGTGCGATCAGGCTTGCAGACAAAATTGCCGTCATGCACCATGGTTGTCTCATTGAATTTGGAACCCACACCGAGTTACTCAATAAAAACGGCCACTACGCTACACTATGGACCGCACAACTCGGACAATACACAATCGAATAGTCGTTATTGCATAAATCCTGAACAGCGTAGTACAGATGCCGAGCTTCGACAAAATCCTGTCGAGAGTGAACGTTGCCGCAGTGCTGGTCACCGGCTTCGAGGCCTGCATGAATTTTGGCTTCGTCGCGTATGCGGTGCGTGTGCTGGGCGACGCGAGCGCGGCCAACTACCTTGTGGCGACGTTCTGGTTCGCGTTATTCGTCGCGGAGTTGCCGACCGGCTACCTGACGGATCGCTGGGGCGGTCGGACCTCGCTCACGGTCTCACTCGTCCTGCGGGCCGCGGCGTTTCTGCTGTTCTACTGGGGCGCCCATTCGACGCCGCTGGTTTTTCTCGCCAATTTCATCGCCGGCGTCGCGACGACCTTTCTCACGGGGACGTTCACGGCCCAGGTGATGTGTGAATGCCGGCACCAGGGCGTGGAGATCGACCACCCGCGCTTGGCGGCATCCGCACTGTTCGTCCGTTCCCTTGGCCTCATCCTCGGCACGGCGGTGGGCTATCTGGTCGTCCGGCAGGCGGGGGTCCGCTGGCTCTGGCCGGTGAGCGCCGCCTGGGCGCTGCTTGCGGCCGTCTACGTGCTGGCGCGCTGGTCTGCGGTGCGGGCCAGGCCCTGCATGCCCATCGTCCTGCACTACCGGAGTGCCTGGTCGCAGGTGCTCGGCACGCGCGGCCTGCTGGTGACCATGCTGCTGTTCTCCGCGTGCAGGACCTTGCTCCTGCCGATCTCCGTGAACGCCGTGATCCTGATCGTCCCGGGCCTGGACGGGGATCCCGGACAACTCTTCGTTTTCTACCTGGCCTCGGGTCTGGTCGGCCTGGTCCTTGCCAAGGGTTTCCCGGCGGTCAGCGCATTCGCGGCGCGCCAGAGGATGCTGATCAACGTCCTGACCGTGCTCGCGATCGCCGCAGTCTCGGGCGGCAACCAGATCGTCGCGGGCCTTGGCTTCCTCGGCTTTCTCGTATTCAGCGCCGTGTCCGAGACCCAGCTGCGGCACGCGTTCTACGAACGTATTCCACCGGATCATGCCGGCGCGGTCAACTCGGTGCAAAGCCTGTTCGAGAATGTGCTGGGCGCACTCGCCCTCGTGCTGAGCGCGGTCTTGATCTCCGAAGTCTCGATGCGCTCGATGTACCTGGCCTCGGCGCTCGCTTATCTGCTCGTCTGTGCGGGCGCGGGTTGGGCGCGGAACAAATCATGGACCGCGTAGCATGCTGGCTCATGCAACAACGGCAACACCGCAGAAATTCCCTTTGGCACGAGCGATCGTTCCCGGTATTGCTCGGAGGCAATCTCCTGTCCAGGATCGGTGACGGCGTCCACGAATTCATCTTCATCATCACCGTGCTGAAGGTGACCGACAACCGCGTGACCCATGCGGGAATCGTCTATTTTTTCCGGTTTCTACCGTACCTGATTTTCGGACCTCTTGGCGGGGCCCTGGCTGACAGATTGAGCCGCAGGGCGCTGATGTTGGTGGCTGACCTCGCACGGATGTGCATTACCGGCGTCCTGTGCGCACTGCTTGTTTCCGATTCGGCAGGCGTGCTGTCGCTTGCCCTCACAGGCATGTTGATGACGGTCTTTCGGACGATTTTTCAGCCCGCATTCCAGGCAGCGATCCCTTCGCTCGTTCGAGTCGACCATTTGCCCACGGCGAATGCCCTCACGCAGATGGTGGCGGAGACCGGCGGGCTCGTGGGGCCGGCCATGGGCGCGGCTGCGCTGGCGCTGGGTAGTCCGGGAGAGGTGCTCATTTTCGATGCCCTCGCCTACCTTGTTTCGGCGTTGTGCGTATGGCGGGTCAGCATCCCTGCCGGGAAAACCTCCGGGGAAGGCGGGAAACCCACGTTGCGCCGTTTGTATGGAGAGTTCGGCCAGAACATCAGGGGCCTGCTGCGCAAGCCGCAACTGTTCATGGCGATTGCATACTCGTCGGTGTGCATTTTTCTCGTGGGGGCAGCACTGCGCATTCTGATCCCCGCGATGCTCAAGAACAATGCGTACTCTGACAGTGTTGTTGGCTATGCCATGAGCCTCACGGCGTTCGGGGCGATCGTCGGGGCTGCCGCGTTCATTCGGGTCGCGCGCGATTTCAGTACGCCGCGCCTGATGTTTTACTGGCTGCTGTACGGCCTGGTTCTTTCGGTGTTGCCCGTCTGCGTCGCCCATGTGGCCGCCATCCTCATGGGCTGTTTTGTGCTCGGCAGCGTCGGTGCCTTTGTGGACGTGGTGCTGCCGACGAATATTCACCAGTTGTCAACGGACGCCAATCTGGGCAAGAACTTCAGCCTCTTTTCGACCTTGGCCAACACGGGTGAGGCGCTCTCGGGGGGCCTCGCGGGGCTGCTCGTCCTGGTGTCGTCCGTTTCGATGGGCGTGACGCTGGTCGGGCTGCTGGTCGCGTCCATTGCGTATGTCGGAAGGCTGAAGTCGGGGAAGGCGCAGGGGTCGTAGTTCACCCGGACAGGGCGCGATCCTTTTGTTCGCGTGCGGGCGAATGGCCGTACCGCCGCCCATGGTCTTGGGCGGTTGGTCCGTTGGCTTGGGTCATTTGGCCGCAGCCACTGCCACGCGATACAGGTTCAGCAACAGGGCTTCTTCCGGTGTCTGGCCCTGGCGCTCCGCGTTCCTTGCCAGGCGCGCCAAGTCAGTGGCAAAGGCTGTTTGGCTCTGCGTTGGCAGTTGTCGCACGGTGGCAAATACCAGTGCGCCCAGGGCGCTGGCGATGGCACTGGCGTTGGCTGTTTCGGCCGTCGGTGGCACGGTGTCGTTGTCGCGGCTCATGGCTTCCTCCAAGGGTTGCAGTTCTCGATTCGGGGACGTTTCAGACCCTCGATTTTCCGCCATGTTGCCGCTGGTAAGGGTGGCTACGCTTCGTTTTTTTTGTTTCTTACTACCTGGCGCCCGTGCGAAAGCCGAACGTGGACCTGAACCTTGCACCCGCATTCTTGCCCGTCACCGTGGCGATGTAGGAGGTGTCGGGGACCAGCGCAGCGGGGATGATGCAGGCCACTCCTTCCTTGCACTGCCCGTTGGGATCGGTCGTTTGGCCATCCCCGTAGAGCGCCTTGATTGCGACCGACCCGCCATGGCCCGTGATCCATACCGCAGCAACCCTCAGGTCGCTCGCGCCCTTGACCAGGATAGGCTGACCCCAGACTGCATCGGCTTCTTCCGGGAACGGTGTCGGCGCCTCTTCGCCTATAGACGCCAAAACGCCGGTGCTTCCCTCGCATGGGTAGGTGAGAACCTTGCCGGCGTCCTGGGACTCGGCGTCTTGGTGCTCGGCACTCTTGGTCAGGCCGAAGAGCATCACCAAGGTCCGAAAGCCCACGATGGTTGGCCCCAAAGCCACGCCGACGTCACGGAGCCCATGGAGCGCGACCAGAAGGTGGTAGGGAGCGCTCAGGATGCGCCGCACCGCATATTCGGCGTCCTCGGTGAACCACGCGGTCGCCATCGTCTCACTCACCCGCCTGGGGTCGTAGCCGGCCACAGCGGCGCGATCACTCGGTCGAACGCCCGTGAACCCTGCCATGCCGGGTTTCTGAAGGTGAGCAATCACCTTGTTTTTTTCCAAGTAGTTCAGATGCGCAGTGGCGGCTTGGTCGAGCCTGGCGTTTTGCGCCAGCAGTCCGAAACCGCACTGGAGTCGCTCGGCGTTCAGCGTCTCGTAAGCCAGGGCTTCGCTGCTGGTGGCTTCATATGTGGCAGCAGGAACGCTGGTGACGATCGCGCTTGCGACCGGTGCCAGCGTGTCGCCACCATCTCCCCACGCCCCACCGCAGACGGTCAGGGTCATGCTGGCTAGCAGAACGGTCAGCAGTTCGTTTTTTTGTTTCATGATTCTTTCTCTTGAGTTACCCGAAAAACTTGCGCGGCCGGCGGCTTTTTCTGCACGGACTTCAGTGCATGGGGGTCATGTGCTGAAGTCTTCCGTGGAACCGCACCCTTGCATCCATGGCAGCGTTGCCAATCCGCGCGATGGCTTCACTTCAGCCCTGATCCCGGTCCATACCGCCCTACTTGGCGCCCGTGCGAAAGCTGAACGTGGACGTGAACGCTGCACCCGCATTCG
Source organism: Verminephrobacter aporrectodeae subsp. tuberculatae (assembly GCF_026127385.1). Classification (NCBI taxonomy): domain Bacteria; kingdom Pseudomonadati; phylum Pseudomonadota; class Betaproteobacteria; order Burkholderiales; family Comamonadaceae; genus Verminephrobacter; species Verminephrobacter aporrectodeae. The sequence goes on from NZ_QZCX01000003.1 coordinate 1,236,403, forward strand.
TGCCGGACACCGTGGCGGTGTAAGTGGTGTTGGTGGCCAGCGCAACGGGGATGACGCAGGCCACTGCGGCCTTGCACCGCCCATTGGGATCGGTCGTTTGGCCGTCCCCGTAGAGCGCCTTGATCGCGACCGACCCGCCGGGACCCGTGATCGATGCCGCAGCAAGCCTCAGGTCGCTCGCGCCCTTGACCAGGATGGGCTGGCCCCAGATGGCATCGGCTTCTGCGGGGAACGGTGTCGGCATCTCTGCGCCTCTGGCCGCGAAAACGCCGGCGCTTCCCTCGCATGGGTAGGTCAGAATCTTGCCGGCGTCCTGGTGCTCGGCGTTCCTGGTCAAGCCGAAGACCATCACCAACGTCCGGAAGCCATCTGCGGTTGGCCCCCAAGCCAGGCCGACGTCATGGAACCCATGGAGCGCGACCAGGGCGTGGTAGGGAGCACTCAGGGTGCGCCGCACCGCGTATTCGGCGTTCTCGGTGAACGACACGGACGACATCGTCTCGCCCACCTGCCTGCGGTCGTAGCCGACCGCAGCAACGCGATCGGCCGGGTCACCGCCCGTGAACCCTGTCTTGCCGGGTTCCTGGAGGTGATCAACTACATTGTTTTGTGCTGAGTAGTTCAGATGCGCAGTGGCGGCTTGGTCGAGCCTGGCGTTTTGCGCCAGCAGTCCGAAGCCGCACCGGGACCGCTCGGCGTTCAGCGTCTCGTACGCCAAGGCTTCGCTGCTGCTGGCTGCATATGTGGCGGCAGGAACGCTGGTGACGATCGCGCTTGCCGCCGGTGCCAGCGTGTCGCCCCCCTCTCCCCACGCTCCACCGCAGACGATCAGGGTCACGCCGGCCACCAGAGTGGCCAGCAATTCGTTTTTTGGTTTCATGGTTCTTTCTTCTTCCGTTGAGTGAGCCGCAAAACTGGCGCGGCCAGCGGCTTTTTCTGCACGGATTTCAGTGCATGGAGGCCATGCGCTGATGCCAATCCGCGCGATGGCTTCAGCCAGGATCCCGGTCCATACCGCACTACCTGGCGCCTGTGCGAAAGCGGAACGTGGACCTGAACCCTGCACCCGCATTCGTGCCGGACACCGTGGCGATGTACGCCGTGTCGGTGGCCAGCGCAACGGGGATGATGCAGGCCAGTCCTGCCCTGCACCACGCGTTGGGATCGATCGTTTGACCATCCCCGTAGAACGCCTTGATCGGGACCGACCCGCCAGGACCCGTGATCGATGCCGCAGCAACCCTCAGGTCGCTCGCGCCCTTGACCAGGATAGGCTGGCCCCAGATTGCATTGGCTTCTGCGGGGAACGGTGTCGGCATCTCATTGCCCCTGGCCGCCAAAACGCCGGCGCTTCCCTCGCATGGGTAGGTCAGAACCCTGCCGGCGTCCTGGCGCACGGCGTTCTCGGACAAGCCGAAGACCATCTCCAGCGTCCGGATTCCCTCCGCGGCTGGCCCCCAGGACAGGCCGACGTCACGGAGCCCATAGAGCGCGACCAGGGCGTGGTAGGGGGCGCTCAAAATGAGCCGCACCGCGTATTCGGTGTTCTCGGTGGACGACACGATCGACAGCGTCTCGCCCACCTGCTTGCGGTCGTAGCCGGCCGCAACGGCGCGATCACCCGGTTCAACGCCCGTGAACCCTGCCTTGCCGGGTTTCTGGAAATGACCCACTGCATTGTTTTGCGCCAAGTAGTCCAGATGCGCAATGGCGGCTTGGTCGAGTCTGATGTCTTGCGCCAGCAGTCCGAAGCCGCACCGGGACCGCTCGGCGTTCAGCGTCTCGTAAGCCAGGGCTTCGCCGCTGGTGGCTTCATACGTGGCGGCAGGAACGCGGGTGACGATCGCGCTTGCCGCCGGTGCCCGCGTGTCGCCCCCATCTCCCCACGCCCCACCGCAGACGGTCAGGGCCGCGCCGGCCAGCAGAACGGCCAGCAATTCGTTTTTTGGTTTCATGGTTCTTTCCGTTGCGTGACGCGCAAAACTGGCGTGCATCCATGGCAGCGTTGCCAATCCGCGCGATGGCTTCAGCCCGGATCCCCGTCCATACCGCACTACCTGGCGCCCGTGCGAAAGCTGAACGTGGACGTGAACTCTGCACCCGCATTCGTGCCGGACACCGTGGCGGTGTAAGTGGTGTTGGTGGCCAGCGCAACGGGGATGGCGCAGGCCACTCCGGCCTTGCACTCCCCCTCGGGATCGGTCGTTTGGCCATCTCCGTAGATCGCCTTGATCGCGACCGGCCCGCCAGGACCCGTGATCGATGCCGCAGCGACCCTCAGGTCGCTCGCGCCCTTGACCAGGATGGGCTGGCCCCAGATGACATCGGGTCCTGTAAAGAGCGATATCAGCAAATCTTCGCGGCCTGTGGCCGCCAAAACGCCGGCGCTTCCCTCGCATGGGTAGGTCAGAACCTTGCCAGCATCCTGGAACTCGGCGTTCTCGGCCAAGCCGAAGACCATCTCCAACGTCCGGCCCACTGCGGTTGGCCCCCAAGCCAGGCCGACGTCACGGAGCCCATGGAGCGCGACCAGGGCGTGGGGAGAACTCAGGATGAACCGCACCGCGTATTCGGCGTTCTCGTAGAACGGCACGGTCAATAGCGTCTCGCCCACCTGCCTGTGGTCGTAGCCGGCCGCAACGGCGCGATTCCCCGAGTTAACGCCCGTGAACCTTGCATTGCCGGGTCTCTGGAAGTCATCCACTGCATTGTTTTGCACCAAGTAGTCCAAATGCCCAAGGGCGGCTTGGTCGAGCCTGATGTCTTGCGCCAGCAGTCCGAAGCCGCACCGGGACCGCTCGGCGTTCAGCGTCTCGTAAGCCAGGGCTTCGCCGCTGGTGGCTTCATATGTGGCGGCAGGAACGCTGGTGACGATCGCGCTTGCTGCCGGTGCCAGCGTGTCGCCCCCATTTCCCCACGCTCCACCGCAGGCGGTCAGGGTCACACCGGCCACCAGAGCGGCCAGCAATTCATTTTTTGGTTTCATGGTTCTTTCTTTCTTTCTTTCTTTCGTTGAGTGACGCGCAAAACTTGCGCGGCCGGCGGCTTTTTCTGCACGGATTGCAGTGCATGGGACCATGCGCTGATGTCTCCGTGAAACCGCGCCCGTGCATCCATGGCAGCGTTGCCAATCCGCGCGATGGCTTCAGCCCGGATCCCCGTCCATACCGCACTACTGGGCGCCCGTGCGAAAGCTGAACGTGGACGTGAACTCTGCACCCGCATTCGTGCCGGACACCGTGGCGGTGTAAGTGGTGTTGGTGGCCAGCGCAACGGGGATGGCGCAGGCCACTCCGGCCTTGCACTCCCCCTCGGGATCGGTCGTTTGGCCATCTCCGTAGATCGCCTTGATCGCGACCGGCCCGCCAGGACCCGTGATCGATGCCGCAGCGACCCTCAGGTCGCTCGCGCCCTTGACCAGGATGGGCTGGCCCCAGACGACAACGGGTCCTGTAAAGAGCGATATCAGCAAATCTTCGCCGCCTGTGGACGCCATAACGCCGGCGCTTCCCTCGCATGGGTAGGTCAGAACCTTGCCAGCGTCCTGGAACTCGGTGTTCTCGGCCAAGCCGAAGACCATCTCCAACGTCCGACCCACTGCGGTTGGCCCCCAAGCCAGGCCGACGTCCCGGAGCCCATGGAGCGCGACCAGGCCGTAGTAGGGAGAGCCCAGGATGAACCGCACCGCGTATTCAGCGTTCTCGTAGAACGGCACGGTCAATAGCGTCTCGCCCACCTGCCTGTGGTCGTAGCCGGCCGCAACGGCGCGATTCCCCGAGTTAACGCCCGTGAACCTTGCATTGCCGGGTCTCTGGAATTCGTCATCCACTGCATTGTTTTGCACCAAGTAGTCCAAATGCCCAAGGGCGGCTTGGTCGAGCCGGATGTCTTGCGCCAGCAGTCCGAAGCCGCACCGGGACCGCTCGGCGTTCAGCGTCTCGTAAGCCAGGGCTTCGCCGCTGGTGGCTTCATATGTGGCGGCAGGAACGCTGGTGACGATCGCGCTTGCTGCCGGTGCCAGCGTGTCGCCCCCATTTCCCCACGCTCCACCGCAGGCGGTCAGGGTCACACCGGCCACCAGAGCGGCCAGCAATTCATTTTTTGGTTTCATGGTTCTTTCTTTCTTTCGTTGAGTGACGCGCAAAACTTGCGCGGCCGGCAGCTTTTTCTGCACGGATTTCAATGCATGGGGGTCATGCGCTTTTTGGTTTCATGGTTCTTTCTTTCGTTGAGTGACGCGCAAAACTTGCGCGGCCGGCGGCTTTTTCTGCACGGATTTCAGTGCATGGGGGTCATGCGCTGATGCCAATCCGCGCGATGGCTTCAGCCAGGATCCCGGTCCATACCGCACTACCTGGCGCCCGTGCGAAAGCTGAACGTGGACATGAACCCTGCGCCCGCATTCGTGCCGGACACCGTGGCGGTGTAAGTGGTGTTGGTGGCCAGCGCAACGGGGATGATGCAGGCCACTCCGGCCTTGCACCGCCCGTTGGGATCGGTCGTTTGCTCATCCCCGTAGAGCGCCTTGATCGTGACCGCCCCGCCAGGGCCCGTGATCGATGCCGCAGCAACCCTCAGGTCGCTCGCGCCCTTGACCAGGATGGGCTGTCCCCAGATGGCATCGGCTTCTGCGAGGAACGGTGTCGGCACCTCTTCGCCTGTGGACGCCAAAACGCCGGCGCTTCCCTCGCAGGGGTAGGTCAGAACCTTGCCCGCGTCCTGGTGCACGGCGTTCTCAGCCAAGCCGAAGACCATCTCCAGCGTCCGGCCCACTGCGGTTGGCCCCCAAGCCAGGCCGACGTCACGGAGCCCATGAAGTGCGACCAGGGTGTGGGGAGCACTCAGGATGGACCGCACCGCGTATTCGACGTTCTCGGTGAACGGCACGGGCAACAACGTCTCGCCCACCTGCCTGTGGTCGTAGCCGGCCGCAGTGGCCCGATTCCCCGGGTTAACGCCCGTGAACCTTGCATTGCCGGGTTTCTGGAAGTGACCCACTGCATTGTTTTGCGCCAAGTAGTCCAGATGCCCCATGGCGGCTTGGTCGAGCCTGATGTCTTGCGCCAGCAGTCCGAAGCCGCACTGGGACCGCTCGGCGTTCAGCATCTCGTACGCCAGGGCTTCGCTGCTGGTGGCTTCGTATGTGGCGGCAGGAACGCTGGTGACGATGGCGCTTGCGGCCGGTGCCGGCGTGTCGCCCCCATCTCCCCACGCTTCACCGTAGACGGTCAGGATCACGCCGCCATCATCGCTTCGATGGACGCTGCTGTGCTGTCCCCACGCTCCACCGCAGGCGGTCAGGGCCACGCCGGCTACCAGAACGGCCAGCAATTCGTTTTTTTGTTTCATGGTTCTTTCTTTCGTTGAGTGACGCGCAAAACTGGCACGGCCGGCGGCTTTTTGTCTCCCATGGAACCGCGCCCTTGCATCCATGGCAGCGTTGCCAATCCGCGCGATGGCTTCAGCCCTTATCCCGGTCCATACCGCACTACTTGGCGCCTGTACGAAAGCTGAACGTGGACCTGAACTCTGCACCCGCATTCGTGCCGGACACCGTGGCGATGTAAGTGGTGTTGGTGGCCAGCGCAACGGGGATGATGCAGGCCAGCCCTGCCCTGCACCACGCGTTGGGATCGGTCGTTTGCTCATCCCCATAGAACGCCTTGATCGCGACCGACCCGCCGGGACCCGTGATCGATGCCGCGGCAACCCTCAGGTCGCCCGCGCCATTGACCAGGATGGGCTGGCCCCAGACTGCATTGGCTTCTGCGGGGAACGGTGTCGGCACCTCCCCACCTCTGGACGCCAAAACGCCGGCGCTTCCCTCGCATGGGTAGGTCAGAACCTTGCCGGCGTTCTGCCACGCGATGTTCTCGGGCAAGCCGAAGACCATCTCCAGCGTCCGGATGCCCACTGCGGTTGACCCCCAGGACAGGCCGACGTCCCGGAGCCCATAGAGCGCGACCAGGGCGTGGTAGGGAGCGCTCAGGATGAGCCGCACCGCGTAATCGGCGTCTTCGGTGAATGGCACGGTCGACAGCGTCTCGCCCACATGCTTGCGGTCGTAGCCGGCCGCAGCGGCGCGATCACCCAGTTCAGCGCCCGTGAACCCTGCATTGCCGGGTTTCTGGAAATGACCGATGACATTGTTTTTTGCCAAGTAGTTCAGATGCCCAATGGCGGCTTGGTCGAGCCTGATGTCTTGCGCCAGCAGTCCGAAGCCGCACTGGAGCCGCTCGGCGTTCAGCGTCTCGTAAGCCAGGGCTTCGCTGCTGTTGGCCACGTATGTGGCGGCAGGAACGCTGGTGACGATGGTGCTTGCTGTCGGTGCCAGCATGTCGCCCCCATCTCCCCACGCCCCACCGCAGGCGGTCAGGGCCACGCCGGCCACCAGAGTGGCCAGCAATTCGTTTTTTGGTTTCATGGTTCTTTCCGTTGAGTGGCCCGCAAGACTGGCGCGGCCGGCGGCTTTTTCTGCACGGATTGCAGTGCATGGGGGCCATGCGCTGATGTCTCCCATGGAACCGCGCCCTTGCACCCATGGCAGCGTTCCAATCCGCGCGATGGCTTCAGCCAGGATTCCAGTCCATACCGCACTACCTGGCGCCCGTGCGAAAGCTGAATATGGACATGAACCATGCACCCGCATTCGTGCCGGACACCGTGGCGGTGTAAGTGGTGTTGGTGGCCAGCGCAACGGGGATGACGCAGGCCACTGCGGCCTTGCACTGCCCGTTGGGATCGGTCGTTTGGCCATCCCCGTAAAGCGCCTTGATCGCGACCAACCCGCCAGGGCCCGTGATCGATGCCGCAGCAACCCTCAGGTCGCTCGCGCCCTTGACCAGGATGGGCTGGCCCCAGATGGCATCGGCTTCTGCGAGGAACGGTGCCGACACCTCTTCGCCTGTGGACGCCAAAACGCCAGCGCTTCCCTCGCATGGGTAGGTCAGAACCTCGCCCGCGTCCTGGTGCACGGCGCCCTCGGCCAAGCCGAAGACCATCTCCAGCGTCCGGCCCACTGCGGTTGGCCCCCAAGCCAGACCGACGTCACGGAACCCATGGAGCGCGACCAGGGCTTGGGGAGCACTCAGGACGGACCGCACCGCGTATTCGACGTTCTCGACGAACGGCACGGACAACAGCGCCCCGCCCACCTGCCTGTGGTCGTAGCCGGCCGCAGTGGCCCGATTCCCCGGGTTAATGCCCGTGAACCTTGCATTGCCGGGTCTCTGGAAATGACCCACTGCATTGTTTTGCGCCAAGTAGTCCAGATGCCCCATGGCGGCTTGGTCGAGCCTGATGTCTTGCGCCAGCAATCCGAAGCCGCACTGGAGCCGCTCGGTATTCAGCATCTCGTAAGCCAGGGCTTCGCCGCTGGTGGCTTCATATGTGGCGGCAGGAACGCTGGTGACGATGGCGTTTGCGGCCGGTTCCGGCATGTCGCCCCCATCTCCCCACGCTTCACCGTAGACGGTCAGGGTCACGCCATCATCGCTTCGATGGACGCTGCTGTGCTGTCCCCACGCCCCACCGCAGGCGGTCAGGGCCACGCCGGCCACCAGAACGGCCAGCAATTCGTTTTTTGATTTCATGGTTTCTTCCGTTGAGTAACTCGCAAAACTGACGCGGCCGGCGACTTTTTGTCTCCCATGGAACCGCGCCTTGGCATCCATGGCAGCGTTGCCAATCCGCGCGATGGCTTCAGCCAGGACCCCCGTCCATACCGCACTACTTGGCACCCGTGCGAAAGCGGAACGTGGACGTGAACCCTGCACCCGCATTCGTGCCGGACACCGTGGCGGTGTAGGTGGTGTTGGCGCGCAGCGCAGCGGGGATGACGCAGGCCGCTCCTGCTGTGCACCACACGTTGGGATCGGTCGCTTGGCCATCCCCGTAGAGCGCCTTGATCACGACCGGCCCGCCAGGACCCGTGATCGATGCCGCAGCAACCCTCAGGTCGCTCGCGCCCTTGACCAGGATGGGCTGGCCCCAGATGGCATCGGCTTCTGCGGGGAACGGTGTCGGCACCTCCGCGCCTCTGGCCGCGAAAACACCGGCGCTTCCCTCGCATGGGTAGGTCAGAACCTTGCCGGCGTCCTGGTGCACGGAGTCCTTGGCCAGGCCGAAGACCATCTCCAGCGTCTGGGTCCCCACGGTGCTTGGCCCCAGAGCCAGACCGATGTCACGCAGCCCATGGAGCGCGACCAGGGCGTGGTAGGGAGCGCTCAGGATGAACCGCACCGCGTATTCGGCGTTCTCGGTGGGCGGCACGGTCGATACCGTCTCGCCCACCTGCTCGCGGTCGTAGCCGGACGCAGCGACGCGATCATCCAGATAAACGCCCGTGAACCTTGCCTTGCCGGGTTCCTGGAAGTGCCCCACTGCATTGTTTTGTGCCAAGTAGTTCAGATGCGCAATGGCGGCTTGGTCGAGTCTGGCGTTTTGCGCCAGCAGTCCGAAACCGCACTGGAGCCGCTCGGCGTTCAGCGTCTCGTAAACCAGGGCTTCGCTGCTGTTGGCTGCGTACGTGGCGGCAGGAACGCGGGTGACGATGGTGCTTGCTGCCGGTGTCAGCGTGTCGCCCCCATCTCCCCACGCCCCACCGCAGGCGGTCAGGGTCACGCCGGCCACCAGAACGGTCAACCATTCGTTTTTTGGTTTCATGCTTCTTTCTATCGATTGAGTTACCCGCCAAACTTAATGGGGCATCTCCCCCATGCCAAGCCATTCTTTCGCAAGGCAATTGATTACTTTTTCGTCCGGGGCAGGCATCCGTCATCGCCGCAGCTGCGCACCACTCGGGGCGGGAACGCTGCGCCGGCGGCGCCCGGGCACGCTGCGCGCGTCCGCTGTCCATCCCTTTGGGCGGGACCTAGAATCGCGCCATGCTTGACATTCAGCTTCTCCGCAAGGACCTCGACAGCGCCATCGCGCGCCTGGAAACCCGCCAAAACCCCCAGTCCTTCCTGAACGTGGAAGCGTTCCAGGTCCTGGAATCCGAGCGCAAGACGCTACAGACCCGCACGCAGGAACTGCAATCGCAGCGCAACCAGCTCTCCCGGCAGATCGGCCTGCAGATGGGCCAGGGCGACAGCGCCGGTGCGCAGGCCGCGAAGGACCAAGTGGCCGCGTCCAAGGCGGAACTGGAGCGATCGGCCACGCGCCTGGAGAAAATCCAGTCCGAGCTCGGGGCCATGCTCATGGCGGTTCCCAACCTGCCGCACGACAGCGTGCCCGTGGGCGCCGACGCATCCGGCAACGTGGAACTGCGCCGCTGGGGCGCCCCCGCCCGTTTTGACTTCGCGGTCAAGGACCACGTCGACGTGGGCACCCCGCTGGGCCTGGACTCCGAGATGGGCGTGAAGCTCTCGGGCACGCGCTTCACGGTGCTGCGCGGCGGGATCGCACGCCTGCACCGGGCCCTTGCCCAGTTCATGCTCGACCTGCAGACCGGCGAGCACGGCTACACCGAGTGCTACGTTCCCTACGCCGTGAACGCTGAATCGCTCAGGGGCACCGGCCAACTGCCCAAGTTCGAAGGCGATTTGTTCACAGCCAAAAAGGGCGGCCAGGACGCAGAGCCTGCACCCGACAACGCGGCGCTATACCTCATCCCCACCAGCGAGGTACCGCTGACCAACTTCGTGCGCGACGTGGTGCTGTCGCAGGCGCAGCTGCCCATCAAGCTCACGGCGCACACGCCCTGCTTTCGCTCCGAAGCCGGCAGCCACGGCCGCGACACCCGCGGCATGATCCGCCTGCACCAGTTCGACAAGGTCGAGATGGTGCAGATCGTGCACCCCGAAAAAAGCTACGCAGCCCTTGAGGAAATGACCCGCCACGCCGAGCGCGTTTTGCAAGCGCTGAACCTGCCCTACCGCGTGATGAGCCTGTGCACTGGCGACATCGGCTTTGGCGCCGCCAAAACCTACGACCTGGAAGTGTGGCTGCCCGCGCAGAACGGCTACCGCGAGATCAGCTCGGTGAGCAACTGCGAGGACTTCCAGGCCCGCCGCCTGCAAGCCCGCTTCAAAACCGCGCAGGGCAAGAACGAACTCGTGCACACCCTCAACGGCTCGGGACTGGCCGTGGGCCGCACCCTCGCTGCCGTGCTGGAAAACCACCAACGCGCGGACGGCAGCGTGGAACTGCCGCAGGTGCTGCGCCCCTACATGGGCGGAACGTCGGTGCTTGCACCGGAATAGCCATGGAATCCTGCTAAGATCGCAGGCTTCGGCGCACAGGAGAGGTGGCAGAGTGGTCGAATGTACCTGACTCGAAATCAGGCGTAGTGGCAACACTACCGTGGGTTCGAATCCCACCCTCTCCGCCATTTCGGAAAGCCCCGGCGTCGTTGCATGGCATCGACCGTCGAAGCACCCACCGCAGCCGCCGACGCGCTCAAAACAGCTGCCCCGTCCCCATGGCGTCTTGCGCGTCCCGCCCCTGTCCATATGTCCGTGCGCTGGGCCCCGGCTCCTCGCCGCGCCGTACCAGCGTGCCGGCGCGCACGCCCAGCAAACGCAGGCGCCTGTCCAGCGGCACCCGCCTGAGGCATTGCCCGGCCAGTTGGCGAATGGTCGCGCCGTCCGCCGTGTAGTTGCAGGCCGTCTGCTCGCGCGTGGCGGTCCTGAAGTCGTCGTAGCGCAGCTTCACGCCGATGGTGCGGGCCACGTAGCCTTTGCGTTGCAGGTCCTGCGCGAGGCGCATGCACAGGTCGGTGAAAATCCGGCCCAATTCGGCCTTGTCGTGCACGGCGTGCAGGTCGCGCTCGAACGTGGTCTCGCGGCTCATGCTCACGGGCTCGCTCGTGGTCACCACGGGGCTGTCGTCCTGGCCCCAGGCCGCGCGGTGCATCCAGGCCCCGATCGACTTGCCAAAGCGCTCCACCAGCCACTGCGGGTCTTGCGCCGCGAGCTCGCCAATGGTGTGCACGCCCAGCGCCGCCAGCTTCGCGCCCGCCTTGGGGCCGATGCCACTGATCTTGCGCACGTCGAGCGGCCAGATCCTGCTTTGCAGATCCTGCGCGTAGACGATGGAGACGCCGTTGGGCTTGTCGAACTCGCTGGCCATCTTGGCCAGCAGCCGATTGGGCGCCACGCCGATGGAGCAAGTCAGCCCCGTCCTGTCAAAAATGCTTTTCTGGATCAACCGCGCCAGCACACGCCCGCCCTCGCGCTGACCGCCGGGTACCTCGGTGAAGTCGATGTACACCTCGTCCACGCCCCGGTCCTGCATCACTGGCGCGATTTCGGTGATGGTGCTCTTGAAGAGGCGCGAATACCTGCGCACCTCGTCCGCATCCACGGGCAGCACGATGGCCTGGGGACACAGCCGGGCCGCCTTCATCATGCCCATGGCCGAGCCCACACCAAACTGCCGCGCGGCGTAGGTGGCCGTGGTGATCACGCCCCGGCCCACATAGTCCCTGAGCCGCGCAAAGTCCGCCACCGGGACGCTGCTCGGACCTGCACCATCGGGGCCTTGCGGCAAAAGCGCGTCGCCCTCGCGGCGCCTGCCACCAATCACCACCGGCAGGCCCTTGAGCTGCGGGTAGCGCAGCAGTTCGACGGAGGCAAAGAAGGCATCCATGTCGAGATGCGCGATGCGGCGCAACGACCCGCCGGGGCGCTCGGGTGCACAAGGGTCGGCAGAGGGGTCTGGCGCAGCCACGGTCACGGTCACGGCCGCCATTGTGCGCAACTGCGAAGCGCGCGCGCCGCCGCTGCGCGTAAGCACCAGCACACCCGGGTGACCCATCTCGAGGGCCGTGATCCACGCGATGCCGTCGTCGCTGCGCATCCCGGAAATCGCCTTGCTGGAGATCATGCCCCGGTCGCCGAGCATGAGCACCTGATCGAGGCCAAAGCGCTGACGCACCTGCTGCACCGCCGGCAAGCAGCGCAGGCTATCGGCGGTGTTGCCATCGAACACCGAGACGGCCACCGGGCCGCCACGGACATCGGTGAGCAGGCCGTATCCCCCTGCAACGTACCGCGCTTGCCGTCGCGGCTGTGCCCCGCTGGGCCAACGGGCAGCCGTGGCCCTCGAAGTCGCTGGAGGAGGGTGTCGGGCGAGACGATGCGCGCGGCCACCATGGCCAGCACCAAGTCACGCTCGCGGCTGGGCGCACGAGCGAGCACGGACGCCAGCCCCAGGCGCTGCATGGCGACACGGACGGTCTCATGGATTCCAAATGTAAAATGTGTTATAGTCCGTGAGCGCTTCGTGGCCGTGCGGTCGGCCACAGCATCCCCAAGGCAGTCCGGCTGGCCGGATGCAGCGCAAACCAAGTGTGAAGTCCGCTCCGAAAAATCCCAACCAGCAAATAAAGTGAAAAATATGAAAAACGTGAAGACAATAAACGTAACAGTCGATTTGACGTACGATGCAGGTAAAGGAGAAATCCAAGTGTATGGCACGCTGGTTGCAACGTATGATCCCGAACAACAACAATACATCAAGTACGCAATTACATTCAATCCAGACCTCCCCGCATTTACTCCCTTGGCCGATCAGCTGGTTAAAATTCATGTCATGTACAACTCTTTGACTTCTCCGATCGTTACATCACAGCATGGTGAGTGGCTTAAAACCCCAGTTACCATAGAAAACTTTGAGATGCCGAAACATACTTACATCGTATCTGTGAGCGTCGTACAAGGTACTCTTGTCGTTAACAGTGATCAATTTGATCTGTAAACTGGGTTGGCGTCCCTTCCATTCGCGCTCGCCGTAGAAGTTGGGACCGGGGCGGTCTTCGGAGCAAACGCCAGCGCGTCATGCGCTCCGGGGTTTATGCAACGACGACGCCCCGTCACAGCAGCACCTCGCCCGTCACGCAAGTCACCGTGCTCCTCATCGTCCTGGCTGGGGGTGAATTGCACCACCGCGCTGGCGGCCAAAAACTGTTCAATTTGCGCGATCGTCGTGAGCCGCGTCTCGTCCATGCTGACCACCATTTCCTGATGATCAACCCACCCTCGCTCGGGGCCTGCAACCGCCCCTTCAGACTCATACATCGTTGGAAATGCGGGGTTCCTTCAGACTCATACCTCGTTGGACAAGGCTTGGCACGCCGAAGTCTCCGGCCAAGGTGCTAGAGTGCCACTGCCGCGTGGTGGCCCGTTGAGCGAGACGATGCGCGCGGCCACCATGGCCAGCCCCAGGCGCTGCATGGTGACACGGACGGCCTGCAGGAACCCCAAAAATGTAAAATGCGTTAAAATTCGTGAGCGCTTCGTGGCCGTGCGGTCGGCCACAGCATCCCCAAGGCAGTCCGGCTGGCCGGATGCAGCGCAAACCAAGTCCATTCCGCAAAATCCCAACCAGCAAATGAGGTGAAAAACATGAATACCATAGACATAAAAGTCGATTTGACGTACGGTACAGAGGAGGAAGCAAGCCAAAAGTATGGCAAGTTGATTGGAACGTTTGATTCCGAAAAACAAGAATACGTCAAGTTTGTAATTACATTCAATGCAGACCTCGACGCATTCAGTTCTTTGTACGATCAGCTGGTTGCAATTCAGGTCATGTACGACAAAAAAACCACTCCGATAGTTGAATCAAAGAATAATGACTGGCTTAAAAACCCAATTACCATATACGGCTGTGATTTGTCGAAAGGTACTTATGTCGTATCTGTGAGCTCCGTAAAAGGTACTGCTGTCGTTGATAGTGATGAATTTGTTCTGTGAACTGGGTTGGCGTCCCTTCCATCCGCGCTCGCCGTAGAAGTTGGGACCGGGGCGGTCCTCGGAGCAAACGCCAGCGCGTCATGCACTCCGGGGGTTATGCCATTTCGTTAACGAGATGGGTTTGCGCAACGGCGCCGCCCCGTCACAGCAGCACCTCGCCCGTCACGCAGGTCACCGTGCTGCCACCGACCCAGATATCCGCGCCGTCGCGCCGCACGTGCACCCGCCCGGCGCGGCCCAGGCAACTGCCCTGACTCGCGACGTACTGTGCGGGGGCCAGGCCGGCGCCAATCAGCCACTGGGCCAGCGCGGCGTTGAGGCTGCCGGTGACCGGGTCTTCGATCAATCCGTTGTTGCCGGTGAAGAAGGCGCGCACTTCAAAGGCAATGCCCCGGGAATCGCTGCCATCCATGGCACCGACCACACCCAGGTCCAGCCCCGCCAGGAGGGCGCTGTCGGGTCTGAGCGCCAGCACCTGCTGCGCCGAGCGCAGCATGAGGCCGCGCCAGTGGGGGCCGTTGGCGCACCAGGCGTGGTGCAGGATGTCGCTGCGCTCCACGCCCAGGCCACGGACGATCCGTGCCACGTCGGCCTCGTCCAGGGGGTCGTTGCGGATCAGCGCCGGAGCGGCAAAGGCCAGGCGCTCGCCGTCCCGGCGCAGTGCCACCAGACCCACGCCGCATTCCTGCAGCACCTTGTCTGCCCGTTGGGGGCGGCCGCCGGCTTCGAGCCAGGCATGGCAACTGCCCAGCGTGGGGTGGCCGGCAAAGGGCAATTCGCGGCCGGGGCAGAAGATGCGCAGGCGGTAATCCGCACCGGCTGCCCGTCCCTGGGGTGTGGGCGGCAAAACGAAGGCGGCCTCGGACAGGTTGGTCCAGTGGGTGAAGTCCTGCATGGCCTGCGTGGCAAGGTCGGTGCCGTCGAGCACCACGGCCAGGGGGTTGCCGCGGTAGGGCACGCTGGTAAAGACGTCAACCTGTCTGAAGGGGCGTGGGTGCATGGCTGGGGCTCCGTGGTTCTTCAGCGGACCTCGCGAATGGCGGACCGCAATGCCGGGGGTGATCTGCTCGACCGCGGAGCCCATGGCAGGACGGGGCTTGTGCGGCGCAGGCCTTGAATGTAGGCTCGTCCGCCAATACACCATAAATACAGTTGCAAAGTGCAGTGGCGCATCTGTATTGCTGGCCATGGCGGTACAAACCGCTGCGTTCGGGAGCCCCTTGCATGCTGACGAGATCGCCCACCCAGTCGCTGACCGAGCAGTTGTCGGCGCGAATTTCCGAGCGCATCCGCAACCGCCTGCTGGCGCCCGGCGCGCGCCTGCCCTCGGTGCGCCAGTGCGCGCAGCAAAACGGGGTGAGTCCGTCCACCGTGGTCGCGGCCTACGACCAGTTGCTGGCCCAGGGGCTGGTGCAGGCGCGCAAGAACCGGGGCTTTTTTGTGCGCGAAGGCGGCCGTGCGGCGGCGGACGCCGATGCCGGCGCCACGGACCCGGCGCCGGCGGGCCAGCGCCTGGCGACAGACGCCGTGGGGCGCGGTGCCCGGGGCGTCGCGCCCGTGAATGCCACGGCGCTGATCCGCGGGATGTTCCACAAGATCAACGACCAGCCCCAGCCCGGGATGGGCGTGTTTCCGTCGCAATGGCTGGAGTCCGCGTTCATGCCCGCCGCGGTGCGCAAGGTGGCGAATGCGCGCGCGCTGCAGGATTTTTCCTTGCAGTACGGCGAGCCCCTGGGGGACGCCGGCCTGCGCCGCCAACTGGCCAAGCGGCTGGACGCGTTCGGTGTGCACACCACGCCCGAGCACATCATCACCACCGTCGGCGCCACCCACGCGCTCGACATCGTGAGCCGCACCCTGCTGCGGCCCGGCGACCCGGTCATGGTCGAGGAGCCCGGCTGGGCCGTGGAGTTTGCGCGCCTGGCCGCCTTGGGCATGCGCATCCTGCCCGTGCCGCGCCGCGCGGACGGCCCCGATCTGGCGGTCATGGCCCGGTACTGCGAGGTGCACCGGCCCAAGCTCTACGTGAGCGTGAGCGTGCTGCACAACCCCACGGGCCATTGCCTGGCGCCCGGCAGCGCGCACCGCGTGCTGCAGCTGGCCGACGCGCACGGCTTTCATGTGGTCGAGGACGACAGCTACAGCCACATCGCCCCCGAGCATGCGATCCGCCTGGCGGCGCTCGACGGCTTGCAGCGCACGATCTACGTGAGCGGCTTTGCCAAGATCCTCGCGCCCAACTGGCGCGTCGGCTTCCTGGCCGCGCCGCCCGCGCTGCTCGAGCCGCTGCTCGATACCAAGCTGCTGACCACCCTGACCACGCCCGCCCTGCTGGAGAAAGCGCTGGCGCTGTGCATGGAGCAGGGGCAGCTGCGCCGCCATGCCGAGCGCATCCGCACACGGCTTGATGCAGCGCGTGCACGCAGCGTGAAACTGGCGCTGGCGGCGGGTTGCCGCTTCGCGGCCGAGCCCGCGGGGCTGTTTGGCTGGGTGGACACGGGGGTGGACACCGACGCGCTGTCGCAGCGCATGCTCGACGAGGGCTACTTGCTCGCGCCCGGCGCGCTGTTCCACGCCGAGCGCAAGCCGGGCCCGCTGATGCGCATCAACTTTGCGACCACGCAGGACGCGGCGTTCTGGCGCGTCTTCGAGCGCCTGCGGGCGGAGCAGGACCGGCTGCGCTGACCCGCGGACAAACCGGATGCAGGAGCAATCCCCCATGGCACCCCGATACACTGCCTGCGTCCCCAACCGATCGATGTGCTTGACGCCGCTGTAGTCACTTGGAAAGTCCATCCCGAAGACACAAGGAGTCGTGCATGACCCTCACCGAACTCAAGTACATCGTCGCCGTGGCCCGGGAAAAGCATTTCGGCCATGCCGCCGACGCTTGCTGCGTGTCGCAACCCACGCTGTCGGTGGCCGTCAAGAAGCTTGAGGCGGAGCTCGACGTGAAGCTCTTTGAACGCAGCGCGGGCGAGGTCTCGGTGACGCCGCTGGGCGAAGAGATCGTGCGCCAGGCGCAGAGCGTGCTGGAGCAGGCCGCAGCGATCAAGGAAATCGCCAAGCGCGGCAAGGACCCGCTGGCCGGGCCGCTCACGCTGGGCGTGATCTACACCATCGGCCCCTACCTGCTGCCCGACCTGGTGCGCGAGTCGATTGCGCGCACCCCGCAAATGCCGCTCATGCTGCAGGAGAACTACACCAGCAAGCTGCTGGAGATGCTGCGCACCGGCGAGATCGATTGCGCCATCCTGGCCCAGCCCTTCCCCGACGCGGGCCTGGCCATTGCGCCGCTGTACGACGAGCCCTTCCTGGCGGCCGTTCCGGCCACGCACGCGTTTGCGCGCAGGCAGTCCGTGAGCGCCGCCGAACTCAAGAGCGAGACCATGCTGCTGCTCGGCGCGGGCCATTGCTTTCGTGACCATGTGCTCGCGGTCTGTCCCGAATTCGCGCGGTTCTCCAGCAATGCCGAAGGCATCCGCAAGTCGTTTGAAGGCTCGTCGCTGGAGACCATCAAGCACATGGTCGCCGCCGGCATGGGGGTGACGCTGGTGCCGCGCCTGTCGGTGCCGTGCGCCGCGCTGCCCGGCGCCCTGCCCCGCAGCCAGGGCGCCGAGTCCCCCGTGCGCTACCTGCCCATCCGTGAGCAAGATGGCGGCACCCCGCCGATGCGCCGCGTGGTGCTGGTCTGGCGCCGCAGCTTCCCGCGCCACGAGGCCATCGCCACCCTGCGCAAGGCCATCCATGCCTGCGGACTGCCCGGGGTGACGCCATTACCCTGAGTCGGGCGCCGGCGCCGGCACCGCTCATGCGTGCAGCAACGGCACCCTGGTCGAGAATTTTGCCCTGCGCGTCGCGAAGAAGGCCCTGACGTTGCGCACGTTCGCATCGCCCGTGAACAGCCGCTGCGCCAGCGACAGATAGCCGGGCATGTCACGCACGTGGAGCACGAGAACAAAGTCCGGACCCGGCGACACGCGCCAGCACTGCTGCACCGCGGCGTCGGCCACGGCGCGGGCTTCAAAGGCGTCCAGCGACTCGGCGCCCTGGCGCTCGAGCGAGACCTCGACGATGCACGCCAGGCCGTGGCCCTGGATGGCCGCAAGCCGCTCGGGCTCAAGGATGGCCACCTGGCGCTCGATCAGTCCCGCCGCCTGCAGGCGCTGGACGCGGCGCAGGCAGGTGGGCGGCGACACGTGCACCTGCTGCGCCAGCGACTGCTGGCTCTGCGCCGCGTCGGTTTGCAGCAGATCGAGCAGTTGCAGGTCGATCCGGTCCAGGCTGATGGATTTCGATTTCTGTATTTTCATGAACTTGGATTTCACATTGCTTCAATAACGAAATTCAAATTCAAAAACAGGAAAATATCAATCAAATATTTCCTTGTTCGACGCCTACCATCGGACCCTCGTTTTCAACCCGGGGCAAAACAGCATGTGCGGCATCGTCGGCGCGGTCTCCACGCGCAACATCGTTCCCATCCTCGTCCAGGGCCTGCAACGGCTGGAGTACCGGGGCTATGACTCCTGCGGCGTCGCCGTGCACGCCGGCAGCCTGGACGCGACGCAGCCGGCCGGCCTGCAGCGCGCGCGCAGCACGGCGCGCGTGGCCGAATTGCTGGACCAGGTGCAGGCCGGGCACATACAGGGCGCCACCGGAATCGCCCACACGCGCTGGGCCACGCACGGTGCGCCTGCGGTGCACAACGCGCACCCCCACTTCAGCCATGGCGCGGGCCGCGACGCCGCAGCCGCGGGCCGCGTGGCCCTGGTGCACAACGGCATCATCGAAAACCACGAAGAACTGCGCGCGGCCCTGCAGGCCCGCGGCTATGCGTTTGCCAGCCAGACCGACACCGAGGTCATCGCGCACCTGATCGACAGCCACTACGGCGGCGACCTGTTCGAAGCCGTGCAGGCCGCCGTGACCCAGTTGCGCGGCGCTTACGCCATCGCCGTGCTGCACCGCGACGAACCCCGGCGCGTGGTCGGCGCGCGTGCCGGCTCGCCGCTGGTCCTGGGCGTGGGGCGGGACGGCTCCGAGCATTTTCTGGCCAGCGACGCCCTGGCCCTGGCGGGCGTCACCGAGCAGATCGTGTACCTGGAAGAAGGCGATCTGGCAGACCTGCAACTGGGCCGCTACTGGATCGTGGGTCGCAGGCCGGACGGCGGCTCCGAACCCCTCCCGCCCGACCGGCGCCCGGTGCACACGCTGCCAGCGCACAGCGGCGCGGCCGAACTCGGCGCGTACCGCCACTACATGCAAAAGGAGATCTTCGAGCAGCCGCGCGCGCTTGCCGACACGCTCGAAGGCGTGGCGGGAATCGTTCCCGAGCTATTCGACGGCGCAGGCCGGCCCGGCGTCGCCGCCTGGCGCGTGTTCCAGGAGATCGACAGCGTGCTCATCCTGGCCTGCGGCAGCAGCTACTACAGCGGCTGCACCGCGAAGCACTGGTTGGAGGAAATCGCGCGCATTCCGACCCAGGTGGAAGTCGCCAGCGAGTACCGCTACCGCGCCAGCGTGCCCAACCCGCGCACGCTCGTCGTCGCCATCAGCCAGTCGGGCGAAACGGCGGACACGCTCGCGGCCCTGCGCCACGCGCAAGGCCTGGGCATGCAGCACACGCTGAGCATCTGCAACGCAGCCAACAGCGCCATGGTGCGCGAATGCCAGCTGGCCTACGTCACCCGCGCCGGGGTCGAGATCGGCGTGGCCAGCACCAAGGCCTTCAGCACGCAGCTGGCGGGCCTTTTCTTGCTGACCCTGGCGTTGGCGCAGTCCAAGGGCCGGCTCAGCAGCGCGCAGGAGGCCGCGCACCTTCGGGCCATGCGCCACCTGCCCGTGGCCCTGCAGGCCGTGCTCGCGCTCGAGCCCCAGCTCATCGCCTGGGCCGAGGACTTTGCACGCATGGAGAACGCGCTCTTCCTGGGCCGCGGTCTGCACTACCCGATTGCCCTCGAAGGGGCGCTCAAGCTCAAGGAAATCAGCTACATCCACGCCGAGGCCTACCCTGCGGGCGAACTCAAGCACGGCCCTCTGGCGCTGGTCACGAGCGCCATGCCCGTGGTGACGGTGGCGCCCAACGACACGCTCCTGGAAAAGCTCAAGAGCAATATGCAGGAGGTGCGCGCGCGCGCCGGCGTGCTGTACGTGCTGGCCGACGCCGACACGCGCATCGAGCGCAGCGAAGGCATCCACGTGATCCGCATGCCCGAGCACTACGGCGCCCTGAGCCCGCTGCTGCACGTGGTGCCGCTGCAATTGCTCGCGTATCACACCGCCTGCGCGCGCGGGACCGACGTGGACAAGCCCAGAAACCTGGCCAAGAGCGTGACGGTGGAGTGATGCGCAGCGGGTGCTGCGTCAGTTGTTCCTTGCCAATAAAGTCATCTCTTTATACACAAGCCCCCGAGCATAAGCTATGCTACCTATTTCATAGCGAAAGCACACAATGAACTGGGTAGCCACGGAATTCAAGAGCATGAACCTGGGGGACCCCAGACGCAAACAGCGTGCGATCCACCTGATCGAGAGCTTGAGCGCCAAGCCCACGGCCAGTATCCCCCAAGCCTGCGGCGATTGGGCCGACACCATCGGAGCCTACCGCTTCTTTGGCAATGAGGAGGTCCAGTGGGAAGACATCCTGGCGCCGCACATCGAAAACTCGGTGGCCCGCATGGCGGCGCACGAGCATGTTTTGTGCATCCAGGACACCACCGAACTGAACTTCAATGGGCAAGAGGCCAAGGGGTTGGGGCCACTGAGCTACGAGGCCCAGCGCGGCATGTACCTGCACCCCACGTACGCCATCTCCACCTCGCGCGAGCCGCTGGGTGTGCTCGATGCGTGGATGTGGGCACGACAGCCGCGCCAGAGCGATGGTAGCCGTCCTGGCGTCAGCGAAAGCCTGCGCTGGATAGAGGGCTACGAACGACTGGCCGAGATGGCCCCGCAGTTGCCCAATACACGACTGGTCTACGTGGCCGACCGCGAGGCTGACATCATGGCCCTGATGGTGCGAGCACGTGACTTGGGCGAGCCAGTGGACTGGTTGCTGCGCAGCAAACACAACCGAGTTCTCGGAGAAGACGACAAACTGTGGAGCCGGGTGACGGCGGGTGATTCGCAGGGAGAGATTCGTTTCACCCTTGCCTCGCGCCAGGGGTCGCGCCCTCGTGAAGTGGTACAGCAAGTGTGGGCGCAAGCGCTGGAGTTGCCCGATGGCCACGGCGGGTTTGTGCAGGCCACATGCATCGTTGCCCGGGAGGAGCCGCTGGCGAATGGCGAAAAGCCCATCGAGTGGAGATTGCTGACGAACTTGCCCGTGGAGACCCTGGAGCAAGCCGCGCGGATGATCGACTGGTACCGGGCGCGCTGGGAGATCGAAATGTTCTTTCATGTGCTCAAGAACGGTTGCCGGATTGAAGCCTTGCAGTTGGGCAGTGTCAGCAAGATAGAACGCGCGGTGGTGCTGTACATGGTGGTGGCCTGGCGCATTGCCCGGCTGATGCGACTGGGGCGTAGCTGCCCGCAACTGGATGCGCAACTGATGTTCGAGCCCGACGAATGGAAAGCGGCATACATCCTGAACAAGCAAGAGTTGCCCAAGGAGCCGCCCACGCTCAACGAGGTAGTGCGGCTGATTGCCAGACTGGGGGGCTTTCTTGCGCGAAAGCGCGATGGTGAGCCCGGAGTCAAGACCATCTGGCTGGGAATGCAGCGCATTCTTGACTTTGCCGCTGGCATCAGGTTCTGTCGCGAGCTTCAGGCTCAGGGGAGCTGTGTATAACGAAATGGGCCCAAGCCCGTCCCAAGAACCGATATCGGCTGGTGTTGGTGCGTTTAGATCGCACTGCGCAATCATCTCGGTCAAGACGAATTTTTGCTTCGGCGTCAGCACGATCGTACCGTCCGACGTAATGTCAAGAATGAGGCTGCGCCCCGCGCCGACGCGTAAGGAGCGGAGGACCGAGGGCGGCATCACTAGTGCAGTGCTGTTACCCATCTTTCTAAGCACAACTTCCATGATCCATCCTTGCCAAACATTGTTGCTCGCATTGTCCGGCATTCTCATAACATCACATATGGATAGACGTGATGCTTACTGCGGGAACTTGTGAGCTGGCACCAGGCAGAAGTAAGCAAGCTCTGCCCCCATTCCTTGATCGAAAGCTGCGGTCCACGCGGTTGTGTAGGTCGGGGTTGCCGTTGGCCATGTTTTGCTAACGACGCCTGCTCCGGCCGGGCCAAGGCAGTTGCCCCGTAAGTTCAGCCAAACCACCATCGTCTTCGACACGCACACCGAAGCGGTTCAATTCGACTTCAGGCAAATCTTCGCTATCGAACCACAGCAGCGAGGTTGTGGTGTCGGTACGTGCGTAATGCTTGGAGAGCTCCCAGAGGTCGAGGCCCTTTTCCCAGTTGTCGAACCAGATGTCTTGTGCAACCTCATCCGTGTCGGCGGCACTGCTGCCTGTAGAACGGAGGCGGTAGGCCACGGAGCCGACAGGGATGACAGACCTGGGAGATATCCAGGCCCCAGCCTGTCGCAAGCTGGTGGATCGCGCCGCGTAGCGCACTGCACCTCGTTCCATGGTGACGAAGGCGCACGGGATGTCGCTGAGGGACGCGAACCTTGACGCTGCGGCGGGGAATGATGTGTTGAACAAGTCTGCCATGCGCTGGATCAGTTCCAGCGATGGTTCTTCCTTGGGCACAAGCGACAGCCATTGCTGATATGGCATCAGCAATTCAGCGGCGAAGGTGTCGCAGGCGATTTCGTTCGGATGCCGCTTCGCATAGGACCAGGACGGCACCTCGTCGTGGCTCGACTCCAGGGCCAGCACGATATGTGCGATCTCATGGCAGATGGTGAAGCGCTGGCGTTCTTCTGTCTCAAGCGAATTCACCGTGATGACGTGCTTGCCATTCGGTTTGGTGATCGTGTAGCCGGACTCGCCTTCGCCAAGTTCATCTTTCTTGACCTTGGCGTTGGCTGCGACCACATAGGGTGTTAGATCTTCTCGAATGCCGGACACATCAACCTTCGCAACGAAGGTGCGCGCTTTCTGCCTGACATCCGCTTCATCCATGTTCAGTCGTCCTCGTCTTCGAATGCCCTCTGTATCCGGGCGATCAGCGTCGCGGGATCGGGCCTGACATTTCCACGATGCCTCACCCCCGCTGCAGCCGAAAAAATGTCGATGGTGATGGAAGGATCGTTCAGCACGAATTCGACAAGGCGGGGATCTGCCTCCGCATGGTCAACAAGCCACATCACCAGCGCAGCATCTCTTTCAACCGGTTTGAGAACCCTCAGCAGCTTCTCGACCAAATCCGGCGACGGGTTTGCCTTTTCGCCTGACTCCAGGCGGTGGACATAGGCGTGGTCTACCGAAGAGAGTTGACCGATTTCGCGCAATGAGAGGGTTCTGCGCTCGCGTAGCGTCTTGAGGGCGACGCCCAGGCCTGTTTGTGACATCCGTAGTGTTCCTTGCGGCTGCGAGAGAGGTCGCTATGCGCCCGGCCTCGCAGAAGTTGCGTTCTGTGACGCCAAGCCCATTTGCAGCTTGGCACCAATTCTGATACATTGTTGTCTAGCCAGACAACAGACATAGTTTCCAAGACTCCATTCGGTTGATTTGGCTTGGCTCGCCCGTTGTCTGCAAGAGCAACATATTTTGCTACAGCGGGTAGCCATTGGCAACCCGGCCGGCTGGCCTGGGTCTCGATGGTTCAACTTTAGGAAATTCACTATGACAGGCAAAAATCAGCATGTAGTTCCTCACCAGGACGGTTGGGCCGTCAAGGGTGCCGGCAATGAGCGGGCAACCTCCGTGCACGACACGCAGCAGCAGGCCATTGACGCGGGGCGGGACATCGCACGCAACCAGCAGTCCGAGCTGATCATCCACCGTCCGGATGGTCGCATCCGTGACAAGGACAGCCACGGCAACGACTCCTTCCCGCCGAAGGGCTGAGTGCCATGACGGGCGTTCCCACTTATCATGTGCTCGCCCTGTCTGGGGGCGGCTATCGCGGCCTGTACACAGCGACGGTTCTTGCCGAGCTTGAAGCCGTGCTGGGCCGCCCAATCGCTTCGCATTTCGACCTGATCTGCGGCACTTCCGCAGGCGGGATGCTGGCCTTGGGGCTGGCCGCGGAAATCCCGGCCATTGAACTCAAGGCCCTTTTTGAAAAGCATGGCAGCCGCATCTTTGGTTGCCGCAGTCTTGCAAGGCGGCTTCTGGGATTCTGGTTGACCGCCAAGCATGACTCCGCAGGGTTGCAGGACGTGCTGGCCGAGCGCTTCAAGGACGCCACCATTGGCAGCTTGAAGCATCGTGTTCTCGTTCCGGCCGTCAACTACTCCACGGGGCGTGGTCAGTTCTTCAAGACGCCTCACCATCCCTCCTTTGAGATGGACCACCGCATGAAGATCGCCGATGTGGCGTTGGCGACCGCTGCCGCACCCGTGTACTTTCCGCTGGCGCGCAACGACCGCGGAGTCTTCGCTGACGGTGGATTGGTCGGCAACGCGCCGGGACTGTTCGGGTTGCACGAAGTCAATACGTTCCTCGCGCCAAAACAGAATGCACTGGTTCGTGTGCTGTCTATCGGCACGATGACGATCGGTGCAACCGTCCGCGGCGACGCCAGCCTTGACCGCGGCTTCGGCAAGTGGCGCGGAGGGCTTTTCGACCTGGTGATCTCTGCCCAGGAATCGTCGGTGGACTATATGTTGCGGCAGTCGTTGGGGACCAACTACTTCCAGATCGACGACAAGGCCACGCCCGATCAAAGCAAGGACGTGAAGGCGCTGGACCGGGTTTCCATCGGTGCCACAAATACGCTCAAGGACCGCGGCAACCACGCAGCGCAGCGCGCGCTTGGCGATCCTCTTTTTCAACCATTTCGAGCGCACCAGGCCGGCGCACCCACCTTCTATCACGGCCCCAACAAGAATGTTCCGGAGGCCGCATGCTGAACCTGAGTCCGCTTTTCTTCACCACCGTCGACGATGAATCCTGTATGCATGACGAGCTGGATCTGGCGCCTGAGCAGCGTGCCTGGATTGCAAGCGCACGCAATGATGTCAGGAATTGCCTGCGCACCGGCATCCCGCGCGTGCTGAATGAGCGTGGTTACACAGAAGACGTGCCGCAGCCGCGCTTCTTCACCCAAGGGTCGTGGGCATACAAGACGTTGAACGCTCCGGCACAACGCCCCCAACAGGCAGATGTCGATGATGGCTGCTACCTCCCATTGAGCTTCGTTTCTCAGACGAAGCGCCCCAGCAGGGCAACAACGGTGTTCTTCGCCGCTGCGGAAGAAGCCTTGAAGCCGTTGGTCGAGGAGAAGCACTGGAAGCTCGTCACCGACAAGCCGACTTGCATTCGGATCGTCATTGCGGCCTATGCCCACATCGACATCCCGCTGTACGCGATCCCGGACGAAGAATTCGTCACGCTCGCGAAGGCATCGATGGAGAGTTACGGATTCGACTCGTTGACAGATGCGGTGAACATGGCAGAGCGGGATGCCTGGACGGCATTGCCCGCTGACAAGGTTCTGCTGGCGCATCGTGAATGCAACTGGATGTCTTCGGACCCCAGGCCTGTGAAAGAGTGGTTTCTAGGCCAAGTGGAGGCCAAGGGCGAGCAGTTCCGCCGAGTGGTTCGCTACTTGAAGGCGTTCCGTGATTGGCGTTGGTCCAACGGAGGACCGGCCTCCATTCTGTTGATGGCAGCTGCGGCACTGCTGTTCGAGAAGCGGGATCGGCGCGACGACCTGGCACTGCTGGACGTCGTCGCAGCATTGCCGGCTCGACTGCGTGCGGGGGTGAACAACCCCGTGGATGTGTCAGAGTCGCTCACGGTACGCCTCGGCAAAGAGGGCGTCGAAGATGCGGCGAAGGCGTTCGGAGAATTGGAGAAAGTGCTGCGCGGCGCAACCGACGCCGGCAGCCCTTCACAGGCCTGCATCTGGATGCAAGGCGAGTTCGGCCCGCGCTTTCCGAATGAACCGGATCGGGTCAAGGTGGTATCCATTGCCGCCACCATCGCTGCAGCGCCAGCCACAGCTGGCCCGAGCGAGCTGGTCGGACGAACGAAGGCCGGATGAGCAGCGTCGCCGCAGTGGCAGACGTTATCGAGGCCTTCAAGCAGCAGGGCTTCGAGTTTGTCGGCAAGACGGATGACGGCTGGTTCAAGCTGCGGGGCCTGTTGACCCCACCCGGCACGGACAGGGGCTGTCCGTGTGAGGTTCAGCTCGACCCTACCTTCTTCGACCTGCCACGCATTCGGCTGCTCGACATTCCCCCCCGAACTGCCCAAGGCGGTTCCTCATTTTGGCGCGGATGGTGGCCTTTGCTATCTCGCCAAGGGAACGGTCGTTCTGGACATCTACGACCCTGTAGGGCAGTCTTTGGCGTGCCTGAAACGCGCGGCTGCGGTGTTCGGGCAGGTATTGAAGGGCGAGATGATCGACGATCTCGCGGAAGAATTCTTTGCTTACTGGAACGGTTGGCTTTGCTTCGTGGACATGCAAGGCGAAGATCTGGGCCGGCAGAACTGCATCGTCGCGCAAGCCAACGGAAATCCGTTGTGGTTCATCACCGACGACGAAGATCGAACAAGAAGGAAGCTGAACTCGCTCGGCTACCAGGTCACCGATAAAACGGTGCTGACTTACCGGGTCAAGACCACCGCACAACCCCGACCCCTGGCCAGCCACTGGCCGCCTGAAACAGTAGGGGATGTCTTGGCTTGGCAAAGCACCCTGGACCCTCGGTGTCGGCGCAAGATTCACGAACGGATCAAGGAAGGGGAAAGCAAAAAGGTGAATGGCGTACTGATCGTCATCGAATCGCCATTGATGACCTATGGCTTCGCTGTTCTCTTTGACCGCCAAGCGTTGGCTCAAAAAACCAAGCTCGCTGATCGCAAAGATTTGAGCTATGGGCTGAAGGTGATGCCGGTCTCGATGATCCGGATCGATGACCGGTATCTGGCCCAGCGCAACATTCCCAAGTCGAAGACGCTGGCGGGCAAAAGAATCGCACTTGTAGGTTGCGGCACGATCGGCGGATACCTCTCGGACATGCTGGTCAAGGCCGGAGCGGGAACATGCGGCGGGAAGCTCACGCTAGTGGATTTTGACTGTCTCCTTCCGCAGAACATCGGACGCCATCGCCTCGGATTCCCTGACCTGTTGTCGAACAAGGCCGAGGCCATGGCGAAGGAACTCAAGCGCTTGTCGCCAGGTGCCGAGGTACATGCGCTCCCCGTGGATGTCAGGCATGCCCAGTTGGGGCGACTGGACCTGCTCATCGATGCCACTGGCGAAGAATCTCTGGGGCATTGGCTGTGCGGCCGCTATCTGGCTCCCACGCCAATGCTTTCTGTCTGGATCGAAGGACCGGGAACGGCTGTGCGTGCTCTCCTGAGAACGAACGCATCTGGTGCGTGCTACAGATGTCTGTGGCACAGCCACCGCAGCGGCGAACTTCACTCGACCCTTGATCCTCTTCCTACCATTTTGGCAGGCCATGGATGCGAGGGCTTATACGTGCCTTTTCCGGCTTCGGTGTCGGTGCAGGCAGCCAGCTTAGGCGCCGAGATGGCCCTTGATTGGATCAACGGTGTTCATTCTCCGGCGTTGCGGACCCGGCTGATCGACCAGACCCATCAGCTTGCTACGCCCGATTGCGATCCCCTGCAAGATCGAGACTGCCCCATATGCAATTCCTGAGTTCCTGGGCAACCAGCGACAAAAGCAGGCTGCTGCATTTTGCGGCGGGTACGCTGGAGACATTCCGTCAGCATGTTCAGAGCAGTGATGCGGACCGCGAAGCGGGTGGTCTCTTGCTCGGTTCCGTGCATGGGGCCCATCTGCTCATTGAGCAAGCGACGGTTCCCACGGCATGGGACAAGCGGTTTCGCTACTTGTTCGAGCGAATGCCATTTGGTCACGAAGCCATCGCACTATCTCGCTGGGCGGCGAGTCAGGGAACTGTTCGTTATTTGGGCGAATGGCACACCCACCCTGAAGACCATCCCCATCCTTCTGGGCTCGATAGATCTGAGTGGAGCCGGCTGGCAGTGCAGCGTCGGGACAAGCGGCCAGTGCTCGCCGTCATCGTCGGGCGAAAGTCCCTGTATGTCGAGTTGGTGCCAAGTTCAGGCTGTGGTCCGGTGCTCATCGCGGTGGAATAGCACGCTGTCGTCCCGGCGTCCCGCCCTCGGGCTTCCGGGCTATGGGAAGTTCTTGCTGCCGACTGCCCTCAACCATGTCAACTGCGTTGCCTAGCGTTGTCTACGACTTTGACGCGCATCGCGCGCTCGAAAGTACCGAGGTGGGTACCGTTGCCTACGACTTTGATGCCGAGTAAGAGTGATGAGATTCGGGTTTCGCCCGAGTGAATGGTGTCCACGACGTGACTGTTCAGCCTCTCGAACATGAATCGGTGATACTCGCCCCATGCTGAAAGCCTTCGACACTTCAACGCTGAGCCACGAGGAGAAGGATGCATTGATTGGACAGTTGGTCGTTCGGGTCCAAGAGTTGGTCGCCCGGATCCAAGAGTTGGAATCGCGTCTGTCCAAGAACAGCCGCAACTCAAGCAAACCCCCATCGTCTGATGGTCTGAAGAAGACGCAGTCATTGCGTCGCAAGTCTGGCAAACGCCCAGGCGGGCAAGTCGGTCATGCCGGCAAAACGCTGCGCCAAGCGGCCGTTGTAGATCACGTCGTCGAGCAAGAGCTGCCTGAGCATTGCGATGTCTGTCACGCAGCATTGCCCGTAGCCCAAGCGCAAGTACAGGAGCGCCGTCAGGTGCTCGATATCCCCGTTCCCCGCCATGAGGTCACGGAGTACCGAACGCTGAGCCTGGTCTGTCAGTGCGGCAAATTGCACGAGAGCCGCTTTCCCGAGAAGGTGACCGAGCATGTGCAATACGGCCCCAACATACGTGCCGTAGCAGTGCACTTCACACAAGGTCAGCTGCTGCCCTATGCGCGCGCCAGCGAGTTGATGGCTGACCTGTACCAGTTGGACATCTCACCGGGCACGCTGCATGGCTGGACGCGCGAGGCCGACGCGTTGCTCAGCCCCTCGGTCCAAGCCATAGCGCAGCAGGTGAGCCAATCGCCCGTGGTCCATGTCGATGAATCGGGTCTGCGCGTACAGGCCAAGTTGCAGTGGCTGCACACCAGCGTCACCCCGACGCACACTTGGTATGGCGTACATCCCAAGCGGGGCATCGAGGCAGTCAATGCGTTCGGTGTTCTGAAGGACTACGTTGGTGTGCTGGTGCATGACTGCTGGGCGCCATACTGGTTGATCCAATGCGTGCATGCGTTGTGCAATGCGCACCTGCTGCGCGAGCTGACCTTCTTGGCCCAGAGCAGTGGTCAAGCTTGGCCGCAACGCATGATGGACATGCTGCTGGCAGCGCATCGAGGCTGCGAACGGGCTCGCACACAGGGAATCACTGCGGTGCCGTCACGCCAAGTGCTGCGTTGGATAAGACGCTACCGTGCCCTGTTGGATGAGGGGCAAGCGCTCAACCCGCAGCGCGTCAAGGAGCAGGGCAAACGCGGACGGGCCAAGCAGTCGGATGCGTTCAATTTGCTGCGACGCCTGCGCGATCATGAGCAAGAGGTGCTGCGCTTTGCGCGTGACCTGTCGGTGCCTTTCACGAACAACTTGGCCGAGCGGGCCATCCGCATGCCCAAGGTCAAGCAAAAAATCTCCGGTTGCTTTCGTACCTTGGCCGGGGCGCAAAGCTTCTGCACGATCCGCTCCTATCTGGACACTGCTCGCAAGCATGGGATTGGCATGCTTGAGGCATTACGGGTGGCGTTCAATAGTGCTCCTATGGAGTTTGTCGGTAGCGGCTGAATAGTCACTCCACGACTTTATTGGCATGGAACACAGGAGGGCAGCGCCATCCCGGACGCGCGGGCACCGTCCAGGCGGCCTTCCTCCCAGGGTGTGCCCGGCGCTTCGCCCAGGTCCCAGAACAGGCCCGCCATCATCGCCAGCCCCTCGCGGGCCACCGGAGCCAGCAGGTGCTCGTTCGGAGCATGCTGGGCGCAGGCCGGATACGAGTGCGGCAGCCACAGCGTGGGCAGACCCAGAATGTCGGCAAAGACCTCGTTGGGCAGCGAGCCCGCGAGATTCGGCAGCAGCGTGGGCACCTGGCCCGTGCTGCGCCGGATCGAGGCCAGGGTCCAGTCCACCCAGGGGTTGTTCAGGTCGAGCCGTGTGGCGCCATAGGCCATTGCCGGGGTGATCGCGACATCGCCGAAGCCCTGCGCGTCCAGGTGCTGGCGCAGGCCGGCCAGCGCGTTGTGCCAGTCGGTACCGACCACGAAGCGCAACTGGCAGTGCGCCACGGCGTGCGGCGCAATGGCGTTCACCGGGCGCTGCGCCGAGCCCGCGCCCAGTGCCAGCAGTTCCAGCGTATTCCAGCCCACCAGCCGCTGCGCCGCTGTGAGCCCCGGCTCGCCCCAGCCGGGCGTGAGCACCGGGTCGTCGGCGCCGGTGCCGATGGCGATGTCCTGCAACGCCGTGCGCAGCTTCTCCGGCATGGCAGGGGGCAGCAGGCACTGCACCAGGATGCGCCCCTTGGCATCGACCAGCGTGCTCAGCGCGTGCACCAGCACGGTCGCGGGGTTGGCCAGCACGCCGCCCCAGTTGCCCGAGTGGTAGGCCTTGTCGCGGCAGCGCACGGTGAGCGAGAAATTCATGACGCCGCGCGCGCCCAGAAAGAGCGTGGGGCGCTCGGCGTGCACGCGCGGGCCGTCGCAGGCCACCAGGAGATCGGCGCGCAGCGCAGCGCGGTGCTGCGTGCAGAACGCGGCCAAGCCGGGGGAGCCGGCTTCCTCGCCCATTTCCATGAGCAGCGTGACGTTGTAGCCCAGACGGCCCTGGCGCGCCGCCAGCGTGTGCGCCAGGGCCGCGAGGCTGATGCTGTGCTGGCCCTTGTTGTCCGCCGTGCCGCGGCCGTACCAGCGCTCGCCTTCGATCGTCAGTTCCCAGGGGGACAGTCCCGCGCGCCAGGCGCTGTCCTGCCCGCTGACCACGTCGCCATGCCCGTAGCTCAGCAGGGTGGGCAGGCCCGGGTCTTCCACGCGCCGCGCCAGCAGCAGGGGACCGCCCGGGGGTTCGGGGTTGTCCAGCACCTCGCAGTCGAACCCCAGGGGTTGCAGCCAGGGGACGATCTCGTCGCACAGATAGCCGCGCAGCGCGGGCAGGCTCTGCCCGGTGTCGCTTTCGGTGCGCCAGGCCACGCGCCGGCGCAGGTCCGCGGCAAAGCGGCCGTCGTCGAAATAACACTGCACGCTCTGGATCAATTGCTCTCGGTTCATGCTCACAGCTTGACTCCACGACAGGACCGCACAAGGGGTCGGATGCTGCCCACAATGGCCGGGCCAGTCAATCACGCACCAGACAGATCTTTGCCTTTGGCTGCCTCTGGCCCGGGCCTTGCACGCTGGCAAAATAGGTCGCTGCACGCACCCCGAGGAGTTGTCTTGACCGTCTTGTATCCCCTTCTTGCCGCCGTGGCCGCGTACCTGCTGGGCTCGCTGTCGTTCGCCGTCATCGTGACGCGCGCCATGGGCCTGAGCGATCCGCGCACCTATGGCAGCAAGAACCCCGGCGCGACGAACGTGCTGCGTTCCGGCAGCCGGGCCGCGGCCATCGTGACGCTGCTGTTCGACACCGTGAAAGGCTGGCTGCCCGTGGCCCTGGTGCTGTGGTTTGGCGCCCCGCATGGTCTGCACGACGGCACGGTGGCCCTGGTCGCCATCGCGGCGTTCCTGGGGCATCTGTGGCCCGTGTTCTTCCGTTTCGAGGGCGGCAAGGGCGTGGCCACCGCGCTGGGCGTGCTTTTGGGAATCAACGTCTGGCTCGGCCTGGCCAGCGCCGCCACATGGATCGTGATCGCGGTCTTCTTTCGTTACTCGTCGCTGGCCTCGCTCGTTGCCGCAGCGTTTGCCCCGGTGTACTACCTGCTGGTCGATGGCGTGGTGTGGCAGGCTCAGGAGCCGATCGCCGCTGCCATCGGGGCCATGGCCCTGCTGCTCGCTTGGCGCCACGCGCCGAACATCCGGCGGATGATCGAAGGCCGGGAATCCCGGCTGGGCAGCAGAAAGCCGGAACCGGGGGAGCACCGCTCCGGTTAGGGCCGCGGCGCGTCAAACCGGCCGCGCCGCCAGAGCGAGCCGGGCACCGTGATCAGCCCGCGCAGCCCGGCGCTGTTGCGGGCCGCGTACAGGCCCAGGCGCACCATGGTGCGGTGGTCGAGTTCCAGGTCCACGGCGGAGCGTGCCAGCGCGGACTGGATGCGCGGTTTCCCGTCCTCGGTCTGGTACAGGCTGGGCTCGCCATAGTGGGTCCCGCTGCTGTCCAGCAGGCTGGCGACCAGCGGGTGGTTGGTCGTATCGCTGCGGCGCAGAACGATCGCCGTATCGCCGTTGTCCAGCTTGACGAAGGTCCCCGGAGGGCAGAGCCCGATGGAGTGCACCAGGGTATGGCTCACCTCGTCGCGCGGATCGACATCCTGCCCTGCGATGGCGCGCACCGAGTCGGTGACGCTGCGCCCGGGGCGCGACTTGCGCGGGCTGATCATGGCCGCGTAGCGGTCGATGGTCCCCAGGATGCGGGTCAGGCGGTCTTCGGGTTTCTGCCGGGCCAGCGCCACCCGGTCGGCGACACTGGCGTGGTGCTGTCCCACGACGTTCAGCCACAGCGCGTCGCTGATGTGCAGCCGTTCGAGCAGCGCCCGGCTCGCGTCCGGATGGCCCTCGATCGCCTCCCGCTGCGCCGTGCTCGGGCGCTCGCGCTGCTGCGCCAGCTCGTTCTGCAGGTCGGTCATGCCGATGTTCATGGTGAGCGCGGCGTACACCAGGCTGTCGCGCTCGCCGGGGGAAATCTGCAGCTCGTGCGCCATGATGTGGCACAGGGTGCCGCAGACCAGCGCGTGCGAGGCGCTGTAGCCGACGGTGGACGTGGACGCCAACTGGAACATCAGGTACAGCGCGGCGTCGATGTCGTGCTCGACCAGGTCCTGCAGCCAAGCGTCGAACTGCCGCAGCTTCAACGGGAAGTCCTGCACCCGCAGCGGCTGCGCGAGCAACACCGACAGCGCCGACTCCAGGTCGGACCACAGGCTCAGCAGGTCCTCGTACTCGTCCTGCGGGGACGGGCTTGGAGGAGAACCGGGACGGGCGGGCATTGCGGACATTGCGGACCTCAGTTGCGTTTTTCCAGCACCATCAGCTCGTTGATGCGGGACATGTGAAACTCGTTCAGAAAGCTGTTTCCCAGCAACACATAGGGCATGGGTTCTGCGGTGATGATGGCATCGATGCCGAACACCTCGACATCACCGATGCGCACCGAATCGAGCCGCATGCGCCAGCCCTGCCCCACGCCATTCGCGGTGCTCACCCCCACGGACTGGCCGCCTTGGTATTTCAGACCCATGCGGTCCGCGTCCGGGCGTCCGATGGAGACGGTGGTTGCCCCGGTATCCACCATGAATTGCATCGCCTGCCCATTGATGCTTCCACTGTTCATGAAATGCCCGCGGCCATCGGCCACGAGCGTGATGCGCTTGCCGCTGCCGCCGCGCTTGCCGACGCTCACCGGCACTTCGCCGAACTGCAAGGTGCTCCGCGTGCCATGGGTTTCGACGATCGCTCCCTCCCGGGTGACGGCAATCACCTTCACCCCCAGGTATTCGTCCCCCACGCCCATGGCACGCGGCGGGTTCGCGTCCACCACCAGCAGGACCTTGCTGCCGAGCAGGCCCGCGAGGGCGACCGACTGCGCCTGCGCCGGCAGCAGCCAGAGCGCGCACCAAGCTGCCAGGGCAGCCGGCAGCAGGCGCCGGAGTTTTGTCATGGGGGGATATTTCAATCACGAAAATTATCGAACGACAGCGGCACGTCGGCCACATCCTTGCGGATCAGCGCCATGGCGGCCTGCAGATCGTCGCGCTTGGCGCCGCTCACGCGCAGTTTTTCTTCCTGGATCGCGCCCTGGACTTTGAGCTTGCTCTCCTTGAGCAGCTTCTGGATTTTTTTGGCCAACTCGCTCTCGATGCCGTTGCGCACCTTGACGACGCGTTTCACCTTGTCGCCGCCCACCTTCTGGACATCGCCCAGGTCCAGAAAGCGCACGTCCACGCCGCGCTTGGTGAGCTTGTTGCGCAGCACGTCCTCGATCTGGGTGAGTTGGAAGTCGGCGTCGCCGATCAGCGTGATCTCCCGCTCCCGGATCTCTATGCTCGCCGAAGTGCCCTTGAAGTCGAAACGGGTGGCAATTTCCTTGGCGGTGTTCTCGACGGCATTCTTTACCTCGACCAGGTTGGCTTCGCAAACAGTGTCAAAAGAGGGCATGGTGAATCTCGATCGCAGGGACGGGAACAACTCGCAGGGGGCAGACAGGAAACCTGGAGGGACCCAAGAACCCGGTGCGAGAATCGGGCCGATGTTAGTCGAGAAAAACGTCTCTTTGCAGCCTTGGAACAGCTTTGGCATCGCCGCGCGCGCGCAGACCGTGGTGCGGGTGCACGGCGTGGCCGACGTGCAGGCCATGCTGGCCGACCCCGAACTGGCAGCCGCGCCGAAATTCGTGCTCGGCGGTGGCAGCAACGTCATCCTCACCGGCGACGTAAAGCCGGTGGTGCTGAAAATGGAGATCAAGGGCCTGCGCCTGCTGGAAGAAACCCCCAGGGCCTGGATCGTGCAAGCCGGCGCCGGCGAGACCTGGCACGGCTGTGTCACCTGGACATTGGCGCAGGGCTTTGCGGGGCTGGAGAACCTGGCGCTGATCCCGGGCACCGTGGGCGCCGCACCGGTGCAGAACCTTGGCGCCTACGGCGTGGAACTGCAGGAGCGCTTCGAATCGCTGGACGCCGTTGACCTCGCCACGGGCCGGACTTTCACGCTGGACGCGGCGCAATGCGGCTTTGGCTACCGGGATTCGGTCTTCCGGCACGCCGCCCCCCCGAACGCCCGGACCACAGGGGGCCTGCCGCGCGGCATGGGGCTCGCGGGCCGGGCCGCGATCACCCATGTGCGCCTGCGGCTGCCCAGGCCCTGGAAGCCCGAACTGGGCTATCTGGACCTGGAGCGGCGCCGCGCCGAGACCGGGGTCGAGCACCCCGGCGCCCAGCAGATCTTCGACTGGGTCTGCGCCATCCGCCGCGCCAAGCTGCCCGACCCGGCGGTGCTCGGCAACGCCGGCAGCTTCTTCAAAAACCCCACGGTATCGCCCGACCAGTGCGCGGACATCATCGCGCGCGACCCCGGGATCGTGCACTACCCCATGCCCGACGGCAACGTCAAGCTGGCAGCCGGCTGGCTGATCGACGCCTGCGGCTGGAGAGGCAAATCGATCGGCAAAGCGGGCGTCTACGAGAAGCAGGCCCTGGTGCTGGTAAACCGGGGACGCTGCGGCGACAGCGTGACGGGCGGCGAGGTCATGACCCTCGCCAAGGCCATACAGTCCAGCGTGTACGAACGCTTCGGCATTCGGCTGGAGCCGGAGCCGGTGGTCGTGTAGTCCGAGCCCAGCGCGCGCAGCAGATGGGTCTTGCCTCCACGGCTCGCGCCCACCAGCAGGACCACATGGATCACTCGAACAGGCTGGACTGCTTGACGACGTAGCCCGCTGGCTTCTTGCGCTTCTCGATCACGCCCTCGCCGACGAGGCGCTGTAGCCATGCCTTGGCCTGCGCGGTGGACACGCTCAGCGCAGCGGCGACCTCGGCGTCCTTCATCGGGGCCTGCAGAAGCGGCGGGATCACTTCCCGGACCGTCGCAAACAACGTGTCTGCAGGTGTTGATGCCGTCTTTGCCACCGATGGCCTGGGTTCTGGTGCCAGCGCAACGGACTCGCCCGGTGCTTGTGCCGCCGGTGGTGGCTGCGCAACCTCTGGCAGTATTGGCGCGGCTATTGGCGCGGCTTCCGAGGGCCGGTCTCCGGAAAGCAGTGCAAGGCCTGATGCAACGGGCGCAGCGACACCGAACACCCTTTCCAACGCGTCCGCGTCTTGCGGATTCGGCCAGAGGATCGCCCCCTTGCCGCGCAGGGCGTCGAGACCGGCAGACGACTCGCCCGTGGAGCGCACGTACACGGGGACGAATTTGAGCTTGTCGAGTTGCTCGATGGCACCGGCCCAGGTTCCGCCCTTGCCGAGATCGGAACTGACGACCAGGGACGCATCGGCCAGCGCATGGATCAGCTTGTTGCGCTGCATGGCGTTGCCGACGTTGAACCCGGCGCTCGGGTCGTAGGGCGAAATCAGCACCAGTTGGCCATCGAGCAGCAGGTTGCGCTGCACGCGGTTCATGCTCGTCTTTTCCAGGCTGTCCGCGAGGACGCCACTGACCTTGCCGCCCGCCTCGAGCGCAGCGTGCATCGCTGCCTGGTCGGTGCCCTTGGCGCCACCCGACACGAGCGTTCGTCCGGCCCGGGCCGCCAACCGGCCAACAGCCATCGTGTAGTCGATCAACGCATCGTCCACATCGCGGGACCCCACGACGGCGAGGCCCCCCGACTCCAGCAAACCCATGTCGCCGCAACCGTAGATCACTGCCGGGGCGTCTTCGCGCAGGCGCGCCTTCAAGCGGCGGGGGTACTCGGCGTCAGCACGGCTGACCACCCAGATGGCGCGCGCTTGCCAGCGCTCGATGGCTTGGCTCAGCAGGAAGCCACGCCCGAGCAAGCGCTGCAGCCGGGCTTCGTCAATCACGGGCTGGCAGGCGCGCAGAAGGTCGGCCGCATCTGGCGACACGAGGTCTGCAGGCTGGCGCTGCATCTCCCGCAGGTGGCGGGCAAGGCGCTTGTATTCACCGGGCGAGAGGAGTTCCGATGACGAAGCGCCCCGTCCAGCGATCAACGGCGCCGTCAGCAGCAGGATCGCCCGGGCGTTGGGGGACAGGGTGGGGGTCATTCGTCTGGCTCCGTTGGGCCCGTTTGCGCGAGTGCCACGGGCCAGACGACACCGCTTGCGCCCTCGCGCAGCAGCCATGCGGCCACGGTCAGCGTCCAACGGGAGTCCACCATGTCGTCCACCAGGAGCACCGGCCCATCGGGCACCGGCTCGCCGTTGAGTGCGAGCGAGCCGTCGATATTGCGCGCCTGTTGCGTACTGTTTGCCATCGTTTTCTGTTCGGGTCTGGCGTCAGTTTTCGCAATGATCCTATGCAATGGCAGACCCAGAGCCGCCGCCAGGCGCCGCGCAAAATGCGGGACCAGATCGGGATGGCGCAGCGATGGAACGCAGGTCACCCAGGTCGGTTCAGGCTGGGGCTTCCATGCGCGCACCATTTCCACGCACGCCCCCACCAGGTCATCGGAAAATTGGCCGTCGTCGTACTTGCCTTGCCGGATCAGGCCGCCCCAACCGGCGTCTCCCCATACGCACAGGGCCCTTCCGGGCTGCGCCAGGTGGTCTGCAGCAATGCGTCCCTTGACGCCGTACCGGGGCATTCCCCCAACCGGCCACCTCTTGCGGGGTTCGATGGGCAGGCTGGTACGCCGCAGAAACGCGATGGCGTCCCGAACCAAGGTCGCATCCACCGTGGTTGGCAGCGGGGCAAGCGCAGGCTGCGTGACAACACGTCGATCACCGTCGAGTGCGCCCATCAGGAAGCCCATGTGCTCCCCAAAGGGCAGGCTGACGTAATCCTGCATCTGCCGGTGTTCTTCGCGCCGCAAGTCCGTGAGTCGTTTGGCGCGTTCCCAGAACCCCTCGCTCAGTGGGGCTGCCGTGAGCTGCCACTTGCGGCCCTGTTTGGCAATGGGCGCAGGCGCTTCGAGGGAGAGCAGCGCGATCGTCTTGTCGACGCGCCCCCGGCTCAGATTCACGCGCCCGAGCAGTTCGAGGACGGACAGGCCGTTTTCTTCCTCCTCCAGTGCACCCAAGACGTCGGCGACCTCCTGGCGGGTCGGGAAGGCGCTGCGGATGAACCAATCGGTGATGTCCGACTCTTCCTGCCCGCTGAGCAGCACACCGTAGGCAGAGTCCAGCGCGCGCCCGGCCCGGCCGACCTGCTGGTAGTACGCGACGACGGAGCCTGGCATTTGGTAATGGATGACGAAGGCCAGATCGGGCTTGTCGTAGCCCATGCCCAAGGCCGTCGTTGCGACCAGCGCCTTGACCCCGTTGCTGAGAAGAGCCTGCTCCAGCGCTTCCCGGCGCGCGCCCGTTTCGCCCGTGTAGGCCTCGACGTGGAAGCCCCGGGTCTTGAGCCAGTCGGCGACCTGGTTGGCGTCGCGCACCGTCAGCGTGTAAATGATGCCGTGGCCTTGCAGCGTGGCGAGTTGCTCTGCCAGCCAGACAAGGCGCTCTGCCTGGCTGCGCAGGCGGATGGTTTGCAGGAAAAGGGATGTCCGATTCAGGTCGCCGCGCGAGACGTCCAGGTTTGGACCGAGCACGGCGACCAGGTCATCCATCACGCGCTGGTTCGCCGTCGCTGTGGTGGCGAGGAGTCGCAGGTTGGGCGGCAGCGTTTTCACCATGCGTTCCAGCAACCGATAGTGGGGGCGGAAGTCGTGGCCCCAGTCGGAGATGCAATGCGCCTCGTCGATGACCAGCAGCGAAATCTGCGCGGCGATGCCGGCAAGCACCTGCGTGCGAAAGTGCTCGTTCGCCAGGCGTTCGGGGGAAATCAGAAGGATGTCGATCTCGCCACGGGCCAGCTTGGCCTCGACTTGGGGCCAGTCGCCCTTGTTGTCGGAGTGGATCGCGGCAGCGCGAACGCCCATGCGCTGTGCTGCGGCGATCTGGTTGCGCATCAGCGCCAACAGTGGCGAAATCAGCAGCGCAGGGCCATTGCCACCGTCGCGCAGCAGTTTCGTCGCGATGAAGTAGACGAAGCTCTTGCCCCAGCCCGTCTTTTGAACGACCAGCAGGCGAGCACGTCCATCGACGATGCGGCGAATCGCATCTTCCTGGCCTTCGCGGAAGCTGGCGTCGGCGCGGCCCGAGCCGATCCGCAGCAACTCCAGAGCGCGTTGTGGGTCGTAGGTCATGTCATGGATCACCTGGGTTCTTGTCGGGGGCGCGGTAGCCCGGCGTTCGTTCTTGACGCCGCAGGGTGCACACGGGTTCTTCAGCCACCGCCTGAACCCAGGGCCGCGCAGGCTGTGTGTTCAAGCGGGCAGTCCACGCTCCCCTTGCGCAGCATCCGCGGCCTGGCGCGTTGCAACCCGATCGCGCCCACTGGGCAGAGGGTCAGTAGCGCGCATGGCTCAGTTCATCGAACAGGTCACTATAAATCTTGTAGCGACTGGCGCTTATTTCTTCCCCTTCGCCAGTCGGCTTCTTGACGGCGTCCAGCACGCCGCAACCGGGCTCGTGCAGGTGCGTGCAGTTGTAGAACTTGCAGCCGCCGGCGTGTTCGGCGATGTCGGGCATGCAGGCCGCCAACTGCATGGGTGCGATGTGCTGCAGGCCAAACTCCTGGAAACCCGGCGAGTCGATGAGCGCGCTGGTGCGCAATGCGTCCATCCAGTACCAGTGGGTGCTGGTGGTGGTGTGCCGGCCGGAATTCAGCGCCTGGGATATTTCGCCGGTGGGCGCTGCGGCGCCCGGAACCAGCAGATTGATCAAGGTGCTCTTGCCCGATCCGGAGGGACCCAGCACCAGCGTGGTCTTGCCCTGCAGGTGCTCGAGCAGCAGGGCGCGGTCCAGGTCGCTGGGGCACTCCAACGAAAGCGGCAGCACGCCGTAGCGCTTGCCGCAGCCCATGCGGCGGTAAGGCACGAGCCGCTCCCACGCACGGGCGAAGGGTTCGACCAGATCGCTCTTGTTGAGCGCAATCAGCGGCGCGATGCCCTCGGCTTCCGCGGCGATCAGGGCGCGGGCGAGCTGGCTTTCTGAAAACACCGGTTCGGCGGCAATCAGGATCAGCACCTGGTCAAGGTTGGCCGCAAACGATTTGGTGCGCACCTCGTCCTGCCGGTAGAAGAGGTTGTTGCGCTGCAGAACTTTTTCGATGCTGCCTTCCTCGCCCTGACCGGGCGGGGAAGGCAGCCACAGCACGTGGTCGCCGACGACGGCCTGGCTTTTCTTGCCGCGCGGGTGGCAGATGCGGCGCTCGCCGTCGGGGGTTTCCACCATGCAGTGGCGCCCATGGCTGGCCACCACGGTGCCTTCCATGAGGGCGCTGCGCTCAGCCATGGTGTGCGGCCATGCGTTCACGCAACGAGGGCGTCGAACCGGGCGGCGCACTCGAAATCGGTCGAGGAGATGCCTTTCACGTCGTGCGTGTTCAGGCGGACCACGCAGCGGTTGTAGTGCACCGCCAGGTCGGGGTGGTGGTCCTGCGCGTTGGCAATGAAGGCCAGGGCGTTCACGAACGAGATGGTTTCGTAGTAGTTGGCGAAGTGGTAGCTCTTCTCGATGGCCACACGCGCTCCATCGCCGCTCAGGCCCCAGCCCTCGAGCCGGGCCAAGTGGGCGACGACTTCGGCCGCCGTCAGCGCACGGCGCGCGTGCGCCGCCCGGTCTTTCTTCTTCAGCATGCTGGTCATGGATGGGCCGGGGCAGGCATGCGCGCCAGCCTTTCGGCGGCGGGCGGATGCGAGTAGTAGAACTTCGCGTACACCGGGTCCGGGGTCAGCGTGGAGGCGTTGTCTTCGTAGAGCCTGAGCAGCGCCGAGGCCAGGTCGGCGCCGCTGGCCTGCGCCACGGCGTACGCGTCGGCCTGGAATTCATGGCGGCGCGACTGCTGCGAGAACAGCGGCGCGACGAAGAACACGAACACCGGCGCCGCGAGCACGAACAGCAGCAGGGCCAGTGCGTCGTTCGGCGCTGCGGCCAGCGCCGGGTCCAGCGGGACATTCGGCTGCACGCCCAGGCCCGCGTAAAACCACGCCCGGGTGGACAGCCAGCCCAGGAGCGCAAAGCCCGCCAGGCTCAGCGCGAACAGGGTCGCGCTGCGCCGGATGACGTGGCGGTGCCGGAAGTGCCCGAGTTCATGCGCCAGCACCGCCTCCACCTCGCCCGGCGCCAACTGGCGCAGCAGCGTGTCGTAGAACACCACGCGCTTGGCGGCGCCCAAGCCCGTGAAGTAGGCGTTCGCATGGGCGCTGCGGCGGCTGCCATCCATCACGAACAGGCCCTTGACCGAAAAACCGCAGCGCTGCATCAGCGCGCTCACGCGGGCCTCGAGCGCTGCGTCTTCGAGGCGCTGGAAGGTATTGAACAGCGGGGCGATGAAGGTCGGGTAGAGCCACATCAGCAACAGGTTCAAGCCCATCCACAAACCCCAGGCCCAGAGCCACCACAGCCGGCCCGCAGCGCCCATGAGCCACAGGATCAGCGCCGCGACGGGCAGGCCGATGAGCGCGGCGAGCAGCAGGCCCTTGAGCGCGTCCGCGAGCCACAGGCGCAGCGTCATCTTGTTGAAACCAAAGCGCTCTTCGACCACGAAGGTCTGGTACAGCGACAACGGCAGGTCGATGAGGCCGCCGATCGCAGCAAAGGCCACGAGCAACGCCAGTTGCTGCTGCATTCCGCCGCCCAGCGTGGCGCGCAGGGCCTGGTTCAGCGCGTCCAGGCCGCCCAGCAAGGTCCAGCCCAGCAGCACGGCGCTGCCCACCACCATGTCCAGCATTCCCAGGCGCACCTTGGCGAGGGTGTAGTCCGCTGCCTTCTGGTGCGCAGCCAGCGCCATGCGCTTGGCAAACGGGGCGGGAACCACGGCGCGGTGGCGCGCCACATGCCGCACCTGGCGCGTTGCCAGCCAGAATTTGAGCGCCAGACCGAGCACCAGCGCGGCGGCAAAGACCAGCGTCAGCAGCGTGGCGGGGGAGAAGTCTTCCGGGGGCGGGGGGGACATAGGCGGCGAGTTTAGGCCATCGGCGAGAATGCGCGCCATGTCGCAAGCCAACAGCCCAAACCCTCCCGCACTGGCCCAATCCGCGCAGAACCTGGTCTGGCTGGACTGCGAAATGACCGGTCTGGAGCCCGAGACGGACCGTTTGCTGGAGATTGCCGTCGTCGTCACCGGCCCCGGCCTGGAGCCCCGCATCGAAGGGCCGGTGTTCGCCATCCACCAGCCGGACGCACTGCTCGACAGGATGGACGCATGGAACCAGGGTACCCACGGCCGCAGTGGCTTGATCGACAAGGTGAAGGCATCGACCGTCACGGAGGAGGAAGCCGAGCGGCAGATCATCGCCTTCCTGAGCCGGTACGTGCCCAAGGGCGCGGCGCCCATGTGCGGCAACAGCATCGGCCAGGACCGGCGCTTTCTGGTGCGCTACATGCCCGATCTCGAACGCTTTTTTCACTACCGCAACGTCGACGTCAGCACCTTGAAGGAACTGGCCAAGCGCTGGAAACCCCAGGCGTATACCAGCTTCAAGAAGACCCGCAGGCACACCGCGCTGGCCGACGTGCACGAGTCCATCGACGAACTGGCGCACTACCGCGCGCATTTGCTGGCGCTCTGACCCGCAGGGCGGCCCGTGTAACGGACCTTGCGGGAAAACCCCCATTCATGCGAGAATCCCCGTCTGCGCGGAAACCACGGGGGAACCTCAACCCCCTTGCCGCGCGGATTGTGCATCTCCCCTCACACACCCGGGCTTGCCAGCCGACTGTCTGCGACAGTGCAGGACCAGCAAAAAGACGCCCACCCGCTCAAGCGCCTCGGAGCGCGTATGCAGGTCTCGTTTGATGGTTGATGTTTTTTAACCATCAACGAAGCCCCCATCGCAGGCGCAGCCTGCAGGGGCCTCGAAAGAGAAAAATCATGACTGATAGCTCCTTGCTGCAGGGCGAGTTCGCGCCTGCGCAGCCCGCCTTTGCTGCCGATCCCTGCGTGCAGCCCCCCGCCACCGCCGACGCGGCTCCATCCGCAGCCCAAGCGGTACCCGCCGAGCCCAATGGCTTTGTGGAACTGGGCCTGGCGCCCGAACTGGTGCAGGCCGTTGCCGACCTGGGCTACACCCGGCCCACCGCCGTGCAGTGCAAGGCCATTCCCCTGGCGATGGGCGCAGGCGCCGACTCCGGGCAATTCATCGACCTGATGGTCTCCAGCCAGACGGGCAGTGGCAAGACCGCGGCCTTTCTGCTGCCCGTTTTGCACACGCTGATCCAGCAACAAGCGCAGGCGGAAACCGCTGCCTGCGACACGCCTGCTCCCAAGCGCGCCAAGCGCCGGGACCCTGGCAGCGCACGCAACCTCAAGGCCGCCACGCCCGGTGCCCTGATCCTGTGCCCGACCCGCGAGTTGGCCCAGCAGGTTGCGCACGACGCCATCGACCTCGTCAAGCATTGCCGCGGCCTGCGCGTGGCGAATGTGGTGGGCGGAATGCCCTACCAGATGCAGATCGCCAGGCTGCAGAACGCCAACCTCGTGGTGGCAACCCCGGGGCGTCTGCTGGACCTGCAGCGCTCGATGCGGATCAAGCTCGATCAAGTGCAATTCCTGGTCGTCGACGAAGCCGACCGCATGCTCGACCTGGGTTTCTCGGACGATCTGGCCGAACTGAACCAACTCACCAGCGAGCGCAAGCAGACCATGATGTTCAGCGCCACATTCGCGCCGCGCATCCAGCAGCTGGCGCTGCGCGTGATGCACGACGGCGGCTCGTCCGTGCAGAAGCTGACCATCGATTCCCCACAGGAAAAGCACGCCAACATCCAGCAAATGCTGTACTGGGCCGACAACGCCCAGCACAAGCGCAAGTTGCTCGACCACTGGCTGCGCGATACCACGATCAACCAAGCCATCGTGTTCGCCAGCACCCAGGTGGAGTGCGACGCGCTGGCCAACGATTTGCAGCAGGCAGGCTTCTCGGCCGTGGCGCTGCACGGCGCGCTGGGCCAGAGCCTGCGCAACCGCCGCCTGACGGCGCTGCGTGCCGGGCAGGTGCAGATTCTGGTGGCGACCGACGTGGCCGCGCGCGGTATCGACGTGCCCACGATCACCCACGTGTTCAACTTCGGCCTGCCCATGAAGGCGGAGGACTACACCCACCGCATTGGCCGCACCGGCCGTGCCGGCCGCGATGGTCTGGCCGTCACCTTTGCCGAGTTCCGCGATCGCCGCAAGATCTACGACATCGAGTCGTACAGCCGCCAGCAATTCAAGGCCGAAGTGATTCCCGGAATGGAACCCGCGCAGCGCAGCCCCCAGGCAGCCCCCCGGGGAAGGGACTTTGCCGGCCGCGGTCGCCCGGGTGGTAGTGGCGGCCCGGAGCGGGATCGCCGCGAGCGCAAGTTCGGGGGACCGGACCGGGGCCATTTTGCCGACCGCCACGCCCATGGCTCTGCTCCGCAACACGGCCATGAGCGCAAGCCGGGCCCTGGCGGCACCGGGCGCGGCGGTTTCGCGCCCCACGGCGACGCGGGCGCACCGCGCGGCAACTTTGCACCGCGCAAGCCCGGTTTTGCCAAGACAGTGGGCGGCGCCAGGCCGGCGCATGACGCCCGCAAGCGCCACGCACGCTGATCCATTCGCTGCGCAGACTTTTCAGGGCGGGAAAGCATGCTAGAATTCGCGGCTTCGCGGCTGTAGCTCAGCTGGATAGAGTACTTGGCTACGAACCAAGGGGTCGTGGGTTCGATTCCTGCCAGCCGCACCAGAACCGAAGGACCTGGCTCCCCCAAGGGGCCAGGTCCTTTTTTCTTGGGGCCGCGCAATGGCCCGCAGACCTCCCAATCGCCCCAATCTGCCGCGCGTCTTCGGGGACTAACAGTTCCCGCGCGCAGGGTCCGCCCCGATAGAATCCAAGGCTTTGCGCAACCGAACCGGG
This sequence comes from Verminephrobacter aporrectodeae subsp. tuberculatae, assembly GCF_026127385.1. Classification (NCBI taxonomy): domain Bacteria; kingdom Pseudomonadati; phylum Pseudomonadota; class Betaproteobacteria; order Burkholderiales; family Comamonadaceae; genus Verminephrobacter; species Verminephrobacter aporrectodeae. The sequence continues at coordinate 1,280,904 of NZ_QZCX01000003.1, forward strand.
CCACAGCGCATACCCCCGGCCCCTCCTGCCCATGACAAACGCCACGCCTTCGATTTCGGTTGCGGACATCCGCAAGAGCTTTCTGGACTTCTTCGTCGCCAAGGGCCACACCGTGGTGGCCTCGAGCCCGCTGGTTCCGGGCAACGACCCGACGCTGATGTTCACCAACTCGGGCATGGTGCAGTTCAAGGACGTGTTTCTGGGCAACGACCGGCGCCCCTACAAGCGGGCGGTGTCCGTGCAGGCCTGCCTGCGCGCCGGCGGCAAGCACAACGACCTGGAGAACGTGGGTTACACCGCGCGCCACCACACCTTTTTTGAAATGCTCGGCAACTGGAGCTTTGGCGACTACTTCAAGCGCGAGTCGCTGCGCTGGGCCTGGGAACTGCTGACCGAGGTCTACAAACTGCCCGCCGAGCGCCTGCTGGCCACGGTGTACCACGAGGACGACGAGGCCTACGCCATCTGGACCCGGGAAATCGGCCTGCCGCCCGAACGCGTGATCCGCATCGGCGACAACAAGGGCGGGCGCTACAAGTCGGACAACTTCTGGATGATGGCCGACACCGGCCCCTGCGGGCCCTGCTCGGAAATCTTCTACGACCATGGCCCCGGGGTCCCGGGCGGCCCCCCGGGAAGCCCCGGGGAAGACGGCGACCGCTTCATCGAGATCTGGAACAACGTGTTCATGCAGTTCGACATGGCCGAGGACGGCTCGGTCACTGCGCTGCCCGCGCCCTGCGTGGACACCGGAATGGGTCTGGAGCGCCTCGCGGCCATCTTGCAGCAGGTGCACAGCAACTACGAGATCGACCTGTTTCAGGCGCTCATCGCGGCCGCGGCGCGCGAGACGGGCGAGAAGGACCTGGGCCACAAGAGCCTGCGCGTGATCGCCGACCACATCCGCGCCAGCGCCTTCCTGGTGAGCGACGGCGTGCTCCCGGGAAACGAGGGCCGCGGCTACGTGCAGCGCCGCATCCTGCGCCGCGCGATCCGCCACGGCTACAAGCTGGGCCGCAAAACGCCTTTCCTGCACCGGCTCGTGGCCGACCTGGTGCGCCTGATGGGTGACGCCTACCCCGCGCTGCGCGCGCAGCAGCAGCGCATCACCGCGGTGCTCAAGGCCGAGGAAGAGCGCTTCTTCGAGACCCTGGCGAACGGCATGGAAATCCTGGACGCGGCGCTCGCGGGCGGCGCCCGGCTGCTGCCCGGCGACCTGGCGTTCAAGCTGCACGACACCTACGGCTTTCCCCTCGACCTGTCGGCCGACGTGTGCCGCGAGCGCGGCGTCGAGGTTGACGCGGCCGGCTTTGAACGGGCCATGGAAAGGCAAAAAACCCAGGCCCGCGCCACCGGCAAATTCAAGCAGGAGCGGGCGCTCGAATACAGCGGCGCAGCAAACCATTTCAATGGCTACGAGCACTTGGCGCAGAGCGCAAGAATCCTCGCCATCTATGTGGACGGAGGCAGCAGCGCAGCGCTGGGCGCGGGCCAGGATGGCGTGCTGGTGCTCGACGGCACCCCGTTCTACGCCGAAAGCGGCGGTCAGGTCGGTGACGCGGGCCTGATCAGCAGCGCAGCGGCGCGCTTTGCCGTGGGCAACACGCTCAAGATCCGGGCCGATGTCTACGGCCACCACGGAACGCTCGAAGCGGGCACGCTGAACGTGGGCGACACCGTACAGGCCCAGGTGAACGACGCCATGCGCGCCGCCACCGCGCGCAACCACTCGGCGACGCACCTCATGCACAAGGCGCTGCGCGAGGTGCTCGGCAGCCATGTGCAGCAAAAAGGCAGCTTGGTGAACGCCGAGCGCATGCGCTTCGACTTCGCGCACAACGCGGCCGTGAGCGGCGCCGAGCTGCGCGAGATCGAGCGCCTGGTGAACGCGGAAATCCTGGCCAACCAGCCCACGCAGGTCCGCGTGATGGACATCGAGTCGGCGCAGAAGACCGGCGCCGTGATGCTCTTCGGCGAAAAGTACGGCGACAGCGTGCGCGTTCTCGACATCGGCAACAGCCGCGAACTGTGCGGCGGCACGCACGTGCAGCGCACCGGCGACATCGGCCTGTTCAAGGTGCTCGCCGAAGGCGGCGTGGCCGCGGGCGTGCGCCGCATCGAGGCCGTGACCGGCGCCAACGCGCTGGCCTACCTGCAGCAGCTCGAAGACACCGTGAACCAAGCCGCGAGCACCCTGAAGGCGCCGCTGACCGAACTCAACAGCCGCATCGGCCAGGCGCTGGAGAACGCGCGCGCGCTGGAAAAGGAAGTCGCCACGCTCAAGGGCCGGCTCGCGTCGAGCCAGGGCGACGAGCTGCTGACCCGGGCCGTGGACGTGCAGGGAATCAAGGTGCTGGCCGCGGCGCTGCCCGGCGCCGACGCCAAGACCCTGCGCGACACCCTGGACCAGCTCAGGAACAAACTCCAAAGCGCCGCCATCGTGCTCGCCGCCGTGGACGGCAACAGGGTGCAACTGGCCGCGGGCGTCACCGCGGACAGCCTGGACCGCATACAGGCCGGCGAACTGGTGAATTTCGTGGCCCGGCAGGTCGGTGGCAAGGGCGGTGGCAAACCCGACCTGGCCATGGCCGGTGGTACCGATGCCGCCAAGCTGCCCGCGGCGCTGGCGTCCGTGGCGGGGTGGGTCGCGCAGCAACTCTGACGCGCAGCGCGCGGCGGTGCTTGCCGGCTGCGCTCAGAACAGCTCGACGTCGTCGTTCGCCACCTTGGCCGCGAGCTCGCCGCTGGCCACGAGGTCGTCGTAGAAGCAGACCCGGTTGCGGCCGTGCTTCTTGGCGTGGTAGAGAGCCTGGTCGGCCTGACCCAGGATTTCCACCGGCGAGCCCTTGACGGTGCCCACGAAGCCCAGGCTCACGGTGACCCGGCCAACCTGCGGGAACGGATACTCCTGCACGCTCGTGCGCAACCGGTTGAACACCTTGTGCGCCGTGTTCAGCGTGGTCGAACGCAGCAGCACCACGAACTCTTCGCCGCCAAAGCGGAAGATGCGGTCGTGGCTGCGGAACGCGCTGCGCAGGATGTTCGCGATCAGGATCAGCACCTCGTCGCCATACAGGTGGCCAAAGTGATCATTCACCTGCTTGAAGTTGTCGATGTCCACGACGGCCAGCCATTGCTGCACGGGTTCACCGGCGGCCGGCTCCTCGTCCGCGGCAAGCGGTTGCACGATCGTTCGGCAGTTCAGGCGGGGCACCGCGTGGCGCGAGAACTGCTCGTCAAAGGTCTTGCGGTTGAACAGGCCGGTGAGCGCGTCGCGCTCGCTGTAGTCGAGCAGACTCTGGTAGTTCTGATAGACCTGAAAAACGCCCTCGATGACATTCAGCTTGTGCGCCGAGAACGGCTGCAACTGCGTGATCTCCAGGCAGGTGTTCACCTGGTCCTGCGTCCATACCGGCAGCCACAGCGTGTGGCCGCCCTTGCGTACCGCCGCCAGGGCGCTGGTGCCACGGTTTGCCACGCAGGCGCGCAGGGCCGGGTAATGCACCAGGGCTTCGCGCCGGGGGTCGGCGGCGGCCTCGGAGTCGGTGGACACCAGACGACCCTGCTCCACCCAGGTGCGCGGGCGCACGTGCGGCGTTCCCGCCGTGGTGAACAGTTCCAGCGCGCGCACCTCGACGACACCGCTGAGCTGCTGCAGCGTGGACAGCACCGACACCTCCAGGCGCAAATGGTCGCGGTGGCCGGTCATTTCGACCAAGTTCCGGAGAATGGGCTTCATGGTCGCGGAGCAGAGGGCATGACATGGCGTCAATGCACGGTGTCAATGCCACACGGTGTCAAATGCGGCGCACGAACAACACATCCCACACGCCATGCCCAAGCCGCAGACCCCGGTGCTCGAATTTGGTCCGGGGCCGGTAGTCGGGCCGGGGGGCAAAGCCGGCGGCCGTGTTGCGCAGCAGGTGCTCGGCGCCGAGCACCTGCAGCATCTGCTCGGCGTAGGACTGCCAGTCGGTGGCGCAATGCAGGTAGCCGCCGGGTCTGATCCGGGCCGCGAGCCGGGCCACGAGCGGCGGCTGTATCAGGCGGCGCTTGTGGTGCTTCTTCTTGTGCCAGGGATCGGGAAAGAAAATGTGCACGCCGTCCAGGCAGCCCTCGGGCAGCATGTGCCCGATGACCTCGACCGCGTCGTGCTGCACGATGCGGATGTTCGTCAGCTGCTGCTCGCGCATGCGCTTGAGGAGCGCGCCCACGCCGGGCTCGTGCACCTCGCAGCACAGGAAATCATCTTCCGGGCGCAAGCCGGCGATATGCGCCGTGGCCTCGCCCATGCCAAAGCCGATCTCCAGCACCAGCGGGGCACTGCGGCCAAACGCGGCAACGGTGTCGAGCGCGGCCGGGGCGTAGGGCAGAACGAAGCGGGGACCCAGCTCTTCGACGGCCCGGGCCTGGCCTGCGGTGCCTCGGCCCGCGCGGCGCACGAAACTCTTGATGGTCCGGGGATGGAACGGGGCGTCTGCGGCGCGCGCAGCGCCCGGGGAGGCCAGAGCATGGGTCGGTGCGGTCACGATGGAGCCCATTGTAGTTTCGTCACTCCGCCGCAAGCCACTTGCCAATGCGTCAGAGATGCAAATGTGGTGTGGCTTTGGGCGGCTCCCATCAGGGCGGAACGCTTGGGCGCCCGCAGCATGCATTTCGCGCCCGCATTCGGCATTTCGTCGCATGGCGCTTGGCAGCGCTGGCCGCATGCGGGATCGTCGGGCCTCCCGTCTCCACCCATCCGGCGATCACCATGCATCTTCCCCTTCTTTCCTCTCTCCTGTCCCGCCCGGCCATGCGCGCCCTGTGCCGCATTGCCATCCTCGCACCAGCCAGCACCCTTGCCGCCGACCTGAGCCTGGATATTGCGCATGGCCCGGCCGGCGAAGCCACGCTCTATGCCAGTTTGCACAACAATGCAGCGAGCTACGCGGATGGCAAGCCGATGGCCGTGCAAACCGCGCCGATGCGCGATGGCAAGGCCCGCCTCGTGTTCCCGGGGCTCGCGCCCGGCCACTACGCGCTGCGCGTGTTCGCAGACGAGAACGGCAACGGCAAGCTCGACACCAACCTCATAGGCCTGCCGACCGAGCGCTACGGCTTCTCGAACGATGCCAAGGGCAAGTTCGGCGCGCCCGACTTCGACGCCGCAGCCATCCGCGTCGACGCGGCCGACCTGCAGGCCGTGATCCATCTGCACTGAAAGACCCACATGGAACGACGCGAACTCCTGCGCCTGCTGGCCGGCGCCCTGCCCCTGCTGGCGCCGCTGGCGCGTGCCGCCAGCACGGACGACTGGCAAGCCCTATTCGAGGCGAGCACCGTGCCCTGGAAAACCGGCTACGCGACGCCCCCGGGCGACCTGCCGCTGACCCGTGCCAGCGTGCGCGGGCGCTTCCCTGACGCCGTGACCGGCACGCTGCTGCGCATCGGCCCGGCAGGCCACGACCTCGGCGGCGAGCGCTACCACCACTGGTTCGACGGCGACGGCATGCTGCACCGCTTCGTGATCGACGGCACCGACGTGCGGCACCAGGGCCGCTACGTCGCCACGCCCAAGCGCGTGGCCGAACTGCGCGCCGGCCGTCGCCTGTTCGAGGCCTTCGGCAGCATCCTGCCGGGCGTCGAGCCGCCGACGTCGGCCGACAGCCTGAACGCGGCGAATACCAGCGTGCTGCCGCTGCGCGACGAACTGCTGGCGCTCTGGGAGGGCGGATCGGCCACGCGCATCGACGCGCGCACGCTGGACACGCTGGGCCCCAAGACCTGGCGCGCCGACCTCGCGGGAATGCCGTTCTCGGCCCATCCCAAGGTGGACCCGGACGGGACGGTGTGGAACTTCGGGCTCGGCTCCGGTCAGCAGCATGGCCTGCTGGCGCTGTACGAGATCGCACCCGAAGGCAGGCTGCGGCGCGCAGCCGTGGTTCCGGTGGCCGACCTGCCGATGGTCCACGACTTCGCCGTCACCGAGCGGCACCTGGTGTTCCTGCTGCCACCCCTGGTATACGACGGCAAACGCCGGGAGGCTGGTGCGAGCCTTCTCGACGCCCATGTCTGGCGGCCCGAATTGGGCATGCGCGCACTGGTCGTCGAGAAACGCGACTGGGACAAGCGCCAGATGCTCGCGTTGCCCGCGGGCTTCCTGTTCCACGTCGGCAATGCCTGGGAAGAAGACACGCCGCGCGGCACGCGCATTCACCTGGACTACGCGCGCACGGACAACGCCGACCCGGTGTTCACGACCCTGCGCGAGGTGATGCGCGCACGCCTTGTGAGAAACCTCCGCCCGCAGCTGAGCATTGCGACGCTGAACCTCGGTACCGGCCAGGCCACGCAGCAAACGCTGCCGCTGGAAGCCGAGTTTCCACGCATCGATCCGCGCCGCGTCGGCCTGCGCCACCGCCATGTGGTGCATGCCACGCAGGTCCGGCCCGATCTGCCAGGCTTTGGCGCGGTCGCACGCACGAATGTCGAGAACGGCCGCAGCCAGCGCTTCAGCTACGGCGCGCAAGCCATCGTGGAAGAGCACGTTTTCATTCCGGACGGCACAAGGCCGGGCTGGGTGCTGGGCACGGCGTTCGACTTCGGAAGGCAGAAGACGCTGCTGTCCTGCTTTGCGGCCGATCACCTGGCTGCCGGACCGGTGGCGCAGGCCACGCTTGCGTACGCACTGCCGCTGGGCCTGCACGGGGCTTTTGTTCCGGGCTGAGGCCCGGGCTGCCACCGGGGCGACAGGCATGCGCCGTACTCTGCCGGGGCGTCGCCCCGGAAGGATGGTCTGAAACGCATCCAGAGTTGCGGGCAACTGCGCCCCCGTCGCATCAACCGGGCAATTCTGGTGATCAACCACCCTTTCACCATTCGGCCCGATCAGCTCACGATGAAACAAAAGTCATGCTCGACGCTTGACGATGCCTTTGCACCTCTGAAGCTGTTTGCCTGGGTTTTCCTGACCGCAGAGGTCACTCCATCGTCGGTGGGCTCCACCTTCCTGCCGGTTGCCCCGGTCAGGCTTTTGAGCAAGTTGGAGAATATCTCGTCCTTCGAGAGTTTTCTCCCACCGATCCGCACGACAATTCTTGCCTGTGGCGCGAGAAGCGGAGCCACCCCCTCCCAGGCTTCCTTCAGAAAGTGCCAGTAAAGCACCTTGTTATAATGTCGCCCGTCGCCTCTGGCATGTGAACTCTTTGCATCTTCACCCAAAAACCAAAGGCGCAACCATTGGTCCTCCCGATAATTCGTAGTATCGAGGTACGGAGGCGAAGTAATGATATCCGTCACTTTGCCTTGAAGATGTGGGAAAGCCGTTTTTGCTTTCCGAGCATCCGATTCAACGATTTCGCCTCGACCATCCGGCGCCGGGGTTCTGAACCTGAAATCGGTCATATTGCGCAGAATATAGAAAACGTCACGTTGCGGGGCGACATACCCATGTTTGTGCCACCAGCGCACTGAATAAGCAGGCTTTGTACTAATCGTTCGCGGCATCCGGTTGCTGAAGTAATTCGGACTCCGATGCGATTCGCCATGCAGTGCCCCGAGGCAAAGTGCGGCTATGAATCCATCCGTGCCATTATTGCGCCAATCCAGATTTTCCCGCAGAAAGCGCAACGCATCATAAGTATCTACGTGAAAGCATGCCGAAAAAAACTCGGCCATGTCGCCGCCTGGAGCGGGCGGTGGTTTTTTTATCATCAAGGCTTGCAATGCATTGATCCGTGCAAGCACTGCATCACGGACGGGAGGATTGCATTTGGCACTGGTGATGCAGACTGCCACCGGGTGCAGGTCGCAACCCGCTGCTTTCCGACCGTCCAACAGCGCCTGGAACACGGTCGTGCCGCGCCCGCAAAAAGGGTCGAATACCACTCCGTCAAAGTGCGATGCCGCAAGATGCTTTTCCACGAATGCCTCGGGAAACATTGCAAAATAAGGGCAGATGGCGTGGAAGCGATGCCTCATGCCGCGACTGCTCTCCGTGTTGCATAGGCTTTGATCCAATCCACTGCAAGGGCAAGTTGATCAAATGCTTCAATCGCCAACCCATTTTGGTAAAGTTCTTCCGCTTCTGCTACCCGACGAGGCACTCGAATGCGATGAAGAACATTACCAAGAGTAAGGCAGTCATCGCGGAAATCGTCATCGGGTCGAGCAAACGGAATGATGTGATAGCATATCATATTAGTGACAGGCTGTTGACTGAACCAGCGCTTATGAAACACGAGAGGATGGCCTAGAATGGACTTCTCTTTCCAGTTTCCTCCGGTAGCCACCTGTGCCGCAGCCAGTAGAAATCCCGGTAACCCATCGTCATGCAGGCGCGCTGCGAAAATATCGATCTGGTCGTCCTTTGGGTTATTGGATGCACCAGGTGCAGTTTGGATTATTCCATCATTAAAGAAATCCCATATCTGCTTCAGTTTGTTCTGAAAACTTGTTCTGTCAATTCGTGGATACCCAAAAGACCATGCACGCCCCCGAACCTCTGCGGCCAGCGCTGCGGTCGCGAAATACTGAAAATACTTGCGCAGAGCCTTTATCTCCAGATCGGTGGGGTAGACAGCGGAACCGGACAGAATTTCGGAGACCGACTTCAGGTGGGACAAGACCAATGAAAGAACATACGCAGTTTGCCCATAGGAAAGGTCTTGACCTGTAAAAGTCAGTATATCGCCATTTTCATCCAAGGCAAACGGCCAAGAATTGCCAAGCGCTTGACGTCTCTTTTCCATGCGCCTTACAGCGCCGGAAACGATCTCTTCTCGATTGATCATTTCTTCATTGACATTCCTGTAATCACTTTCAGCCCCGATTTCTGAGGCGTTGATCAGATCCTTGGTGAAAGATCTAGCTTGATCATCAAAAAAAGCCGTCAGTTCCATATAATCTGCCGCTAAATCGAAATCCGGATTTTTTGTACCGAATTGATCGTGCGGAAAGTACAGTTCAACCGCCACTTTCACTTCCTCCTATGGCAGTATTGAATTCCTCTTTCATTTTATCGCGGACGATCTTCGCGGTTACAAAAATATCGTCCGCGACATTCAAAAGTGACTGATCACGCCCGTCGTAGCCGCGCAAGCTGTTAGCCGCATCACGCAGCATGTTCCGGGCGCGAATGAGTGCAGACGAAAAGACTTCATCGGCAGGTCGTGTGCTTGCATATGCTTCCGCCAACGGACGGCCTGCAAGCAGCATATGCTGACCTTCGGCACTTGCGAGTGTTTCACCCAGGTTTTTGAGGTCCGGGTTTTGTGACTGTATGACCGAATCCTTGTCATCCTCTTTGGATCCATATATCCAGACCAACACCTTCCGAAGGCGGTCCAGTTTGTCAGCCGGAACAGGGTTTTCTTGCGGATCGTAGCTGGACCATGCAGTCTTCAATCCCAAATAGTCCATGTAATCCGTTCTGGAAAGTGCCGTGTAGAGGTGTGAGAAGTTGAATTTTGTGGTTTTTCGATCGGATAGCGAGAAAATACCCCCGTGCTCTGCTTGTTCCAGAACGTAGATGGCTGACACCATTCTCTTGATGGTGTCATGTTTGTCGCCGATCTTTCCGGCAATTTCTTCCAATGTGGTATTTCCGGATCTGTACCACGCTGCAGCAAATTTGGCTTTCGCGTATGACTCCCATTTTGCTGCACCATTGATGTGTTTGAACCCGATAAAGGACCGCGCCGCATCCCGGTCAGGAACACGATAAACCGAAACCGCAGAGAGCGATTCCATCTTGTCTGCGCTGATCGCAGGTACGCTGATCTTCAGGCCATCCTTGGCGATTGCTTGGACAAGGCCCGGCTCCCGAAACAGGCGGATGGCTGCAAGCCTGCGATTGCCTTCAAGAACCGTAAATTTCTGATCAGAGGGATCCAGCCAAACGATCAATGGTTCGATATCGATATAACCATTGGCTGCAATCGACTGAAGAAGTTCTTCCAGTTCCTCACCCCGATAGAGTTGGGCAATGATTTTTTCATCAGTCGGACATGCACTGATCGCCACCAGGCGGGGATTTCCATGGTCGAGCTTCAAGTAATCACACCTGAACTTGGTTGTTTTTCCCATGGGTACTTGATCAGGCTTGTTGATCGCATTGTTCGTCATTTATCTTGCTCCACTGCAAACCTTACATCCCTGTTGACAAAAACATTCTCGCCTTTTTCATACTCAGGGACGATGATGCAAAAATTTTTGTTGAAAATAGTGTGCTTGCGCTCCAGCATATGCGATGAGGTCTGCCCCACCGCCGACTGCTCGTGGCCCAGCCCATCTTTCCGGGCACGATCGACTTGGCTGAGATCCGGGAGCTGATGCATGGGAGTGGCAATTATCGCCTTGAGAATTTCTGGCGACTTTCAGGGCAGCTGCGCATGGCCCATCCGGCCCAGAATCGTCCGTGTCCGCCCGGTCAGGTACGCCGACCCCGGCGTTTTCTCGAAGCGCCTGGGTGCGGGCAGCATCACGGCCAGGCGGGCGGCCTCGGCGGGGGCGAGCTGGTTGGCGTTTTTGCGAAAGTAGTGCTGCGCCGCGGCCTGCGCACCGAATACGCCTGCGCCCCACTCCACGTTGTTCAGGTAGATTTCCAGGATGCGCTGCTTGGTCAGCAGCCTCTCCAGCAGCAGCGTCAGCAGGTACTCCTGTCCCTTGCGCAACCAGGTGCGTTCGCCCGAGAGCAGCAGGTTCTTGGCCAACTGCTGGGTGATGGTCGAGCCGCCGCGGGTTCCGGGTGCGGGCGGGGGATGCTCGGGGGCGCGACTCTGGGCCCTGGCGGCCAGGGCCTGGGCCTTTGCGTTGCGTTCCCAGGCTTTTTCGATGGCGTTCCAGTCCACCCCTTCGTGGTTCACGAAGCCGTCGTCTTCGGCTGCGATCACCGCGCGCTTGAGGTGCTCGGAGATTTCGGCGTAGGGCACCCACTGCTGGCGCCAGCGCAGCTGGCCGCTGCGGGCCATCTGCGTCCAGGCTTCGGAGCGCTGGAAGGTGGTGGATTCGGGGTCGATCACGGCCATGGCCGCGATGCGTGCCACAAAGAAAATCTGCAGCGCCAAGCCGGCGCACAACACCAGCGCCAGCCAGCGCAACGCGGCTTGCGGCGCCTTGGGGCTCATCCCGGCCGCGCCTGCATTTCGGCCAGCACCCGGGCCGATGGCGGGCGCACGCCGCGCCAGAGCAGAAAGGCTTCGGCGGCCTGCTCGACCAGCATGCCCAGGCCGTCGCGCGGCGTCGCGCCATGGCGGCTTGCCCAGTCCAGAAATCCCTGGGCGGCAGGGCCGTACATCATGTCGTAGGCCAGGCTGCCGGGGCGCAGAACGCTTGCGGGAACGGGCGCGTCCGCGCCCGCGAGGCTGCTCGCGGTGGCGTTGATGACGATGTCGAAACTGGCGTCGGGCAGCAGCAGGGTCTGTGCTTTCAGCTCTGTTTTCTGTTGCGCAGCGAGCGCGCTGTGCGCCTGCACCAGGGCCTCGGCCCGGGCCAGCGTGCGGTTCGCCAGCGTGATGCGGCGCGCACCGGCGTGCAGCAGCGGGCCGAGCGCGCCCGCGGCCGCGCCGCCCGCGCCCAGCAGCAGCAGGTCGCAGCCGGCGAGCGGGACGCCGGCGTTGCGTGTGATGTCGGCCACCAGGCCCAGGCCGTCGGTGTTGTCGGCGTGGACGCTGCCGTCTGCGTGCAGGCTGAGGGTGTTCGCGGCGCCCGCAAGCTGCACGCGCCCGCTGCACCGGGCGGCGCAGCGGGCGGCCTCGATCTTGAAAGGCACGGTGACGTTGCAGCCGCGCCCGCCCTGGGCCGCAAAGTCGCGCAGGCCCTGGGCAAAGCCGTCCACGGGCACCAGGCGGCGTTCGTAGCGGATGCGCTCGCCCGTCAGTTCGGCGAAGCGGGCGTGGATGGCGGGCGAGAGGCTGTGCGCGATCGGGTTGCCCAGCACGCAGTACAGGTCGACGGTTTGGTTCATGGGGGGGATGGGAGCCGCGGTGCGCATGCCGCGCTGGCCGGGTTATCGGACGCTGCTGGTCTCCAGGGTCTGCTCCCGAGTGAACTTGAAGCGCGCCACCATGGCAATCTGGTCGGCGTTTTGGCGCATTTTGGCGCTGAATGCGTCAAACGGGCCTGCCGCGCGTGCAATGGCTTGCGCGCGGCGGTCCAGCGTGGCGTTGCCGGAGCCTTCCACGACCTCGGTGTCGAGCACGTGGCCGTCGTTGTTCACGGTGACGATCATCGTCAGCTCGCCGTAGAGCTTGCGGCCTGCCTGCTCGGGGAAGTTTTCCGTGCCCTTGTCTTCCACCTTGCGGCGCAGCGTGTCGTAGTACAGGGCGTAGACTTCCTCGCGGGTGGCGGGGCTGATGTAGCGCTTTTTCGGGCGCGCGTTTTCTTCCTGGATGCGCTTTTCGATTTCGGCCAATAGCTTCACGTACTGGCGGCGCTTTTCCTGTTCGCTGGTCTGTTCGCTGCCTTCGTCGGCCTTGCGCGGATCGGGTTCGGGCAGGACCGCCAGCTGCTTGCGCAGCTGGGTCAGCAGTTGCACCTGCTGTTGCTGCAGCGCGTCCACCTTGCGCTGCGCTTCCTCGAAGTCGTCGCCGACGGCCGTCAGCGCGGTATAGGGCAGGGGGCTCGCGGCCCAGCCCTTTTCGGCGTCGCCGCCACCGGCCAGATGGGTCTGCGCAATGGCCTGGGCCTTCTCGGGGGGTTCGCTGGACCGGGCGTTCACCAGGATGACTTCGAGCGGCGTGTCCTGGAACGTGCGGTTGAAGGCTTCGGGGTCGATGAAGCGCACCGAGATGAGCGCGGCGTGCACGGTCACCGAGACGCCAAGCGCCAGTTGCAGCGTGCTGAAGGTGCGAAAGAAGGCGGGCGATTTCACGGAGCCGGATTATCGGCCTGATCGGCGTCCGCGGGCGCATCGGCCTCGTTCACGTCCACCGCGATGGCCAGCGGGCCGGCCACGGTTTCTTCTTCCTCGGCGTCTTCCGGCGGGCCGTCGCCGCGGGCGTCCGCGGGGTCGTCCAGGCGCTCGATGACGCTGCCGTGGACGTCCAGCGCGATTTCATCCGCCTGGCCCAGCCTGACCCTCAGGCGCGCGCCGCGTGGCAGGTTTTGCGCGCCCAGCACGGGAAAGACCAGCGGCAGCTCGTCCGCGCGCACCAGAAAGCTGCCGCCCGCAGCTTCCTTGAGCACCGTGGCGTCGAGCTCGGTGATGCCGTTCTGCGCCAGGTACTTCAGCGTCCAGAAGCGCTCCATTGCGGCCTGGTGGCCGTTGTAGGCGCTGTAGGCCGCGTCGAATTGGCTGATGATGGAAAACAGTTCGGCGTCCCGGGGCTTGAACGGCGCGGCCAGCGCGGCCGTTCTTCCGTTGCGCGCGCAGGCGATGATCTGCCACTGGTTCACCAGATCGGTGTAGCGGCGCAGCGGTGACGTGGCCCAGGCGTACGCCTTGACCCCGATTCCCGCGTGCGGCAGCGCCTTGGTTCCCATGCGCACTTTCACGCCGGGCGCCATGCTCGCCTGGCTGCGGTAGATGCCGGGAACGCCCAGTTTCTCCATCCAGCTGCCCCAGGTGCTGTTGGCCACGATCATGGCCTCGGCGACGATCAAGTCCAGCGGGGCGCCGCGCTGGCGCCGGCTGATCTGCACCGGCTCGTCGCCCGTGGGTTCGGCGCCGGCGCCACCGGCCAGGCGAAAGTTGTAGTCCGGCCGGTTGAAGCTCTCGGGCCTGCCCCGCACCACTTCGCGCAGCGCCTTCAGATGCCTGGCCAGGCGGTAGGCAAAGGACAGCTGCGCACGCAACTCATTCAGGTGCGGCGGGGCGTTTTCGTGCTCCAGCGCGGGGTCGGTCAGCCAGGCGTGCGTGACCACGCCGTCGAGTTCGTCGTGGCGCAGGTTGGCGACCACGTGCACCCGCTCGAGCCGGGTTTCCGAGTCCTTGCATTCCAGGCTGGCCTCGTCGATGCGCAGGTACAGGGACACGGCGGGGTTGGCGCGGCCCGCGTCCAGCGTGCAGGCCCGCACCACGCCGTCGGGCAGCATGGTGATTTTGTGGCCCGGCATGTAGACCGTGGACAGGCGCGCGCGGCCCAGCTGGTCGATGGCGCTGCCCGGCGCGATGAGCAGGCCGGGCGCGGCAATGTGGATTCCCAGCAGCACGCTGCCCGTTCCCAGACCCTGCACCGAGAGCGCGTCGTCGATTTCCGTGGTCTGCGAGTCGTCGATGGAATACGCCTGCGCGCTCGACAGCGGCAGATCGTCGGCGCCCGCGGGCAGCGGCACGGCGGGAAAGCCCGTGCCCTTGGGAAAGTTTTCCAGCAGGAAGCGCCTGTAATGGAACTGGTACGCCGAGTCGATGGCTCCGGCCTTTTGCAGCAGGTCGAGCGGCGCGCTGTGCGTGGCGCGGCTGGCCTGCACCACGGCCCTGTATTCGGCTGCGTTCTTGTCGGGCTTGAACAGGATCTTGTAGAGCTGCTCGCGGATGGGCTGCGGGCATTCGCCCCGGCCCAGGGCGGTCGCCCAGTCGTCGATCTGCTGCAGCACGGCCTTTTTCTTCTCGATCGCGGCCAGCGCCTGCTGCAGGATTTCGGCCGGGGCTTTCCGGAAACGGCCCCGGCCCGCGCGGCGAAAGTAATGCGGTGCGTCGTACAGGCGCAGCAGCGCCGCGGCCTGCTGCGCCAGCGTGGCGTTTGCCGAAAAGTAATCGCGCGCCAAGTCGGCGAAGCCGAATTCGTCTTCCGGGGCGAATTCCCAGGCCAGGTCCAGTTCGATGGTTTCGGCCACGGCGCGGGCCTGGCGCAGCAGTTCGGCAGGCGCCGGCTGGTCAAATTTCAACAGCATGCTGGCGGCTCTGACCTTGACCCGCTTGCCCGAATCGAGCTCGATCTGCGCCGAGTTCCCGGCCTCGGACAGGATGCGGCCGGCCAGAAACTTGCCTGCTTCTTCAAACAATGTGTGCATGGCGGGGATTGTCCCACGGGCGCTGCGCCGGCCCGCCCCTCCCGAGCGGCCCGGGGACGCAGAAGAATCAGCCTTTCAACACCCGCCCCGGATTCATGATCCCCTGCGGATCGAGCGCCTGCTTGATCGCGCGCATCATGGAAAGCGCGACCGGTGACTGGTAGCGTTCGAGCGTGTCGACCTTGAGCGCGCCGACGCCATGCTCTGCCGAGAACGAGCCACCGAAACCGGCCACGGCCTCGTACACGAGGTGGTTCACACGCGCCTCCTGCTCGCGCAGAAAGGTCCCGGGGTCGCCTTCCGCGGGGGCCTGCACGTTGTAGTGCAGGTTGCCGTCGCCCAGGTGACCGAAGTTGACCAGGCGCACGCCCGGGATCGCGCGCTGCAGCAGCGCGTCGGTGTGCGCAACGAAGGCCGGGACGCGCGCGATCGGCACCGAGATGTCGTGCTTGATGTTCGGGCCTTCCTCGGCCTGCGCCAGCGGAATGCTCTCGCGGATATGCCACAGCTGCCGGGCCTGCGCGAGGTTCTCGGCGACCACGGCGTCGCTCACGCAAGCGGCCGTGCACGCGTCCTCGAGCAGCGCCTCGAAGCGCCCGCGTGCGTGCGCTTCGGATTCGTTGTCCGAATTTTCGAGCAGCACGCACCAGGGCACGCCGCCGTCCTCCAGGAAGGGCACGCGCAGCTGCGGCATGTGCTTGCCCACCAGGCTGAGTGCGAAGCGGCCCATGAGCTCAAAGCCCGTGAGGCCCGCGCCCAGCCGCCTGTGCGCCAGGCCCAGCAGGGCCTGCGCGTGTTCCAGCGTGGGTACGGCGGCCCAGGCGGTCAGGCGCGCGACGGGTTCGGGGTAGAGCCTGAGCGTGGCCGCGGTGATGATTCCCAGCGTGCCCTCGCTGCCGATGAACAGGTCGCGCAGGTCGTAGCCCGTGTTGTCCTTGCGCAGGCCCCTGAGGCCGTCCCACACCTGGCCCTGCGGCGTGACGACTTCCAGGCCCAGGCACAGGTCGCGCGCATTGCCGTAGCGCAGCACCTGGGTGCCACCGGCGTTGGTGCCGAGGTTGCCGCCAATGGTGCAACTGCCCTCGGCAGCCAGAGACAGGGGAAGGAGCAGCCCCGCACCCTGCGCCGCGTCCTGCAGGTTCTGCAAGATGCAGCCGGCCTCTGCGCTCAGCGTGAGGTTGTCGCCGTCGATGCCGCGCACGGCGTGCATGCGCCGCAGGCTCAGCACGATCTGTGTTCCCGAACCATCGGGCGTGGAGCCCTGGACGAGCCCGGTGTTTCCGCCTTGCGGCACGATGGACGTTCCTGCGGCGGCGCAGGCACGCACCACGGCCGCCACTTCCTGCGTGCTGCCCGGGCGCACCACGGCGAGGGCCTTGCCACGCACGCGGCGGCGCCAGTCCTGTTCCCAGGCGCAGAGATCGCCGTCGGTGAGCACCTGGGCGGGGCCGACCAGGTGGCGCAGGGTGTCCAGGAGATCGGCCATGGGGCAAGGGGCCTCAGGCAGCCTGCGCGGCCGCCTGGGCATTGCGCTGACGCAGCCGCACGTGCAGTGTGCAGGCCACGAACAGCAGCAGGCACAGCGCGACTTCGCCCCAGGCGAGCCACTGCGCGGGGGGCCCGTCTGCCCAGCCGCGCACCACGCCTTCGGTGAAGTAGAGCCAGATCACCAGGCTCAGCCAGCGGTAGGTGTACATGCGCTTTTTGAGGACTCCGGCCAGCGGAAGGCACAGCGGCAGCGCCTTGAGCGCAATCCACGACCCGCCGGGGCGCACGGGCGCGAGCACCAGCTCCCAGGCCAGGCACAAAACGATGAGCGCCAACAGGCTGCCCGCAGCCAACCAGCGCGTGGCGGAAACGCCACGGCCGCATGGTACGGGGTGGCGGGAGAAAGCAGCGGCGGGAGCGGGAGAAGCGGAGGGCAACGCAGTCATTGAGGTGGCATCATATCGGCCATGTCCCTTCTCTCAGCCGCCCGGCGCATCGAGTTGTGCGTGACCAGGCTGTCGCACTTTCCCTGGAAAACCACCGCGCAGGCCCTGCGCGCGCGCTTTCGCGAAGAGCATCTGGGGCTCACGGCCAGCAGCCTGACCTTCACCACCACCCTGGCGCTGGTGCCCTTCTTCACGGTGGCGCTGGCGGTGTTCACGGCGTTTCCCATTTTTGGCAAGCTGCAGGATGCGTTGCAGAACTGGCTCGTAGGCAGCCTGGTTCCCGACAGCATTTCGCGCCAGGTGCTGGGCTACCTCACGCAGTTCGCGGCCCAGGCCAGCCGCCTGGGTGCGGTGGGTTTGAGCGCGCTGCTGGCCACGGCCCTGGCGCTGATCCTCACCATCGACCGCACGCTCAACGACATCTGGCGCGTGCAACGCCTGCGCCCGCTGGGTCAGCGGGTGCTGATCTACTGGGCCGCCATCACGCTGGGCCCCTTGCTCATGGGCGCGAGCCTGGCGCTGACCTCGTATGTGATGTCCGCCTCCAGCGGGCTGGTCAAGCGCCTGCCCGACGGTGTGCAATTCTTGTTCGACTCGATCCAGTTCGTGGTGCTCGCCGGGGGCATGGCGGCGCTCTACCACTACGTGCCGAATACCCCGGTGCGCTGGCGGCACGCGTGGACGGGCGGCGTCTTCGTCGCGCTGGGCATCGAACTGGCACAAAAGGCGCTGGCGCTGTACCTGGGCAAGGTGCCCACCTATTCGGTGATCTACGGGGCCTTTGCCACCTTGCCGATCCTGTTGGTGTGGATTTATACGGCCTGGGTCATCGTGCTGCTCGGGGCGGTGATCGCGGCCTACCTGCCGAGCCTGCTGGCCGGGGTGGCGCGCTGCACGACGGGGCCCGGCTGGAGCTTTCAACTCGCGCTGGAGGTGCTGCAGGAACTGCAGCGCGCACGCCAGCAGGCGACCAAGGGCCTGCGCCCCGGGCAACTGGCGCAGCGGCTGCGCGTGGACGTGCTGCAGCTGCAGCCCGTGCTCGAGGCGCTGAGCGCACTCGATTGGATCGGGCAGGTGAGCGATGCGGCAGTGGGCGCGTCCGATGCACTGCAAGCGCGCTACATGCTGCTCGCGGATCCGCACGACACCCTCCTGGAGCCGCTGCTCCAGCGCCTGCTGCTGCAGCGGGAACAGAGCCTGGAGCCGCTATGGGCCAGCGCCCGGCTGGACGCCTTGCGCATGGCGGATGTGCTGAAGGATTAGCCCGCTTCGGACAATCTGGCGCGTCCCGTGGTTTCCCCCTATGCCTCGATTCGGGCGGGCATTGTGGGCTATATTGAGCCCCACCCTCCCCTGCCCTCCTGCCCTCCTGGAAACCCGCCGCCATGCAAGTCAGCGACATTCTTCGCGTCAAGGGCAACGCCCTCTACACCGCCGCGCCGGACGAGCCGCTGGCGGACGCCGTCAGCGTCATGGCGGAACGCGACATCGGTTCGCTGGTGGTGATGGAGCAGGGCGAACTCGTGGGCATGCTCAGCTTCCGCGAGGTGATCCTGGCGATGGTGAAGAACGGCGGCAGCGTCGCCGCGCTGCCGGTGCGATCGGCCATGGACGACGCGCCCCTGACCTGCACGCTGGAAACCGACATCGACGCGGTGCGCCGCATGATGCTCGATCACCACGCGCGCTACCTGCCCGTGATGGAGCGCAAGCTGCTGATGGGCGTGATCAGCTTCTACGACGTGGCCAAGGCCGTGGTCGACAGCCAGAACTTCGAGAACAAGATGCTCAAGGCCTATATCCGCGACTGGCCCGAGCAGACCGCGGGCAGCGACTGAGGGGCGGCCTCCTGCGCAGGCGGCGGGCATAATCGCGCGCCATGAGCGGCAATACCTTTGGAACCCTGTTCACGGTCACCAATTTTGGTGAATCGCACGGCCCGGCGATTGGCTGCGTCATCGACGGCTGCCCGCCCGCAATGCCGCTGTCCGAGGCCGACATCCAGGCCGACCTCGACCGGCGACGCCCCGGCACCAGCCGCCACGTCACGCAGCGCAACGAGCCCGACGCAGTGCAGATCCTCAGCGGCGTTTACGAGGGCCAGACCACGGGAACGCCGATTGCGCTGCTGATCCACAACACCGACCAGCGCAGCAAGGACTACAGCGACATTGCCCAGAGCTTTCGCCCGGGCCACGCCGACTACAGCTACTGGCACAAATACGGCATTCGCGACCCGCGCGGCGGCGGCCGCTCCTCGGCGCGCCTGACGGCGCCCACGGTGGCCGCGGGTGCGGTGGCCAAGAAATGGCTGGCCCAGCGCTACGGCACCGGGTTTCGCGCCTGCATGGCGCAACTCGGCGAGCTCGTCATCCCGTTCGAGGGTTGGGAGCACGTGCGCGCCAACCCCTTCTTCGCCCCCGTGGCCGACGTGGCGCGCTACGAGGACTACATGGACGCGCTGCGCAAGGCGGGCGACTCCTGCGGTGCGCGCATCCGCGTGCAGGCCACGGGCGTTCCCGTGGGCCTGGGCGAGCCGCTCTACGACAAGCTCGACGCCGACATCGCCTACGCCATGATGGGCCTGAACGCCGTCAAGGGCGTGGAGATCGGCGCGGGCTTTGCCAGCGTCGCGCAACGCGGCAGCACGCACGGCGACTCCCTGACCCCCGAGGGCTTTCCCAGCAACAACGCGGGCGGCGTGCTCGGCGGCATCAGCACCGGGCAGGACCTGGAGGTCAGCCTGGCCATCAAACCCACCAGTTCCATCGCCAGCCCACGCGCGTCGATCGACATCCATGGCAAGAGCACCGAGGTCGTCACCAAGGGGCGCCACGACCCCTGCGTCGGCCTGCGCGCCGCGCCCATTGCAGAGGCGCTGCTGGCCCTGGTGCTCATGGACCATGCACTGCGCCACCGCGCCCAATGCGCCGACGTGCTGGCGCCAGGGCCGCCAATCCAGGCGTCGTTTCTGTAAGCCGCCCTGCCTCTCTTGGTCAGCTTGCGCAGCTGAGGGCCCCTGGCCCATTTCGTTATACACAAGTCCCCTGAATCTGAAGTTCCCGACAGAACCTGATGCCAGCGGCAAAGTCAAAAATGCGCTGCATTCCCAGCCAGATGGTCTTGACTCCGGGCTCACCATCGCGCTTTCGCGCAAGAAAGCCCCCCAGCTTGGCAATCAGCCGCACACCTCGTTGAGCGTGGGCGGCTCCTTGGGCAACTCTTGCTTGTTCAGGATGTACGCCGCTTTCCATTCGTCGGGCTCGAACATCAGTTGCGCATCCAGTTGCGGGCAACTACGCCCCAGTCGCATCAGCCGGGCAATGCGCCACGCCACCACCATGTACAACACCACCGCGCGTTCTATCTTGCTGACACTGCCCAACTGCAAGGCTTCGATCCGGCAACCGTTCTTGAGCACATGAAAGAACATTTCGATCTCCCAGCGCGCCCGGTACCAGTCGATCATCCGGGCGGCTTGCTCCAGGGTCTCCACGGGCAAGTTCGTCAGCAATCTCCACTCGATGGGCTTTTCGCCATTCGCCAGCGGCTCCTCCCGGGCAACGATGCATGTGGCCTGCACAAACCCGCCGTGGCCATCGGGCAACTCCAGCGCTTGCGCCCACACTTGCTGTACCACTTCACGAGGGCGCGACCCCTGGCGCGAGGCAAGGGTGAAACGAATCTCTCCCTGCGAATCACCCGCCGTCACCCGGCTCCACAGTTTGTCGTCTTCTCCGAGAACTCGGTTGTGTTTGCTGCGCAGCAACCAGTCCACTGGCTCGCCCAAGTCACGTGCTCGCACCATCAGGGCCATGATGTCAGCCTCGCGGTCGGCCACGTAGACCAGTCGTGTATTGGGCAACTGCGGGGCCATCTCGGCCAGTCGTTCGTAGCCCTCTATCCAGCGCAGGCTTTCGCTGACGCCAGGACGGCTACCATCGCTCTGGCGCGGCTGTCGTGCCCACATCCACGCATCAAGCACACCCAGCGGCTCGCGCGAGGTGGAGATGGCGTACGTGGGCTGCAGGTACATGCCGCGCTGGGCCTCGTAGCTCAGTGGCCCCAACCCCTTGGCCTCTTGCCCATTGAAGTTCAATTCGGTGGTGTCCTGGATGCACAAAACATGCTCGTGCGCCGCCATGCGGGCCACCGAGTTTTCGATGTGCGGCGCCAGGATGGCTTCCCACTGGACCGCCTCATTGCCAAAGAAGCGGTAGGCTCCGATGGTGTCGGCCCAATCGCCGCAGGCTTGGGGAATGCTGGCTGTGGGCTTGGCACTCAAGCTCTCGATCAGGTGGATCGCACGCTGTTTGCGCCTGGGGTCCCCCAGGTTCATGCTCTTGAATTCGGTGACTGCCCAGCTCATTGTGTGCTTTCGCTATGAAATAGGTAGCATAGCTCATGCGCGGGGGACTTGTGTATGACGAGATGGGTTTGGCTGTGCTCTTGCCCGATGACCGGGCAACGTCCACCAGGCGTTTCGGGCAGTCGTCGCCGTTCGTCCTGGTGCCGAGAAACAACGCCGCGCTGCGTTCGCCAAGCCCCGGCGGCGGGCGGCGTGACACGACGCCAGACGCTAAGTCACCTTGTTGTCCAGATGCGAGGGCAGCCAGCCCACGACGACCAACTGGCTCTCATCGTCCCAGAAGAAATACAAACGAAAGCAATGCCGCGGGTTGTGCGCATTGCCTTTTTTCAGGTGGCGAACGAGAACCTTCCGATGGCCCGCATATTGCACGCTGTACTGATCGCCATTGCATTTGGTGGCGTTTCCCGTGTGCTCCTCCTTGAGGTGCAGGCTGGCCAACGCCTGGTCGTAGGCTTGCTTTCTGTCGTCCCCCCCATGAATGCGCATCGGAACATAGTATTCCTTGAGCAGGAGCAGCGCCCTGTAGATCAGCGCGGGATCTTCGTAGGTCGATTTGCGCACGCCCTGGATTGCGCGCGGCGTCATGACCAGCGCGCCGGCGAGTTGCTCCTCGCACCAGGACTCGAATTCGTCGAGTTCCTGCGGAATCGGCACGTCCTGCCGGCCTGGCGACTGCGCCAGCTGCTGTTCCAATGCGCAGACTCTTTGCCGCAGTTTGAAGGCCTGTTCCTTCGCGGCTTCCGCTTTTTGCTCGGCGGCGTTGCGCTCGTCCTCGGCGAGTTTGAGCAGGTCGTCGTACTCCTGCTTTTGCTCTTGCAAGCTGGTGCGCAGCGCCTCGTTGTCCCGCTCGAGTTGCACCAGATCGGTATCGCTGTCGCCGGCGGGCCTGGCTTGGCTGCGTTCTTTCTGCGCGGCCTGTTGGCGCACGAAGTTGAAGCTGGGCAGGCGCTGCTCGCGCTCATACCCCCGGACCGTATTCCACAGCACCTGGTTGACCAGCCAGGGTGCGAAGGCCAGGGGGCCTTTCTCATTCCATGCGGCGATGCGCTGCGCGAGCGCGAGCGGATGCCGTGAGGCTTCGTCCACACAGCGTTTGAAGCCGGACCGATAGGTTCGGACCGCCTGCTGGAATGTGGAGAGTTCGCGCCCGACCCGGTCCGAGAGCAGAAAACTCGCGCGCCCCGTCAGAACCACCACATGCGCCGCCCCCAGTGTTTGCTGCAGGAACCGCTCGGCCGGGATCGCCGTTTGGCTCGGGTCCTCGGAGCCTACCGGCAAGGACAGGACCACGACGTCGGCGATGCGCTCTGGCCGCTCGAGCAAGGCCAGCAGGGCGTCGACGTCGGCTTCGCTCGCGATGATGCGTGGCGTCTTGTGAATCAGTTCCCCGTCGAGCTCGGCCGGGCCGGCGCGCAGAATCTGTTTGGCGAAACCCGGGATCGAGCGGTCGAATGGCGCATTGTCGCCGCGCGTGGCGCAGATCAGCCGGGTGCCGAACTGCACCGCGCCCCGGGAATCGAGGCGCACGCCGACTTCGGTGATCCAGTCACGCTGCAGCACGCTTTGGTCGTCGTCGTCGAGCCGCGCCGCCCAGGACCGGGGTTCGGCCAGCGCCACGGCCGCGGCGCGCGGCGCGCCGATTTCCGATAGATCGAAGCTGCTTCGCTGCCAGGCTTCGGACGGGAGGCTGCGGCCGGACTTTTTTTCCAGCCAGCGCAGCACCTGATCGACCGTCGCGTCAAAGCGCTCCTGCGCTGTCTGGTTTCTGCGCGGGAGGAGTTTCACGGTGACTTGGCTGATCGGGCGAATCAGCGCCCGCGCCGGCTTGGCGGGGGTCGGGGTGGCGAACGGCTCAAGCATGTTTCCGGACTGTCGGGTTATTTGCGCACCTCGTCGACCATGGCGCGGAAGTCGTCGATGTCCTTGAAACTGCGGTACACGCTGGCAAAGCGGATATAGGCCACCTTGTCCAGCTTCTTGAGCTCGCGCATGACCCATTCGCCAATGCGGCTGGAGGGCACTTCGCGCGGCCCCAGGCCGAGCAGTTTTTCCTCGATGCGCTCGATCGCACCGTCGATCCGGTCGGTGCTGACCGGACGCTTGCGCAGCGCCAGATGGAACGATGCAAGCAGCTTGTCGTGCTCGTATTCGACGCGGCGACCGTCCTTTTTCACGATGGCCGGCAGGCTCACTTCCGGCCGCTCGTAGGTGGTAAAGCGCTTGTCGCAGGCGCTGCATTGGCGGCGCCGGCGGATGAACACCGCCTCCTCGGATACCCGGGTTTCGACGACCTGCGTTTCAAGGTGGCCGCAAAAGGGGCACTTCATGGGGGCGGTGGCGGGGCGTCAGGGTCAGGCGTAGACCGGAAAGCGCGTCGTGAGCGCGTCCACCTGCTCGCGCACTGCGGCGACATGCGCCGCGTCGTGCGGCTTGTCGAGCACGTCGGCGAACAGGTGCGCCGTGGCGCGCGCCTGTTCTTCCCGGAAACCGCGCGTGGTCATGGCCGGGGTGCCGATGCGCACGCCGCTGGTCACCATCGGCTTTTCGGGGTCGTTGGGAATGGCGTTCTTGTTCACGGTCATGTGCGCCGCACCGAGCACGGTCTCGGCCTGCTTGCCGGTGATTCCCTTGGCGCGCAGATCGACCAGCATCATGTGGCTCTGCGTGCCGCCGCTGACGATGCGCAGGCCGCGCGCGCTCAGCGTCTCGGCGAGCACCTTGGCATTGCTGAGCACCTGCTCCTGGTATAGCTTGAATCCGGGTTGCAGCGCTTCCTGGAAGGCCACGGCCTTGGCGGCTATCACGTGCATCAGCGGGCCACCCTGCAGACCCGGGAAGATGGCGCTGTGGATCGCTTTTTCATGCTCGGCCTTCATCAGGATGATCCCGCCGCGGGGGCCGCGCAGGCTCTTGTGCGTGGTGCTGGTGACCACGTCGGCGTGCGGCACGGGGTTGGGGTACAGGCCGGCGGCGATCAGGCCGGCGTAATGCGCCATATCGACCATGAAGGTCGCGCCCAGGTCCCGGGCCACCTTGGCAAAGCGGGCAAAGTCGATGTGCAGGCTGTACGCCGAAGCGCCGGCAATGATCAGCCGGGGCCGGGTGGCGTGCGCCTTGCGCTCCATGGCGTCGTAGTCGATGACTTCGTTCGCGTCCAGGCCGTAGGAGACCACGTTGAACCATTTGCCCGACATGTTCAGCGGCATGCCGTGCGTGAGGTGACCGCCCTCGGCCAGGCTCATTCCCATGATGGTGTCGCCGGGCTTGAGAAAGGCCAGAAAAACGGCCTCGTTGGCCGACGCGCCGCAGTGTGCCTGCACGTTCGCGGCCTCGGCGCCGAAGAGCTTCTTCACGCGCTCGATGGCCAGTTGCTCGGCCCGGTCCACGTGCTCGCAGCCGCCGTAGTAGCGCTTGCCGGGATAGCCTTCGGCGTACTTGTTCGTCAACTGCGTACCCTGGGCCCACATGACGGCGGGCGATGCGTAGTTTTCGCTGGCGATCAGTTCGATGTGCTGCTCCTGCCGGGCGTTCTCGGCCTGGATCACGGCAAACAGCTCGGGGTCGATTTGCTCGACGAGAAGATGGCGGTCGTACATGGTGGTCCTGCAAACTTGTATCCCTTGAGACAAGGGCTGCCCAGGCGAACGGCGGAACGCAAGAGCGAAAGGATTCCCTTGCGGCGCGCTCCCCGGTGGTTCGCAAGGGAGTCAAGCCCTTGCCGGTTTCCACATCAGCGGCAGCACCCCTGTGCCGGGTGGGGCGGGGTACGGCGCCTTATCGCCAGTCACGTGCATCCGCAAGTGTAGCCGACAGACACGCTCCTGACAGCCGATCAGAACCCGGCCGATCGCCAAGCGGAACTTGCTTTGGTTGATGGGCTGTGGGCCGGTGGAGCGGCGTAATCACCACGCACCCTGTACCATTTGGGGCGTTGCGGCCTGCATTTATGCTCCGGCCAGACCACCGACGGCCTTTCCCTCAGGCAGCTTCGGACCTCCGGCCCCACACCACACATGCTGTTTCTGCTGTCCCCCGCCAAAGCGCTCGACTACGACACGCCCCTGCCCGCAGGCCTGGCGCATTCCACGCCCCGGTTCCTTGCGCAGTCCGCCGCGCTCATCGAGGTGCTGCGCAGCAAGTCCGCGCAAGACCTTGCCGACCTCATGCACCTGAGCGACAAACTCGCCGCGCTGAATGTGGCGCGCTACCGGGCCTGGACGCCGCGCTTCACGTCCGCGAACTCGCGCCAGGCGCTGCTGGCTTTCAACGGCGATGTCTACGCGGGCCTTCAGGCGCGCACGCTGAGCGCAGCGGATCTCGACTGGGCACAGGAGCATGTGCTCGTTCTCAGCGGTCTGTACGGCGTGCTGCGCCCGCTGGACCGCATGCAGGCCTACCGGCTGGAGATGGGCTCGCGCCTGGCCACCGATGCCGGCAGCAACCTCTACCAGTACTGGGGCAGCCGGATTGCCAAGCATTTGAACACCCGCCTGCAGGCCGACGCCACGCCCGTGGTCGTAAACCTCGCGTCGCAGGAATACTTCAAGGCGGTGGACCGCAGGGCGCTCAAGGCACGCGTCGTCGAATGCGTTTTCGAGGACTGGAGAGGCGGCGCGTACAAGATCATCGGCTTGCACGCCAAGCGCGCACGCGGCCTCATGGCGCGCCATGCCATCACGCACCGCATCACCACAGCGCACGGGCTCGAAGGGTTTGCTCTGGACGGCTATGCCTTTGCCCCGGCAGCGTCCGATCCCGAGCGCCTGGTGTTCCGGCGCAAGGCCCCCGCACCCCGAACCCAAAACCCTGTTGCAACCGAAGGACCCGCATGACACAGCAATCCGACCCGCGACAAGACAGCACAACGAGCACCCAGCGCAGCAGCGCCGCCGCACAGCAGAAGGTCACGCCCGAATTACGCCGCTGGATCATCGAGCAAACCCAGGCCGGCTGCACGCAGGCCTCGCTGCTGCAATCCATGCGCAGTTCCGGCTGGAATGAGCAGGTGGCGGCCGAAGCGCTCGAGAGCACGCTGCACCAGCTCCTGGTCGAACCCGCCGCGCCACAGAGCCCGCCAGCCTCCATGCCCGGGCCGCGCCTGGACGAATCCCCGACCCGGGTGGACTGTGGCGACCGCACCGCAGACGTGCTGCTGAGCATGGAGCAGCCACGCATCGTGGTGTTTGGCAATCTGCTTGCGCCCGAGGAATGCGAGGCCCTGATCGCCGCCGCCGCGTCGCGCATGGCGCGCTCGCTCACGGTGGCCCCCGAAACGGGGGGCGAAGAGTTCAACGACGCCCGCACCAGCGACGGCATGTTCTTCCACCGCGGAGAAAGCCCGCTGCTGCAGCGCATCGAAGCGCGCATTGCGCGCCTGCTGAACTGGCCCGTGGAAAACGGTGAGGGCCTGCAGGTGCTGCACTACCGCCCCGGCGCCGAGTACAAGCCACATTACGACTACTTCAACCCCGAGGATCCCGGAACGCCGAAGATCCTCCAGCGCGGCGGGCAACGCGTGGGCACGCTGGTGCTGTACCTGGCCACGACCGAGAAAGGCGGTGGCACCGTATTCCCTGACGTGCACGTCGCCGTCGCGCCCCAGCGCGGCAATGCCGTGTTCTTCAGCTACGACCGCCCGCACCCCGACACGCGCACGCTGCACGGCGGCGCCCCGGTGATTGCGGGCGACAAGTGGATCGCCACCAAGTGGCTGCGCGAGCGGGAATTCAGGTGAAAACGGCTTGCGTATCCGCGCACCTTCAGCCGCTGAAAACATGACGCAACCGTGCAGACCATGAACCCGCCAGAACAATCCCGGCTCGGCAAGGCATCGACCTATGTCGACCAGTACGACGCCGCGCTGCTCTTTCCCATCCCGCGTGCCGACAAGCGGGCAGAGATCGGCATCACCGGCGCCGCGCCCTTTTTCGGGGCCGACCTGTGGACGGCGTTTGAACTGTCGTGGCTGAATGCGCGCGGCAAGCCGCAACTGGCCCTGGCGCACATCACGGTGCCCTGCGAGACGCCGAACATCGTCGAGAGCAAGTCCGTCAAGCTCTACCTGAACAGCTTCAACAACACCTGCCTCGCCGACGCCGCGCAGGTGCAGGCGCGCATCCGCGCCGACCTGGGCGAGGCCGTGTGGCGCGGCGCCGAGCGTTCGGCCGCCGTAGGGGTGACGCTGCTGGGCCCCGAACGGTTTGACCAGGAACCCGTGCACGAACTCGACGGCCTGAGCCTGGACCGGCTGGACGTGGAATGCACGCACTACCAGCCCGCGCCCGAGTTGCTGCGTGCGCGGTTCGACGCGGCGCCCGTGTCCGAGGTGCTGACCAGCAAGCTGTTCCGGAGCAATTGCCCGGTGACGGGCCAACCCGACTGGGCGAGCGTGCAGATTGCCTACAACGGCCCGCAGATCGACCAGGAAGGGCTGCTGCAATACCTCGTGAGCTTTCGCCGGCACAGCGAATTCCACGAGCAATGCGTGGAGCGCATCTTCATGGACCTGTGGACACGCTGCCAACCCGGCGCGCTGACCGTGTACGCGCGCTACACGCGCCGCGGGGGAATCGACATCAACCCGCTGCGCACCAGCCGCCCGCAGGGCCTGCCGCGCAACGTGCGCACGGCACGGCAGTAGTCACCCCGGGTTGGACACGCGTGCCGGGCGACCAGGATCGCTTGGCCCCTGACCCGCAGCAGGGGATGGGCATTACGAATTTGTTCCGCCCGCACCCGCTGGCAGCAAGTAACCAACAAGAGGCACCAGGGTGGATGCGAGCAGCAGTGCCGCCCCTGCCAGCAACGCCGTGTCCAGCGTCCCCCGATCGCCGACCCAACCGGCCAGCGATGGTCCGATGGCCTGGCCAACGGAAAATACCACGGTGAAAAAGGCCATGCCCTTGGCCAGCAGTTCCGTCGGCATGCTCTTGCGCAGGAGCACGGCGACGGATGAGGGCGCGATGAACATGCCCAGGCCGAAAATGAATGCCGAAACGATGCAGGCTGCGAGGCTGCTTTCCAGCAACGGGAGCACCGAGCCGACGAAGGTCGTCGCGCAGCTCGCGGACAGCACCAATTCCGGTGGCATGTCCTTGAGCGCCCGGCGCCAGACGAAGGGCGACAAAGAGACCCCGGCGCCGAGCACGACCCAGATCGCAGTCCCCCATTGCCAGGACAGGCCCCGGTTGCGCAGCAGGGCGAAGATGAACGTCATATAGACGATATAGCCGGCGGCAAAAATGAAATATCCGAGCAGCGCCGATTTCAGGCCCGACAGGGGCAAGCGCGCCGCCGAGGCGCTATTGCTACCCCCATGGACGCGCCAAGCTTCGCGCAGTGGCCATAGCGACCCCAGCGCAGCGAGCAAGCCAAGCACCCACCACGCGTACATCCATCCCGCCGGACCCGTCACCGCGAGCACCGGGCTGACGAACAATCCGGAGACCGAAATACCGATCCCCGCGCCGGAGAAGAACACCCCGGTCGCGATCCCGTAGCGCTTCGGAAAATCCTGATAGCGGACGGCAATCAAGGCCCCCCCGCAGGCAAACGCCCAGGCCGCGCCAATGCCCGAGAGCAAACGGGCCACGCTCAGACCGACCAAGCTCGAACAAAACCCGGTGAAGACCAGCGTGGCGACCGTCATGCACAGACCGGCGGAAAACAGTTCGCTGGGACGGCGCCAACGCAGCAACCAGTAACCGGACAGGGCGCCGATCACATAGCCCAGGGCGTTGGCAGTGTTCAACCACCCGGCCTCGGCGTAGCTCAACCCGAAGCTCTCGCGCATCGCCGGCAGAACCAGGGCATAGGAAAAGCGCGCGAAGCCGTTGCTGACTGCCGCCGCCAACCCCAGACCGAAGGCCGGCCACAGACTCGGCGAGAGGGTTTGGGGGGATTGTTCGGCGGGGAGCATGCCGGATTTTCACCGTTTCTCCTGGGGCCGGCGTGCCCCCCGCGTGCCTTTCAGCGATTGGATTCCTTGGTGGATGCGGGCGCGCTTCGCCTATAGTGCCCGGCCGGCCGTGCGTTGCCCAGCGCCCCATGGCCCACGGTCGGCGCCCAGCCCATTCCACCCATGCAATACGGTGACAAGCCATGCAAGCCAATGACCCAGCCAGCGCCGCAGCCGCGCAGCCCGTCACCGGGGCCCCGGAGTCTGCCGTGGCCGACCCGCCGCAGGCAGCGCGCAGCGGCCCCGGCTTGGCGGTGCTTTTGGCGACCGTGCTGCTGCCGTTCGCACTGGCGCATTTCATTTCCTATCTCTACCGCACGGTCAACGCAGTGGTGTACCCCGACCTGGCGCACGACCTGGGCCTGGCCGCGGGCAGCCTGGGCCTGTTGACCAGCGCCTACTTCCTCACGTTTGCCGCAGCGCAGCTGCCCATCGGCGTGGCGCTGGACCGCTTTGGCCCGCGCAAGGTCCAGGGGCCCATGCTGCTCGTCGCCGCCGCCGGTGCGGTGCTGTTTGCGCGGGCGCAGTCGCTGGGCGAACTGGTGCTGGCGCGCGGCATGATCGGCCTGGGCGTGGCCGGCTCGCTGATGTCGGCGATCAAGGCCGGTTCGCTGTGGCTGCCGCAGGAGCGGTTGCCACTGAGCACCGCGATCCTGCTCGCGGTCGGCGGAATGGGTGCGATGGCGTCAACCACGCCCATGCAGTGGGCGCTGGGCCTGACCGACTGGCGCGGCGCCTTCCTGGCGCTTGCAGCCGGCACGCTGCTGGTCAGCGCGCTCATCTTCGGGGTGGTTCCCGAACACCCTGGCCAGAAAACGCAGACGCGCCTGCGCGACATGGTCCGCACCGTGGGCGAACTGTACCGGGCGTGGTCGTTCTGGCGGCTCGCGCTGTACACGCTGTTCGCGCACGCCACCTACATGGCGGTGCAGGGCCTGTGGATGGCTCCGTGGCTGCGCGACGTGGGTCATTTGGCGCGCCCGCAGGTCGCGCAGGTGCTGTTCGCCGGCACGGTTGCCATGGTCGCGGGTTCGCTGTTCTTCGGCTGGATCACCGACGCGGTGCAGAAATACGGCTTCAAGCCGGTGCTCGTGTGCGGCACGGGGACCGTCCTCTTCCTGCTGTTCCAACTGCTCATGGTGCTGGGTCCTGGAACGCTCGCAGTGCATCCGCTGGTCGTGGCCGTGGGCTTCAGCTTCTTCGGCACCGCCACCACGATGAACTACGCCATCGTGGCGCAGAGCGTGCCCGGCCACCTGACCGGCCGGGTGAGCACCTCGTTCAATCTGCTGGTGTTCCTGCTGGCCTTTGGCGTGCAATGGGGTTTGGGCCTGCTGATCACCCAGTGGGTCCCGCACCAGGGGCAGTATCCGCAAGCCGCATACCGTGCGGCACTGGGGCTGAATCTGCTGCTGCAATTGCCGGGGATCGTGCTGTGGCTCGGCTTCAGGCCGTGGCGGCGTGATTGCCGGACGCGCCAGGGCTGAGGCGGGCGCGTTTTACAGCCGGATCGGGTCGGGAGGCTGCGCGCTTTGCACAACGGCTGCGCGGCTGGGGATCGAGGGCTGGGCGCCGGCCTGCAGCACGCACAGCGCGGCGGCGCGGATTCCCGCGCGCACGGCGGCGTCGAGCGGCTGGCGCTGCGCCAACGCCACGGCGAGCGCGCCCAGAAAGGTGTCGCCGGCGGCGGTGCTGTCCACCGCCGCCACCACCGGGGCCGGGTGGTGGCGGCAGCCCGTCTCGTCGGCGACCACCGCGCCCGCGGCGCCAAGCGTGAGCACCACCTGCGCGGGGCCGAGCGCGCGCAGCGCCCGCGCCGCCGCAGCCGCGTCGGCCGGGGTGGCGACGACGCTGCCCATGAGGACCGCAGCCTCCACTTCGTTCACGACCAAGGTGCGCAGCAGCGGCCACAGCGCGTCGGGCAGGGGCTGGATGGGCGAGGGGTTGAGCAGCACCGGGCAGCCCGCTGCCCGCGCCCGCCGGGCCGCAGCCAGCACCTGGGGCAGCGGCGTTTCGAACTGCAGGACCAGGCAATCTGCCTGCTGCAACGCAGCGTCGAGCGCGGCGGCGTCGAGCACGAAGCGGCCATTCGCGCCCGGCACCACGACGATGCGGTTCTGCGCCGTGGCGTCCACCGTGATCGCGGCCATGCCGGTGCACACCACCGGATCAGTCTGTACACCGCCGTGCCCGATTCCTTCGGCGTCCAGCCCGGCGCGCAGCGTGCGGCCATGGGCGTCGTCGCCCACGCGGCCAAACATGTGCACCTGCGCGCCCTGGCGTGCACAGGCCACGGCCTGGTTGCCGCCCTTGCCGCCGGGCAGCGTCTGCAACGCGTCGGCGAGCACGGTTTCGCCAGGTCCGGGGGCCTGCCGCACGCGCAGCACCAGGTCCATGTTCAAGCTGCCGACGACGGCGATGCAGGGGGCGGGTTGGTTCATGGTCGGGGCGGTGTGCATGCGGATGGGAATTCAGCGGGTCGTTTGCCGTGAGGCGTGCGGAGTAACACGAGAGCCAAGTTCAAGCCGGAGGCGCCGCCGGGCCGGCCTCGGTGCCAAAAATCACCCCGCCCCCGAGGCACAGGTCCCCGTCGTACAGGACCGCACTTTGCCCGGGCGTCACGGCCCACTGCGCCTCGGGGAAGCGCAGGCGGAATGCTTGCGCGTTGGCGCCAAGCAGGGTGCACGCAGCGTCCTGCTGGCGATAGCGCGCCTTGGCCGCGTAGGCACCGGGGGCGGGCGCGTGGCCGGATATCCAACTCGCGTCCCGGGCGTCGAGGGTGTGCGACAGCAGCCAGGGGTGCAGTTGCCCCTGGACCACGTGCAGGATGTTCCGCGCCAGGTCCTTGCGGGCGACGAACCAGGGTTCGTGCGCGCCGCCGCCGCGCCCGGCGCCCGCTTCCTTGACGCCGCCAATGCCCAACCCCTGGCGCTGCCCCAGGGTGTAGAAGCTCAGGCCCACATGCCGGCCCAGCGTGCGGCCCCGCGCGTCCTGGATGGGGCCGGGCGCGTGGGCGATATAGCGGTTCAGGAATTCGCGGAACGGCCGCTCGCCGATAAAGCAGATGCCGGTGGAGTCCTTCTTGCCGGCGTTGGGCAGGCCGATTTCCTGGGCCATGCGCCGCACCCCGGTCTTGTGCAGCGCGCCCAGGGGGAACAGCGTCTTGGACAGCTGCGCCTGGTTCAGGCGGTGCAGAAAGTAGCTCTGGTCCTTGGACTGGTCCAGCCCCTTGAGCAGTTCGAACCGGCCCGATTCCGGGTTCTGCCGCACCCGGGCGTAGTGGCCGGTGGCAATTTTCTCGGCGCCCAGGCGCATGGCGTGGTCCAGAAAGGCCTTGAACTTGATCTCGGCGTTGCACAGCACGTCGGGATTGGGCGTGCGGCCAGCCTGGTACTCGCGCAGGAACGCGGCGAACACGCGCTCCCGGTAGTCGGCCGCGAAGTTCACATGCTCGATCTCGATGCCTATGACGTCGGCCACGGCCGCGGCATCGACGAAGTCGATGCGCGACGCGCAGTGCGCGCTGTCGTCATCGTCTTCCCAGTTCTTCATGAAGATGCCGACCACCTCGTGACCCTGCTGTTTCAGCAGGTGCGCGGTGACGGCGGAGTCCACGCCGCCGGAGAGGCCGACGACGATGCGCTGCTTGGCTGATGCAGTCATTGCCCGGATTGTATTTTTTGCGCCGCCGCTGCATTGCGCGGACGAGAGGCCGCGCCCCTGGCCGCGCCAGCACCCGGATGAGGCACTATTCGCGCACGACCAGCACCGGGATACGCACCACGCCCAGCACGCGCTGGGTGACGCTGCCCAGGACCAGCCTTTCCAACCCGCGGCGGCCGTGCGAGCCCATGACGATCAGGTCGGCGCCCGTGCTCTCGAGCGCGCGCAGGATGCCCTCATGCACCGCATGGCCCTCGCCCACCAGGGTGCTCACCGGCACGCCGGCCTCGGCCATGGCCCGCCGGGTGGCGTCCAGGGCGATGTTCGCCTCGGCGGTGGCGGCATTCGTGTACTGCGCCTGGCCGTAGGCGAAATCGGCGCCCACACCGGTAAAGGGATACGGGTCGATCACGTACACGGACGTCACGACGCTGCCAAAGGCCTTGGCCAGGGCCGCGGCCTTGGAGACGGCCAGCAGCGAGGTCTTGGAGCCATCGACAGGAACCAGAATATGCTCAAACATCATGCTTCTCCTTGGAAGTCGGAGGGGGAGCGGGTTGGTGGCCCGATCCGGAACAACGCTGCGGCGCACTGCCTGCACTGCAACTGCGCGAGTGTCCACGCCCGGCAGGCCCCGTATCTTGATGCGCATCAAGTTCCGGGTCGCGATGAACGGCGACGCAAGGCGGGCGTCAGGATTGTGCAGCCCCCTGCCTCGGCACGTCGGCTCCCTGAAAATTGCCGCGCCGGCAGGTCAGCACCAGCGTGTCGCGGTAACCGCCCTCGGCCAGGGGCAGGATGGGCGTGGATTCGTGGACCATGCGGGCGTCGTCGAGCAGCAGCAGCGACCATGGCTGCGCGAGCGTAAAGCGCTGGCCGCCGGGCGTGGCGGCCTCGAACACGCGCGTCTCCCCGCCCTTTACGCCCTCGCGCCGCACCAGGAACACCGCGACCAGGTCCACGCCGTCGCGGTGCGCGCCCTCGGGGGTGGGGCGGCCAATGCCGTCCGTGGTGTCGATGCGGAACTGGTGCGCCTCGACGAACCAGGCAACGGGGCTGTCCTGGCCTGCGAATACGGCGTCGGACACCCCGGCGAGCGCCAGCAGCAGCTGCCGCCACACGGGCTTGGCCACGGTGGCCGGCTCCATGGGCGCAAACCAGCGCTCCATGCCGCCATGCAGCGCGTTGTATTCCACGGGCTGCCAGTGCGCCCGGTGCGGCGCCTGCCGCAGTTGCTTCCCCTGCACCACGAAGCAGGCATGGCGCCGGCGGCGGTAGCGGCCGCCGTCCCGGAGGAATTCGTCGGGGGGCAGCGTGGCCCAGTCAGCGCCGAGGCCCATCAGATCGGAAAGATCGCAGCCGATCCAGCGGGCCACGTCGGCCGGCGCGAGCGCGGCGTAGCCCCGCTGGCGCAGTTGGCGGGCAGCGTCGCCGGCGGGGATGAACGGCGGGGGAAAAGTGACTTGGGTCATGGAGCGGCGGTTCTCCGTTCAGGGCAGCAGGGCCTGCGCCTCACAGTAGGCGGGCTGGCGCATCAGGGCGTCCCAGGCGAATAATGACGGGGTCCGGGGCAGCAGGGCCAGGCGGCGCGCCTGGCTGTCCGCGCGGGGCCGCCAGCGGCGCTCCACCCGGGCCTTTTCCAGGCCGACCATGCATTCATCGAGCGCCCTGCCCGCGTCCGCCACGCTCTGATTGCACAGCAGCACCAGATCGCAACCCGCGGCGAGCGCGGCGACGGCCGCGTCGGTATGGCTCACGGCCTGGCCATCGATATGGCGTGCGCCCTCCATGCCGAGGTCGTCGCTGAAGATGGCTCCGTGGAAACGCATCCGGCGGCGCAGGATGTCTTGCAACCAGCGCCGCGAGAAGCCCGCGGGGCGGCTGTCCACCTGGGGGTAGATCACGTGCGCCGGCATCACGCCGCAGAGCATGCTGCTGAGCCAGGCGTACGGTGCGGCGTCGGCGGCCAGAATGGTCTCGAGGTCGCGCCCATCGATCGACGCTTGCTCGGTATGCGAGTCGGCCTGCGCGAATCCGTGCCCGGGAAAGTGCTTCGCGCAATGCGCCATTCCTGCCTGGAGCAGGCCGTGCGCCAGGCTTTTGGCGAGCAGGGTGACCACGCGCGGGTCGCGGTGGAACGCACGGTCGCCGATCACGCTGCTCTCGCCCCAGTCCAGATCCAGCACCGGCGTAAAGCTGAAATCCACGCCACAGGCACGCAGCTCGGCGCCCAGCACATGGCCCACGGCCGTCGCGGCGCGGATGGCGCGCAGCGCACCGCTGCCGGGCGCGGCCCGGCTCCCGTGGCCGTCGTCCATCCACATCGCGCCCAGCGCGCGCATGGGCGGCAGGTGGGTAAAGCCATCGCCACGAAAGCGCTGCACACGGCCGCCCTCATGGTCCACGCAGATCAGCAGATCCTCGCGCACGGCCTTGATGGAGCGGGTGAGTTGCAGCAGCTGCGCACGGCCCTCCCAGTTGCGCGCAAACAGGATGACGCCTGCGGTCAGCGGGTGGGCCAGGCGGCGTCTATCGTCCGCGTTGAGCTCTTTTCCTGCTATGTCGAGGATCAGGGGGGCGTGTTGGGTCATGGTGTTGCAAATCATCGCGGCATGGAAAGCATGCGCCGTCGCCGGTTGGGGCTGCAACGCACGGGTGGCGGTCAGCAAATCCGTTTTCTCAGACGCCGCCAGCGCCCGCGGCGATGCAGTCCAGATACGCCTGCACCGTCGCGCCGTAGCCCAGTTCCAGCGCGTCGGCAATCAGCGCATGGCCAATGGATACCTCGAGCAGGCCGGGGACCGCGCGCACAAAGGCTGCGAGGTTGTCGCGGTTCAGGTCGTGTCCCGCGTTCACGCCCAGGCCCGCGTCCCGTGCGGCCTGCGCCGCGTCGCGGTAGCGCAGCAGTTCGCTGGGCTGCCGCGGGCTGCCCCAGGCGGCGGCGTAGGGCTCGGTGTAGAGCTCCACGCGGTCCGCGCCCACGGCCCGGGCGGCGGCCATCTGCGCCGGGTCCGGGTCCATGAACAGGCTCACGCGCACGCCCAGCGCCCGGCATTCGGCTATCCACGGCGCCAGGCGCTCGGCGTCCTGCGGAAAGCGCCATCCATGGTCGCTGGTGAACTGGTCCTCGCTGTCGGGAACGAAGGTCGCCTGGTGCGGACGCAGCTCGCGGATGAAGCCCATCAGGTTCTGCGCCGGGTTGCCTTCGATGTTGTATTCGCGGTCGGGCCAGGCCTGCATCAGCGCCGCCAGTTCGGACACGTCCTGGCTGCGGATGTGCCGTTCATCGGGCCGCGGGTGCACCGTGATTCCCTGGGCGCCGGCCCCCAGGCACAGCCGCGCGGCGTGCCTGACGTCGGGAATTCCCAGGTGGCGCGTATTGCGCAGCAGCGCCACCTTGTTCACGTTGACCGACAGGGCGGTGCGCTGCGCGCGGCGTGGGGGGGAGGGATTGTTCATAGGGCTTGCAGGTCAAGCATGAGTTGGCGGGTGCGCAGCATGGGGCTGCCGCAATGGTATTGCAGCAGGGCGCGCAGCTGGGGTTTGAGTTCTGCGCAGACCGGTGCGCAGGCGCGCAGTGTGGCGCCGGGGCTGGCGCTGTCGTCGAGCGCGCGTTGCAGCGCCTGCCACTGGTGGCCGGGCAGTCCGGCGCGGTCGGCGGCGGATGCGGCGCGCAGGCCGCCCTCGGGCTCCAGCGTGTACCGCTGGTCGGCGTGCAGCGGTGCGGCCGCCATGGTCTGGACCGCCAGACTGGGCAGCAATCCGATCGCGCGCAGCAGCAGCAGTTCAAAGCTGCGCAGGACGGGCTCCAGCGCGTCGCCGTGTTCGCTGGCGAGCACGCGCACCACGCCTGCGTAAGCGTCGAACAGCGCCGGGTGCGGGTCGTCGCGGGCGAGCAGGCGCAGCAGCAGCTCGTTCATGTACAGGCCCGAGAGCAGGGCATCGCCCGTGGGCAGCACATGGCCGCCGAGCCATTCCGCGCCTTTGAGGGTGTGGATCTCCGCGCTGCCGTCGCCGGCCAGGGTGTAGGTCAGCGCCAAGGGTTGCAGCGGCAGCAGCACCGGGCGAAAGTTGGAACAGGGCTTTTTCGCCCCCTTGGCCACGAGGACGACGCGCCCCCGGTGGCGGCAGAAGGTTTCCAGGATCAGGCTGGACTCGCTCCAGTCGTGGCTGTGCAGCACGAAAGCGGGTTCATCGGCAATGCGCGCGGCGGCAGCCATGAGGAATCAAACCCGCAGCGGCGCAGGGCAGGACGGGGGGCGTGCGGGGCTCAAGCGCGGCTCATTCGTAGCCGAACGCGCGCACGCGCGCGGCGTCGTCCGCCCAGCCGGAGCGCACCTTGACCCAGAGCTCCAGGAAGACCTTGGCGTCCATCCGCTTTTCCAGTTCCTGGCGCGCCTCGGTGCCTATGCGCTTGAGGCGCTCGCCTTTTTCGCCGATGACCATCATCTTGTGGCTGTCCCGTTCGACCACGATGCTGGCAGCGATTTTCACCAGGCGCCGGTACTGCCGGCTCGCCTCTTCCTCGAACTTGTCGACGAGCACCGTCGAGCTGTAGGGCAGTTCGTCGCCGGTGAAGCGGAACAGCTTCTCGCGCACCGTCTCGCCGGCCAGAAAGCGTTCGCTGCGGTCGGTGAGCTCGTCCTCGGCGTACCACCACGCCTGCTCGGGAAGGTACTTGGCGCAGATGCCGAAGAGGCGCTCGACGTCGCCCTTGTTCTTGGCCGACATGGGAACGAACTCGGCAAACGGGTGCCGCTCCTGCATGCCCTTGAGCCAGGGCGCCAGGTCGGCGCGCCGCTGCACCAGGTCGAGCTTGTTTGCCACGAGCAGCGCCGGAATTTCGGGCTTGAGCAGCGAGAGGACCCGGGCGTCGGCGAGCGTGAAGTTGCCGGCCTCGACCGCGAACAGGATCAGGTCCACGTCGCCAATGGCGCCCAGCACGGTCTTATTCAGCGATTTGTTCAGCGCGCCCGCATGCCGGGTCTGAAAACCCGGCGTGTCGACGAAGATGAACTGCGTCTGCGCGCGCGTGCGGATTCCCGTGATGCGGTGGCGCGTGGTCTGCGCCTTGCGCGAGGTGATGCTGATCTTCTCGCCCACCAGGGCGTTGAGCAGCGTGGACTTGCCCACGTTGGGCTTGCCCACGATGGCGATCACGCCGCAGCGCTGGGCGGGCAAGTCGGCGGCGCGCATGGCGTCGGGGTCGTCGCCTGGACCTTCCGCAGCGCTTGCGCCTTCGTCGGCAGCGTCATTCATAGGTGGTTTCCTGCTTTCAATGTGGCCAGCATGGCGCCCGCAGCCGCCTGCTCGCCGGCCCGGCGGGAAGCGCCGATGCCGCGTTCGGTCAGGCCCAGTTCGGCGATGGCGCACTCGACGTCGAAGGTCTGGCTATGCGCCGCGCCCAGCGTTGCGACCACCCGGTACTGCGGCAGCCGCATTTTGCGGCCCTGGAGCCACTCCTGCAATGCGGTTTTCGCGTCCGCGTCCTGCAGGGGATTCATCTCCACCCCCTCGAACAGGCGGTGCACCAGGGCCTGCGCGCCGGCGTAGCCCGCGTCCAGGTAGACCGCGCCGATCAGCGCCTCGAGTGCATCTGCCAGGATGGAAGGGGAAGGACGTCGCGCGCTACCGGCGCGGGGGGACTCGCCCTCCCCGAGGCGCAGGGCCTCGGAGAGCCGCAGACGCAGCGCCAGCTGGTGCAGGCTGTCCTGCTTGACCAAGTTCGCGCGCATGCGCGAGAGATCGCCTTCGGGCAGCGACGGCAGCCGCTGGTACAGCAGGCTGGCCACGGCCAGATTCAGGACGGCGTCGCCGAGAAACTCCAGCCGCTCGTTGTTGTCCGCAGAAAAGCTGCGGTGCGTGATCGCGCGCTCGAGCAGGCGCGGATCGGAGAAAACATGCTGCAGGCGCTCCTGCAGCGCCAGGAGGGCGGCTGACACACCTACTCGGTCTGCGCTTCGAAGCGGTACGTGAGGTACGCCGGGCCGAACAAGTGAATCTCGCGCGAGTACTTGAACGACACCGCGATCTTGTCGCCCTGTTTGCTGACCTCGAGGTCGGAGCCCTTGATGGAGTGCACGTCACCGATCGCGGCAGCGCGGTCGAAGGTCTCGCGCGCATCGGCGACGCTGATTCCATCCTTTGCTTTTTGGATCGCCTTTTTCGCTGAGGCGTACTCCAGGAAGATGGGAACCGACCGAACGACGATGGCCAGAGCCATCAGGGCCAGGACGGCCAGAAAGACCAGCCCCGGAAAAGACAGGCCGCGCTGACGCGAGCGGCTTGCCGTGCGATGCATCTTCATGACCTCCATGACCCACCTCCCCGTTCTCAATGAAATGCGCCGATGCGTCCGAGATTACCAAAATTCATCCAGACGAAGAATGCCTTGCCGACGATATTGCCCTCGGGCACAAAGCCCCAGAAGCGCGAGTCCAGCGAGTTGTCCCGGTTGTCGCCCATCATGAAGTAATGCCCTGGCGGAACCTTGCACACGACACCTTCGACGCTGTAGCGGCAGTTTTCACGGTAAGCGAAGTTGCTCGCGCCCTGCACGAAGGCGGGCACGTCGGGATTTTGCAGCAGGCGATGGGAGCGCTCTCCCAAGGTCTCTTCAAACTGCTTGAAGTAGCGCATCGAGTCTTCCTCCAGGAAGTCGGGCAGCGCCTTCGTCTCGATGGCCTGGCCGTTGACCGTGAGGCGCTTGTCGAAGTAGGCCACCTCGTCCCCGGGGACCCCCACGACCCGCTTGATGTAATCCACGCTCGGTTGCGGTGGATAGCGGAACACCATCACGTCGCCACGCGCAGGCGGGTTGCCCTCGATGATCCGGGTGTGGATCACCGGCAGGCGCACGCCGTAGGTGAACTTGTTCACCAGGATCAGGTCGCCCGCCTGCAGGGTCGGAATCATGGAGCCGGAGGGAATCTTGAACGGCTCGAAAAGGAACGAGCGCAGAAAGAACACCGTGGCGATCACGGGAAACAGGCCCGCCGTCCAGTCCAGCCACCAGGGCTGCATGAGAATCCGGGCCTTGGCTTCCTGCACGTCCCCATCGACTTGCCGGATGCCCAGGCGATCGAGTTCTGCGCGGCGCTGCAGCGCCCCGTCCTCGATGGCCTGTGCCGCGCGGCGCCGGCGCAGCAGAAAATAAAACCGCTCTGCCAGCCAGTACGCGCCCGTGACCACGGTGGCAAAAAACAGCAGCAAAGCAAAATTGCCTTCTATGGAGCCAAAATACCAGGCCCCCGCATAACCGGCAAACGCGACCAGAACCAGGGATGTGAAAATTTCCATGAAGCGCATCAATCTTGTACCTGCAAAATGGCCAGGAACGCCTCCTGGGGGACTTCAACCGATCCGATCTGTTTCATGCGTTTCTTGCCGGCTTTCTGCTTCTCGAGAAGCTTGCGCTTGCGCGTGATGTCGCCCCCGTAGCATTTTGCCAGCACGTTCTTGCGCAAGGCCTTGATGGTTTCGCGCGCAATGATGTTCGCGCCAATGGCCGCCTGTATGGCCACGTCGTACATCTGGCGGCTGATGATTTCCCGCATCTTGGCGACCACGGCGCGGCCGCGGTACTGCGACTGCGAGCGGTGCACGATGATGGACAGCGCGTCCACCTTGTCGCCATTGAGCAAAATGTCGACCTTCACCACGTCGGAACAGCGGTACTCCTTGAACTCGTAGTCCATGGACGCATAGCCGCGCGATACCGACTTGAGCCGGTCGAAGAAGTCGAGCACGATCTCGCCGAGCGGCATCTCATACGTGAGCATCACCTGGCGACCGTGGTACGCCATATTGATCTGCACGCCGCGCTTTTGATTCGCCAAGGTCATCACCGGGCCGACGCAGTCCTGCGGCATGTACAGATGCACCGTCACGATGGGCTCGCGTATTTCCTCCACCCGCCCCTGGTCGGGCATTTTGGAGGGGTTCTCGACCATGATGGTTTCACCGTCGCCCTTGAGCACTTGATAGACCACGCTGGGGGCGGTCGTGATCAGGTTCTGGTCGAACTCGCGCTCCAGGCGTTCCTGCACGATTTCCATATGCAGCAGGCCCAGGAAGCCGCAGCGGAAACCGAAGCCGAGCGCCTGGCTCACTTCCGGCTCGTAGTGCAGCGAGGCGTCGTTGAGCTTGAGCTTCTCCAGTGCATCGCGCAGCGCGTCGTATTCGCTGGCCTCGGTGGGGTAGAGCCCGGCAAAGACCTGCGGCTGGATTTTCTTGAATCCGGGCAACGCTTGCGCCGCAGGGCCGGCGTTGTTCGGCAGTTTCTTCTCCAGCGTGATCGTGTCGCCGACCCGCGCGGCCTGCAGTTCCTTGATGCCCGCGATGACGTAGCCCACCTGACCGGCGTCGAGCACGTCGCGCGGCGCGTTCGCGGGGGTGAACACCCCCAGGTTGTCGGCCTCGTACACCGCGCCGCTGGCCATCAGCTTGATGCGCTCGCCCTTGAGCAAACGGCCGTCCACCACCCGCACGAGCATCACGACGCCGACGTAGCTGTCAAACCAGCTGTCGATGATCATGGCGCGCAAAGGCGCCTGCGGCCTGCCACGGGGCGCGGGCACCTTGGCGACGATGGCCTCCAGGATGTCGTCGATCCCCATGCCGGTCTTGGCGGAGCAAGGAATGGCATCGCCCGCGTCGATGCCGATCACGTCCTCGATCTCGGCCTTTGCATTCTCGGGATCCGCCTGCGGCAGATCCATCTTGTTGAGCACGGCGAGCACCTCGACCCCCAGGTCCAATGCCGTGTAGCAGTTGGCGACGGTCTGTGCCTCCACGCCCTGCGAGGCATCCACCACGAGCAATGCGCCCTCGCACGCCGACAGGGAACGGCTCACTTCGTACGAAAAGTCCACGTGCCCCGGCGTGTCGATCAGATTCAGGTGATAGACCTGCCCGTCCCGGGCCTGGTACTGCAACGCAGCGGTCTGCGCCTTGATGGTTATCCCCCGCTCTTTTTCGATGTCCATCGAGTCCAGGACCTGGGCCTCCATCTCGCGGTCGGCGAGCCCTCCGCAGCGCTGAATCAAGCGGTCGGCAAGCGTTGACTTGCCATGGTCGATGTGCGCAATGATGGAGAAATTTCTGATGTGATTCATCAACGGGAAGCGGCAAGTGATTGAATTGGCACAGTGGCTCACAAGAAAAAAGGGCGCGTCAAATGACGACGCGCCCTGAACCAACAATCATTGGCAACTGCGATAGCTGGGTCTTCATTGTAGACAAAAAGGGCGCCGGGAAAAGCCTGAGCCAGCGGATCCAGAGGAAGTTGCCAGGGGGCAACAGGAATTTATGCACAATTTATTCACAGTTTACGGGTGGAAACCCGGGACAACTTGGGGGTGGGCTGTGGATCGCGTGTGCATGGCGTCAGAATATCCCGCATCGTGAACCCCGCGCCCCTTGATATGCAGATAAGCGTTGAACGAAGCCTCGCATTCTATTGAATCCGATGGATGGTGTTCCGAAGAGCAAAAAGCGGCCCACCCGGCCATTGCCTGCCTGCGCATCATGCGCGGCCGGCAGGCGCCGCGCCGGGGGCGGA
The DNA here is from genome assembly GCF_026127385.1 of Verminephrobacter aporrectodeae subsp. tuberculatae. NCBI lineage: Bacteria > Pseudomonadati > Pseudomonadota > Betaproteobacteria > Burkholderiales > Comamonadaceae > Verminephrobacter > Verminephrobacter aporrectodeae. The sequence continues at coordinate 1,323,326 of NZ_QZCX01000003.1, forward strand.
CGGGCGCTGGCCGTTCAGGCCCAGCTTGGCCAGGAGGCGCTGGTCGGCGTCCACGTCGGGGTTGCCGGTCACCAACAGTTTGTCGCCGTAGAAGATCGAGTTCGCGCCAGCCAGAAAGCACAGCGCCTGCACGGCTTCGCCCAGCTGCTGGCGGCCGGCGGACAGGCGCACGCGGGCCCGGGGCATGGTGATCCGGGCCACGGCGATGATGCGCACGAAGTCGAAGGGGTCGATGGGCTCGCTGTCGGCCAGCGGCGTGCCGGGCACGCGCACCAGGCTGTTGATGGGCACGGACTCGGGGTAGGGTTGCAGGTTCGCCAACTGCGCGATCAGGCCCGCGCGGTGCACCGGCGCCTCGCCCATGCCGACGATGCCGCCGCAGCACACGCTGAGTCCCGCATCGCGCACATGCTGCAGCGTGTCCAGCCGATCCTGGTAGGCCCGGGTGCTGACCACGTCGCCGTAGTATTCAGGGGCGGTATCCAGGTTGTGGTTGTAGTAGTCCAGCCCCGCGTCCCTGAGCGCCCGCGCCTGGTGCGCTTCGAGCATGCCCAGCGTGGCGCAGGTTTGCAGGCCCAGGCCCTTGACGGCGCCGATCAGGGCGCTGACCTTTTCGATGTCGCGGTCCTTCGGTGCGCGCCAGGCGGCGCCCATGCAGAAGCGCGTGGCGCCAGCGTCCTTGGCGGCCTGGGCGGCGCGCAGCACGGCGTCCGGCTCCATGAGCTTCTCGGCCCTGACGCCGGTGTCGAACCCGGCCGCCTGCGGGCAGTAGCCGCAGTTCTCGGGGCAGCCGCCGGTTTTGACCGACAGCAGCGTGGCCAGTTCGATGTCGCCTGCCGGCCAATGCCGGCGGTGCACGGTCTGCGCTTCATGGAGCAAGTCCAGCAGGGGCTGGTCCAGCAAGGCCTGAACGGCGGCCACCGACCAGGGACCTGGCGCCGCGGGTGCAGCGGCGCGGCGATGCAGTTGCACGGTTTGTGCGGTGGCGGGGGCCAGCGTGGAAGACATGGTGATCGGTTTCCTTCAAAGTGTTGCATCCGCCAAGGCGTTGCGGCGCGCGCTGGCGGGGGGCGTCCGGGGAGCGATTGTCCACCCAAAGATCGCCCACGCGCAGGGGGCGGGTGCATGATGGGCGGCTACCAGACCTGCCCCGCCACGCGCAGCATATTGCCGCCCATGACCGCGGCCGCTTCGGCGGCGCTCATGCCGACTTCCTGCAGCGCGCCAGACAAGACCTGCCAGGTTTCCACCGGCGTGTAGCGCATGCGCTCGACGGCGCGGTTGTAACCCGCTGCCCTGGGCCACCAGTAGTCGGGGTCGTGATCGCCCGGCGGGTCGTCGTTGAGCTCGTTCTGGCGAAAGCCGATGTCCAGCCCGATGCCCACGTGCTGCGCACCGACGAGGTTCGCCACGTGCGCCGCATGGCGCGCCACGTCGCCCGCGCCCGGTGTGCGGGTACCGAGAAAGGCCGAGACGCCGGAGATGCAGACCACGCCGCCGGTGGCGGCGCAGGCGCGAATCTGCTCGTCGCTGACGTTGCGGCCATGTTCCACCAACGCCAGCGGGTTCGCGTGGCTGAAGACCACGGGTTTGGCGGACGCCGCCATGATGTCCAGGCTGCAACGCCTGCCGGTGTGCGCGCAGTCCATCAGCAGGCCGGCCTCGTTCACGGCCCTGACCATGCGCCGCCCCAGCGGCGTGAGGCCGCGCTGCGCGTCGTGGCAGCCGTCGGCCACGCTGTTGTTGCGGTTGTAGGCAAAGTGGATCTGGCGCACACCCAGGTCGCGGTACAGCGCCACCATGTCGGGCTGCTCCAGCAGCGGCAGCGCGCCTTCCAGGTCAAAACCCACGGCGAGCACGCCGGCGGCAGCGGCTGCGCGGATTTCCGCGACGCTGGCCACCAGCCGCAAGCGCTCGGGCCGCGCCGCGATGCGCGCGCGAAAGCCCGCGAGCACGGACAGGATCTGCGCGACCGGATTCATGTCCATTCCGACGTTCACCGAAACGTAGTGCACGCCGGCGGCGCGCAGGCTGTCGAGCGGCGAGAAATCCGCCCGCGGGTGCAGCGGCAGGCAGGCGTGGGCTTCCCAGTGAATCGTCATGGACTTGTGCTCCGTCCGGCAGAAATCAAACCGTGCGCTGAAAGCCGGCCGATGCCCGCATCAGGCTTGCGGTGTAGGGTTGGCTGACACGGCCGCTGGCCAGGTCGGCGGCCGAGAGCAACTCCACCGTCTGGCCGCGCTGCATGACCATGAGGCGCTCGCACAGGTGGGTGACCACCGCCAGGTCGTGGCTGACCATGACGAAGCCCAGACCGCGGCGGCGGCGCAGTGCTTCCAGCAGGTTCAGCACCTCGGCCTGCACCGAGGCGTCGAGCGCCGAGGTGGGCTCGTCGAGCAGCAAAATCTGTGGCTCCAGAATCAGCGCCCGGGCAATCGCAACGCGCTGCCTTTGCCCGCCCGACAGCTGGTGCGGGTAGCGAAAGCGGAACCCGGTGCCGAGACCGACCTCGTCCAGCGCCCGTTGAATGCGTGCCTCGGCACCGGTGACGCCGTGGATGGCCAGCGGCTCGGCCAGGATGCGGTCTACCGTCTGCCGCGGGTGCAGCGAGGCATAGGGGTCCTGAAACACCATTTGCACCCGTCGGCGAAAGGTCTTGCCGTTTGCTGCGCCAGCATCGCCGCCGAGCCGCACCGTGCCCGAGGCCCGGGGTGCCAGCCCGCAGATGGCGCGCAGCACCGTCGATTTGCCGGAACCCGATTCGCCCACGATGCCAAAACTCTCCCCGGGCTCGACGCGAAATGTCGCGCCGGCCACCGCGACGAAGCCGTCGTAGACAACGCGCAGCTGGCTGACGTCGAGGCTTGGCGCGCGCTGGACGTTCATAGCGCCCACTCCGGCTGGCGCTCAAGCGTGGCCAGCGGGTGCGTGGACGCGCCCAACTGCGGCAGGCAGGCCATCAGGCCGCGCGTGTAAGGGTGCCGGGCATGGGCCAGCCCGCCGGCGGGCAGCTCTTCGAGCACGCGGCCGGCGTACATCACCAGGATGCGGTCGCAAAACGAAGACACCAGCCGCAAATCGTGCGACACCAGGATCAGGCCCATGCCGCGCTCGGTCACCAGCGCGTCCAGGATGGACAGCAGCTGCAGTTGCACCGTGACGTCGAGCGCAGAAGTCGGTTCGTCGGCAATCAGCAGGTCGGGGTCGGCAATCAGCATCATGGCAATCATGGCGCGCTGGCCCATGCCTCCCGAGACTTCGTGCGGGTACAGCGCGTAGACGCGGGCGGGGTCGTCGATGCGCACCGATTCCAGGGCCGCGAGCGCGCGCGCCCTGGCCTCGCGGGCCGAAACCCGGCTGTGCGCGCGCAGCGTCTCGACAATCTGCGCACCAATGGTCATCACCGGGTTGAGCGAGAACTTCGGGTCTTGCAGCACCATGGCGATGCGCCCGCCGCGCAGCGCGCGCCGCTGCCGGGGCGGGCAATGGAGCAGGTCCACGCCGCTGAATTCCAGCCGTTTGGCGCTGACGCGGCCCTCTGGCGCCGTGAGGCCGACGATCGCGCGGCCGGTCTGGGATTTGCCCGACCCCGACTCGCCCACGATCCCCAGGCGTTCGCGACCCAGCGTGAAGGACACGCCGCGTACGGCCTGCGTCACGCCGCCGTCGCGCCCGGGAAAGGCCACGCGCAGATCGTCCACCACCAAAAGAGGGGGCACGGCGCCGGTCATCTGCTGGCCTTGGGGTCGAGCGCGTCGCGCAGGCCGTCGCCCAGAAAATTGAAGGCCAGGCTGACCATGAAGATCGCCGCGCCCGGCGCCGCCGCGACCCACCACTGGTCGAGCACGTACAGCCGGCCATTGGCGATCATGGCGCCCCACTCGGGCATGGGCGGCTGCGCGCCAAGACCCAGAAAACCCAGGCCCGCGGCCGTGAGGATGATTCCGGCCATGTCCAGCGTGACGCGCACGAGCACCGACGAAACGCACAGCGGCATGATGTGCCTGAGCACGATGCGCCAGGGCGACGCGCCCAGCAATCGGACCGCGGCAATATAGTCGGCCTGGCGTATCGTCAGCGTCTCGGCGCGGGCCAGCCGCGCATAGGGCGGCCAGGAGGTCATGGCAATGGCAATCACCGCGTTCCCGATTCCCGGCCCCAGAGCGGCCACGAAGGCCAGCGCCAGGATGAGGCGCGGAAACGCCAGAAAAATATCCGTGATGCGCATCAGCGCGGCGTCCACCAGACCGCCCGCGTAGCCCGCCACCGTGCCCACCACCAGTCCGATGGGCGCGGCCAGCACGGCGACCAGCACCACCATGAGCAGCGTGATGCGCGAGCCGTGGATGGTGCGCGACAAAATGTCGCGGCCCTGGTCGTCGGTGCCAAACCAGTGCGCCCAGGACGGCGGCAGCAGGCGCGTGCTGCGCAGGTCGCCGGTGTAGGCCGAATAAGGCGCCAACAGGTCGGCCGCAAGGGCCAGCACGATGAGCGCGAGCACGATCAGCAGCCCGAGCAAGGCCAGGCGGTTGCGCAAGAAAATGCGGCAGCCGTTGTACGCGCGCCCGAGCGACGCCTGTCGGCGCGACAGCGGCCGGTCCGACATCAGCCAATCGTGCAAGGTCTCCCGCCGGGCAGGCATGGTGTCGTTCATCGCGCGCGTGTCCTCGGGTCCAGCAGTTTGTAGAGCAGGTCGGACAGCAGGTTCAGGCCGACAAAAATCGCACCGACGACGGTGGTCCCGCCGAGCACCGCATTCATGTCGGCGTTTTGCAGCGAGTGGGTGATGTACAGCCCCAGGCCCGGCCAGGAAAACACGGTTTCGGTCAGCACCGAGCCTTCCAGCAGACCGGCGTAGGACAGCGCAATCACCGTCACCAGCGGCACCATGGCATTGCGCAGCGCATGGCACCAAATGATGCGGGCCTGCGACAGGCCCTTGGCGCGGGCGGTCACCACGTACTCCTGGGCCAGTTCATGGAGCATGAAGGAGCGGGTCATGCGGCTGATGTAGGCCAGCGAAAAATAACCCAGCAGCGAGGCCGGCAGGATCAGATGCGACAGCGCGTTGGCAAAGGCCTGCCATTCGCCCGCGAGCGCGGTGTCGAGCAGCAACAGGCCGGTCACCGACACCAGCGTGTATTCGTACACGATGTCGATGCGGCCCGGCCCGGCCACCCAGCCGAGCCGCGCATAAAACACCAGCAGGGCCATCAGGCCAAGCCAGAAAATCGGCACCGAATACCCCACCAGGCCGATGACCCGCACCACCTGGTCCACCAGCCGGCCACGCCGCACCGCCGCCCACACGCCCAGCGGCACGCCCAGCCCGACGCCGATCAGGATTCCCAGGCTGGCCAGTTCCAGCGTGGCCGGGAAGGCGCGGCGCATGTCCTGCATCACCGGGTTGGAGGTCAGCACCGAGGTGCCAAAGTCGCCCTGCAGCACCTTGCCCAAATAAAGATAGAACTGCTGCGGCAACGGCTTGTCCAGGCCCATCTCTTCGCGCGTCCGTTCGATGACGTGCGCGGGCGCCCTGTCGCCCACCACGGCCAACACCGGATCGACCGGGATCACCCGGCCAATGAAGAACGTGACCGCGAGCAGGCCCAGGTACGTGAGCACAATCGCCACCAGGAAACGCCACGCAGACCCCAGGGCATTCCACAGCCGCCGGCCCGCCGGGCGCGCGGCGGCCTGCTGCGCTGGCACCAAGCCCACAGGGTCTTGGCCGACGGTCAGGGGGGCAGGCATTGCCAAAGCCGCCGTCACCGCTTGGATACTTTGAACATATAGGTGGTGTCAAACGAAGGACCCAGTTGCAGGCCGTCCACGTTGCTGCGCAGCGCGGCCACTTCGATCTGCTGGTAGAGCACGATGAAGGGGCTGGTTCTGCGGAATTCGGCCTGCAACTCCTCGTACATGGCCTTGCGCTTTTCGGCATCGCGCTCGAGCACGGCGGCGTCGGTCTTTTTGCTCAACTCGGGAATGGCCCAGGCATTGCGCCAGGCCAGCGACTTGAACTTGGCATCGTCGGCGTTGTCGAGATTGCGCGCGAAGGCGTCGGCGTTCGAGTGCGGATCCCAGTAGTCCACGCCCCACGGGCTGAGGAACATATCGTGTTTGCGGGCGCGGTACCGGGTGAGCACCTGCTTGCCGTCGCCCGGAATGATTTCGATCTCGACGCCGGCGCGCCGGGCGGTTTGCTGGAAGGCCTCGACGATTCCCTGCTCCGGCTCGATGGTGCGTGTGTCTATCGTCACCTTGAAACCCTTGGGCACACCGGCCTTGGCCAGCAGGGCCCGGGCCTTTTCGACGTCGAGCTTGTAGGGGTTCTCCTTGCTGGCCCCCAACAGGCCCATGGGCAGGAAGTTCTGGTGATTCACGCCGATGTTCTTGATCAGCGTGTCGCCGATGGCCGCGTAGTCGATCAGCCATTTGAAGGCCTCGCGCACCTCGGGCTTGGCCAGGGTGGCGTTTTTCTGGTTCAGGCTGATGTAGTAGACCGTGGCCTTGGGGGCGGACGTGAGCTTCACGTCCTGGTTCGCCGAGAGCGCGGCAATGTCCTGCGGGCTCAGGTTGCGGGCGACGTCGATATCGCCTTTTTCCAGCAGCAGGCGCTGCGTTGCCGACTCCTTCACATGGCGGTAGATCACGCGCGCCAGCTTGGGTTTTTCACCGTAATGGCCGTCGTTGCGCTCCAGCGCGACGATTTCGTTCGCGCGCCACTCGCGCAGCTTCATGGGGCCGGAGCCGGCGTAGTGGGTCTTGAGCCAGGCGTAACCCCAGTCGCCGTTCTGCTCCTTGGACAGCAGCAGTTTCCTGTCCACGATCGCGCCCACGTTGGCCGTCAGGCAGTTGAGGAAGAAGCTGGGCGCGTAAGGCTTGTCGGTTTCCAGTGTCAGCGACAGCGGGCCGGTGGACTTGATCCTGTCCCTCACGTTGTCCTTGGTGAAACCGAACTGCGTGAGGATGAACGCGGGGGTCTTGTCCAGCACCACGACGCGGTGCAGCGAGTAGGCCACGTCCTCGGCCGTGAGCGCATTGCCCGAGGGAAATTTCAGCCCGCTTCTGAGTTCAAACGCGTAGGTCCTGCCGTCGGGCGACACCGTCCAGGACTTGGCCACGTCAGCGACGAGCTTCGTCGGGTCCTTGAGATCCAGGCGCACCAGCCGGTCGTAGATGTTGCCCATGATCTCGCCCGTACTCACCTCAAAGGTCTCGGCCGGATCCAGCGTGATGATGTCGTCCACCCCGCGCGCAATCACCAGCGTGTCCTTGGGCGTGGCTGCCAGCGTGGCCGTTCCCTGGCAAACCAGCAGGGCCAGCAGGGCGCTCGCGCAGAGCAAACGGGGGCGCGCGGGAGAGGGCAGGTATTTCAAAATCGCTTCCTGGTTGTGCAGATGCAGGGCACTGCCGGATGGCAAACGGATCACCGCTTGGATACTTTGAACATATAGGTGGTGTCAAACGAAGGGCCCAGTTGCAGGCCGTCCACGTTGCGACGCAGCGCGGCCACTTCGATCTTCTGGTAGAGCATGATGAAGGGGCTGGTTTTGCGGAATTCGGCCTGCAATTCCTCGTACATGGTCTTGCGCTTTTCGGCATCGCGCTCGAGCACGGCGGCGTCGGACTTTTTGGTCAGCTCGGGAATGGCCCAGGCATTGCGCCAGGCCAGCGACTTGAGCTTGGCGTCATCGGCGTTGTCGGGGTTGCGCGTGAAGGCGTCGGCGTTCGAGTGCGGATCCCAGTAGTCGATGCTCCACGGGCCGATGAACATGTCGTGGTTGCGGGCGCGGTATCGGGTCAGCACCTGCTTGCCGTCGCCCAAGATGATTTCGACCTCGACGCCGGCGCGCTTGGCGGTTTGCTGGAAGGCCTCGACGATTCCCTGCTCCGGCTGCATGGAACGCGCATCGATCGTCACCTTGAAACCGTCGGGCACACCGGCCTTGGCCAGCAGGGCCCGGGCCTTTTCGACGTCGAGCTTGTAGGGGTTCTCCTTGCTCGCCCCCAACAGGCCCATGGGCAGGAAATTCTGGTGATTCACGCCGATGTTCTTGATCAGCGTGTCGCTGATGGCCGCGTAGTCGATCAGCCATTTGAGGGCCTCGCGCACCTCGGGCTTGGCCAGGGTGGCGTTTTTCTGGTTCAGGCTGATGTAGTAGACCGTGGCCTTGGGGGCGGACGTGAGCTTCACGTCCTTGTTGGCCGAGAGCGCGGCAATGTCCTGCGGGCTCAGGTTGCGGGCAATGTCGATATCGCCTTTTTCCAGCAGCAGGCGCTGCGTTGCCGACTCCTTCACATGGCGGTAGATCACGCGCGCCAGCTTGGGTTTTTCACCGTAATGGCCGTCGTTGCGCTCCAGCGCGACGATTTCATTCGCGCGCCACTCGCGCAGCTTCATGGGGCCGGAGCCGGCGTAGTGGGTCTTGAGCCAGGCGTAACCCCAGTCGCCGTTCTGCTCCTTGGACAGCAGCAGTTTCCTGTCCACGATCGCGCCCACGTTGGCCGTCAGGCAGTTGAGGAAGAAGCTGGGCGCGTAGGGCTTGTCGGTTTCCAGTGTCAGCGTCAGCGGACCGGTGGCCCTGATCCTGTCCTTCACGTTGTCCTTGTTGAAGCCGAACTGCGTGAGGATGAATGCGGGGGCCTTGTCCAGCACCACGGCGCGGTGCAGCGAATAGGCCACGTCTTCGGCCATGAGCGCATTGCCCGAGGCAAATTTCAGCCCGCTTCTGAGTTCAAAGGTGTAGGTCCTGCCATCGGGCGACACCGTCCAGGACGTGGCCACGTCAGCGACCAGCTGGGTCGGGTCCTTGACATCCAGGCGCACCAGCCGGTCGTAGGTGTTGCCCATGATCTCGCCCGTGGTCGTCTCAAAGGCCTCGGCCGGATCCAGCGTGATGACGTCGTCCACCCCAAGGGCAATCACCAGCGTGTCCTTGGGCGTGGCCGCCAGCGCGGGCGTTCCCTGGCAAACCAGCAGGGCCAGCAGGGCGCTGGCGCAGAGCAAACGGGGGTTGGGGGGAGAGAGCAGGTATTTCAAGAGCGATTCCTTGCTGTGCAGATAGTGTGGATACGGTTTGGTGCTGCAAGACACCGCAGAACTTGGAATGGTTACACGCATGAATCATGCCTGCATTCCGCCCAAGTTCCGCCCCCTGGATTCGCGCAAGGTATCTGCATCCTATGGCTGCGGGCCCGTCCGTCGTATCAGTAATTACCTTCGGTCCCGAGGAAAGGGCCGCTCCATGGGGGCTCTTCGCCGTTCAACTCGTACCCGGTGCTGCGCCCACCCGCCCCTGACTTGCCAACGTCCGCCAGCCGCCCCATCAACACCCCCTGGGCGCGACTGACCTCGGCCAACGACGGGGCCAAGGCTGCCAGATCGAAACGCCAACTTGGCCAGTCGGTGGCCTGCCAGATGCAGGTGCAATCTCCGCATTTCATGCGGAGATTATGAAGACATTCGCCGCAGGCGTGGGGGTTGCAGAGCTTGCGTCCTTTGAGGCGCATGGCTCCCAAGGAGGGGCCTTCCACATGACGGTGCGACGGCACGCGCACGGAGACGCCCGCGCGCCATATGGCCCAGGATTTATGCAAAACGCCTCATGCCGGGCAGCGTAATGACGCTGTCACACGGCGACCGCACAATCAGAAATAAATTGATTATCGCCAGATAGAAACGAACAGTAGTCCTGCACAAATTCGCCTGGAAGATAAATCTCTTCAAAACCCCCACGATTCAGGGGATACGCACGCCTGCGCGGACGACGAAACTCTATATAGGGCATTATTTTGATCTCGTTCCTGGTAATCTTGATCGGTGTAATCTTCGGATTCGCAACGCATGCACGGGCGCAAACTCCCCCCGCGGCTATCGACCGCCAAAACCAGATTATTGAGCGCCAGCAACAAGACCAACTGCGCGAGGAACAGGACCGGACCATGCGGGCACGGCCCCCACCGGGTGGCACCGACCTGCAGGATCTGAAGCCGCAGGTGTCGGTGCCTGAGCTCGGTGCACCGTGCCGGGAGATTCGCGAGATTCGCTTTGGCGGCGACACGCAACATCTTCCAAGCGATCTCCAGCACGATATTGAGAAGAGCAATGCCGGCCGTTGCCTGGGCGGACCCGAACTCGAGGGCATCTTGGCCGCGGTGACCAAGAGCTACATCGACCGTGGATACATCACTACCCGCGCCTACCTGCCCGCACAGGATCTGCGCAGCGGCATACTCGAGGTGACGGTGGTCGAAGGCCGGATCGAGCGCTTCGAACTGACTGGCGGCAGAGACAGCGCCCAATGGATTCGCGGTGCCTTTCCGGTCAATCTTGGTGACCTGCTCAATCTGCGCGACCTTGAGCAAGGTATCAACCAGATCAATAGTCTGAGCACCAACAACGCCAAGCTTGATCTGCGCCCCGGCAGCGAGCCCGGTCAGACCGTGGTGGGGGTCGAGAACCCGGCTGCTTTTCCCGTACACGCTTATGTCTCGCTCGACAATTCGGGCACGCGGGCCACCGGTGTCTTTCCCGCCTCGGCCACGGTCTCCTTTGACAGCGTGCTGGGTCTGAATGAATTGCTCTCGATCACCAAACGCCAATCGGTGCTGCCGAAGCGACGGGAGCACAACTCCGACTCGATCGGTCTGCGCGCCGTATTGCCCTTTGGCTACAACACCTTCAGTCTCGACACCAGCCAGAGCGGCTATACCAACGTGCTGCACCCGCCGAGCGGGCTGAGCCTTGTCTCGGAAGGCCGCACCGTCAGCAAGAGCCTGACGGCCGACCGGGTGGTGTACCGCGACCAGGCGAGCCGCATCTCGCTGTCCGCCCGGCTCGGCACGCAATCCACGCGCAACTGGCTCGGCGGCGAGTATCTGCAAGTCAGCAGCCGCACCCTGAGTACGCTCGACTGGGCAGCCAGCGCCTTCACCCAGGTCGGCGGCGGCATCCTGAATGCCCGATTCAGCTATGTAGAGGGCCTGACGAACTTCGGCGCGCTGCGCGACGCCGACGATCGGCCCGATGACCTGCCACACGCACAGTTTCGCAAGTTGGCGCTTGATCTCGGCTTCTCGCGCGGCTTGGACATCGCCGGTCGTGTCTTTCAGTGGTCCAGCCAATTCAGCGGTCAGCATGCCTATGACACGCTCTATGGCGCGCAGCAGATTCTGATCGGCGGGAATTCTTCGGTGCGCGGTTTCCTCGACAGCGTACTCAGCGGCGACAACGGTTTCTACCTGCGCAACGAACTCTCCATCCCCGGGACGGTGGCGACGATCCAGGGCGCGCCGCTGTCGGTCCGCACCTACGCGGGCCTCGACGCGGGCCGCGTGAGCAACCGCGCCGCCGGTGTCCCCTCGGGTTCGCTGTCGGGCGCCACGCTGGGCACCGCGCTTCAGTGGAAGACCCTGAATCTCGACGTCTTCGCAGCACGCGCCGTCCATATGCCCTCCGCGCTGAAACGGGAAGGCACCCGATACAGCTTCCGCCTGTCCGCTTCCCGTTGAGGACCTTGCCATGAACCACATCTATCGAGTCATCTGGAATTCGGCATCGGCCACCTGGATGGCCGTGGCAGAAACCGCGCGCGGACATGGCAAGGGCCACAAGGCCAGGGCGCGTCGTCGCGGCATCCGGGCCTTCAGCGCACTCGCGCTGATTCCACTGGGCACGCTCGCCCAGGTCGCGTCCGTGGTGGTCGCGCCCGGCAGCCCGTTGAACGCCTATGTGGCGCCGAATGGCGTCACCGTGGTCAACACGAATGCGGCGAACACGGCCGGGCTCTCGCACAATCGCTACCAAAGCTTCAACGTGCACCCGATCGGCCTGGTGCTGAACAACACGACGAGTGCGCAGATCGTCTACCCGTCGCAGTTGGCGGGACAGGTCACGGCCAACCTCAACCAGGCCAACACGGCGCGCGTCATCCTCAACGAGGTGATTTCAAACAACCGCAGTGCACTCGCCGGGTTCACCGAGGTGCTGGGCGGCAGGGCCGACGTGGTGCTCGCCAACCCTTACGGCATCACCTGCAGCGGCTGTGGTTTCATCAACACCGACCGCGTCACGCTGACCACCGGAAATCCGTTCCTGACCGCCAGCGGCGGCCTCGACAGCTTCAGCACGGGCCAAGGCGACATCCGCATCACCGGCACCGGTCTGAACGCCACGGCGCAACAGGTGCTCGACCTCGTGACGCGCTCGGTGCGGCTGGAGGCGTCCATCCACGGGCAGGACGTGGGCGTCGCCGTCGGCGCCAACCGCTGGAACTACGACACGCGCGCCGTCACAGGTCCTGCCACGCACACCGGCGCCGCACCGGTGTATTCGGTAGACAGTTCGGCACTCGGCGGCATGTACGCCAACCGCATCCGCCTGACCTCGACCGAGGCCGGCGTGGGCGTGCGCTTGCTGGGTGATGCTGCGGCCAGCGCAGGCGACTTTACGCTGACGGCTGCGGGCAGAATCGAGTTGCAGACCCGCGTCACGGCTCTGAGCGACGTGAACGTGAGCACCACCAGTGCCGAAGCGAATGCGCTCGCGCTGACTGACGCCAGTCTCACGTCCACCGGCAAGACCGTGCTCGATGCGGCCGGCGGCACCTCCATCACGGGCAGTGCACTGATCGCGGGCAGCGATCTGTCGGTACGCACGGCCAGCCTGATCGACAGCGCGAGCGCCTCGGGCATTGCGAACAACAATCTGCGCCACGCGGGCGGCGCGCTGACACTGGCCGTGGGCAACAGCGCATCGCTCGGCGCTACGGAATGGGGCGCGGGCGGCGCCTGGAATGGCGCCTTTGGCCACCTCGTGAGCACCGCCGCCACCAAGCTGTACAGCAGAGAGGGCACGCTGACCGCCAGCGCCGACCAGGGCGACTTGGCGCTGGGCTGGGCCGAACTGCAGTCGGCCGGCAATATGACGCTCTCGTCCTCCGGAGGCATCCGTGCGGCGTCCGACGCAGTCCTGAAGTCGCGGGGCGGGAACGTATCGCTCTCGGCGGGCAATGGCATCTCCAACGCGGGCACCATGACGGCCGACAAGGGGAAGGTCACTCTGCGTGCCGACGGCAGCATCGACAACAGTGGCCAAATTCACGCCGCGCAAGACCTCGACATCGCAGACCGCTCGGGAGGCGCGAGCGCCACGCTCTCGAACAGCGGCACGCTCCTGAGCGACGGCGCGCTGGCGCTGAGGGCCGCCGACGTGAGCAACACGGCGCACGCGCGCATCCAGGCGCAGACCGGTAGCACGGTCCATGCCGCGCACGTCGACAATGCGGGCGCATGGCTGCTGTCGCAGCAGGCCGGTGCGCAGGATGCGCTCACGGTGGGCCGCACGCTCGTCAACAGCGGCACCTTGCAGGGCGCGGGTTCGGTGGTCGTGCGCGCGGGCAGCGTGAGCAACAGCAGCAGCGGCACGCTGCAGGGCGCAGACTCGGTGCTCGTGAACGCAGGCAGCGTGCTCAACAGCGGCAAGACGCAGGCCGGTGGCGCGCTGAGCGTAGTCAGCGCCGGCGCGGTGTCGAACGCTGCCACCGGCGTGCTCCAGGGCGCGAGCCTGAACCTCACGGCCGCAGACGGCTTGCTCAACGCGGGCATCGCCACGGCCGACAGCGGCAACGCCACGCTGCGCGTGAACGGTACGGTCGAGAACAGCGGGCAATTGCACGCGCGCGACGACATCGACATCGCAGACCGCTCGGGCGCGGCAACGCAGGCCGTGACCAACAGCGGCGATCTCCTGGCCGAGCGCGCGCTCACGCTGAAGGCATCGCTCTTCGCGAACACCGCCCACGGCCGGACGCAGGCGAGTCGGGGCAGCACGGCCGCACTGGGGTCGTTCGACAACGCGGGCGTGTGGCTGCTGTCGCAGGCGACCGACGCGAATGACCAACTCAGCGTGTCGGGCAAGGCCACGAACAGCGGCACGCTACAGGGCGCAGGGAACCTCGTCGTCAGCGCCGCGAACCTGGTCAACGGCGGCGCGGTGCTGAGCGCGGGCGAACTCGGCGTCAGCACCGCCGACGATCTCTCCAACACGGCCGCCGGCACCCTGCAAGCCGGCCGTGCGCTTTCCGTGACGGGCGGTGGTCGTGTGGAGAACGCAGCGGGTGCGAGCCTCACGGGCCGCAGCGTGCTCGTCCGCGCGGGCCGCAGCATGCGCAACGCGGGCGCAATCGACGCCAGCGCCGGCACGGCCATGCTGCGTGTGAACGGCACCCTCGCCAACACCGGCACCGTGCGCGCCAGTGCGCACATCGACATCGCCGACCGCGACGGCGGCGCCACCCAGGCGGTGACGAACAGCGGCACGCTGCAGGCCGAGCAGAACGTCGAACTCCAGGCGCTGAGCGTGAGCAACGCCGCCACCGGCCACGTGCAGGCGAATACCGGCAGCACCGTCACCTCCGCTCGCTTCGACAACGCGGGGACTTGGCTGCTATCGCAGCAGCCAAACGCCGTTGACCGTGTGCACGTGCGCGGCAGGCTGAGCAACAGCGGCGTGCTGCAGGGTGCGGGCGACGGGGACCTGGATGCCGACCAACTGAGCAACAGCGGCAAGCTGATCACCGCCGGCAGGCTCACGGCCAACACCACGACCGGCTTGGACAACACCGGTGCCACCGCCGTGGTGCAGGCAGGCCGGCAACTGACGGTGAAAGGCACGGGCACGGCGCTGAGCAACGGCAGGAACAGCAAAATGCTCGGCGATGGCCTGGACATCGACGTGCTCAGCGTGGACAACGCTGGCACGATCCAGGGCGGCACGCGCAGCGACAGCAAGGTATCGGCGTCCGGCTCGCTGAACAACCGCACGGGCGGCACGATCGACGTGGCCACCGCGTCAGTGGGCGCCGGCGCGGTGTCCGCCAGCGAGATGAACAATGCCGGCACCATCCAGTCGGCGGGCGCCATGGCGCTTGGCGTGGGCAGCGGTGGCCTGAGCAGCAACGGCACCGTCATTGCCGAGCGCAACCTCACGGTGCAAAGCCGCGTCGCCAACACCCACTACACCGCTGCGCTCAACGGACTCCTGCAGAGCCGCAGCGGCATGCTCACGCTCAACGGCACCGGCGGCAGCACGCTGAACGTCGGCGCGACGGGCACCGTCGTCGGCCAGCAGTTCTCGGCCGCACTCGGGACCGTCGCCCTGGCCGACGGCGCCACCCTGTCGTCCGACCGGAACATGACGCTGTCGCTGGACACGCTGTCGCTCGCCGGCGCCAACGCAAAGGTTCTGGGTTCGAAGGAGCAGAACGCGTCGGCCGGTTCGCCGCCCTGGCAGACACGCATCACGACCTCGAAAGCGCTGAGCAACAACGGCTTGCTGTTCTCGGGAAACGACCTGACGGTGAGCGCCCCCTCGGTGACCAACGGGCTGTCCGGCGGCATCTCGGCGCTGCATGACCTGAGCGTCGCCGCCACCACCGGCAAGCTGCTGAATCAGGGCACGCTCTATGCCGGCAACGCGCTCGCGGCCTCGGCCGAGTCGGGCACGCTGACCAACGCCGCCACACTGACCGCCTACCAAGGCAGGATCAGCGCTGGCACGTCCATCACCCTGGGCGCGAACACCCTGGTCAACAACAGCACCATCGACAGCAACGGCTCGATTGCGATGACTGCGCGTACCCTGCTCAACGAAGTGCCCGGTGGCGATACCCGCGTATATGGCGAGAACTCGGCCGCGATCACGAAGGAGACGAGCCACAATCCAGCGGGCTACTACGACAGCTTCCCGGACCTCTCCGAATATTGGTACTACGCGCAGACTTGGCACAAGGATCAGATCTACTCGGGCGGCACGCCCACGATCAAGCCCCAAATTACTGGCGCGCGCACGGTCAGCCTGAATTTCAACACCGGCAAAAACTTGGGCGGCGTGATCTCGGGCGACACCGTGGCCTTAAACGGCACAGGGGCCAACGCGACCTTCGTCAACGATGATCTGGCGCTGCAACGCACCGCCTACACGCGCACCTGGACCGAGCACACCCGCTACATCGCACTAGGCAATTTGACCTATTACACGCGGCGTGTCGAAGAAGAGACGAAAACCTCGGAGCTCACCGAGCTCAGCAATATCGGTGCCGGCGTCTACGCGCGCCAGTTGTCGGGCAGCCATTTCGCGCTGAGCAACAACGGCTCGACCGCCCCGGTGGAATTAATCAAAAAGGGCGACCCGAAGCACGCCACCGTCAGGCCGCGCGAAGGCGGCGATGCGAACAAGGGCGTAGTCAACCCGGCGGCCAGCGGCACCACCGGCGCCGAGCGCATCAGCGTCACACCCGTGAATACGCTCGGCGGTCGGCCCGCGACCTCGTTCGTCCATGTGAACGCAAGCAACGGCATCGAAGGCACCTCGTTCGGCGGCACGAACAACCCCTTGCCGACCAATCCCAATGGTCTGTACGTTATCGCGAAGCAGCCGGATGCGCAGTATTTTGTCGAAAGCAACCCGCTCTACCAGATCGGCTCGCCGACGCCAGGTTCGGACTACCTAGCCCGCCGATTGGGCTACAACGCCGATGAATTGCTGCGTCGCCTGGGCGACGCCAACTACGAGGCCTATCTGATCAAACAGCAGCTGATCGCGCAGACCGGCAACGCGTTGCTGGCGGGTGTGCAGAACGCGAATGCGCAGGTGCAGGCTCTGATGGACTCGGCCGCCGGCGAGAGCGAGGCGCTCGGGTTGGTCTACGGGCAGGCGCTGACGCCAGAACAGCAGTCCAAGCTCACGCACGACATCGTGTGGATGGTGCAGACAGAAATCAACGGCCAAGTCGTGCTGGCCCCCGTGGTCTATCTGTCACCGCAAACAAAGGCGAACATTACGCAAGGCGCCGTCATCACGGCAGAAATGGCCGAGCTCAGCCTTGCTTCGCTGACCAACACCGGCGGCACGATCACCGGCACGCAGTCACTCACCGTGGTATCGGCGGGTGACGTGCGCAACACCTCGGGCACGATCCAGGGTGGAAACGTAGCAATCCATTCCACGCAGGGCAGCATCGTCAACCAAACGACGGCGAACGGATCTGGCAGCGATACACGCTACGAGACCGATTTCGGCAAGACGGCGTCGATCGAATCGACCGGCACTTTGTCGCTCGACGCGGCGCAGAACATCGCAAACACCGGCGCCAACATCACCGCAGGGGGAGACGCCAGCCTCAGAGCCGGTGGCGACATCCATTTCGACACGATTCAGGACAAGCGCATCGACACCCGGCATGAACGCATCGCAGACGGCCTGCCAACCGCCATGGGCAAGCTCAGCAACCAGGCGGCGCCGATCGAATCGACCAACAACGACTCAAAGCAGGGACAGACCCAATCCAGCTTGGCAACGACGACCACCACGACCATCGAACAGGTGAAATCGGGATTGAAAATCGGCGGCAATCTCAATGCCACCAGCGGAAAAAACATCACGTTCGCAGGCACCGACGTCAAGGTGACGGGCAATGCCCAGCTGGATGCCGCGAACGACATCCAGATCGTCGCACGGGAAAACAGCATCGTCTCGCACAGCGAAACCAAGGAATCTGGTTTTGGCATGAATAACTCCCTGTTTGGCACCACGACCACGACCACGGACTCGACCTCGGTCCGCAATGTCGGCAGTCAGTTCGAAGTGGGGGGCAATGCGAATCTGACGGCCAAGAATGACGTCACAGTCCAAGGCTCACGTGTCGACGTCAAAGGCCATGGTCAGATCAAGGCAGGCAAGAACGTGAACGTGCTGGCGGGGCGTAACTATGAAGAGACACGCACCGTGATAGAACGCACCGGCATTCTGCAAGTGAGCGCATCGGGAGATGCGCAGGTGAGCACCCCCAACGCCGGTGCTCCTGCGCTCACTGCCGCTGGTTCGATCAATACCACCGGTGCTGCTGCGCGCACTGCCACTGGTTCGGCCAATACCACCGGTGCTGCTGCGCGCACTGCCACTGGTTCGGCCAATACCACCGGTGCTGCTGCGCGCACTGCCTTGGGGGTGGCTGTCGATAACAAGGTGCCCGAGTCGGTCAATATGGAGGCCAGCGCAAATGCATCGGGATCTGCCGGTTTGGCCTTGTATGCCAAGACCAAAACGCAAACCCAGACCACCGACTTGCAGCATGTTGGATCGATCATCCGGTTCGGCAGCGATCTGACGGTCGATGCATCGCGGGACATCAACTTGCAAGGCTCGCACGTGGTGGCCGCTGGTGACGCCAAGATCAACGCGCAGAACGTCCATCTTCTTGCGGCAGAAGACAGGAAAACGTCGACGACGCAGCATGAGAGTCTGTCGATCGGGTTGATGGCCAGTTCAAAGAACACGGCACAGGCACAAGCCAGTGCCGAAGCCAGTGGTAGCGCTGCCCACAATACCAATCCGAACGCCAAGGTGGGCGTATCGGGGCAGGTCTCGGTCAGTTCGGAAAATCGCATTGACGTGATGCAGTACAGCACCAAAACAGATGCAACATTGGATACGACACATCAGGGCTCGTCCATCACGGCAGGTCAAGACCTCAGCATCAAGGCCAAGAAGAATCTGGTATTGGAAGGTGGAAACTTGTTTGCCGACCGCGACGTTGATCTCCATGCGGCCAAGATGGAGTTCAAGGCCGTCAACGACGTGCACGAAAAGCGATCGAGCAGCAGCGAGACGACAGCAGGACTTTACGCAACCGGAACCGCCAGCGCGGGGGGCGATGCGGGCGCGGGGGTCGGGCTGGGTGTGCAAGCCAGTGCAAGCGCTCATGCGCAGGCACGCGCCGAAATGGGCATTCAGGCGACCAACACCCGCAGCGATAGCGTCGAAGGTGCGACCTTCGCGGTCATCTCGGGCATCACGGCGGGCAGAAACATCACGCGGACGGCGCGGGAAAGCATTACCGACGTGGGCACCGGGATTGAGGCCGGCGGAGATTTGACGCAGTCGGCCAAGACGATCAGGAGCTTGGCGGCTGCAAATACCACGTACAGTTCATCAAACAGTGCTAGCGATACCACCAAGATCGGTCTGTATGCGGAAGCAACGGCCAACGTCTCTGCCGGTCTGATGGCAAGCGAGAAAGGCTCCAGCGTAGCCGCCGGAGTGACGGCGTCGCATAAGCACGAGGATGCATCGTCTCGATCCAGCAGCAGCCAGGCCGTTGTATCGAGCATTTCCGTAGGCGGTAGTGTGCGCAGTTCATCCAGGAACAAGACGGAACTGGAGGGGAGCACAATCGTTGCCAAGAAGAGCGTGAGCCTCGAAGCCGGCTCTCTGGACTATCGGGCGGCGCGCAACACCTCCACATCCAGCGAGACCAGCACGAGTGCCGGTGGAACCGTAGACATCAGTGTCGTGGGGCCTGCTGCGAACATCAACGCGTCCTATCATGGCTCCGAGCAGCGTGAATCGAGCAGCCAAGCAGTGGCCGGTGTGATTCGGGCGGGCGAGAATCTTTCGATTCGCACGAAGGGCGATGCGCGCTATGAAGGCTCCAAACTGGACGCTGGAGGGAAAGTTGACTTGGTCGCAGGGGGCAAGACCTCGTTCGACGCGGCCACCAATTATCAGGAGTCCAAAATGCGCAGCGTTGGCGTGGATGCAGGCATCTCCGTGTCCGCGCAGGGTGGCGGGGGCAATCTGGGGGTGCAAGTCCAAGTGGCGCAAAGCAGCCGTACGCAAGAGCTGGGTGGCAGCATCAAGAGTGGAGCCGGTCCCATCACCATTCAAAGTGGGCAGGATGCCTCCTTTACCGGTGTCACGTTCGACGCCGGGAAGAACGACGTGACCATCGCATCCGCAGGCAATCTGACCTTCAAGGCCGCTCATGATCGGCAAGAAAGCCTGTCGGTGTCTGCGAGTGTCGGGATTTCTGCTTCCAAAGGAAAAAATCCGGGCGCAAGCAGGAACGCAGGGCTCTCCAAGAATTATTCCGAGACGGGCGCCCCCAATGCCGCACTGAACCTGGAGAAAACGAGCAGCGACACCGTCACGGGAACAGAGATCCTCAGCACAGGCAAGGTCACCCTCGCGGCAGGCAAGAATGCGAGTCTTGAGAACGTACAGCTTGTGGGTAGCAATGACCTGCACGCGACGGCAGGCGGGAAAATGGAAAAGACGACGGTGCAAAGCACAAGTGACAGCTTCGGGATTGTGGCTTATGCGCCAGAAATCAGACTCGATGGCAATAAAAAGAAAGGTGCTGGCGCAGACTCATCCTCCAGTTCCCCTCGTGGCAACTTGCATTTTCCAAAAAATAATAAAAAAGAAGGGGCTGGTGCAGACTCATCTTCCACTCCCCCTTCTGGCAATTCGCACCTCCCAAAAGATAATCAAAAAGAAAACGCTGGTGCAGATTCATCTTCCAATCCCCCTCCTGGCAATTTGCCCACCCAGAAAGATAATAAAAAAGAAGGTGCTGGCGCAGATTCATCTTCCAGTTCCCTTCCTGGCAATTTGCCCACCCAAAAAGATAACAAAAAAGAAGGTGCTGGCGCAGACTCATCTTCCAGTCCCCCTCGGGATGACTCACACGTCTCGAACGTTGCGAAGAACGATCGCAAGAATGCTCCCGATACAGAGCAGGCAAAACCACGGTCCAAGTGGTTCAATCCACCGAAAATTCTGAAGGATGGTAGAATCGGCTATCTTTTGAGTCCAACCAAGCCGGTAGCGGTTGAATTGGTCGGAACGCGGGGAGGCGATGCCCAGCCGTTGCGCAGCACTGCGGTGTCGGACGCGAGATCACCGGGGGTGGAGGCTCGGGAGGCTCCCCTTGTGTCTCGGACGGACAAGACTCCTGCGGGACGCAGCGCAGCGCATGCTCTTGAAGGAAAAACACCAGCGACCTTGCTCAATCCGGCAGAAGAAAGGCATGCAGATACTGGCACGAACTTGGCGTCCAAACCGGCGTCGGCCAGACTCGCAGAGGAATCCAGTTCCTCCAGTCCTATTGCAGATCGGAAAGATGATGGGAGCTTCAACCGTCTCCGACAGGCGGACCAGAACAACGAGCAAGCCCATACGCAACAGCATCCGGAAAAAATCCACGAGACACTGCCGCGGATGGATGCTCGCGAGGATCCACGCCCGAGAGAATCTCTGGAGCACAAGACTCCTGCGGAACATACCGCAGCGGATACTCTTGAAGGGCAAGCACCAGCGACCCTGCTCAGCCCGGCAAGGCATGCAGATATTGATACGGATTTGGCATCCACATCAGCAGCATCGACCGGAATCGCAGAGAACCCCAGTATCGCCAATCCTGTCGCAAATCAGAATCGCGATGATCTTGATGCTTATATAGGAAAAAATATCGGATCACTCACGGAAGTTGCGCAAAAATTGCAATCCAGCGGAGTCAAGATGAATTCATTGACTTCCAAAATAGGAGGGTCTTTTGATGATCGTGCCAATAAAACGATAGAAAAATTAACCGCGTTAAGAAATGATCTTGGGAAAAAATTGGATGATGCCCAAAGCGAAGAAAACCGCACTGAACTGATTCAAGATGCAAAGGTCGATGCAACCAAAATCATCGCGAATGGGCACGCCGCCCTCGAATCGGGCGCTCGGTGGAGCAAAAATCTCACCTTGGGTGGATCCTCTGCCGACAGAAAAAAGACGGTAGAAAAATTAGAAAATATCAGGAGGGCTGAAAAATTGGCCTATCAAAACAGCAACACCAACAATCAACTTGCAAGGATAAGCAGAGAGAAATCGAAAATTCTGGAAAATTTCTCTGCAAATTTCAAAAACAATAAATTGATCGCCCCAGGGGAGGGCATAAGTGAAACCACTGGAGTAGAAGTCCATATGCTTGGAAGGGGCGGATACACTGGAAGTCCAAGTACATCCGTCGGGGCATCAGCAATCGATCAACCGGGTCCCTCCGGAGTGTTTGGTTCTTCAATTGATCTGAAGCTAAGCGGAAATTACAAGAAAACCACCGAAATTTCCCGAAGCAATGATGGAAACTTTCTTGTAGCAAAAACGGGTCAAATCGAAGGCAATTTGAGTCTCGGGGTCCAGGCCAATGTGGGCCTGGAGAAAAACGCTTTGATTTCTCCATCCAGTCGTCACCAAACAGCTGATGATCTTAAATCGGCTGATATTTCTCTTTTCGCCTCGGTATCTGGGCGCATTGAAGGCGGGATATCGCGTAATATTGGTCAGTATTCGGCTAGTGCATCCACCCCTGCGGATGCGCATGGTATGCTGCTGTTGATGAATATGCTTGAACCATCCATCACAGAGTCAGCTTCCTCCAAGTTGACAAAAGACAGTTCAATTTCAGATAAACTCTTGCCACGAAGTCAATTGGATACAGGTGACTTGGCAGGGGTGACGCAACGTCGCATTCAGCGCGGCTATAAAAACGAACCAAAGATTTTGAAAGCTTATGAAGATGCAGGATTAGGCGGAACAGTCTCCAGTAGTTTGTATGGAGTAGAAAAGCCTCTTGCTTTGCAGTTCATACCAGACGCAGACAAAACCAAACCGGAAAGTATGGCGCTTTTTCCAAAAATTCTTCCCAAGCCATCGTGGATTACGCGGGATCAAAATGCAAAAAGTGCCTATTGGAAATTCTCGGCTCAACTGTCAGGAAAACCGCTCATTCCAACTTTGTCGGCTGGCGGGGATATCAACGTCATGCAAACTTTTACGCGGACCCATAGAACCACAGAGTCACCCAAACTGCCACACAATGCCTTTGATCCAAGTCTTACCGGGAGCATTGATCAATCTGCAAAATACGTCTCAAGATACTTCGCCGATAGCAAGCCTCTATTGTATGCTGTTGGAAGGCCCATTGCAGATGCTCTTGGAGTTCCTGTTGACCGTTTCCTTAATACGATGGCGGGGCTCGAGAAAAATGATACCAGTCCCCTTTCATTGCGTGGTGATGCCGGAGATAGAGTAGTTGCAATACACGAAGAATTTGCCAATGCAGTAAATTCGATCAACAATTTTGCCGTACAAAATGATCGAAAATTGAAACGCGCCCAATTGGAAACCGTCAGAGATTCAATCGGAGTGCTCAACAAATATGGCTTCACTCTTTCACTCATAGATACAGATTTGTTGAGCATGAGCGGTAGCAACCGTCGCATCAAACACAGCAAAATGGATAAAGACTTTCAAATTGCCGCTGCAACTATTGAAGAAGCGTATTCATCGTTTGCCGGGGCACTGAAGGTTCAGACGCGGTACGAAAAAGACAAGCGTTTCGATCCCGAAGCTCCTCTCAGAGTCGTCTTGACGCCTGATCAGATGGAAGGGCATCAAAACCCGGCAGAAAACATGGCTAGACCGATTTCTGATGCGACGAAACTGTCGCATGAGGAAACAGTAAATAAAATCTACGCCGAGCTGGACGCTGAAAGACTTCCCTTTCATAGAACCTCTTTGGTCAGTCATTCCCGTTTTACCAGGGGAGCTGATAACAGCAAAAATGGACTGACAAGTCGAACCGACGTATTTTCCGGCAGTGGTGGATTGCGCACGGCGAATACTTTCGGGCTCTCAATGACGACAACTCCGGTGGTTGGCGATAATTTTTTCCCGTTGTTTGGAAATGGTAAAAATATTATTGGAAAAGAATTTCAATTTTCGTCGCAAGTCACCAAGACTCCCCTGGATTACACCGATCCGGGTCAAACAGGTACAACCATAATAAAAAAGTTAGCTGTGACAACTCATACCCCTCTCCCCGACCGTTCGGATGGTTCCAAGGAGATAGCCAGCAAAACAGCGCGCTCTTTGTTTACTGGTGGCTTGGAGTACGAAAGTCGCTCTGAGCAGTCCAAATTTCAGCAGTACAGTCAAGGGGAAAAAGGTCGAAAATTCTCCGCATATATAGAAAGAGGTATTCAAACAGAACAAAAAAACCGGGCCGCATTCAACATTGCTGGTCCAGTTGCTCCGGGTGTTTCAGTTGGTGGAGGGGTTGCTCTTAGCAGGTTGGCAAAGAAAAACCAGTTTGACGCGATTGCATACGGGAACGACGTGGGTGCGCGAGCAATTGTCGCAAAAAAGCTCTTTAAAGAATGGTTTACCACTGAAGAAATCGCCTCCGCGGGCGATCTTGACACTGCCACTACCAAATTCCAAGAGATTCTTGGAAGTGACGAGGCGACGCGGAAAATGTTTCTGGGCGCCAAAGGGGTAGATCCCATCAGTTCTCAGTTATCACAGATGCGAAATCTCAGACTCGATGACAGAGCAGGCAATTACCGCCCCCCTTTCAACGCAGACAAGAGCCGCAATGATTTGTCAGAGCACGATGAAGTACATTCGAGCAAGGGACCAGTCAGGCCGAATTACGAGAGCAAAGACCAATACATCGACAAATCCGGATTCTTCGGATATGCGCTGACTGAGGCACCAGAAAATCTCGGAAAAGAGGCAGTGAAAACCTGGATGGACAAAAAGAGGGAATTTTCTCTCCCCAGGGCAACTGATCTTGACAGGATGCTGATGCAAGCTTATCCCGAAGGATCGGGCTCAAACGTCACTACGCAGCAGTATCTAAAAACCGCATCGTCCGAACAGAGATTGGCGTTCTATAGAACGGATCAAGGGAGAGCCTTTGTAAGAGAATTTTTGACTACGATGGATTTCGCAGGGCATCTCAATGAATTCATAAAAGTCAATAACACTTACAAATACCGGATTGATGAATCGATTAAGAATTATCAAAATAAACTCTTGGATTATCCCGCATTTTATACGGTTCCTTGATCTATTCGACATTCTCCGTGCGTTCTGGCGCGTTCAACAGCGACATCATAAAATCCATTTCGTTATACACAGCTCCCCTGAGCCTGAAGCTCGCGACAGAACCTGATGCCAGCGGCAAAGTCAAGAATGCGCTGCATTCCCAGCCAGATGGTCTTGACTCCGGGCTCACCATCGCGCTTTCGCGCAAGAAAGCCCCCCAGCCTGGCAATCAGCCGCACCACCTCGTTGAGCGTGGGCGGCTCCTTGGGCAACTCTTGCTTGTTCAGGATGTATGCCGCTTTCCATTCGTCGGGCTCGAACATCAGTTGCGCATCCAGTTGCGGGCAGCTACGCCCCAGTCGCATCAGCCGGGCAATGCGCCAGGCCACCACCATGTACAGCACCACCGCGCGTTCTATCTTGCTGACACTGCCCAACTGCAAGGCTTCAATCCGGCAACCGTTCTTGAGCACATGAAAGAACATTTCGATCTCCCAGCGCGCCCGGTACCAGTCGATCATCCGCGCGGCTTGCTCCAGGGTCTCCACGGGCAAGTTCGTCAGCAATCTCCACTCGATGGGCTTTTCGCCATTCGCCAGCGGCTCCTCCCGGGCAACGATGCATGTGGCCTGCACAAACCCGCCGTGGCCATCGGGCAACTCCAGCGCTTGCGCCCACACTTGCTGTACCACTTCACGAGGGCGCGACCCCTGGCGCGAGGCAAGGGTGAAACGAATCTCTCCCTGCGAATCACCCGCCGTCACCCGGCTCCACAGTTTGTCGTCTTCTCCGAGAACTCGGTTGTGTTTGCTGCGCAGCAACCAGTCCACTGGCTCGCCCAAGTCACGTGCTCGCACCATCAGGGCCATGATGTCAGCCTCGCGGTCGGCCACGTAGACCAGTCGTGTATTGGGCAACTGCGGGGCCATCTCGGCCAGTCGTTCGTAGCCCTCTATCCAGCGCAGGCTTTCGCTGACGCCAGGACGGCTACCATCGCTCTGGCGCGGCTGTCGTGCCCACATCCACGCATCAAGCACACCCAGCGGCTCGCGCGAGGTGGAGATGGCGTACGTGGGGTGCAGGTACATGCCGCGCTGGGCCTCGTAGCTCAGTGGCCCCAACCCCTTGGCCTTTTGCCCATTGAAGTTCAGTTCGGTGGTGTCCTGGATGCACAAAACATGCTCGTGCGCCGCCATGCGGGCCACCGAGTTTTCGATGTGCGGCGCCAGGATGTCTTCCCACTGGACCTCCTCATTGCCAAAGAAGCGGTAGGCTCCGATGGTGTCGGCCCAATCGCCGCAGGCTTGGGGGATACTGGCCGTGGGCTTGGCGCTCAAGCTCTCGATCAGGTGGATCGCACGCTGTTTGCGTCTGGGGTCCCCCAGGTTCATGCTCTTGAATTCCGTGGCTACCCAGTTCATTGTGTGCTTTCGCTATGAAATAGGTAGCATAGCTTATGCTCGGGGGCTTGTGTATAAAGAGATGCATAAAATCCTGCCTGGCACTGCTGTATTTGGGTAAGAACAACTTTGACGCGAGCAAGCCCTTTCGCAACAATGCCTTGCGCGGCGGCCAACGCTAACGCGCTGTTGCTGCCGGTCAAAAAAACACCCGGGCGAAGAAAAAGGACTAATCGAGCCGACTGTCTGCGGCAGAGCCGCCTTGTCCCTCCGCAAAGCGGGGGCGGTATGTAACGCGGCTGAGGGATTGCGGCAATGCGGGTGTGCAGTTTGACCAAGTGAGATATTGGTGGTGTACATTCGTACAATTCAGCACCTCTGCTCTTTGAGCGGTGGTTGGAACACCACTGCGCGACCCACAGTGATGGCCGTTATTCAGCAACTCTGCTCTTTGGGCGGAGGTTGGAACACCACTGCGCGACCCACAGTGATGGCCGTTATTCAGCAACTCTGCTCTTTGGGCGGAGGTTGGAACACCACTGCGCGACTCACAGTGATGGCCGTTATTCAGCAACTCTGCTCTTTGGGCGGAGATTGGAACACCACGGCGCGGCTCACAGTAATGACCGTGAGCAAGCTGCTTTCAAGCTCCATGATCCGCCATTGCGTGTACCGGCCTTCAAGTTCCTCCCAGCGTGCGTCGGGTGTTTGCTTATCGGTCCTGGATGGATTCATTGACGGCCTTTATTGCATCCGAAATGGTGATATCTGCTCGAGCAAATTCCGTCCGAAACACCGATTGACATCGTCGTCGGCGATGGCGCCTACGACACCAAAGCATGCCACGCGCAGATTGCCGCACGCGATGCGACGCCCTCGATTCCCCCGCGCGAAGGGGCCATGCCCTGGCCCGCAGGCCACGCCGGGCGCAACTTGGCGCAATGCGGCCGTTGACGAGATCGCAAAGAGCGGCAGACGCGAATGGAAAAAAGCCAGCGGCTACCACAAGCGCTCGCTGGTGGAGAACCTGATGTACCGTCTGCAGCCGCTGACCAGCCATTTCCTGTGGGCCCGCACGATTGACTCGCAAGCCACCGAGGTCGCCATCCGTGCGGGCGTGCTCAATCGCATGGCCTCCCTGGCTCGCCCACAGCCCGTGCGCATCACCTGAATTGGTGTTCTTGGGGAGGTGCATCTTCGAAGGTCGATTTATGCAACAACGCCACGTGCACAGCCGACAGACGCTGCACGTTCGCGCTCACTTGGGGAGGTTACAATCGACCACCAAGGCGCTCTACACACTCGAAAAAAATGACCAAATTCTCTGAGCGCGCTGGCGCTGTCGAAGTACCAAAGATCTTTCAGATCAAGAGCATGAATGACGATCTGCGGAATGCGATCTGGAACTTTCTTCTTTCCATTCATGAAAAAACCAACTACTCCAGCTACTGGGGCCGGGGAAAAATCAACTACTGGTCTTTTACTACGGATTATATTTCTCGATATCTACTGAAACTTCCTGCCGACGAACTACCAATATATAACGACGACCACTTGCGTAAATGGTTAAAAAACAAATACTACAAAATGGAGTGGTATGAGATATATGACCTTGTCGAAATGCTTTGTAGCATGCCATTCCACAAGGAAATGATAAAGAAATTTGAAATAACTTCCTCCCCCGATTCCTCTGAAATCCGTAGGTGGGTCCCTGCCCAACTACACGCAGAATTCAACAGAATCTTCGAGGCTGAACTTTCCGAGTATAGGTTCATTGACAAAAATCTTGTGCCTATTGCAAGTCCTGCGGAAACCGAGTCAATTGAGGAAGCCATCAAGACAACCCGGCGGCTTGGTCTACCCGGAGCACATATCCATATCACCACTGCTATTCAGTTGCTTGCAAAACGACCGCAGCCTGACTACAGGAATTCCGTGAAAGAGTCCATTAGCGCGATTGAGTCGATGGCCAAGCAACTCGCTGGTGAGAAGTCAGGGGGACTAGCGCCAGCGCTCCAAGCCCTGGTAATAAACAAAGTACCAATCCACAAATCCTTGCAAAGTGCATTCTCGAAGCTGTACGGATACACCAGCGATGAAAACGGCATCCGACATGCAATTCTTGAGGCTCCTACCGTTGGATTGGACGAAGCCAAGTACATGCTCGTTTCGTGCTCGGCTTTCGTAAACTTTCTTGCCGCAAAGGCTGACGCGGCAGGCATTCCGATATCAGGCAATTGAGAGCCCATCGGCGTTGCTGCAAAATCGGTCCGCATGGCGCACAGGCGCTTCTGCCAACTACGACACGGCCCGCGTACATTCCCGACCTCTTGCCAGGGAGCATGCGCAGAAACAGCACAACCCACGATCCAATTCCAAGGAGCCCTCCCGTGCTCGCGACCCCCAGGCAGGCATTCCCCACCCAACTGTCTCCCCTATTCCGGCTCAATACCAACCTCCCTGATCAGACGCGTCCATTTTTCCAATTCACTGTGGCCAAAGGCCGCCAGTTCCTGCGGCGTGCTGCTGATGGGCTCCAAGCCCAGGCTGACGAGGCGCTCGCGCAGCGCGGCGTCGCTCAGGGCGGTGCGGGTTTCGGCGTTTAGCCGGGCGATGACGGGTTGGGGCGTGCCCGCCGGCGCGTACAGCGCGTACCACGCGAGCAACTCGAAGCCGGGCAGCGTGCGGGCGATTGGCTGCACCTCGGGCAGCAGCGGCGCGGGCCGCAGGCTGCTGATGCCGATGGCGCGGACCTTCCCGGCCCGGACCTGCTGGATGCCCGTGGCCATGTCGGTGAACATCCCGTGCACCTGACCGGCCACCACGTCGGCAAGGGCCTGCGGGATGGTCTTGTAGGGTACGTGCAGCATGTCCAGGCCCGCTGCGCTGGTCAGCATGGCGCCGGGTACCCGCGTGCCGGCGCTGCCCGAGGCGTAGCTGAACTGGCCCGGCCTGGACTTCGCCAGCGCGATCAGCTCGGGCACCGTCCTGGCCTGCACGGACGGGTGCACCACCAGCAGCGCGGGCGTGTTGGCGACGCGGCTGATGGGCGCGAAGTCCTTCTCCGGGTCGTAGCGCAGCTTCTTCATCAGGCCGGGGTTCGCCGCCTGGGTGGTGTTCGTCGCCAGGAACAGCGTGTACCCGTCGGGCGCCGCATGGGCCGCTGCTTCGGCGCCGATGGCGCCGTTGGCGCCAACCTGGTTGTGCACCACGAAGGGCTGGCCCAGCGCACGCGAGAGCTGATCGGCGAGCAGCCGCGCCACGATGTCGTTGCCGCTGCCGGCGCCGAACGGCACGATGAGCTTCACGGGACGCGCGGGCCAAGCGACTGCCTCGGCCCGCGCGCTGCTGACGGCGACCAGGTTCGCGAGGCACGCGCACGTGGCGCGCAGGAGGTGGCGACGGATCATCATCGGTGGGGGTCTCTCGGGAAGGACGGCTCAGCGCGCGGGGAACATGCAGGGCATGCAGGAGTGGCCTCTTCAAGGCCGAACGGTGTGGTCCAGCCACGCGATGACGCGCTGGGCCACTGTGTCGGAATTGCGGTCCAGCATCGGAAAGTGCGAGTTGCCGGCGATGCCTTCGCGCGGCAACTCGCACACGCTGGCCTGCATGCCGGCGGCGTGCAGCGCATCGAAATAGGCGTCCGCCGTGGCGCGGTAACGGCGCCAGAGCGCGTGCGCTCCCATGTAGTCGCCCCACACCGCCAGATGCGGCGGCAGGCGGACCCCGGCGGCCGCTGCCGCCTCGGGAGCGCCCGAGGGCTCCAGCGCCACGACGGCCGCCACGTGGCCCGGCCGGCGACGCGTGGCTTCCAGCGCGAAGCCGCCGCCCTGGCTGTGGCCGACGACGATGCATTCGCCCACATGCTGCAACAAAGCGTCGTAGGCCACCAAGGTGATGTGCTCATGGCCGACCCAGCGCGGTACCCACTGGGCGGCGAAGGCTTCGAAGGCTGCCACCGGGAACTGCTGCCCGGCGTGCGCGACGCGCTCCTGCGCCGCGCGGCGGTAGCTGCCTGGCGGCCCGATGCGAAACAGCTCCCAGCCTTCGCCCAAGGTGCGAAACAGCGGCGCGTCGGCGTAGATGTCGGGCCAAGGGGACCAACTGGCGCGGCCACGCTCCACCGCATCGCTCACGTACACGTCGAAGCCCGCATGCAGAAAGGCGCTCAGCCAGCCCGCTCGCCCGTCCGGCGTGCTCTCCCAGTTGGCGCCGGTCATGCCGCCACCATGCCACAGCAGCACCGGCAGGCGGTGGCGTGGTTCGGCCTGCAGGTACGCCTGCACGTACATCTGGCCGGTGATGTGCTCGCCGTTGGGGTCCACCGGGCGCACCGGCCCGCCCAGGGCCAGGCGGCGGCGCTGCACCGGCAGGCCGTGGACGCTGCGCACGCAGCCGCCGACGCAGAAGCTGCGGATCTCGCGCAGCCGCAAAACGGGTTCGTGTTCGTTCATGGCCGCGCGGGTTCAGTGGCGGGCGGATAGTGCAGCCGGCTCCACGGCGAAGCAGCGGATGCGCGGGGTCTCTCCCAGCCAGCGCCGGCACGCGCCCTCCAGGCCATCCATGAAGCGCGCCAGCGCCGCCGCGTCGCGCTGCGCTCCTGCGCGGTAATGCGCTTCCACGAGCACGGGCGCGCCCTTGAGCATCACGGTGCTGCCCGACAGCAGCACTTGCACGGTGTCCGCGCGTGCCTGCATGACCGAGATGCAAATGGCTTCGAGCTCATCGGCGAGCGCCGTGCACACCTGCGCGCCTGGCGGGTGCGTGGCGAATATCTTGATGATGGGCATGGGGCACATTCTGCGCACCCTGACCCATCCGGTAAATTGCCGGATTTTCAAGAATCGATGTATGCCACGCATGAATTACCGCACCGACGACGTGCGCGCCCTGCTCGCCCTGCACCGCTCGCTCAGCTTCGTGCGGGGCGCGCAGCAGTTGCACATCACGCAGTCGGCGTTCAGCCGGCGCATCGCGCAGTTGGAGGTGGCGGTGGGAGGCCCGCTGGTGGAGCGCTCCACGCGGCGTGTCGCGTTCTCCGCACAGGGGTTGGAGCTCGTGCGCGCAGTCGGCCCTTTGCTGGCAGGGCTGGACGAGGCCATGGAAGAAGCCGCTCGCTGCGCGCGCGGTGCTTCGGGCCGCGTGGTGGTGGCCTGCCTGACCACCGTGGCCTACGCGCTATTGCCGCGCGTGCTGGACGCGTTCCGCCGGCAGTATCCGCAGGTACGGCTGCACCTGCGCGATGACACGGGCCTGCGCGTGACGGCTGCGGTGCAGCAGCGCGAGGCCGAGTTCGGCATCAGCGTCCTGGCCGACACGCAGGCCGGCCTGCATGCGCAGCATGTGGCCGACGACCCCTACGTGCTTGCTTTTCGGCGGGGCCATCCTCTGCAGGCGCAAGCACAGGTGGCCTGGTCGGAGCTGGCGCCCTGGCGACCGACGGCACTGCACTTGACCAGCGCCAATCGCCAGCAGATGGATGCCGCGCTGGCGGCGGCCGGCATCGCCCTGCCGTGGTTTGACGAAGTGGAGCACCTGTCCTCGATGCTGGGGCTGCTACGCAACGGCTCGGCCATCGGGGTGCTGCCGCGCTTGGCCCTGGCCGCCGGCGGAGCCGAGTTGGAGACCCGGGCGCTGGTTCGGCCAGCCGTGGTACGGCGCATCGGGCTGATCCGACGCGAGGAGACCGAGATGGGGCAACCCGCTCAGGCACTGTGGACGCTGCTGGCCGCGGCGCTGGGGACGGCGTCCCCGTTGGTCAGACGTTGAAAAGAAAATTCAACACGTCGCCGTCCTTGACCAGATAGTCCCGGCCTTCCGCGCGCATCTTGCCTGCGTCCCGGGCGCCCTGTTCGCCTGCGCAGGCGATGAAGTCGTCGAAGGCAATGGTCTGCGCGCGGATGAAGCCGCGCTCGAAGTCGCCATGGATCACGCCTGCGGCCTGCGGCGCCGTGTCGCCCGTGTGGATGGTCCAGGCACGCACCTCCTTCACGCCTGCTGTGAAGTAGGTTTGCAGGCCGAGCAACCGGAAGGCGGCCCGGATGAGGCGGTCCAAGCCCGGTTCGCTCTGGCCCATTTCGGCCAGAAACAGGGCGCGGTCCGCAGCGTTCATTTCGGCCATCTCGGCTTCCATCTTGGCGCAGATGGCGACCACGGGGGCGTTCTGGCGCGCGGCGTATTCCTCCAGACGATCCAGCAGGGGGTTGCTCCCGAAACCGTCCTCGCCCACATTGCCCACGAACATGGCGGGCTTGGCCGTGATCAGGCACAGCGGTTTGAGCAGTGCCTGCTCTTGCCGGGTGGTGTCCACCGAGCGCGCGGGCTGGCCCTCGTCGAGCGCCGCCCGAATGCGCGTGAGCAGCGCCACCAGTTTCGCGGCGTCCTTGTCGTTTCCCGATTTGGCGGCCTTGGTGTGGCGGTTGAGCGCCTTCTCCACCGTGCCCAGGTCGGCCAGGCAGAGTTCGGTCTGGATGACTTCGATGTCCGAGATCGGGTCCACACGGCCCGCCACGTGGATCACGTTCTCGTCCTCGAAACAGCGCACGACGTTGACGATGGCGTCGGTCTCGCGGATATGCGCCAGGAACTGGTTGCCCAGGCCCTCCCCCTGGCTGGCGCCGGCCACCAGGCCCGCGATGTCGACGAATTCCACGATCGCCGGGACGATGCGCTCGGGAGCGACGATCTGCGCGATCTGCGCCAAGCGTGGATCGGGCAGTTCCACCACGCCGACGTTCGGCTCGATGGTGCAAAAGGGATAGTTTTCGGCGGCGATGCCGGCCCGGGTCAGCGCGTTGAAAAGGGTGGACTTGCCAACGTTGGGCAGGCCCACGATGCCGCATTGGAGGCTCATGAAAGGGCTTTCTGGAATTCGGTTTCGCAAGACGGGCCGCCGATTCTACGGGCCCGCAACGCCCTGCCCCGGCCCGCGCGCAGGCGTGCCGGCTCAACCAAAGTCCAGGTCGGCCGCCACCGGCTGCCCCACGCGCAGCGTCCGGCCCGCGCCCTCGCGCACGATGGCGTTCATGCCGAAGCTGATCGCGCCGCCCAGCCGCGTGGCCTGCCTCAAAGCGCACGAGCCTGCAGGGCTGCCCCGGAAAATCGCTGAACCACTGGGCCGCGACCGCCCCCATGTCCCATGCCGGCACCCGGTCCTGCCATACGCTCACGGTCGTGGGGGCCTCGGCTTCGACGGCGCCCTGCGCCACGTGCAGGGCCAGCATGCCGGGAGCGCGCAGCACCATGTCGTCGCTTCCGAGCTGCGGCCGGATCAGCGCCATGCGGGGCAGGGTGCGCTGGGTCAGAAACCCGCCGTCGGCACCAACCACCATCCAGGCGCGGTCCAGGTCCAGTCCGGTGTCCGTCAGCAAGGACTGCTGCACTTCGACGCCGGCGCAGGATTTGATCGGGTCAGTTGCTCCAATCCCTGCGCTGCTGGCCCGACGCCGGGCAAGCCACCGCCGTGCGGCGCATGCAGGTTCTGGGGGACCAGGGCGGCGGCGTGCATTTCGACGCGACCACGCAGGCCGTGGACGCCCTGGCATGGATCGTCGACGTGCCTGCGCTGCAAGCGCGCCTGGCCGAGGCCCTGCGTTTCCAGCCGCAGGTGGAAGTCGTCGCAGCGCCGGTGTCGGCTGCGCTGACGGTGGTCTGCAAGGGCCGCTCCAGCAGCACCCGGGCCGAGTTTGGCGTGGATTTCGAGCGGACCCCCTACGCCCACCAGCATGCGATCGCCACCCGGCTGCACTGCGCGCACCCTCACGGGCAAGTAGCGCGCCAGTGGTTTTTGCCGCACGGCATCCTGGCTTTCCTGCCCTTGGACGGCCCCCTGGGCCACTCCGTCGCCGGCGTGTGGTCCGTCGCGCAGGAACTGGTCGCGCCGCTGCTGGCGCTCGCACCCGAAGCATTCGCTCACCACCCAAGCTCATGATCGGCTTGCTCGGTCAATACCGTAGGAGTAGTACACTTGCGGGCTTCAACAATTGCGGAGTTCCCAAGTGGGCACTTGTTCGAGTGACAGTAGTCAGCCGGTTCCAATGACCGGCATCCCCTCGGCAAGATAACGCGCAGGCATTCCCTGCCGCTGTCTCGCCGAACGCGAGAGGCGGCAACCACGTCGCAGCATCCGCTGCACGTCATTCCCCTCCCAGACAACTTATTGGCTGATCGCCTTATGGTGGTCGGCTGCGAACATCGCTTGCCGTGAGCGGCCAGCGGGCTTGTCGTGTGCACCAAATGCGGTGCCACGCGTGAGCCGTGCACACGACAGGGCTTCGCCTCGATCCGAGAGGAGAACGCTGTGCGCATGACCCGTATTCGACACCCCGGCCACTTCGGCGCGGCCTACCCGCCACTCCGGCCGGCCCTGCTGAGTGCAGTTCTGCTGGCGGCCAATGCCGCCCACGCGGCACGCCCCATGATGACCGACGATGATGGTTTTCAATCGGCCTGCGCCTGCTCTCGGTGCCGTTTCTACCGTGACGTCATGGCTGTCAAAGGACATTAGCAAACTATGCCTGACCCTGAATATTGGCCGCCTGCCTGAACACACTTTCACCCGTGTGAAACGGGCAGGCTTCCTCGGAGAACAAGAATGAACTTCACACTGCTGAAAGAGCTGTTCGCAGGCTTCCTGCGCACCCGTCACCTTGCCCGACACTTCCGCCGCCTGGCGCTTCTGGACACCCTTGCCCAGACCGGCGTCAGCCGCGAAGTGCCGCCGACGCTTACCCAGACCCTGGTCAGCGCTGCCACGGCAGAAGCCGACACCTTGCTGCGGAAACTGGAGAGTCATGCCGATGGCTTGTCCGAGTCGCAAGCAGAGGCCGTTCGTGCCCGGGTCGGCCCGAACGAGATCGAACATGAGAGGCCGCTGCCCTGGTGGACACACCTGTGGCACTGCTACAAAAATCCATTCAACCTGCTGCTGACGCTGCTGGCCGTCATCTCCTACCTCACCGAGGACATGAAGGCCACCGTCGTGATCGGCACGATGGTGGTGCTCTCCACCTTGTTGCGCTTCTGGCAGGAGGCCAAGTCCAACAAGGCCGCCGATGCCCTCAAGGCCATGGTCAGCAACACGGCCACCGTCATCCGCCGTGACCTGTCCGAGGACGCCGCGCCGATATTCGAGCAGTATTACGGCGTGCATCTGCATGTGAAAGACGCCAAGCGCATAGAGCTGCCGATCAAACTGCTGGTGCCCGGCGATCTGATCGTGCTGTCGGCGGGCGACATGATCCCGGCCGACTGCCGCGTGCTCACTGCCAAGGATCTGTTTGTGGCGCAAGCCGCCATGACTGGTGAGTCGATGCCGGTGGAGAAGTTCGCCGCCCAGCGCGACGCCAAGGCGATCAACCCGCTGGAACTCGACAACATCCTGTTCATGGGCACCAACGTGGTGTCCGGCTTGGCCACGGCCGTGGTGCTCGGTACCGGCAACGCCACCTATTTCGGCGCATTGGCTTCCCGCGTCACCGCCACTGACCGTGCGCCAACGGCGTTCCAGTCCGGCGTCAACAAGGTGAGCTGGCTGCTGATCCGTTTCATGTTCGTGATGGCGCCGCTGGTCCTGTTCATCAACGGGTTCACCAAGGGTGATTGGATGGAAGCGCTGCTGTTCGCGCTGTCCATTGCCGTGGGGTTGACGCCAGAGATGCTGCCGATGATCGTGACCTCGACGCTGGCCAAGGGTGCGGTGTTCCTGTCGCGCAAGAAAGTCATCGTCAAACGGCTGGACGCTATCCAGAACTTCGGCGCCATGGACGTGCTGTGCACCGACAAGACCGGCACACTGACCCAGGACAAGATTTTCCTGGCGCGGCACGTTGATGTCTGGGGAGAAGAGTCCGACGAGGTGCTTGAAATGGCTTACCTCAACAGCTACTACCAGACCGGTCTGAAGAACCTGCTGGACGTAGCGGTGCTCGAACACGTTGATGTGCATCAGGAGCTGAACCCGGCCAACAACTACCGCAAGGTCGATGAGATTCCGTTCGACTTCAACCGTCGTCGTATGTCGGTGGTGGTGAGCGAGCGCGAGGATCACCACGAGTTGATTACCAAAGGCGCGGTCGAGGAAATCCTCGCCGTTTGCACGCGTGTGCGCCATGGAGACGCCATCGAGCCGCTGACGCCCGAACTGCTGACTCGTATCCGCGACGTCACCGCTGCACTGAACGAAGAGGGCCTGCGTGTGGTGGCTGTGGCCGCCAAGGAAGTACCGCCGAGCAAAGAGACCTACGGTGTGGCCGACGAGTCGGAACTGACACTGATCGGGTACGTGGCCTTCCTTGATCCGCCGAAAGAATCGACGGCTCCGGCACTGAAGGCGCTGGCCGAGCATGGAGTGGCGGTCAAGGTGCTGACCGGCGACAACGAGCTGGTCACGGCCAAGATTCTCCGCAAAGTCGGGCTGGAACAGCAGGGCGTGCTACTGGGCAGCGACATCGAGCGCATGAGCGACAAGGTGCTGGCTGAAGCCGTGGAGAGCCACAACGTCTTTGCCAAGCTCACGCCCTCACACAAGGAGCGCATCGTGCGCTTGCTCAAAGCCAACGGCCATGTCGTGGGCTTCATGGGTGACGGCATCAACGATGCGCCTGCCTTGCGCACCGCCGACATCGGCATCTCGGTGGACACGGCGGTGGACATCGCCAAGGAAGCGGCCGACATCATCCTGCTGGAAAAGAGCTTGATGGTCTTGGAGGAAGGCGTGCTCGAAGGCCGCCGCACCTTCGCCAACATGCTCAAGTACATCAAGATGACTGCCAGCTCCAACTTCGGCAACGTGTTCTCGGTGCTGGTGGCCTCGGCTTTCATCCCCTTCCTGCCGATGCTGCCGATGCACCTGCTGGTACAGAACCTGCTGTACGACATCTCGCAGATCGCCATCCCGTTCGACAATGTGGATGAAGAACTGCTGAAGAAGCCGCAGCGCTGGCAACCGGGCGACGTGGGGCGCTTCATGGTGTTCTTTGGGCCGATCAGCTCGATTTTCGACATCACCACCTACGCCATGATGTGGTTCGTGTTCAGCGCCAACACGCCCGAGGAGCAGACCTTGTTCCAGTCCGGTTGGTTCATTGTTGGCTTGCTGACGCAGACCTTGATCGTGCACATGATCCGCACGCCGAAGATTCCGTTCATCCAGAGCCGGGCGGCCACGCCGCTGCTGGTGATGACGGCGGTGATCATGACCATCGGAATCTTCTTGCCGATGGGGCCGTTGGCGCACTACTTCAAGCTGCAAGCACTACCGCCGCTGTACTTCGCGTTCCTGCCGCTGATTCTGCTGGCCTACATGGGGCTGACCCAGGCCATGAAGGGCATCTATTTCCGCCGCTACGGCTGGCAATAAGGAGACGAGCATGGAGGCGATTCACAACATCAACCTGACCTCCCTGCTCGACACCCTGATCAGCCTCGCCGCCGCCTTTGTGCTCGGCGGGCTGATCGGCTTCGAGCGACAGGTCCGGCAACGCACGGCGGGGCTGCGTACCAATGTGTTGGTGGCAGTTGGCGCGGCCTTGTTCGTGGACATGGCTAATCGGCTGCACGGTCACGATGGCGCGGCGCATGTCATGGCTTACGTGGTGTCCGGCATCGGCTTTCTGGGTGCGGGCGTGATCATGCGTGAAGAGGGTAATGTGCGTGGCCTGAATACCGCAGCGACGCTGTGGGGGTCAGCAGCCGTGGGCGCAGCGGCCGGGGCTGATCTGATCGTCGAAGCGGTACTGGGTGCGTTGTTCGTGTTGGCGGCCAACACCCTGCTGCGCCCCATCGTCAACACCATCAACCGTAAGCCGCTGGATGTGGAATCTGTGGAGGTAACGAACACCGTCTATGTGGTTGCCGAGCGGGCGCATCAGAAGATGGTCATGGCCCAGCTCGAAGAAGAGCTGGACCGCAGCAACTATCCAACCCACGACCTCGACATCCACGCCTTCGGCGAGGAAGATGTCGAGATCGAGGCGACGTTGGCAGCTACCTCCGTCGATGGCAACAAGCTGGATGCGTTGGTCAAACGGCTGACAGCACTACCGGCTGTCCGGCAGGCATTCTGGAGTCCAAGCACCACCGAATGATCTGACACTACCCAAGGCGGCCGAGCATTCTCTCGCCTTTGAGGCGTAGCTCCCTTTTTTTGCGCGGCTCGATGGTGCAAAAGGGATAGTTTTCGGCGGCGATGCCGGCCCGGGTCAGCGCGTTGAAAAGGGTGGACTTGCCAACGTTTGGCAGGCCCACGATGCCGCATTGGAGGCTCATGAAAGGGCTTTCTGGAATTCGGTTTCGCAAGACGGGCCGCCGATTCTACGGGCCCGCAACGCCCTGCCCCGGCCCGCGCGCAGGCGTGCCGGCTCAACCAAAGTCCAGGTCGGCCGCCACCGGCTGCCCCACGCGCAGCGTCCGGCCCGCGCCCTCGCGCACGATGGCGTTCATGCCGAAGCTGATCGCGCCGCCCAGCCGCGGGTCCTGCCGGTAGCCGCGCAGCGTGTCCCCCACCGCCGGGGTGCTTTCTGCGGTCATGGGGTCGATGTCGGGAATCGGGCAGCGCGCGCAGGGCTTGACGGGCTGCAAGGCAATGGCGCCATCCGCAGCGTCGATGCGCAGCCAATCCACCCGGTCCTCATCGTGCGCCGCCAGGCCCGCGAGCACCACGTTCGGCCGGAAACGCTCGATCCCCACCGCCCTGTGGCCGGCCGCCTGAAGGCGCGCGTTGAGTTCATCCAGGGACGCTTCGCTGGCCACCAGAAGGGGAAAGGCGTCGGCAAACTGGTTCGGCGCCTGGACGCCCCCGGTCCAGTCCATGTCCGACAAACGCCGGTGATCCGGGTCAAAGCGCACGAGCCTGCAGGGCTGCCCCAGAAAATCGCTGAACCACTGGGCCGCGACCGCCCCCATGTCCCATGCCGGCACCCGGTCCTGCCATACGGTCACGGTCGCGGGGGCCTCGGCTTCGACGGCGCCCTGCGCCACGTGCAGGGCCAGCATGCCGGGAGCGCGCAGCACCATGTCGTCGCCTCTGAGCTGCGGCCGGATCAGCGCCATGCGGGGCAGGCTGCGCTGGGTCAGAAACACGCCGTCGGCGCCCACCACCATCCAGGCGCGGTCCAGGTCCAGCCCGGTGTCCGTCAGCAAGGACTGCTGCACTTCGACGCCGGCGCAGGATTTGATCGGGTAGACGAACAGACGCGCAATGCGGCCGGACAGACGGCCATCGGGGGTGCAACTCACGCCGGGGGCTCCTGAGAAACGGGGGTGGTGGATTGGAGACGCCATTGTGCCCTGGCCCGATCTGAGGACCATGCCGCGCTCCTACAATGCCCCATGGTCCAAGCCTTTGATCTGTGCATTCGCGGCGCCGGCATCGTGGGCAGCACCCTGGCCCTGCTGCTCGCGCGCGAACAGCTGAGAGTGGCCCTGGTCCCGGGCCCCGACCCCCAAGATGCGGCGGGCGCTGACGTCCGCGCCTACGCGCTGAACAGGACGTCTGCCGAGTTGCTCCAATCCCTGCGCTGCTGGCCCGCCGCCGGGCAAGCCACCGCCGTGCGGCGCATGCAGGTTCTGGGGGACCAGGGCGGCGGCGTGCATTTCGACGCGGCCGCGCAGGCCGTGGACGCCCTGGCATGGATCGTCGATGTGCCCGCGCTGCAAGCGCGCCTGGCCGAGGCCCTGCGTTTCCAGCCGCAGGTGGAATTCGTCGCAACGCCGGTGTCGGCCGCGCTGACGGTGGTCTGCGAGGGCCGCTCCAGCAGCACCCGGGCCGAGTTTGGCGTGGATTTCGAGCGGACCCCCTACGCCCAGCATGCGATCGCCACCCGGCTGCACTGCGCGCAACCCCACGGGCAGGTGGCGCGCCAGTGGTTCTTGCCGCATGGCATCCTGGCTTTTCTCCCCTTGGACGGCCCGCTGGGCCACTCCGTCGCCGTGGTGTGGTCCGTCGCGCAGGAGCTGGTCGCGCCGCTGCTGGCGCTCGCGCCCGAAGCATTCGCGCAGGAACTGCAGAGCGCCAGCCGCAGCGCCCTCGGTGCGCTGACGCTGTGCGCGCCGCGCGCGGCCTGGCCGCTGCAACTCGCGCGTGCGCACCGCTGGTGCGGGGCCGGGCCGGCGCAGGCGAGGAATCCGCGCGGCTGGGTGCTCGCGGGCGACGCCGCGCACACGGTGCACCCGCTCACGGGGCAGGGGTTGAACCTGGGGCTCGGGGACGCACGCGCATTGGCGCATGCCCTGCGCCAGCGCGATGGCTGGCGCAGCGTGGCCGACCCGCGCCTGCTGCGGCGCTACGAGCGCGAGCGCAAGGCCGCCCTTTTCGCCGTCGCTCTGGCAAGCGACGGTCTGCAACAGCTCTTCTCGCGCCCGCAAGGCCTCTGGCAGGCCGTGCGCAACGGGGCCATGGCGGGCTTCGAGCGCAGCGGCCCGCTGAAGAAATTCGTCGCCCGCCAGGCCATGGCATGGCACTGAGGGCGCCACCCCGTCACCCGAGCGCATCCCCTGAAGAAAACGAAAGCCTTCCCGATGAAACTGACCATTACCCTGCTGGCCGCTGCCCTGGCCACCCTGAGTCTGGGCGCCGACGCGCAAGAAGCGCGGATCCGCAAGAGGCTTGCCGCGCGCATTCCCCAGATGAGCAAGATCGACGAGGTGCGGCGCACGCCCATGGCGGGGCTGTACGAGGTGCGCATCGGCACCGACCTGTTCTACACCGACGCCCGGGGCAACTATGTGATCCAGGGTGAGCTGTTCGACTCCAAGGCACGCCGCAACCTCACCGAAGACCGCATCAGCCAGCTGACTGCGGTGGACTTCTCCGAGCTGCCCCTGAAAGACGCCCTGACCATCGTGCGCGGCGACGGCAAGCGCCGGGTCGCGGTCTTTGAAGACCCCAACTGCGGTTACTGCAAGGTGTTCGAGCGCGACATGCAGCGCGTGGACAACGTCACCGTGCACCTGTTCCTCTACCCCATCCTGAGCCCCGATTCGGCCGAGAAGTCGCGCAACATCTGGTGCGCCAAGGACCAGGCCGGCGCCTGGACGGACCAGATGCTGCGCGACAAGCCCGCCGCCGCAGCCAACTGCGACACCAGCGCGCTGCAGCGCAACCTGGCTTTCGGCAAGAAGTACAAGATCATGGGCACCCCCACCCTGATCTTCGCCAACGGCACCCGCGTGTCGCACGCCATCGGCACGCAGGAAGTGGAAAAGCGCCTGGCGGAGGCCGGCAGCAAGTCCGCAACGGCCGCCAACTGAGGCCGTCCTGCCCCACCCTGCGAGCGCCCATGCCAACCGCCCGCCCTGCCGAGCCCGCGGACCTGCACTACCGCGTCGAGCCATCGGACCTGCACGCCCATCTGTTCCGCGTCGTGCTGACGCTGGCCCACCCTGCGGCCGGGCAGGAAGTGTCATTGCCGGCATGGATACCGGGCAGCTACCTGATCCGCGAGTTCGCAAAAAACCTGCAGCAATTGAAGGCCCGGCAGGGCCGGCGCGCCGTCCCCCTGACACAGCTGGACAAGCACCGCTGGCGGGTGGACTGCCGACCCGGCCGGCCGCTGGAACTGCGCTACGCCGTATGCGCCTGCGACCCCTCGGTGCGCAGCGCGTGGCTCGACGCGGCGCGCGGCTTTTTCAACGGCACCAGCCTCTGCCTGCGCGTGCACGGCCAGGAAGCGCAGCGCCACACGCTGGAGATCGCCAGCACGGACGCCACCGCGCACTGGTCGGTGGCCACGGGGCTTGCCGCCCTGGCCACGGACGAGAGAGGCTTTGGCCTGTACGGCGCCGCCGACTACGACGAGCTGGTGGACTGCCCCGTGGAACTGGGGACGTTCTGGGTCGGGCACTTCGACGCCTGCGCCATCCCCCACCGCCTTGTGGTCGCCGGCGCCACGCCGTCCTTCGACGGCCAACGCCTGCTCGACGACACCCGCAAGATCTGCGAGGCCGCCATCCGCTTCTGGCACGGCACTGCGGGCAAGGCCCCGCATGCAAGCTTTCTGTTCCTGCTCCATGCCGTGGACGATGGCTGCGGGGGGCTCGAGCACCGCAACTCCACGGCGCTGGTGTGCGGCAGACGCAACCTGCCGCGGCAGCAGCAGGAAGCCAAAGCGGGCGAGGGCTACACCACGCTGCTGGGGCTGATCAGCCACGAGTACTTTCACACCTGGAACGTGAAGCGCCTGCGCCCGGCGGAATTCTCCAGCTACGACTACAGCCGCGAGAACTACACCGACCTGCTGTGGTTCTTTGAAGGCTTCACCAGCTACTACGACGATCTGCTGCTGCGCCGGGCCGGACTGATCGACGACGCGGCCTACCTGAAATGCCTCGCCAAGACCATCAACCAGGTGCTGCAAACGCCGGGCCGGGCGGTGCAGAGCGTGGCCCAGGCGAGCTTCGACGCCTGGGTGAAGTACTACCGGCCGGACGCAAACACCGCCAACGCCACGATCAGCTACTACACCAAGGGCGCGCTGGTGGCCCTGTGCCTGGATCTCACGCTGCGCCGCGAAGGCCACGCGACGCTCGACGACGTGATGCGCGCGCTGTGGACGCGCTGCCAGCAGGGGCCCATGACCGAGGCCGACCTGCACGCAGCGCTGCACGCGTGCGCAGGCCGCCCGTTTGACGCCGAATTGCAGCAATGGGTGCATGGCACGGCGGAACTGCCATTGACCGATCTTCTGGCCGCCCACGGCGTGGACCTGAAAGCAGAAACGCCCCAACTCGCGCAGCGCCTGGGCCTGCGCGTGGCGCAGGACCACGGCCTGCGGATCCAGACCGTGCTGCGCGGCGGCGCCGCAGAGAAGTCCGGCATGGCCGCGGGCGACGAATGGCTGGGGGTGGAAGCGCGGGGACAGGGCTGGCGCGTGCGCAAGCTCGACGACGTGGCGTTCTACGCGGGCACCGAGACCGCGCTCACGGCCTGGGTCGCACGCGACGGGCGCCTGCTGCGGCTGGCGCTCGAATTGCCGGCGCGCGGCCAGGCCGGCAGCGCGCGCAAGAAGGCGCGCCACGGGACGGCCACGCCGGCGCAGCCCGACACGATCAGCCTGACCCCCTCCGACAGAAACGCCCTGAGACGCTGGCTGGACTGAGCAGCGCCCTGCCCTTCGGTGCATTCGTTCCCTCCATGACAAGCCATCAACCCGGGAGATTCCATGTCCTGCGAAACCATCAAAGTCCACGTCGAGGCGGACAAGGTCGGCGTCATCACGCTCAACCGGCCCAAGCAGCTCAACGCCCTCAGCGACCAGCTGATGGACGAGCTGGGCGCGGCGCTGAAGGCCTTTGACGCCGAAGAAAAAATCGGCTGCATCATCATCACGGGCAGTGAAATAGCGTTTGCCGCCGGCGCCGACATCGGTGCCATGGCGCAATACAGCTTTGTCGATGCCTACAAGGGCGACTACATCACGCGCAACTGGGAGACGATCCGCTCCATCCGCAAACCCGTGATCGCCGCAGTCAGCGGTTTTGCGCTGGGCGGCGGCTGCGAGCTGGCGATGATGTGCGACTTCATCATCGCCGCGGACAACGCCCGATTCGGCCAGCCCGAAATCAAGCTCGGCGTGATCCCGGGTTCCGGCGGAACGCAGCGCCTGCCGCGCGCCGTGGGCAAGTCAAAGACCATGGACATGGTGTTGACGGGCCGCATGATGGACGCCGCAGAAGCCGAGCGCGCCGGCCTGGTCAGCCGCGTGGTGCCTGACAGTCAGCTCATGCACGAGGCGCTGGGCGCCGCCATCGCCATCGCCGGCTTCTCCCGGATCGCGGTGATGGCGGCCAAGGAATCCGTGAACCGGGCCTTCGAGGGCACGCTCTCCGACGGCCTGATGTACGAGCGCCGCCTGTTCCACGCGCTGTTCGCCACCCGGGACCAAAAGGAAGGCATGGACGCCTTCATGAACAAGCGCGCGGCCAACTTCACCCACCAGTGAATTTGTCCTACAATCCGCCCCCACGGTGGTATAGCTCAGTTGGTTAGAGCGCAGCATTCATAATGCTGATGTCGGTGGTTCAAGTCCACCTACCACCACCACACCGCGTCCACCAGCCCAACCATTCGCCGTTGGGCTTTTTTCTGCCCGCTGCTTGCGTGCTGGCACTTTGCCGCAGGAGCAGCCCCCCCAAGAAACGCCTCTCCCCCAAGGGATGATCGATGAATCTCCTCGCGACCCTCCGCTACCTGGTTGCCCTGAACACGCACCAGCATTTCGGCCGCGCCGCGCAGGCCTGCAACGTCACGCAGCCTGCGCTGTCGAATGCCCTTCGATCGCTGGAGGAGGAGTTCGGCACCGCCATCGTCAAGCGCGGGCGCAACTATGCGGGGCTCACGCCGGAGGGGGAAAGGGTGCTCTCCACAGCGCAGCGCATGCTGCGTGAGCGCGATCTGTTGCAACAGGAACTCGACAGCGCGGCCGCAAGACCCCAGGGTCGATTGACTCTGGGCGCGGTGCCCACGGCCGTGCCGATCGTCGCGCGCTTTGCCGCCAAGCTGAAGGCCCGCTGCCCCGGGATTTCGCCCATCGTACGTTCCATGAGTTCGCCGGAGATCGAAGCCGGCCTGGAGAGCCTGTCCCTGGATCTGGGCCTGGGGTATACGGACCGCATCAAGCAGCAGAACACCCACCTCGCGACGATTGCGCAGTACAC
Source organism: Verminephrobacter aporrectodeae subsp. tuberculatae (assembly GCF_026127385.1). Classification (NCBI taxonomy): domain Bacteria; kingdom Pseudomonadati; phylum Pseudomonadota; class Betaproteobacteria; order Burkholderiales; family Comamonadaceae; genus Verminephrobacter; species Verminephrobacter aporrectodeae. The sequence continues at coordinate 1,368,107 of NZ_QZCX01000003.1, forward strand.
CGAGCACTACTTTCTGGTGCAGCGCACCGACGAGCCGAACGCCAAGGGCTTGCACATCGGCAAGCCTGTCTCCTGGCGCGAGGCCGGGGAACTTCCGCTGTGCCTGCTCACACCCGAGATGCACAACCGGACGATCGTGGGCAGCGCCCTGGCCATGGCCGGTGTGGAGGTCAAGCCGGAAATCGAAACCAACTCCGTCCTCACGCTGGCGCTCAGCGTCGTCGCGGGCAATGTGTGCAGCATCCTGCCCGGGGCGCTGGTCGATGCCGTGCGCACCTACGCGGAATTGCAAGCGCGGCCGCTCACGAGCCCGGACGTGCGCACACCGGTCGGCTTCATGATGGTGGCAACGGACCGGCCGTCGCGCACCCTCAGGGCCGCAGTCGATCTGGCGCGCGACCCCGAATGGCTAAGTGTCCTGCCCTGCGAATAGCGGCACATGAAACTGCGCCTTTCGCGCCATGGCGGCGTTGCAAATCCTCGCGATACCTACGGGTATCGCTGCGGTTTGCGCCTTGCCATGACGCGAAATGCATCAGTTTCATTTTGTGCCGCTATTCGCAGGGCAGGACACTAGAGCACGCCGCAGCGCACAGCGCCGAGATCGACGTATGAAGCTGCCTGCATAGATCACGGATATAAATGGCTCCATGTAACGAAGTGATTTGACCGCCGGTCAACGTCCCGCCGACACTCCGACGCCAGCCAAAAGACCGTGCGTTCTGCGCGTTCTGCCAGCGCAATACAACGGAGCCCACGCTGATGTCATCGCTACTCGACCAGGACCCTGTTCCCGTCCTTGCACCCAGGGACCCCTCCCCCTTTGCTGCGGGATTGCTGGACAAGGAACGCATCATTGCCGGCCCGGGATTCAATCGGTGGCTGGTGCCGCCAGCGGCGCTGGCCATCCACCTTTGCATTGGCATGGCGTATGGCTTTTCCGTGTTCTGGCTGCCGCTGTCCAAGGCGCTATCGACCGCCGGAACAGGGGCCACGACCTGCGCCAAGGAGATCGGCTTCTTCGCAGAACTCTTTGCGCGCGACTGCGATTGGCGCATCGCCACGCTCGGCTGGATGTACACGCTGTTCTTCGTTTTTCTCGGCTGCTCGGCTGCCATCTGGGGCGGCTGGCTGGAGCGCGCGGGCCCGCGCAAGGCGGGTGTGGTGTCGGCCGTCTGCTGGTGTGCAGGCATGTTGATCTCGGCACTGGGCATCCACGTCCATCAGTTCTGGCTGATGATTCTTGGCTCGGGCGTGATCGGCGGCATCGGCCTGGGACTGGGCTACATCTCGCCGGTATCGACCCTGATCAAGTGGTTCCCGGACCGGCGCGGAATGGCCACCGGAATGGCCATCATGGGCTTTGGCGGCGGCGCCATGATCGGCTCGCCGTTCGCGGTGGAGCTGATGAAATACTGGGCCACCCCGACCAGCGTGGGCGTGATGCAGACCTTCGTCGTCATGGGTCTCGTCTACTTCGTCTTCATGCTCGGCGGCGCCTTCGGGTACCGCGTGCCGCCCACGGGCTGGACGCCGGCAGGCTGGACGCCGCCCGCGGCACAAGCGGGCAACGCCATGATCACGCAGCGCCACGTGCATGTGAAAAGGGTTTGGGGGATTCCCCAGTTCTGGTTGATCTGGATGGTGCTGTGCATGAACGTGAGCGCCGGCATCGGCGTGCTCGGCATGGCCTCGCCCATGCTGCAGGAAGTCTTTGGCGGCACGCTGGCGGGCGTGCCGAAGAAATTTGCCGCGTTGGACAAAACGGAGCTCGCAGCCATTGCTGCGGTGGCCGGCGGTTTTGCGGCCCTGCTGTCCTTGTTCAACATCGGGGGCCGATTCTTCTGGGCCAGCCTGTCGGACAAACTCGGCCGCAAGCTGACCTACGTGGTGTTCTTCGTCCTCGGTGGCCTGCTCTACTTCAGCATCCCGGAAAGCGCGGCGGCCGGCAGCAAGCTGCTCTTCGTCGGCGCCTTTTGCATCATCCTCTCGATGTACGGCGGGGGCTTTGCCACGGTCCCGGCGTACCTCGCGGACCTGTTCGGAACCCAGATGGTCGGCGCCATCCATGGCCGCCTGCTCACGGCCTGGGCGACTGCGGGAATTCTGGGCCCCGTGGTCGTGGGCTATATGCGCGAGTACCAACTGGGCCAGGGCATCCCGCGCGAGCAGGTCTACAACCAGACGATGTACATCCTGGTCGGCATGCTGGCCGTCGGCCTCCTGTGCAACCTGATGGTTCGTCCCCTGGCCGACAAGTGGTTCATGAGCGACGCGGAGCTCGCCGAGGAAAAGCGGCTGGCGCACGAGAAGGCCGTTGCCGCCGAGGCGGGAATGGGGCGCGCGAACGCGCGCGGCGATGCCACGCCGGCGGTCCAGGTCTGGCTGGCCTGGCTCGCGGTGGGCATTCCCTTGGCCTGGGGCCTGTACAAGACCTTGGTCTCTGCGGCCACGTTCTTTCAGTGACGGGGTTCCCCAGCGATGAAGCCCGAGCACCATGGCGCTGACGCCTCCCCGGAAATCGCCATGGCGTTGCGCGAGCCACTGCGCCGCCCGCGCGGCACACACACGGCACATCCAGCACACCCGGCCGATCCGCACCGGCAAACGGTGCGCGACATCGTCGAGCGCCTGAAGGACGTGCCTGGCGCGCTGCTGCCCATCCTGCACGCCGTGCAGGACGCGCTGGGCCATGTCCCCGCGGATGCGGTCGCGGACATCGCGCAGGGCCTGGACCTGTCGCGCGCCGAGGTGCACGGCGTCATCACCTACTACCCGCACTTTCGCAGCGCGCCTGCGGGCCGCCGTGTGCTGCAAATCTGCCGCGCCGAGGCCTGCCAGGCCATGGGCGCGGAGCCGCTGTGGGCGCAGGCCTGCGCACGCCTGGGCCTGCCCGACGCGGGCGGCACGGCGCGCGACGGGGCGTTCACCCTCGAGCCGGTGTACTGCCTGGGGCTGTGCGCCACGTCCCCGGCGCTGCGGCTCGACGAGCACGTGCACGCACGCCTGACGCCGGCGCGGCTCGACGCACTGCTCGCCGCGTCGGAGGCTGCGGCATGAGCAGCGTGCGTGTCTTCGTTCCGGCCGACAGCGCGGCGCTGGCCGTCGGCGCCGACGCCGTCGCAGCGTGTCTGTTGGCCGGCGCCGCGCGGCGCGCGCTCGACGTGCAGCTGGTGCGCAATGGCTCGCGCGCCATGATGTGGCTGGAGCCGCTGGTCGAAGTGGAGACGCCGCAGGGGCGCGTGGCCTACGGCCCGGTCGCGCCGCAGGACGTCGAGGGCCTGCTCGATTCCGGCCTGCTCCAGGGCGGCGCGCACGCGTTGCGCCAGGGGCTGACGCAGGAGCTGCCCTGGATCAGGAAACAAGAGCGCCTGACGTTCGCGCGCGTCGGCGTCACCGATCCCTTGTGCCTTGCCGACTACGCAGCGCACGGCGGGCTCGCCGGCCTGCGCCGCGCGCTGGCGCTCGAGGCCCCGGCGATCGTGCAGCAGGTGCTGGACTCGGGCCTGCGCGGTCGCGGCGGCGCGGCGTTTCCCGCGGGAATCAAGTGGCGCACCGTGGCCACGGCGCAGGCCCCGCGCAAGTACGTCGTGTGCAATGCCGACGAAGGCGATTCGGGCAGCTTTTCCGACCGCCTGGTGCTCGAAGGCGATCCCTTCATGCTCATCGAGGGCATGCTGATCGCCGGCCTGGCCACGGGGGCGGAGCACGGCCTCGTGTACGTCCGCTCGGAATATCCCCGCGCGCTCGCGGTGTTCGGTGAAGCGCTTGCCCTGGCACGCACAGCCGGCATCGTGGGCGCCGACGTGCTGGGCAGCGGGCGCGCCTTCGACCTGCAGCTGCGCAAGGCCGCCGGCGCCTACGTGTGCGGCGAGGAAACGGCCATGCTCGAGAGCCTGGAGGGCCGCCGCGGCATCGTGCACGCGAAGCCGCCACTGCCCGCGTTGCAGGGTCTGTTCGGCATGCCCACGGTGATCCACAACGTCATCACGCTCGCCTCGGTGCCCTTGATTCTTGACAAGGGGGCACCGTTCTACCGCGACTACGGCGTCGGTCGGTCGCGCGGCACCCTGCCGATACAGCTCGCGGGAAACATCCGCCGCGGCGGCCTGGTCGAAAAAGCCTTCGGCGTCTCGCTGCGCACGCTGGTGGAGGAGTTCGGCGGCGGTACCGCGTCCGGTCGGCCGGTGAAAGCGATACAGGTCGGCGGGCCGCTGGGCGCCTACGTGCCGCCAGCGCAATGGGACCTGCCGCTGGACTACGAAGCCTACGCGGCCGTGGGCGCCGTCGTCGGCCATGGGGGCATCGTGGTGCACGACGACACGGCGGATATGTCGCGCCTGGCGCGCTACGCCATGGCGTTTTGCGCCATCGAATCCTGCGGCAAATGCACGCCGTGCCGCATTGGTTCCACGCGCGGGGTCGAGGTGATCGAGCGCATCGCCGGCGCGCAGGCCAGCGCGCAGACGCGGCCGCAGCAGGTACAACTGCTGCGCGATCTGTGCGACACCATGCTGCACGGCTCGCTGTGCGCAATGGGCAGCATGACGCCGCTGCCCGTGCTCTCCGCGCTGGAGCACTACCCGCAAGACTTCGGGCTCGCCGCAGACGGCCGTGACGCCGCATGACGCCGCATGACGCCCGCGACCCAAAGAGGAACCCCCCGATGCTTGACCATCTGAAATCCCGTGACCATGGCACGCCGCTGCGCGCGTCGAGCGAGGAGGTCACCGTCGAGATCGACGGCAACGAAGTCACCGTGCCCAAGGGCACCTCGGTCATGCGCGCGGCTGTTGACGCGGGCATCCAGGTGCCCAAGCTGTGCGCCACCGACAGCATCGAGCCCTTCGGCTCGTGCCGTCTGTGCCTGGTGGAGATCGAGGGCCGCAAGGGCTACCCGGCCTCGTGCACGACTCCCGCGGAGCACGGCATGCGCGTGCGCACCCAGACGCCCAAGCTGCAGGAGCTGCGCAAGTCCGTCATGGAGCTATACATCTCCGACCATCCGCTCGACTGCCTGACCTGCAGCGCCAACGGCGACTGCGAGCTGCAAAACATGGCCGGCGTGACCGGCCTGCGCGCCGTGCGCTATGGCTTCCAGGGCGCGAACCACCTGGACGGCCAGAAGGACGAGTCGAACCCCTATTTCACTTACGACCCCTCCAAGTGCATCGTCTGCAGCCGGTGCGTGCGCGCCTGCGAGGAAACGCAGGGGACGTTCGCGCTGACCATCAGCGGCCGGGGTTTCGCCGCGCGCGTCTCGCCCGGGCAAGATCAGCCGTTCATGGCCAGCGAATGCGTGAGCTGCGGCGCCTGCGTGCAGGCCTGTCCTACGGCCACGCTGCAGGAAAAGTCCGTGATCGCGCTCGGCCAGCCGGAACACCACACGCTCACCACCTGCGCGTACTGCGGCGTAGGGTGCAGCTTCCGGGCCGAAATGAAGGGCAGCGAGGTGGTGCGCATGGTGCCCTGGAAGGACGGCAAGGCGAACGAGGGCCATTCCTGCGTGAAGGGCCGCTTTGCCTGGGGCTACGCCACGCACAAGGACCGCATCACCCGGCCCATGGTGCGCAAGAGCATCGACGACCCGTGGCGCGAGGTCGGCTGGGAGGAGGCCATCGCGCATGCGGCCTCGGAGTTCCGGCGCATCCAGAGCCAGCACGGGCGGGAGGCGATCGGTGGCATCACCTCCTCGCGCTGCACGAACGAGGAAACCTACCTCGTGCAAAAGCTGGTGCGCGCGGCCTTTGGCAGCAACAACGTCGACACCTGCGCGCGCGTCTGCCATTCGCCCACGGGCTACGGGCTGGGCCAGGCGTTTGGCACCTCGGCCGGGACACAGACCTTCAAGTCCGTGGAGCAAGCCGACGTCATCATGGTCATCGGCGCGAACCCTGCGGCCGCGCATCCGGTGTTCGCTTCGCGCATGAAAAAGCGCCTGCGCCAGGGCGCCCGGCTCATCGTCGTGGACCCGCGCCAGATCGATCTCGTGAAAGCGCCGCACGTCCGCGCCGAATACCATTTGCAGCTCAGGCCCGGAACGAACGTGGCCGTGATTTCGGCGCTGGCCCACGTCCTCGTCACCGAGGGACTGTGCGCCGAGGACTACGTCGCCGAGCGCTGCGACCAGCCGTCGTACCGCGCGTGGAAGGAGTTCGTCGCGCGCGCGGAGAATTCCCCCGAGGCCATGCAGGCCGTGTGCGGCGTTCCCGCGGCCACGCTGCGCCAGGCAGCCCGGCTGTACGCCACGGGCAACGCCGAGGGCCGCGTCGGCACGCGGCGGCCGAACGCTGCGATCTACTACGGCCTGGGCGTGACGGAACACGCGCAGGGATCGACCATGGTCATGGGCATCGCCAACCTCGCCATGTGCACCGGCAACGTGGGGCGCGAGGGCGTGGGCGTGAATCCCTTGCGGGGGCAAAACAACGTGCAGGGAGCCTGCGACATGGGATCGTTCCCGCACGAGCTGCCGGGCTACCGGCATGTCTGCGACAGCACGGTGCGCGCGCAGTTCGAGGCCGCGTGGAACGTGGAACTCAGCCCCGAACCCGGCCTGCGCATCCCGAACATGCTCGACGCCGCGCTCTCGGGCAGCTTCAAGGGCCTGTATTGCGAGGGCGAGGACATCGTGCAATCGGACCCGAACACCCAGCACGTGGCCGAGGCCATGCGCGCCATGGAGTGCGTCGTGGTGCAGGACCTCTTTCTCAACGAAACCGCCCAATACGCGCACGTGTTCCTGCCCGGCTCCTCGTTCCTGGAGAAGGACGGTACCTTCACCAACGCGGAGCGGCGCATCGCGCGCGTGCGCAAGGTGATGCCGCCTCTGGCCGGCCATGCGGATTGGGAAATCACCCAGATGCTCTCGAACGCGCTGGGCTACCCGATGCACTACCGGCATCCCGGCGAGATCATGGCCGAGATTGCCGCGCTCACGCCGACCTTCGCGGGCGTGAACTACGAGAAGCTCGAACGGCACGGCAGCCTGCAATGGCCGTGCAACGACGACACCGATGCACTCGGAACGCCGATCATGCACGTCGGGAAGTTCGTGCGCGGCAAGGGCCGCTTCCTCATCACGAAGTACGTGGCCAGCGACGAGAAGCCGACTGCGCGCCATCCCTTGCTGCTGACCACCGGCCGCATCCTGAGCCAGTACAACGTGGGCGCGCAAACGCGGCGCACGCCGAACAATCTCTGGCACGACGAAGACCGGCTGGAGATCCACCCGCACGATGCGCAGGATCGCGGAATCCGCGAAGGCGACTGGGTCGGCGTGCAGAGCCGTGCCGGCGAGACGGTGCTGCGCGCGACCGTCACCGAACGCATACAGCCTGGCGTCGTCTACACCACTTTTCATTTCCCCGAGTCGGGCGCCAACGTGATCACCACGGACAGTTCCGACTGGGCAACCAACTGCCCCGAATACAAGGTGACGGCGGTGCAAGTCATGCCCGTGGCGCAGCCCTCCGCGTGGCAGCAATCGTATGCGCGCTTCCATGCCCGGCAGCAGAGCCTGCTGCAGGCCGGCACGCGGGCCGATGCTCCGGTCGCCAGCGAATGAAACCCATGGATCTTCCACTGCGCAGGAGCGCGGGCTCACGCCCCGTGGCAGTTGACCGCCTGCGCGGCGGCCGCGCCATCGCCACGCAGGACTGCGTGGCCGAGGAAGTGCCCGTGGCCCTGGAGTACAACGGCGTGTCCCACGCCGTGATGCTGGCGACGCCGGCGGATCTCGAAGACTTCGGCCTGGGCTTCTCGCTGACCGAGGACATCGTGGACCGGGCCTCGGACATCCGCGGCATCGACGTCGTTGCGGGCCCGCATGGCATCACCGTGCGCATCGACGTGGCCAGCGCCTGCTTCGTGCGCCTGAAGGAGCGGCGGCGCAATCTCGCCGGGCGCAGCGGCTGCGGACTGTGCGGAATGGAGAGCCTGCCCGAGGCAGTGCGCGCGCCGCCGGTGTTGCGCAGCGCAGCCGCGTTCCCGGCGCAGACCCTGCTCGACGCCCTGCACGCCCTGCGCGGCGGCCTGCAACCCCTGCACGAGGCCACGGGTGCGACGCATGCCGCAGGCTTTGGCGACGCCAGCGGCCAGTTGCTGCTCGTGCGCGAAGACGTCGGCCGACACAATGCATTGGACAAACTCATCGGTGCCTTGGTCCGGGAGGGGCACGACGTCGCGCGCGGATTCATCGTCTCCAGCAGCCGCGCGAGCTACGAGATGGCAAGCAAAACGGCGCGCAGCGGCGCGACGCTGTTGGCCGCAGTGTCCGGTGTGACCGGCCTGGCGATCGACCTCGCGGAGGCCGCAGGTCTGGCGCTGGTCGGATTCGCCCGCGGCGACGCCATGAGCATTTACTCCCACGCCGAGCGCGTGCTTTGGGACCGTTCGCATGGATAGCGAAAACTTGATCCGCATGGCCAACCGCATCGGCGACTTCTTCGAAGCCATGCCCGACCGGGACGCGGCCCTGGAGGGCATCGCCGGACATCTCGGAAAGTTCTGGGAACCCCGCATGCGGCGCGAGTTCCTGGCACTGGCAGACAACGGGGCTCCCGGCCTGAGCGCCATCGTGCGGGCCGCCGTCGAGCGCCACCGAGGGCTCCTGGGAATAAACGCTGGCGGCGCAGGTTGATGGTGCGTGCTCGCGTGCTGGCGCAGAGGAACAGCGTTTCCATCGCCTGGCCCAAGTTTGTCACTTGCCTCTTTCAACCCCAATAAAATCAACAACTTGGAGCGATTCCCCGGTGTGTATGGCACTCCATTTTTGTAGTTGCCTACCCGGTGATGATCCAACGCAAACGGCCGGTTCAGACGAGCACACGATGGGTGCGGCCGGGATTGGGGTCCATTCAGTTTTCGTCTGTCGTGCTTATCGTATTACCTGAACAGATATAAACTACTAGCATGGCCGACAAAGAAAAACCGCTCGAATGGATCGCGAGCAGCTACAAGGCTCTGATGGCGTTGCCGCCCGACGTGCGCCACCGTTTCGGTTACGCGCTGTCGCTGGCGCAGATGGGCGACCAGGACGACGCGGCGAAGGTGCTCAAGGGCTTCGGCGGTGCCGGCGTGCTGGAAGTCGTCGAAGACGATGCGGGTGGCACGTATCGGGCGGTCTACACGGTGAAGTTTGCGGAAGCGGTGTTCGTCCTGCACTGCTTCCAGAAGAAGAGCAAGAGCGGGATCGCCACGCCAAAGGTGGACATGGACATCATCCGCGCTCGGCTGAAGGTGGCCGAGGCAATGGCACAGGAGTTACGAAATGCAAAAACGAATCATTGAAGGCGTCGAGGTTCAACGCAGCTCGGGCAACGTCTTTGCCGACCTTGGGCTGCCCGATGCCGAGAAACTGAAGATCAAGACCGGCCTGGTGGTCGAGATCAGGAAGGCAATGCGCACCCTTGGGCTGACACAACAAGCGGCGGCCAAGCGTATGGGCATCCCGCAACCGAAGGTATCAAGCATGATGCATGGAGACTTCACCAACCTGTCCGAGCGCAAGCTGATGGACTGCCTGAATCGCCTCGGCTACGACATCGAAATCAAGGTGCGGCCGGCGGCCGAGCCAGTCGGGCATCTGACGCTCGCCACCGCCTGACCGGGGGCTTGACCGTTGTGCTGCCCAGCAACACGGGAACACCGGCCTTCGATGCTTTGGTGGTTTTCTCAACCTGGTATCCGATCGGCGTGATGCTGCTGGTCTTTGCCTCATTGCCCCTTGGGTGACTGATCCGCGCCAGAGCACAGGAGCCGCGCAAATGAGCGTGCCGAACATCGAGGCGCTTGCCAGCGCGTGGGCGCGCATCGCGGAGGAGGCGACGCTTCCGCCCGACTACGAGGGCACGGCCTCACCGCAGGCGCATCGGGCCTGCGAAGCCATTCAGGCGCGGATTCGTGATCACATCGTCGCCACCAATGACATGCGTTTGTTTGGTCTGTTGCATCTGCTTGGCCAAGCATCGCTGCGCCTCAGAAAGGTTGTGAACTGTCAGCATGGCCATCGCGATCACTCCTGAATGCCTTCGATACATGCATTTTGCTACTGTGCCTTCCTCGCAAGCCGCGCGCCCGCGTGCATCGACAGGAGAAACAGCGCGGGCGGCGCCCAGGCCCCAGCGCCTATCCAGTGGCGGTGGCGCGCGGTTTCGAGGTGCGCCAAAGCCATAGCGTGGACAAAGCGGCGAGCGCCACGAACGGCAGTACCAGCCCATTCACGGTATTCCAGCCCTGGCTGTTGAAGGTGGCCCCGGCCAGCAGCGAGCCCGTGGCCACCACGGCGAAAGTGATGAACTCGTTGGCCGCCTGCGCCCGGGCGCGGTCCGCGGCGCCCGCGTTGGCCAGGCCCTGCGTGAGCAATGTGCTGCCGCCGACGAACATGAAATTCCAGGCCAGTCCGTTCAATGCCAGCGCGCCACCAAAGTGCGCCAGCGAGGTCCCGCTCAGGGCCAGCATCACGCCCGCGACGAACAGCGCCGCGCCCGACAACAGGACGCAGGTGACGCCCCAGCGCGCAATCAGCCGACCGGTAAAAAAGCCCGGCGCGAACATGCTCAGCAAATGCCACTGAATGACCGAAGCCGCCTCGCCCACCGACAGACCGCAAGCGACCACCGCCAACGGCGTGGCGGTCATCACGAAGATCATGATGGCGTAGCCCAGCGCGCTATTGCTCACCGCAGCGATAAAGCAGGGGTTGCGCGCCAGGGTCCGCAGCGGCGTGCTGACCTCGCCGGCCCGGGGCGCTGCGTCCGGCGCCAAATTCAGCTGCGACAGCACCAGGGTGGATGCGCCCGCAAGCGCCATGACCGCCAGGTAGGAGCCGGCAAAGGTATGCGGTGCCCATATGTCGCGGGCCCAGGCCGCGAGCGTCGGCCCGACGATGGCGGCGACCACGCCCCCGCCAATCACCAGCCCGATCGCCCGGGGTTTGAGCGCGGCGGACGCGGCTTCGGTCGCGGCAAACCGGTAGTACTGCGCGCAGGCCTGAAACAGGCCGAGCAGCATATTCGCCAGACAAAACCCGGCAAAGCTGCGGTCCGCGATGGCCCAGGCGGCCAGGGCGCCCCCCAGGACACCGGCGCAGGCGCCGAGCACGAACAAGGGCCTGCGCCCCCGGTTCGCCATGGCCAGCGATACCGGGATGGTGCCCAACGCGGTGGCCACGATGACCAGGGCGAAAGGCAGCGTGGCCAGGCTGCGCGCGGGCGCCAGCATGGCGCCGACCAATCCGGTCAGCGTCAGCCCGATCGCCGATGCGCAAACGTACAGGGCTTGGCAGACGACCAACAGCCGGACATTGCGATTTTCCCGGGGTGCAGCGTATGCAGTCATGCCCCGAGCATAGGTCGATGCACAATGTCTGCCATGACAACATAGCCGCAGATCCTGCCATGCACAGCCCCCTGCACCCTGCGTCTGCATCGACCCGTCTGATCGTTCTGGTGGCCTACGACGGCTGCCAATCGCTGGACGTCACCGGCCCGTGGGAGGTGTTCACCAAGGCCGCGCGGTTTGCCGCGCTGCGCGGCGCGCCCGAGACCTCCAAGGCCCGCCCGGCCTACCGCCTGGTGCTCGCGTCCCCCCATGGGGGCGCCGTGCGCACGAATTCGGGCCTGCACTGGGCGCACTCGACGGCAATCGCCGGGATTCACGGCCGCATCGACACCGTTCTGGTGGCCGGCGGCGACGCCGATGCATTCGAGCCCGGCGGGTCGGCGGCCAGCCTGCTGCCCTGGTTGCAGCGCAAGGCCCGCGTGGTCCGGCGCCTGGGCAGCGTGTGCACCGGCGCATTCGCATTGGCGGGCGCGGGCCTGCTCGACGGACGCCGTGCCACCACGCATTGGCAGCACTGCGCGCGCCTGGCCAGCGCCTACCCCGCGGTGCGCGTCGAGCCCGACGCCATCTACGTGGTGGACCCGCCTTTCTACTGCTCGGCCGGAATTTCAGCGGCGATGGACTTGTCGCTGGCCTTGGTCGAAGCCGATCTGGGGCAGTCGGTGGCCCTGTCCGTGGCGCGCGAGTTGGTGCTCTACCTGCATCGCCCCGGAGGCCAGGCGCAATTTTCTGCCGGCTTGCAAGCGCAAATGCAGGCCGGGCAGCGCTTTCGGGATTTGGTGATGTGGATGCTCGAGCACCCGAAAAACGATTTCACCGTGCGCGCACTGGCGCAGCGCATGGCCATCAGCGAGCGCCATTTCGCGCGCCAGTTTCTCCGCGAAACCGGGCAAACACCGGCCCGCTTTGCCGACGCCGTGCGCACCGACCATGCCAAGCGCCACCTGGAGCAGACCACCTGGCCCCTGAAACAGGTTGCGCAGCGCGCGGGTTTTGGCTCGGTCGATAGCCTGCAACGCAGCCTGCGGCGCCATACGGGGATCAGCGCCGACCTCTACCGCCAGCGATTTGGCCGCAGCGCAGCCACGCAGCCGCATTCCCGCCCTGCCGCCGCCGGGGGCTCGTCCGGCACATGAGCGGACTGCATTGCCCGTTTTTCCCGCGCCCATGCTGCGCTGCCATAATCCGGCCCCGGTGCCAGGGTCCCACGGACCCCGCACCCCCCCCGGGGGCATCCGCACGAGGCGCCGCCCCATCAACCGGAGACACCCATGCAATTCACCCGATTTGCCGCCGGCCTGGGCCTTGCGCTCAGTCTTGCAGCCGGCGCAGCCGCGCAGACCACGACCATGCGCATCAGCATCTCGACGGCCCAGAACTCGCACCAGGGCGTGGCCATCGACACCTTTGCCAAGGAAGTGGAACAGCGCACGGGCGGCCGCTACAAGGTCCAGACTTTCTACAACGGCGCCCTGGGGGGCGAGCGCGAGTCGATCGAATCGGTGCAGCTGGGAACGCAGGAACTGGCGTTCTCCTCAAGCGGCCCGATCCCGAACTTCGTTCCGGAGAGCAAGATCCTGGACGTGCCCTTCCTGTTCCGCGACAAGGCCCACGCCCGCGCGGTTCTGGACGGCCCGATCGGCCAGGAGTTGCTGACCAAGTTCGACAGCAAGGGATTCAAGGCGCTGGCATGGGCCGAGAACGGCGTGCGCCACATGACGAACAGCAAGCGCGAGATCAGGGAACCCGGCGACCTCAAGGGCCTGAAGATGCGCACCATGGAAAACCCCGTGCACATCGCCGCGTACAAGGGCTTTGGCATCATCACCACGCCCATGGCCTTTCCGGAGGTGTTCACTGCGCTGCAGCAAGGCACCGTGGACGGCCAGGAAAACCCCCTGTCGGTGATCATCTCCGGCAAATTCGAGCAGGTGCAAAAGCACCTCTCGCTCACGGGCCATGTCTACTCGCCCGCCATCTTCCTCATGCACAAGGCCACGTTCGACAAGCTCCCGGCGGCGGACAAGCAGGCGTTCCTCGACGCCGCCCGGGAGGGCACGCGGGTGAACCGCGCGCGCGTCGACGAGGACGACGCCAAGGGCGTTGCCGACCTGCGCGCCAAGGGAATGACCGTGATCGACAACCTCGACAGGGCCAAGTTCGTGGCCGCGCTGGCACCGGTGAACGCCGCATTTGAAAAGCAGTTCGGCAAGGCCGCGCTCGACCGGATCCGCAGCGTCCAGTAAGCCCCCGCGGCCTTCCGCCAGGGCGCGATGGTGAGCGTGGACCTGCTGTACCGCTGGAGCCCGCCGCGGCTGCGGCGGGTGCTCGACTGGGTGGCGTCGCTCGCCGCGCTCGCGCTGGTCGGCGCCATCGTCCGCTGGGGCTGGGACTACGCGCTGCGCGGCAGCGTGCAGAGCATGGCCGGGCTGGAGTCGCTGTCCATGTTCTGGGCCTACCTCGCGATGCCGGTGGGCGGGTTGTTCTGCGCCGTCGGCATCGTCGGCAACCTCATCGACCCGCTGCGCATGGAACTGGAGGCCGCCCAATGACCCTGGTCATGATTGCCACCATGGTGCTGTGCTTTGCGTTCACCGTCTCGGTGGCCGTGTCCATCGGCCTGGCCGCGATCCTCGGCATACAGGCGTCGAACGCGAACATGCTCATTTCCGCCAAGGAGATGTTCACGTCGATCAACAAGTTTCCGCTGGCCGCGATCCCGTTCTTCATCCTCGCGGGCAACCTCATGGAGACCGGCGGCATCTCGCGCCGGCTGGTGGAGTTTGCCAAGAGCCTCGTGGGGGGCGTGCAGGGCGGCCTGCCCATGAGCTGCGTGCTCACCTGCATGATCTTTGCCGCGGTGTCCGGCTCGTCCGTGGCCACCACCTTTGCCATTGGCGCGATCCTGATCCCGGCGCTCATCCGGCATGGCTACCCCACGAGCTACGCGGCGGCGCTCCAGGCCACCAGCGCCGAGCTCGGCGTGGTCATTCCGCCTTCCATCCCGATGATCCTGTACGGCGTGAGCGCCGAGGTCTCGATCGGCGAGTTGTTCATCGCGGGCTTTGGCCCCGGAATCCTGATCAGCCTGGCGCTGATGCTGTTCGTCTGGGTCTACTGCAGGGCCAAGGGCTGGGGCCGCAGCGACGGCGATGGCCGCATGCCCCTGGGCCGCGCCACGCGGCAGGCGGGCTGGGCGCTGCTGATGCCGGTGATCATCCTGGGCGGAATCTACGGCGGCATTTTCACCCCCACCGAGGCCTCGGCCATGGCCGTCTTCTACGCGCTGATCGTGGGCATGGTGATCTACCGCGAGATCCGCGTCCAGGCCCTCTTTGCCATCCTGCGCAAATCCGCGCTCTCGTCGGCGGTGATCATGTTCATCATCGCCAACGCCGGCCTGTTTGCCTTCCTCATCACGCGCGCGGGCGTGCCCGACGCCATCGGCCGCTGGCTCGAGGCCGTGCTGCAATCGCCCGCGCTCTTCCTGCTGGGAATCAACGCGGCGCTGTTCGTGATCGGCATGTTCATCGAGACCAGCGCCGCGATCATCGTGCTCGCGCCCATCCTCGCACCCGTCGCCGTGCACTTTGGTATCGACCCGGTGCACTTCGGCCTGATCATGGTGGTGAACCTGGCGCTGGGAATGATCACGCCGCCATTTGGCGTGAACCTGTTTGCCGCCTGCACGGTGGCGCGCATCCCGCTCGACCGCATCGTCCGGCATCTGCTGCCCTTCGTGTGCGTGATTCTGGCCTGCCTGCTGCTCATCACCTACATGCCATGGATCTCGCTGGGATTGCGCGATCTGGTCTACGCAAAATAGTTGCGCCGCCCCGCGATGGGCTGCTATTCGCGGAGCAGAACACTGGCTACAATCGCCCGCGTCAGGAGAGCGTGCCGCAGACCCCCGCCAGGGCCAGCGCACCGCCGAAGGCGCAGGCAGCCGCCAAACGCTCAGGTCCCCAGGACTGACAAGCGCCCGCAGCGATGCGGGCGTTTCCTTGCTGGAGAGAGATGGCCCGCGCCATCCACCGAAGGAGCAAACCGCAGGGCCAGCCAGGGTGCTGCGGTGAATCTCTCAGGTAAAGCGGACAGCAGGGCATTTCCGTGGCCTCTTTGGGGCCGCAGTCTGCCTTGTTGGAGCCCGCCTTGACCGCCACCCCCGACGCACCCCCGTTGCTCACCACGCCGCTCGACGCGCTGCACGTCGAACTCGGCGCCCGCATGCTGCCGTTTGCCGGCTACCGCCTGCCCGTGCAGTACCCCGCCGGCCTGCTCGCCGAGCACCGGCACACGCGCCAGGCCGCCGGCCTGTTCGACGTCTCGCACATGGGCCAGCTGCGCCTGGTCGGCGCCGACGCCGCTGCGGCCCTGGAGTCCCTGATGCCGATGGACGTGATCGGCCTGCCCGTGGGCCAGCAGCGCTACGGCTTGTTGCTCAACGACGCAGGCGGAATCATCGACGACCTGATGTTCTGCAACCAGGGGCCGGAAGGGATCTTCGTCATCGTCAACGGCGCGTGCAAGGCGGACGACATGGCGCATATCCAGGCGCGCATCGGCGCGCGCTGCGCACTCATCCCCCTGCCCGGGCATGCGCTGCTCGCGCTGCAAGGCCCGCAGGCCGCAACGGCGCTCGCGCGCCTGGCACCGGGGGTGGAGGGGCTGCCGTTCATGCGCGGTGCCAAGCACAGCATCGCCGGCTGCGACTGCTTCCTGACCCGCAGCGGCTATACCGGAGAAGACGGTTTCGAGATCTCGCTGCCGGCAGCGCAGGCCGAGACCCTGGCGCGCGCGCTGCTGGCGCAGCCCGAGGTCCTGCCCATCGGCCTGGGCGCGCGCAACTCGCTGCGCCTGGAAGCCGGCCTGTGCCTGTACGGCAACGACATCGACGCCAGCACCACGCCGCCCGAAGCCGCGCTCGGCTGGGCGATCCCGAAGCTGCGCCGCACCGGGGGCGCGCGCGCCGGCGGCTTTCCCGGCGCCGACCGGGTGCTGGCGCAGATCGACGACCCCGCCAGCCTGCCGCGCCGGCGCGTGGGCCTGCGCGCGCTCGAGCGCGTTCCCGTGCGCGAACACAGCGAACTGCAAAGCACCGATGGCCAAAAGATCGGCGCCGTCACCAGCGGCCTGCTCGGCCCCACGGTGGACGCGCCCGTGGCCATGGGCTACGTGCCGCCGGCCCTTGCCACCGTCGGCACGCGCGTAAACGCCATCGTGCGCGGCAAGGCCGTTCCCATGCAGGTGCACGCCCTGCCCTTCGTTCCTGCGAACTACTTTCGCGTGCCCACCGGCCATCGGGGTCAGGGCGCCTGATGCCGGCCTGCTTTCGCAAAATACAATGAATGCACGTATTCATTGACGGAGATGAAACATGGCTACCTCGATTCGCCTGGCCCCGGAAACCGGGCAAAGACTCGACGAGCTTGCATCCCGCACCGGGCGCAGCAAGGCGTACTACCTGCGGGAACTCATTGAACAGGGCCTCGAAGAAATGGAGGACTACTCCCTTGCCGCGCAGACGCTGGAGCGCGTGCGCAAGGGACAGGAACCCGTGCATGGCGCTGCTGACGTAAGGAAAGACCTTGGCTTGCTGGACGATTGATTACACCGACTCGGCCAAGGGACAGCTTCGCAAGCTCGACAAGCAGATGGCACGGCGCATCGTCGATTTCATGGATGAGCGCATTGCTGCGGGGGCAGACCCGCGCAGCGTCGGCCGGGGCGTCCTTGTGGTGCGCGTGGGAAACCGGAGCGAGATTTATCGATAGTTCATTTCACCCGTTCTGCACGCCAGGACAGCCACAAAAAATGACAGCCCGTCGGAGTGCAAGGACCGTCCACCGTCCGCGCCCGCTGCGGCATTCTTTGATTTTCAATTTCCCAAGGAGCCTCCCCATGACCGTCAAATTCTCCAAAGACCACGAATGGATCAACGCCGCCGACACCACGGCGGCCGTGGTCGGAATCACCGTGCACGCGCAGGACGCGCTGGGCGACGTGGTGTTCGTCGACCTGCCCGAGGTCGGCCAGCACCTTGGCCAGGGAGCGGTCGCCGGCGTGGTCGAGTCCGTGAAGGCCGCCGCCGACATCTACATGCCCGTGGCGGGCGAAGTCACCGAAGTGAACGAGGCCCTGCGCGCCGACCCTTCGCTGGCCAACTCCGACCCGCTCGGTGCCGGCTGGTTTTTCAAAGTCCGGCTCAGCGACCCCGGCGAGCTCGACGCGCTGCTCGACGAGGCCGCCTACGCCGCCTACGCCAAGACCGTCTGACGGACCGGCCACCAGGCACACCCCATGTCGCAGCCCTTCGCCCCGCAGAGCCCTGCACCGCTCAGCGCGCTGGAAAACGCCGCCGAATTCCTGCCCCGCCACGTCGGCATCAACGCGGCCGACGAAGCGCAGATGCTCGCGGTGATCGGCGAGGCCTCGCGCCGCGCCCTCATCGAGAGCATCGTTCCGCGATCCATCGCGCGCAGCCGCGCCATGGACCTGCCGCCGCCGGTCACGGAAGCCGCAGCGCTGGCCGAACTCCGGGCGCTCGCGGCGAGGAACCGGGTCCTCAAAAGCTTTATCGGCCAGGGCTACTACGGGACGCACACGCCCGGCGTCATCCAGCGCAACATCCTGGAGAACCCCGCCTGGTACACGGCGTACACGCCGTATCAGTCGGAAATCTCGCAAGGCCGCATGGAAGCGCTGGTCAACTTCCAGACCATGGTGTGCGATCTCACCGGCATGCCTATCGCCAACGCGTCCATGCTCGACGAGGCCACGGCGGCCGCCGAGGCCATGGCGCTCGCCAAGCGCTCGGTAAAGTCCGCCAGCGAGCGCTTCGTCGTCGCCGGCGACGCGCACCCGCAGACCATCGAAGTCATTCGCACGCGCGCCGCCCCGCTGGGCATCGACGTGGTCCTGGCGCAATCGGCCGCCGAATGGGACGCGGCACTCGCGGGCGACTACTTTGCCGTGCTCGCGCAATACCCGGCGAGCAGCGGCCGCATCGACGACCTGCGCGCCGACGTGCAGAAGGTGCACGCCCGGCAGGCCGCCCTCATCGTCGCCGCCGACCTGCTCGCCCTGACCCTGCTGAGCCCCCCGGGCGAATGGGGCGCGGACATCGTCGTCGGCAGCAGCCAGCGCTTTGGCATGCCCATGGGCGCGGGCGGCCCGCACGCGGCCTATATGGCCTGCCGCGACGCCTTCAAGCGCTCGCTGCCCGGCCGCCTCGTGGGCGTGAGCGTGGACGCGCATGGCAGGCCCGCGTACCGCCTGGCGTTGCAGACGCGCGAGCAGCACATCCGGCGCGAAAAAGCCACGTCCAACATCTGCACCGCGCAGGCGCTGCCTGCGGTCATCGCCAGCATGTACGCCGTGTACCACGGCCCGGCGGGCCTGCGGCGCATTGCGCTGCGCGTGGCCAGCTACACCGCCATCCTGGCCAAGGGGCTGGAACAGCTGGGCGCACCCCTGCACGCGCAGGACTGCTTCGACACGCTGGTGCTCAGGACCGGCGACGCGACCCGCTCCCTCGCCGCGCGCGCGCTGCAATGGGGCGCCAACCTGCGGGTCTGCGACGAGAACTGGCTGTGCATCTCGCTGGACGAAACCACGACGCGCGCCGACGTCGAACTGCTCTGGCGCATCTTCGCCGGCGACGCCCGGGACCTGCCCGCGTTCGACGCCTTTGAACCGGGCGTGGAGCCGCTGATCCCCGCCGCACTGCGCCGCCGCAGCAGCTACCTGACGCACCCGGTCTTCAACACGCACCACAGCGAAACCGGCATGCTGCGCTACCTGCGCGCATTGGCCGACAAGGACCTGGCGCTCGACCGCAGCATGATCCCGCTGGGCTCTTGCACCATGAAGCTCAACGCCACGAGCGAGATGATCCCCATCACCTGGCCCGAGTTTGCCGGCGTGCACCCGTTTGCCCCCGCAGACCAGTTGCAGGGCTACTACGAACTCGACGCGCAGCTGCGCGCCTGGCTGTGCCAGGCCACCGGCTACGCGGGGGTCAGCCTGCAACCCAACGCGGGCTCGCAGGGCGAGTACGCGGGCCTGCTCGCCATCCGGGCCTGGCACCGGGCCCGGGGCCAGGGGCAGCGCACCGTCTGCCTGATCCCGAGCAGCGCGCACGGCACCAACCCCGCGAGCGCCCAGATGGCGGGCATGCAGGTGGTGGTGAGCGCCTGCGACGCCCGCGGCAACGTGGACCTGGCCGACCTCCAGGCGCAGTGCGAGCGGCACAGCGCCAACTTGGCCGCGGTGATGATCACCTACCCCAGCACGCACGGCGTGTTCGAGACGCAGGTCAAGGAACTGTGCGCCCTGGTGCACCGCCACGGTGGCCTGGTGTACGTGGACGGCGCGAACATGAACGCACTGGTAGGCGTGGCGGCGCCCGGCGAATTCGGTGGCGACGTCAGCCACCTGAACCTGCACAAGACCTTCTGCATTCCGCACGGCGGCGGCGGCCCCGGCGTCGGCCCGGTGTGCGTGGTGCAGGACCTGGTGCCCTATTTGCCGGGCCATGCCACGGCCGGCATCGCGGGCGGCGTGGGGGCCGTCTCCGCAGCGCCCCTGGGCAACGCCGCCGTGCTGCCGATCAGCTGGATGTACTGCCGCATGATGGGCGCCGAGGGCCTGCGCGTGGCCACCGAGAGCGCCATCCTCTCGGCGAACTACGTCAGCGCGCGCCTGAAGGCGCACTACCCCACGCTCTACGCGAGCGCGAACGGCCACGTGGCGCACGAGTGCATCCTGGACCTGCGCCCCCTCAAGGAGAGCAGCGGCGTGCTCGCCGAGGACGTGGCCAAGCGCCTGATCGACTACGGCTTTCACGCCCCCACGCTGAGCTTTCCGGTGCCGAACACGCTGATGGTCGAGCCCACCGAGAGCGAAACGCTGTCCGAGCTGGACCGCTTCATCGACGCGATGATCGCCATCCGCGCGGAGATCCGCCAGATCGAGGCGGGCGTCTGGCCGCGCGACGACAACCCCCTGAAAAACGCACCGCACACCGCAGAAAGCCTGTTGTGCGCCGACTGGCAACGCCCCTACTCGCGCGAGACGGCGGCCTACCCGGTGGCCAGCCTGCGCAAGAACAAATACTGGTCCCCCGTGGGCCGCGTGGACAACCTGTGGGGCGAGCGCAATCTGTCGTGCAGCTGCATCCCGGTGTCGGACTACGCCTGAGCGCCACCATGGACGCCGCCGCCAAGCCATCCCCCCCGACCGCTGCGGTCGTCATTCGCGACACGGTCCAATGGCTGGAGCGGGCGGTGATCGGGCTGAACCTTTGCCCGTTTGCCAAGGGCGTGCACGCCAAGGGGCTGATCCACTATGCAGTGACCCCGGCCGACGACCCCGCCGGGGTATTGGCCGCCTTGCGCAGCGAGCTCGCGGCCTTGGACACCCTGTCGGCGCAGCAACGCGACACCACGCTGCTGCTGCTGGCCAACTGCCTGCAGGACTTTCTGGATTTCAACGACTTTCTCGGAGACGCCGAGGCCCTGCTGGAAGACATGGGGCTCGCGGGCACGCTGCAAATCGCCAGCTTCCACCCCCGGTACCAGTTTGCCGGGACGGCGCCCGACGACATGGGCAACTGCAGCAACCGCGCGCCCTATCCCTGCCTGCACCTGCTGCGCGAAGAAAGCCTGGACCGCGCGGTCGCCACGTTCCCCGAACCGCAGAGCATCTTCGAGCGCAACATCCAGGTTCTGGAAGCGCTGGGAATGCCCGGCTGGCAGACGCTGGACGTGGGTCCCAGCCCGCCCGGTGCGCGATGAAGCAAAAGCCATTGCGCGCGCGCGCCGCTGCCGCCGGGCCACCGGGCGCGGCCTGCGAGCTGTCGGAACTGCGCCCGGGCCAATCGGTGGAACTGCTCAAGGAACTGCACATCCTCACCCGCGACGGGCGCCTGAACCAGGACTCGCGGCGCAAGCTCAAGCAGGTGTACCACCTGTTCAACCTGATCGAACCCCTGCTCGCGGAGCTTGCGGCGCAGGGGCCGGGGCCGGTCCTGGCCGACCACGGCGCGGGCAAGTCCTACCTGGGTTTCATCCTGTACGACCTGTACTTCAAGGCTCTGGGGCGGGGCCATATCTACGGCGTGGAAACCCGCGCCGAACTGGTCGAGCGCTCCCGGCGCCTGGCGCAAGGGCTGGGCTTCGAGCGCATGTCGTTCCTCCACGCCTCGGTGGCCGAATCCGCGGATTCCGGCGCCCTGCCGGCGCGCATCGACCTGGTCACGGCCCTGCACGCCTGCGACACCGCGACCGACGACGCCATCGCCTTCGGTCTGCAAAAGCAGGCCCGCGCCATGGTGCTCGTTCCCTGCTGCCAAGCGGAAGTGGCCGCCTGCCTGCGCCAGGACAAGGCGCTGCAACTGGCGCGCACGCCGCTGGCCGAGCTATGGCGCCACCCGCTGCACACGCGCGAACTGGGCAGCCAAGTGACGAACGTGCTGCGCTGCCTGCACCTGGAAGCGAGCGGCTACCAGGTCACGGTCACGGAACTCGTCGGTTGGGAACACAGCCTGAAGAACGAGCTGATCATCGCCCGCTACACCGGCCAGAGAAAGCGCAGCGCGGCCGAGCGCCTGCACGCCATCCTGCGCGCGTTCGGTCTGGAAAAAATGCTCGCCGCGCGCTTTGGCCCGGAAGCAGCCCCGGCGGCGAGCGCCGGGGAAGACCCGGCGCGCTGAAGCACCATGGCCCGCCTGCCGCGCCTGACCCTGCCGGGCCATCTGCACCATGTGATACAGCGCGGCAACAACCGCCAGCCGATCTTCATCGACGACCAGGACTTCGAGACGATGCGCGCGCTGCTCGCGGACAAGGCGAGGACGCACGGCGTCGCAGTCCATGCCTATGTGCTCATGGGCAACCATTTCCACCTGCTGCTCACCCCCGCCACGCAGGACGGGCTGCCGCAGCTGATGCAGGCCCTGGGGCGGCGCTACGTGCAATATTTCAACCGCCGCCACGCGCGCAGCGGCACCTTGTGGGAGGGGCGCTACCGCGGCACCGTGCTGCAGGCCGGGCGCTATCTGCTGCCCTGCATGGTGTATCTGGACCTGAACCCCGTCCGGGCCGGACTGGTGGCGCAGGCGGCCGACTACCCCTGGTCCAGCCATGGCCACTGGACCGGTTTGCGCAACGACCGGTTGCTCACGCCGCACGCGCTGTACTGGGCACTCGGCAACACGCCGTTTGCCCGCGAGGCGGCCTACGCGAACCTGGTTCAGGCGGGAATCGGACCGCAGGAACAGGCCGCGCTAACGGCGTCGGCGCTCAGCGGATGGGCCCTGGGAGAGGCCCCATTCATCGCCGATTTGCAAAAGCTCACGCCACGCCGCATCGCACGCGGACAGGCAGGGCGGCCGCGCAAGGCGCCGGAAATTGATTCGCTGTAGGGCAGGGTGACTGTGGTCAATTTCAGGCTGAGGTCATCGACGCTTTGACGCGATAGGTAAAAATATATTCATGAAACAACTCCCGATCAATATCCGTTCCATTCGACGTGAAGATTATGATGCCTGGCTGCCACTGTGGACTGGCTATAACGCCTTCTATGGCCGATCTGGTGAGACGATGCTGCCCGAAAGCGTAACGGCAATGACATGGGACCGATTTTTTAACCCGCTGGAACCCGTTTACGCACATGTTGCCGAGGTAGATCGAAAGTTGCTCGGTATTGTGCACTTCCTCTACCACCGGAGCACCACCCGCATCGAGCCCGTGTGCTACCTGCAAGATCTTTTTACAGAACCCTCGGCCCGCAAACAAGGCTTGGCTCGTGCGCTCATCAACTCGGTTCAACGAGCAGCGCTTACGGCGGGCGCATGCCGTGTCTATTGGCAGACACACGAGAACAACCGCCTTGCGCGCAGTCTCTATGACCAGATGGCACGACACCATGGGTTCATCGTATATGCGCTGGATTCCACGTAGATACCCGGACGCCGTCATTCTATGCGTCGGCGCTGCTCTGCAAGGAAAAACGGAATCATGTGTCTGAACAACGACCTGCCGTCGCTGCGCATCTTCCGGTGTTGGCGCGCGGCTCTTCTGACCGCATTGGGTCTGGGACTCGGCCTGTCCGCCGCCCATGCGGCGGGGTTTCGTGAGATCACGACCCGGGGCGTGCGCGCGGGCATCTGGTATCCCGGCGATGCCCCCGTCACCCCCCAGCGGCTGGGCCCTTTTGAAACGAAGATGGCTCGGGATGCGCCGATTCGGGAAGGCCGGCACCCAGTGGTGTTGTTTTCACATGGCAGTGGCGGGCGCTACCGAAACCATTACCTGACTGCGCAAGTTCTGGCCGATACGGGTTTCGTGGTGATCGCACCCCAGCATGAGGCGGATTATCTTGTGGGGGGACGCAGGACGGCGCAGGCGCTGGATCACCGCTATGTCGAGTTGGCCAAGGCACTGAAAGCGGTTCGTGAGGATCCTGCGTTTCGTGATCATCTGGCCCCGGAGCCAGTGCACGGAGTCGGCTATTCGCTTGGAGGTATGACGATTATGCTGGCCTCGGGGGCGGGGTTCGCCTCGGAGCGGGTCGAGCGGCATTGCCGCGAGAATCGGCGTGCAGATTTTGCGTTCTGCGACGACCCCGGGGTTTTCCATCGCCTGATCCAGTCCTTTCGGCACGATCCCGACCTGCGCCCCACGCCAGATCCGTTTCGTCACCCGCCGCTGGTGACAGGCAGGGCCGTTGTCGTCGCGCCGGTCTTTCAAGGGGTCGATCCGGAAAAGCCGCTGTCCATGGCCCATCTGACGGTTATCGCCATCGACGGTGACCGGATCGCAAAACCCGAATTCCATGCCCACCCCCTTTTCGACGCAGCAAAGCAACAGGTGCCCGCCCGTTCCCACACTGTGCCGGGCCATCACCATGCTTTCATCGCACCCTTTCCGAAATGGTTGACGGATCAGGAAGATATTCCGGTGGCCAAGGATCCCGAAGGGTTCGACCGTCCGGCCTTCCTGAGGACAGTGAACCGGATTATCCTCAACGCACTGGCTGGCGATTAGCCAAGACTTATGCAGCAACGCCGCATGGAAGCGACAACTATTCTGACCATCGAAACCCGCATCGCAGAGCTCATCCAGTTGCAAGATGGTTGGCTGGACGGCAAGGGCCGCGCACCCGACCGGGCCGCGCTGCTGCGCCTGGCGCAGGCCTTCGCCACTCACCCGACCTGCCATTGCCCCGTCTCTACCCCACCGCCGAAGGTGGCGTGCAGGCCGAATGGTCGCAGAACGGTTGGGAAGTCTCGCTGGAGATCACGCTACCCGCCATGACCGCCGAGTACCAGGCGCTGCACCTGAGAACCGGCGAGATCCGCGAACTCGGCCTGTCCTTGGCTGATGACGCTGAGGCCGCCGGCTGGCGCGCCCTGAACGCCGCGCTCAAGGCACTGCGGGGGACTCCGGCATGGCGCAAGGCACCCTGCTGCTGCGCCAAAGTGTGCCGTCCCAGCTTCCCGCCCGATGATATGTCCCCCATAAAACCCGGAAGCACCAAACCAGGCTGCATAAAAGAATCTGACCCCGATTGATCCATTTGCCAAAGCATGCCGCCATGCACTACGCTCGCACTCCCTGCGAAAAATACGAGGAGCGCGCCATGGCCACGCTAGCCGAGATCGAGCATCTGCACCAACACGGGCTGTATTCACCGGCCCACGAACACGACGCCTGCGGGCTCGGGTTCGTGGCGCACATCAAGGGCGTGAAGCGCCACGACATCGTGACCCAGGCGCTGAAGATCCTGGAAAACATCGACCACCGCGGCGCCGTGGGCGCCGACCCGCTGATGGGCGACGGCGCGGGCATCCTGATCCAGCTCCCGGACGCGCTGTACCGCGAGGAAATGGCCCGGCAGGGCGTGCGCCTGCCCGCTGCGGGCGAATACGGCGTGGGAATGATTTTTCTGCCCAAGGAGCACGCGTCGCGCCTGGCCTGCGAGCAGGCGATGGAGCGCGCCATCCGGGCCGAAGGCCAGGTGCTGCTCGGCTGGCGCGACGTGCCGGTGAACCGCGACATGCCCATGTCGCCCGCGGTGCGCAAGAAGGAGCCCATCCTGCGCCAGGTGTTCATTGGCCGCGGCAGCGACGTGATCGTGCAGGACGCGCTCGAGCGCAAGCTGTACGTGATCCGCAAGACCGCGAGCGCCGCCATCCAGGCGCTGCGCCTCGAGCACGGCAAGGAATACTACGTTCCGAGCATGAGCAGCCGCACCGTGGTCTACAAGGGCCTGCTGCTCGCCGACCAGGTCGCGACCTACTATCTGGATCTGCAGGACGCACGCTGCGTCTCGGCGCTCGGCCTGGTACACCAGCGCTTTTCCACGAACACGTTTCCCGAATGGCCTCTGGCGCACCCGTACCGCTACGTGGCGCACAACGGTGAAATCAACACCGTCAAGGGCAACTACAACTGGATGAAGGCGCGCGAGGGCGTGATGGCCTCGCCCGTTCTCGCGGCCGATCTGCACAAGCTCTACCCGATCAGCTTTGCGGACCAGTCGGACACGGCCACGTTCGACAACTGCCTGGAGTTGCTGACCATGGCCGGCTACCCCATCAGCCAGGCCGTGATGATGATGATCCCCGAGCCCTGGGAGCAGCACGGCACGATGGACGAGCGCCGCCGCGCGTTCTACGAGTACCACGCGGCCATGCTCGAGCCCTGGGACGGCCCCGCGTCCATCGTGTTCACCGACGGCCGCCAGATCGGCGCCACGCTGGACCGCAACGGCCTGCGTCCTTCGCGCTACTGCATCACCGACGACGACTTGGTGATCATGGGCTCGGAATCGGGCGTGCTCCCCATTCCCGAGAACAAGATCGTGCGCAAGTGGCGCCTGCAACCCGGCCGGATGTTCCTCATCGATCTGGAGCAGGGCCGCATGATCGACGACGACGAGCTCAAGGCGAACATCGTCAACACCAAGCCCTACAAGCAGTGGATCGAGAACCTGCGCATCAAGCTCGACAGCATAGAAACCGCTCCCGGCACCGCGGCGCCGCAGTCTGCCACGCTGGCGCTGCTCGAGCGCCAGCAGGCCTTTGGCTACACGCAGGAGGACATCCAGTTCCTGATGGCGCCCATGGCCAGGAACGGCGAGGAAGGCATCGGCTCGATGGGCAACGACAGCCCGCTGGCCGTCCTCTCGGGCAAGAACAAGCCGCTGTACAACTACTTCAAGCAGCTCTTCGCGCAGGTGACGAACCCGCCGATCGACCCGATCCGCGAGGCCATCGTGATGTCGCTCAACAGCTTCATCGGCCCCAAGCCCAACCTGCTGGACATCAACCAGGTGAACCCGCCGATGCGCCTGGAGGTGAGCCAGCCCGTTCTCGACTTTGCCGACATGGCCAAGCTGCACGACATCGGACGCCACACGAACGGCAAGTTCAAGAGCGCCGTCATCGACATCACCTACCCGCTGGCCTGGGGCCACGCGGGCGTGGAGGCGAAGCTGGCCTCGCTGTGCGCGCAGGCGGTGGACGCGATCCGGGGCGGCGCGAACATCCTGATCGTCAGCGACCGCGCGCTCAGCGCCACGCAGGTGGCGATCCCCGCGCTGCTCGCGCTGTCCGCGATACACCAGCATCTGGTGGGCGAGGGCCTGCGCACCACGGCGGGCCTGGTGGTCGAGACCGGAACCGCGCGCGAGGTGCACCACTTTGCCGTGCTCGCCGGCTACGGCGCCGAGGCCGTGCACCCCTACCTTGCGCTGGAAACGCTGGCCGCCATGCACCCGGATCCGGGGGGCGCGCTGTCCGCCGAAAAGGCGATCGGCAACTACGTCAAGGCGATCGGCAAGGGGCTCTCGAAGATCATGTCCAAGATGGGCGTGAGCACCTACATGAGCTACTGCGGCGCCCAGCTGTTCGAGGCCATCGGCCTGAACACCGGGACCGTGCGCAAGTACTTCAACGGAACCGCCAGCCGGGTCGAAGGCATGGGCGTTTTCGAGATCGCCGAAGAAGCCATCCGCATGCACCAGGCGGCCTTTGGCGCCGACCCGCTGCTCGCCAGCATGCTCGACGCGGGCGGTGAATACGCCTGGCGCACGCGCGGTGAAGAGCATATGTGGACGCCCGACGCGATCGCCAAGCTGCAGCACAGCACGCGCGCCAACCACTGGAACACGTACAAGGAATACGCGCAGATCATCAACGACCAGAGCCGGCGCCACATGACGCTGCGCGGCCTGTTCGAATTCAGGACCGACCCCGCCCGGGCGATCCCGATCGACGAAGTCGAGCCCGCGCAGGAAATCGTCAAGCGCTTTGCCACCGGTGCCATGTCGCTGGGCTCCATCTCCACCGAGGCGCACGCCACGCTGGCCGTGGCCATGAACCGCATCGGCGGCAAGAGCAACACCGGCGAAGGCGGTGAGGACGCGGCGCGCTACCGCAACGAACTGCGGGGCATACCGATCCGCAAGGGCGACTCGCTCAAGAGCGTGATCGGCGCCGAGAACGTCGAGGTCGACCTGCCGCTGCACGACGGCGACTCGCTGCGCAGCCGCATCAAGCAGGTGGCCTCGGGCCGCTTCGGCGTCACGGCCGAGTACCTCACGTCGGCCGACCAGATCCAGATCAAGATGGCGCAGGGCGCCAAGCCTGGCGAAGGCGGCCAGCTGCCCGGCGGCAAGGTGTCCGACTACATCGGCCGGCTGCGCCACAGCGTTCCCGGCGTGGGCCTGATCTCGCCCCCGCCGCACCACGACATCTACTCGATCGAAGACTTGGCGCAGCTGATCCACGACCTGAAGAACGTCGCGCCGCACGCGAGCATCAGCGTCAAGCTGGTGTCCGAAGTGGGCGTGGGGACGATCGCCGCGGGCGTCGCCAAGTGCAAGAGCGACCACGTCGTGATCGCCGGGCACGACGGCGGCACCGGCGCCTCCCCCTGGTCCTCGATCAAGCACGCGGGCAGCCCGTGGGAAATCGGCTTGGCCGAAACCCAGCAGACCCTGGTGCTCAACCGCCTGCGCGGGCGCATCCGCGTGCAGGCCGACGGGCAGATGAAGACCGGCCGCGACGTCGTCATCGGCGCGCTGCTCGGCGCCGACGAATTCGGCTTCGCCACCGCGCCGCTCGTCGCCGAGGGCTGCATCATGATGCGCAAATGCCATCTGAACACCTGCCCCGTGGGCGTGGCCACGCAGGACCCGGCGCTGCGCAGGAAGTTCTCGGGCAAGCCCGAGCACGTGGTGAACTTCTTCTTCTTCGTCGCCGAAGAAGTGCGCCAGATCATGGCCCAGCTGGGCCTGCGCCGGTTCGACGAACTCATCGGCCGCAGCGACCTGCTCGACGTGCGCCAGGGCCTGGAACACTGGAAGGCGCGCGGCCTGGACTTCGGCCGCCTGTTTGCCCAAGCCGACGTGCCCGCCGACGTGCCGCGCCTGCACGTGCAGCAGCAGGAGCACAACATCGCGAACACGCTGGACCGCAGGCTCATCGAGCGCAGCCGGCCGGCCATCGAAAAGGGTGAGCGCGTGCAATTCATCGAGCTGGTGCGCAACGTGAACCGCTCCGTGGGCGCCATGCTCTCGGGCGCGCTGACCCGCGTGCACCCCGAGGGCCTGCCCGACGACAGCATCCGCATACAGCTTGAGGGCACGGGCGGCCAGTCGTTCGGCGCCTTCCTCGCGCGCGGAATCACGCTGTACCTGATCGGCGACGCGAACGACTACACCGGCAAGAGCCTGTCCGGCGGCCGCATCATCGTGCGCCCGAGCATCGACTTTCGCGGCGACGCGCTGCACAACACCATCGTCGGCAACACCGTGATGTACGGCGCCACCGCGGGCGAGGCCTTCTTCAGCGGCGTCGCCGGCGAGCGCTTTGCCGTGCGCCTGTCGGGCGCCACGGCCGTGGTCGAAGGCACGGGCGACCACGGCTGCGAATACATGACGGGCGGAACGGTGCTGGTGCTCGGCAAGACCGGCCGCAACTTCGCCGCCGGAATGAGCGGCGGCGTGGCCTACGTGTACGACGAGGACGGCCGCTTCGACACCCGCTGCAACCTGGCGATGGTCGCGCTCGAACGCATCCTGCCCGCGACCGAACAAGAGGCCACGGTGCCCCGTGCAATCTGGCACCAGGGCCAGACCGACGAGGCGCAGCTCAAGAGGCTGCTCGCGGAGCACAACCGCTGGACCGGCAGCAAGCGCGCGCGCGAACTGCTGGACAACTGGCCCGCGTCGCGCAGCAAATTCGTCAAGGTCTTCCCGACCGAATACAAGCGCGCGCTGGCCGAAATGCACGCCCGCAAATTGCCCGAAGAACCCGCCACCCCTGCGCTGGCGCAGCTGGCTTGCGCCAAGTAAGAACCCGTGTGCGCTCTGCACAGGCATTCATGGATAAGGACCACGCAATGGGAAAGACCACAGGCTTCATGGAGTACGCGCGCGTCGAAGAAGGCTATACGCCTGTCGCCGAGCGACTCGGGCATTACAAGGAATTCGTCATCGGCCTGGACGAGGACCAGAGCCGCCAGCAGGGCGCGCGCTGCATGGACTGCGGAACGCCGTTTTGCAGCCACGGCTGCCCGGTGAACAACGTCATTCCGGACTTCAACGATCTGGTCTACCACGCCGACTGGAAGAACGCGTCCGAGGTGCTGCACAGCACGAACAACTTCCCCGAGTTCACGGGCCGCATCTGCCCCGCGCCCTGCGAGGCGGCCTGCGTGCTGAACGTGAACGCCGACCCGGTGGGGATCAAATCCATCGAACACGCGATCATCGACCGCGCCTGGCAGGAGGGCTGGGTGCAGCCCCGCGTGGCCCGGCACAGGAGCGGCAAAAAGGTCGCCGTCGTGGGGTCCGGACCGGCCGGAATGGCCGCGGCGCAGCAGCTCGCACGCGCGGGCCACGACGTCACGCTGTTCGAGAAGAACGACCGCGCGGGCGGCCTGCTGCGCTACGGAATCCCGGATTTCAAGCTGGAGAAGGCGCATATCGACCGGCGCATCGGGCAAATGCAGGCCGAGGGCGTGACCCTGCGCACGGGGGTCTTCGTCGGCGCGGCCACGCAGGGACTGGGCAAGGGATCGAAAGTCAACAACGGGGCCCGGGAAAACCTGGCGCCCGGGCAACTGCTCGCCGATTTCGACGCCGTGCTGCTCGCCGGCGGCGCCGAGCAGTCGCGGGATCTGCCCATTCCCGGGCGCGAGCTCGACGGCGTCCACTTCGCCATGGAGTTCCTGCCGCAGCAAAACAAGGTGAACGCGGGCGACAAGCTCAAGGGGCAGCTGCGCGCCGACGGCAAGCACGTCGTCGTGATCGGCGGCGGCGACACCGGCAGCGACTGCGTGGGAACCAGCCGCCGCCATGGCGCCGCGAGCGTCACGCAATTCGAGCTGCTGCCCGCCCCCCCCCGGGAAGAAAACCGCGCGCTGACCTGGCCCTACTGGCCGCTCAAGCTGCGCACCAGTTCCAGCCACGAGGAAGGCTGCACGCGCGAATTCGCCATCGCCACCAAGGAGTTCGTCGGCGAAAAGGGCCGGCTCAGCGGCGTCAAGACCGTGCGCGTGGAGTTCAAGGACGGCAAGATGCTCGAGAGCCCCGGGTCCGAAAAAATCCTGCCAGCCGACCTCGTGCTGCTCGCCATGGGCTTTGTCGGCCCCGTGGCCCCCGTGCTCGAGGCCTTTGGCGTGGACAAGGACGCGCGCGGCAATGCGCGCGCGGGCACCGATTTCCACGGCGGCTACGCCACCAACGTCCCCAAGGTGTTCGCCGCCGGCGACATGCGCCGCGGCCAGTCGCTCGTGGTCTGGGCCATCCGCGAGGGCCGGCAGGCGGCGCGTGCGGTGGACGAGTTTCTGATGGGTTACTCCGACCTGCCGCGCTGAGCGCAAGGCCCGCCGCGCGCGGGCAGCGCTCCGATGAAGTTTGCCGGGAGCGGCCAAATAGAATTACTTTGGTAGGACGTACAAGGTTCGAACTTGTGACCAACGGATTAAAAGTCCGCTGCTCTACCGACTGAGCTAACGTCCCGATCGCTGCTCGCTGCCAAGGCAGCCTGCCGAAAAGCTCTCGATTATAGCCCGGCTCCTGTGGCCAACCGGTCGAGCACCCATCCGGCCGCGCATTGTCCGAACGTCGCCGTGACCGCGACGACCGAGCCGTAGCCGTGGCAGTTCAGCGAGCCGTCGCCCACGGTATTGCACGCTGCATGCGCGGGCGCGACCGCCTCCCGGCTGAAGACGCCGGTGACCCCGATCTCTTTGCCCGCGCGCGCCGCGCCGTGCTGCGTGCGCAGTTGGCGGCGCAGTTGCGCGAGCAGCGGGTCGTGCGTGCTGTGCGCGAGGTCGTCGATTTCAACCCGGTGCGCGTGCCGCTTGCCGCCCGCAGCCCCCGCGGTGATGTGCACGACGCCCGTGGCCTGGGCCCACACGGCCATGACCACCTTGGCCCGGACTTGGTCGCAGGCGTCGATGACGGCGTCAACGGGCATCTCGAGCAGGCCCGGCCAGTTTTGCGCTTCGACGAATTCCTCGACGCAGTGGACCCGGCAGGCGGGGTGGATTTGGGCGATCCGCGCGCGCATCGCCAGGACCTTGGCCTGGCCCACGGTGTCGGTCAGGGCCTGAATCTGGCGGTTGATGTTCGACTCGGCCACGTGGTCGAGGTCGATCAGCGTGATCTGCCCGACCCCGCTGCGCGCCAGGGCCTCGGCGGCCCAGGAGCCGACGCCGCCGATGCCGACCACGGCGACGTGGGCGCGGCGAATCCGGTCCGCGCCCACGTCGCCGTAGAGCCGCTGCAGGCCGCCAAAGCGGCGCGCGAGCGCGGCGTCGTCGGACGCCGCGGGCGCGAGCGAGGACGCTGCGCCGGGGATCACTTCAGGCGCGCAAGGCGCTCCTTGGCCGCGCCCGCGGCCTCGGAATGCGGGTAGGTGCGCACCAGGTCTTCCAGCGTCTTGCGCGCCGCGCGCGCGTCCTTGAGCTCGACCTGGCAGTTGGCGATCGACAGGGCGGCCTCGGGCGCGCGCGCGTGCTCCGGCGTCTCGGCGAGCAGCTGCCGGAATTGGCCGATCGCTTCCTTGTACTCGCGCGTCGCGTACTGCGCGTTGCCCAGCCAGAAACGCGCCGAAGGCAGGAAGCCGCTGCGCGGGTACTGCTGCAGAAATGCGCTGAAAGCCGCAGTCGCCTGCGGGAACTTGCCCGAGCGGAACGTCGCCAGGGCGGCTTCGAAACTGCGCTTTTCCGCCGGATCGGCCTGAAACTCCTGGCCGTCGAGGTTCACCCGCAGCGGCTCGAACTGGCGCAGGCGGTCGTCAACCCCTTGGGCGATGTCCTTTTGCCGGCGCTGGAGTTCGCCCAGGTCGCGCAGCGATTGCTCGTTCTGGCCGTTGAGCTTCGCCTGCTCTGCGCGCAGGGATTCGATCTGCGCCTGCAAATCGAGGAGGCTGCGGCGCAGCTGGGCGTTTTCTTCGCCCAGCCGGCGCAGTTCCTCTGCCGAGCGCTGCTGCGCCTGCTGCATTCCGTCAACGCGCTGGCGCATTTCCAGGATCGCCCGGCGTGCCTCGCCATCTTCGAACAGCGCCGCGTGGCCCGATGGCAGCAGGCCCACCGACAGCACGAGCGCTGCCAGTGCTTTGCGCGCGGGGGAGAAAGGGGCGCGCATCAGCGGTAGGACAGTTCGACGCGGCGGTTTTGCGCGTGCACGTCTTCCGTGCTGCCCTGGACCGCCGGTTTTTCCTTGCCAAAGCTCACGGCCTCCACTTGGCGTTCGGGAACGCCCAGCAGGCCCAGCGCGCGGCGCACGGCCTCCGCGCGTTTCTGCCCCAGCGCCAGGTTGTATTCGCGGCCTCCGCGCTCGTCGGTATGGCCTTCGAGCATGAGCTTGCGGTTGCCCGCGGCCTGCAGGTAGCGCGAATGCGCTTCGATGAGCGGCTGGAACTCGGGCCGGATGACGTAGCTGTCGTAGTCGAAGTACACGATGCGCGCCACCCCCACGGGGCCGGCGGCAGCGGCGGCGCGTGCCGACTGGTCGAGGTCCACGCCGGCCACGCCGCCCGGGGTCGTGCTGCCGGCGTTCGCGCCGCCGTCGGCGCCGGTCTGGGTGGGGATTGCGGTTTTGTCTTCAACGGGTACCTCGTCCAGCTTCACGCCGGAACTGCAGCCCGCGATGAGCGCGGCCATGGTGAGGGCAAGGGCAATGCGTTTGATCATTCAAATTTCTCCTGAAAGTTCGACCACGTGTCCGGGAATCTACGGCTTCTGAAACGGTCCCCAGTCCGGTTCGCGTATGTCCCCGGCTTGGCCCGACAGGCGGGCCTTGATTTTGCCGTCCAGCGTGCTGGTCATCAGCGCTTCCCGGCCCTGCTGCTGGGTGGCGTAGACGATGAGCCGGCTGTTCGGGGCGAAGCTCGGATTCTCGTCCGCCGTGCTCTCGGTGATGGCGTTCACCGCGCCGGAGGACAGGTCCATCACGTGCAGCTTGAACGCGCCCGCGACGCGGGAGATGTAGGCCAGCCAGCGGCCGTCGGGGCTGACGCTGGGAGAGATGTTGTAGCTGCCGCTGAAGCTGACGCGCTCCGCGTTGCCGCCGGCGGTACCCACCTTGTAGATCTGCGGCGCCCCGCCCCGGTCGCTGACGAAATAGATGCTGCGGCCGTCGCTCGAGAACGCGGGCTCCGTGTCGATTCCGGCGCTTTGCATGAGCCGGCGCGGCTCGCCGCCGTTCGCGTCGATGGTGTAGAGCTGCGAGCCGCCGTCGCGGCTGAGCGTGACCGCGAGCGAACGGCCATCGGGCGCCCAGGCGGGGGCGCTGTTGGAGCCGCGGAAGTTGGCGATCAGGCGCCTGCGGCCCGAGGCCACGTCGTGCACGTAGACCACCGGCTTGCGCGACTCGAAGGACACGTACGCCAGTTGGCCGCCGCTCGGCGACCATGCGGGGGAGATGATGGGCTCCGGGCTGGACAGCGCCGATTGCGCGTTCTCGCCGTCAGCGTCGGCGACCCACAGGCTGTAGCGCGGGCCGGCCTTGGTCACGTAGGCGATGCGCGTCGAGAACACCCCGCGCTCGCCGGTGAGTTTTTCGTAGACGAAGTCGGCCATGCGGTGCGCCACGAGGCGCAGGTCCCCGGGGCCGACGGCGAAGCTCTGTCCGCCCAGGTCCTGCCCCTTGACCAGGTCCCAGAGACGAAAGCGCACGTCGAAGCGCCCATCGGCCAGCCGCGCCACGCTGCCCGCGACCAGCGAATCGGCGCCCTTTTGCCGCCACAGCGCCAGATCCGGGCGCGCGGTCTCGTCGAATGCGACTGCGGCAGCGTCCACGGCGCGAAACTGGCCGCTGCGCTCCAGGTCGGCCTGGACGATGGCGGACATCTTTTGCGGGGCCTGCGCGTCCCCCCGGAACGCGGCGATGGCAATGGGCAGCTGGGTCAGGCCCACGCCCGTCACTTCGACACGAAACTGCGCCGCAGCGGGGAATGCGGCGGGCAGCGCGGGCACGGCGATGAGCGCGGCCAGCAGCCGGCGGCGCTGCGGCAGCGCCGCGCAAGAGGGAGGGGTCGGGGTTCTGTCTGTGATCATTGGCTTTCAACGGTGGCCGCACGGGCCGGCTGCGCGGGAGCCGTGCGGAGCAGCCCCCAAGGGCAGGCCCGCATGTTACCGGAAAGCCTTTGCGGCAAACTGCGCGCCCGGGGTGCGGCCTGCGGCGATCTTCTCCCGGACGTGCCGCCCCGCGCGCGGACGAAGGACCGCCGCTCCCCCGCCGGCCCCCGTAGAATCCGCGCCACATGCCAGCCCCAGACCCGGACGCAGCGCCTGCAAGCGACTCCCCCCCACCCACCCGCCTGATCGCGCGCCTGAAACGCTTGTCCGGCTACTTTGGCGGCCAGCCGCTGGCCTGGGGCCTGGTCATCACCGCGACGCTCGTGGGTGCGCTGACCGAGCCGCTCATCCCCGCTCTGTTGCAACCCTTGCTCGACCGCGGCTTCACGCAGGGCAGCCTGCCGCTGTGGACCGTGCCCCTGGCCATCCTGGGGGTGTTCCTGGTGCGTGGAGTGGCGCATTTCGTGGGCCAGTACGCGCTGACGCGCATCGCCAACGACGGCATGCTGACCCTGCGCCAGACCCTGTTCGAGCGGATCCTGGCGGCCGAGATGGGGCTGTTCTCGCGCCACTCCGCGAGCGCGCTGTCGAACACCGTGGTGTACGAGGTGCAGACCGGCGCCACGCAGATCGTGCAGGCGCTGCTGGGCCTGGCGCGCGACGGGTTCACGCTGGCGGCGCTGCTGCTCTACCTGCTGTACCTGAACTGGCAGCTCACGCTGATCGTCGCCGTGGTGGTTCCGGGCGTTGCCGTCATCATGCAAACCCTGTCCCGGCGGCTGTACCAGCTGACCAAAAGCAGCCAGCAGGCGACCGACGAGCTCGCCTACGTGGTGGAAGAGAACGTGCTGGCGCACCGCATAGTCCGCCTGCACGGCGCGCAGGCGGACCAGGCGCGGCGGTTTGCCGACCTGAACCAGAGCCTGCGGCGGCTGGCCATCAAATCGACGATTGCCTCCGCGGCCATGACGCCGCTGACACAGCTGCTGGTCGCCGCCGCGCTCTCGGTGGTGATCTGCATCGCCCTGTGGCAGAGCCAGGACCCGGCCGCGGCCCGGTATCTCACCGTGGGCGGCTTCGTCGCGTTCATCACGGCCATGCTCATGCTCATCGCGCCCATCCGGCGGCTGGCCGACGTGGCCAGTCCCGTGACGCGCGGCGTCGCCGCGCTGGAGCGCGGGCTGGGCCTGCTCGACGGCACGCCCGCCGAAACCGGCGGGCAGCACCGGGCCGGGCGCGTGCGCGGCGCGCTCGCGTTCGAGGACGTGAGCGTGGCCTTCGGCGCGCAGCGCGTGCCCACGCTGGACCGGGTGAGCCTGCGCGTCGATCCCGGTGAAATCGTCGCCCTGGTCGGCCCCTCCGGCGCGGGCAAGAGCACGCTGGTGAATCTGCTCACGTGCTTCGTGCTGCCGACGTCGGGAACGGTCCGGGTCGATGGACAGGCCCTGCCCGACTGGGATCTGCGCTCGCTGCGCGCGCAATTTGCCATGGTCAGCCAGGATGTGGTGATGTTCAACGACAGCATCGCCGCGAACGTGGCGCTGGGGCAGGCCGTGGATGAAGCGCGCGTGCACGCGTGCCTGGCCGCGGCAAATCTGGCGGAGCACGTGGCCACGCTCGCGCAGGGGATGCACACGGAGCTGGGGCACAACGCGGCCCGCTTGTCCGGCGGACAGCGCCAGCGGCTGGCGATAGCGCGCGCTCTCTACAAGGACGCGCCGATCCTGATCCTGGACGAGGCCACCTCGGCGCTCGACACCGAATCCGAGCGCCTGGTGCAAGACGCCCTGCAGCGCCTGATGCAGGGGCGCACCACCCTGGTCATCGCGCACCGCCTGTCGACCATCGAGCACGCGGACCGGGTCGTCGTCATGGACCGCGGACGCATCGCCGAGCAGGGAACGCACGCCGCGCTGATGGCGCGCGGCGGCCTGTACGCGCGCCTTCAGGCGCGCCCGCTATCCGGGGACACCGCGGCGCCGGCGTGAAGCGGCGCAGCGGCGCCTACCACCGGCCCCGGTTGGGCTGGCGGCGCCGTATGGCGGCGGCGATGTTTTCGGCCACGTCCTGGCGGGCCACGCGCAGCGCAAAATCCACGGCGCTCAGACCCTGCTGGTTCTTGAGCGTCGGGTCGGCCCCTTCCTCGAGCAGGCGCTGCACGGCCTCGATCGACCCGTAGCGCGCGGCCATCATGAGCGGCGTCGTGCCGTTGGGCGATTCGGCGTCGATGTAGGCATGGTTTTCCAGCAGCAGGCCGATGATCTCCAGATGCCCGGGCACGGTCCCCGAGGCCGCATAGTGCAGCGCCGCCCAGCCGGTTTTGTTCACGTCCGCGCCGCGTGCCAGCAGGGCCTGGACGGCCTGGACGTTGCCCTTGATCGCGGCCATCATGAGCGGGCTCTCGTCCTGCGCGTTGCGCGCCTCCACGTTCACCTGGGGCGCTGCGAGCAAGGCCGCGAAGGCCCGGGGCGCGTTCGCGCGCAGCGCCAACGTAAGCCCCCCACCTGACCCCGGGCGTTGCGCGTGTCAGGGTCGAACCCGCGGCGCAGCGGCGCCTACCACCGGCCCCGGTTGGGCTGGCGGCGCCGTATGGCGGCGGCGATGTTTTCGGCCACGTCCTGGCGGGCCACGCGCAGCGCAAAATCCACGGCACTCAGACCCTGCTGGTTCTTGAGCGTCGGGTCGGCCCCTTCCTCGAGCAGGCGCTGCACGGCATCGATCGACCCGTAGCGCGCGGCCATCATGAGCGGCGTCGTGCCGTTGGGCGATTCGGCGTCGATGTAGGCATGGTTTTCCAGCAGCAGGCCGATGATCTCCAGATGCCCGGGCACGGTCCCCGAGGCCGCATAGTGCAGCGCCGCCCAGCCGGTTTTGTTCACGTCCGCGCCGCGTGCCAGCAGGGCCTGGACGGCCTGGACGTTGCCCTTGATCGCGGCCATCATGAGCGGGCTCTCGTCCTGCGCGTTGCGCGCCTCCACGTTCACCTGGGGCGCTGCGAGCAAGGCCGCGAAGGCCCGGGGCGCGTTCGCGCGCAGCGCCAGCGTGAGCCCCACCTGACCCTGGGCGTTGCGCGTGTCAGGGTCGAACCCGCGGCGCAGCAGCGCCGTGATGGCGTCGCCGTCATCGCGCAGGATGGCGACGAAAAAGTCCTCGTGCGCGCCCGCGCGGGTGCGCGCCGCCAGCAGCGCCAGCGTCAGCGCCAGCCATACCGGGCGCCGGCGCAGGCTCATGCCGGCACCCCGGGCCGGAACAGGTGGTCGAAGTTGCGGCTCGTGGCCTCGGCCACCGCTTCCAGCGCCAGGCCCCGGGTCTGCGCCACCTGCCGGGCCACGTGCGGCAGGTACGACGGGTTGTTCGTCTTGCCCCGGTAGGGCACGGGCGCGAGGTAGGGACTGTCGGTCTCGATGAGCATGCGCTCCAGCGGAACGAAGGCCAGCACCGTGCGCAGATCCTGCGCGTTCTTGAAGGTCACGATTCCGGAGAACGAGATGTAGTAGCCCAGATCGAGCGCCGCGCGGGCCACCTGCAGCGATTCGGTGAAGCAGTGAAACACGCCGCCGGCCCGGTTGCCGGCCCCGTCCTCCCCCTCCTCGCGCAGGATCGCCAGCGTGTCCCCGGACGCGCTGCGCGTGTGCACGACCAGCGGCTTGGCGCAGGCGCGCGCCGCGCGGATATGCGTGCGAAAGCGATCGCGCTGCCACTGCAGGTCGGCGACTGCGCGGCCGCCCTTGCGCTCTTGCAGGCCGTAGTAGTCGAGCCCCGTCTCGCCGATGGCGAGCACGCGCTGCCGCGCGGCGCAGGCCAGCAGGTCCTGCACCGTGGGCTCGGCAACCCCCTCGTTGTCGGGGTGCACCCCCACCGTGCACCAGAAGTTGTCGTGCGCCATGGCCAGCGCGTGCACGCCCTCGAAGTCCTCCATGAGCGTGCAAATGCACAGCGCCCGATCGACCTTCTCCTGCGCCATGGCCTCGCGGATCGCGGGCAGTTGGCTGGACAGCTCCGGAAAATTCAGATGGCAGTGCGAATCGGTGAACATGCGCTTCGGGACAAGGGAGGCCGATCCGCCAATGGCGGAAACGACCGGGATCAGAGGGTCTGCGTCGC
Source organism: Verminephrobacter aporrectodeae subsp. tuberculatae (assembly GCF_026127385.1). Classification (NCBI taxonomy): domain Bacteria; kingdom Pseudomonadati; phylum Pseudomonadota; class Betaproteobacteria; order Burkholderiales; family Comamonadaceae; genus Verminephrobacter; species Verminephrobacter aporrectodeae. The sequence goes on from NZ_QZCX01000003.1 coordinate 1,407,157, forward strand.
GCGGTCGGTGCCCAGCGCCGTGCCCAGCATTCCTTCGATCTTGATCTTCAGCGCGCGCGACTTCTCGTCCTTGGGGAAATGGATTCCCACCCCTTGCGAGCGGTTGCCCGCCGCCCGTGCCGGCGTCACCCAGGCCACGCGGCCCGCCACCGGGTAGCGCTGCGTGTCATCGGGCAGCATCAGCAGCACGTAGACATCGTCGCCCAGCTTGTACTCCCGGTGGGTGGGAACGAAGATGCCCCCTTCGGTGAAAAACGGGATGTAGGCCGCGTACAGGGCGGCCTTTTCCTTGATGGCCAACTGGATGACGCTGGGCCGGGGCGCGGTGGATGGGCTGTTCATGGGGATTGCGGAGCTGGCGAAGCGGCGGTCGGGTGCTTGGAGTGTAGGGTGTTTCGCGCCTGGGCGACAAGCGCTTCCAGCATCAGGCCCGCATTGAACGGGTGCTGCGCCGTGCGCGCCGCCTGCGCCAGCGCGCGCGACCAGCGGCTCAGCGCGGCCAGCGGCGGCGCTGCGGGCAGGTCCGCGGGCGCAAAGTAGCGTGGCGCGGCGCCCACGCTGGCCGCGAGCAGGTCGTGGCAGAGCTTTTGCAGCGCGTCGATCGCCTGCGCCGGCGCCCAGTCTGCGAACGCCGCCACACTCCCGCGCGCCACGGCCTGCGGCAGCGCCGACCAGGCATCCGGGCTGCGGCCCGATTGCGCCAACGCCAATGCGTCGTCGGGCCGCCCGCCCGCAGCACGCAGGAAGGCGACGGCCGCCGCGCGCGCGACGCCCTGCGCCTGCAACCAGTCGAGCATGTCCGCCTCCGCGGGCCAGAGCATGCGGTGGCCCAGGCAGCGGCTGCGGATGGTGGGCAGCAGCTGCCGCGCGGCCTCGCTCGCGAGCACGAAGCGCATCTCGCCGGGCGGCTCCTCCAGCGTCTTGAGCAGCGTGTTCGCCGCGATGGTGTTCATCTGCTCGGCCGGGTACACCAGCACCGCCTTGCCGCGACCGCGGGCGTTGGTGCGCTGGGCGAACTCGACGGCGTCGCGCAGGGCCTCGACGCGGATCTCCCGGCTGGGCTTGCGCTTCTTGTCGTCGATCTCGGCCTGGTCCCTTTCCGACAACGGCCAGCCCAGCGCCAGCATCTGCACCTCGGGCATCAGCACGCACAGGTCGGCGTGCGTGCGCACGTCGATGGCGTGGCAGCTGCCGCAGGCGCCGCAGGCGCCATCCGCAGTCGGCGCATCGCACAGCCAGGCGCGCACCAGCTCCATTCCCAGCGCGTACTGCCCCAGACCCGAGGGCCCCTGGAGCAGCCAGGCATGGCCGCGCTGCGCCAGCAAACGGCTGCGCTGCGCAGCGATCCAGGGCGCCGGGGCGCTGGCGGCGCTCATTCCAGCCCCTCTTGCGCAGCGGCCATGCTCGCCAGCCAGCCCCTGCGCACCAGCACGCTGCTGAGCTGCTGCCACACCCGGTCGCGGTCCTGCGCGGCGTCCAGGCGCGCAAAGCGCTGCGGGGCGGCCGCGGCGCGCTGCGCGTAGCCCTGCGCCACGCGGCGAAAGAACTCCAGGGGCTGGGCCTCGAAGCGGTCGGGAACGCTCGCGCCGGCCAGTCGGTCGGCGGCCAACTCGGGGGCGATGTCGAACCACAGCGTCAGATCCGGCTCGCGCATGGCCCGGGCGCCGGGCACCAGGTCCGTTTGCACCATGCGCTCCAATTTTGCGAGCACCCCGAAATCGACCCCGTGCCCCGCGCCCTGGTAGGCAAAGCTCGAGTCGGTGAAGCGGTCGCAGAGCACCACGTCGCCGCGCGCCAGCGCGGGCTCGATGACGCAGCGCAGGTGGTCGCGGCGGGCGGCAAAGACCAGCAGGGATTCGGTGAGCGCGTCCATGGTCTCGCCGAGCAGCAGCGTGCGCAGCCTTTCCGCCAGCGGGGTGCCGCCCGGCTCGCGGCTCACGGTGACCTGGCGGCCCTGGGCGCGCAAGGCGGCGGCCAGGCCCTCGACGTGCGAGGACTTGCCCGCGCCGTCTATGCCTTCAAACGTAATGAACAAACCGGATCGTGACATGGGAGCCCTGGGTTGAATCTGCCGGCGCACTACCGCCCCCGCTGATAGCGGTTCACGGCGCGGTTGTGCTCCTCCAGCGAGGCGCTGAAATGGCTGCTGCCGTCGCCCCGGGCGACGAAGTACAGCGCCTGCGTCGGCGCGGGTTGCACGGCGGCCAGCAGCGCGGCCTTGCCGGGCATGGCGATCGGCGTGGGCGGCAGGCCGGCACGGACGTAGGTGTTCCACGGCGTTTTGCTCTGCAAATCGCTGCGGCGCAGGTTGCCGTCGAACTTCTCGCCCAGGCCGTAAATCACCGTGGGGTCGGTTTGCAGCAGCATGCCCTGCCGCAGGCGGTTGGCAAACACGCCGGCAATCCGGTGGCGGTCGCCGGCCTGGCCGGTTTCCTTTTCGACGATGCTCGCCAGGATCAGCGCCTGGTCCGCGGACTGCAACGGCGTGTCCGCGGCGCGCTGCGCCCAGGCGGACGCCAGGTGGCGGTCCATGGCGTGCAGCGCGCGGCGCAGCAGCGCGATGTCGCTCGAGCCCTTGGCGTAGGTGTAGGTGTCGGGAAAGAAACGCCCCTCCGGCGCCACGCCGGGGCGGCCCAGCTGCGCCATCAGCGCGGCGTCGCCGAGATGGGCGGAGTCGGGCCGAAGCAGCGTCTCCCGGGCCAGCGCCTGGCGCAGCTGGCGCCAGTTCCAGCCCTCGACGAGCGTCAGCGCGCGCAGCGCCTCCTCGCCGCGCACCAGCTTCTGCAGCAGGCCGATGGGCGTCGTCCCCGGGGGAATCTCATAGTTGCCCGCCTTGATCGCCCGGTCCTGGCCGGAGAAACGGAACCAGGCGTAGAGCAGGCGCGCGTCGGCCGACGCGCCCGCCGCCACCACGCCGCGGGCCACGCCGCGCGGCGTGGTGCCGGGCTCGATGGCCAGTTCCAGCGCCTCGGTGCCCGCCCACAGGGGCTGGTGCAGCCACCACCAGAGCGCAGCGCCCGCGGCGAGCAAGGCCAATAGGAACCCAACCAGTAAACGTCGCACGACCTGCCGCCTGTTTGATGTGGAGATGAAACACCCGCGAGCCGCGTGCGGCGCCACCCCCCTCAAGGGGGCGAGCCCGGCGGCCCGGCAGAGCCCGTTCCGCGCTGTCCCGATCTCGGGGATTGCGCCCGTTGCACGCGCCGTGGGCCGTGCGCAGCGCCATGGAGAACCGAATGGGAAAGCGAAGCGGGCATCATAATTGAGCGATGACTGAACCCGTGAACGCTCCTTTGAACGGTGTTGCTCCCCTGCCCCATCTCGGCGTGATCCGCGTGGCGGGCGAGGACGCGGCCGCCTTCCTGCATGGCCAGCTGACGCAGGACTTTGCCCTGCTCGGCATGCAGCAAGCGCGCCTGGCCGCGTTCCTTTCGGCCAAGGGGCGCATGCAGGCGAGCTTCATCGGTTTCCGGCGCAACCCCACCGAGCTGCTGCTGGTCTGTAGCCGCGACCTGCTGGCCCCCACGCTCGCGCGCCTGAGCATGTTCGTGCTGCGCGCCAAGGCCCGGCTGAGCGACGCCAGCGCAGACCATGCCCTCTACGGGCTCGCGGGCGACGCGGTCCCGGCCGCTGCCGACGGCGCGCAGCCCGCGTGGACCCGGGCCGACGTCGGCGCCGCCACCCTGGTGCACCTGTACCCCGCCGCAGGCCAGCCGCGCGCGCTCTGGCTCGCACCGGCGACCGACCCCGCACCGGCAGGCCCGGCGCTGAGCACCGCGCTATGGCTCTGGAGCGAGGTGCGCAGCGGCGTGGCCACGCTGAGCGCCCCCGTGGCCCAGGCCTTTGTGCCGCAGATGCTCAACTACGAGTCCGTGGGCGGCGTGAACTTCCAAAAAGGCTGCTACCCCGGGCAAGAGGTGGTCGCGCGCAGCCAGTTCCGCGGCACGCTCAAGCGCCGCGCCTATGTGGCGCACGCCACGACCGACGTCGATATCGCCGCGGGCGCCGAAGTGTTTGCCACCGCAGACCCCACGCAGCCCTGCGGCACCGTCGTACAGGCCGCCCGCGCGCCTGGCGGCGGCGTGGACGCGATCGTGTCGCTGCAAACCTCGGCCGCGCAACAGCCCCTGCAGGTGGGCACGGCACCGGCCGTGCCACTCACGCTCGAGCCGCTGCCCTATCCGTTGCTGGAAGATATCTGACGGGACCAGACGCCGGCATATTGGCGTTCATTCGCCCTGCTTGCGCGCCAATCTGTTGCTGGTCACGAATTTCAGCGTGGGGGCCATGCTGGTATCGGAATGGCAGGCGCAGCCCTCACCGTGGGCTGCGGCGACCAGTTCGTGCAGTATTCCGCACTCGCCCGGGGGGTGACGGGAGTTGCACCGGGCACGCAGCGCGGCAAGTTGCCGCTCCAGCGCGCGCATGCTCCTGAGCCGCGCCCGGACGCGGACCCATTGGGCGTCTATGAGTCGATTGATGTCTGCGCAGTCGGCGTCTGGCTGTGCGACGAAGTCGAGCAATCGCTTCACGTCAGCCAGCGAAATATCCAGCGCCCGGCAATGGCGGATGAACGCCAGGCGTTCGAGATGCGTGTGGCCGTACGCACGATACCCGTTGTCGCTGCGGACCGGGGCGGGCAGCAATCCGATCTTTTCGTAGTAGCGAATGGTTTCGATATCCACGCCGGTTGCCTGCCCGAGCGCGCTGATGCGCATGGTGGTTTCCATGGGGGCTCCTTCCTGCCTGAAAAATCAGCGCCATTGTCCCATGCGCCTGCGCTTGCGGTGGTCCGGCAGGAGTTACCCGGCTGCACCCGGGCACAAAGGCTTGTGCACGCAGCGACAAGCGTTCGCGGGGTCCGGGGCTTAGATTGCTGGCAGCCATCGTCGGCTGCCCCGGCCAGGAGCTTCCCCATGAACAGGTGCCCCCCAAGAGTCGATCCGATCACCCTCGCCGTGGTGCGCGGCGCGCTGGAGACCACGCAGCGCGAGATGACGCTGACCCTGGAGAAGACGGCGCGCTCGAGCGTCTTCAACGTGGCGCATGACTACAGCAATGCGCTGTTCAACCACCGCGCCGAGATGATTCTTCAGGGGCAGGATATTCCGATCCACCTCGGCGGCCTGATGCCGGCGATGAAGGCCGTGGCGGCGTACTTTGGCGACGACGTCCACGCGGGCGACGTGATCTACCACAACGACCCGGTGCTCATGGGCAGCCATATCCTCGACTGCTGCATGTACAAGCCCGTCTTCTACCAGGACCAGTTGGTCTTCTGGAGCGTTTGCAAGGGGCACGTGGCGGACATTGGTGGCCCGGTGCCCGCAGGCTACAACCCCGACGCCCGGGAAATCTACGCCGAGGGCCTGCGCATACCGCCGGTCAAGCTCTGGGAGCGGGGGCGGCCGCGGGGCGACGTGATCAATTTCCTGCTGTCCAACGTGCGCTCGCGCCGCGACTGGGAGGGCGATTTGCGCGCGCAGTTTGGCGCGGTCGGTATCGGCGAGCGCAATCTGCTGGCGCTGCTCGACAAGTACGGCGTGCGCGAGGTGCAGGCCTGCGTGGACGAGTTGCTGAATATGGCCGAGCGCTCCATGCGCGCGCTGATCGCCTCGGTGCCGGACGGCAGCTACCAGGCCAGCGCGGTGCTCGAGGACGCCGGCCACGGGCTGGGCGATCTGCGCATCGATGCCCGCGTGAAGATCCACGGCGACCACTGCAGCATCCGCATCGACAGCCCGCCGCAAGTGCCCTACTTCATCAACAGCTACGCGGGCAATTCGCATTCCGGCGTGTACCTGGGGCTGATGATGTTTGCCAAGGTCGCGCCACCGTACAACGAGGGGCTGTACCGCTGCATCACGCTCGACCTGGGGCCCAAGGGCACGCTGTGCAACGCCGCCGAGCCGGCGCCGCACGTGAACTGCACGACCACGCCGATGGAAACGCTGGCCGATGCAGTGCGCCTGGCGCTGGAGCAAGCCGCGCCGGAGCGCGCCGTGGGCTCCTGGTGCCATTCCAGCGGCATCAACATCGCCGGGCACGATGCGCGCAACCACGAGGACTACGTGACCATGGTCCTGGCCTCGCTGATTGGCGGCGCCGGGGCCAGCGCGCATCGGGACGGCTGGAACGCGGTCGGCCCGCAGTGCTGCTTTGGCGCGCTGACCTCGGGCGACGTCGAGGTCCTCGAGCACCAGTACCCGATCCTGATCCACCGCTACGGCCTGGTCCGCGACAGCGGCGGCGCCGGCAAGCACCGCGGCGGCTGCGCCACGGCCTGGGAGGTCGAGCCGCTGGACCATGCGATGACGGTGATCAGCTTCGGCGAAGGCCGCCACTTTCCGGCCTTGGGCGCGCAGGGGGCCGGCAGTGCACGCGCCGACCTCAAGCTCGGCCGCGTCGAGCGCAAGCAGGGCGACGCGGTGGTCGAGGTGCTGCGCAAGAACGCCATCCTCAGGATCGCTCCCGGAGAGCGCGTCTGCACCGTGAACCCCGGCGGCGGTGGCTGGGGGCCGGCGCTCGAGCGCGCGATCGACGCAGTCGTGCACGACGTGCGCAATGGCTACGTCTCGGCGGACGCTGCCGGGCAGGAGTACGGCGTGATCGTCGACGTCGCCCGTTGGACCGGCCGCCCCGGCCCGGCGCGCCTGGAGGCAAGCACCCCCGAACTGCGCAAGGACAAGCCATGAACTACCGACTGGGCGTGGATGCCGGCGGCACCTTCACCGATTTCGTGCTCGCCGACGACCAGGGCCGCATCCACCTGTTCAAGGCCACCTCGACCCCCGAGGACGGCACCCGGGCGATGGCCGATGGCTTGGCGCAGATCTCCGAAAAGTTGCGCCTGAGCGTCGCCGAAATCCTGGGCCGGACCACGCTGTGCGTGAACGGCACCACCGTCGGGCTGAACGCGCTGCTCCAGCACCGGGGCGTCAGGACCGGCCTGATCTGCACCGCAGGCCACGAGGACTCGCTGGAAATACGCCTGGGCCACAAGGAGGAGGGCTACCGCTACGACGACACCTACCCGCCGGCGCAGATCCTGGTCGAACGCCATCTGCGCATGCCGGTGCGCGAGCGCGTGCTGTCCAACGGCACGGTGCACACGCCGCTCGACGAGCAGGACGTTCGCGCGGCCTGCGCGTGCTTCCGGCGCGAGGGCGTGCAAGCGGTGGCCGTGTCGCTGCTGTGGAGCGTGGCCAACGACCGGCATGAGCGGCGCGCGGCCGAGATCGTGCGCGAGATGCTGCCCGCGGTCTACGTCTCGGTCGGCACCGAGGTGTTTCCGCAGATGCGCGAGTACACGCGCACCTCGACCGCGGTGCTCAATGCCTACCTGGGCCCGGTGCTCGGCGCGTACGTGGCGCGCATCGACAGGTTCTTTCAGGACAGCGGCCTGCGCGTGCCGGTGCGCTACTTCCAATCGAATGGCGGCATGGCCTCGCGCGCCGTGATGGTCGCGCGCGCCGTGAACGCGATCAACTCCGGGCCGGCCTCGGCGCCGATGGCCGGGCGGCACGTCGCGCGGCCGCTGGGCATCGAGCATTTCATCACCGTTGACATGGGCGGCACCTCGTTCGACGTCACGCTGACGCACCAGGGCAGAACCCCCGTCACCAAGGACAACGACTTTCTGCGCTACCGCATCGGCACGCCGATGATCCAGGTCGAGTCGCTGGGCGCCGGCGGCGGCTCGATCGGCTGGATCGACGGCATGGGCCTGCTCAACGTGGGCCCGCAATCGGCCGGCGCCACCCCGGGGCCGGCCTGCTATGGGCGCGGCGGAACGCTGCCCACCGTGACCGACGCGAACGTGGTGCTCGGCTACCTCAACCCCGAGTCGCTGCTCGGTGGCCGCCTGGCCATCGACGCGGCGGCAGCGCGCCAGGCGATTGCGACGCATCTGGCCGGGCCGCTGGGCATCCCGGTCGAGAAGGCCGCCTACGGCATCTTCCGCATCGTCAACAACAACATGGTCAACGGCATGCGCCGCGTTTCGGTCGAGCGCGGCTACGACCCGCGCGACTTCGCGCTGATCGGCGCCGGCGGCGCGACCGCGCTGCACATCACCGCGCTGGCGCGCGAGATCGGCATCCGCACGGTGCTCGTGCCCCAGCTGGCCTCGGGCCTGTGCGCGTTCGGTCAGATCCTGTCAGACGTGAAATACGACTACATGGCCGCGGCGCCGATGCGGCTCGACGCGCACGCCGATACCGCGCAATTGGAGCAGCGCTTTGCCGCACTCGAGCGCCAGGGCGCGGCCGTTTTGCAGCAAGAGGGAATCCCGCCCGAGCGCATCGCCTTGCGGCGCAGCATCGATATGCGCTACGTCGGCCAGGTCCATGAATGCTCGGTGGACATTGGTACGCTGGCCGTCGGCCCGGCCACCATCGGCACCATCAAGACCGCTTTCCATGCATTGCACAAGCAGCTGTTCACCTACGACGAGCCCGACAGCCTGATCGAGGTCGTGAACATCGGGACCACGGTTCTTGGCCAGAGCGCAGCGCAGCCGCCGCAGTTGCAGCAAGCGCCAAGTGGCGGCCAGGCGTCCAGGGCGATCAGCACGCGCCGGCGCATGATTTTCGGCGCCGATTCGGCCGCCATCGAGACCCCGGTCTACGACGCTGCGCGCCTTGGCGCCGGCGATTCCGTGGCCGGCCCCGCCGTGATCGAGGAGCCGACCACGACCATCGTGCTGCAACCGGGCTGGCAGGCGCGGCTCGACGCCAGCGGCTGCTACGTGATCAGCGCGCAGGGGGATGCACAGGCGCACGCAACGGACGCAGCATCTCGCTCGGCGCATGCCCGAACTTCTTGCGGAACGCATGGCTGAACTGGGCCTGGTCGCCAAAACCCGCGCCGTAGGCGATCTGCGCCACCGTGGTCCGCCCATTCGCGCGGCTAAGCGCCTCGTGGGCTGATTGCAGGCGCAGCTCGCGGACCCATTGCGCGACGGATTGGCCCGTGTCCTTGAACAACTGGTGCAAATAGCGCAGCGAAATGCCGCTGGCCTGCGCAATGCGCTCGGGCGACAAAGCCGGGTCGGACAGATGCTGGCGCACGTGCGCCTCGATGCGCGCCAGATGCGCGTCGCGCACCGCCGAGTGCGCTGACTGCAACGCGTCCGGGTGCTGCCGCAGGCTGAGCGCCAACAGGTCGATGAGCTGCGTCGCCATCAGCGCCCGCGCCGTGCTGCCGTGGTCCGTGTCGCAATGGCGCGTGACCCATTCCAGGTAATCGTGGAACAGCCGGCCCATGCCCTGGCGGTTGTCGTACTGCCGCGCGCAGAAACGGCCCGGCTCCCCGATGCGCGCCTTGAGCGCCGCGACCGGCAGCTTGAGCACCCACATCGCGTTGGGCTGGCGATAACCGAAGTCATAGGGCTCTTCGCTCGATTCGAGCAGGAACTGGCCCGGCGCGCAGCGGGTGCTGCGCCCGAGCTGCGAGAACCCGACCTCGCCGTGCAAAGGCAGCGTCACGAGCAATTGGCGGTCTTGCGCGCCGCAATGCTGGCGCAGGCGGCGATAGGCCAGCGCGCCCGATTGCAGGCGCGACAGTTGCACGCCGTTCAGGTCCCAGACGTCCAGTTGCCCGTCCAACCGGTCCCCTTCGCCGCAGCGCAGCTGGAGCTTGAAATAGGTATCGGCGACGACTTCGCGCCAATAACCAAGTCCATGACCAAGCCCATGGTCAAACCCATGCTGGTGCGGGACGTCGCGGGTCGAGAAACGCTTGTGCATCATGGCCGTGGCAAGGGACTTGTGTGCGGATTGTGCAGTCACGGCCCGGTGCGTGACCAGCTTGCCCGGGCAGTAATAACCCGGGATCGCCTGGCACGAGGGAGCCGGTAGCCCCCCGCCCTCTTGATGCATTCTTGACGCCCCGCCGCGCACTCTTGCACGCATCTTGATGCCGCCCTTCCTAGCATGGCGCCATGTCTTGGGGAGAATGGCATGGACTGGATCTTCATCGGCCTGGGCGGGTTGTTTTGGCTCGCGACCATGGCACTGGCGCAGGGCTGCGCCCGGCTGGCGCGCCAGAGGGAGCGGTCATGATGGCCAGCGCCTGGATGCTGCTCGCCGCGGTGCTCGCAGCGGCGCTGCTGGTGTATCTGGTGCTCGCCCTGCTGCGTCCGGAGGACTTCTCATGAGCACCGCGGCATGGCTGCAACTGGCGGTCTTCATGGCGCTGCTGCTGGCGCTGGCCTGTCCGCTGGCGTGGGCGATGGACGCGGTAATGGCCGGCCGCTTCGCGCTCGGGCGGCGGCTGGAGGCGCCGCTGTGGCGCCTGGCAGGGGTGCGGCCGGACGAGGAAAGCGGCTGGCTGCGCTACGCGCAGGGGCTGCTGGTGTTCAACGGCCTGGGGCTACTGGCGGTGTATGCATTGCAGCGCCTGCAGGCCGCGCTGCCGCTGAACCCGCAGCGCATGGCGGCGATTGCCCCCGATTCGGCGTTCAACACCGCCGTGAGCTTCGTCACGAATACCAACTGGCAGGGCTACGCGGGGGAGAGCAGCATGAGCCATCTCACGCAGATGCTCGCGCTCACGGTGCAGAACTTTCTCTCGGCCGCGACCGGAATCGTGGTGGCGCTGGCACTGGTGCGCGGCTTTGCGCGGCATTCGGCGCAGGGCATCGGCAATGTCTGGGTGGACCTGACCCGCACCACGCTGTGGCTGCTGCTGCCGCTGTCCTTGGTGCTCGCGCTGGTGTTTGCGGGCCAGGGCGTGGTGCAGACGCTGGCGCCTGCGACCACGCTGCAAACGCTGGAGTCCGAGGCCCCGCAGACCCTGGCCATGGGGCCGGTGGCCTCGCAGTTGGCGATCAAGGTGCTGGGAACGAATGGGGGCGGTTTCTTCAACGCCAACTCGGCCCATCCGTTCGAGAACCCCACGCTGGCGAGCAACTGGCTGCAAATGCTCGCGGTGCTGCTGATCCCCGCGGCGCTGTGCCTGGTGTTTGGCCGCATGGTCGGCGATGCGCGCCAGGGCTGGACGATTCTGGTGACCATGAGCCTGCTGTTCGTGCTGTGCGTGGTCGCGGCCACGGCGCTCGAGCAGCAGGGCAATCCGCTGCTCACGCGCTGGGGCGTCGATCAGGCCGCCAGCGCGTTGCAGTCGGGCGGCAATATGGAGGGCAAGGAGGCGCGCTTCGGCATCGCCACCTCGGCGCTGTTCGCGGTGATCACCACCGCCGCGAGCTGCGGCGCAGTGATTGCCATGCACGACAGCTTCACGCCGCTGGGCGGCATGCTGCCGATGGCGCTCATGCAGCTGGGCGAGGTGGTGTTCGGCGGCGTGGGCTCGGGCCTGTACGGCATGCTGCTGTTCGCCATCCTGGCGGTGTTCGTCGCCGGACTGATGATAGGGCGCACGCCCGAATACCTGGGCAAGAAGGTCGAGGCGCACGAGATGAAGCTCGTGTCCATCGCCATTCTCGTGACGCCGCTGCTGGCGCTGCTGGGAACGGCCGTGGCCGTGATGACCGACGCCGGCCGCGCCGGCATTCAGGCCCCCGGGCCGCATGGTTTCTCGCAGGTGCTGTACGCGCTGTCGTCCGCCGCGAACAACAACGGCAGCGCTTTTGCAGGCCTGTCGGCGAACACCCCGTTCTACAACACGCTGCTCGCGCTGGTCATGTGGTTCGGGCGCTTTGGCGTGATCGTTGCAGTGCTCGCGCTCGCCGGCGCGCTGGCCGCCAAAAAGCGCGCCCCCGCCACCGAGGGAACCCTGCCCACGCACGGCCCGCTGTTCGTCGCGCTGCTCGCGGGCGTGGTGCTGCTGGTGGGCCTGCTCAACTATGTGCCGGCACTGGCGCTGGGCCCGGTGGCCGAGCATTTGCTGCTCTGGCCCCGGTAAGCCCGACGAGCCCGACGAACCCCAAGGCGCGAGACGCTCATGAACCGCACGCAACCCACCCTGTTCGACCCGGCGCTGCTGCGTCCGGCGCTGCGCGATGCCTTCAAAAAACTGGACCCGCGCGTGCAGTGGCGCAACCCGGTGATGTCCGTGGTGTACGTGGGCAGCGCCTTCAGCAGCGCGCTGGCCGCGAGCGCGCCCGACGCCTTTACCGCCGCCGTCGCGCTGTGGCTGTGGTTCACGGTGCTGTTTGCCAATTTTGCCGAGGCCCTGGCCGAGGGGCGCAGCAAGGCGCAGGCCGCGTCGCTGCGCGGCCTCAAGCAAGAGACCTGGGCGAAGAAGCTCGCCGGCACGTTCGAGCGCAGCACCCCGCACAGCGCCATGACCTGGCTGCCGCTGGAGGCGGGCCAGCTGCGCCGGGGCGACGTGGTGCTGGTCGAGGCCGGCGACATCGTTCCCGCCGACGGCGAGGTGATGGACGGCGTGGCCTCGGTGGACGAGAGCGCGATCACGGGCGAATCGGCCCCGGTGATCCGCGAGGCGGGCGGCGATTTCTCGGCCGTGACCGGCGGCACGCGCGTGCTCTCGGACTGGGTCGTGGTGCAGGTGGTGGTGAACCCGGGCGAGACCTTTGTGGACCGCATGATCGCCATGGTGGAGAACGCCCGGCGCCAGAAGACGCCCAACGAGATCGCGCTGACCATTTTGCTGGTGGCGCTGAGCATCGTGTTCCTCGGCGTGGTGGTCACGCTGCTGCCGTTCTCGGTGTTTGGCGTGCAGGCCAGCGGCGCGGGCGAGCCCGTGAGTCTGGTGGTGCTGGTGGCCCTGCTCGTGTGCCTGATTCCCACGACCATCGCCGGCCTGCTCAGCGCCATCGGCGTGGCGGGAATGAGCCGCATGCTGGAGGCGAACGTGATCGCCACCTCGGGCCGCGCGGTCGAGGCGGCGGGCGACGTGGACGTACTGCTGCTCGACAAGACCGGCACCATCACGCTGGGCAACCGGCAGGCCAGCGCCTTCGTCCCCGCGCCCGGCGTCACCGAGTCCGAGCTCGCGGACGTGGCGCAGCTGGCCTCCCTGGCCGACGAAACGCCCGAGGGCCGCAGCATCGTGGTGCTCGCCAAGCAGCGCTTCAAGCTGCGCGAGCGCGACCTGGCGACCCTGGGCGCGCAGTTCGTGCACTTCACGGCGCAAACGCGCATGAGCGGCGCCGACCTGCCCGGCCCGCGCCTGCTGCGCAAGGGCGCCGCAGATGCCGTGCGCAAACACGTGCAGGCGCTGGGCGGGCGCTTTCCTGCCGCGCTGCAAAACGCCGTGGACGATGTCTCGCGCCGCGGCAGCACGCCGCTGGTGGTGGCCGACGGCGCGCGCGTGCTCGGTGTGGTGGAGCTCAAGGACGTGATCAAGGGCGGCATCCGGGAGCGCTTTGCCGAGCTGCGTCGCATGGGAATCAAGACGGTGATGGTGACCGGCGACAACCGCCTGACCGCCGCCGCGATCGCCGCCGAGGCGGGGGTGGACGACTTTCTCGCCGAGGCCACGCCCGAGGCCAAGCTCAAGCTCATCCGCGACTACCAGAGCACCGGGCGGCTGGTCGCGATGACGGGCGACGGAACGAACGACGCCCCCGCGCTCGCGCAGGCCGACGTGGCCGTGGCGATGAACACCGGCACGCAGGCTGCGAAGGAGGCCGGCAACATGGTCGACCTGGACAGCAACCCGACCAAGCTCATCGAGATCGTCGAGACCGGCAAGCAGATGCTCATGACGCGCGGCGCGCTGACCACCTTCAGCATTGCCAACGACATCGCGAAGTATTTCGCCATCGTTCCCGCGGCGTTCGTCGGCACCTACCCGCAGCTGTCGGCGCTGAACTTCATGCAGCTGGCCAGCCCGTCGTCGGCGATCCTCTCGGCCGTGGTGTTCAACGCGCTGATCATCGTCTGCCTGATTCCGCTGGCGCTGCGCGGCGTGCGCTACCGCGCCGTGGGCGCCGCCGCGCTGCTGCGCCGCAACCTGGCGATTTACGGGCTCGGTGGCGTGCTGCTTCCGTTCATCGGCATCAAGGCGATCGACATGCTGATCGCTGCCCTGGGACTGGTTTGATTTCCGAAAGCCCCGCACCATGACCGAATCCCTTGCCCACCCCGCGCCCGATGCGGGCGCGACGCCACCCGCCCGCTGCGGCCTGCTGCGCCCGGCGCTCGTGCTGTTCGTGCTGCTCTCGGTGCTCACCGGGCTGCTCTACCCGCTGGCCGTCACGGGCGTTGCGCAAACCGTGTTTGCGCACCAGGCGAACGGCAGCCTCGTGCGCCGCGACGGCCGGCTGCTCGGGTCGGAACTGATCGGGCAAACGTTCACCGCGCCGGGCCACTTCTGGGGCCGCCCCAGCGCCACCACGCCCCTGCCCTACGACGGCCTGGCGTCGGGCGGGTCGAATCTGGCGCCGGGCAACCCGGCGTTGCTCGACGCCGTGCAGGCGCGCGTGCAGGCGCTGCGCGCCGCAGACCCGGAGAACACGCGGCCCGTCCCGGTGGACCTCGTGACCACCTCGGCGAGCGGGCTGGACCCGCACATCAGCGTCGCCGCGGCGAACTACCAGAGCGGCCGCGTGGCCCGCTCGCGCGGCTTGCCCCCCGAGCAGGTCCAGGCGCTGGTGCAGCAGCACACCGAAGGCCCCTGGCTGGGCTTTCTGGGCGAGCCCCGGGTGAACGTGCTCGCGCTGAACCTCGCGCTGGACGCGACCCGGCGCCCCGCCAAGCCATGATCCGCAGGCCCGGCCATGCTCGCAATCCTGCTGGCCACGCTGGTGCTCGCGCTGCCCATGCTGCTCGCCTGGTGGCTGGTCACGCGCCCGGGCGCTGCGCGCAATGCGCCAGGCGACAATGACGACGCGCACACCGCATCGCAGCCCCCGCGCAGCAGCGAATGACCCGGAATGCACGACGACGCCACACGCCCTGATCCCGACGCCCTGCTGGAGCGCTTGCACAGCGAGGAGGCCCAGGCCCGGCGCGGGCGGCTGAAGATCTTTTTCGGCGCCTGCGCGGGCGTGGGCAAGACCTACGCCATGCTGTCCGCGGCCCGCGCCGCGCAGGCGCAGGGCCTGCCCGTCATCATCGGCGTGGTGGAAACCCATGGCCGCGCCGACACCGAGGCGCTGATCCGCCAAGCGCCCGACCTGCCCCGCCTGCCGCTGCGTGCCCTGGCGTACAAGGACCGCACGCTGCCGGAGTTCGACCTCGACGCGGCGCTCGCCTGGGGCGCGCAGCACCCCGAAGGACTCGTGCTGCTCGACGAACTGGCGCACAGCAACGTGGCCGGATCGCGCCACCCCAAGCGCTGGCAGGACGCCGAAGAATTGCTCGCCGCGGGTGTCGATCTGTACTCGACCATGAACGTCCAGCACCTGGAGAGCCTGAACGACATCGTCAACGGAATCACCGGAATCCGCGTATGGGAGACCGTTCCGGACCAGTTCTTCGACGCCGCCGACGAGGTGCTGGTGATCGACCTGCCGCCCGATGAACTGCTCGAGCGCCTGAAGGCGGGCAAGGTGTACCTGCCGCAGCAGGCCGAGCGTGCGGCCGCCCATTTTTTTCGCAAGGGCAACCTGCTCGCGCTGCGCGAGCTCGCGCTGCGCTGCACGGCGGACCGGGTGGACGACGAAATGCGCGCCTACCGCCGCACCAGCATCAGCACCGCGACGCCGGTGTGGCCGAACCGCGAGGCCCTGCTGGCCTGCGTGGGCCCGGGCGCGAACGGCGAGAAAGTGGTGCGCAGCTGCGCCCGCCTGGCCGCGCAGCTGGAACTGCCCTGGCATGCCGTGCACGTGGAGGCCCCCGGCCAGCCGGCGCCGTCTGCCGCACTGCTGGCGCAGGTCGAGCGCAGCCTGAAGCTGGCGCAGGAACTCGGGGCCAGCGCCTGCAACATGCTGTCCGCCACCGCGCGCGCGCCAGCGCTGGTGCGCTACGCGCGCGAGAACAACCTGGTGCGCATGGTGATGGGCCGCAGCACCCGCCGCTGGCCCTGGCAGGAAACGCTCGCCGAGCAGTTGGGCAAGCTGGCCTGCGACCTGGACCTGTTGCAGGTAGGCGCACCCGCCGCGCCGCGCCGCAGGCTGTCGCTGCGCCCGTCCCCCGGCCGGCGCAAGCACCCCTTCTGGCCCGGTTACCTCATCGCAGGACTGGCCTGTTGCGCAGCGGCGCTGCTCGCCACCCCGCTGGTGCAGGTGCTGGAACTGACGAATATCGTGATGCTGTTCCTGCTGGTCGTGGTGGGTGTGGCGCTGCGCCATGGACGCGGCCCCGCGGTGCTGGCAGCGTTCATGGGCGTGGTGTTTTTTGACTTCTTCTTTGTCCCGCCGCGCCTGACCCTGGCCGTCAGCGACGCGCAGTACCTCGTCACCTTCGGCGTGATGCTGGTGGTGGCGCTGGTGGTCGGACAGCTCACCGCCGGGCTCAAGGTACAGGCCGAGGCCGCAACCCTGCGCGCGCACCGGGTGCGCAGCCTGTACGACATGGCGCGCGACCTCTCGTCCGCGCTCCTGCCCGGGCAGGTCGCAGAAATCGGCGCACGCTTCCTGACGGGCGAATTCGGCGCGGATTCGGCGCTCGTGCTGGTCGACGACGACGAGCACCTGCAACTGCTGCCCGGCGGCACCGCGCCCGTTGACATGGCCGTGGCGCAATGGGCCTTCGCGCGCGGCGAGCCCGCGGGCCATGGCACCGACACCCTGCCCGCGAGCCCGACGCTGGTGCTGCCGCTCAAGGCACCGATGCGCGTGCGCGGCGTGCTCGTGGTGGCCGTGCCGCAGGGCCAGCGCCTGGGCGTGGAGCCAAGGCGCTTGCTGCAAACCTGCGCGTCGCTGCTGGCCACCTCGCTCGAGCGCATCCACTACATCGACGTGGCGCAAAAGAGCACGCTGCAGATCGAGTCGGAGCGGCTGCGCAATTCGCTGCTGTCTGCGATTTCACACGACCTGCGCACGCCGCTGGCATCGCTGGCCGGGCTGGCCGACACGCTGGGCATGGCGCAGCCGCCGCTGCCCGCGCAGCAGCAGGAGCTGACCCGCGCCATCTTGCAATCGGTCCGGCG
The DNA here is from genome assembly GCF_026127385.1 of Verminephrobacter aporrectodeae subsp. tuberculatae. NCBI lineage: Bacteria > Pseudomonadati > Pseudomonadota > Betaproteobacteria > Burkholderiales > Comamonadaceae > Verminephrobacter > Verminephrobacter aporrectodeae. Next base: position 1,424,119 of record NZ_QZCX01000003.1, read on the forward strand.
CATGAGCGCGCTGGTGAACAACCTGCTCGACATGGCCCGGCTGCAAGCCGGCGCGGTGCAATTCCACAAGGCCTGGCAACCGCTGGAAGAGGTGGTGGGCAGCGCGCTGAGCACCAGCGCGTCCGCGCTCGCGGGACATCCCGTGGAGGTGCAACTCCCGGCCGACCTGCCGCTGCTGCACCTGGACGCCGTGCTGATGGAGCGCGTGCTGGCCAACCTGCTGGAAAACGCCGCCAAGTACACGCCCGCCGGCAGCGCCATCACCATCGCGGCGCAGCCGCAGAGCGACGCGGTGTTGCTGCGCATCACCGACCACGGCCCCGGACTGCCCAAGGGGCGCGAGGAGCTGCTGTTTGAAAAATTCGAGCGCGGCGCACGCGAGAGCGCCACCCCGGGCGTGGGCCTGGGCCTGGCCATCTGCCGCGCCATCGTGCATGCGCATGGCGGCAGCATCCGGGGCGATACGCTGGTGTCGGCGCAGGGGCAGGCCAGCGGCGCCTGCTTTACCATTTCGCTGCCGCGCGGCACCCCGCCCACCGACCATGGCGCGGACGCGCAGGGCGTGCAGCGATAGCGAGCCAGTACAATCCGCAGGTCGAGAATTACGGACGTCGGCATACCCGATCATCACAACGAGGTCGAATTCATGAACACGCTGTACAAGACACCCGAGAACGAGGACCCAAGCGAACAACTATGGCGCGAGCTGGACCGTGTAGACGGCGATGGCGGCGCCGCACGCGAGCTGCTCGCCGCAGGTTGGCCGATCTACTACCGCGAGCCGACGACGCCAAAGGGCTTGCAAATCAAGGAACACCCCGACGGCCACCGCGAGCTGGTGCGTTTCTCGCGGCAGGGCGATGAGGTGATCCGCGCCCTATGAGCAGCATGCGACCCCAGCTATGGGTTTTCGCGGGTCCGAATGGGGCAGGAAAATCGACGCTGGTCAGCCGGTACCGGGTGGCCAGCCGCATTCCGATCGTGAATCCCGACGACATCGCCCGCGCGATCGGGCCGGACGATCCGGGCGCCACCTCGGCACAGAACCAGGCCGGTCGCTTGGCCATCGCGCAGCGCAAGCAACTGCTGCAGGAAGGCCGGTCCTTCGGGATCGAGACGACGCTGACGGGCCGGCGCGAGCTGCCCTTCATGCAGACCGCCAAGGAGCTCGGCTACAAGCTGAACTTGGTCTATGTCGGCCTGTCCGAGGTGGAGCAGTCCCATGTCCGCGTTGCCGCAAGAGTCCAGCGCGGCGGCCATGACGTCCCCGAGCAGGACCTGCTGCGCCGTTTCGACCGCAGCCTCGGCCATCTTGCCGATGCGATCGGGCTGAGCGACCGGGTGCGCATCCTCGACAACAGCGGAAAAACCTACCGCCTGCTGCTGAGCATGGACCTGGGCCGGACGAAGTTCGTCACCCGCAACCTGCCGGACTGGGCCAGGGCAGCCGTTCCGATGGCAATGCAACAGCCGCCTCAGGGGCATCCTGGCGACTGAACGCCCCGCCGCAGGCCATGACCGACCTGCCGACGCATATCCTCATCGTCGAAGACGAGGCCGACATCCGCCGCTTCGTGCGCCTGACGCTGGAGCGCGAGGGCCACACCGTGCACGAGGCCACCACCTTGCAGCGTGGACTGATCGAGGCCGGCACCCGGCGCCCCGACCTGCTGGTGCTCGACCTGGGCCTGCCCGACGGCGACGGCGTGGACCTGATCCGCGAATTGCGCAGCTGGTCGACCATGGCCATCATCGTGCTCTCGGCGCGCAGCGCCGAAGCCAGCAAGATCGCCGCGCTCGACGCGGGGGCCGACGACTACCTGGTCAAGCCCTTTGGCTCGGGCGAGCTCATGGCCCGGGTGCGCGCCCAGCTGCGCCGCAGCCAACAACCGGGCGCAGCGGGCGGGCAGGCGCTGATTGCGTTTGGCGACGTCACGGTGGACCTGGCTCGCCGGGCCGTCGAGCGCGGCGGCCAGGCGCTGCACCTGACCCCCATCGAATACAAGCTGCTCACGCATCTGGCGGCGCAACCCGATCGGGTCATCACGCACCAGCAGCTGCTCAAGGCCGTGTGGGGACCGGGCCACGCGCAGGACACGCACTATGTGCGCGTGCACATGGCGAATCTGCGCAAGAAGGTCGAGCGCGACGCCTCGATGCCCCGGCACTTGAGGACCGAAACGGGGGTCGGATACCGCTTCGTTCCCGGTTGACCCGGCCCGGCTGCGAATGGAATGCTCAGGCAGTTCTCAGAAGTCCACGCTGGCGCTGATGGACAGCGTGCGCGGCGCGCCCAGCACCAGGTAGCCCCAGCCCGGGTAGCCGCCCGACGAGGCCCAGTAGCTGCGGTTCGTCAGGTTGTCCACGCGCGCGCGCAGGGTGACCAAGCGGCCCTGCACTTCGCGCAGGTAGCGCACGCCCACGTCCAGCCGGCTCCAGCCGGGCACCTTCAGGGTGTTCGTGGCGTTCGCGTAGCTGGCGCCGGTGTGCACCAGGCGGCCATCGACGGCCAGCCCGGGCAGGCCCGGCAGTTCCCATTGGGCACCCAGATTCGCCTGCAGCCGGGGCACACCGATGACACGCCGGCCATCGGTGCTGACGCTGCCGGTGCTTTGCTGCCGGGCATCGAGCCAGGTCAGTCCGCCCAGCAGGCTCAGCTCCCGGCTGGCCTGACCGTGCAGGCTCAGCTCTGCGCCCCGGTGGCGGTCCTGGCCATAGGTGCCGAAGATGCGGCTGCGGGTGTCGACGAGGGCGCGCGGCCGGGTGATGGAAAACAGCGCCAGGTCGGCGGCGATGCGGCCAGCGTCGTACTTCAGGCCCGCCTCCTTTTGCCGCGCGACAAAGGGGGGCAGCTTCTGGCCCTGGTTGGTCGCGCCGGTGGGTGCCGTCTGACCCTGGTTCAGGCCTTCGACGTAGTTCGAGTAGACCGATAGCTGCGGGTCCACCTGGTAGAGCGCAGCCAGCAGCGGGCTGCCATGGCTTTGCTGGTCGCGGCCGGTGAACGCGGCCGTGCCGTAGGCGTAATTCACCGTCTCCATTTTCTGCAAGCGCAGGCCTGCGGTGAGTTGCAGGCGCCGCTCGGCGAGCGCAACGGTATCGCCCAGCGCCAGGCTGCTCAGGCGCGTGCTGCCGGTGCGCCGCGGATGCGCCAGATCGCCACCCCACTGGGTCTTGGCGCCAAAGTCCGGCAGGCTGGTGGTGATCGGGCCGTACAGGTTGCTCGCCTGGGGGTTGTCCCCGTCCGAAGCGTAGGCATTTTTCGCCTCGGAGCCGAAATACGCGGCCACGGCCACCCATTCATGGCCCAGGCCGCCGGTCTGCAACTTGCCGCGCAGGCCCAGTTCGCCGGTGTTCACGCTGTCGCGGCGGCGGTTGTCGAAGCGGTAGTGGCTGGCCGCGCCGCTGCCCGCGTCGTTCACCGTGAGATTCGCCAGCGCATTCGCTTCGGCGCCGCGGCGCGCGCCTGCGGCGGCCCAGGCAGTGGTGGCCGCAGAGAGATCCCATTCGCCGCGCAGCGTGCCAAACAGGTCGCGTTCGTTCGAGTAGGTTCCGGGCTGGGCATGGTTGCTCCGGTTATCGGGCGGCCTGGGCACCTGGGTGAGCGCAGACCCGAGCAGGACGTTCGTGCGGGTGTTGCGCAGTGCGTTCGTTTGCCAGCCGACGTCGCCGGACAGGCGCACGCCGGGGCTGCGCCAGTCCAGGCCCAGGGCGAGCAGTTCCAGGCGGCTCTTTTCCTTGTCCACGGCGCTGCCCCCGGCGCGTGTGGCCGCATTCAGGCGCACCCCCGTGCTGCCGTCGGGGCCGAAGCGGCGTGCCATGTCGGCTGCCAGCTGGGTCTGGCCGCCCTGGGTCACCCCCAGGGTCACGCGGTTCAGCGGCTCGTTCGGCGCGCGCTTGGGCACCAGGTTGATGCTGCCCCCCAGGCCGCTGCCGCCCGGGCTGGCACCGTTGAGAAAAACCGAGGCGCCGCGCAGCAGTTCCACCCGCTCGAACAATTCGGTGGCGATGTACTGGCGTGGCAGCAGGCTGTACAGGCCGTTGTAGGCGATGTCGTCCGAATACAGGATGAAGCCGCGGATGAAGTAGGCCTCCTGGAAGTTGCCAAAGCCACGCGCCGTGCGCACCGTCGGGTCGTTTTGCAGCACGTCGCCGACGCTGCGGGCGTGGCGGTCCTGTATCAGTTCGTTGGTGTAGCTGGTGATGGAAAACGGCGTCTGCAGCGCGTCGCGCGTGCCCAGCACACCGGCGCGGCCACCGCGCGCCACCTGGCCGCCGGCGTAGGCCGGAGACAGGCCCTGGGCCGACGCGTCGGCGCTGGCGTTCACGGTCACGGGGGACAGGGTTTGGCCTTGCGCTGCCGGGGCCGCAGCGGTTTGTGCATGCAGGGCGGGCGCGGTGAGCGCGAGCAGCATCGCGGCCGTGGTGCACGCCGGGCTCGGCATGCCTATCTGCAAGGGTGTCGTGTGGTGCATGGTGTTGAAAGAGAGCAAGCAGGATTCAGAACGGCGGCGCCGGGGTGTCGGCGTCGGTGGCGGCTTCCACGGGGCGCGCGCGGGGCCAGGAGAACCAGCCGATCACGGCCACCGGAATGCCCAGCCCCAGCCATGACCACCAGTCGCCCCAGCGCTCGAAGAGCAGCGCGCTGGCCAGGCCCGTGGCCGAGAGCAGGGCCATGGCCAGCGGCCAGCCCCATAGCCTGAGGAATGGGCTTTGGAAAAGACCCGGCCTCATGCGCTGCCCTCTCTGCGCGCCTGTGCGCGGCGGCACAGCCACAGATACAGCCCGCTGCCGAGCACCACGATGGTGACCCCGTCCAGCAGCGCCCAGAGGACCTTCAGCGGCAGGCCGCCGTAGTCGCCAAAATGCAGCGGCTGCGAGAGCAGCAAGGCCGCCAGATACCAGGGCAGCGCTGGCGCGGCAGTGATGCGCGCGCTGCGCGCATCGACCAACACCGGCTGCAACAGGCGCGAGCGCAGGGGGGTATTGCCGCGCATGAAAAAGGTGTTGTGCTGCGGGCTGGAAAAGGCGGTTCCCGGAAAGGCGATGAACGACAGCCGCATCCCCGGGGCCTGCGCCTGCGCAGCCTCCAGCGACTGCTGCAAGGACCCGCGCTCGGCGACCGGCACCATGGCCTGGCCCGCCCAGGGCTCGAGCAGGGCCGAGAGTTGGTCGTGCTGCCAGTATTTGATCAACAGGTCGGCCCAGGTGTTGATCATGCCCGTGGCCGCAACCACCAGCGCCCAGACCAGCGTGACGCTGCCCAGCAGGTTGTGCAGGTCCAGCCACTTCAGGCGCGCGGAGCGCTCGCGCCGCACCTGGCCAAAATGCAGCCGGCGCATGAAGGGCGCGTACAGCACGATGCCGGTGACGATGGCCACCAGCAGCAGCAAACCCATGCACCCCAGGAACAGCTTGCCGGCCAGCCCCGCGAACAGGTCCACGTGCAGGCGCAGCATGACGTGCATGAAGCCCTCGCCCACCGGCCGCTGCGACAGCACGGTCGCCGTGCGCGCATCGACGGCGATCGACTTGAAATCCTGCGTCGGGTCGGGCGTGGGGGTCAGGGTCACGAACCACAGCGCGTCGCCCTCCTCGGGCCGGGAAGCGAACTGCACCACGCGCTCGGGGTGCCGCGCCTGCGCGGCGGCCAGCACCTGGTCCAGGCTGGCCTGCGGCGTGTCGGCGGGCAGCGCCGGGGCCTGCACCTCCGTGCCCAGCCAATGGCCGATTTCTTCGTGAAAGATCAGCGGCAGGCCCGTCAGGCACAGCAGCAACATGAAGAGGGTGCACACCAGGCTGGACCATCGGTGGGTCCATGACCAGTAGCGCAGTGCAGCAGGGCTCAGCATGGGTTGTCGGGAGGGGAACTGCGTTGCGCAGTTGGTCAGCGGTGATGGAAAGGGCTCAAGCCAATGCTACCGAATGTAAGTGACCGTGGCTTGCAGGAGACGGATTTTATATTGCAAATGCGAACTATTTCGTTTTCTGAAGGGCTGCTGCGTGCTTTCCAAACGCATCGGGTCCCCCGGTAAAATGCCGGGCCGGCCAACGCAGCGCAGGCAGCCCCTCCCCCACCCCCTCCTCTACACACCGCTACCGTGACCTTGCACATCACCACGCTGGCGGGCGGCAACGCCCTCAGCGCCTTTCGCGCCCAGCAGTTGCAGTCCGCGTTGCAGGCCATCCACCCCCGGGTCTGCGGCATTGCGGCGCGCTTCGTGCATCTGGTCGCCACCGACGCGGCCCCCACGCCGTCGGAGCGCGAGCGCCTGGACGCCTTGCTGACCTACGGCGAACCGCATGCCGGCCCGGACGATGGCCTGGTCATCATCGCCGCGCCGCGCCTGGGCACCCTGTCGCCCTGGTCGTCCAAGGCCACCGACATCGCGCGCAACTGCGGCCTGACGATCCGGCGCGTGGAGCGCATCACCGAGTACCGCATCCGCCTCGAAGCGGACCTGCCGGGCCCGGCGCCCGCATGGAGCGCAGCGCAGCGCGACCAGGCGGCCGCCCTGCTGCACGACCGCATGACCGAATCCGTGCTCCCGGACCGCGCATCCGCCGCGGCGCTGTTCACTGCGTTGCCGTCCGCGCCCATGGAGCACGTGGACGTGCTCGGCGCGGGCCGCGGCGCGCTGCAGGCGGCGAATTCCCGCTTTGGCCTGGCGCTGGCCGACACGGAGATCGACTACCTGATCGACGCCTTCAGCGGCCTGGCGCGCAACCCCAGCGACGTGGAGCTGATGATGTTCGCGCAGGCGAACAGCGAGCATTGCCGCCACAAGATCTTCAACGCCCGCTTTCGCATCGACGGCGTGGAGCAGGCGCAGAGCCTGTTCGACATGATCCGCAACACGCACCGGTGCGCGCCCCGGCACACGCTGGTCGCGTACTCGGACAACGCCTGCGTCATGGAGGGCCACCACGGGGTCGAACGCTTCGTCGCCAAAATGACCGATGTGACCGATGGCGCAGACCCCTGCATCCCGCATGGCTACCAAAAGAGCCGCGCCACCGAGCATGTGCTGATGAAGGTGGAGACGCACAACCACCCCACGGCGGTCTCGCCGTTTCCCGGCGCGTCCACCGGCGCGGGCGGCGAAATCCGCGACGAGGGCGCCACCGGCCGCGGCGCCCGGCCCAAGGCCGGCCTGAGCGGCTTTGCGGTCTCCCGGCTCTGGGGCAGCCCGTCGGGCCGGCCCGGGCACATCGCCAGCGCGCTGCAAATCATGCTCGAAGGCCCGCTGGGCGCGGCCGCGTTCAACAACGAATTCGGCCGCCCCAATCTGGCGGGCTACTTCCGCGAATACGAGCAGAACGTGGGCGGCGTGCTGCGCGGCTACCACAAGCCCATCATGCTCGCCGGCGGCTTGGGTGCGATCGACGCCGCGCTCACGCAGAAAATCGCCTTCCCCGCGGGCACCTTGCTGATCCAGATCGGCGGCCCCGGAATGCGCATCGGCATGGGCGGCGGCGCGGCCAGTTCCATGGCCAGCGGCAGCAACGCGGTCGCGCTGGACTTCGATTCGGTGCAGCGCGGCAACCCCGAAATCGAGCGCCGGGCGCAAGAGGTCATCAACCACTGCTGGGCGCAGGGCGCGGCCAACCCCATCCTCGCGATCCACGACGTGGGGGCCGGCGGGCTGTCCAACGCCTTTCCGGAACTGGTCCACGACGCGGGCCGCGGCGCGCGCTTCGACCTGCGCGCCGTTCCCCTCGAGGAATCGGGCATGGCGCCCCGGGAGATCTGGAGCAACGAAAGCCAGGAGCGCTACGTGCTGGCGATCGCGCCCGAGTCGCTGGCGCAGCTGCGGGCGTTTTGCGCGCGCGAGCGCTGCCCGTTTGCCGTGGTCGGGGTGGCCACCGAGGAGCGCCGGCTGGTGCTGCACGACAGCGCCGCCATGGCCCCGGAGCAGCCGCTTCCCGTGGACCTGCCCATGGACCTGCTGCTGGGCAAGCCGCCCGCGATGCAGCGCGACGTGCGCAGCGTGCAGCGCCATTTCACCCCCCTCGACCTGGGCGGCGTGGCGCTGCACCAGGCCGTGATCGACGTACTCGCGCACCCCACGGTGGCGTCGAAACGCTTTCTCATCACCATCGGCGACCGCAGCGTGGGCGGCCTCTCGCACCGCGACCAGATGGTCGGCCCCTGGCAGGTTCCCGTGGCCGACTGCGCGGTGACGCTGGCCGACTACCAGGGCTTTGCGGGCGAGGCCATGGCCCTGGGCGAACGCGCGCCGCTGGCCGCCATCGACGCCCCGGCGTCGGGCCGCATGGCGGTGGCCGAGGCCATCACCAACCTGCTCGCCGCGCCCATCGAGCTGCCGCGCGTAAAGCTCAGTGCGAACTGGATGGCCGCCTGCGGCGAGCCCGGCGAGGACGCCGCGCTGTACGCCACCGTCCGGGCCGTGGGCCTGGAACTGTGCCCGGCGCTGGGCCTGTCCATCCCCGTGGGCAAGGACAGCCTGTCGATGCGCACGCAGTGGAGCGAGGCCGGCGCCGAGAAGAAAATCGTCTCCCCCGTGAGCCTGGTCGTGAGCGCGTTCGCCACGCTGGCCGACGTGCGCACCACCCTCACGCCGCAGCTCGACGCCAGCGAAGCCGACAGCACGCTGCTGCTCATCGACCTGGGCCGGGGCCGCAGCCGCATGGGCGGCAGCATCCTGGGCCAGACGCTGGGGCAAAGCGGCTGCCCCGAGAAAGACGGGGTTCCCGACCTCGACGACCCGCAGGATCTGCTGAACCTGGTCGCCGCCGTGAACGCGCTGCGCGCGCGCGGCCAGATCCTGGCCTACCACGACCGCAGCGACGGCGGCCTGCTCGCGGCCGCGGCCGAGATGGCCTTCGCGGGCCATGTGGGCCTGGCGCTGAACGTGGACCCACTGCTCACCGAAGGCGACGGCATCGAGGACAGCCGCATGGACGTCGGTGACGCCAAGAACTGGGCCACGCAGGTCGGCGCACGGCGCGAGGAACGCACGCTCAGGGCGCTGTTCAACGAAGAACTGGGCGTGCTGCTCCAGGTGCGCACGGCCGAGCGCGACGCGGTGATGCACACGCTGCGCGCGCACGGCCTGTCCCGGTTCAGCCACTTCGTCGGCAAGACGCGCCCGGCGGCGGCCCCCATAGCCGCCGGCAAGGGCGAGTTGCAGGTGTGGCGCGACGCCAGGCCGGTATTCAGCGCCGCGCTGGCCGACCTGCACCAGGCCTGGGACAGCGTGAGCTGGAAGATCTGCCGCCAGCGCGACAACCCCGCGACCGCCGACGCGGAACACGCGGCCGCCGGCGACCCCACCGACCCCGGCCTGCACCTGCACCTCCCGTTCGACGCCGACGAGGACATCGCCGCCGCGTACCTGAACCTGGCCCGGCCCCGGGTCGCGATCCTGCGCGAGCAGGGCGTGAACTCGCACGTCGAAATGGCCTACGCCTTCGACGCAGCCGGCTTCGCGGCGCACGACGTGCACATGACCGACCTGCAAAGCGGCCGCGTCAGGCTCGCCGACTTCCAGGGGCTGGTCGCCGGCGGCGGCTTCAGCTACGGCGACACCCTGGGCGCCGGCGTCGGCTGGGCGCGCAGCATCCGCTTCAACCCGCAGCTTGCCGCGCAGTTCCAGCAATTCTTCGCGCGCGCCGACAGCTTTGGCCTGGGCGTATGCAACGGCTGCCAGATGTTCGCCGAACTGGCCGAGATCATCCCCGGCGCGCAGGACTGGCCGCGCTTTACGACCAACCGGAGCGAACGGTTCGAGTCCCGCCTGTCGCTGGTCGAGGTGCTCGCATCGCCCAGCCTGTTCCTGCAGGACATGGCCGGCAGCCGCTTGCCGATCGCCGTGGCGCATGGCGAGGGCTACGCCAACTTCGCGCAGCAGCACGGCTCAGCAGCACGGACCATCGCCGCGCTGCGCTTCGTGGACAACCACGGCGCCGCCACCGAACAGTACCCGTACAACCCGAACGGCAGCGCCGGCGGCCTGACCGGTGTGACCACGGCCGACGGCCGCTTCACGGCCATGATGCCGCACCCCGAGCGCGTGTTCCGCAACGCGCAGATGAGCTGGACGCCGGGCGAGCGCAGCGCGCCCAGCCCCTGGATGCGCATCTGGCGCAACGCGCGCAAATGGGTCGGATGAGCCACGGCGAATGCCCCGAGCACGATGCGCACTGGATGCGCCTGGCGCTGGCGCAGGCCGAGGACGCGGCGCGCGCCGGCGAAGTGCCCGTGGGAGCCGTCGTGGTCAAGGACGGCCGGGTGCTTGCCAGCGGCCGCAACGCACCCCGGCAGAGCCATGACCCAACCGCGCACGCCGAGATCGTGGCGCTGCGCGCAGCGGCCCGGCAACTCGGCAATTACCGGCTCGACGGCTGTAGCCTCTACGTCACGCTCGAACCCTGCGCCATGTGCAGCGGCGCCATGCTGCACGCGCGGCTCGCGCGGCTCGTGTACGGCGCGCCGGATCCCCGGACCGGGGCTGCGGGCTCGGTGCTCGACCTGTTCGGCCAAGCGGCGCTGAACCACCGGACCCAGGTTCAGGGCGGTGTGCTCGCCGACGCCTGCGGCCACGCGCTGCGCGCATTCTTCCAGCGCCGCCGCGGGCAGCAGCGGGCGCAGCACCCGCTGCGCGACGACGCGCTGCGCACGCCCGACGCCGCCTTTGCCGACCTGCCCGGCTACCCCTGGGCGCCACACTACCTGAGCGACCTGCCCGGCCTGGCGGGGCTGCGCATGCATTACCTCGACGAGGGCCCCCGGGACGCCCCGCGCACCTGGCTGTGCCTGCATGGCAACCCGTCCTGGAGCTATCTGTACCGGCGCATGCTGCCCGTGTTTCTGGCCGCCGGGGACCGCGTTCTGGCGCCCGACCTGATTGGCTTTGGCAAGAGCGACAAGCCCAAGAAAGACAGCGCGCACCGCTTCGAATGGCACCGCCAACTGCTGCTGGAATGGATGGCACGCCTGGACCTGCGCCGCATGGTGCTGGTGGTACAGGGCTGGGGGGGAATCCTGGGCCTGACGCTGCCCATGGCCATGCCCGAGCGGTTCGCCGGCCTGCTGGCGATGAACACGCTGCTGGCCACGGGCGACGCGCCGCTGCCACCGGGCTTCGGTCCATGGCGCGCGCTGTGCCGCGACCGGCCCCTGTACGGGGTGGGCCGCCTGCTGGCGCGCGGCAACCCGCATCTGAGCGCTGCGGAATGCGCCGCGTACGACGCACCGTTCCCGGACCGCGGCCACCGCGCCGCGCTGCGCGCCTTTCCCGAGCGCGTCCCCGTGCACGCGGACGACCCGGGGGCGGCGCTGTCGCGCGCCGCGCGCCAGTTCTGGCAGCACCAGTGGCGGGGCCGCAGCCTGATGGTGGTCGGGGCGCAGGATCCGGTACTGGGGCTGCCCACGATGCAGGCGCTGCGGCGCAGCATCGCCGGCTGCCCGGAGCCCATCGTGCTGCCGCAGGCCGGGCACTTCGTTGCAGAACATGGCGCGGCCATCGCCACCCGGGCCGTGGAATACTTCGCGCCGCAGCCTCAGCGCGCCGACGGCCCCGCGCCGTGCAGGTGCAACCTGCCCACGACCAGCGCCGAGAGCAGGCTCGCGGCAACGCCCACCAGCGCGGCCAGCCAGTAGTTCTGCACCAGCCCCTGCGCGTCGCGGCTGATCAGCAGCCCGCCCACGAACGAGGCCAGCCCCATGGCCGCCGACTGCACCGACCCGTTCAGGGTCATGAACGTGCCGCGCACAGCGGGCTGCGCGGCCGAGGCGACGATGGCCATTCCCGGAATCATGCGTCCCCCCATGATGGTGAACATCAGCGTGGTCACCAGCAACACGACCCATAACGGCGCACCATGCACCAGCGCCACCGTCAGCGCCAGCAGGGGCAGGGCGAGCGCCAATGCCAACCCGCGGTAGGTGGGCACCTTGCCCAGACGGTCCGTCAGCTGGCCAAACACGCGCGCCGTGAACAGGGTCGCCACGCCGCCGCACAGGTAGATCAGAGGCACCTGGTCGGCGCGCACGCCGATGTTGCTCCGCATGTAAATGGTGATGTAGGGGATCACCGTAAAACCCGCGAACATCAGCAGCGCCGTGAACACGAAGGCCCGGCGGTGGTTCGGATCGACCAGCACCTGCGCGATGCCGCCCCACACCGTTCTGCCACGGGCCGCGTGCACGTGCGCGGTCAGCGCCGGCAGCGTGCGCGCAGCCACCATGGCCACCCCCCCGACCATCGCGGCAGTGGCAATGAACGGCAGGTGCCAACCGCCGAACTGCGCCAGGACCAGCCCCAGCGGAACGCCCGCCACCGTCGCCACGGAGAACGAGGTCATGACGATCCCCGTGGCGCGGCCGCGCCGCTCGAACGCGACCACGTCCGCGACGATGGTCTGCACCAGGGCCTGCAGCACGCCCCCGAAGGCCCCCGCAAGAATGCGCGCCGCGATCAGCGTGGCGTAGGTCGGCGCGAGGCCGCAGGCCAGCGTTGCCAGCCCGAACAGGGTGTAGAGCACCAGCAGCAGGCGCTTGCGGCCAAAGCGATCGATGCAGGTGGACGCCAGCAGACCCGACACCCCGGCGGACAGCGTGTACGCCGAGACCAGCAGGCCGAACTGCGCGTCGCTGATGGCAAACATCTGCGTGAACTCGGGCCCCAGCGGCATCATGATCATGAAGTCCACGATATGCGTGAACTGCACCCCCGCGAGGGTCAGCAGCAGCCAGAGTTCGCGGCGCGGGGTCAGTGCAGGGGTGGAGGGCATGGGGATCCATTCGGCTACCAAGCGGTTCACAGTGTGCCGCAGGCGCGCAAAGCATGCTGTCGCGCGGGTTGCACCCTTCCTGTGCAGTTTGCAGACCGCTGGCCTTCGGCACGCGTGCGATAGACTGCGCAGCCAAAGGCAGGCGCAGGAGTTCCCTTCCATGAATATGAGCTACCTCGATCCCAAAATCGATCTGGTCTTCAAGCGCATCTTCTCGCGCGCCGATCTGCTCCTGGATTTTCTCAACGCCGTCCTGCCCTTGGACGCGCCCATCGAGACCCTGACCTATCTGCCCACCGAGCAGGCGCCGCAAGTTCCGGACATGCGCTTTTCCATCGTCGACGTCAAATGCTGCGATCAGAACGGCCGGGTGTTCGTCGTCGAGATGCAGATGCTGTGGACCGACGCTTACTTCTCGCGCATCCTGTTCAGCGGCGCACAAGCCATCGTGAACCAACTCTCGCCAGGGGATTCCTACCAATCGCTGTGCCCGGTCTACTCCGTCACGGTGCTCAACGACGTCTTCGAGAAAGACCCCGACGAACAAGACTGCTGGCTGCACCACTACAAGATCACCAAACTCGCCAAGCGCGGCAGGCACGGCAAGATTTTGAAAGGCTTGCAGTTCGTCATTCTGGAGTTGCCCAAATTCAACCCCAAAACCAAGACCGAGAAAAAGGTCACCGCGCTGTGGCTGCGCTTTCTGCGCGATACCGGCAGGCCCGGTTTCGTACCCGATGAGACCTTTCTGTCCTACCCGCCGGTGGCCGACGCGGTCAAGCTCGCCGAGTTCCAAGGCTATAGCGCCGCCGAAATCAACCGCTACCAGAAGCATCTGGATGCGCTGCGCAACGAAAAAAGCTCCCTGCTCGATGCCCGGACCGAGGGGCTGGAGGAAGGCATCGAGAAGGGGTTGGCACAAGGCGTCAAGAAGGGGTTGGCGCAAGGCGTCAGGAAGGGACGGGCCGACGTGGCACGCAATCTCTTGGCGCTGCTCGACGATGAAGCCATCGCGCGGGTGAGCGGCCTGGCCCTGCCGAAGATCAAAAAGCTGCGCGCAGGGGCCTGAACCGGTCGCGGTGCACAAGGCTTTGGCGCGGCCCGGGGCCTTCAGCGCACACTCGCCACCGTTCGCGCCCGCCGCGGCGGCAAGCTGCTCGGCAAACAGCGTGCGGATCAGGTCCTTGTAGATGAGCGCCTGCGCGCAGCGGTCGGACTCCTCCACCAGGCCGGCTCTGTACGATAGACTGCGCAGCCAAAGGCAGGCGCAGGAGTTCCCGTCCATGAATATGAGCTACCTTGATCCCAAGATCGATCTGGTCTTCAAGCGCATCTTCTCGCGCGCCGATCTGCTCCTGGATTTTCTCAACGCCGTCCTGCCCTTGGACGCGCCCATCGAGTCCCTGACCTATCTGCCCACCGAGCAGGCGCCGCAAGTTCCGGACATGCGCTTTTCCATCGTCGACGTCAAATGCTGCGATCAGAACGGCCGGGTGTTCGTCGTCGAGATGCAGATGCTGTGGACCGACGCTTACTTCTCGCGCATCCTGTTCAGCGGCGCACAAGCCATCGTGAACCAACTCTCGCCAGGGGATTCCTACCAATCGCTGTGCCCGGTCTACTCCGTCACGGTGCTCAACGACGTCTTCGAGAAAGACCCCGACGAACAAGACTGCTGGCTGCACCACTACAAGATCACCAAACTCGCCAAGCGCGGCAGGCACGGCAAGATTTTGAAAGGCTTGCAGTTCGTCATTCTGGAGTTGCCCAAATTCAACCCCAAAACCAAGACCGAGAAAAAGGTCACCGCGCTGTGGCTGCGCTTTCTGCGCGATACCGGCAGGCCCGGTTTCGTACCCGATGAGACCTTTCTGTCCTACCCGCCGGTGGCCGACGCGGTCAAGCTCGCCGAGTTCCAAGGCTATAGCGCCGCCGAAATCAACCGCTACCAGAAGCATCTGGATGCGCTGCGCAACGAAAAAAGCTCCCTGCTCGATGCCCGGACCGAGGGGCTGGCACAAGGCGTCAAGAAGGGGCTGGCACAAGGCATCAAGAAGGGCGTCGAGAAGGGACGGGCCGACGTGGCACGCAATCTCTTGGCGCTGCTCGACGATGAAGCCATCGCGCGGGTGAGCGGCCTGGCCCTGCCGAAGATCAAAAAGCTGCGCGCAGGGACCTGAACCGGTCACGGTGCACAAGGCTTTGGCGCGGCCCGGAGCCTTCAGCGCACACTCGCCACCGTTCGCGCCCGCCGCGGCAGCAAGCTGCTCGGCAAACAGCGTGCGGATCAGGTCCTTGTAGATGAGCGCCTGCGCGTAGCGGTCGGACTCCTCCACCAGGCCGGCCCTGTACGATAGACTGCGCAACCAAAGGCAGGCGCAGGAGTTCCCTTCCATGAATATGAGCTACCTCGATCCCAAGATCGATCTGGTCTTCAAGCGCATCTTCTCGCGCGCCGATCTGCTCCTGGATTTTCTCAACGCCGTCCTGCCCTTGGACGCGCCCATCGAGTCCCTGACCTATCTGCCCACCGAACAGGCGCCGCAAGTCCCGGACATGCGCTTTTCCATCGTCGACGTCAAATGCTGCGATCAGAACGGCCGGGTGTTCGTCGTCGAGATGCAGATGCTGTGGACCGACGCTTACTTCTCGCGCATCCTGTTCAGCGGCGCACAAGCCATCGTGAACCAACTCTCGCCAGGGGATTCCTACCAATCGCTGTGCCCGGTCTACTCCGTCACGGTGCTCAACGACGTCTTCGAGAAAGACCCCGACGAACAAGACTGCTGGCTGCACCACTACAAGATCACCAAACTCGCCAAGCGCGGCAGGCACGGCAAGATTTTGAAAGGCTTGCAGTTCGTCATTCTGGAGTTGCCCAAATTCAACCCCAAAACCAAGACCGAGAAAAAGGTCACCGCGCTGTGGCTGCGCTTTCTGCGCGATACCGGCAGGCCCGGTTTCGTACCCGATGAGACCTTTCTGTCCTACCCGCCGGTGGCCGACGCGGTCAAGCTCGCCGAGTTCCAAGGCTATAGCGCCGCCGAAATCAACCGCTACCAGAAGCATCTGGATGCGCTGCGCAACGAAAAAAGCTCCCTGCTCGATGCCCGGACCGAGGGGCTGGAGGAAGGCGTCAAGAAGGGGTTGGCACAAGGCGTCAAGAAGGGACTGGCGCAAGGCATCAAGAAGGGGCTGGCACAAGGCGTCGAGAAGGGGCTGGCACAAGGCGTCGAGAAGGGGCTGGCGCAAGGCGTCGAGAAGGGGCTGGTACAAGGCATCAAGAAGGGGCTGGCACAAGGCGTCGAGAAGGGACGGGCCGACGTGGCACGCAATCTCTTGGCGCTGCTCGACGATGAGGCCATCGCGCGGGTGAGCGGCCTGGCCCTGCCGAAGATCAAAAAGCTGCGCGCAGGGGCCTGAACCGGTCGCGGTGCACAAGGGCCCTGGCGCGGCCCGGGGCCTTCAGCGCGCACGCGCTGGCGCGCCCGCCGCAGCGGCAAGCTGCTCGGCAAACAGCGTGCGGATCAGGTCCTTGTAGATGAGCGCCTGCGCGTAGCGGTCGGACTCCTCCACCAGGCGGCCCTGTGCGTCGGGAAAGCAGCGCGCGTAGTAGTGCGCGCCGGACAGGATCTCGGGCGCGAACACGAGCACGTCGCCGGGCCCCGCATGCTGCAGGAAACCGCGGATCGCGCGGCCCCACAGGTCGCGAAAATGCGCCAGAAAATCGACCACCCCGTGGGCCTGCGGGGGCCTTTGGGTCCATTCGCGGCTTATCGGCACCTGCATGCAGCCGGGGCTCGCGATGCGCCCGTGCAAGAAGCCGGTGCGGGCAAACAGGGGTTCCATGAAGGCCATCTTCTGCGCCCAGTCGCCGTAGGGCATTTCCTGGCCGCAGTAATAGTGGCTGAAGTCGCCGTTCAAGCGCAGTTCGGGAAAGCGCCGCAGCAGCTGCACCGTGCGCCACAGGTCCTGCGTGATCGTCGCGCGGTGGGTTTCCAGAAATACCGCAAAGCGCTGCCGGTCTGCCGCCGCGAGCAGCGCCTCTGCCAGACGGCAGGCGGCGGCATCGTCCTCCAGGCCGGTGCCGGCGTGCAGCGTGAGGCAGTTGTCCCCGCGCGCGACGTGGCGCGCCACGATGGCGTCAACTTCCCCGGGCTTGTCGATGCGGTTTGCGCCGCAGTACGGCAGACAGGTCGGCCCCTGCGGCGCGGATCGGTCGGTGCGCTGCACGCCTTCGAAGCCGTCGCGGGCCAGCAGCGCGTCGCGTTCTGCGGGGTCGGTCGGAAAGGCGCGCGCAGCGCCATGGCCGTCCTGCAGGTCGAGCAAGCTGTCCAGGTTCAGGTAGACGCGCAATCGGGGCGCGCCGGTGCTGCCGTCGTTGAGGAATCTGCTCATGTCCGGCTTGCGTCAGAACGCATCGTAGGCAATCTGTTGCTCGGGAACGCCCAGTGCAGCGAGCATGTCGGTGCAGGCCTGCACCATCGCGGGCGGGCCGCACAGATAGTATTCGCAGGCGCGCGCGTCGGGGTGCGTGCGCAGGTAGCGCTCCAGAACCATTGCGTGGACCGGGCCGGTGAAGCCGCTCCATGCGTCTTGCGCGCGCGGCTCGGACAGCGCCAGGTGAAAGCTGAAGTTGCCGTGCGCCTGCGCGAGGCGGGTGAAGAGGTCGTCATAAAACACGTCCTGCCGCGCGCGCGCACCGTACCAGAGGCTGAGCTTGCGCGCGGTGTTTTCCGTCTCGAGCAAATGCGAAAGATGCGCGCGTAGCGGGGCCATTCCGGCCCCCCCGCCGACGTAGACCATCTCGCGCCCGGTCGGCTTGATGTGGAAGTCGCCATACGGGCCGATGGCCGTGACCCGGTCTCCGGGTCGGAGCGCGAACACGTAGCTCGACCCCACGCCCACCGGCACGTCCTGGCCCGCGGGCGGCGTGGCCAGGCGCACGTTCAGGCGCAGACTGCGTTCCTGCGCCGGGTTGCTCGCCAGCGAGTAGTTGTTGCGCCGGGCGTCCTGGTTGCGCGCCACCCGTTCAAACAGCCCCTGCTCGCGCCAGATCTGCGCGTAGGGCTCGGGGATGCGCAGATCGCGCAGCGCAATCTCGCCGTAGGCGGGGATCTCGAGTTGCAGGTAGTCGCCGGGCGTGAAGGCGAGGGCCTGCGCGGCGTCCTCGGGGTCGAGCACCAGTTCCTTGATGAAGGTGGCGACGTGGCGGCAGCTGCGCACGCGCAGGGCGCAGCCTGCTGGCACGCGCGCACCGGCGCCGCCGGCCTGCAGCACGTTCAGGTACAGGCGCCCGGCGCGCTCTTGCAGGGGGTAGACGGCCAGGCCCCGGCACACGGGAGCGCGCGCGGGCGAGCCGTCGGCCAGGTTGAAGCGGCCGTTGTGCTTGGGGCATTCGATGGTGCAGCCCTTGACCAGTCCGTCGGCCAGGTGGTTGTTGCCGTGGCTGCAAATGCCGTCGAGCGCGTGCAGCGCGCCGGTCTCGCTGCGCACCAGGGCGTAGGTTTTTCTGCCGTGGTCGAAGCGCATCACGTCGCAGCGGTCCAATCCGGACGCAGCGCCCACCTCCACCCAGCCCTGCGCGTCGGCGGCGCGGGGGCTGCGCTCAGCGGGCTCCTCTGACCGGGCAGCCGGCCTGGGGGTCGGCAATGGACGCCGGACATGGTAGCCAGGCTCTCTGACCTGGCGCAGCACGGTGGGCAGCAGCTCGCGCCAGGCCTGCGCGATGGAGCGGTAGGGCGGCGGACAGTCGTCCTTGATGAGCGCGTGCAAACGCGGCAGCGCGTGGTACGGGACCAGGGGAAACTGGTGGTGCTCCACGTGGTAGTTCATGTTCCAGTAAATGAAGCGGCTCACGGGGTTCATGTAGACCGTGCGGCAGTTCAGGCGGTGGTCCAGCACGTTCTCTGCCAAGCCCGCGTGCTGCGTGGTGTTGTGCACGATCATCAGCCAGTTGCCAAACAGGTGCGGCAGGATGATGAGGAACACCGGGCCCCAGCTTTGCAGCAGCAGCGCGGCCAGCAAGGTGGCGGCGTGCAGGGCCAGCACGATGCGCGCGTTGCGCGCTACCTTGGGGAATTCGCTCGCCGGAACAAAGCTCCGCTCGGCGTCCGTGATCTGCCCGCGCGCGTGGCGCAGCAGGCTGGGAAAGTAGCTGCGGTAGGTGCCGATGTTGAACAGGCTCAGGAAATGCGCGCGCATGTCGGGCGGGCGCGGCACCTGGATTTCCGGGTCGCGCCCGACGATCAGCGTGTCGCTGTGGTGGCGGTTGTGGCTCCAGCGCCAGATGACCGACTCGCGCATGACCATGAAGGAGGCGATCTCGTACAGCACGCCGTTCATCCAGTCGGTCCTGAACGGGGTTCCGTGGCTGGTTTCGTGCCAGCGCGAATCCGACGCCGTGGC
Organism: Verminephrobacter aporrectodeae subsp. tuberculatae; assembly: GCF_026127385.1. Classification (NCBI taxonomy): domain Bacteria; kingdom Pseudomonadati; phylum Pseudomonadota; class Betaproteobacteria; order Burkholderiales; family Comamonadaceae; genus Verminephrobacter; species Verminephrobacter aporrectodeae. The sequence continues at coordinate 1,443,283 of NZ_QZCX01000003.1, forward strand.
GTACAGCACGGCGTACACCATGTAGGGCGGCAGCGCCCACCAGGAGCCCCAGAGCGCCAGGCTGGCCCAGCCGCTCAGGCCGAGCAGCGCGAACCACAGCGCGGTGTCGCGCAGCGCCGGGCCGTCGCGGCGCGTGAGCAGCTGGCGCAGCTGCTCGCGCGGGACCGGGCTTTGGTACCACCGGGCCTCGGCCAGGCCGCGCTCGATCGCCCGCCTCGCGTTCGCCCCCGTGAGCGAGTAGTCCAGGTCCGGATGGGGCGCAAGGGCCTCGGCGCAAGCGGTGTTCGGGTTCATGTTTTCAGACCTTTGAAGAAGTGCATTCTTGCAATTGCCGCAGCCAATGCCGGTGGTAGTCCGCAATACCGGGCAGCGGCACCGGGGCGACGGGCTCCAGGCGCGCGGCGTGCCTGGCGTGCGCGCGCTGCACCAGGCACCAGGCGCCCCGGGCCGTGCCTTCGACGGCGTCAACGCTGGCATGGCAGCGGGCACCGGGCAGCAGCGCCTGCAACGCCAGCAGGTAGTTGCGGTTGTGCGCGAGCGGGCCTTCGACGATCACCGTGTGCTGCGCTGCGCTGCGCGCGCCCCAGAGCGCGTGGATCAACCAGCAGCTCATCTGCGCGCAATACAGGGCCGCGAGCGCAGCGCGCTGGCGCGCGCTGAGCGCGTCGGCCAGCGGCGCCGGCAGCGGTCGGTCCTGCCACAGCACGCAACCCGCGCGCCCGGCAAAGGGGCCGCCCTGCGCGGCGAATGCGGGATAGGCGTGGAGCCGCTCTGCCACCAGGGCCCGCAGGTCCTGCGGCCCTGCCGCGTCGGCGCAGGCCCCGTCGAGCAGATGGGCAAACTCGCGCCCGCCCATGAAGCGGGCGGTCGGGGTCAGGCGGCCGGTGACGTCCACGTTCGCCAGCATGTCCTGCCCGGCGACCAGCGCGCTCGCGGGCGCGCCGGGCGCCATGAGCACGGTCCAGGTGCCCGAGGACACCAGCGTGAGCGCGGGCAGCCGGGTCTGCTCTGCCTGAGCGGCACCGTCCAAGGCGCCAGGCAGATAGCGCGCCAGGCAGGCGTTGCTGTCGTGCACGCCGACGTGCACCCGCGCCGCAGCGGGCAGGCCCCATGGCGCTGCCACGTCGGCGCGCACCGGGCCCAGAACCTCCCACGCCGAACGCAGCGGGGCAAAGCGCTGCGCCCAGCCCCGGGCGCGGGCGAGGCGCGAGAAATCGCCGGTGTGCGGGTTCCAAAGGTGCGTGTGGCAGCCCAGCGAGGACACTTCGCTGCACGCCACACCGCTGAGCCGCCAGGCCCAGTACTGCGCGTACGGCACCAGGCAGCGCGTGCGGCGCCAGGCAGCGGGGTGGGTGTTTTCCATCCACCAGAGCTGGCGCGCGGCGTTCAGGCCGGCGGGCAGTTCGGGCGAGAGGGTTTCGCCAAAGTCGTTGCCGGCGGCAAAGTCCTGCGCCGCTGCGCCGTCGAGCGCGGCGTATTCGTAGTCCAGCGGCTCCCAGGCCAGGCCCGCGTCGGCGCCAGCGCCGTCGAGCGCCACGAGCGCCGCGCCATGCGTGCACGCAATCACGTGGCCGCAGCGCCGGGCGTTTTCCGAGCCGCGCAAGCTCGCCTGCATCCAGCGCTCCAGGCCGTGCACGTCGAGCGCGGGGTAGCCCATGGCGCTGTCCACGCTGGCGTTGGCGCGGGCGTGCTGTTCCAGCACCGTCCCCCGGGCGTCGAACAGCAGCAGCCGGGCGTGGCTCTTGCCAATGTCGATGACCAGCGTCAGGTCCGGCGCGTGCACGGGCATGGGGAATCAGTCCATGTGGAACACGCAGGGCAGCAGCTCGACCACCGGCGTGCCGTCGGCGGCGTAGCGCATGATGTCCGCCATATGCGCCCACCAGCGCTGCATCACCGGGTGCGCGGGCAGCGCGTCCATGCCGTGCTGGCTGCTGCGCCGCAGCGTGGCAAACAGCACCCGGTTTTCTTCGTCCAGGTAGATGCTGTAGTCGCTCACGCCCGCGGCGCCAAGCAGCGCCGTCAGCTCGGGCCAGATGGCGTCGTGGCGCCGCTTGTACTCGGCCACGCAGTCGGGATGCCCGGGGTCGAGAAACATGCGAAAGGCTATTTTTTCGTGGCTCATCGGCTCTCTCCTTCGCCCCCGCGGGCGGCGTTCATGCGCGCACTCCCGGCCGCGGCAACAAGCGCGGCAAGATCATGGAGACGATCAGCAAAACGCCGACCACCATGGACATGACGATTCCGCTCACGTTGGCCATTCCCATGCCAAAGCTGAACAGGCCCAGCAGCAATACCGCGAGCATGGTGCCGACGATGCTGCCGCGCCCGCCCTCGATCGCCACACCGCCCAAAATGGCCATGGTGATCGCGTCCAGCTCCCAGCCCAGGGCAATGTTCGGCCGGGTGCTGCCGATGCGCCCGGTGAGCAGGATCGCGGCCACTGCGGCCATCAGACCGGAGAGCACGAACAAGGCAAAGCGGTAGCGCCCGACCGCGACTCCGGAAAAGCGCGCGGCCACGGGATTCGCGCCGATCGCGTAGATGCGCCGGCCCATGGTGCTCCGGTGCAGGAGCAGGCCCAGCGCCAGCGCAAACACCAGCAGCAGCCCGAACTCGATGGGGACGCGGAGCCAGCGCAGCCCCGTGATTTCGCTCAGGTAGGCGTTGCCCAGGGTGGAGAAGATTTCCGGGTAGCCCGAGATCGACTGCTCGCCCAGCACCACCAGCGCCAGCCCCCGGTACAGCGAGAGCGTGCCGATGGTGACCACGATGGACGGCAGCCCGCAGCGCGCGACCAGCAGGCCGTTGAACGCGCCGGCGAGCATTCCGCTGAGCAGCGCCGCGCCCGCGATTGCCCAGGGTCCGAAGCCGGCGCGCAGCGCCAGGCCCATGGCCAGCGAACTGAGCGCCAGGATGGCGGCGATGGACAAATCGATCTCGCCGCAGACGATCAACAGCGCCAGCGCCAGCGCCAGCAGGCCCTTCTCGCTGAAGTTGAAGCTGCTGTCGGCCAGCGTGTCCAGGCTCATGAAGCCGGGCTGGCCGACGCCAAAAGCCAGCAGCACTCCGCACAGCAGCGCCAGCAGCACGCGCTCCCAGGTGTTCCAGGCCTTCATGCCACGGCCCCTTCAGGCTCCAGGATCTGCCGGCCGCAGCGCCGCTGCGCGCGCGCATTCAGCGCCACGGAGACCAGGATCACCGCGCCGGAGATGGCCTGTTGCCAGAAGGGCGAGACCTGGATCACCGGCAGCGCGCCGTTGACCACGCCGATGAACAGCACCCCCAGCGCCGCGCCCGCAACGCTGCCGACACCGCCGCCAATGCCCACGCCGCCGATCACGCAGGCGGCGATCACGGTGAGCTCGTAGCCCGCAGCCAGATCGGCGTAGGCGATGGAGTAGCGCCCCACCCAGAGCAATCCGGCAAGCCCGGCGAGCATTCCCGAGAGCGTGTAGGCCAGGCGCAGGCGCGCGGCAACGCGGATTCCCACACAGACCGCCGCATGCGGGTTGCCGCCCAGCGCGTAGAGCTCGCGGCCCTCCTTGCGCAGCCGCAGGAAGATGGCGCCCAGCGCGAGCACCAGCAGCGCGCACCACAGCAGCGCCGGCAGGCCGAGCCAGACCGCGCGCGGCAGCGCCTTGATGGCCGGGTGGATGTCCTGGTCCGAGATCCAGGCGCCCCGGCTGGCGACGAACACGGCGCCGCGGTACGCCGCCAGGCTGCCCAGCGTGACCACGATGGGCGGCAGCCCGAAGCCGGTGATGAGCCAGCCATTCACGCTGCCGAGCAAGCCCCCCACGGTCAGCGCCAGGGCGATCAGCAGCGCGCTGTCCAGGCCCGCAAAAGAGCGCCCCGCGAGCGCGCAGAGCATTCCCGTGAGCGCCAGATTCGACGCCACCGAGAGGTCGATTCCGCGCGTCAGCAGCACGAGCATCTGCCCCATGACCAGGATGGCCAGAATCGCCGAGTCGTTGGCAATGTCCAGGCCATTGCGCCAGCTCAGGAACACCGGCGCGCGCGCGCCCACGGCCAGCGCAAGCACGCCGATGGTGGCCAGCAGCAGCCATTCGCGGCGCAGGGTCGGGAGGCGGTTCCTCATACGGCCCCCGCGGCGCCGCCCTGCCGCGGGCCCAGACCCGAAGCCGCGGCGACGATCGCCTCGGCCTGCATCCCGGCGCGCGCGAACTCGGCCACCTGGCGCCCGCGGCGCATGACGATGACGCGGTGCGCCAGGTGCATGACCTCGGGCAGTTCCGAGGACACCAGAATCACCGCCAGCCCCTGCTGCACCATCTCGGCAATCAATGCGTAGACCGCCTGTTTCGCGCCCACGTCGATTCCCTTGGTCGGCTCGTCGAGGATCAGCACCCTGGGGTCCAGCGCGAGCCACTTGGCCAGCACCACTTTCTGCTGATTCCCGCCCGACAGGCCCGCGAGCGGCGTATGCGGCGAAGGGGTCCTGATGCGCAGCCGCTCGACCATGCGCCGGCACAGCGCCGACTCCTTGAGCGCCGACAACCAGGGTCCGTTGGCGCAGCGCGCGAGGTCCGCGAGGCTGATGTTCGCCTGCACCGAGAAGCTCAAAATGCCGCCCTGGCGCTGGCGCTCCTCGGGCACGTAGGCAATTTTGGCGGCGATCGCCGCGCCGGGTCGCCGCGCGTCGAAGCGCTTGCCCAGGACCCGAAAGTCGCCCGTGGCCCGGGGGTTGAGCCCCATGATGGCGCGCATGGCCTCGCTGCGCCCCGAGCCGATCAGGCCGTAGAAGCCGAGGATTTCGCCGCGCCGCAGGTCAAATTGCAGGTCCCGGAATTCGGTCGGGTGCGACAGGCTTCGCACCGACAGCACCCGCTCACCGGGCGTGGAATCGATCTGCGGATAGATCTGCTCGACGGCGCGACCGGCCATCAGGCGCAGCAGTTCCTGCTCCGTGGTGTCGGCCATGGCGCCGCTGCCGACGGCCGCGCCGTCGCGCAGAACCAGGTAGCGGTCCGCCAGGGCAAAGATTTCGTCGAACTTGTGCGTGATGAAAATCACGCCAACCCCCTGCGCGCGCAGCCTGCGCACGATGCCGTAGAAGTCGCGGATCTCGGCCTGCGACAGGGCCGCCGTGGGCTCGTCCAGAATCACCACCAGCGCCTTCTGCGAAAGGGCGCGGGCAATCTCCACCAGATGCTGCTCGGCCAAGCCCAGGTCCTTCACCAGCGTGGTCGATGCGAACCGCGCGCCGACGTCCGCCAGCGCACTGCGCGCGCGCGCGTGCATCGCGGACCAATCGACGATGGGGCCGCGCATCGGGTGGCGGCCGGCAAAAATATTCTCCGCCACGCTCAATTCCTGGAACATCACCGTTTCCTGGTGCACGGCCAAAATGCCGGCGGCCCGCGCGTCCTGCGCGTTGGCAAACTGCTGCGCTGCGCCTTGCAGGCTGATGCAGCCCTGCTCCAGGGGCTCGACGCCGGTGAGTATCTTCACCAGCGTGGACTTGCCCGCGCCGTTCTCGCCCACCAGCGCCAGCACCTCGCCGGCGCGCAGTTCCAGATCCACGCCGCGCAGCGCGCGCGTGGCGCCGTAGCTCTTGTGCAGCCCGCGCAGACTCAACAGCACGTCAGACCGAGTCACGTCGCGTCGTTTCAGAAAATCTTGGCAAATTTCCCGACGTTGCGCGCGTCGTAAGTAAAGGGCTCGGACATGTCGGCCTCGCCGTTCGCGTTCAGGGTCACGGTGCCGACACGGCCCAGCGAGACCCTCTCTCCGGGCTTGCCGCTGAGCTTGCCCGAGATGAACTGGCTGGCTGCATGGACGCTCGAGTAGCCCAGGTCGATCGGGTTCCAGATGGCAAAGGACTTGACCGCGCCGCTCTTCACATGGCCGGCCATTTCGGACGGCAGCCCCAGACCGGTCACGTACACCGAGCCGATCTTCCCTTCGTCCTGCACCGCCTTGGCCGCAGCGGCGATGGCGATGGTCGTGGGCGCAATGATCGCCTTCAGGTTCGGGTGGCTCTTGAACAGCCCCTGCGCTTCGCGGTAGCTCTTGTCGCTCTGGTTGTCCCCGTAGACCACGCCCACCAGCTTCAGGCCCTGGTACTCGGGGCGGGCCAGCACCTTCTTGGCTTCGGCGATCCAGACGTTCTGATTCATCGCCTGCGCCGTGGCGGACAGGATGGCGATTTCGCCGCTGTCGCCAATCGCCTGCTGCGTCAGCTTCACCAGCTTTTCGCCGATGAGCGCGTTGCCCGACGGGTTCAGGTGCATCATGCGGCCGTCCTTGCGCACGCCCGAGTCAAACGACAGCACCTTGATTCCGCGGTCCATGGCGCGCTTGAGCGACGGGACCAGCGCGTCCGGGTCGTTCGCCGAGATGACGATGGCCGCGACCTTTTGCGAGATCAGCGCGTTGATGATTTCGATCTGGCCTTCGGCGGTGGATTGGGCCGGGCCGGTGTAGATGATCTCGACGTTGCCGAGCTCCTTCGCGGCCTCCTGCGCGCCCTGGTGCACGGCGTCGAAGAAGCCATTGCCCAGGCTCTTCACGACCACGGCAATTTTGTCTGCAGCGAGCACCGGGCTGGCCAGCGCGGCGCCGAATACGGCGCTCAGCAGAGCCGTCCTGAGTTGTTTTTTCATCGATGTCTCCAGAAGGGGTTGATGGGTCCGGGTCCGGGCATGGCCGGCCGGATCCGCAAGGGTTCACACAATGCCGCTGCCACCGGCCGTGCTTGCCGGCCGTTCGCGGGCCACGCGCGCGCGGTAGCCGCTGGCGCGGTACGCGGCCACCGGGTCGATGGCGCCGCCGGCGTCGAGCCGCAGCCGTTGCAGTATCGGCGTGACGTCGGTCTCAAAGCCGCGCTTGAGCGTCTGGCTGGCGAGCAGCGCGTCGTTCGCGTCCTGCGCGGCGTCGAGCAGGTCGCGCTCGACGAGCAGCGCCTGCGCGTAGCTGCGCTGCACCTGCGCGGCGCTGCCCATCAGGCTCTCGATCGGGTCGGTGACGTTGTGGCTCTGGTCGAGCATGTACGCGGGAGCGAAACCGGCGACCCCCTCGTGCGCTGCGGCGACGAGTTCGTTGAACACCAGAAACAGCCGGTAGGGCGCGACGCTGCCGGCGTCCAGGTCGTCGTCGCCGTACTTGCTGTCGTTGAAATGAAAGCCGGCCAGCTTGCCTGCGCCAATCAGCCGCGCGACGATCATCTCGATGTTCACGCTCGGCGCGTGGTGCCCCAGGTCCACGAGGCACTGCGCCCTGGGCCCGAGCGCGCTGGCCGCCAGGTAGCTCGAACCCCAGTCCTGGATCACGGTGCTGTAGAACGCCGGCTCGCAGAGCTTGTGCTCGAGAAACATGCGCCAGCCGTCCGGCAGGGCCTGGTAGATCTGGCGCGCGCTCTCCAGATAGCGCTCGAAGGCGCGGCGCAGATGCTGCTGACCCGGGAAGTTGCTGCCGTCGCCCACCCACACCGTCAGCGCCCGGCTGCCCAGCCGCTGGCCGATCCGTATGCATTCGACGTTGTGCGCCACGGCCTGCTCCCGGGTGCCCGCGTCGCTGTGGCTCAGGCTGCCGAACTTGTAGCTGTGCGCCTGGCCGCGCTGGTCGGAAAAGGTATTCGAGTTGATCGCGTCAAAGCCCAGGCCGTAGCCGCTGGCGGTCTCGCGCAGCGCGCTCCAGTCGCTGCACTGGTCCCAGGGGATGTGCAGCGACACGGTGGGCGTGGCGCAGGCCAGCTGCTGGATCACGCCGCAGTCCTGCAACTTGTCGAACACATGGCGCGGCTCGCCCGGGCCGGGGAAGCGCGCGAACCGGGTGCCGCCGGTTCCCACGCCCCAGCTGGGCAGGGCCACGCCCAGCGCCGCGACCCGCTGGCGCACCGCGTCCACGTCGATACCGCGCCGCGCCAGTTGCTCGCCCAGGTGCGCGTAGTCGCGCGCCACGTGCTGCAGCTGGTGGCCGTTGTGCTCCTGGATCAGGTCGGGGTCTATCAAGTGCATGCTCGTCACCGGGTAAAGGCCGCCAGGTGGCCGGCGTCCACGTTCAAAATGTTCCCGGTGCTCTTCGCGCTGAGCTGTTCCGCGGCAAAGAAATACACGGCCTCGGCAATGTCTTCGGGGAACACGCTGCGCTTGAGCAGCGACCGGTCGCGGTAGAAGGCTTCCAGGTCCTGCTCGCTGATCTTGTTCGCCGCGGCGCGCTCCGCGCTCCACTTGCCGGTCCAGATTTTCGAGCCGCGGATCACCGCGTCCGGGTTCACCACGTTGGAGCGGATTCCCAGCGGCGCGCCCTCGAGCGCGAAGCTGCGGCTGAGCTGGATTTCCGCGGCCTTGGCCGCGCAATACGCGCTCGCCTGGGGGCTCGCGAGCATGCCGTTCTTGCTCGCGATCATGACGATGCTGCCCCCCCTGCCCTGCGCCTTCATCAGCCGGAAGGCCTCGCGGCCCACCAGGAAATAGCCGGTCGCCAGAACGCTCTGGTTCAGGTTCCAGAGTTCCAGGCTGGTGTCCTCGATCGACGCGGCGCTGGCAATGCCGGCGTTGCTCACCAGAATGTCCACGCCGCCGTACTCCAGCACCGCACGCTGGAAGGCGGCGACCACGCTGGCCTCGCGCGTGACGTCGCAATGCACGCCGCGCACCGGGTCCCGGCCGTGGGCCTTGGACAGTGCGGCCGTCACCGCGTCGAGCGCGCCCTGGTCGACGTCGAGCAGCACCACGCAAGCGCCTTCGGCCAGCAGGCGCCGGGCAATCGCCTGCCCGATGCCGCCCGCGCCGCCGGTCACCAGCGCCACCCGGCCGACCAGCGGCCGGGGTTTGGGCAGGCGCTGCAACTTGGCTTCTTCGAGCAGCCAGTACTCGATGTCAAAAGCCTCCTGCTCGGGCAGGCCCACGTAGCGGTCGATGGCGCTGGCGTCGCGCATCACGTTGATCGCGTTCCCGTAGAACTCGCCGGCAACGCGCGCCGTGGCCTTGTCCCGGGCCATGGACACCATGCCGACGCCGGGCAGCAGGACGATGACCGGGTTGGCGTCGCGCATCGCCGGGCTGTCGGCGCGCTGGCAGCGCGCGTAATAGGCGCCGTAGTCGGCGCGGTAGGCCGCGAGTCTCTCCTCCAGCGCCCGCGCCAGGGCCTCGCCCTGCAAGCGGTAGACGGCCTCGTCCAGAACCAGCGGGCGAATCTTGGTGCGCAGGAAATGGTCCGGGCAGGAGGTGCCCAGCGCCGCGAGCGGGCCCAGGTCGCGGCTGTTCACGAACTCCAGCACCGCCGCCTGGCGGTCTGCGTGCAGCAGCTTGTGCCCGCTGCACGAGGCCAGCCCGCGCAGCACCGGCAGCACCCGCAACAGCGTGGCGTCCTGCTGCGCCGGGTCCAGCGCCTGGCGCGCCGGGCCGCCAAAGCCCACGGCCTGGCGCGCCGCGCGTTCGCGCGCGAGCCAGTCCTGCGCCCGGGCGATCACGTCCACCGTGTTCTCATAACAGGCGCGCGCGTCGTCGCCCCAGGTGAACAGGCCATGGCCCGCGAGCACCAGGCCGCGCTGGCCGGGGTGGCTCGCCTGGTAGCGCTGCAGCATCAGGCCGAGCTCGAAGCCGGGCCTGCGCCAGGGCAGCCAGCCAACGCTGCCGGCAAAGACCTGCTGCGTCAGCCTCTCGCCTTCGGCCATCGCGGCGATGGCGATCACCGCGTCCGGGTGCATGTGGTCCACGTGCGCAAACGGCAGGTAGGCGTGCAGCGGGGTGTCTATGCTCGCGGCGCGCGGGTTCAGGTTGAAGGTGCAGTGCGGCAGATAGCCCACCATCTCGTCCTCATGCCCGGGGCCGCGGTAGATGCCCTGCAGCGCCTGCAACCGGTCCATGTACAGGGTGGCGAAGCCGTCGAGTTGCATGGAACCCAGGTCGCCGCCCGAGCCCTTGATCCACAGCACCTGCACCTCCTGTCCGGAGAGCGGGTCCTTTTGCCCGATCTTCGCGGAGGTGTTGCCGCCCCCGTAATTCGTGATGCGCAGGTCCGAGCCCAGCAGGTTCGAGCGGTAGAGCAGCAACTGCGCGGCGTCCAGCGTCGCGGCGCGGTCTGCATCCCAGCGCGGAAAGGGCCGTGGAGAAGTCGGTGCGGTCATGGGGATGGGCGTGGGCGAAGGCTCGATAAGGGCGAAACAAACTGTAGGGGCAGGCAGCCACGCGAGGGATACGTAGTTTTTATGCGATGCATCAGCTTTCCTGATGCATGGCCGCAAGCGGAAACCGCTTCGGTGGCCAGACCCCTCGCACGGGGTGGCAAGCAGGGAAAACACCCGCCAGGCAGCCCGCCAAGGGTCGCGCCCGAGACCGTTTCGGCCGGGTTCGCATAAGGGATATCCCGTACTCGTGCCCGGGCCGCAGCCCTGCGCCAGCAGAATCGCAGACATGAAAAATACGACCCTGCGCCAGCTGCGCCTGTTTGAAGCCGTGGCCTCGCACCTGAGCTACTCGCGCGCGGCGGAACACATGGGGCTGACGCAGCCGGCGGTGTCCATGCAGCTGCGGCAGCTGGAGGCCGACCTGGGCCTGCAACTGCTGGTGAAAATCGGCAAACGCATCCGCCTGAGCCAGGCCGGCGAGGAAATGCTGAGCCAGACCCGCCGCATCCTGAACCAGGTGCACATTGCCGAGGAAGCCGTTGCGGCCTTCCGCGTGACCGAAGGCGGCGGCGGGCTGCTGCATCTGGGCGTGGTGTCCACCGCGCACTACTTCGCGCCGACGCTGCTGATGGCCTTTGCCCGGCAGTGGCCGGGCGTGAAATTCAAGCTCACGGTGGAGCGGCGCGAGAAGATCCTGAGCCTCCTGCAGGAGCACCAGATCGACGTCTCCATTGCCGGCTACCCGCCGTCCGATGCCGACGTGGAGGCCGAAACCTTTGCCCAGAACCCGCACTGCATCGTCGCCGCCGCAGAGCACCCGCTGGCCAAGCAACGCGGCATCCCCTGGGACGCGCTGCGCGACGAGCCCTTCATCTTCCGCGAGCCCGGATCGACGACGCGGAAGTTTTTCGAGTACCTGCTGCAGGCCCGCGCGTTGCAGGTCAGGGTGTCGATGGAGCTGTCCGGCAACGAGAGCATCAAGCAGGCCGTGATGGCCGGAATGGGCATCAGCTTTCTGTCCGCGCACACCTTTCAGATCGAACTCGAGGCCGGCCGCCTCGCGGTGCTGGACTTGCAGGACATGCCGAAGATGCTCGACTGGTGCCTGCTGCACCGCCGCGAGTCCACGCTGTCCGGCGCAGCCGGCGCATTCCGCTCCTTCGTCCTCGCGCACGGCCCCGATCTGGTCCAGTGCCGGGTGCACTCCTGAATGGGTACGCGCTCCTGCCCGCCCCCTTCTCGCACGCTGCGGACCCAAGCGCGCACTCAGCGCCCCACATACCGGGACAAAAAGTTCAGCTGCCTGCGCACGTTCTCTTCCAGGAAGTCGCCGTAGTACGGCTGGAAGTGGTCAGATGCGTGCAGCGTGAACTCGCCCCAGGGCATGCGGCTGACCGCCTTGCGCGCCAGATGCGCGGAGACCAGGCTGTCCCTGGAGCCCGCGATCACCAGGGTCGGCACGCGCACCCGGTGGGCGCTGTGGATCGGGTTGTACCAGGCCATCTTCAGCGCCACGCGCGCCAGCGCCTTGTTTTCCCAGGGCACGTCAACATGGGCCAGGATCTTCTCCATGCCATCCCACGCCCCGGGGCTGGTGAGCATGGCCAGCTCGCCCGGGTAGCCGACCACCGGCAGGTAGAGCGGCCGGCCAAAGGGGCTGCCCAGCAGGTCGATCAGGCCCGCGAGGGTCAGCGCCAGGATTCTGCGCAGCGGCATCGCGGCGACCACGTTGAGGCCGCTCATCAGCGGATGCATTGCGATGACGGCGCTGACGCGGTGCCCGCGCGCCGCCATGCACACCACGTGGCCACCGGACATCGAAGTGCCCCACAGCACCATGCGCTGCGCATCGACCGTCGGCAGCGTCTGCACGTGCGCGATGGCCGCGTCCCAGTCCTTCAGGTGGCGAAAGGGGTCCACCCAGTGGCGCGGCTGGCCCGCGCTGTCGCCGAAATTGCGGTAGTCGAACAGGTACACGGCGTAGCCGGCCTCGGCGAAGCGCCGGGCGTACGGCATCAGCATCGCGCGCACGCAGGCAAAGCCGTGCGCCATGACGATGACCGGGGGGGGCCGTTCGCCCTGGTCCGGCAAGAGCAGGGTGCTGGCGCAGCGCAGGCCCTGGCTCATGAAGGAGGATTCGACGCGCCTCATGCGCGCCCCGGCGGATTTCGACCCTGGCGCGCCAGCGCCGCCGAAACCCGCTGCTTTGCGGGGCCTTCCTTTTGCCGATGGCAGGACATGCCAATGCCGGACGGGCCGGCGCCGATGATCAGAACGTCAAAATGGGTTTCCATGGACCATGCCTTTATGAGGGAGCGGCGAGCATCCCCGTGCGCGGCCTTTATGTCTTGACATTACGAGACGGATATTTGACATTTTGAGACATGACACCCATGGTTCAATCCAGCGGATTGCAGGGCTATTCCACGCTCATGCACACCCTCGGCAGCGATCCCATCGCATTACTCAGTCGTTACCGACTCTCCCCGAAGTCACTCACGGGCGAAGACGCACTGCTGTCGCTGCGCGCCGGCGTCCACCTGCTGGAGGCCAGCGCGCGCATGACGGGCTGCGCGGATTTCGGCTTGCGCCTATCGCAATTACAGAACATGAACGTACTCGGCCCCCTGTCCATCGTGCTGCAAAACGCATCCACCGTGCGGCTGGCCTGGGACTACGTGGCACGCCACATGTTCGTGCACACCCCCGGCCTGGCGCTGGACGTGCGCGACGACAGCGCGCTGATCAATGGCGCTGCGGAAATGGTGGTGCAGATCCGGCTGAACCATCTGCCCACGCAGCGCCAGACCATCGACCTGTGCCTGGGGAACATGCACCGCACCACGCAATTGCTCGCCGGCCCGAGCTACCACTTGCTCGCCGTCACGCTGCCGCACGCGCCCGTGGCGCCGATTGCCATCTACCGGGAATTCTTCGGTGCGCACGTCATCGCGGAACAGCCGCGCGCCGCGCTGCACCTGAGCCGGGAGACGCTGGACGCCAGCTTGCAAAACACGAATCCTGCGTTGCGCCAAATCACGCAGGACTACCTCGCACGGCATTTTCGCGTTCCCGAAGAAAACATCTCCGCGCGCGTGCGCCTGGCGCTGCGGCGCTCCCTCGGAACGCAGCGCGGCAACAAGACCGACGTCGCCCAGCTGCTGGCCATCCATCCGCGCACGCTGCAACGCCACTTGGCGGCCGAACGCACCAGCTTCGAGGCCCTGCGCGAGGAAACCCGCAAGGAGGTCGCGCTGCACTACCTGCGCGAGACGCATATTGCGCTCGGGCAGCTCGCCGACATCCTGGGCTTCTCGGATCAATCGGCGATGACACGCTCCTGCCGCCGCTGGTTCGGCGTCCCTCCCTCGGTGCTGCGCAGCAGGGACGCGATGGACGACGATCCCCACACCTGAAGCAACCGATGCGTGCGGCCAAGGGTTTCCCCAGGCCGCGCCGCCATTTTCATGGAAGAAAATATGCTTTCACCAATGAGAATGGACGCGACATGAACGCAGTCAGTGGCTTCTCGCGCCGCCGGGCGCTGGGTCTGGGTTCCGTGGCCCTTGCGGCCGGGCTCACCTCCAATGGGGCGGCCGCGCAAGGGGCCGCGGCCTGGCCCGGCAAGGCGGTGACGCTGGTGGTCGGCGCGCCGCCCGGCGGCCAAACCGACTTTGCCGCGCGGCTGCATACGGCCGGCTTGCAAGCCGCGGCCGGCCAGCCCTTCGTCATCGACAACCGACCCGGTGCCGGCGGCAACATCAGCGTGGACTACGTGCTCAAGGGCCCCACCGATGGCTCCCGGCTGCTCGTGGGCAACGGCGGCAACATGACGCTCAACCCCCACACCTACCGCAACACGCCCATGGTCGATCCGCGCAGCCTGGTGCCCATCGGCGTGCTGCTGCAATCGGCGCTGGTGCTGGCCGTGCATCCGGGCGTTGCGGCGCGCAACATGGCCGAGTTGTCCGCCTGGCTCAGGGCGCAGGAAGGGGCCCGCGGGGGCGCGGACTACGCGTCCTCCGGCCCGGGCAGCCTGACCCAGGCGAGCATGGAGTTGCTGCGCGAGCGCCTGGGCAGGCCGAAGATGAACCACGTGGCCTACAAGGGCAGCGCCCCGGCCATGCAGGACCTGATCGCCGGCCGCGTGAGCATGATGTTCGACGCGGTGTCGGTCATGACGCCCTTCTTCAAGTCCGGCCAGCTGCGCGCCTTGCTGGTCACCAGCGACCAGCGCGTCCCCGCGCTGCCCGACGTGCCGACCGCCACCGAACTCGGCGTGCCGGACTTCGTCGTGACCTCCTTCATCGGGCTCTACGGCCCGCCGGGCCTCCCGCCCGAGGTCGTGCAAAAGGCAAACGCGGCGCTCAACCAGTCGATGGCCGACCCCGCAACCCGCAAGACCATTGCCGAACGCGGCGACGAGCCCGGCGGCGGCACGCCGGAGCAACTGGCGGCAATGACCCGGCGCTACTACAAGACCTGGGGCGAGGTCGTGAAGGCGAACGACATCCGCGCCGAATGACCGGGCCGTCCATGAAGCAGCGCAGCGCACGCCAGTCCACCAGCGCCCCCGGGGCCGGGGCCGGGGCGCGGACGCAGTACGCGGTGCCGGCCGTGGAAAAGGCCCTCGAGTTGATCGAGCTGCTGGCCAGCCAGGCCAAGGGCCTGACCCTGGTGGAAATCGCTGCGCAATTGCAGCGCAGCATGGGCGAGATCTACCGCGTGGCCATCGTGCTGGCGGCGCGCGGCGTGATCGTGCAAGAGGCCGCGTCCGAGCGCTACTTCCTGACCGGCAAGCTCTTCGAGCTGGCGCACCGCCACCCGCCCACCGCGCGCTTGCTGGACATGGCCGAGCCGCTGATGCGCACCCTGGCCGAGCGCATGGAGCAGTCCTGCCACCTGGCCGTGCTCGACCGCGACGCGGTGCTCATCGTCGCTTGCGCCGAAAGCCCCCTGCCCATGAACTACCGGGTGCGCGTGGGGGTGCGCTTCCCGGCGCTGGAGACCAGTTCCGGCGTGGTGCTGGTGGCGCACCAGCCGCGCGCGCACTGGGAGCGCTGGATGGCGCACGTTGCCGCGTTGCCGCGCGCGCGCCTGCAGCAGCGGCTCGAGGCCGCGCTGGCCCAGGGCGCAGAGGAGATGCCCAGCCCGATGGTGCAAGGCGTGACCAACCTGAGCTACGCCGTGCGCGACCACCGCGGCATGGCGGTGGCCGCGCTCACGGTGCCCTTTCTCAGCCAGAGCGTGCTCCGCGTTGACCTGCCCGGCGTGCGGCCGATGGTGCAGCAGGCGGCCGGCACGCTGTCGGCCTTTCTCGGCTTCGTGCCGCCCGCGAACGCACCATGATGACGGACACGTCCGGCAAACTGGTGCTTCAGGGACTGACCTGGGACCACGCGCGCGGCTACGACCCGCTCGTGGCCTGCGCGCGCCGCTACGGGGAATTGACCCGCGGGCAGGTGGCGATCGAATGGCGCAAGCGCTCGCTGCACGACTTCGGCGCGGCCCCCATCGACGCGCTCGCGCGCTCCTTCGACCTGCTGGTCATCGACCACCCCTTCATGGGCCAGGCCCAGCAGACCGGCTGCTTTCGGGACCTGCACGAACTCTTCGAGCGCGCGGCGCTGCAAGCGGCCATGCAGGCCGGTGTGGGGGCCAGCGGATCGGTCTACGCCTGCGCCGGACAGGTGTTTGCGCTCCCGACCGACGCCGCCGCGCAGGTTGCCAGCCTGCGCCCGGACCTGCTCGCGGCGCTGGGCATGGACACGCCACGCCACTGGGGCGACGTGACGCGCCTGGCAAAGCGCGCGCGCGCCAACGGCCAGAGCCTGGCCTGGGCCGGCACGCCGACCGACGCCGCCTGCACCTTTCTGAGCCTGGCGGCGAACCTGGGCCATCCGCTGCAGGAAGGGGCGCAGTTTCTGCCCGCCGGCGTGGTGGCCCAGGTCCTGCTGCACCTGGACTGGCTGCGCGCGCATTCCCAGAGCGCTTGCCTGGAGCACAACCCGATCCAGACGTACGAGGCCATGCTGGCTTCGGACACCCTGGTCTACTGCCCCCTGGCCTTCGGCTATTCCAACTACGCGCGCCCGGGCCGGGCGCCGAGGCTGCGCTTTGCCGCCCTGGCCGGCCCCGGTCCGCAGCCCACGCACGGCGGCCTGCTGGGCGGCGCCGGAATGGCCATCTCCAGCCACAGCGCCGCGCCGCGCGCACGCGCGGCCGCCGACTTCATGCACTGGCTGCACAGCGCGCCGGTGCAATGCGGGCTCTACCTCGACAGCGGCGGCCAGCCCGGCCATGGCGCGGCCTGGCGCGATGCGCACGTGAACGCGCGCGCGCCCGACTTCTTCGCGGCCACCCTGCCGACCCTGGAGTCGGCCTGCGTGCGGCCGCGCTTTGCCGGTTTCGTCGGCTTCGTGGAGCGCGCCGGCGCATGCATCCACCGCTGCCTGCGCGGCGAAATCGACGGCGCGGCGCTCTACGACGCACTGCTGCGCGACTACCGCGAAACCTGGGCCGCGCGCAACACCCCCTCCCCCCCAACCGAGCCCACCCCATGAACCAGCAAGCCCTGGACGACATCACCATTCTCGACTTCAGCCACCTGCTGCAAGGCCCCTTTGCCACCATGCTGCTCGCCGACATGGGCGCCCACGTCATCAAGCTGGAGCGGCCCAAGACCGGCGAAATGTTCCGCCAGATGACCTTCAACAACCGCTGGCTGGGCGGCACCGAGAGCCCCAACTTCGTCGCCTGGAACCGCAACAAGCAGTCGGTGGCGCTCGACCTGAAGGCGCGCGAGGCGCGCGAACTGGTCTACGAAATCATCCCGAAGATCGACGTGGTGGTGCAGAACTTCCGCCCGGGTGTGCTCGAGCGGCTGGGCTACGGCTACGCGGCGCTGTCCGCGCTCAACCCGCGGCTCATCTACTGCTCGGGCTCCGGCTACGGCGAGTCCGGGCCCTACGTGGATCGCCCGGGCCAGGACCTGCTGATCCAGGGCCTGACCGGAATCGCCGCGGCCACCGGCCACGGCGACGGCCCCCCGGTGCCGACCGGTGCCGGCTTTGCCGACCAGGTGGGCGCGATGAACATGGTCTACGGCATCCTGACGGCGCTGCACTGGCGCGCGCGCAGCGGCCAGGGGCAGGAGGTCCGGGTGAACCTGATGGCTGGCCTGCTCGCGCACCAGGCGCAGGAACTGATGAGCGTGCTCAACCTCGGGCAGGACTTCGAGCGGCCGCGCTCGGGAATTGCCCACCCCGGAATGGACGCGCCCTTCGGCGTCTACGAGACCCGCGACGGCTACGTCACGGTGGCCATGAGCCCCTTTGCCACCCTCATCCGCATTCTGGGAGCGCCCGAGCTCGCGCGCTTTGACGACGCGCAAACCCTGTTCGCGCAGCGCGACGAGATCCACGGCCTGCTGTCGCAGTACACGCGGCAGTGGCTGCGCGCCGAACTGCTCGAGGCCCTGCTGGCGGCCGGAATCTGGTGCGGCGAGATCAAGACGCACCTGGAAGTCGAGCGCGACCCGCAGGTGCAGCACATGCAGATGATCACCAGCTACGCGCACCCCGCGATCGGCCGCGTCAAGGCCGTGGCCCCGGCCGTGCACCTGAGCAAAACGCCCGCGCGCATTCGCACGCCCGCGCCGGGCGTCGGGCAGCACAGCGCGCAGGCGCTGGCGGATCTGGGGGTCGCCCGGGACACCATCGCCGCGCTCATCGCCAAGGGCGTGCTGGAGCAGGCAGCCTGATACCGGACCGGGTGTTTCCACTGATTCGCATGCTGCGCCCGTGCATTCAAATCGCGGGGCTCGAATCAGGAGGGAAGCATGAAACGGTCTATCGCGATTCTGCTGGCGTCTGCCAGCACACTGGCGCTCATCTCTGCCCCGGCGCAGGCGCAGGCGCAGACGCAGAAAATGCCCAAGCGCATCGGCTACGTGACGAACTACGCCACGCACGAGTGGTACCAGAACGTCATCAAGGGCATGCAGGACCACGCCAAGAAACTGGGCATCCAGCTGGAGGTGCAGGACGCGAATCTGGACATCGCGAAACAGGTCGCAGCGGCCGAGGACTTCATGGCCAAGGGCGTCGATGTCCTGATCGTGACGCCGGTGAACGAGGAGGGCGTGGTCCCGCTGCTGCGGCAGGCGAAGTCGCACAACATACCCGTCGTGCTCGAAGGCAACCCGGTCAAGGGAATGACCACGATGGTCGCCATCTGCGACTACGACACCGGCTTTTTCTCCGGCGTCGAGGCCGGCAAATACGCCAAGGAAAACCTCGGGGGCATGGCCAAGGTGATGAACGTCGGCCTGCCGCTGCTCTCGGCGACCGTGCTGCGCTCGCGGGGCTTCATGGATGGGCTCCGGACCATCATCCCCGGCGCCACCATGGTCCACGACCTCGACGGCGGCGGCAACCCCGACCGTGCACTCGAAGTGTCCGCGGCCGCGCTGGCGAAGAACTCCGACGTGACCATCATCTATGGCATCAACGACTCCTCCTCACTCGGCGGCCTGCAAGCCTGGAAGGCCGCAGGCAAGTCGCAGGACGGTCTGCTGACCGTCGGCACGGGCGGCGAGGGCCTGGCGTTCATCCACGCGATCGAGAAGGAGCCCTCGTACCGCATCGAGGCGGCGATGTTCCCGGAGAAAGAGGGCTACACCGCCATCGAGGCCGCAGTGCGGCTCTTTCGCGGAGAAAAGCTGCCGATGCACATCGTGAGCCCGACCACGCCGCTGATCGGCAAGGACTGGAAGAAGTTCTACGACCTGGACGGCACCAAGCGCACGATCAAATGGGACGCCGTGAACGCGCTGAAAGCCCCGGAAAAATGCACCAAGACCGCGGCCGACCTGAAGAAATAGCCATGCAGCAAGTGGCCGGCCTCACGTCGCCTCTGCCACCTCTGCCGCCTCTGCCGCAGAGGCGGTTTGCCCACTGGCGGCTGCCGGGCAGCGAGCAGCTCGTTCTGGTCCTGCTCCTGGCCGGCTTGTGCACCGCCATATCGATCGCGGCGCCGCAGTTCCATTCCGGGGCAAACATCATCGCCATCCTGCGCCAGTGCGCGCTCGTGCTCATCGTCGCCTCGGGCATGAGCATGCTGATCATTACCGCCGAGATCGACCTGTCCGTCGGCGCGTCGTCGGCCTTCGTCGGCTGCATCGGCATGGCCGTCCTGAACGCGACGCACAGCCTGACGCTGAGCATGCTCGCGGCGCTCGCGTTCTCTGGCGGCGTCGGCCTCGTGAACGGCCTGGTGGTCACGCGGCTCAAGGTGAACGCGCTGATCGGCACGATCGGCATGATGATGGTGCTGCAGGGCGGCGTCTATCTGTTCACGCGCGAGGCCGTGCAGAACCAGCACCAGCTCCCCCAGTTCACCAGCCTGGGCGCGGGCTACGTCGGCCCCATCCCGGTTCCGGTGATCCTCGCGCTCGTCCTCTTCGCCATCGTTTACGTGACGCTGCGCTTCACCACGCTCGGCCGCTACCTGTACGCCGTCGGCGCGAACGAGAAGGCCGTGCGCCTGTCCGGCCTGCGCTCGCAGCGGCTGAAACTGTTTGCCTTCGTCGTCACGGGGCTGTGCGTCGGCGTCGCCGGCATGATCCTGGCATCGCTCATGAACGCGGGCCAGCCGACGGCTGGCCGCGGCTTCGAGCTCACCGTGATCGCGGCCGTGATCCTCGGCGGCACCAGCCTGCAGGGCGGGCGCGGCTCGCTGCTCGGCACCCTGCTCGGCGTGCTGCTGCTCAAGGTCATGGACAACGGCATCATCATCCTCGGCTGGAACCAGGACTTGCAGATGGTGGTCCCCGGCGCCGTGATCATCCTGGCGAGCTACCTCGACGTCCTGCGGAACAAGGCCCATGCCCACTGAGACCGAGACCCTGCAAGCCGGTGCCAGCAGCGACCCGGCGCTTGAAACACCTGCGGCGCTCGAGATGCACGGCATCACCAAGCGCTTCCCCGGCGTGAACGCGCTGGAGGACGTCGATCTCACGCTGCAAGCCGGCAAGGTGCACGCCCTCATGGGCGAAAACGGCGCGGGCAAATCGACGCTGATCAAGATCATGGCCGGCGTCTACCGGAAGGACGGCGGCAGCATCCGCATGCGCGGCCGCGAGATCGACATCGCATCGCCGCGCGACAGCTTGCACCAGGGCATCAAGGTCGTCTTCCAGGAGATCGCGCTGATCCCCGAATTCACCGTCGCCGAGAACATCTTTCTGGAGGCGTATCCGACCGGCCGCAGCGGCTCCATCGACTGGCGCAAGATTCGCGCCGACGCCGCTGCGCTCTTCCAGCGCATCGGCTTCGACGTCGATCCCGCGGCGCGCACCGGCTCGCTGGCGGTGAGCAAGCAGCAGATGGTCGAGATTGCCCGCGCCCTGGTCCACGAGGCCCGGGTCGTCGTGATGGACGAGCCGACCTCCTCGCTCACGCCGAACGAGGTCGCGCTGCTTTTCACGGTCATCCGCCGCCTTGCCGCGTTCGGCATCGCGGTCGTCTACGTCAGCCACAAGCTCGACGAGGTGTTCGAGATCGCCGACACCGTGACGGTGCTGCGCGACGGCCGCCACGTCTCGACCCGGCCGATCGCCGAACACAGCCACCAGACGCTGATCCAGGACATGATCGGCCGGCAGATCGACACGCTGTTCTCGCGCCAGCGCCCCGCCGCGCGCAGCACGGTGGCGCTCTCGGTGCAGGGCCTGAGCACGGCGCACAAGCTCAGGAACGTGTCCTTCGAAGCGCACGCCGGCGAGGTTCTCGGTTTCTTCGGGCTCATGGGCGCGGGCCGCACCGAGCTGGCCAAGGCGATCGTCGGCTACGACCCCATCACCGCGGGGACGATCACCATCGACGGCAAGCCCCTGGCGCCGCACGACACCCATACCGGCGTGCGGCTGGGAATCGGCCTGCTCACCGAGGACCGCAAGACCGAGGGGCTGATGGCGGAACTGCCCGTCTACCAGAACGCCAGCCTGGCCTCGCTGGGCGCGTTCGCCACCATGGGCTTCGTCGACGCGCCCAAGGAGCACCGCGCGGTGCAAGATTACGTGCAGCGCTTTCGCGTCAAGACCCCCGGCCTGTTCCAGCAGATCAAGAACCTGTCCGGCGGCAACCAGCAAAAGATACTGATTGCGCGCTGGCTGATGCGGGGGCTCAAGGTGATCGTCGTTGACGAACCGACGCGCGGCATCGACGTGGGCGCCAAGTCGGAAATCTTCGCGCTCATCGACCGGCTCGCCGCGGAGGGCCTGTCGGTCATCATGATGACCTCGGAAATGCCCGAACTGCTCGGCCTCTCGGACCGCATCGCCGTCCTGCACGAGGGCCGCCTCACGGCCACCATGCCGCGCGACGACGCCACGCAGGAAAACATCCTCGACGCGGCGATCGGCGGACGCCGCGATGGCCGGCGCCTCCCGGAAAAATGAAACGATGACGACGATCCCCCCCATCATCCCCACCCCCTCCCCCGCGGGCCTGGCGAGCGCGCAGCCGCCGCCCCTGCTCGCGCGCCTGCTGCGCCGCCAGGAAACGGTGCTCTTCCTGTGCCTCGTCTTGGTCATCGCCTTCTTCTCCTTCGCGGTGGAGAATTTCTTCTCCGCGCGCAACCTGGGCAACGTGCTCGGGCAGGCCTCGCTGGCGCTCGTGGCCGGCATCGGCTGCGCCATCGTCTTCATCTCGGGCGAGGTGGACATCTCCATCGGCGCGCTGCTCGCGACCGTGGCGCTGCCGCTGATCCTGATCATGAACGGCACCGGCTCGCTCGCGCTGGGCATCGGCGGCGCCTTGCTGCTCGGGCTGCTGATCGGGTCGCTGAACGCCTTCCTCTCGGCCTGCGCCGGAATCAATTCCCTGATCGTCACGCTCGGCACCATGTTCATGCTGCGCGGCGGCGTCTACCTCTATACGGGCCAGCGCGCGATACCCGACGAGCGCTCCCTCGAGAGCTTCATCATGCTGTCCGACGGCCGCTTGTTCGGCCTGATCCCCTACTCCGCCGTGATCGCGCTCGTACTGCTGTGCGCCTTTGCGTACGTGATGCGCTACCGCTCGTTCGGCCGCCACATCTACGCCGTCGGGGGCAACGCGGAGGTGGCCCGGCTCGCGGGCCACGACGTGCGCCGCGTGAAGTTCACCTGCTTCATCATCAGCGCGCTGCTGGCAACGGTTGCGGGAATCATTCTGGCAGCGCGCGTCGGCTCGGCGCAGCACACGGCGGGGCTGAATTTTGAATTCCAGGTCGTCGCCGCGACGGTGCTCGGGGGCGTCAGCCTGGCCGGCGGAATCGGCAGCCTCGGCGGCATGGCGCTCGGCGTGCTGATCCTGCAATTTCTCTCCAACGGCTTGCGCGGCCTCGGCCTGCCCACCGAATGGCAGTTGATCGTCACGGGAATGATCATCATCGCCGCGGTCGCGTTCGACGCGGCCAAGAGCCAACGCAGCACAAGGAGTCTGGCATGAGCCGCCTCAGCGGAAAATCCGCCGTCGTCACGGGCGCCGCCAACGGCATCGGCAACGCCATCGCCTCGGCCATGGCGCGCGAAGGCGCGCACGTATTCCTCGGCGACATCGCGGACGCGCGCGGCGCGCAGCTTGCCGCGGACCTGCGCGCCGCAGGCCACCGGGCCGACTACGTGCACTGCGACGTAGCGCGCGAAGCGGATATTTCCGGCCTCATCGCAGCGGCCGTCGCAGGAGCGGGTCGGCTCGACATTCTGGTGAACAACGCCGGGATCGCCATCGGCGGCATGCCGGTCCACGCGATGAGCGACGCCCAATGGCACCGCCTGATCGAGGTGAACCTGACCAGCGTTTTCCGCGGCTGCAAACAGGCGCTGCCGCACATGATCGGCCAGAAGTCCGGATCGATCATCAACATGGCGTCGGCCCAGGGCCATATCGGCCTCGACGGCTGGACGGCCTACGCCGGCACCAAGGGCGCGGTGATGGCCATGACGCGGCAGATGGCCGTCGAGTTTGGCCCGCTGAACATCCGCGTCAACTCGATCTCGCCGGGAACCATCAACACGCCGATGAACAGCGCGCTGCTCCAGGAAATCGGCGGCAAGCTGCTCCAGGCCTGGGTCAAGATGCACCCGCTGGGCCGCATCGGCGAACCGCATGAGGTGGCCGAAGCCGCCGTCTACCTCGCGTCGGACGCCGCGGCGTTCACCACCGGAATCGATCTGCGCGTCGATGGCGGGCTCACAGCGGCGCCCCGCTACGTCCCCGAGCTGCTGTGAATCGGCAGGGAGAAAACGCTTGGCCACCATCCCCCTCGCATGACACAAGGCCCGCATGAAACGCTGACGCTCGAGCGCTCGGGCCGCGTAGCGCTCGTCACCCTGCGGCGCGCCGACCAACTCAACGCCATGAACCGGCGCATGCAAGGCGAGATCACGGCGGTCTTCGAGGCCCTGTCCGGCGACGCCGGCGTCGGCGCCATCGTCATCACCGGCGCAGGGCGCGGCTTCATGGCGGGCGCCGACATCAAGGAATACGCCGCCCAGAGCGCAGCGCAATTCGACGCCTTTCAGGCAGCCGGCGCGCGCATGTACGCCGCCATAGAAAACAACCGCAAACCGGTGATCGCCGCGGTCAACGGCTTTGCGCTCGGTGGCGGAATGGAACTGCTGCTGTGCTGCGACCTCGTCATCGCCAACGGATTTGCCAAGCTCGGACTGCCCGAGGTCAAACTCGGCCTCGTACCCGGCGGCGGCGGCACGCAGCGCAGCGTCGCCAAACTCGGGCGCAACCGCGCGAACCTGCTGCTGATGACCGGCGCCATCGTCCCCGCCGCCGAATTCCTTGCCTGCGGCCTGGTCAACGAGGTCGTCGCCGCCGACGAACTGCTGCCGCGCGCGCTCGAACTCGCCGCGGCGATCGCCGCCGAACCGGCCGCCGCCATCGAGGGCCTGAAGCGGCTCACGGCGCACGCGCTCTCGGGCGAACTGGCCGCAGGGCTGGCCCTGGAACGCGATCTTCTCGGCAGCCTCTATCGCAGCGCAGACGGGCAGCGGCGCGTGCGCGAATTCGCCGAAAAGAGCGCAAGACCCGTGCAGCAGGCAGGCCCCTGATGGCACCCCGGGCCTGTCTACTCCTGGCCCACCCGTTCGCACGACGCGCCCGCCCCCACCCCCATCCGGGTCTCGGCGCCCGCGCCGGGGGGGATCGACTCGGGGGGGCTGAGGGCGGACTCCAGCGCCGCCATGCCGACGAGGCGCTCCCGGTCGTCGAAATCCGTGAAGTTGATTTGGCTACCGGGCAGGGTCGAATCGACGGATTCAAAGTAGATGGTGATGACGAGCCCCAGCATGCCGTACGCCATGGGGCCGCAGCTCAGCAGAATCTGCTGGACGGTATGCAGAGCGCTGAGCTTGTTGCAGTCGCGGTCGGTGAGCACGCAGTCGCCGGTCGCCGCCGTTGTGCCATTGCACATGAGGACAACGGTCCACGACCTGTTGTCGCAGTAGATGGTGGCCTCCACGAACGCATACGCACCCGTGGACGTGATCACCTGGACCTGTTCGATCAACAGGTCATGGCCGAAGATGATGGGCACCATGGCTGCGGTTCCGTGTTGCAGGAGCCACCACCCCACCCCGCTGCATTCGGGGCACCGCCCGTGCAAGGAGGCAGGAACGTGTCTCAGGCATGGAAATCAATGACTATTTAAAACGTCAGCAGTGTAACGGACGTTTTCCCGAAATCCTCGATAAATCGTCGTTTTATGTGCGTTTATCTGCTGCGCTCGCTGGCGCCGCGTGGGGCGGTCTTGCGTGGCGCGGGGAGCGTTTTGGAGCAGGTAATTCGTTGATTCCACCGGTCCGCCGGCAGAGCCCCTGGCGATCCGGATTTTCCGGTTTTTTGCAGGCAAAAATGTCACAAACGTGTCCAATATACACATCTGGAGAATCCACCGGATGATGGGTTCCGGCATTTTTTATTTCCTCATTGCCTCGTCTCCCCCGAGGGGGCTGGGGGCTGGTGCTGCTGCCCAGCACAACGCCCGCCAAAGCCGCCCCCCTGAATCCCAGGTCAGGCACCAGGGCCGTGAGCCTCAACCCTGGTCAAGACGCATGCACGGGACCGTGCCACTGGCAAGCCGCACGAACTCCGCGCATCAATGGCAACGCCAAACGCAGGCACACGGGTGGACACGCCATGGGCCGACGGGGCTGGCTTCAGAACCAGAACCCGTCACGCACCACATCTGACGTCTGCCCGATGATGGACAACAACTGCGCTGCGGCGCCGGAGGAGGTAATGACGCCGTCGGCTCTGCCATCGGTGTCGAACTCCCCACCGTCGGTGATCGAGAAGTCCAGCCGCAGCCGCCCGCCTTCGTTCACCATCTTGCCGCCGTAAGGCGCGCTCGCCAGATTCACCCAGGTGCCGGTGCTGTCCTGCACCCAGTAACCGTTGGCGCCGATCTTCGGGTCCACATACAAGCTAAAGGCCTCTCTGCTGCCGGCAGTCTTGAGCGTGGCCTGGAAACGCGTCAGCGCGATCGGCGCCTCCAGCGTCTGGGGCGTCTGCGCGGGGAGCGCCTTTTGCTCCAGGCTGATGATGCGGGCAGTGCTGGCGAAATGGACCTTGCCCTCCTGGCTACCGACCACCAAGGTAATCGGGCTGCTGGCGTGGCTGCTCGTCGTCACGCTCAGGGAGGTGACTGCGGTCTGCATCCTGTCCTGGATGCCGTCTGCGTTGCCATCGCCGGTTGCAGCACCCGCGGGGCCGACCGCCCGATTTTCCTGGGCGTCGGACGCGGCGTCGTTGTCCACATTCGGTTCCCTGAAGTCTCTGGGTGCAGATGCAGGTGCAGATGCAGATGAATGTGAAGGTGAAGGTGAAGATGCATATGCATATGCAACTCCGAGGTTGTCCACGGCCTGGTTCGTGAAGCTGACCGCGTCGTTGCCTGTCGTGTCCTGTATCACCTCGTGGCCGGTCGTGGGCTTGGTGTAGCTCAGCTTGACCGTCTCGCTGCTGCCCACGCGGCGGTTCAGCGTCAGCGTGACGGTCTTGCCCGTGACGGCCACACTGTTCACGCTGATGGCCGCGTTGCCCGCGCTACTCACCGCAAAGGCCGAGGCGGCTGCGATCCTCACGGCATCCAGGTCAGCCACGTCGATGTAAGTCAGCACCAGTTGGTCGCTGCGGACCGTGGCGCTCCCCAGCACCGGGGCCGTGACGTCCGGGATCAGATTGGTTACAGCCTGGTTCGTGAAGCTGGCCGCGTCGTTTCCGGCAGCGTCCTGTATCACCTCGTCCCCGGTCGGGGGCCGGGTGTAGCTCAGCTTGAGCGTTTCGCCACCGGCCACGTCGCGGTCCAGCACCAGGGTCACGGTCTTGCCCGATACGAACACCCCGCTGACGCTAATGGCCTCATTGCCCGCGCTGCTGACCGCAAAGGCCGAGGCCGCTGCGGTCTTGACGGCATCCAGGTCCGACGCATCGGCGTAGGTCAACTCCAGCAGATCGCCGCGGACCGTGGCGTTGTTGCGGAGCACCGGGGCCATGGTGTCCCTGACCAAGTTGCTCACGGCCTGGTCCGTGAGACTGGCCGCGTCGTTGCCTGCCCTGTCCCGTATCCCCTCGTCGCCGGTCGCGGGCTTGGTGTAGCTCAGCTTGACCGTTTCGCCACCGTGCACGTAGCGGCTCAGCGTCAGCGTGACGGTCTTGCCCAACACGACCACCCCGCTGACGCTGATGGCCTCATTGCCCGCGCTGCTTACCGCAAAGGCCGAGGCGGCTACGAAATTGACCTCATTCAGATCAGTCACATCGGTGTAAGTCAGCACCAGTTGGATGCCGTTGACCGTGGCGCTACCCAGCACCGGGGCTGTGGTGTCCCGGACCAGGTTGCGCACGGCCTGGTCCGTGAAACTGGCCGCGCCGTTGCCGGCAGCATCCTGTATCCCGTTCTCGCCGGTCGCGGGCCGGGTGTAGCTCAGCTTGAGCGTTTCGCCGCCGGCCACCTCGCGGCTCAGTATCAGCATCACGGTCTTGCCCGATACGATCACCCTGTCCACGCTGATGGCCGCATTGCCCGCGCTGCTTACCGCAAAGGTCGATGCGGTTGCGATCCTCCTGGCATTCAGGTCAGTCACATCGGTGTAGGTCAGCTCCAGCACGTTGCCTATGACCGTGGCACTACCCAGCACCGGGGCCGTGGTGTCCCGGACCAAGTTGCTTACGGCCTGGTCCGTGAAGCTGGCCGCGTCGTTTCCGACAGCGTCCTGTATCACGTTGTCGCCGGTCGTGGGCCGGGTGTAGCTCAGCTTGACCGTCTCGCCGCCGGCCACGCTGCGGCTCAGCGCCAGTGTCACGGTCTTGCCCGATACAGCCACGCTGCTGACGCTGATGGCCTCATTGCCCGCGCTGCTTACCGCAAAGGCCGAGGCGGCTACGATCTTCCCGGCATCGGTATCCAAGTTGCCCACGTCGGTGTAGGTCAGCACCAGCAGTCTGCCGTTGACCGTGGCGCTACCCAGCACCGGGGCCGTGGTGTCCGGGACCAGGTTGCTTACGGCCTGGTCCATGAAGCTGGCCGCGTCGTTGCCGGTCGCGTCCTGTATCACGTTGTCGCCGGTCGTGGGCCGGGTGTAGCTCAGCTTGACCGTCTCGCCGCCGGCCACGCTGCGGCTCAGCGTCAGCGTCACGGTCTTGTCCGATACGGCCACGCTGCTCACGCTGATGGCCGCATTGTCCACACTGCTGACCGCAAAGGCCGAGGCGGCTACGATCTTCCCGGCATCGGTATCCAGCTTGCCCACGTCGGTGTAGGTCAGCACCAGCCGTCTGCCGCTGACCGTGGCGCTGGCGAGCACCGGGGCCGTGGTGTCCCGGACCAGGTTGCTTACGGCCTGGTTCGTGAAGCTGGCCGCGTCGTTTCCGGCAGCGTCCTGTATCACCTCGTCGCCGGTCGGGGGCCGGGTGTAGCTCAGCTTGACCGTCTCGCCACCGGCCACGGCGCGGCTCAGCGTCAGCGTGACGGTCTTGTCCATGACACTGACGTTGCTCACGCTGATGGCCTCATTGCCCACGCTGCTTACCGCAAAGGCCGAGGCGGCTACGATCTTCCCGGCATCGGTATCCAAGTTGCCCACGTCGGTGTAAGTCAGCACCAGCAGTCTGCCGTTGACCGTGGCGCTATCCAGCACCGGGGCCGTGGTGTCCGGGGTCAAGTTGCTCACGGCCTGGTCCGTGAAGCTGGCCGCGTCGTTGCCTGCCCAGTCCTGTATCACCTCGTCGCCGGTCGTGGGCTTGGTGTAGCTCAGCTTGACCGTCTCGCTGCTGCCCACACGGCGGTTCAGCGTCAGCGTGACGGTCTTGCCCGTGACGGCCACACTGTTCACGCTGATGGCCGCGTTGCCCGCGCTACTCACCGCAAAGGCCGAGGCGGCTGCGATCCTCACGGCATCCAGGTCAGCCACGTCGATGTAAGTCAGCACCAGTTGGTCGCTGCGGACCGTGGCGCTCCCCAGCACCGGGGCCGTGACGTCCGGGATCAGATTGGTTACAGCCTGGTTCGTGAAGCTGGCCGCGTCGTTTCCGGCAGCGTCCTGTATCACCTCGTCCCCGGTCGGGGGCCGGGTGTAGCTCAGCTTGAGCGTTTCGCCACCGGCCACGTCGCGGTCCAGCACCAGGGTCACGGTCTTGCCCGATACGAACACCCCGCTGACGCTAATGGCCTCATTGCCCGCGCTGCTGACCGCAAAGGCCGAGGCCGCTGCGGTCTTGACGGCATCCAGGTCCGACGCATCGGCGTAGGTCAACTCCAGCAGATCGCCGCGGACCGTGGCGTTGTTGCGGAGCACCGGGGCCATGGTGTCCCTGACCAAGTTGCTCACGGCCTGGTCCGTGAGACTGGCCGCGTCGTTGCCTGCCCTGTCCCGTATCCCCTCGTCGCCGGTCGCGGGCTTGGTGTAGCTCAGCTTGACCGTTTCGCCACCGTGCACGTAGCGGCTCAGCGTCAGCGTGACGGTCTTGCCCAACACGACCACCCCGCTGACGCTGATGGCCTCATTGCCCGCGCTGCTTACCGCAAAGGCCGAGGCGGCTACGAAATTGACCTCATTCAGATCAGTCACATCGGTGTAAGTCAGCACCAGTTGGAGGCCGTTGACCGTGGCGCTACCCAGCACCGGGGCTGTGGTGTCCCGGACCAGGTTGCGCACGGCCCGGTCCGTGAAGCTGGCCGCGTCGTTGCCGGCAGCGTCCTGTATCCCGTTCTCGCCGGTCGCGGGCCGGGTGTAGCTCAGCTGGAGCGTTTCGCCACCAACCACCTCGCGGCTCAGCAGCAGGATCACGGTCTTGTACGATACGAGCACCCTGTCCACGCTGATAGCCGCATTGCCCGCGCTGCTTACCGCAAAGGCCGAGGCAGCTGCGGTCTTGTTGACATCCAGGTCCGTCACGTCGGTGTAAGTCAGTTCCAGCCTGTTGCCGTTGACCGTGACGCTGTTCCTGCCCCGCAGCACCGGAGCCGTGGTGTCCGGGATCAAGTTGCTCACGGCCTGGTCCATGAAGCTGGCCGCGTCGTTGCCGGCAGCGTCCTGTATCACCTCGTCGCCGGTCGTGGGCCGGGTGTAGCTCAGCTTGACCGTCTCGCCGCCGGCCACCTCGCGGCTCAGCGTCAGCGTCACGGTCTTGTCCGATACGGCCACGCTGCTCACGCTGATGGCCTCATTGCCCGCGCTGCTGACCGCAAAGGCCGAGGCGGCTGCGGTATTCACGGGATCGGTATCCAAGTTGCCCACATCGGTGTATGTCAGCACCAGCAGTCTGCCGTTGACCGTGGCGCTACCCAGCACCGGGGCCGTGGTGTCCCGGGCCAGGTTGCTTACGGCCCGGTCCGTGAAGCTGGCCGCGTCGTTTCCGGTCGCGTCCTGTATCACGTTGTCGCCGGTCGTAGGCTTGGTGTAGCTCAGCTTGAGCGTCTCGCCGCCGGCCACGGCGCGGCTCAGCGTCAGCGTCACGGTCTTGTTCGATACGGCCACGCTGCTTACGCTGATGGCCTCATTGCCCACACTGCTGACCGCAAAGGCCGAGGCGGCTGCGGTCCTCACGGCATCCAGGTCAGTCGCGTCGGTGTAGGTCAGCACCAGCAGTCTGCCGTTGACCGTGGCGCTATCCAGTACCGGGGCCGTGGTGTCCGGGATCAGGTTGCTTACGGCCCGGTCCGTGAAGCTGGCCGCGTCGTTGCCGGTCGCGTCCTGTATCACGTTGTCCCCGGTCGTAGGCTTGGTGTAGCTCAGCTTGAGCATCTCGCCGCCGGCCACGCTGCGGCTCAGCGTCAGCGTCACGGTCTTGCCCGTGACGCTGACGCTGCTCACGCTGATGGCCTCATTGCCCACGCTGCTTACCGCAAAGGCCGAGGCAGCGACGATCTTCCCGGCATCGGTATCCAAGTTGCCCACGTCGGTGTAGGTCAGCACCAGCAGTCTGCCGTTGACCGTGGCGCTACCCAGCACCGGGGCCATGGTGTCCCGGGCCAGGTTGCTTACGGCCCGGTCCGTGAAGCTGGCCGCGTCGTTTCCGGTCGCGTCCTGTATCACGTTGTCGCCGGTCGTAGGCTTGGTGTAGCTCAGCTTGAGCATCTCGCCGCCGGCCACGGCGCGGCTCAGCATCAGCGTGACGGTCTTGCCCGATACGACCACCCTGTCCACGTTGATGGCCGCAGTGCCCGCGCTGCTGACCGCAAAGGCCGAGGCGGCTGCGGTCCTCACGGCATCCAGGTCCGTCGCGTCGGTGTAGGTCAGCACCAGTTGCTTGCCGCGGACCGTGGCGCTGTAGAGCACCGGGGCCATGGTGTCCGGGACCAAGTTGCTCACGGCCCGGTTCGTGAAGCTGGCCGCGTCGTTGCCGGCAGCGTCCTGTATCACGTTATCGCCGGTCGTGGGCCGGATGTAGCTCAGCTTGAGCATCTCGCCGCCGGCCACGGCGCGGCTCAGCATCAGCGTGACGGTCTTGCCCGATACGACCACCCTGTCCACGTTGATGGCCGCAGTGCCCGCGCTGCTGACCGCAAAGGCCGAGGCGGCTGCGGTCCTCACGGCATCCAGGTCCGTCGCGTCGGTGTAGGTCAGCACCAGTTGCTTGCCGCGGACCGTGGCGCTGTAGAGCACCGGGGCCATGGTGTCCGGGACCAAGTTGCTTACGGCCCGGTCCGTGAAGCTGGCCGCGTCGTTGCCGGCAGCGTCCTGTATCACGTTGTCGCCGGTCGTGGGCCGGGTGTAGCTCAGCTTGACCATCTCGCCGCCGACCACGGCGCGGCTCAGCGTCAGCGTGACGGTCTTGCCCGATACGACCACCCTGTCCACGCTGATGGCCGCAGTGCCCGCGCTGCTGACCGCAAAGGCCGAGGCGGCTACGGTCCTCACGGCATCCAGGTCCGTCGCGTCGGTGTAGCTCAGCACCAGTTGCTTGCCGCGGACCGTGGCGCTGTAGAGCACCGGGGCCGTGGTGTCCCCGCCTCGGTAGTTGCTCACGGCCTGGTTCGTGAAACTGGCCGCGTCGTTGCCGGCAGCGTCCTGTATCACCCCGTCGCCGGTCGTGGGCCGGGTGTAGCTCAGCGTGACCGTCTCGCCGCCAGCCACGGCGCGGCTCAGCATCAGCGTGACGGTCTTGCCCGATACGACCACCCTGTCCACGTTGATGGCCGCAGTGCCCGCGCTGCTGACCGCAAAGGCCGAGGCGGCTGCGGTATCCACGGCATCCAGGTCCGTCGCGTCGGTGTAGGTCAGCACCAGTTGCTTGCCGCGGACCGTGGCGCTGTAGAGCACCGGGGCCGTGGTGTCCCCGCCTCGGTAGTTGCTCACGGCCTGGTTCGTGAAACTGGCCGCGTCGTTGCCGGCAGCGTCCTGTATCACGTTGTCGCCGATCGGGGGCCGGGTGTAGCTCAGCGTGACCGTCTCGCCGTCGGCCACGGCGCGGCTCAGCATCAGCGTGACGGTCTTGCCCGATACGACCACCCTGTCCACGTTGATGGCCGCAGTGCCCGCGCTGCTGACCGCAAAGGCCGAGGCGGCTGCGGTATTCACGGCATCCAGCTCCGTCGCGTCGGTGTAGGTCAGCACCAGTTGCTTGCCGCGGACCATGGCGCTGCAGAGCACCGGGGCCGTGGTGTCTCCGGCTCGGCTGTTGCTCACGGCCTGGTTCGTGAAACTGGCCGCGTCGTTGCCGGCAGCGTCCTGTATCACGTTGTCGCCGGTCGGGGGCCGGGTGTAGCTCAGCGTGACCGTCTCGCCGCCAGCCACGGCGCGGCTCAGCATCAGCGTGACGGTCTTGCCCGATACGACCACCCTGTCCACGTTGATGGCCGCAGTGCCCGCGCTGCTGACCGCAAAGGCCGAGGCGGCTGCGGTCCTCACGGCATCCAGGGCAGTCACGTCGGTGTAGGTCAGCACCAGTTGCTTGCCGCGGACCGTGGCGCTGTAGAGCACCGGGGCCGTGGTGTCCCCGCCTTGGTAGTTTCTCACGGCCTGGTCCGTGAAACTGGCCGCGTCGTTTCCGGCAGCGTCCTGTATCACCCCGTCGCCGGTCGTGGGCCGGGTGTAGCTCAGCGTGACCGTCTCGCCGCCGGCCACCTTGCGGCTGAGCGTCAGGAACACGGCATTGTCCGATACGAACACGCGGTTCACGCGAATGGCCGCATTGCCCGCGCTGCTCAGCACAAAGGCCGAGGCGGCTGCGGTATTCACGACATCCAGGTTGCCCGCATCGGTGTAGATCAGCACCAGCAGCTTGCCGTTGACCGTGGCGCTGTCCAGCACCGGGGGCGTGGTGTCCCCAGCCTGGCTCACGGCCTGTTTCGCGAAGCTGGCCGCGTCGTTGCCGGTCCCACGCACAGGGGTGTGGAGTCGGCTATTGCGGGCGGTGTTTATGGGGTCAGGCATGGTCTTCCTTTGATGGTGAATGTGCGTTGGTTGCGGGGTTGGGCTCCCCTGCCTTGTGGACAGGGCCCTTGGTTTGTGTGTGCTGCTGCTTCAGGCGGGCGATACGGTGGTGCACGCGCCGGGTGCCCGGGCGTCTCGCCGCTGAACACGGTGCGGCTGGGCGCCAGGGTGGCGGTCCCGCTCATTGCGGCGACGCGCCGGACACGGGTCCCGAGGTGCGCCATTGCGCACTGGGGCGCGGCCGGAGCCCGCCGGCAATGCGGACGTTCCCGTGTCGTGTCGCTGTGGCCACCGGCGCTGACGGCGGTTGCGTTGGACCCCGCGCGCCAACGCCAGAGGGCGGGACGGTGCGGCCCGGCTCTGGATGCCGTGATCAGCACGGCAGGCAATAAACAATGCGGGCAAGCGTGCGGTGCCGTGGCTACGGTATGTCCCCCGCGCCAAGTTGGACAACGGCCCGCGCGCCACCCACGGACACCGCGTGTTGTGGCGCCCGGGCACCGTCCAGGGAACTCGGACACGGCTTGCCCGCGCACGGTCCCGTGCCACTGGCAAGCCACACGAACTCCGCGCATCGATGGCAACGCCGAACGCAGGCACGCGGGTGGGCACGCCATGGGCCGATGGGGCTGGCTTCAGATCCAGGACTCGTCCCGCACCACATCTGACGTCTGCCCGATGATGGACAGTTGCACTTGCGCTGCGGCGCCGGAGGCGCTAATGACGCCGTTGGCCCGGCCGTCGGTATCGAACTCCCCGCCATCGGTGATCGAGAAGTCCAGCCGCAGCCGCCCGCCTTCGTTCACCATCTTGCCGCCGTAAGGCGCGCTCGCCAGATTCACCCAGGTGCCGGTGCTGTCCTGCACCCAGTAACCGTTGGCGCCGATCTTCGGGTCCACATACAAGCTAAAGGCCTCTCTGCTGCCGGCAGTCTTGAGCGTGGCCTGGAAACGCGTCAGCGCGATCGGCGCCTCCAGCGTCTGGGGCGTCTGCGCGGGGAGCGCCTTTTGCTCCAGGCTGATGATGCGGGCAGTGCTGGCGAAATGGACCTTGCCCTCCTGGCTACCGACCACCAAGGTAATCGGGCTGCTGGCGTGGCTGCTCGTCGTCACGCTCAGGGAGGTGACTGCGGTCTGCATCCTGTCCTGGATGCCGTCTGCGTTGCCATCGCCGGTTGCAGCACCCGCGGGGCCGATCGCCCGATTTTCCTGGGCGTCGGACGCGGCGTCGTTGTCCACATTCGGTTCCCTGAAGTCTCTGGGTTCAGGTTCAGGTGCAGGTGCAGATGCAGGTGCAGATGAATGTGAAGGTGAAGATGCATATGCATATGCAACTCCGAGGTTGTCCACGGCCTGGTTCGTGAAGCTGGCCGCGTGGTTGCCTGCCGTGTCCTGTATCACCTCGTCGCCGGTCGTGGGCTTGGTGTAGCTCAGCTTGACCGTTTCGCTGCTGTTCACGCGGCGATTCAGCGTCAGCGTGACGGTCTTGCCCGATGCGACCACGCTGTCGACGCGGATGGCAGCATAGCCCGCACTACTCACCGCAAAGGCCGAGACGGCTACGGCTGCGGTCTTGGTAGCGAACAGGTTGGCCACATCAATGTAAGTCAGCACCAGTTTGTCGCCGCGGACCGTGGCGCTACCCAGCACCGGGGCCGTGACGTCCGGGACCAGATTGGCTACGGCCTGGTTCGTGAAGCTGGCCGCGTCGTTTCCGGCAGCGTCCTGTATCACCTCGTCCCCGGTCGGGGGCCGGGTGTAGCTCAGCGTGACCGTTTCGCCACCGGCCACGTCGCGGTCCAACACCAGGGTCACGGTCTTGCCCGATACGAACACCCCGCTGACGCTGATGGCCTCATTGCCCGCGCTGCTGACCACAAAGGCCGAGGCCGCTGCGGTCTTGACGGCATCCAGGTCCGACGCATCGGCGTAGGTCAACTCCAGCAGATCGCCGCGGACCGTGGCGTTGTTGCGGAGCACCGGGGCCATGGTGTCCCTGACCAAGTTGCTCACGGCCTGGTCCGTGAGACTGGCCGCGTCGTTGCCTGCCCTGTCCCGTATCCCCTCGTCGCCGGTCGCGGGCTTGGTGTAGCTCAGCTTGACCGTTTCGCCACCGTGCACGTAGCGGCTCAGCGTCAGCGTGACGGTCTTGCCCAACACGACCACCCCGCTGACGCTGATGGCCTCATTGCCCGCGCTGCTTACCGCAAAGGCCGAGGCGGCTACGAAATTGACCTCATTCAGATCAGTCACATCGGTGTAAGTCAGCACCAGTTGGAGGCCGTTGACCGTGGCGCTACCCAGCACCGGGGCCGTGGTGTCCCGGACCAGGTTGCGCACGGCCCGGTCCGTGAAGCTGGCCGCGTCGTTGCCGGCAGCGTCCTGTATCCCGTTCTCGCCGGTCGCGGGCCGGGTGTAGCTCAGCTGGAGCATCTCGCCGCCGGCCACCTCGCGGCTCAGTATCAGGTTCACGGTCTTGGTCTGGCCCGACACGATCACCTGGTTCACGCTAATGGCCTCATTGCCCGCGCTGCTGACCGCAAAGGCCGAGGCGGCTGCGGTCTTCCCGACATTCAGGTCGCCCACATCGGTGTAGGTCAGCACCAGCAGTCTGCTGTTGACCGTGGCGCTGGCGAGCACCGGGGCCGTGATGTCCGGGACCAGGTTGCTTACGGCCTGGTCCGTGAAGCTGGCCGCGTCGTTTCCGACAGCGTCCTGTATCACGTTGTCGCCGGTCGGGGGCCGGGTGTAGCTCAGCTTGAGCGTCTCGCCGCCGGCCACGCTGCGGCTCAGCGCCAGCGTCACGGTCTTGCCCGATACGGCCACGCTGCTGACGCTGATGGCCTCATTGCCCACACTGCTTACCGCAAAGGCCGAGGCGGCTACGATCTTCCCGGCATCGGTATCCAAGTTGCCCACGTCGGTGTAGGTCAGCACCAGCAGTCTGCCGTTGACCGTGGCGCTACCCAGCACCGGGGCCGTGGTGTCCGGGACCAGGTTGCTTACGGCCTGGTCCATGAAGCTGGCCGCGTCGTTGCCGGTCGCGTCCTGTATCACGTTGTCGCCGGTCGTGGGCCGGGTGTAGCTCAGCTTGACCGTCTCGCCGCCGGCCACGCTGCGGCTCAGCGTCAGCGTCACGGTCTTGTCCGATACGGCCACGCTGCTCACGCTGATGGCCGCATTGTCCACACTGCTGACCGCAAAGGCCGAGGCGGCTACGATCTTCCCGGCATCGGTATCCAGCTTGCCCACGTCGGTGTAGGTCAGCACCAGCCGTCTGCCGCTGACCGTGGCGCTGGCGAGCACCGGGGCCGTGGTGTCCCGGACCAGGTTGCTTACGGCCTGGTTCGTGAAGCTGGCCGCGTCGTTTCCGGCAGCGTCCTGTATCACGTTGTCGCCGGTCGGGGGCCGGGTGTAGCTCAGCTTGACCGTCTCGCCGCCGGCCACGGCGCGGCTCAGCGTCAGCGTGACGGTCTTGTCCGTGACGCTGACGTTGCTCACGCTGATGGCAGCATTGCCCACGCTGCTGACCGCAAAGGCCGAGGCGGCTGCGATCTTCCCGGCATCGGCATCCAGCTTGCCCGCGTCGGTGTAGGTCAGATCCAGTTTGTCGCCGCGGACCGTGGCGATGGCGAGCACCGGGGCCGTGGTGTCCCGGACCAGGTTGCTTACGGCCTGGTTCGTGAAGCTGGCCGCGTCGTTGCCGGCAGCGTCCTGTATCACGTTGTCGCCGGTCGGGGGCCGGGTGTAGCCCAGCTGGACCGTCTCGCCGCCGACCACGTCGCGGCTCAGCGTCAGCGTGACGGTCTTGCCCGATACGACCACTCTGTCCACGCTGATGGCCGCATTGCCCGCGCTGCTGACCGCAAAGGCCGAGGCGGCTACGGTCCTCACGGCATCCAGGTCCGTCGCGTCGGTGTAGCTCAGCACCAGTTGCTTGCCGCGGACCGTGGCGCTGTAGAGCACCGGGGCCATGGTGTCCCCGGCTCGGTTGTTGCTCACGGCCTGGTTCGTGAAACTGGCCGCGTCATTGCCGGCAGCGTCCTGTATCACCATATCGCCGGTCGCGGGCCGGGTGTAGCTCAGCGTGACCGCCTCGCCGCTGACCACATTGCGGCTGAGCAGCAGGGTCACGGTCTTGTCCGATACGAACACCCGGTCCACGCGAATGGCCGTATTGCCCGCGCTGCTCAGCACAAAGGCCGAGGCGGCTGCGGTATTCACGGCATCCAGGTTGCCCGCATCGATGTAGGTCAGCTTCAGCAGCTTGCCGTCGACCGTGGCGCTGCCCAGCACCGGGGCCGTGGTGTCCCGGATCTGAACGTCCCGGTCCCTGAAGCTGGCCGCGTCATTGCCGGCCACGTCCTGTATCACGTTCTCGCCGGTCGCCGGCCGGGTGTAGCTCAGCTTGAGCATCTCGCCGCCGGCCACATCGCGGCTCAGCGTCAGGATCACGGTCTTGCCCGATACGAGCACCCGGTTCACGCCAATGGCTGCATTGCCCACGCTGCTGACCGCAAAGGCCGAGGCGGCTGCGGTATTCACGGCATCCAGGTTGCCCGCATCGGTGTAGCTCAGCACCAGTTGGTTGCCGTTGACCGTGGCGCTGCCCAGCACCGGGGCCGTGATGTCCCGAACCTGAACGGCCTGGTCCGTGAAGCTGGCCGCGTCATTGCCGGCCGCGTCCTGTATCACGTTCTCACCGGTCGCGGGTTTGGTGTAGCTCAGCGTGGGCGTTTCGTCGCTGGCCACGTCGCGGCTCAGTTCCAGGGTCACGGTCTTGCCCAATACGAGCACGCTGTTCACGCGAATGGCCGCCTTGCCCGCGCTGCTGACCGCAAAGGCCGAAGCGGCTGCGGTATTCACGGCATCCAGATTTCCCACATCGGTGTAGATCAGCTCCAGCAGCCTGCCGTTGACCGTGGCGCTGCCCAGCACCGGGGCCGCGGTGTCCAGGACCTGAACGGCCTGGTCCGTGAAGCTGGCCGCTTCGTTGCCGGTCGCGTCCCGTATCACGTTCCCGCCGGTCTCGGGCCGGGTGTAGCTCAGCTTGAGTGTTTCGTCGCTGCTCACGTCGCGGCTCAGCGTCAGCGTCACGGTCTTGCCCGTGACGGCCACGCTGTTCACGCGAATGGCCATGTTGCCCGCGCTGCTGACCGCAAAGGCCGCGGCGGCTGCGGTATTCACGGCATCCAGGTTGCCCGCATCGGTATAGCGCAGCTCCAGCAGCCTGCCGTTGAGCGTGGCGCTGCCCAGCACCGGGGCCGTGGTGTCCGGGACCAGGTTGCTCACGGCCTGGTTCGTGAAGCTGGCCGCGTCGTTGCCGGCCACGTCCTGTATCACGTTCTCGCCAGTCGTGGGCCGGGTGTAGCTCAGCTTGAGCACTTCACCGCCGGCCACGCTGCGGCTCAGCGTCAGCGTCACGGTCTTGCCCGTGACGGCCACGCTATTCACGCGGATGCCCTCATTGCCCGCGCTGCTGACCGCAAAGGCCGAGGCGGCTGCGGTCTTCCCGGCACCGGCATCCAGGTTGCCCGCATCGGTGTAAGTCAGCACCAGTTCATCACCGTGGACCGTGGCGCTGCCCAGCACCGGGGCCGTGGTGTCCAGGACCCGATTGACCACGGCCTGGTCCGTGAAGCTGGCCGCGGCGTTGCCGGCAGCGTCCTGTATTGCGTTCTCGCCCGTCGCGGGCCGGGTGTAGCTCAGATTGAGCGTTTCGTCGCTGGCCACGGCGCGGCTCAGCGTCAGGGTCACGGTCTTGCCCGATACGAGCACGCTGTTCACACTGATGGCCGCATTGCCCGCGCTGCTTACTGCAAAGGCCGCGGCGGCTGCGGTCTTGGCGACATTCAGGTTGCCCACATCGATGTAGGTCAGCACCAGTTGGTCGCCATGGACCGTGGCGCTACCCAGCACCGGGGCCATTTTGTCCTCCACCTGGTTGTTCACGGCCTGGTCCGTGAAGCTGGCCGCGTCGTTGCCGGCAGCGTCCTGTATCACGTTCTCGCTGGTCGCGGGCCGGGTGTAGCTCAGCTTGAGCGTTTCGCTGCTGAGCACGGCGCGGCTCAGCGTCAGCGTGACGGTCTTGCCCGATACGATCACCCTGCTGACGCTAAGGGCCGCATTGCCCACACTGCTGACCACAAAGGCCGAGGCGGCTGCGGTCTTCTCGGCATCCAGATTACCCGCATCGATGTAGGTCAGCGCCAGTTCGATGCCTTGGACCACAGCGCTCCCCAGCACCGGGGCCGTGGTGTCCAGAACCAGGTTGCTCACGGCCTGGTTCTCGAAGCTGGCCGCGGGGTTGCCTACTGCGTCCTGTATCACGTTCTCGCCGGTCTCGGGCCGGGTGTAGCTCAGATCGAGCGCCTCGCCGCCAGCCACCTCGCGGCTCAGCGTCAGGGTCACGGTCTTGCCCGATACGAGCACGCTGTTCACGCTAATGGCCGCATTGCCCATGCTGCCCACCACAAAGGCCGAGGCAGCTGCGGTCGTCTCAGCATTCAGGTCAGCCGCGTCGGTGTAGGTCAGCACCAGCTGGTTGCCGCTGACCGTGGCGCGGTGGAACACCGGCGCCTCCCTGTCCCGGACTTGGTTGAGCACGGCCCGGTCCGTGAAGCTGGCCGCGTCGTTGCCGGCAGCGTCCTGTACCACGTTGTCGCCGGTCGCGGGCCGGGTGTAGCTCAGCTTGAGCGCCTCGCCGCCGGCCACCGCACGGCTCAGCGCCAGCGTCACGGTCTTGCCCGCGACGGTGACG
This sequence comes from Verminephrobacter aporrectodeae subsp. tuberculatae, assembly GCF_026127385.1. Taxonomy (NCBI): domain Bacteria; kingdom Pseudomonadati; phylum Pseudomonadota; class Betaproteobacteria; order Burkholderiales; family Comamonadaceae; genus Verminephrobacter; species Verminephrobacter aporrectodeae. The sequence continues at coordinate 1,483,074 of NZ_QZCX01000003.1, forward strand.
CTGTTCACGCTGATGGCCGCATTGCCCGCGCTGCTTACCGCAAAGGCCGAGGAAGTTGCGGTCTTGAGAGCATCCAGGCCAGCCGCATCAATGTAGGTCAGCACCAGTACGTTGCCGTTGACCGTGGCGCTACCCAGCACCGGGGCCGTGGTGTCCGGGACCAGGTTGCTCACGGTCTGGCTCGTGAGATCGAGCGCGTCGTTGCCGGCAACGTCCTGGATCACGTTGTTGCCGGTCGTGGGCGTGGTGTAGCTCAGCTTGACCGTTTCGCCACCAGCCACGGTGCGGCTCAGGGTCAGGGTCACGGTCTTGCCCGATACGGCCACACTGTCCACGCGAATGGCCGCATTGCCCACGCTGCCCACCTCAAAAGCCGATGCAGCTGCGGTCTTGCGTGCATCCAGATTGCTCGCATCGGTATAGGTCAGCTCCAGCAGATTGCCGTTGACCGTGGCGCTGCTCAGCACCGGGGGCGTGGTGTCTCCTGGCGCGGGCGTGTTGTTCGTCACCGCCTGGCTGCTGAAGCTCACTGCGTCGTTGCCCGCAGCGTCCTGCACCACGGCGCCGGATTCGGGTTTGGTGTAGCTGACGGTCACGGTCTCCGTGTTGGCCACGGCGCGGCTCAGCGTCAGCGTCACGGTCTTGGTCGTGGCGTTCACCACGGCGCTGCTCACGGTGATGGCCGCCGTGCCTGCGGCGTTGTTCACCGCATAGCCGGCGTTGCCTGCGAGCGCTGCTCCGTCCAGGGTGTTGGCTTCCGTGTACGTGAGCACCAACTGGTTGCCGTTGACCGTGGCGGTGTTGATCTCCGGGGCCGTGGTGTCGATGGTGTAGGTGTGTGTGGTGAATGGATATCTCCCGTCTCCGTTCACGCCGCTCAGAGTGCCTCCTCCGCACCGCCTGCCTTCCTTATCGGTCACGTCTTCGATATACAGAAGGATGAGGTTGTCAGTCGAGTTGCCGGAATCCGGGGCCTTCAGGTCGAACTTCCAAGTGATGTTCCCGTCCGTGGTGCGCAGGTTCGACAACTCGCCCTTGTTGGTTATCACCTCATACGTTCCGGGCCCGACAGTCTTCAGGTCAGCAAGGGAGAAGGTAAGCGGGTCCACCGCTCTGGTGAAGACGATGGTGTAGGTGCAGGTCTCGTTAGCGGAAAGGACGAGGTCAGAGCATTCGACGCTGGCGATGGTGGTGAGGGTGTTGGGGTTGGGGATGGTGGCGCTGGATGTGTTGTTCGTCACCGCCCGGTCGCTGAAGCTCACTGCGTCGTTGCCCGCAGCGTCCTGCACCACGGCGCCGGATTCGGGCTTGGTGTAGCTGACGGTCACCGTCTCCGTTGCGGCCACGGCGCGGCTCAGTGTCAGCGTCACGGTCTTGCCCGATACCGCCACGCTGTTCACGCTGATGGCCGCATTGCCTGCGCTGCTGACCGCATAGGCCGAGGCGGCTGCGGTGTTCACGGCGTCCAGGTTGCTCTCGTCGGTGTAGGTCAGCGTCAGTTGGTTGCCGGTGACCTTGGGGCGATGGTCGCCGGTGGTGATCAGCTGCGGGGGCGTGGTGTCTGCTGCCGACGTGCCATGGGTCACGGCCTGGTTGCTGAAGCTCACTGCGTCGTTGCCGGCAGTGTCCTGCACCACGTTGTCGCCCGTGGGCTTGGTGTAGCTCACGGTCACGGTCTCCGCAGTGGCCACGGTGCGGCTCAGCGTCAGCGTCACGGTCTTGCCCGATACCGCCACGCTGTTCACGCTGATGGCCGCGTTGCCCGCGCTGCTGACCGCAAAGGCCGAGGCGGCCGCGGTGTTCGCGGCATCCAGGTTGCTCGCGTCGGTGTAGGTCAGCGTCAGTTGGTTGCCGGTGACCTTGGGACGCGAGTCGCCGGTGGTGATCAGCACCGGGGGCGTGGTGTCTGCTGCCGACGTGCCATGGGTCACGGCCTGGTTGCTGAAGCTCACTGCGTCGTTGCCGGCTGCGTCCTGTACCACGTTGTCGCCCGTGGGCTTGGTGTAGCTCACGGTCACGGTCTCCGCAGTGGCCACGGTGCGGCTCAGCGTCAGCGTCACGGTCTTGCCCGATACCGCCACGCTGTTCACGCTGATGGCCGCGTTGCCCGCGCTGCTGACCGCAAAGGCCGAGGCGGCTGCGGTGTTCACGGCGTCCAGGTTGCTCGCGTCGGTGTAGGTCAGCGTCAGTTGGTTGCCGGTGACCTTGGGACCCGAGTCGCCGGTGGTGATCAGCACCGGGGGCGTGGTGTCTGCTGCCGACGTGTTGTTCTGCACCACGGTGGCCGCAAAGCTGGCCGCGTCGTTGCCGGCGGCATCCTGTATGGCGTTGGCGTCGTTGCCGGTCGTGGGGTCAGCGTAGGCGACGGTGACCGTCTGGCCGGGGGTGACCGCCGTGCTCAGCTTGAGCGTGACGGTTTTGGCTTGGGCCTGGACGGTGACGTTGGTGACGGCGTTCGCGACGCCATTCACAAGCACCGTAAAGGCCCCGTTGGCCGGTGTGTGGGTCGCGTCCGCGTCCAGGTTGCCCGTGTCGCTAAAGCTGAGCACCAGCTGGTCGCCAGTGACCTTGGGACGCGAGTCGCCGGTGGTGATCAGCGCCGGGGGCGTGGTGTCTGCTGCCGTGGTGCCATGGGTCACGGCCTGGTTGCTGAAGCTCACTGCGTCGTTGCCGGCTGCGTCCTGTATCACGTTGTCGCCCGTGGGCTTGGTGTAGCTCACGGTCACGGTCTCCGCAGTGGCCACGGCGCGGCTCAGCGTCAGCGTCACGGTCTTGCCCGATACCGCCACGCTGTTCACGCTGATGGCCGCATTGCCTGCGCTGCTGACCGCAAAGGCCGAGGTGGCTGCGGTGTTCGCGGGATCCAGGTTGCTCGCGTCGGTGTAGGTCAGCGTCAGTTGGTTGCCGGTGACCTTGGGGCGATGGTCGCCGGTGGTGATCAGCACCGGGGGCGTGGTGTCTGCTGCCGACGTGTTGTTCTGCACCACGGTGGCCGCAAAGCTGGCCGCGTCGTTGCCGGCGGCATCCTGTATGGCGTTGGCGTCGTTGCCGGTCGTGGGGTCAGCGTAGGCGACGGTGACCGTCTGGCCGGGGGTGACCGCCGTGCTCAGCTTGAGCGTGACGGTTTTGGCTTGGGCCTGGACGGTGACGTTGGTGACGGCGTTCGCGACGCCATTCACAAGCACCGTAAAGGCCCCGTTGGCCGGTGTGTGGGTCGCGTCCGCGTCCAGGTTGCCCGTGTCGCTAAAGCTGAGCACCAGCTGGTCGCCAGTGACCTTGGGACGCGAGTCGCCGGTGGTGATCAGCGCCGGGGGCGTGGTGTCTGCTGCCGACGTGCCATGGGTCACGGCCTGGTTGCTGAAGCTCACTGCGTCGTTGCCGGCTGCGTCCTGTATCACGTTGTCGCCCGTGGGCTTGGTGTAGCTCAGGGTCACGGTCTCCGCAGTGGCCACGGCGCGGCTCAGCGTCAGCGTCACGGTCTTGCCCGATACGGCCACACTGTTCACGCTGATGGCCGCATTGCCTGCGCTGCTGACCGCATAGGCCGAGGCGGCGGCGGTGTTCGCGGGATCCAGGTTGCTCGCGTCGGTGTAGGTCAGCGTCAGTTGGTTGCCGGTGACCTTGGGGCGATGGTCGCCGGTGGTGATCAGCTGCGGGGGCGTGGTGTCTGCTGCCGACGTGCCATGGGTCACGGCCTGGTCGCTGAAGCTCACTGCGTCGTTGCCGGCTGCGTCCTGTATCACGTTGTCGCCCGTGGGCTTGGTGTAGCTCACGGTCACGGTCTCCGCATTGGTCACGGCGCGGCTCAGCGTCAGCGTCACGGTCTTGCCCGATACCGCCACGCTGTTCACGCTGATGGCCGCATTGCCTGCGCTGCTGACCGCAAAGGCCGAGGTGGCTGCGGTGTTCACGGCATCCAGGTTGCTCGCGTCGGTGTAGGTCAGCGTCAGTTGGTTGCCGGTGACCTTGGGGCGATGGTCGCCGGTGGTGATCAGCACCGGGGGCGTGGTGTCTGCTGCCGACGTGTTGTTCTGCACCACGGTGGCCGCAAAGCTGGCCGCGTCGTTGCCGGCGGCATCCTGTATGGCGTTGGCGTCGTTGCCGGTCGTGGGGTCAGCGTAGGCGACGGTGACCGTCTGGCCGGGGGTGACCGCCGTGCTCAGCTTGAGCGTGACGGTTTTGGCTTGGGCCTGGACGGTGACGTTGGTGACGGCGTTCGCGACGCCATTCACAAGCACCGTAAAGGCCCCGTTGGCCGGTGTGTGGGTCGCGTCCGCGTCCAGGTTGCCCGTGTCGCTAAAGCTGAGCACCAGCTGGTCGCCAGTGACCTTGGGACGCGAGTCGCCGGTGGTGATCAGCGCCGGGGGCGTGGTGTCTGCTGCCGTGGTGCCATGGGTCACGGCCTGGTTGCTGAAGCTCACTGCGTCGTTGCCGGCTGCGTCCTGTATCACGTTGTCGCCCGTGGGCTTGGTGTAGCTCACGGTCACGGTCTCCGCAGTGGCCACGGCGCGGCTCAGCGTCAGCGTCACGGTCTTGCCCGATACCGCCACGCTGTTCACGCTGATGGCCGCATTGCCTGCGCTGCTGACCGCAAAGGCCGAGGTGGCTGCGGTGTTCGCGGGATCCAGGTTGCTCGCGTCGGTGTAGGTCAGCGTCAGTTGGTTGCCGGTGACCTTGGGGCGATGGTCGCCGGTGGTAATCAGCTGCGGGGCCGTGGTGTCCGACGTCCGGGTGTCCACGGTGTAGGTGGCGCTGGCGGCGGTGCTGGTACCGGCGCTGCCAGCGTTGTTTGTCACACCGGAGAGGTTCACACGGATGGTGTTCGCCTGGGCATTGACGTTGGCCGTTGGCGTGAAGGTGGCTGTCCAGACCTTGTTGTCGGTGTCGGCCGTGAGCGCGCCCAGCGTGCCGTTGGCGTCGGTGAGCACGACGTCGCTGGCGTCAAAGCCGGTGACGGACTCGCTGAAGGTGAAGGTGACGGTGGTGGTTTCGCCCGCGGTGAGCGCGGTGTCCGCCAGGGTGATCGTGGCAGTGGGTGGACCGAAGTCAAGGACGTAGGGGCTTTGATTCAAATACCGCGTGACCCCCGTATTGCCCGCGAGGTCGGTGACGTTGCTCAGCTGGATGCCGAGGATGCCGGGCCCTGATGTGCCGGAAGCCGGGGCAGTGAGCGTGAACGTCCAGGTAATACCGTCGTCGGTGGTGCGCAGGTTGGACAAGGTGCCTTTTCCGGGCGCAGGGCTCAGTTTGTTCAGGGTGAAACTGTCCCGATTGAGCTTTTCGGAAAAGGTGATGGTGGCGGTGGTCGATTCGCCGGCGCTGAGCTTGGACTTGGCGAAGGTGAGGGAGACCACGGTGGGCCGCTTGGTATCCACGGAGTAGTTGGTGCTGGCGGCGCTGCCGGTCCCGGCCCTGCCTGCGGCGTTGGTCACGCCAGCCAGGTTCACGCTGATGGTGTTGCTGCTGTCCTCGACGTTGTTCGCGGGCGTGAAGGTGGCCGTCCAGGTTTTGCCGTCGGCGTTGGCCGTGAGTGCGCCCAACGTGCCGTTGGCGTCGGTGAGCACGACGTCGCTGGCGTCAAAGCCGGTGACGGGCTCGCTGAAGCTGAAGGTGACGGTGGTGGTCTCGCCCGCGGTGAGCGCGGTGTCCGCCAGGGTGATCGTGGCGGTGGTGTTGGCAAGCGGACTGTTGTTGGTCACCGCCTGCTCGCTGAAGCTCACTGCGTCGTTGCCCGCAGCGTCCTGCACCACGGCGCCGGATGCGGGTTTGGTGTAGCTGACTTTGACCGTCTCAGCCCGGGTCACGGCGCGGCTCAGCGTGAGCGTGACGGTCTTGTTCGTCGCATGCACCACGGCGCCGCTCACGGTAATGGCTGTGCCCGTGGTGCTGCTCACCGTAAAGCCTGCGTTGCCCGCGAGCGCTGCCGCGTCCAGGGTGTTGGCTTCGGTGTAGCTGATCACCAACTGGTCGCCGGTGACCGCGGCGCTGCTGAACACCGGGGGCGTGGTGTCTGCTGCTGCGGAGGTGTTGTTCGTCACCGCCCGGTTGCTGAAGTTCACCGCGTCGTTGCCCGCAGCGTCCTGCACCACGGCGCCGGATGCGGGCTTGGTGTAGCTGACGGTCACCGTCTCAGTCGGGGTCACGGCGCGGCTCAGCGTGAGCGTCACGGTCTTGGCCGTGGCGTTTACCACGGCGCCGGTGACGGTGATGGCCGTTGCGCCTGCGGCGGTGTTCACCGTAAAGCCTGCGTTGCCCGCGAGCGCTGCCGCGTCCAGGGTGCCCGCTTCGGTGTACGTGAGCACCAGTTGGTCGCCGGTGACCACCGCGCGGCTGAACTCCGGGGGTGTGGTGTCTGCTGGCGCAGGCGTGCCATGGGTCGCGATCATTCCGTCGAAGTTCGCCGCATGGTTGCCGGCAGCGTCCTGCACCACGGCGCCGGTCGCGGGCTTGGTGTAGCTGACTCTCACCACCTCCACGCTGGTCACGGCGCGACTCAGCGTCAGCGTGATGGTCTTGGCCGCCCCGCTCACCACGGCGCCGCTCACGGTGATCGCCGTGCCCGTGCGGCTGCTCACCGTAAAGCCTGCGTTGCCCGTGAGCGCTGCCGCGTCCAGGCTGTTGGCTTCGATGTACGTGAGCACCAGCTGGTCGCCGTTGACCACGGCGCTGCCGAACTCCGGGGGCGTGGTGTCTGCTGGCGCTGGCGTGGTTGGCGTGTTGTTGGTGACAGCCCGGTCGCTGAAGTTCGCTGCGTCATTGCCCGCAGCGTCCTGCACTACGGCGCCGGATTCGGGCTTGGTGTAGCTGACGGTCACCGTCTCCGTGTTGGTCACGGCGCGGCTCAGCGTCAGCGTCACGGTCTTGGCCGTGGCGTTCACCAAGGCGCCGGTGACGGTGATGGCACTGCCACCAACGCTGAGGACCGTAAAGCCCGCGTTGCCCGTGAGCGCGGCATCGCTCAGATTGCTTTCGTCGGTGTAGGTCACCACCACCTGGTTGCCGTTGGCCGTGGCGCTGCTGAACTCCGGGGGCGTGGTGTCTGCTGCCGGCGTGTCGTTGCGCACCGCGGTGGCCGCAAAGCTGGTCGCGTCGTTGCCTGCGGCGTCCTGTATGGCGTTGGCGTCATTGCCGGTCGTGGGGTCGGCGTAGGCGACGGTGACCGTCTGGCCGCGGGTGACCGCCGTGCTCAGCGTGAGCGTGACGGTTTTGGCTTGGGCCTGGACGCTGACGTTGGTGACGGCGTTCGCGACGCCGTTGACAAGCACCGTAAAGGCCCCATTGGCCGGTGTGTGGCTCGCGTCCGCGTCCAGGTTGCCCGTGTCCTCAAAGCTGAGCACCAGTGTGCTTGCGTTGACCTTGGGTGCTTTCGCTCCCTCGGTGATGAACGCCGGGGCCGTGGTGTCTGCTACGGGCGGCGTGCTGTTCGTCACCGCCCTGTCGCTGAAGCTCACTGCGTCGTTGCCCGCTGCGTCCTGTATCACGTTGTTGCCGTCCGTGGGCTTGGTGTAGCTCACGGTCACGGTCTCCGCGCTGGTCACGGCGCGGCTCAGCGTCAGCGTCACGGTCTTGGCCGATACGGCCACACTGCTCACGCTGATGGCCGCATTGCCTGCGCTGCTGACCACATAGGCCGAGGCGGCTGCGGTGTTCACGACATCCAGGTTGCTCGCGTCGGTGTAGGTCAGCGTCAGTTGGTTGCCGTTGACCGTGGTGGTTTCGATCACCGGGGGCGTGGTGTCTGCTGGCGCCGGCGTGTTGTTGGTCACCGCAGTGGCTGCAAAGCTGGCCACGTCGTTGCCGGCAATGTCCTGGATGGCGTTGGCGTCGTTGCCGGTCGTGGGGTCGGCGTAGGCGACGGTGACCGTCTGGCCGCTGGTGACCGCCGTGCTCAGCTTGAGCGTGACGGTCTTGGCTTGTCCATCGATGGTGACGATGGTGACGGCGTTCGCGACGCCGTTGACAAGCACCGTAAAGGCTCCGCTCTCCGGCTTGCGGCCCGCATCCGCGTCCAGGTTGCCCGTGTCGCTAAAGCTGAGCACCAGTTGGTTGCCAGTGACCTGGGGACGCGAGTCGCCGGTGGTGATCAGTTCCGGGGGCGCGGTGTCTACTGGCGCAGGCGTGTTGTTGGTCACGGCCCTGTCGCTGAAGCTCACTGCGTCGTTGCCCGCCGCGTCCTGCACCACGTTGTTGCCGCCCGTGGGCTTGGTGTAGCTCACGGTCACGGTCTCCGCGCTGGTCACGGCGCGGCTCAGCGTCAGCGTCACGGTCTTGGCCGATACGGCCACACTGCGCACGCTGATGGCCGCATTGCCTGCGCTGCTGACCGCATAGGCCGAGGCGGCTGCGGTGTTCACGACATCCAGGTTGCTCGCGTCGGTGTAGGTCAGCGTCAGTTGGTTGCCGTTGACCGTGGTGGTTTCGATCACCGGGGGCGTGGTGTCTGCTGGCGCCGGCGTGTTGTTGGTCACCGCAGTGGCTGCAAAGCTGGCCACGTCGTTGCCGGCAATGTCCTGGATGGCGTTGGCGTCGTTGCCGGTCGTGGGGTCGGCGTAGGCGACGGTGACCGTCTGGCCGCTGGTGACCGCCGTGCTCAGCGTGAGCGTGACGGTCTTGGCTTGTCCATCGATGGTGACGATGGTGACGGCGTTCGCGACGCCGTTGACAAGCACCGTAAAGGCCCCGTGGATCAATTCGGTCAGACCCGCGTCCAGGTCGCTGACGTCGTCAAAGCTGAGTACCAGTTGGTCGCCGTTGACCCTGGGGCGCGTCGTGTCGTCGCTGGTGATCAGCTGCGGGGCCGTGGTGTCTGCCGGCGCGGGGGTGTTGTTCGTCACGGCCTGGCTGCTGAAGCTCGCTGCGTCGTTGCCCGCAGCGTCCTGCACCACGGCGCCGGATTCGGGCTTGGTGTAGCTGACGCTCACCGTCTCCGTTGCGGCCACAGCGCGGCTCAGTGTCAGCGTCACGGTCTTGGCCGTGGCGCTTACCACGGCGCTGCTCACGGTGATGGCCGTTGCGCCAGCGGCGGTTTTCACCGTAAAGCCTGCGTTGCCCGCGAGCGCTGCCCCGTCCAGGGTGTTGGCTTCGGTGTAGCTGATCACCAACTGGTCGCCGTTGACCGTGGCGCTGCTGAACTCCGGGGGCGTGGTGTCTCCGTTGGTGGAGTCTCCGGTGCTGGGGCCTCCGGTGGTGTTTACGGTGTAGTTGGTGCTGCTGACTCGACCCGCGCCGGCGTTGCCAGCGGCGCCGGTCACCCCGGCGAGGCTTACGGTGATGACATTCACCGGGGCGTTGACGTTGGCCGTGGGCGTGAAGGCGACCGTCCAGACCGTGCTCTCGGCGTTGGCCACGGGCGCGCTCAGCGTGCCGTTGGTGCACACGATGTCGCTGATGTCAAAGCCGTTGACGGGCTGGTTGAAGGTGAAGGTGACGGTGGTGGCCTCGCCCCTGGTGAGCGCGTTGTCGGCCAACGTGATCTCGACGCCGAGCGCGGATGGGGCTGGCGTGTTGTTCGTCACCGCCTGGTCGCTGAAGTTCACCGCGTCGTTGCCCGCTGCGTCCTGCACCACGGCGCCGGATTCGGGTTGGGTGTAGCTGACGTTCACCGTCTCCGCGCTGGTCACGGCGCGGCTCAGTGTCAGCGTGATGGTCTTGGCCGCCCCGTTCACCACGGCGCCGGTGACGGTGATCGCCGTGCCCGTGGTGCTGCTGACCGTAAAGCCGGCGTTGCCCGCGAGCGCTGCCTCGTCCAGGGTGCCCGCTTCGGTGTACGTGAGCACCAGTTGGTTGCCGGTGACCACGGCGCTGCTGAACTCCGGGGGCGTGGTGTCTGCTGGCGTGTTGTTGGTCACCGCGGTGGCCGCAAAGCTGGCCGCGTCTTGGCCGTAAATGTCCTGTATTGCGTGGGTGTCGTCGTAGGCCGGTCTGGGGTCGGCGTAGGCAACGCTCACCGACTGGCCCCGGGTGACCGCCGTGGCCAGCGTCAGCGTCACGGTCTTGGCCTCGGCATTCACGGCGACGTCGCGGACGGCCCGGGCGGTGCCATCGACGAGCACCGCAAAAGCCTCATTGGCCGGCTTGTTGGTCGCGTCCAGGTTGTTGTTGTCCCGGAAACTGAGCGTCAGCTGGTCGCCGTTGACCCTGGGGCGCGTCGTGTCGCCGCTGGTGATCAGCTGCGGGGGCCTGGCGTCCAGGTCCGTGCGCACCACCGTGGTCGGGAAACTGAGCAGGCGGTTGCCGGCTGCGTCCTGTATGGCACTCTCGTCGGTGGGCGTGCTGTCCCGGTAGGAGACGGTCACGGTCTGACCCTGCAGCACGGCGGTGCTCAGTTGCAGGGTCAGCCTTTTTTCGCCTCCATACTGTTTGACCGTGGCGGCGACGGCTTGGCCATCGACGAGCACCGTGAAATCGCTGCCGCTCGGTCTGTGGGCAGTGAGACTCTGGGTCAGGTTGCTCGCGGCGTAGAACCGGAGGTACAGGTCATGTCCGTTGACTCTGGGGGCATAGAGACCGGTGGTGATCAACTCCGGGGGGGTGTTGTTCGTCACCACCCGGCTGCTGAAGTCCACTGCGTCGTTGCCCGCAGCGTCCTGCACCACGGCGCCGGATTCGGGTTGGGTGTAGCTGACGCTCAGCGTCTCATCCGGGGCCACGGCGCGGCTCAGTGTCAGCGTGACGGTCTTGGCCACCCCGTTCACCACGGCGCTGCCCACGGTGATGGCCGCCATGCCTGCAGCATCGGTGTTCACCGTAAAGCCGGCGCTGCCCGCGAGCGCTGCCGCGTCCAGGGTATTGGCTTCCGTGTACGTGAGCACCAGTTGGTTGCCGTTGACCGTGGCGGTGTTGATTACCGGGGCCGTGGTGTCTGCCGGCGCTGGCGTGTTGTTGACCACCGCGGTGGCCGCAAAGCTGGCCGCGTCGTTGCCGGCAGCGTCCTGTATGGCGTTGGCGTCGTTGTCGGTCGTGGGGTCGGCGTAGGCGACGGTGACCGTCTGGCCGTGGGTGACCGCCGTGCTCAGCGTGAGCGTGACGGTCTTGGCTTGTCCATCGATGGTGACGATGGTGATGGCGTTCGCGACGCCGTTGACAAGCACCGTAAAGGCCCCGTGGATCGATTCGATCAGACCCGCGTCCAGGTCGCTGACGTCGTCAAAGCTGAGTACCAGTTGGTCGCCGTTGACCCTGGGGCGCGTCGTGTCGTCGCTGGTGATCAGCTGCGGGGCCGTGGTGTCTGCCGGCGCGGGGGTGTTGTTCGTCACGGCCTGGTTGCTGAAGCTCACTGCGTCGTTGCCCGCAGCGTCCTGCACCACGGCGCCGGATTCGGGCTTGGTGTAGCTGACGGTCACGGTCTCCGTGCTGGTCACGGCGCGGCTCAGTGTCAGCGTGATGGTCTTGTCCGCCCCGTTCACCACGGCGCTGCTCACGGTGATTGCCGTGTCCGTGCTGCTGCTGCTGACCGTAAAGCCGGCGTTGCCCGCGAGCTCGGCTCCGTCCAGGCTGTTCGCTTCGGTGTAGCTGATCATCAACTGGTCGCCGTTGACCGTGGCGCGGCTGAACTCCGGGGGTGTGGTGTCTGCTGGCGCGGGGGTGTTGTTCGTCACCGCGGTGGCCGCAAAGCTGGTCGCGTCGTTGCCGGCAGCGTCCTGTATGGCGTTGGCGTCGTTGTCGGTCGTGGGGTCGGCGTAGGCCACGGTGACCGTCTGGCCGTGGGTGACCGCCGTGCTCAGCGTGAGCGTGACGGTCTTGGCTTGTCCATCGATGGTGACGATGGTGACGGCGTTCGCGACGCCGTTGACAAGCACCGTAAAGGCCCCGTGGATCGATTCGATCAGACCCGCGTCCAGGTCGCTGACGTCGTCAAAGCTGAGTACCAGTTGGTCGCCGTTGACCCTGGGGCGCGTCGTGTCGTCGCTGGTGATCAGCTGCGGGGCCGTGGTGTCTGCCGGCGCGGGGGTGTTGTTCGTCACGGCCTGGTTGCTGAAGCTCACTGCGTCGTTGCCTGCGGCGTCCTGCACCACGGCGCCGGATTCGGGTGGGGTGTAGCTGACCCTCACCGTCTCACTGCTGGTCACGGCGCGGCTCAGCGTCAGCGTGATGGTCTTGTCCGCCCCGTTCACCACGGCGCTGCTCACGGTGATCGCCGTGTCCGTGCTGCTGCTCACCGTAAAGCCGGCGTTGCCCGCGAGCTCGGCTCCGTCCAGGCTGTTCGCTTCGGTGTAGGTGAGCACCAGCTGGTCGCCGTTGACTGCGGCGCTGCTGAACTCCGGGGGTGTGGTGTCTGCTGGCGCGGGCGTGTTGTTGGTCACGGCCTGGTCGCTGAAGTTCGCTGCGTCGTTGCGGGCAGCGTCCTGGACCACGGCGCCGGTCGCGGGCTTGGTGTAGCTGACGCTCACCGTCTCCGCGCGGGCCACGGCGCGGCTCAGTGTCAGCGTGACGGTCTTGGCCGTGGCGTCTACCACGGCGCTGCTCACGGTGATGGCCGCCGTGCCTGCGGCGGTGTTCACCGCATAGCCTGCGTTGCCCGCGAGCGTCACCGCGTTCAGGCTGTTGGTGTCGGTGTAGCTGATCACCAGTTGGTTGCCGGTGACCGCGGCGCTGGTGAACACCGGGGGCGTGGTGTCTCCCGGCGCGGGCGTGATGTTGGTCACGGTCATGATATCGAAGTTGGCCGCGTGGTTGCCCGCCACGTCCTGCACCACATTGCCGGATGCGAGCCCGGATACGAGCCTGGAGTAGCTGACGGTCACCCGCGCACCGTGGTACACGGGACGTTCTGTGAGTGCCAGCGTCACGGTCTTGGCCGCCCCATTCACCACGACGCTCTGGACGGTGAACTCTCCTGCAATTCTCGCTGGCGCGCCGTTGACGTAGTCTTCGCGGTATACCGAAAAGCCTCCCGAGCCCGATATCGCTACGTCGGCCAAGCTGTTCTGTTCGGTGTAACTGATCACCAGCTTGTCGCCGTTGACCGTGGCGCTGCTGAATACCGGGGGCGTGGTGTCTGCTCCCGCGGGCGTGTTGTTGGTCACCGCCCTTTCGCTGAAGTTTGCTGCGTCGTTGCCCGCAGCGTCCTGCACCACGGCGCCGGATTCGGGTTTGGTGTAGCTGACGCTGACCGTCTCCGCGCGGGCCACGACGCGGTCCAGTGTCAGCGTCACGGTCTTGGCCGTGGCGTTCACCACGGCGCTGCACACGCGGATGGCCGCCGTGTCTGCGGCGGTGTTGACCGTAAAGCCGGCGTTCTGCTCGAGTGCTGCCCCGTCCAGGTTGTTGGCTTCCGTGTACGTGAGCACCAACTGGTTGCCGTTGACCGTGGCGCTGCTGAACACCGGGGCCACGGTATCTGCTACGGGTCCGGTAGTGTTCACGCTGTAGTTGGGGCCGTTGACTCTACCCTCGCCGGCGTTGCCAACGGCGTTGGTTACCCCGGCGAGGTTTACGTGGATGACATTCGACGGGGCGTTGACGTCGGCCGTGGGCGTGAAGGTGGCCGTCCAGACCGTGCGCGTGGCGTTGGCCGTGGGCGTGCTCAGCGTGCCGCTACCGCACGAGATGTCGCTGGTGTCAAAGCCGTTGACGGGCTGGTTGAAGGTGAAGGTGACGGTGGTGGTCTCGCCCGTGGTGAGTGCGTTGTCGGCCAGCGTGATCTCGACGCCGAGCGCGGCTGGCGTGTTGTTCGTCACCGCCCTTTCGCTGAAGTTCGCTGCGTCGTTGCGGGCAGCGTCCTGGACCACGGCGCCGGTCACGGGCTTGGTGTAGCTGACGCTCACCGTCTCCGCGCGGGCCACGGCGCGGCTCAGTGTCAGCGTCACGGTCTTGGCCGTGGCGTTTACCACGGCGCTGCTCACGGTGATGGCCGCCGTGCCTGCGGCGGTGTTCACCGCATAGCCTGCGTTGCCCGCGAGCGTCACCGCGTTCAGGCTGTTGGTGTCGGTGTAGCTGATCACCAGTTGGTTGCCGGTGACCGTAGCGCTGCTGAACACCGGGGGCGTGGTGTCTCCCGGCGCGGGCGTGATGTTGGTCGCGGTCATGACATCGAAGTTGGCCGCGTGGTTGCCCGCCACGTCCTGCACCACATTGCCGGATCCGGGCTTGGCGTAGCTGACGCTTATCCGCTCACCGTAGTACACGGGAACCTGTTCGAGTGTCAGCGTCACGGTATTGGCCGCCCCGTTCACCACGGCGCTCTGGATGTGGTAGCGATACATTGCCTCGCCGTTGCTGTTGTGGATGTATATCGTGAAGCCTCCAGTGCCCGACAGCGCTACGTCGGCCAAGCTGTTCTGTTCGGTGTAACTGATCACCAGCTTGTCGCCGTTGACCGTGGCGCTGCTGAATACCGGGGGCGTGGTGTCTGCTCCCGCGGGCGTGTTGTTGGTCACCGCCCTTTCGCTGAAGTTTGCTGCGTCGTTGCCCGCAGCGTCCTGCACCACGGCGCCGGATTCGGGTTTGGTGTAGCTGACGCTGACCGTCTCCGCGCGGGCCACGACGCGGTCCAGTGTCAGCGTCACGGTCTTGGCCGTGGCGTTCACCACGGCGCTGCACACGCGGATGGCCGCCGTGCCTGCGGCGGTGTTCACCGTAAAGCCGGCGTTCTGCTCGAGTGCTGCCGCGTCCAAGGTGCCCGCTTCGGTGTATGTGAGCACCAGCTGGTTGCCGGTGACCACGGCGGTGTTGATCTCCGGGGGCGTGGTGTCTGCTCCGGGTGTGGTGGCTGGCGTGTTGTTGGTCACCGCGGTGGCCGCGAAGCTGGCCGCGTCGTTGCCGGCAGTGTCCTGGATGGCGTTGGTGTCGTTGCCGGTCGTGGGGTCGGTGTAGGCGACGGTGACCGTCTGGCCATGGGTGACCGCCGTGCTCAGCGTGAGCGTGACGGTCTTGGCTTGGGCCTGGACGGTGACGTTGGTGACGGCGTTTGCGACGCCGTTGACAAGCACCGTAAAGGCCCCGTTCGCCGGCTTGTGGACCGGGTCCGCTTCCAGGTTGCTCGTGTCGCTAAAGCTGAGTACCAACTGGTCGCCGGTGACCGCGGCGCTGCTGAACACCGGGGGCGTGGTGTCTGCTGTTGGCGCTGGCGTGTTGTTGGTCACCGCGGTAGCAGCAAAGCTGGCCGCGTCGTTGCCGGCATAGTCCTGGATTGCGTTGGTGTCGTTGCCGGTCGTGGGGTCGGTGTAGGCGACGGTGACCGACTGGCCATGGGTGACCGCCGTGCTCAGCGTGAGCGTGACGGTCTTGGCTCGCGACTGGACAGTGACGGTGGTGACGGCGTTCGCGACGCCGTTGACAAGCACCGTAAAGGCCCCGCTCGCCGGCTTGTGGATCGGGTCCCCGTCCAGAATGCCCGTCGTGTCGCTAAAGCTGAGTACCAGTTGGTTGCCGGTGACCGCGGCGCTGCTGAACACCGGGGCCGTGGTGTCTGATGTACTCACGCCGGATGTATTCACCTCCGTGGCCGCAAAGCTGGCCAGGCGGTTGAACAGTGCGTCTTCCAGGGCCCTGCTATCGGTGGGCGTGCTGTCGTTGTAGGCGACGGTCATCGTCTGGCCAACTGTCACGGCGGTGGTCAGCGTCAGCGTAATGGTCTTGGCCTGAGCGGCCACGGTGACTTCGGTCACAGCATTGGGAACGTTCCCCACGAGCACCGCAAAGTCCCCGGCAACCGGCTTGCGGGTCGGGTCCGCGTTCAGGTCGCTGGCGTCGCTAAAGCTGAGCACCAGTTGGTTGCCGTTGACCTTGGGACGCGCGTCACCGGTGGTAATCAGCTGCGGGGGCGTGCGGTCTGGTGCGTTGTTCTTGATCACCGTGGTCGGAATGCTGGCCAAGCTGTTGCCTTGCGTATCCCGTATGCCCTTGTCGTCGTTGGGCGTGCTGTCGTTGTAGGCAAGGGTCACTCTTTGGCCAAACTGCACGTAGGTGGACAGCACCAGCGTCATCACCTTGTTCGCATTACCCACGATAACTCTGTTGACGGTGCTGCGAACACCATCCACGGATACCGTGAAGTCCCCGGCGGCCGGTGTGTGCGCGGGGTCCGCGTCCAGGTTGTTCGCGTCGGTGAAGCTGAGCGACAGCAGGTTATAGAGGACAGAGGGGTAGTCGTTCGTGTGCTCCAGCTGCGGGGCCGTGGTGTCTTCTGCTGCTGGTGTGGCTGGCGTGTTGTTGGTCACCGCGGTGGCCGCAAAGCTGGCCGCGTCGTTGCCGGCAATGTCCTGGATTGCGTTGGTGTCGTTGCCGGTCGTGGGGTCGGCGTAGGCGACGGTGACCGTCTGGCCATGGGTGACCGCCGTGCTCAGCGTGAGCGTGACGGTCTTGGCTTGGGCCTGGACGGTGACGTTGGTGACGGCGTTTGCGACGCCGTTGACAAGCACCGTAAAGGCCCCGTTCGCCGGCTTGTGGACCGGGTCCGCTTCCAGGTTGCTCGTGTCGCTAAAGCTGAGTACCAACTGGTCGCCGGTGACCGCGGCGCTGCTGAACACCGGGGGCGTGGTGTCTGCTGTTGGCGCTGGCGTGTTGTTGGTCACCGCGGTAGCAGCAAAGCTGGCCGCGTCGTTGCCGGCATAGTCCTGGATTGCGTTGGTGTCGTTGCCGGTCGTGGGGTCGGTGTAGGCGACGGTGACCGACTGGCCATGGGTGACCGCCGTGCTCAGCGTGAGCGTGACGGTCTTGGCTCGCGACTGGACAGTGACGGTGGTGACGGCGTTCGCGACGCCGTTGACAAGCACCGTAAAGGCCCCGCTCGCCGGCTTGTGGATCGGGTCCCCGTCCAGAATGCCCGTCGTGTCGCTAAAGCTGAGTACCAGTTGGTTGCCGGTGACCGCGGCGCTGCTGAACACCGGGGCCGTGGTGTCTGCTGGCGCGTGCGTGCCATGGGTCGCGATCACTCCGTCGAAGTTCGCCGCCTGGTTGCCGGCAGCGTCCCGCACCCCGTTGCCGGATTCGGGCTTGGTGTATACGATGCTCAACGTCTCCGTTTCGGCCACGGTGCGGCTCAGCGTCAGCGTCACGGTCTTGGCCGCCCCGTTCACCACGGCGCTGCTCACGGTGATGGGGGCCGCCGTGCCAGAGGCGTTGTTGATCGTAAAGCCGGCATTGCCCGTCAGTGCCGCCGGGTCCAGGGTGCCCGCTTCCGTGTACGTGAGCACCAACTGGTTGCCGGTGACCACGGCGGTGCTGATTACCGGGGGCGTGGTGTCTGCTGATTGGGTGTCCACGGTGTAGTTGGCGCTGGTGGCGATGCCGGTACCGAACGTGTCTCCCAGGTCGAGTACGCCGCGCAAGTTGACGCGGATGGTGTTGGTCGCGTCGTTGCAGTTGGCCGTGGGTGTGAGGGACGCGGTCCAGGTTTTGTCG
The DNA here is from genome assembly GCF_026127385.1 of Verminephrobacter aporrectodeae subsp. tuberculatae. NCBI lineage: Bacteria > Pseudomonadati > Pseudomonadota > Betaproteobacteria > Burkholderiales > Comamonadaceae > Verminephrobacter > Verminephrobacter aporrectodeae. The sequence continues at coordinate 1,500,417 of NZ_QZCX01000003.1, forward strand.
TCGGTGGTCGTGAGCGGGCCCAGCGTGCTGGTGGTGGCGTCGAACACGATGTCATCGATAGAGAAGCCGCTGACCACCTGGTTGAAGGTGAAGGTGACGGTCGTCGTTTCGCCCACGGTGAGCGCGGTATCGGCCAGCGTGATCGTGACGGCAAGTGGCACGGTGCTCACGGTGAAGTTGTCGCTCGTGGCGCGGCCGGTGCCGGCAACGCCTGCGGCGTCGGTCACGCCCGCGAGGTTCACGCTGATGGTGTTGCTCTCGTCGATGACGTTGGCCGTGGGCGTGAAGATGGCCCGCCAGGTTCTGCCGTTGCCGCCGGGTGTGAGTTCGAGTTCGCTGAGCGTGCCGTTCGCCTGGGTCAGGTCCACGTCAGCGCGCGTGAAGCCGGTGACGGGCTTGTTGAAGGTGATGGAGACGATCGTCGTTGTTCCCGTCGTGAGGTGCTCCTCGAACAGAGTGATGCGGGCGGTCAGGTCGCTGGTGTTGGACGCTGGCGTGTTGTTCGTCACGGCCTGGTCGCTGAAGCTCGCTGCGTCGTTGCCCGCAGCGTCCTGCACCACGGCGCCGGATTCGGGCTTGGTGTAGCTGACGCTCACCGTCTCACTGCTGGTCACGGCGCGGCTCAGCGTCAGCGTGATGGTCTTGTCCGCCCCGTTCACCACGGCGCTGCTCACGGTGATCGCCGTGTCCGTGCTGCTGCTCACCGTAAAGCCGGCGTTGCCCGTGAGCTCGGCTCCGTCCAGGCTGTTCGCTTCGGTGTACGTGAGCACCAACTGGTCGCCGTTGACTGCGGCGCTGTGGAACTCCGGGGGCGTGGTGTCCGGCAACCGGGTGTCCACGGTGTAGTTGGCGCTGATGGCATGGCCTTGGCCGACGGTGCCTGAGCCTGAGACTCGTACGCCAGCCAAGTTGACGCTGATGGTGTTGCTGGTGTCTGCCAGGTTGTCCGTGGGCGTAAAGGTGGCGGTCCAGATGCGCCCACCACTACCCGGATTGTTGGCCAAGTTGCTTAGCGTGCCGTTGGCATTCGAGAGGTCTACGTTGGCAGCATTGAAGCCCCCGACCTCCCTGTTGAAGGTAAAAGTGACGGTAGTGGTTTCACCCACCCTGAGCGCGGTGTTGGCCAGTTCGATGGTGACGCGAGGCAGTTGGGTGTCTACGAAGTAGTCGATGGCGGAGGTGGTGCCCTGCCCGGCCCTGCCCGCGGCATTGGTCACGCCGTCCAGACGCACGGAGATTGTGTTGTCGCTCAAGTCGTACGTGTCGGCACGGGGCGTCAGCGTGGCGGTCCAGGTTCTGCCGTCTGCGCTGGCCGTGGGCGCGCTCAGCGTACCGGCTTGGTCGTCATGGATCACATCCTCGAGTCCGAAGCCGGTGACGAGCTCGTTGAAGGTGAAGGTGACGGTGGTGGTCTCGTTCGCAGCGAGCCCGCGGGCGGCCAGCGTGATCGTGGCCGTGATGCGCGTGTTGTTCGTCACGGGCTGGTCGCTGAAGCTCACTGCGTCGTTGCCCGCAGCGTCCTGCACCACGGCGCCGGCCGCGGGTTTGGCGTAGCTGACGGTCACCGTCTCCGCGCTGGCCACGGCGCGGCTCAGCGTGAGCGTGACGGTCTTGTTCGTCGCATGCACCACGGCACTGCTCACGGTGATGGCCGTGCCCGTGGTGCTGCTGACCGTAAAGCCGGCGTTGCCCGTGAGCGCTGCCTCGTCCAGGGTGTTGGCTTCGGTGTAGCTGACCACCAACTGGTTGCCGTTGACCGTGGCGCTGCTGAACACCGGGGGCGTGGTGTCTGCTGCGGGCCGGGTGTCCACGGTGTAGTTGGCGCTGGCGGCGTCACCCTCGCCGACATTGCCAGCGTCGTTGGTTACCCCGGCGAGATCCACGTTGATGACATTCGTCGGGGCGTTGGTGTTGGCCGTGGGCGTGAAGGTGGCCGTCCAGACCGTGCGCGTGGCGTTGGCCGTGAGCGTGCTCAGCGTGCCGCTACCGCACGAGATGTCGCTGGTGTCAAAGCCGTTGACGGGCTGGTTGAAGGTGAAGGTGACGGTGGTGGTCTCGCCCGTGGTGAGTGCGTTGTCGGCGATCGTGATCGTGAGGTCGATCGGATCGGCCGTGGTCCCTTCCCCTGTTGATGCGGCTGCTACTTTTCCTGCGGGTACTACTGCTGTTATTACTGTTGCCGGCGTGTCGTTGGTCACGGCCCGGCCGCTGAAGTCCGCCGCGTCGTTGCCGGCAGCGTCCTGCACCACGGCGCCGCTCGCGGGCTTGGTGTAGCTGAGGCTCACCGTCTCCTCCTGGGTCACGGCGCGGCTCAGCGTCAGCGTGACGGTGTTGGCCGCCGCGTCCACCACGGCGCCCGTGACGGTGATGGCCGTGCCCCGGGTGCTGCTGACCGCAAAGCCTGCGTTGCCCGCGAGCGCTGCCCCGTCCAGGTTGTTCTCTTCGGTGTAGCGAAGCACCAGCTGGTTGCCGTTGACCGTGGCGCTGCCCAGTTCCGGGGGCGTGGTGTCTGCTTGCGTGGATGCGGCTGCCATTTTTATTCCTGTTATTACTGTTGCCGGCGTGTCGTTGGTCACGGCCCGGCCGCTGAAATCCGCCGCGTCGTTGCCGGCAGCGTCCTGCACCACGGCGCCGGTCGCGGGCTTGGTGTAGCTGAGGCTCACCGTCTCCTCCTGGGTCACGGCGCGGCTGAGCGTCAGCGTGACGGTGTTGGCCGCCGCGTCCACCACGGCGCCCGTGACGGTGATGGCCGTGCCCCGGGTGCTGCTGACCGCAAAGCCTGCGTTGCCCGCGAGCGCTGCGCCGTCCAGGTTGTTCTCTTCGGTGTAGCGGAGCACCAGTTGGTTGCCATTGACCGTGGCGCTGCCCAGTTCCGGGGGCGTGGTGTCTGCTTGCGTGGATGCGGCTGCTACTACTCTTCCTGCTTCTCCCGTGATCGTTACTGTTGTTGGCGTGTTGTTGGTCACGGCCCTTTCGATGAAGTTTGCTGCGTCGTTGCCCTTCGCGTCCTGCACCACGCTGCCAGTCGCGGGCTTGGCGTAGCTGACGTTCACCGTTTCCGCGCTGGTCACGGCGCGGCTCAGCGTCAGCGTGACGGTCTTGGCCGCCCCGTTCGCCACGGCGCCGGTGACGGTGATGGCCGTGCCCGTGGTACTGCTGACCGTAAAGCCGGCATTGCCCGCGAGCGCTGCCCCGTCCAAGTTGTTCTCGTCGGCGTAGCGGAGCACCAACTGGTTGCCGTTGACCGTGGCGCTGCTGAGCTCCGGGGCCTCGGTATCTGCGAAGTGCGTGCCGTAGACGGTGGTGGTATCAATGTTGTAGCTGATGGGGCTGGGGTATACCTGCCAGTCGGTGCCCGCGTTGCCCGCTTCGTCGGTCACTGAGCCCATGTACACGCCCAGCCTGACGTTGGTGAGCGTGGTGCTGGCCGTCGGGGCGGTGAGTGTGGCGGTCCAGGTGGTGCCACCGTCGGTGGAGACCAGGTTCGACAGCGTGCCACCGGTAGCGCCCAACCAACTCGCGGAGCCGTCCGCGTTGTAGGTGAAGGGAAGTATGTGGTCGGCGTTGAAGTTCCTCACTGCTTCGGTGAAGGCCAAGGTGACGGTGGCTGTTTCGCCAGCGTTGAGGGTGTTGTCCGTCTCTCCCTGCGCGTAGGTGATGTGGCCGGACCACGCCAAGCCAGGCGCAGCGTGGTCAACGGTGTAGGCGAAGCTGTATACGTCATGCTCCGGACCCTGGTTACCCGCCAGGTCCGTCACGCTGTTCTGGCGCAAAACGATCGTGTTGCCGCCCACTTTGCGTCCGTTGGAGTCGCTGTAGCCGGTCGGTGTCAGTTTGACGGTCCAAGTCTGACCGCCATCGTTGCTGAGCAAGTCGCTCAGAGTGCCCCTGGTTGGCGAACTGCTGGACACCGCGATGTCGTCGAGAGTGAAAGTGGAGCCGAGGATTTTTTTGGAGAAGCGGATGGTGACCGTAGCGACTTCTCCGATTCCCAGCATCGTGTCGGTCATCGTGATCTTGGCGGTGGGCCCCCTGCTGAGCTCCGGGTCATCGGTCTCTGCGGGGTCCGTGCCATCGGTGGCGATGAATCCGGGTATCTCCACCGACTCCGGGACCTCGGTATCTTCGGGATACGTGCCGTAGACGGTGGTGGTATCAATGTTGTAGCTGATGGGGCTGGGGTATATCCACCCGTCGATGCCCGCATTGCCCGATTCGTCGGTCACTGGGGCTATATGCACGCCCAGCCTGACGTTGGTGAGCGTGGTGCTGGCCGTCGGGGCGGTGAGTGTGGCGATCCAGGTGGTGCCCCCGTCGGTGGAGACCAGGTTCGACAGCGTGCCGCCGGCAGCGCCCAACCAATTCGCGGAGCCGTCAGCGTTGACGGTGAAGGAAAGTATGTGGCCGACGTTCAAGTTCCTCACTGCTTCGGTGAAGACCAAGGTGACGGTGGCTGTTTCGCCGGCGTTGAGGGTGTTGTCCGTCTCTCCCTGCGCGTAGGTGATGTGGCCGGACCATGCCAGGTCAGGCGCGGCGTGGTCAACGGTGTAGGCGAAGCTGTATACGTCATGCTCCGGGCCCTGGTTACCCGCCAGGTCCGTCACGCTGTTCTGGCGCAAAACGATCGTGTTGCCGCCCACTTTGCTTCCGTTGGATTCGCTGTAGCCGGTCGGTGTCAGTTTGACGGTCCAAGTCTGACCGCCATCGTTGCTGGCCAAATCGCTCAGAGTGCCTCTGGTTGGTGAGCTGCTGGACACCGCGATGTCGTCGAGGGTCAGGCCGAGGACTTTTTTGGAGAAGCGGATGGTGACCGTAGCGACTTCTCCGATTCCCAGCGTCGTGTCGGTCATCGTGATCTTGGCGGTGGGCCCCCTGCTGGCGGTATCGATGTTGTAGCTGATGGGGCTGACGTATACATGCTCGGTGCCCGCGTTACCCGATTCGTCGGTCACTGAGCCCATATATACGCCCAGCCTGACGTTGGCGAGCGTGGTGCTGGCCGTCGGGGCGGTGAGTGTGGCGGTCCAGGTGGTGCCACCGTCGGTGGAGACCAGGTTCGACAGCGTGCCGCCCGCAGCGCCCAACCAATTCACGGAGCCGTCAGCGTTGTAGGTGAAGGAAAGTATGTGGCCGGCGTTCAAGTTCCTCACTGCTTCGGTGAAGGTAAAGGTGACGGTGGCTGTTTCACCGGCGCTGAGGGTGTTGTTCGTCTCTCCCGGCGCGTAGGTGATGTGGCCGGACCACGCCAGGCCAGGTGCGGCGTGGTCAACGGTGTAGGCGGAGCTGTATACGTCATGTCCCGGACCCTGGTTACCCGCCAGGTCCGTCACGCTGTTCTGACGCAAAACGATCGTGTTGCCTTCCGCTTTGCGCCCGTTGGATTCGCTGTAGTCAGTCGGTGTCAGTTTGACGGTCCACGTCTGACCGCCATCGTCGCTGGCCAAGTCGCTCAGCGTGCCCCTGGTTGGCGAACTGCTGGACACCGCGATGTCGTCGAGGGTCAGGCCGAGGACTTTTTCGGAGAAGCGGATGGTGACCGTAGCGACTTCTCCGATTCCCAGCGTCGTGTCGGTCATCGTGATCTCGGCGGTGGGTCCCCTGCTGAGCACCGGGGCTGCGGTATCTGCTGCGGGCCGGGTGTCCACGGAGTAGTTGGTGCTGCTGGCTTCCCACTCGCCGGCGTTGCCCGCGTCGTCGGTCACCCCGGTGAGGTCTGCGCGGATGACATTCGCCCCGGCGTTGACGTTGGCCGTGGGCGTGAGGGTGGCCGTCCAGACCGTGCGCTCGGCGTTCGCCGTTGGCAGGCTCAGCGTGCCGTTGGTGCACCCGATGTCTCTGGCGTCAAAGCCGTTGACGGGCTTGTTGAAGGTGAAGGTGACTGTTGTGGTCTCGCCCGCGGTGAGCACGCTGTCGGCGATCGTGATATTGACGTCGAGCTCGCTGCTGTCCACCGGGGCCCCGGTATCTGCTGCGGGCCGGGTGTCCACGGAGTAGTTGGTGCTGCTGGCTTCCCACTCGCCGGCGTTGCCCGCGTCGTCGGTCACCCCGGTGAGGTCTGCGTGGATGACATTCGTCGGGGCATTGACGTTGGCCGTAGGCGTGAGGGTGGCCGTCCAGACCGTGCGCTCGGCGTTCGCCGTTGGCAGGCTCAGCGTGCCGTTGGTGCACCCGATGTCTCTGGCGTCAAAGCCGTTGACGGGCTTGTTGAAGGTGAAGGTGACTGTTGTGGTCTCGCCCGCGGTGAGCACGCTGTCGGCGATCGTGATATTGACGTCGAGCTCGCTGCTGTCCACCGGGGCCCCGGTATCTGCTGCGGGCCGGGTGTCCACGGAGTAGTTGGTGCTGCTGGCTTCCCACTCGCCGGCGTTGCCCGCGTCGTCGGTCACCCCGGTGAGGTCTGCGTGGATGACATTCGTCGGGGCATTGACGTTGGCCGTAGGCGTGAGGGTGGCCGTCCAGACCGTGCGCTCGGCGTTCGCCGTTGGCAGGCTCAGCGTGCCGTTGGTGCACCCGATGTCTCTGGCGTCAAAGCCGTTGACGGGCTTGTTGAAGGTGAAGGTGACTGTTGTGGTCTCGCCCGCGGTGAGCGCGCTGTCGGCGATCGTGATGTTGACGTCGAGCTCGCTGCTGTCCACCGAGGGCTCGGTACCTGCTGCGGGCCGGGTGTCCACGGAGTAGTTGGTGCTGCTGGCTTCCCACTCGCCGGCGTTGCCCGCGTCGTCGGTCACCCCGGTGAGGTCTGCGTGGATGGTATTCCACGGGGCGTTGACGTTGGCCGGGGGCGTGAGGGTGCTCGTCCAGACCGTGCGCTCGGCGTTCGCCGTGGGCGCGCTCAGCGTGCCGTTGCGGCACCCGATGTCTCTGGCGTCAAAGCCGTTGACGGGCTTGTTGAAGGTGAAGGTGACGGTGGTGGTCTCGCCCGCAGTGAGCTCGCTGTCGGCCAGCGTGATATGGACGTCGAGCTCGCTGCTGTCCACCGGGGAAGTGGTGTCGGCTGTCGCGGGCAGTGTTGCAGTGTCAAGCATGATGGGTTTCCTTCGGTGGTGAAAATGTGTGTTGGCTGGGGTTTGGGCTCCTCTGCCTTGTGGACAGAAGAGCCCTTGGTTTGTGCTGCTTCAGGCGGGCGATGCGGCGGCGCACGCGCCGGGTGTCTGGGCGTCTCACCGCTGACCACGGTGCGGCTCGGCACCAGGGTGGCGGCCCTGCCCATGGGCACGGTGCTTTGGTCGGTGGTCTTGGAGTGCGCACTCGGCGCCCGCCACCGGCTCGGCAAATTCTCTTCCGGCCACGGCACGGGGGTTGGGAGCCAGGGTGGCGGTCCTTCCCATGGCGACGACGCGCCGGACACGGATCCCGGGGTGCGCCATTGCGCGCTTGGGCGCTGCCGGAGCCCGCCGGCAGTGCGGACCCTCCCGTGTCGCTGTGGCCACCGGCACCGGGGCTGACGGCGGCTGCGTCGGACCCCTCGCCAACGCCGGAGGGCAGGACGATGCAGCTGGCGCTGTAGCCCTGCGCAGCGGTCCGGCCGCCAGGGCAAAGCCGACTCCACTGCGTCAGGAGCAAGGCCTGCAGAAGAAGGTATCGGTGCGTCAACACAACAATTAATGACAAATTAAAACGTCAACAGTGTAACCCGACATTTCTCAGAATGTTTAATACCTGTTTAATTTTTATGCGTTGGATCCGTCGTGCTCCTTGCTTGACCAACCCGTGGCGTGGACCGGCGCTGGCGCTCGACAGCGGCGCGTCGTCGTTCCTCGTCCCGCCCGGCGGCGCTGCATCCGGGTCGGCAGCAGGCAGCAGCCAAGCGGTTCAAAGCGACGGCCGGAATCGATGGGCTGCTTGGGACGTGCCCGGCGGGCCTGATGCCGCAGACTGCCGCGAGCCCCCTTGCCAAGCGCAGCGCTCGGCGCCCGGTCGGGGTCGCCGGCTTTTTCAAACTGGGCTTCTGGAGCGGTCTGGCCCTGCCTGCCGCGGATGGATCGCGCCGGGCGACTTGCTGTGGCCCGCAGGGGCCGAAGCGGGGGGCTGCGTTTCGGGGCAGTCCGGCGATTCGGCGATTCGGCGATTGCATGGGGATCTCCCGGGCCCATGCGGTCTTGTCTGGTTTTTATGCGGCTTCAAATATTGCAAACGTGACCAGTTTGCTCATGGTCTGCACAACAAATGGTGGATTTTTTGGCGTTTTTTTATTTCCCCATCGCTTCGCCCCTCGGGACCAGCGTCTGCGGGCGATGGACCAAGCGGTAGGCGAGCGGCGTGCGCAGTAGCGGGGCCTCGGCGGGCAGCCAGCCGCCGATTGCACCAGCGTGCGGCGCACCAGGGAGAATCCCTGACCGGCGCGGACCGCTTCGATGCGATGGCGGCGTTCAAATCGCCAAAGCCAATGCCTTGACTGCCATCGAGATTGCTGATGTCGGCGGACTCGCACCAAAGCCGCCAATCGCCACGGTGGCCGCGAGTGTTCGTCAACAAAACAACACCCCCGACTTCAGCCCGGGTAGTCCCCCAACCCGTGGCGCGCGCGGGCCCACTGGATGCAATGAGAGAGCGGACTGATCGCCAGCGCGCTGTGGTCAATATCCTGCCCCGCAAATATCAGCACAAGAAACTGCGCCTTTCACGCCATGGAAGTCTTGCAAACCCCCGCTATCCACAAGGATATCGTGGGGGTTTTCGCCTTGCCATGGCGTGCAATACAGCCGTCCAGTTTTGTGCTTCTATTTTCGGGGCAGAACACGGGTTCTGCGCCACAGTCAACGCCCCCCATGACCCCCTCTTGAGGAAGATGGGCCCGGGGGGAGATGACTTCAGAACCAGAACCCGTCATGCACCACGTCTGACGCCTGCCCGGTGATGGACAACGGCATCTTCGCTGCAGCGCCGGAGGCGGTGACGGTGCCGTCGGCCTGGTTATCGGCGTCGAACGGCCCGCCATCCTTGATCACAAAGTCCAGCCGCAACCGCCCGTCTTCGTTCACCACCTTGCCGCCGTAAGGGCTGCTCGCCAAGTTCACCCAGGTGCCGGCGCTGCTCTGCACCCAGTAGCCGTTGACACCAAGCTTCGGATCCACGTACAGGCTGAAGGTCTCGCTGCTGCCGGCTGCATCCAGCGTGGCCTTGAAACTCGTCAGCGCGATCGGTGTCTCCAGCGCCTGGGGCATCTGGGCCGGGACCGCCTTTTGCACCAGACTGGTGATGCGGACGGTGCTGTCGGCGTTGACCTTGCCATTCTGGCTATCGGCCACCAAGGTGACCGAGGTGCTGGAACTGCTGCTTGTCGTGGCGCTGTACGAGGCGACTGCGGCCTGTTTGCTGTCCTGGACCTTGTCTCCGTTGCCGTCGCCGAGTGCGGCACCAGCGGGGCCGATGG
>NZ_QZCX01000004.1:0-52183 GCF_026127385.1 Verminephrobacter aporrectodeae subsp. tuberculatae
CCCCCGGTGCTCATCACCGAGGGAGTCAAAGCGCCCAAGGTCAACGCAAGCACACTGGTGCTCAGCTTTAGCGACACGGGCAACCTGGATGCGGACCTGGCCCACAAGCCGGCGAACGGCGCCTTTACGGTGCTTGTCAATGACGTCGCGAACGCCGTCACCAACGTCACCGTCGATGGTCAGGCCAAAACCGTCACGCTCACGCTGACCACGGCAGTCACCCCCGGCCAGACGGTCACCGTCGCCTACGCCGACCCCACGACCGGCAACGACGCCAACGCCATACAGGACGCCGCCGGCAACGACGCGGCCAGCTTTGCTGCCACCGCGGTGGTCAATAACACGTCGGCAGCAGACACCGCTGCCCCGCAGCTGATCACCACCGGCGACTCGCGTCCCCAGGTCACTGGCAACCAACTGGTGCTTAGCTTTAGCGACACGGGCAACCTCGACGCGGACGCGACCCACAAGCCGGCGAACGGAGCCTTTACGGTGCTTGTGAATGGCGTCGCGAACGCCGTCACCAACGTCAGCGTCGAGCCCCAAGCCAAGACCGTCACGCTCACGCTGAGCACGGCGGTCACCCCCGGCCAGACGGTCACCGTCGCCTACGCCGACCCCACGACCGGCAACGACGCCAACGCCATACAGGACGCCGCAGGCAACGACGCGACCAGCTTTGCTGCTACCGCGGTGGTGAACAACACGCCGGCAGCAACAGACACCACGCCCCCGGTGATCGCCACCGCCGTGGTCACCGGCAACCAACTGGTGCTGACCTACACCGACGAGAGCAACCTGGACGCCGCGCGCACCGCAGCCGCCTCGGCCTTTGCGGTCAGCAGCGCAGGCAACGCGGCGGCCATCAGCGTGGGCAGTGTGGCCGTATCGGCCAAGACCGTGACGCTGACGCTGAGCCGCGACGTGACCAACGCGGAGACCGTGACCCTGAGCTACACCAAGCCCACGGGCGACAACGTGATACAGGACGCAGCGGGCAACGACGCAGCGAACCTCATCGGCCAAGTTGTGACCAACCGCACCCCTGCGCCCCCGTCTCCAGGGCCTGCACCCGTCGCCCCACCACCTCCATCCTCTGGTGGCGGCGGCGGCGGTGGTGGCGGCGGCGGCGGCGGATCCTCCGCACCTGCACCAAGCCCCCTCAGGGAACCGGATACGGACAGCGACGGTGTGACCGACGCCCAGGAAAACAAGGCCATCGGTCCCACGGGTGCCGCAGTTGGCGACGGCAACCGGGACAACGTCCAGGACAGCAGACAGGCCGCAGTCGCCTCGTACAGCGCCACGACAGCCAGAGGTTCCAGCACCTCGGTCACCTTGGTGGTCGATAGCAAGGAAGGCCAGGTGAACGCCGACAGCACCGCCCGCATCACCAGTCTGGCGCAAAAGGAGGTCCCGATCCAGATGTCCCGGGCGCTGGAGGCACCGATCGCGCTGACGAGTTTCAAGGCCACGCTGGGCACCGCCGCCGCCGGCAGCAGCGAGTCCTTCAGCCTGTATGCGGACCCGAAGATCGGCGCCAACGGTTACTGGATGCAGGACGGCGCCGGCACCTGGGTCAACTTGGCGAGCAGCCCTTACGGCGGCAAGATGGTGAGCGATGGCGGGCGGTTGCGGCTGGACTTTGCGATCCAGGATGGTGGCCGCTTCGACGCCGATAGCAAGGCCGACGGCGTCGTCACCGCCTCCGGCGCCGTAGCGCAGATGCCGTTGTCCATCGTCGGGCAGGCGTCCGATGTGTCGGGTGGAGGGTTCTGGTTCTGAGAGGCACCCCTTTCAAGGTGCTGGTGAGCAAGTTCCCATGAGCACCCGAGCGGTAGATCAAAGCCACGCTGGAGACCGCCGGCAACACCGAGACCTTTAGCCTGTACGGTAGGACCCGAAGATCGGCGCCAACGGCTACTGGCTGCAAGACCACAGCGGCACCTGGGTGAACTTGGCGAGCAGCCCTTACGGCGGCAAGATGGTGGACGACGGCGGGCGGCTGCGGCTGGACTTCACGATCACCGCCGGCGGACAGTTCGACGCCGACGGCGTGATCACCGCGTCCGGCGCCGCAGCGCAGATGCCGCTGTCCATCGTGGGTCAGTCGCCGGACGTGGCGCATGGCGGGCTCTGGTTCTGAGGTCCTTGGATCAGCGTCCTGCCCCGCAGTCCCGGGTCAAGACCCAGCCCATGATTCCGCTGCGGTCCCCATGGCGCAAGCCATGGGGATCACACCCCGCTTGCCGGGCTCGCGCCAGCGGGTGCTGAATGATTCCGTAGCTGTCCGTTTATTGGGGATTTTTGCCATAAAAATGGACTTGGTTACCTGACAGACATAAATTTCACTGTTTGTCACTTTATGATACGCGGCATGCGAAACCTGCCTGCCCCTGCACGCGCCTGCCAATCCAGCGGAAGGCGGGGTCGGCTGCACATGCCGAAGGCCGACCTCCTGAAGGGGCCGCTGTGCGACGAGACCACCCCCCTGCCTGATACCGGGAGGCCCCACCGCGGCGGCCTGCCCGCACCAATCCCCATAAAGCCAGGCCAAGCACCGGCTTTTCTCCGGGGCTGCGCATGAGGCAAGGCGAGCCACCCCATCTGACCCCAGGGGACAGATACCCCCGTTCCATCCAGCACCCACTCACCAAGAAAGAAATGCGATGACACACACCACAAACCTCACTGCCGCGATCACGATCAGCGACAACAAACTGAGCATTGGCGAAAGGACCACCGCCACCATCCGCTTCTCCGAAGCCATCGATGCCAGCAGTTTCACCACCGCCGACCTGACCGTGGGCGGTGGCGCGCAACTGTCCAACCTGCGCAGCACCGACGGCGGCACCACCTGGGAGGTCACGCTGACAGCCCCGGGGAATCCGGATCCCGCCATCATCAATCCCTCCACAGTGCGCAGTTCCATGGGCAATCAGATCCGTGTCAACCTCGCCGGCCTGACCAACAGAGCCGGCAACGCGGGCGTGGGCGAGGCGGTCTCCACGGTCACCTACGACATCGACGCCCGGCGCCCCATGGCCACCATCACGCTGGCCGACAGCGCACTCACCGCGGGGGAAACCACCACCGTCACCTTCACTTTCAGCGAGCCCGTCACCGGCCTTGATTCCAGCGACGTCAACCTCTCGCATGCCAACGGCACGCTGGGTCCGCTCACGCCCAACGCCAACCGCACGGCCTGGACGGCCACCTTCACGCCCACGGCCAACGTCAACGACACGACGAATACCATCAGCGTGAACCTGCGCGGCGTCTCGGACCTGGCGGGCAACGCCGGAGCGCGCACCACCACCAGCGCCAACTACACCGTGGACACGCGCAACACCACCGGCCCCACGGCCACCATCACGCTGGCCGACAGCACGCTCACCGTGGGCGAGGCCAGCACCACCGTCACCTTCCGTTTCAGCAAGCCCGTCAACGGTTTTGACACCAGCGACATCGTGTACACCAGCGGCACGCTGACAACGCCCACGGCCAACGCCGAGCGCACGGTCTGGACGGCCACCTTCACGCCCTTGGCCGACATCACCGTCCTGACGAATACCATCCACGTGAACCTCGCCGGCGTGACCGACGACGCAGGCAACGCCGGTACCGGCAGGGCCACCAGCGCCAACTACTCCGTGGACAAAATACGCCCCACCGCAACGAGCGTCACGCTGGCCGACCGCGTGCTCACCGCGGGCGAGAGCACCACCGTCACCTTCAGCTTCAGCGAGCCCGTGAACGGCTTTGACGCCCGCGACATCGTGTGCAGCAACGGCACGCTGAGCACGCCCACGCCCATGGCCCACACCGAGCGCACGGTCTGGACGGCCACCTTCACGCCCACGGCCAACGTCAACGCCGGGGCGAATACCATCCGCGTGAACGCCACCGGTCTGACCGACGACGCGGGCAACGCCGGTACCGGCAGTGTCACCAGCGCCAACTACACCGTCGATACCCGCGACACCACCGGCCCCACGGTCACCATCACGCTGGCCGACAGCGCGCTCACCGCGGGGGAAACCACCACCATCACCTTCCGCTTCAACGAGCCCGTGAACGACTTTTATGCCAGCGACGTCGCGTACACCAATGGCATGCTGACAACGCCCAGGGCCAACACCGAGCGCACGGTCTGGACATCCACCTTCACGCCCAGAGCCAACGCCAACGCCCCGATAAATACCATCCGCGTACTCCTCACCGGGGTGATCGACGACGCAGGCAACGCCGGTACCGGCATCGCCTCCAGCGCCAACTACTCCGTGAACACCATCGGCCCCACGGCCGCCATCACGCTGGCCGACAGCGCGTTCACCGCGGGTGAAACCACCACCGTCACCTTCCGCTTCAGCGAGCCCGTCAGCGGCTTTGATGCCAGCGACATCAACCTCTCGAATGCCAACGGCAGCTTGGGCCCGCTCACGCCCAACGCCAACCGCATGATCTGGACGGCCACCTATACGCCCACGGCCAACGTCAGCGCCGGGGCGAATACCATCCGCGTCAACCTCGCCGGCGTGCGCGACGACGCGGGCAATGCCGGGACCGGCAATGCCTCCAGCGCCTACTACTCCGTGGACACCGTGCGGCCCACGGTCACCATCACGCTGGCCGACAGCGTGCTCACCGTAGGCGAAACCACCACCGTCACCTTCCGTTTCAACGGGCCCGTCAACGACTTTGACACCGACGACATCGTGTACACCAACGGCACGCTGACAATGCCCGTGGCCAACGCCGAGCGCACGGTCTGGACGGCCACCTATACGCCTGCGGAGGACATCAGCGCCCGGGTGAACACCATCCGCGTGAACCTCGCCGGCGTGACCAACGACGCGGGCAACGCCGGGACCGGCAGCGCCAGCAGCGCCAACTACTCCGTGGACAACACGCGCCCCACGGTCTTCATCACGCTGGCCGACAGCGCGCTCACTGCGGGCGAAACCACCACCGTCACCTTCCGCTTCAACGAGCCCGTCAACGGCCTGGACACCAGCGACATCGTGTGCCCCAACGGCAGGCTGAGCACGCCCGTGGCGAACGCCGAGCGCACGCTCTGGACAGCGACCCTCACGCCCAACGCCCACGCCAACGCCCGGACGAACGCCATCCGCGTGGACCTCACCGGCGTGCGCGACGACGCGGGCAACGCCGGGACCGGCAGGGCCAGCAGCACCAACTACAGCGTGCACACCACGCGCCCCACGGCCACCATTACGCTGGCCGACAGCACGCTCACCGCGGGCGAGAGCACGACCGTCCGCTTCATCTTCAACGAGCCCGTCAACGGCTTGGACGCCAGCGACATCGTGTGCCCCAACGGCAGGCTGAGCCCGCCCACGGCGAACGCCGAGCGCACGCTCTGGACGGCGACCCTCACGCCCAACGCGGGCGCCAATGCTGCGACGAATACCATCCGCGTGGACCTTGCCGGCGTGACCAACGACACGGGCAACGCCGGGACCGGCCGCGCCAGCAGCGACAACTACTCCGTCGATACCGTGCGGCCCACGGCGACCATTACGCTGGCCGACAACGCGCTCACCGTGGACGAAACCACCACCGTCAGCTTCCGCTTCAACGAGCCCGTCACCGGCTTGGACGCCAGCGACGTCGTGCTCACTGAAGCCAACGGCACGCTGGGCACGCTCACGCACAACGGCGAGCGCACGGTCTGGACAGCCACCTTCACGCCCACGGCCAACGTCAGCGTCCTGGCGAATACCATCCGCGTGAACCTCAGCGGCGTGTCCGACGACGCGGGCAACGCCGGGACCGGCAGGGCCAGCAGCACCAACTACAGCGTGCACACCACGCGCCCCACAGTCACCATTGCGCTGGCCGACAGCACGCTCACCGCGGGCGAGAGCACGACCGTCCGCTTCATCTTCAACGAGCCCGTCAACGGCTTGGACGCCAGCGACATCGTGTGCCCCAACG
Source organism: Verminephrobacter aporrectodeae subsp. tuberculatae (assembly GCF_026127385.1). NCBI lineage: Bacteria > Pseudomonadati > Pseudomonadota > Betaproteobacteria > Burkholderiales > Comamonadaceae > Verminephrobacter > Verminephrobacter aporrectodeae. Next base: position 5,962 of record NZ_QZCX01000004.1, read on the forward strand.
GCAGGCTGAGCCCGCCCACGGCGAACGCCGAGCGCACGCTCTGGACGGCGACCCTCACGCCCAACGCGGGCGCCAATGCTGCGACAAATACCATCCGCGTGGACCTTGCCGGCGTGACCAACGACACGGGCAACGCCGGCACCGGCAGCGCCAGCAGCGCCAACTACTCCGTGGACACCGTGCGCCCCACGGCGACCATCACGCTGGCCGACAGCGCGCTCACCGTGGACGAAACCACGACCGTCAGCTTCCGCTTCAACAAGCCCGTCAACGGCTTTGACACCGACGACATCGTGTACACCAACGGCACGCTGACAACGCCCACGGCCAACGCCGCGCGCACGGTCTGGACGGCCACCTATACGCCTGCGGAGGACATCAGCGCCCGGGTGAACACCATCCGCGTGAACCTCGCCGGCGTGACCGACGACGCGGGCAACACCGGGACCGGCAGCGCCATCAGCGCCAACTACTCCGTGGACAACACGCGCCCCACCGCGACGAGCATCACGCTGGCCGACAGCGCGCTCACCGCGGGCGAAACCACCACCGTCAGCTTCCGCTTCAACGAGCCCGTCAACGGCTTGGACACCAGCGACATCGTGTGCCCCAACGGCAGGCTGAGCACGCCCGTGGCGAACGCCGAGCGCACGCTCTGGACAGCGACCCTCACGCCCAACGCCCACGCCAACGCCCGGACGAACGCCATCCGCGTGGACCTCACCGGCGTGCGCGACGACGCGGGCAACGCCGGGACCGGCAGGGCCAGCAGCACCAACTACAGCGTGCACACCACGCGCCCCACAGTCACCATTGCGCTGGCCGACAGCACGCTCACCGCGGGCGAGAGCACGACCGTCCGCTTCATCTTCAACGAGCCCGTCAACGGCTTGGACGCCAGCGACATCGTGTGCCCCAACGGCAGGCTGAGCCCGCCCACGGCGAACGCCGAGCGCACGCTCTGGACGGCGACCCTCACGCCCAACGCGGGCGCCAATGCTGCGACGAATACCATCCGCGTGGACCTTGCCGGCGTGACCAACGACACGGGCAACGCCGGGACCGGCCGCGCCAGCAGCGACAACTACTCCGTCGATACCGTGCGGCCCACGGCGACCATTACGCTGGCCGACAACGCGCTCACCGTGGACGAAACCACCACCGTCAGCTTCCGCTTCAACGAGCCCGTCACCGGCTTGGACGCCAGCGACGTCGTGCTCACTGAAGCCAACGGCACGCTGGGCACGCTCACGCACAACGGCGAGCGCACGGTCTGGACAGCCACCTTCACGCCCACGGCCAACGTCAGCACCCCGACGAATACCATCCGTGTGAACCTCAGCGGCGTGTCCGACGACGCGGGCAACGCCGGGACCGGCAGCGCCAGCAGCACCAACTACTCCGTCGATACCGTGCGGCCCACTGCCACCATCACGCTGGCCGACAGCGCGCTCACCGCGGACGAAACCACCACCGTCAGCTTCCGCTTCAACGAGCCCGTCACCGACTTTGATGCCAGCGACATCGACCTCTCGAATGCCAACGGCACCTTGGGTCCGCTCACGCCCAACGCCAACCGCATGGCCTGGACGGCCACCTATACGCCCACGGCCAACGTCAGCGCCGGGGCGAATACCATCCGCGTCAACCTCGCCGGTGTGCGCGACGATGCGGGCAACGCCGGTAGCAGCAGCGTCACCAGCGCCAACTACTCCGTAGACACCGTGCGCCCCTGGAACGGCTTTGATGCCAGCGACATCGACCTCTGGGATGCCAGCCTCTGGGATGCCAACGACATCGACCTCTCGGATGCCAACGGCACGTTGGGCCCGCTCACGCCCAACGCCGACCGCACGGTCTGGACAGCCACCTTGACGCCCACAGCCAATGTCTACGCTCCGACGAATGCGATCCGCGTAAACCTCGCCGGGGTGACCGACGACGCGGGCACCGCCGGTACCGGCAGCGCCACCAGCGAAAACTACTACGTGAACACCGTGCGGCCCACCATGGCAAGCATCACGCTGGCCGACAGCACGCTCACCGCGGGCGAAACCACCACCGTCACCTTCCGCTTCAGCGAGCCCGTCAGCGACTTTTACGCCACCAGCATCGTGTGCAGCAACGGCACGCTGAGCCCGCCCATGGCCAGAGACAGCGGCAGCGGCAGCACGGTCTGGACAGCCACCTTCACGCCTACGGCCAATGTCTACGCCCCGACAAATGCCATCCGCGTGAACCTTGCCGGCGTGGCCAGCGACGTCGACAACACTGGTACCGAAACCGCCACCAGCGCCAACTACTCCGTGGACACCCGGCCTGCCAACACCACAGGCCCGACCGCCACGATCACACTGGCCGACACCAGCCTGACCGTGGGGGAAAGCACCACCATCACCTTTGCCTTTAGCGAGCCCGTCACCGGCTTCACACGCGATGACATCGTGCTCACCGATGCCAATGGCGCACTCGACGAACCCACGACCCATGACAACGGCAGAACCTGGACCGCCGCCTTCACGCCCACGGCCAACGTCGAGAACAGCAGCAACACCATTGGCGTAAACCTTGCCGGCGTAACCAACGCCGCAGGCCGCGCCGGCACCGGCCACGCAAATAGCACCAACTACCAGATCGATACCCGGGCCCCGGTGGTGGTCAGTGCCTCAGTAGACAACGAATGGCTGGATCTCTACCACACCGAAGGGACCTACCTGGACGAGACCCATATCCCGCCCGCCACGGCCTTTGCGGTGCGCGTCGATAACGTGCTCACCGCCGTCACCGCCGTCCGGGTGGACTCGTGGATCGAGAACTATGTCGTCCGCTTGATGCTGGCCACCCCTGTCGCCAACGACCAGCAAGTCACCATCGCCTACACCGACCCCACGACCGGCAACGATGCCAACGCCATACAGGACGCGGCCGGCAACGACGCGGCCAGTTTCTCGGCCATGGCGGTGGAGAACAACACACGCGCGCCACAGAGCCAGGCCCGCTCAGCTCCGTTGACCCCCTCAACCCCGGCAGACCCAACGAACAAAAACACCCAGGACGACACGGACAGCGACGACATTCCCAACAACGCCAAAGACCAGCTCCCCCACACCCCCAGCCCCGCTGATGCAGCCCCCGCGACCGGCAACAGCAACGACATCCCGGACAGCACACAGGCGGCAGTGCGTTCAACCAGCATCGTGCTCAGCAGCAGCCCCACCGGAGCAAGCCAGCCAGCAGACACAGCCAGCAACACCCCCGTGACCCTGGTAGCCGGCAGCCAGACCCCGAACAGCAGCAGCGCCCACATTACCCGCCTGGAGCAAGAGGACGCCCCCGCCCCATTGCCCCAGGGAATGGAGACACCCCTCGGACTGCTCAGCTTCGAGGCAACACTGGCCACGGGCCGCAGCAGCGAGAAGTTCAGCCTGTATCTGGACCCGACGCTGGGCGTGAACGGCTACTGGGTCAGGGACAGCGCCGGCAACTGGGTCAATCTGAGCAGCGCGCCTTACGACGGCAAGATGGCAAACGAAGGCGGGCGGCTGCGGCTGGACTTCGAGATCAGCGATGGCGGGCAGTTCGACGCCGACGGCCGGGTCAACGGCATCATCACCGCGCCCGGCGCCGCAGCGCAGATGTCCTTGTCCCTCGTGGGGCAGGCGCCGGACACGGCGGGCGGCCTCTGGTTCTGACGGGGCAGCGCGGAGCCTGGACAGCGGCGGCCCAAGCCTGTCCGCCCCGGCGAACGGCTTGAACCCGAAGGGCTCCCGGGTTGGCGCCGCATTCGCCTGCATGCTGTGGGGACATGCTCGCCTGCGCGAGTCGGCCGCGTTCCGGCATGCAGGCCAGCCCCCCCCCCCCCCCTGCCCCAAGCCCCCGGACCCCGGACGCCAAACGATCCCGATCGAGCAAGCGGCAAGCCAGCCATCCTCCGCGCCCCGCCCCCGACTGGCTGCAAGACCACAGCGGCACCTGGCCCAAGTTTGTCACTTGCCTCCTTCAACCCCAATAAAATCAACAACTTAGAGTGATTCCCCGGCGTGTATGGCACTACATTTTGTAGTTGCCTACCCGGTAATGAGCCAACGCAAGCGGCCGGTTCAGACGAGCACGCGATGGGTGCGGCCGGGATTGGGGTCCAGCTTGAGGATGGTGCTCAGCGTTTGATGCCCCGGTTGTGGGCGCGTGGCTTTGCGCACATGCACGGTGCGGCCATCGCGCCGCTGCATGGTGACGGTGACCCGGCGCTGCGTGGACAGTGTCTGGCGCAGCGTATTCCAGCTATCGCTGACCCCCTGGGCCTTCAGTTGCGAGCGCAGCATGTGCACGAAGTGATACGCCAGCACGCTGATGAACAAATGCCCTTCGACGCGGCGATCGATCCGGTGGAATACCGGGCGCAGGCCCAGGTCGGTCTTGAGTGATCGAAACACCGATTCCAGTTCGGTGAGCATGGTATAGGTGCGCCACAGCGCAGCGTTGTCCTGCTCGACCAAGGTGGTACGCAGGCAGTACACGCCAGGGTGCGCAGCCGCGCTACCGGACTTGGTGCGTTTGTCCCAAGTGATGGCGGTGATGCGCTGGTCCTCGGGATCGGTGGTGACGCTGATCGCGTAGTGTTGCGCAGCACGCGCGAAGCGTTGTTTGAGGCGGCCCAAGCGCTGCATGATGGTGGCTGCATCCTGACGTCCTTTGGGCTTGCTCAGGCTGGCGTGCAGTCTGGCCAGCGCGGCCTCCAGGCCGCTGGCCTTGGCCTCGTCGATGGCGCGATCCTTTTGTTCGCGTGCGGGCGAATGGCAGTACAGCAGCACATGGCCTTGGGCGTCCAGCACGCGCTGTAGCTTGATCGTCACGCCGCCGGCCGATTGCACCTCGGTGGCCAGCGCCGGATCGAACTGACGCCGGCGCAGTTTGGAGACGACCACGTAGTGGTAGCCCTGATCGCGTAGCCATCGCAGGTTGGCCTCGGTGGAGATGCCCGCGTCCATCACCGCCGTGGCACGTGGGGCCGCGTCCAGGCCGGTGAGCATGTCCTTGAGGGTGCTCGGCTCGCTGGCATTGCCGGCGAAGAACTGCACGCGCCGCACGAACCCGCTGGCGTCCCAGTGTCACCAGCGGGCAGTCGCTGCGGCGCTCCTTGCTGCGGCCGCGTTTGGCTTTGTTTACCGCAGCAGCCCCGCCCTCGAAGTAGGTGTTGGTCAGGTCGTACAGCGTGATCGTCTGGCCCAGGCCGAACATCGCGCGGGCACGACCGAACAGGTGCTCCTGCAAGGCCTCGCGGTGCTTGTACAGCGCGTCCGAGGCGCGGTACAAACGGTTCAAGTCCATCGCCTGGAAGTCAAATTCGAGCAACTCACCCAGCGCCGATTGGTCCTTCAACCAAGCGTGCGTTGCCAGTTCGCTGCACGGCAGGGCCATGCGCGCGACGACGTTGCCAACAGCCGCAGCGATCTGCGGACGGTTCAGGCCCAACTGTGCGAGCTTGTCCTCAAAACCGCATTGGCGCATCGCCGACAGCGCAGCGTGCTCGACGCCCACGCTGCGCGGGTTGACCAATTCGAGCGAGTCCAGATCCACCTCTTGGTAGCGATCGACGGCGTCAGTCTCAAAGGGCGACTTGCTGGTCGGCAGGGCAGCAGTAGCCGGGGCATCGGACAGCGCGGAGCAAGCCAAGTCCAGGTTGGGCGTGCGCGCAATGATCTGGGCAGCAAAGCGTTGCGCCAAGGTCTGCACCTGCTCGGGCAGGGACGCATCGGGCATGGAACATTGCCCGTGCAACAGCTCGTCGATGCGCTTGGCTAACGCGGGCCAATGCGCTTGGGGCAGGTCCAGGTGGCTGCCCAAGTTGAGCAAGGTGCTTTGCTTGATGACATGACCGACGCGGGCGCTGTGCACCAGGCGGTGGGTGACGTAGGGTTCGCCCGAGACACGATTACGAGTCTGGGTGCGGCGAATAAACATGCCCGTGATGATGCACGAAAAATCGGGAGATTTGTTTATTGTTACAAAATTATGGCACTACATTTTGCTTTCGAGAAAAAGTCTAATGATATCAATGGCTTACGTGCGTCGGAGAGGGGAAATCAGCGAAAAGTTGACAAACTTGGGCTGGGTGAACCTGGCGAGCAGCCCTTACGGCGGCAAGATGGTGGACAAAGGCGGGCGGCTGCGGCTGGACTTCCCGATCACCGACGGCGGCCAGTTCGACGCCGACGGCGTGATCACCGCGCCCGGCGCCGCAGCGCAGATGCCGCTGTCCATCGTGGATCAGGCACCGGACGTGGCGCACGACGGGTTCTGGTTCTGAGGCCCACCCCTTTCAAGGTGTTGGTGAGCAAGTTCCCATGAGCACCCGAGCGGTAGAGACATGAGATCGAGCAATGGCGGCATCAACGTAGCCTTTGGGCTTGTTGATCTTGGGACCGCGCTTGGCGGTGCTGACGGTGCGTGGATTGAGATGGCTGGCCAGTTCCAGCAAACGTTGAGCGATGCGCAGGGGTTCAGCGCATGACCATGCTGTCCAATGCGCAGTTGGTAACGCGATCAACATGCCTTCGTAGCTGCTGCGCAGATTGACCGCCAAGTGGTACATCGACACATCCAAGGCGGGCTTGCTGTCATCGCGATGCGCCTGTTCCACACTGCGTTTGAGTACCGACAGAACGTTGTAGGCCAGCACCGCCACCGCCACCGCAACGGCGCCAGGCGCTTCTCGCTGGCCGGCAGGTGATTACCATTGAGCACACGCAAACGCCAGCCTGGCAAGCTGGGCTCGATTCCCATCGCTTGCACCACCGGCTGCAAGCGTTCGCCACTGCCGTGCACCAGGGCACGCACAATGGCCGGCTCGGTGCGCTTGACCTTGTCGTACAGCGCGGCCAGCGACACCGGCAGATTGCCCGCTTGTTTGGCCGCCGCATGCAGCGATGGGCGCAAACCCAGCGTCACCATTTCCACCACCGTGGAAAACAGCAACTCTCTGGGGTACTGGCGTTGCCGGCTTGCCTCGAACACTTCATCGACCCAGCCCGGATCGATCGCCCGCTCCAGCGCCACACGGGCCATCACACTGATCGGTGCTTGCCTCTCGAATCGCTTCAGTACCTCTTGCAGCATCGCTTGCCCCATGTGGTGTTCAGGGGATATGAGCTTAGCGGAATCGGTTTCCAAGACCTTGAAAGGGGTGGTTCTGAGAGGCCAGTTCCCCGGGCCAATCTCCCCCTCAGGAAGGGTCATGGGACCTTCCTGGCATGGGGGAGATGCCCGCCAGCGCTTGCCGCTGGCGCGCTACCGAAGCGCAACCGATTTGCCGCGCCCATTGCGCCAAGGCTGAAATCTGGGTCACAATTGCGACTTGAGTCACAATTGCAAACGTGTGAGTCGGTGCAGGTGCCGTCGATCAACGATCTGCCGGGCAAGCCCGGCGGCTCTTTCCAACCCGTCTACCCGCGCTGGCCCGCACACCGCTCAGTAATCTTTCGTTACCCGGGGTGCTTTCCAAGCTGAGCATGAAAAGTTGGATGGGGCCGTAGAGCACCAGCGAATCGGGACGGGCCACTTGTGCCGTCCGTCAAGCCCCCGCCATTCACCATCAAAGGAAGACTATGCCTGACAACACGACACCCATGCCGCCCATGGTCAATTGGTTCGAGAGCACGATCCGTACCGACATTACCGAGCCGCATAGCCACGTCGAACTCGGAATCGACCATTCAGCAACAGCCGCTGTCACCCTCAAATTCTTCCAGCCCGTGAAGGGCTTTGGCGCCCGCAACGTCGTGCTGAAAGATGGCATTGGCGCGGTGTCCACCCCGACCGCCGTGAATCCCGACGCCAACGGCTACAGCGACACCTGGACATTCACCATATCGACGACGGAGGGCCCCTACGACCTCATCGGAGCCCCCCTCAAGGTGAAACTCTCCGGCGTAACCAACCAAGGGGGCATCGAGGGGAGCAACAACCCGGAGAATACCGGCCTGACCTATTCCATGGATCTCACCCGGCCCACGGTGACCGATGCCACGGTGACCGGCAACCAACTGGTGCTTGTCTGGAACGAAGTGCTGGCGGGCAGAAGTACCCCCCAGGCCAACACGGCCTTCAGGGTGCTCGTCGATGGCACGGCCCAGGACGTCAGCGCAGTCGCCGTGAATGCCATGGCCATGACCGTCACGCTGACGCTGAGCACCCCGGTATCCCCCGGGCAGGTGGTGAAAGTCAGCTACACCGACCCCTTGGCCCATGGCGCAAGCACCGGCGTCATACGGGACCATATGGGCAACGGCGCCAACAGCTTTACGGAAATGGCGGTGACCCACAGCGCGCCAGCGGCAGCAGCACACACCACGCCCCCGGTGGACAGCAGCGAGCTCGACGCCGTGGTCACGCTGGCCGACAGCGCGCTCACCGTGGGCGAGACCACCACCGTTACCTTCACCTTCAACAAGCCCGTCAACGGCTTTGACGCCAGAGACATCTCGTGCCGCAACGGCACGCTGAGCGCGCCCGTGGCCAATGCCGAGCGCACGGTCTGGACGGCGACCCTCACGCCCACGGCCAACGTCAATGCCCCGTCGAATGTGATCCACGCAGACCTCGCCGGGGTGACCGACGACGCGGGCAAGGCCGGCGAGGGGGAAGCCAACAGCGCCAACTACTCCGTGGACACCCGGCCCGCAGCAGATACCACGCCCCCGGTGGACAGCAGCGAGCTCGACGCCGAGATCACGCTGGCCGACAGCGCGCTCACCGTGGGCGAGGTCACCACCGTCACCTTCACCTTCAACAAGCCCGTCAACGGCTTTGACGCCAGAGACATCTCGTGCCGTAACAGCACACTGAGCGCGCCCGTGGCCAATGCCGAGCGCACGGTCTGGACGGCGACCCTCACGCCCACGGCCAACGTCAACGCCCCGTGGAATGCCGTCCACGCAGACCTCACCGGGGTGACCGACGACGCGGGCAACGCCGGCGAGGGGGAAGCCACCAGCGCCAACTACTCCGTGGACACCCGGCCCGCAGCAGGTGCCGCGCCCCAGGTGGACAGCAGCGAGCTCGACGTCAATATCACGATCGCCGACAGCGCGCTCACCGCGGGCGAGACCACCATCGTCACCTTCACCTTCAACAAGCCCGTCAACGGCTTTGACGCCAGAGACATCGGCTGCACCAACGGCACACTGAGCCTGCCAACGGCGAACGCCGAGCGCACGGTCTGGACGGCGACCCTCACGCCCACGGCCAACGTCAGCGCCCCGTCGAATACCATCCACGCAGACCTCACCGGGGTGACCGACGACGCGGGCAAGGCCGGCGAGGGGGAAGTCAGCAGCGCCAACTACTCCGTGGACACCCGGCCCGCAGCAGGTGCCGCGCCCCAGGTGGATAGCAGCGAGCTCGACGTCCATATCACGCTGGCCGACAGCGCGCTCACCGTGGGCGAGACCACCATCGTCACCTTCACCTTCAACAAGCCCGTCAACGGCTTTGACGCCAGAGACATCGGGTGCCGCAACGGCACACTGAGCGCGCCCGTGGCCAATGCCGAGCGCACGGTCTGGACGGCGACCCTCACGCCTACGGCCAACGTCAATGCCCCGTCGAATGTCATCCACGCAGACCTCACCGGAGTGACCGACGACGCGGGCAACGCCGGCGAGTGGGAAGTCAGCAGCGCCAACTACTCCGTGGACACCCGGCCCGCAGCAGGTGCCGCGCCCCAGGTGGACAGCAGCGAGCTCGACGTCCATATCACGCTGGCCGACAGCGCGCTCACCGCGGGCGAGACCACCATCGTTACCTTCACCTTCAACAAGCCCGTCAACGGCTTTGACGCCAGAGACATCGGCTGCACCAACGGCACACTGAGCGCGCCCACCGCGAACGCCGAGCGCACGGTCTGGACGGCGACCCTCACGCCCACGGCCAACGTCAACGCCCCGACGAATACCATCCACGCAGACCTCACCGGGGTGACCGACGACGCGGGCAAGGCCGGTGAGTGGGAAGTCAGCAGCGCCAACTACACCGTGGACACCCGGCCCGCAGCAGGTGCCGCGCCCCAGGTGGACAGCAGCGAGCTCGACGCCGAGATCACGCTGGCCGACAGCGTGCTCACTGTGGGCGAGACCACAACAGTCACTGTCACCTTCAACAAGCCCGTCAACGGCTTTGACGCCAGAGACATCGCGTGTACCAACGGTACGCTGAGCGCACCCACGGCGAACGCCGAGCGCACGGTCTGGACGGCCACCCTCACGCCCACGGCCAACGTCAACGCCCCGACGAATGTCATCCACGCAGACCTCACCGGAGTGACCGACGACGCGGGCAACGCCGGCGAGTGGGAAGTCAGCAGCGCCAACTACTCCGTGGACACCCGGCCCGCAGCAGGTGCCGCGCCCCCGGTGGACAGCAGCGAGCTCGACGCCGAGATCACGCTGGCCGACAGCGCGCTCACCGTGGGCGAGACCACAACAGTCACCTTCACCTTCAACAAGCCCGTCAACGGCTTTGACGCCAGAGACATCGCGTGCACCAACGGCACACTGAGCCTGCCAACGGCGAACGCCGAGCGCACGGTCTGGACGGCGACCCTCACGCCCACGGCCAACGTCAACGCCCCGACGAATGTCATCCACGCAGACCTCACCGGGGTGACCGACGACGCGGGCAAGGCCGGCGAGTGGGAAGTCAACAGCGCCAACTACTCCGTGGACACCCGGCCCGCAGCAGGTGCCGCGCCCCAGGTGGACAGCAGCGAGCTCGACGTCCATATCACGCTGGCCGACAGCGCGCTCACCGTGGGCGAGACCACCATCGTCACCTTCACCTTCAACAAGCCCGTCAACGGCTTTGACGCCAGAGACATCGGCTGCACCAACGGCACACTGAGCCTGCCAACGGCGAACGCCGAGCGCACGGTCTGGACGGCGACCCTCACGCCCCCGGCCAACGTCAGCGCCCCGACGAATACCATCCACGCAGACCTCACCGGAGTGACCGACGACGCGGGCAACGCCGGCGAGTGGGAAGTCAGCAGCGCCAACTACTCCGTGGACACCCGGCCCGCAGCAGGTGCCGCGCCCCAGGTGGACAGCCGCGAGCTCGACGCCGAGATCACGCTGGCCGACAGCGCGCTCACCGTGGGCGAGACCACAACAGTCACTGTCACCTTCAACAAGCCCGTCAACGGCTTTGACGCCAGAGACATCGGCTGCACCAACGGCACGCTGAGCGCGCCCGTGGCCAATGCCGAGCGCACGGTCTGGACGGCCACCCTCACGCCCACGGCCAACGTCAACGCCCCGACGAATACCATCCACGCAGACCTCACCGGGGTGACCGACGACGCGGGCAAGGCCGGTGAGTGGGAAGTCAGCAGCGCCAACTACACCGTGGACACCCGGCCCGCAGCAGACGCATCTGCACCAAGAAGCTTCAGAGCATCGGATGCGGACAACGGCGCTGCGTCCCACGCCCAGGAAAACCAGGAAACCCAGGAAAATCAGGCCCCCGACTCTGCGGCCGCTGCAACCGGCGACGGCACCCAGGAGGACCGGGTACAGGCCGCAGGCAGCAACACCCGCATCACCAGCCTGGAACACAAGGAGGCCCCGGCCCAGCTGTCCCGGGCGCTGGAGACGCCGATTGCGCTCACGGGTTTCAAGGCCACGCTGGACACCGCCGGCAGCAGCGAGACCTTCAGCCTGTACGCGGACCCGAAGAGCGGCGCCAACGGCTACTGGGTGCAGGACGGCACCGGCGCCTTGGTGAACTTGGCCAGCGCGCTTTACGGCGGCAAGGTGGTGCACGAGGACGGGCGGTCGCGGCTGGACTTTGCGATCAAGGATGGCGGGCAGTTCGACGCCGATGGCCAGGCCGACGGCGTCATCACCGCCTTCGGCGCCGCAGCGCAGATGCCGCTGTCCATCACCGGGCAGGCGTCCGATGGGTTGCGTGAAGGGTTCTGGTTCTGAAAGGCCAGTCCCCCCTCAGGAAGGGTCATGGGACCTTCCTGGCATGGGGGGTGGCGGCTGCCCGGACGGGCGTTGACCGGGGCCCGGGCCGCAGCACCAGCCACAGCGCGATGGCGATCAGTCCGCCCCCCATTGCGTGCGCTGGTGTCGCGCGCTCGCCGAGCACGAGCCAGCCCCACAGCACGCCGAACAGGGGGATCAGGAACGTGACGCTCAGCGCCTTCAGCGGTCCGACGTCGGCGATCAGCCGGAAATACAGCACGTAGGCCAGCGAGGTGCAAAGCAGGCCGAGCGCGAGCATCGAGACCCAGACGCGGGTGGGGGTGTCCTGCCATGCGAACGGGTGGACCAGCGCCTCCCGGGCCAAGAATGGCAGGAGCAGGAGCATGGCACCGATCTGGCTGCCCAGCGCGACGATGCAGCTGTCGAGGCCGCCGCGCCGGGTGATCCAGCGCTGGGTCAGAAAACCCGCGAGCCCGTAGCAGGCGGTGGCCAGCAGGCACGCCGCAAGACCCCATAGCACCGGTGCACTCGCCTCCAGAGGGCCCGCGCGCGTGAGCACGGCAACACCCGCCAAACCGATCAGGACGCCAGCGGCCTTGGCGGGCGTGATGCGCTCGCCGAACGCGGCCGCGCCGATCAGAACGCCCATCAGCGGGGTCATCGCGTTCAGGATCGCGCTATAGCCGACCGGAAGCACCTGGGCCGCGAGCGCGTACATCAGAAACGGGATGCCGGAATTGATGCATCCCAGGACGAGCGTGGCGGCAAACTTCCCCTGGAACGACAAGGGCGTGCGCAGCAGCGCGATCAGTGCGAACAGGCCGAGGGCCCCCAGGGTCTCACGACCAAACGCCGTGGGAAGCGCCCCCAGCACCGGAGCGGCGATGCGCATGAACAGAAAGCTCGCGCCCCAGAGCGCGGCGAGCAGAAGGAGGCGGGCCAAGCTGGCGAAGTCCATGGTGATCGGTCTCCTGGCATGGTTTGTTTCGGGAAGTAGCTGGCAGGGGATTCTCCCGGAGGCATACCTGGGCAGCAAACGATTTGTTTTGCACGACGATCTACCATGGCTAAATCCCACCCCTTTCAAGGTCTTGGAAACCGATTCCCTAAGCTCATGTCGAATGCATTGGCGATGCGCGATGCATCGCACCAACGGGGTTTCGGGGCGCCGTGCCGAATGGGTATTTGGCGCAGGGTGCCGTGGCAGAATCGACGATTCGAGATGGGGCGCTCGACCCTGACCACGCACCAGGCTTTCAATTGCAAGCATCAGACCGCCCCACGGGCTACATCAATGAGCTGACGTTCACAGACCGCTTCCATCGCGAGCTGTCTCCGGCATGGCTGAATTACGTCGCGATGTTGAACGGCATTCCATCGCGGGACTTCCGCCAGCCTTTCACCTATCTCGATCTCGGCTGCGGATTCGCACAATCCACCATCGTGAATGCCGCGGCTTTTCCGAATGCCGAATTCCACGCCTGCGATTTCAATCCGGCCCATATCGAGGCCGCACGGGAGCATGCCGCGCGGATGGGCGTCGGCAATGTCGTCTTTCACGCCACCCGCTTTGACGAACTGCTGGAACAGGACCTGCCCGCCTTCGACTTCATCCTGATGCATGGCATCTACAGCTGGGTCGATGCGGCGGTGCGCGATACGCTGCAACGGATCGTGGCGCGCCATCTCCGGGACGGCGGACTGGTCTACCTGAGCTACAACTGCTTGCCGGGCTGGTCGGTCGAGGCGCCGCTGCGCAAGCTCATGCTGGAGATCTCGCAGGCCACGCCCGGCGACATGGTGGCGCGGGTGCAAGGCGCCCTGCGGACCACGCGGCACATCGGGAATCCGAGCTTCCGGTATTTCCGCGACAACCCGGTGGCCGTCGATGCCGTCGAGGCCTTCTCGAAGGATCCCGTCAACTATCTCGCGCACGAGTTCTTCAACGGGACGTGGAAGGTGCATTACTCGGTGGACGTCGCGGACGACATGGCCAACGCCGGCCTGCGCTACGTCGGCAGCGCGACGCTGGCCGACAACCACCCGATGCTGGTCATGGATCGCCAAGCCGTGGAGTCCATCGCGGCCTTGCCCAATCAGCGTCTGCGGCACTTGGCGGAGGATTTCGCGGTGAATCGACGTTTCCGCCGCGACGTGTTCATGCGCGGCACGCGATCGGAGAGCGGCCGTGCACCGGGCGACGCGGTCAGGATCCTCGACGACGCGGTCATCGGCCAAGTGCCCGGCCACGATCGGCTGGGCAGCCGCGTGGCGATCCCGCGCGGCGCACTGAGCTTCCATCCGGATTTCATCGACGATCTGCGCGCGCTGCTGGCGCAAGGCCCGCTGCGCATCGGCGACCTCATCGCGCGCCTCGGACCAGCGTCGCACAACCCGATGGAGATCCGGCAGAACCTGCTTTTCCTGGTGGCTTCCGGCGCGCTGATGCCGTTCGCGCTGACGGGCGGCGAAGGGCGAGCGGCCTAGCCGGAGCGGCGCCAGCTGGGTATTTCGGCGAACGCGGCCGCGCCGATCAGAACGTCCATCAGCGGGGTCATCGCGTTCAGGACCGCGCTATCTCCCGGGGGCGATCGCCCTGAGGAAATAAAAATGCCAAAAAAACATCCCATTGGGTGGGCAGATCATGCGCAAATTGGTCACGTTTGCAATGTTTGAAGCTGTATAAAAACAAGACAAAACTCAGACCGCATGGGCCCCGTCGAAGCGCCGGGGGAGCCCCATGCAAGCGACGCATCGCCTGACTGCCCACAACGCAGCCCCCGCCTCGGCCCCTGCGCAGCACAGCAGACCGCCCGGCGCAATCCATCCGCAGCGGGCACGGCCCAATCTCTCCCGATGCAGCCCCGGTCGCGGCGCCTGGCAGGCGCGCGCGCGCTCGGACCCATCGGGCATGTCCTGGCCAGCCCGTCGATTTCGTCCATCGCTTGGAAGCGCTCGTCCACGCCACAGGTCTGCGAAGCAAGAAGCTACAACGGCTAAACGCATAAAAATCAAACAAATATTGGAGCATTCAAGAAGAACGCCGGTTACACTGCTGGCGTTTTAAAGCGTCATTAATTGTTATGCCGACAGACCCCTACCTTCTTGCACAGGCATTGCTCCCAACGCAGCGAAGCAGGCGCTGCCCGGACCACCGGACCGCCGAGGGGTTCAACGCAAGCGCCGTCAGCGCCCCGGCGCGCAACGGCGCAGTTCAGGATCAGCGGCCGGCGCGTCGCCGCCACGGGAGGGTCCGCCCCCCTGGCGCCCAAGCACGCCGGGGCCAGAAGATTTACCGAGTCGGTGAGGGCCTGAGCGCCAGCAGCAGCATCCTGCGCCGCTGGCGGCACCCGGGCAGCCCCCTCGTGGGCGGGCGCCGGCAGCCCCCGGGTGCTGCGCAAGCGCGCACGCCAAGAAGACCAAGCACCAAGGCATCGCGCCCCCGGGCAGGGCCGCGGCCCTGGTGCCGAGTCGCACCGTGGTCCGCGGCGCGACGCCCGGGCACGCGGCGCGCGCGCCGCCGCATCACCCCCGCCTGAACCAGCGCAAACCAAGGCCCCTGTCCACAAGGCACAGGGACCAGAACCCCTCGTCCATACACATACGCAAAGGCACGCCATGTCTACTACGCTTCCACCGACCCAGCTGACCAGCATCACCATTGCAGACAGCGCCCTCACAGCCGACGAAACCACCACCGTCACCCTCACCTTCGATCGCTTGGTGCGGAACGTCACCGCAGCGAACCTGGAGGTGCCCGCCGGGACGTTGCTCTCCAATATGCGGCCAGTGGAGAACCGTCCCAATAACCTGAGCCGTACTTGGAAGGTCACACTGACCCCGCCTGCCGACACTGCGCAGACCCCCCAGACCATCAGACTGAAGAACCTCGACGGCGTGAAGGACACGACGAACGATCAGCCCGTAGCCGCCGCCAACCTTGGCCCCTGCGAATACACCGTCAACACCCAGCGGCCCACACTGGCCGGCGCCACCATGGTCAACGGGGCCCTGGTACTCAGCTATACCGATGCCACCAACCTGGACGCGACCAACAAGCCGGACGCCGAGGCTTTTACGGTGCGTGGCGGCAGTGGCCCGGCCATCATCGTCAGCTACGTGCGCGTGGATGCCACGGCCAAAACCGTTACGCTGGTCCTGGCGCGTGCCGTGAGACACGGTGAGCTCGTGACCGTCAGCTACACCGATCCCACAAGCGGCAACGACAGCAACGCGATACAGAACGCTGCCGGCAATGACGCACTGAGCTTCAGCAATCAGGCGGTAACCCACAACACGCCGGTAGACACAAGACCGCCCTCCATCAGTTCTTTGTACAGCACGATCAGGACCGACCCGCTCAGTACCGCGGATATCGGCCCGTTCAACCAGGCCTGCCTCCGAATCGACAAACCATCCGCCACGGTCACCCTCAAATTCACCCAGCCGGTCAAGGGCTTCAGCGCCAGCAACGTCGTGCTGAGAAATGGCGTGGGTACGATGTCCACCCCGACCGCCGTCAACCCCGACGCCGGCGGTCACAGCGACACCTGGACATTCACCCTGTCGGCCCCGGCGGGGGCGACGGACTCCAACGGATCCCTCCCCATCGCGGTGAATCTCTCCGGCGTGACGAACCACGATGGCGTCCAGGGCAGCGCCACCGAGGCGTACGCCGGCGTGCAGTACACGGTGGATGTCACCCGGCCCACGGTGACCCATGCCACGGTGACCGGCAACCAACTGGTGCTTACCTGGAGCGAAACGCTGGATATAAGGACCTCCCTGGCGAGCACGGCCTTCGCGGTGACCGTCGATGGCACGGCCCGGGACGTCAGCGCAGTCGCGATGAATTACGCAGCCAAGACCGTCACGCTGACGCTGAGCAGCCCGGTATCCCGCCTGCATGAGGTGAAAGTCAGCTACACCGACCCCTCGACCGGTGACGATGGCATCGGCGTCGTACAGGACCGCGCCGGCAACGACGCCGCCAGCTTCACGCAAATGGCGGTGACCAACAACACAACGGCGTCAGCAGACAGCACGCCCCCGGCGCTGGCCAGTGCCACGGTCAACGGCAACCAACTGGTGCTCAGCTACACCGAAGCCAACAACCTGGACGCAGCCGCGCTCGCAGGCAACGCAGGCTTTACGGTGAGCAGCACGGGCACGGCCATCACCGTCACCGGCGCCGTGGTGAACGGGGCGGCCAAGACCGTCACGCTCACGCTGAGCCGCGCCGTGACCTATGGCGAGACGGTGAGCGTCAGCTACACCAAACCCGCGACCGGCGCCGTGGTGCAGGACGCTGACGGCAACGACGCGGTGGACTTCAGCAGCCAGGTCGTGCGCAACACCACGCCAGAAGACACCACGCCCCCGGCGCTGCGCAGCGCCACGGTCAACGGCGACCAATTGGTGCTCACCTGGAGCGAAGCGCTGGACAACGTGATTCCGGCCACCACGGCCTTCAGGGTGTCCGTCAATGGCGACGCCCGGGGCGTGCGCGAAGTCGTCGTGAATGCCGCAGCCAAGACCGTCACGCTGACACTGGACTCCCCGGTAACCCGGGGGGACCCGAGGGTGAGCGTCAGCTACACCGACCCCTCGGCGAACAACGAAACCACCGGCGTCATACAGGACCGTGCTGGCAACGACGCGAACAGCTTCACGAATCTGGCGGTGACCAACAACACGCGAGTCACCACCGTCGCCAGCATCGCATGCTCTGACCGCAACCTGGCTGCCGGCGAGTCATGCACCTACACCATCGTCTTCTCCGCACCGATAAAGCCGGAAACCTTTACCCTGCCGAATGACCTGATAACGGCTCATCGCTGGCAGTATGACGAGGTAACCGGCAAGGGCGAGCTGTCGAACCTGTACACCACGGACGGCGGCACCACGTGGAAGTTCACCCTGACGGCGCCGATGAGCGGCGGCGAATCGATCGAATACACCCTGATTCTGCGGCTCGATGGCCTGACCGATAGCGTGGGCAACCCGTGCGGCGACGGCAATACGACCTACAGGACCGGCGGTGGCTCGTATTCATTCGCCCAGCAAAGCTACACCATCGACACCACGCGGCCCACCGCCACCATCACGCTCGACAAAAGCAGCGTCAACAGGGACCAGACCGCTACCGTCACCTTCAGCTTCAGCGAATCCGTCCATGAATTTAACGAACGCGACGTCGTTCTCGGCGACGCCAACGGCACGTTGGGTCCGCTCACCGCGGTGGGCAGCGACAGAAAAATCTGGACCGCGACCTTCACGCCCAGGACCAACGTCAACGACGCCAGCAACACCATCCGCGTGAACCTGGCGGGCGTGAGCGACCTGGCAGGCAACACCGGAGCGGGTAGCGCGAGCAGCGCCAACTACACCGTGGACACCCGGGGCACGGATACCGATGCCCCGGTGCTGCGCAGCGCCACGGTCAACGGCAACCAACTCGTGCTGACCTACACCGACGAGGTAAACAACCTGAGCGCGGCCGAACTGTCAGGCAGCGCAGGCTTTACCGTGAACAGCACCACGGGAGCGGCCATCACCGTGAGCAGCGCCGCGGTCAACGGGGTGGCCAAGACCGTCACGCTCACGCTCAGCCGCGCCGTGACCGGCAGCGAGACGCTGAGCCTCAGCTACACCAGACCCGAAACCGGCCGCGCAGTGCAGGACGAGGTGGGCAACCTCGCGGCGAATTTCAGCAGCCAGACGGTGACCAACCTCACGGGCCGCCCCACGGCCACCATCACGCTGGCCGACACCGCGCTCAAGGCGGGCGAGAGCACCGCCGTCACCTTTACCTTCAGCGAGCCCGTCACCGACTTCACGGCGGCGGACCTCGTGCTCACGGATGCCCATGGCACGCTGGGCGAACTGGTCCGCATCAGCGGTACCAACGACGGCGCCACCAGCTGGCGCGCCACGTACACGCCCGCAGTCAACACCACCAGCCTGAGCAACGCCATCCACGTGGACCTCACGGGCGTGCGCGATCTCGATGGCAACGCCGGCCTGGGCCGCGCGAGCAGCGCCAACTACACCGTGGACACCGTGCGCCCCATCGCCGTGATCACACTGGCCAACCGCGTCCTCACGGCGGGCCAGAGCACGACCGTCACCCTCCGCTTCACCGAGGCCGTCAACGGCTTCACCGCGGACGACGTCATCCTCTCCGACGCCAACGGCACGCTGAGCCCGCTCACCCCCGTGGACTGGGCACCGAGCGGTACCGCCTGGACCGCGACCTTCACGCCAACGGCCAACGTCCGGGACACGAGCAACACCATCCGCGTGAACGCGGCCGGCGTGACCGACGACGCCGGCAACACCGGCGTGGGCATCGCGAGCAGCGACAACTACACCGTGGACACCCGGCCCGCAGACACCGTTGCCCCGGTGTTCCACAGCGCCACGGTCAACGGCGACCAACTGCTGCTGCGCTACACCGAAGAGAACAACCTGAACGCGGCCGCGCTCACGGGCAGCGCAGGCTTTGCGCTCAGCAGCGCCACGGGAGCGGCCATCAGCGTGAGCAGCGCCGTGGTGAACGGGGTGGACAAGACCGTCACGCTCACGCTCAGCCGCGCCGTGACCGGCAGCGAGACGCTGAGCGTCAGCTACACCCGGCCCGAATCCGGCAACGCCGTGCAGGACGTGGCAGGCAACGCCGCGGCGAATCTCGGCAACCAGACCGTGACCAACGTGACGGGCCGCCCCACGGCCACCATCACGCTGGAAGACAGCACGCTCACCCTGGGCGAAACCACCACCGTCACCTTCACCTTCAGCGAGCCCGTCACCGACTTCACAGCGGCGGACGTCGTCCTCACGGACGCCCATGGCACGTTGAACGAACTCGAGCGTGTCAGCGGCGCCAACGGGGGCGGCACCAGCTGGCGCGCCACGTTCACGCCCACGGCGAACACCAGCAGCCTGAGCAGCGCCATCCACGTGGACCTCGCGGGCGTGCGCGATCTCGAAGGCAACGCCGGCGTGGGCCGTGCGAGCAGCGCCAACTACAGCGTGGCCACCACGCGCCCCACGGCCACGATCACACTGGACAACAGCGCCATCAAGCATGGCCAAAGCACGACCGTCACCTTCCGCTTCAGCGAGCCCGTCACCGGCTTCACAAGGGACGACGTCGTGCTCAGCAACGCCAACGGCACGCTGAGCGAGGAACTCATCGCCGGCAGCGACGGCAAAACCTGGGTCACCACGTTCACGCCAAATGCCGACGTGCTGGACACGAGCAACACCATCGGCGTGAACCTCAGCGGGGTCAGCAACGCCGCCGGCAACGCCGGGACCGGCCAGGCCAGCAGCACCAACTACACCGTGGACACCGTCAACACGCAGAGCGTGCATCCCTCAGCCACCATCACATTCGACAAAACCCGGTTCATCGCCGGTGAAAGCACCAAGGTCGAATTTCTTTTCCCCTGGACGCCCGTAATGGACTTCAGGGTGTCCGATATCGACCTCACCCAGGCCAATGGCACGCTCAGCAACCTGCGTGCACCCCATGTCCACGACGGCCGCGCCGGCGGCTACTGGACGGCCACGTTCACGCCCAATGCCGACACAAGCAGCCAGACCAACGCCATCCACCTGAAACTTGTCAATCTGAGCATCATCGATGGGAGCGTCGGTCGCGGCCTGGTCAGCAGCGCCAACTACAGCATCGACACCCTGCGCCCCACGGTCACCATCACGCTGGCCGACAGCAGCCTCACCGCCGGCGAAACCACCACCGCCACCTTCAGCTTCAGCGAGCCCGTCATCGGCTTCGCAAAGGACGACATCATGCTCATCGACGCCAACGGCTCCCTGGGCGCACTCACGACCGAGGACGCCGGCAAAACCTGGACCGCCCCCTTCACGCCCAAGCCCCACGTGAACGACGCGACCAACACCATCAGCGTCAACCTCGCGGGCGTGGTGGACGCCGCAGGCAACGCCGGAGTCGGCACCGCGAGCAGCGCCAACTACAGCGTCCACACCCGGGTGGGAGACACCACGGCCCCGGTATTCAGCAGCGCCACGGTCATCAACCGCGGCGAGCAACTCGTGCTCAGCTTCACCGACGCGAACAGCCTGAGCGACGCCGCGCTGACCAGCGCCGGCTTTACCGTGAACAGCAGCGCCGCGGGAGCAACGGCCATCACGGTCCGCAGCGTCAGCGTGAACGCACCGGCCAAGACCGTGACGCTCACGCTGAGCCGCACCGTTGCCCTCGGGGAGCCACTGACCGTCAGCTACGCCCGGCAGACGGACAACGTGGTCCGGGACGCGGAAGACAACGCCGCAGCGAACTTCCGCAACCAGCCCGTGACCAACAACGACAACACGCCTGACACCACGCCCCCGGTGCTGCGCAGCGCCGCGGTCAACGGCGACCAGTTGCTGCTCACGTTCAGCGAGCCGCTGGACGGCAGCAGCGCACCACCGCCCCGGGGGATGTTTGTGGTGAGCGTCGAAGGCGACATCCTCAACAGCTACTGGGCTCAAGCAGCGGTCGTGAATGGACCCGCAGGGACCATCACGCTGACACTGGCAAAAGCCGTGACGCCCGGCCAAGTGGTGCGAGTCGGCTACGAGGCCCCCCTCGGCGGCGGCAACCAATCATCGAACGTCATACAGGACGTCGCCGGCAATGACGCTGCCACCTTCGAGCGCCAGCCCGTGACCAACACCAGCCCGCCAGCAGCGGGAGGCACCCGGCTCCCCACGCTCGCAGCGACCAACCCGATCACGATCGCCGACAACAAGCTGAGTCTCGACGAGAGCACCACCGTCACCATCCGCTTCGCCGAAGCCATCGCGACCGACAGCTTCACCATCGCCGACCTGACCGTGAGCGGAGGCGCGAAGCTGTCCAACCTGCGCAGCACCGACGGCGGCACCACCTGGACGGTCACGCTGACGGCTCCGGAGCGGGCTGATTTCAGCGGCCTCAGCGGCTTCGGCTTCTTCGCCGTCCTCGGCTACAACTCAACGGGCAACCAGATCCGCGTCAACCTCGCCGGCGTGACCAACCCCGCAGGCAACGCCGGTGTGGGCCAGGCCGTCTCCACGGTCACCTACGACATCGACGTCATGGCGCCCAGCGTCGTGATCAGTTTGGGCGACACCTTCCTCACCCCGGGCGAAACCACCACCGTCACCTTCAGCTTCAACGAGCCCGTCACCGGCTTTGACGCCGACGACATCGACCTGACACGGGCCAACGGCACGCTGGGTCCGCTGACCGCCCTCGGAGATGACAGCAGGACTTGGACCGCCACCTTCACGCCCGCAGCGAATATCAACGATGCCGAGAACAAAATCCGCGTCAGATTGAACGGCGTGGCGGACTTGGCGGGCAATAGGTGGGGTACCGACGTCACCTCCGCCAGCAGCAACTACACCATTGACACCCGGCCCGGCACCACGGGCCAGACATCCGGCCTGAGCGCAAGCGTCACGCTGACCGATGAGCGCCTCACGACGGGAGAAAAGGCGACCGTCATCATCGCCTTCAACAAACCCGTCAACGGCTTCACGCTCGATGACGTGAACGGGGGGACCAACGGCACGCTCAGCGACCTCGTACGCAGCGCCGACGGCCGAACCTGGACGGCCACCTTCACGCCCACGGCGGGCGTCATCGCCGAGAACAACACCATCCGCGTGAACCTCGCGGGCGTGACCGACGCCGCAGGCACCGCCGGCACCGGCAGCGCCACCAGCGCCAACTTCATCGTGAACACCGCGCTCCCTGCCGCCACGATCACGCTGGCCGATACCGCGCTCACCGCGGGCGAAACAACGACCGTTACCTTCACCTTTAACCAATCGGTCCTCGGCTTCACGATCGATGACGTCGATCTGACGCAGGCCAACGGCACATTGAGCGGACTCACATACACCGCCAACAACACCTGGACCGCCACCTTCACACCCGATGCCAACGTCAGCGCCGCGACGAACACCATCCGCGTCAACCTGACCGGCGTAGCCAACCATGCAGGCCGCTCCAGTACCGGCACCGCCAGCAGCGCCAACTACACCGTGGACACCCGGCTGCCGGACACCACGCCCCCGGCGTTCAGCAGCGCCGCGGTCAACGGCAGCCAACTGGTGATCACGTACACCGAAGCCAACAGCCTGGACCCGGCAGCCCTCGCGGGCAGCGCCGGCTTTACCGTGAGCAGCACCACGGGCGCGGCCATCACCGTGAGCAGCGCCGTGGTGCACGCGACGAACAAGACCGTCACGCTCACGCTGAGCCGCGCCGTGACCCCGGCGGAGACGGTGAAAGTCAGCTACACCAAACCGGCATCCGGCGCCGTGGTGCAGGACGCTGCGGGCAACGACGCAGTGAGCTTCAGCGAGCAGGCGGTGACGAACAACACACCCAGCGGCACGGCGGACACCACGGCCCCGCAGCTGATCACCACCGGCCACGAGTACCAGTTCCCCACCGTCAACAGAAGTGGCGAACAACTGTTGCTCACATTCAGCGACACGAGCAATCTGGACGAGAACCACATGCCGGCCGCCAGGGACTTCACGGTGCGCGTGGATGGTGACCTCAGGACGGTCAGCAGTGTGACCATGAATGCAACGGCCAAGATCATCTTCCTGGTGCTGGCTACCCCCGTGGCCGCTGGTCAGCGGGTGACCGTCGCCTACCAGGACAGCACACCCACCGACACCGAGGGCAACGGCATACAGGACACGGCAGGCAATCGCCTGGACAGCTTCCCGGCCACGGAGGCAGTCAATAGCGTATTGGACACGGGTGCCCCGCAGCTGATCACCACCGGCGCCATGCGCCCCACGGCCAGCGGCAACCAACTGGTGCTCAGCTTTAGCGACGCGAACGGCCTGAGCGTGGACCCGGCCCGCAAGCCGGTCACCGGGGACTTTACGGTGCGCGTCGCTGGCGTCGCGAATGCCGTCACCGCAGTCGCCGTGGACGGGGCCGCCAAGACCATCACACTCACGCTGACCACCGCCGTGACCCCTGGCCAGACAGCGACCGTCGTCTACGCCGACAGCACACCCAACGACATCAGCGCCATACAGGACGACAGAGGCAACCGCCTGACCGGCTTTGCGGCCACGGAGGTGAATACGACACCCGACACCACGCCCCCGGTGTTCAGCAGCGCCGCGGTCCGCGGCAACCAGCTGGTGATCACGTACACCGAAGCCGACAGCCTGGACGCGGCAGCCCTCGCGGGCAGCGCCGGCTTTACCGTGAGCAGCACCACGGGCACGGCCATTACCGTGAGCAGCGCCGTGGTGCACGCGACGAACAAGACCGTCACGCTCACGCTGAGCCGCGCCGTGGCCAGCACGGAAACAGTGAGCCTCAGCTACACCAAACCCGCGACCGGCGCCGTGGTGCAGGACGCTGCGGGCAACGACGCGGTGAATTTCAGCAGCCAGGTGGTGACCAACAACCCATCCGGCGGCACGGCGGACACCACGGCCCCGGAATTCTTCGCCACGGGTCCCCGGATCCCCTCGCTCGCCGGCGACGGCAAGACATTGACCGTCAGATTCAGCGACACGAGCAATCTGGACACGGACCCGGCCCACGCACCGGCCAGCGGGGACTTCACGGTGCTCATCGATGGCACCTCCATCGCCGTCACTGGAGTGACTGTGTTTGGAACGGAAAAGTCCATTGAGCTGACACTGCGCGACCCCGTAGCACCACGTGGCAGGAGCATGACCGTTGCCTACCAGGACAGCACGCCCACCGACAACAAAGGCATACAGGACATACACGGCAACCGCTTGACCAGCTTTCCGGCCACCGCGGTGACCGACAGCACAGCAGACACGCAGAGCCCGGAACTGATCACCACCGGCACCGCGCGCCCCAAGGTCAACGGCGATCAGCTGGTGCTCAGCTTCTTCGACGCACAGTCGTTGGACGCGGGCCACAAGCCAGCCAACGGGGCTTTTACGGTGCGCGTGAATGACGTCGCGAACGCCGTCACCAACGTCACCATCGATGCACAGGCCAAGACCGTGACGCTGACGCTGACCACGGCGGTCACCCACGGCCAGTCGGTCACCGTCGCCTACACCGACCCCACGGCCGGCAACGACATCGACGCGATACAGGATAGATTTGGCCAGGACGCGGCCAGCTTTGCCGCCACCGAGGTGGTCAACAACACGCCCGCACCAGACACCACGCCCCCGGAGTTCAGCAGCGCCGCGGTCAACGGCACCCAACTGGTGATCACGTACACCGAAGCGGGCACCCTGGACGCGGCAGCCCTCGCGGGCAACGCCGGCTTTACCGTGAGCAGCACCACGGGCACGGCCATCACCGTGAGCAGCGCCGTGGTGCATGCGACGAACAAGACCGTGACGCTGACACTGAGCCGCGCCGTGACCCCGGCTGAGACGGTCAAAGTCAGCTACACCAAACCAGCATCCGGCGCCGTGGTGCAGGACGCTGCGGGCAATGACGCAGTGAGCTTCAGCGAGCAGGCGGTGACGAACACCAGCCCGCCAGCAGGGGGAGGCACCCAGCTCCCCACGCTCGCAGCGACCAACCCGATCACGATCGCCGACGACAAGCTGAGCCTTGGCGAGAGCACCACCGTCACCATCCGCTTCGCCGAAGCCATCGCGACCGACAGCTTCACCATCGCCGACCTGACCGTGGGCGGTTACGCGACGCTGGCCAACGACCTGAGGAGCACCGACGGCGGCATCACCTGGACGGTCACGCTGACGGCTCCGACCATGCAGGATCTGTTTGCGCCCGAAGGCTTCGGATCCGGCAAGTACAACTCAACGGGCAACCAGATCCGCGTCAACCTCGCCGGCGTGACCAACCTCGCAGGCAACGCCGGTGTGGGCCAGGCCGTCTCCACGGTCACCTACGACATCGACACCATGGCGCCCATCGCCGCCATCACGCTGGGCGACACCGTCCTCACCCCGGGCGAAACCACCACCGTCACCTTCAGCTTCAACGAGCCCGTCACCGGCTTTGACGCCGACGACATCGACCTGACACGGGCCAACGGCACGCTGGGTCCGCTGACCGCCATCGGAGATGACAGGAGGACTTGGACCGCCACCTTCACGCCCGCAGCGAATGTCAACGATGCCGAGAACAAAATCCGCGTCAGATTGGACGGCGTGGCGGACTTGGCGGGCAATTATCCGAGTACCAACAGCACCTCCGTCAGCAGCAACTACACCATTGACACCCGGCCCGGCAGCACGGGCCAGACATCCGGCCTGAGCGCAAGCGTCACGCTGACCGATGACCGCCTCACGACGGGAGAAAAGGCGATCGTCATCATCGCCTTCAACAAACCCGTCAACGGCTTCACGCTCGATGACGTGGACGGGAGCCGGGCCAACGGCACGCTCAGCGGCCTCATACTCGGCGCCGACGGCAGAACCTGGACGGCCACCTTCACGCCCACGGCGGGCATCATCGCCGAGAGCAACACCATCAGCGTGAACCTCGCGGGCGTGACCGACGCCGCAGGCACCGCCGGCACCGGCAGCGCCACCAGCGACAACTTCCGCGTGCACACCGCGCTCCCTGCCGCCACGATCACACTGGCCGATACCGCGCTCACCACGGGCGAAACGACGACCGTCACCTTCAGCTTCAACCAAATGGTCCTCGGCTTCACGATCGATGACATCGATCTGACGCAGGCCAACGGCACATTGAGCGCACTCACATACGCCGCCAACAACACCTGGACCGCCACCTTCACACCCGAGGCCAACGTCAGCGCCGCGACCAACACCATCCGCGTCAATCTGACCGGCGTAGCCAACGTGGCAGGCCGCTCCAGTACCGGCACCGCCAGCAGCGCCAACTACACCGTGGAAACCCGGGTGCCGGACACCACGGCCCCGCAGCTGATCACCACCGGCGCCACGTCCCCCAAGGTCACCGGCGACCAACTGGTACTCAGCTTCAACGACACCAGCAACCTGGACGCGGACCCGATCCACAAGCCGGCGGGCGGGGCCTTTACGGTGCTGGTCAACGGCGTCGCGAACGCCGTCACCACCGTCACCGTCCAGGCCCGGGCCAAGACCGTCACGCTCACGCTGAGCACGGCGGTCACCCACGGCCAGTCGGTCACCGTCGCCTACACCGACCCCACGACCGGCAACGACGCCAACGCAATCCAGGACGCTGCCGGCAACGACGCAGCCAGCTTTGCGGCCACCGCGGTGGTCAATAACACGCCAGCAGCAGACACCACGCCCCCGGCGTTCAGCAGCGCCACAGTCACCGGCAGCCAACTGGTGATCACGTACACCGAAGCGGGCACCCTGGACGCGGCAGCGCTCGCGGGCAGCGCCGGCTTTACGGTGAACACCACCGCAGGCACAACGGCCATCACCGTGAACAGCGCCGTGGTGAACGCGACGGACAAGACCGTGACGCTGACACTGAGCCGCGCCGTGGCCAATACGGAGACGGTGACCGTCAGCTACACCAAGCCCGCATCCGGCGCCGTGGTGCAGGACGCTGCGGGCAACGACGCAGCAAACTTCAGCAGCCAGGCAGTAACCAACAACACGCCCGCGCCAGCAGACACCACGCCCCCGCAGCTGATCACCACCGGCGACACGACGCGCCCCAAGGTCAGCGGCGACCAACTGGTGCTCAGCTTTAGCGACACGGGCAACCTGGACGCGGACCCGACGCACAAGCCGGCGAACGGAGCCTTTACGGTGCTTGTGAACGGCGTCGCAAACGCCGTCACCAACGTCAGCGTCGAGGCCCAGGCCAAGACCGTCACGCTCACGCTGAGCACGGCGGTCAGCCACGGCCAGACGGTCACCGTCGCCTACGCCGACCCAACGACCGGCAACGACACCAACGCCATACAGGACGCCGCCGGCAACGACGCGGCCAGCTTTGCTGCTACCGCGGTGACCAACAACACGCCCGCGCCCCCAGACACCACGCCCCCGCAGCTGATCACCACCGGCGACACGACGCGCCCCAAGGTCAGCGGCGACCAACTGGTGCTCAGCTTTAGCGACACGGGCAACCTGGACGCGGACCCGACGCACAAGCCGGCGAACGGAGCCTTTACGGTGCTTGTGAACGGCGTCGCAAACGCCGTCACCAACGTCAGCGTCGAGGCCCAGGCCAAGACCGTCACGCTCACGCTGAGCACGGCGGTCAGCCACGGCCAGACGGTCACCGTCGCCTACGCCGACCCCACGACCGGCAACGACACCAACGCCATACAGGACGC
Organism: Verminephrobacter aporrectodeae subsp. tuberculatae; assembly: GCF_026127385.1. Taxonomy (NCBI): domain Bacteria; kingdom Pseudomonadati; phylum Pseudomonadota; class Betaproteobacteria; order Burkholderiales; family Comamonadaceae; genus Verminephrobacter; species Verminephrobacter aporrectodeae. The sequence continues at coordinate 34,223 of NZ_QZCX01000004.1, forward strand.
CGCAGGCAACGACGCGGCCAGCTTTGCGGCCACGGCAGTGACCAACAACACGCCAGCGCCAGCAGACACCACGCCCCCGCAGCTGATCACCACCGGCGACACGACGCGCCCCAAGGTCAGCGGCGACCAACTGGTGCTCAGCTTTAGCGACACGGGCAACCTGGACGCGGACCCGACGCACAAGCCGGCGAACGGAGCCTTTACGGTGCTTGTGAACGGCGTCGCAAACGCCGTCACCCACGTCAGCGTCGAGGCCCAGGCCAAGACCGTCACGCTCACGCTGAGCACGGCAGTCAGCCACGGCCAAACGGTCACCGTCGCCTACGCCGACCCAACGACCGGCAACGACACCAACGCCATACAGGACGCCGCAGGCAACGACGCGGCCAGCTTTGCGGCCACGGCAGTGACGAACAACACGCCCGCGCCACCAGACACCACGCCCCCGGTGATCCACACCGCCAGGGTCACCAGCGACCAACTGGTGCTCACGTACACCGAAGCCAATAGCCTGAACGCGGCTGCGCTGACGGGCAGCGCCGGCTATGCGGTGAGCAACGCTGCTGGCACGGCGGCCATCACCGTGAACAGCGCCGTGGTGAATGCAACGGCCAAGACCGTGACGCTGATGCTGAGCCGCATCGTGGCCCACGGGGAGACGCTGAGCCTCAGCTACGCCAGGCCCGAAAGCGGCACCGTGGTGCAGGACGCGGCAGGCAACGCGGCGGCGAGCTTCAGCAATCAGCCCGTGACGAACGCAACGCGAGACACCACGCCTCCGCGGGTGATCCAGAGCGGCGACAAAGGGCCCAGGGTCAACGGTGACCAACTGGTGCTCAGCTTCAACGACACGAGCAATCTGGACGCAGACCCGACCCACAAACCGGCGAACGAAGACTTCACGGTGCTGATGGCCTCTGGTGGTGCGCGCAACAACGTCACCCAGGTGCTCGTGAATGCGCAGGCAAAAACCATCACGCTGACGCTGACCAGTCACGCGACACTGGCCCAGATGGACTCCATCGACTACAACGACAGCACGCCCAGCGACACCAGTGGCATACGGGACGAGGCCCAAAACAGCCTGGGGAGCTTTTCGATCACCCTCGCACCGGACACCCAGCCCCCCACGCTGGCGGCGACCGACCCGATCACGATCGGCGACAACAAACTGGCCCGTGACGAAAGCACCACCGTCACCATCCGCTTCTCCGAAGCCATCACCAACTTCAGCCTCGACGACCTGACCGCGGAGGGGTCCGGCGCGAGGCTGTCCAACCTGCAAAGCACCGACGGCGGCACGACCTGGACGGTCACGCTGGCGGCCCCGACTTTGGATGATTACATCGGGGGGGCCATCTCCAGTTCGACGAACAACAAGATCCGCGTGAACCTGGCCGGAATCACCGACCTCGCGGGCAACGCCGGGGTGGGCACGGCGGCCTCCACGGTCCGCTACGACATCGACCTTCAGGACCCCGTCGCCACCATCACGCTGGCCGACAGCACCCTGACCGCTGGCGAAACCACCACCGTCACCTTCCGCTTCAACGAGGCCGTCACGAACTTTGATGCGAGCAAGATAGAGCTCTCAAACGCGAACGGCACGCTGGGCTCACTGACGGCCGGCGCAGACGGCAAGACCTGGACCGCGACCTTCACGCCCAGCGCCAACATAAACGACGCGAGCAACACCATCGGCGTGAACATGAGCGGTGTGCGGGACCAGGCGGGCAATAGCGCGACGGGCACGATCACCAGCGCCAACTACACCGTGGACACCCGGTCGGACACCACGGCCCCGGAGTTCAGCAGCGCCGCGGTCAACGGCAACGAACTGGTGCTCACGTACACGGAAGCGGGCACCCTGGACCCGGCAGCCCTGGCGGGCAACGCAGGCTTTACGGTCAGCAGCACGGGCACGGTCATTACCGTGAACAGCGCCGTGGTCAACGCCACGGCCAAGACCGTGACGCTGACGCTGAGCCGCGCCGTGACCAGCGCGGAGACCACCGTGACCGTGAGCTACACCAAGCCCACATCCGGCGCCGTGGTGCAGGACGCTGCCGGCAACGACGCAGCGGACTTCAGCGCAAAGCCCGTGACGAACAGCACGCCAGCGCCATTGGACAGCACGGCCCCGGTGCTCATCACCGAGGGAACCAAAGCACCCAAGGTCAACGCAAGCACACTGGTGCTCAGCTTCGAGGACGCAGGCAACCTGAACGCGGACGCGAGCCGCAAGCCAGCGAGCGGAGACTTCACGGTGCTCGTCGCGGGCGAGCGCAACGCCGTCACGAATGTGCTCGTGAACGCGCAAGAAAAGACCGTCACGCTGACGCTGACCAGACCGGTGACCGCTGGCCAGACGACGACCGTCGCGTACAGCGACAGCACGCCCGGCGACACCAGCGGCATACAGGACGTGGCCAACAACCGCCTGGGCAGCTTCGCGGCGACGACCGTCAGCGTATCCGACACCAGCGCCCCGGTGCTCATCACCGTGGGAGCCAAAGCGCCACAGGTCAACGCAAGCACACTGGTGCTCAGCTTCGAGGACGCAGGCAACCTGGACGCGGACGCGAGCCACAAGCCGGCGAGCGGAGACTTCACGGTGCTCGTCGCGGGCGAGCGCAACGCCGTCACGAATGTGGTCGTGAACGCGCAAGAGAAAACCGTCACGCTGACGCTGACCAGACCGGTGACCGCTGGCCAGACGACGACCGTCGCGTACAGCGACAGCACACCCAGCGACACCAGCGGCATACAGGACGTGGCCAACAACCGCCTGGGCAGCTTCCAGACCACGGCAGTCAGCGTATCCGACACCAGCGCCCCGGTGCTCATCACCGTGGGAGCCAAAGCGCCCAAGGTCAACGCAAGCACACTGGTGCTCAGCTTCGAGGACGCGGGCAACCTGAACGCGGACGCGGCGCGCAAGCCGGCGAGCGAAGACTTCACGGTGCTCGTCGCGGGCGAGCGCAACGCCGTCACGAATGTGGTCGTGAACGCGCAAGAGAAAACCGTCACGCTGACGCTGACCAGACCGGTGACCGCTGGCCAGACGACGACCGTCGCGTACAGCGACAGCACACCCAGCGACACCAGCGGCATACAGGACGTGGCCAACAACCGCCTGGGCAGCTTCCAGACCACGGCAGTCAGCGTATCCGACACCAGCGCCCCGGTGCTCATCACCGTGGGAGCCAAAGCGCCCAAGGTCAACGCAAGCACACTGGTGCTCAGCTTCGAGGACGCGGGCAACCTGAACGCGGACGCGGCGCGCAAGCCGGCGAGCGAAGACTTCACGGTGCTCGTCGCGGGCGAGCGCAACGCCGTCACGAATGTGGTCGTGAACGCGCAAGAGAAAACCGTCACGCTGACGCTGACCAGACCGGTGACCGCTGGCCAGACGACGACCGTCGCGTACAGCGACAGCACACCCAGCGACACCAGCGGCATACAGGACGTGGCCAACAACCGCCTGGGCAGCTTCCAGACCACGGCAGTCAGCGTATCCGACACCAGCGCCCCGGTGCTCATCACCGTGGGAGCCAAAGCGCCCAAGGTCAACGCAAGCACACTGGTGCTCAGCTTCGAGGACGCAGGCAACCTGGACGCGGACGCGAGCCACAAGCCGGCGAGCGGAGACTTCACGGTGCTCGTCGCGGGCGAGCGCAACGCCGTCACGAATGTGCTCGTGAACGCGCAAGAAAAGACCGTCACGCTGACGCTGACCAGACCGGTGACCGCTGGCCAGACGACGACCGTCGCGTACAGCGACAGCACGCCCGGCGACACCAGCGGCATACAGGACGCAGCCAACAACCGCCTGGGCAGCTTCGCGGCGACGACCGTCAGCGTATCCGACACCAGCGCCCCGGTGCTCATCACCGAGGGAGTCAAAGCACCCAAGGTCAACGCAAGCACACTGGTGCTCAGCTTCGAGGACGCAGGCAACCTGAACGCGGAGGCGAGCCGCAAGCCAGCGAGCGAAGACTTCACGGTGCTCGTCGCGGGCGAGCGCAACGCCGTCACGAATGTGCTCGTGAACGCGCAAGAAAAGACCGTCACGCTGACGCTGACCAGACCGGTGACCGCTGGCCAGACGACGACCGTCGCGTACAGCGACAGCACGCCCGGCGACACCAGCGGCATACAGGACGCAGCCAACAACCGCCTGGGCAGCTTCGCGGCGACGACCGTCAGCGTATCCGACACCAGCGCCCCGGTGCTCATCACCGAGGGAGTCAAAGCACCCAAGGTCAACGCAAGCACACTGGTGCTCAGCTTCGAGGACGCAGGCAACCTGAACGCGGAGGCGAGCCGCAAGCCAGCGAGCGAAGACTTCACGGTGCTCGTCGCGGGCGAGCGCAACGCCGTCACGAATGTGCTCGTGAACGCGCAAGAAAAGACCGTCACGCTGACGCTGACCAGACCGGTGACCGCTGGCCAGACGACGACCGTCGCGTACAGCGACAGCACGCCCAGCGACACCAGCGGCATACAGGACGTGGCCAACAACCGCCTGGGCAGCTTCCAGACCACGGCAGTCAGCGTATCCGACACCAGCGCCCCGGTGCTCATCACCGAGGGAGCCAAAGCGCCACAGGTCAACGCAAGCACACTGGTGCTCAGCTTCGAGGACGCAGGCAACCTGAACGCGGAGGCGAGCCGCAAGCCAGCGAGCGAAGACTTCACGGTGCTCGTCGCGGGCGAGCGCAACGCCGTCACGAATGTGCTCGTGAACGCGCAAGAAAAGACCGTCACGCTGACGCTGACCAGACCGGTGACCGCTGGCCAGACGACGACCGTCGCGTACAGCGACAGCACGCCCAGCGACACCAGCGGCATACAGGACGTGGCCAACAACCGCCTGGGCAGCTTCGCGGCGACGACCGTCAGCGTATCCGACACCAGCGCCCCGGTGCTCATCACCGAGGGAGTCAAAGCGCCACAGGTCAACGCAAGCACACTGGTGCTCAGCTTCGAGGACGCAGGCAACCTGAACGCGGACGCGGCGCGCAAGCCGGCGAGCGGGGACTTCACGGTGCTCGTTGCGGGCGAGCGCAACGCCGTCACGAATGTGCTCGTGAATGCGCAAGAAAAGAGCGTCACGCTGACGCTGACCAGACCGGTGACCGCTGGCCAGACGACGACCGTCGCGTACAGCGACAGCACGCCCGGCGACACCAGCGGCATACAGGACGCGGCCAACAACCGCCTGGGCAGCTTCGCGGCGACGACCGTCAGCGTATCCGACACCACGCCCCCGGAGTTCAGCAGCGCCACGATCGACAAAAACCAACTGGTGATCACGTACACGGAAGCGGGCACCCTGGACCCGGCAGCCCTGGCGGGCAACGCAGGCTTTGCGGTCAGCAGCAGCACGGGCACGGCCATTACCGTGAACAGCGCCGTGGTCAACGCAACGGCCAAGACCGTGACGCTGACGCTGAGCCGCACCGTGACCAGCGCGGAGACCACCGTGACCGTGAGCTACACCAAGCCCACATCCGGCGCCGTGGTGCAGGACGCTGCCGGCAACGACGCAGCGGACTTCAGCGCAAAGCCCGTGACGAACAGCACACCAGCGCCCGTCGCACCCGCACCTGCACCTGCCGCGCCCGCCGCACCCCCTTCATCCGGTGGATCCTCTGGCGGAGGATCCCCCGCGCCTGCACCAGGCCCCCACAGGGAACCGGATACAGACAGCGACGGTGTGCCCGACGCCCAGGAAAACCAGGCCATCGGCCCCACCGGTGCCGCACGCGGCGACGGGAACCGGGACGACGTCCAGGACAGGACACAGGCCGCAGTCGCCTCATACAGCGCCACGACGAGCAGCAGTTCCAGCACCTCGGTCACCTTGGTGGCCGATAGCCAGGAAGGCAAGGTCAACGCCAGCAGTACCGTCCGCATTACCAGCCTGGTGCAAAAGGCGGTCCCGACCTCGATGTCCCGGGCGCTGGAGACACCGATCGCGCTGACGAGTTTCAAGGCCACGCTGGATGCCACCGGCAGCAGCGAGACCTTCAGCCTGTACGTGGACCCGAAGCTCGGCGCCAACGGTTACTGGGCGCAGGACAGCAGCGGCACCTGGGTGAATCTGGCGAGCAGCCCTTACGGCGGCAAGATGGTGAACGAAGGCGGGCGGCTGCGGCTGGACTTTGCGATCCAGGATGGCGGGCAGTTCGACGCCGATGACAAGGCCGACGGCACCATTACCGCCTCCGGTGCCGCAGCGCAGATGCCGCTGTCCATCACCGGGCAGGCGTCCGATGTGCTGAGTGGTGGAGGGTTCTGGTTCTGAAGTCGGCTCCCCCGGACCCATCTCCCTCAAGAGGGGTCATGGGGGGTGTTGAATTTGCAGGCCAGGACACCAGCCACAGCGCGATGGCGATCAGTCCGCCGCGCAGCGCATCCAGTCGCCTACCGCCTGGTCTGTCGTCCGCAGACCTTGGTCGATTCCGCGGCCCGCGCAGCCCAGGTCTTGCCTTTGGGTGAGCGCTGGACTGCGCACCCTTGCGCGAACGATCGCCCACGGCGAATTTTCCGGTGGCGAAGCAATGGGGGAATAAAAAAAATGCCAAAGAATCCACCATTTTCTGGGCAGATCATGCGCAAACTGGTCACGTCTGCAATGTTTGAGTCTGTATAAAAACAAGACATAGTTCCGGTCGCATGGACCCCGACGAATCGTCTGACTGCCCCAAAACGCAGCCTCCGATTCGACCCCTTGCGCACCACAGCAAACCGCCCGGCGCACTCCATCCGCAGCGCGCGTGGCCAGACCGTTCGGCCCCGACCGGGCGCCGCGCCCAGCGCTTGGGAAGAGGGTCCGCGGCGGTCTGCGGCACCCGGTCCGCCGGGCATGTCCCAGGCAGCACGTCGATTCCGTCCATCGCCTTGAACCGCCCGGCTGCTGCCTGTTGCCGACCCGGACTACTGCGCCGCCGGGCGCCAGCGTCCGTCCACACCACATGCTGGCGAAGCAAGGAGAACAACGGATAAGCGCATAAAAATTGGACAGGGTCAGAACGTTCAAGAGAAACGTGGGTTACACTGACGGCGTTTTAAAGCGTTATTGATTGTTTCCATGACGACAGAGAAATGCCTCTTTATGCGGGAGTTGAGCCTAACGCGGCGGAGCAGGTCCTGCCCTGACTCCCGGACTGCTCGGGGCTACAGCAGCGCCAGCCGCATCGTTCCGCCCTCCGGCGTCGGCGAGGCACCCAACGCAACGTCCGCCGGCCCCCGCGCCACAGGGGCATCCGCACTGCCGGCGGGCTCCGGCGGCGCACCCCAGGATCAGCGTCCGGCGCCTCGCCGCCATGGGCAAGACCGCCACCCTGGCGCCCAGGCGCGCCGTGATCAGAAGATTGACCGAGCCGGTGCGGGCCTGAGCGCCAGCAGCAGCATCCTGCGCCTCTGGCGCTGGCGGTCACAGCGGCACCTGGCCATGCACATTGCGCGCGGGCTCCGGCAGTTCTCCGGCGCGCAGCAGTGCACTCCAAGAGCAACGTCCAAAGCGTCACCACCCCGGCCAAGACTGTCCCCCCTGGCGCCCAGCCGCGCTGCGGGTCCACGGCGCGGCGCTCGCGCCCAGGCACCCGGCGCGTGCACCACCGCAGCAAACCAAGGGCCCTGTCCATAGCGCGACAGGAGCCCCAATTTCGTCCATCGCACCTTCACCTTGAAAGGAAAACCATGCCTGACAACACATCACCAGCCGAAATAGCCGATAGGGTCACCGAGGAGGACAGCGCCAAAACAAAAATATGGCCCATGCCGCCAACAGGGTCCACGGCAGCAGACACCACGCCCCCGGTGGTCAACACCGCCACGGTCGAAGGCAACCAACTGGTGCTCACGTACACGGAAGCCGGCGCCCTGGACCCGATAGCACTCGTGCGCAATGCCGGCTTTACGGTCAACACCGCCACGGCGGCCATCACCGTCACCGGCGCCGCGATGAACATATACGCCAAGACCGTGACGCTGACACTGAGCCGCGCCGTGGCCGTAGCGGAGATGGTGACCGTCAACTACACCAAGCCCGCGTTCGGTCAAGGGGTGCGGGACGTTGCCGGCAACAATGCGGCGAACTTCAGCAACATGGCGGTGACCAACAACACGCAAGTTGACACCACGCCCCCGGTGATCAACATCGCCGTGGTCAACGGCAACCAACTGGAGCTCATGTACACGGAAGCCAACAGCCTGGACGGGGCGGCGCTCGCGGGCAACGCCGGCTTTACGGTCCACAGCGCCGCAGGCAGGGCCATTACCGTCACCGGCGCCGTGGTGGACGCGACGACCAAGATCGTCACGCTGACGCTCAGCCGCACCGTGGCCCATGGTGAGACGGTAAGCGTCAGCTACGTCAAGCCCGGAGCCGGCAACGTGGTGCAGGACGCAGCCGGCAACGACGCGGTGAACTTCAGCAACTGGGCTGTGAGGAACGACACGCCAGAAGCAGCAGCAGACACCACGCCCCCGGTGTTCCACAGCGCCACGGTCCGCGGCAACCAACTGGTGATCCACTTCACCGATCAGAGCGACTTGGACGATGTTTCGCTGGTTGAGCTGCTGCCGAACGATAACCTTTATGTAAGGTCCGACGGCTTCAGGCCCGACGGCAGCCCGACTTGGTGGAAGAACGTTATTGGCAGCGCCGTTGTGAACGCGACGGCCAAGACCGTGACGCTGACACTCTTGCACCGCATGCCCCACGATCAGACGGTAAAAGTCACCTACACCAAGCCCGGGGCCGGCAATGTGCTGCAGGACGTGCATGGCAACCAGGCGGTCAGCTTCACGGAGGCAGTGACCAACAACACGCCAACAGGAGCAGACACCACGGCCCCGGTGCTGAGTAGCGCCACGGTCAACGGGAATCAGCTGGTGCTGGTCTATATCGAAGCGGAGAACCTGAGCGGGTTGCCGCTCGTAGGCAACGCAGGCTTTACGGTCAGCAGCGCTGGTGGCACCGCCATCACCGTCACCGGCGCTGTGGTGGACGCGACGCACAACACCGTTACGCTGACGCTCAGCCGCGCCGTGGCCTACCGCGAGACGGTGACCCTCAGCCACACCATGGCGGGGGTCGAGGACGTTGCCGGCAACGACACAGCAAACTTCAGCAACCGGGATGTGACGAACATCACGCCCGCGCCACCAGACACCACGGCCCCGGAGTTCCACAGCGCCGCGGTCACCGGCAACCAGCTGGTGCTCACGTACGCCGAAGCCAACAGCCTGGACGCAGCAGCCCTCACGGGCAACGCCGGCTTTACGGTGAACACCGCCGCTGGCGCAACGGCCATCACCGTGAGCAGCGCCGTGGTAAACGCGACGGCCAAGACCGTGACGCTGACACTGAGCCGCGCCGTGGCCGCAACGGAGACGGTGACCGTCAGCTACACCAAGCCCGAATCCGGCGCCGTGGTGCAGGACGCTGCGGGCAACGACGCAGTGAGCTTCAGCGACCGGGCGGTGACGAACAACACATCCAGCGCCACCATCCCCGACCCCAACACCCTCACCACCATCGCCAGCGTCGAATGCTCTGACCTCGTCCTTTCCGCTAACGAGACCTGCACCTACACCATCGTCTTCACCAGAGCGGTGGACCCGCTTACCTTCTCCCTTGCTGACCTGAAGACTGTCAGGCCCGGAACGTATGAGGTGATAACCGACAAGGGCGAGTTGTCGAACCTGCGCACCACGGACGGGAACATCACTTGGAAGTTCGACCTGAAGGCCCCGGATTCCGGCAACTCGACTGACAACCTCATCCTTCTGTATATCGAAGACGTGACCGATAAGGAAGGCAGGCGGTGCGGAGGAGGCACTCTGAGCGGCGCGAACGGAGACGGGAGATATCCATTCACCACACACACCTACACCATCGACACCACGGCCCCGGAGATCAACACCGCCACGGTCAACGGCAACCAGTTGGTGCTCACGTACACGGAAGCCAACACCCTGGACGGAGCAGCGCTCGCAGGCAACGCCGGCTATGCGGTGAACAACGCCGCAGGCACGGCGGCCATCACCGTGAGCAGCGCCGTGGTAAACGCCACGACCAAGACCGTGACGCTGACGCTGAGCCGCGCCGTGGCCAACACGGAGACCGTGACCGTCAGCTACACCAAACCCGAATCCGGCGCCGTGGTGCAGGACGCTGCGGGCAACGACGCAGTGAACTTCAGCAGCCAGGCGGTGACCAACAGCACGCCGGGCACCACACCCGGAGCAGACACCACGGCTCCGGAGATCAACACCGCCGTGGTCACTGGCGACAAGCTGGTGCTCACGTACAGGGAAGCGGGCACCCTGGACCCGACAGCACTTGTGGGCAACGCAGGCTTTACGGTGAACACCGCCGCAGGCACGACGGCCATCACCGTCACCGGAGTCGCAGTGCACATAACGGACAAGACCGTGACGCTGACACTGAGCCGCGCCGTGGCCGCAACGGAGACGGTGACCGTCAGCTACACCAAGCCCACGTTCGGCAACGGGGTGCGGGACGCTGCCGGCAACGAGGCAGCGAACTTCAGGGAAAAGGCCGTGACCCACAGCACGCCAGCAGACACCACGGCCCCGGTGATCAACACCGCCGTGGTCACCGGCGACAAGTTGGTGCTCACGTACACGGAAGCCAACACCCTGGACGGGGCAGCGCTCGCAGGCAACGCAGGCTTTACGGTGAACACCGCCGCTGGCGCAACGGCCATCACCGTGAGCAGCGCCGTGGTGAACGCCACGGCCAAGACCGTCACGCTGACGCTGAGCCGCACCGTGGCCGCAACGGAGACGGTGACCGTCAGCTACACCAAGCCCGAATCCGGCGCCGTGGTGCAGGACGCTGCGGGCAACGACGCAGCGAACTTCAGCGAAAGGGCGGTGACCCACAGCACGCCAGCCCCAGCCGCGCTTGATGTCGAGATCACGCTGGCCGACAGCGCGCTCACCACGGGCGAGACCACCACCGTCACCTTCACCTTCACCCGGCCCGTCAACGGCTTTGACATCCCCGACCTCTCGTGCACCAACGGCACGCTGAGCGCGCCCGTGGCCAACGCCGCGCGCACGGTCTGGACGGCCACCTTCACGCCCACGGCCAACGTCAACGCCCCGGCGAATACCATCAACGTAGTTCTCACCGGGGTGACCGACGACGCTGGCAACGCCGGCGAGGGTGAAGTCAGCAGCGGCAACTACACCGTGGACACCACCGGGCCCGCAGCAGACACCACGGCCCCGGTATTCAGCAGCGCCACGGTCACCGGCAACCAGTTGGTGCTCACGTACACAGAAGCCAACACCCTGGACGGGGCAGCCCTCACGGGCAACGCAGGCTTTACGGTGAACACCGCCGCTGGCGCAACGGCCATCACCGTGAGCAGCGCCGTGGTAAGCGCGACGGCCAAGACCGTGACGCTGACACTGAGCCGCGCCGTGGCCGCAACGGAGACGGTGACCGTCAGCTACACCAAGCCGGAATCCGGCGCCGTGGTACAGGACGCGGCCGGCAACGACGCAGCGAACTTCAGCAGCCAGCCTGTGACCCACAGCACGGCAACGCCACCGGGCACGCAGGGTCCCACGCTGGCGGCGACCGATCCGATCACGATCAGCGACAACAAACTGAGCTTTGGCGAAAGTGCCACTGTCACCATCCGCTTCGCCGAAGCCATCGCGACCGACAGCTTCACCACCGCCGACCTGACCGTGGGCGGAGGCGCGAAGCTGTCCAACCTGCAAAGCACCGACGGCGGAACGACCTGGACGGTCACGCTGGCGGCCCCGGATGCCCTTGATATCGCCGCGAATGTTCTCCTCGCCAACGGTTCGACGGGCAACAAGATCCGCGTGAACCTGACCGAAATCACGAACCGCGCGGGCACCGCAGGGGTGGGCACGGCGGACTCCACGATCACCTACGACATTGACGTTCAGTCCCCCAGCGTCAGCAGCGCTGCGGTCAACGGCGACCAACTGGTGCTCACGTACACGGAAGCCAACACCCTGGACGGGGCAGCGCTCGCGGGCAACGCAGGCTTTACGGTGAACACCGCCGCTGGCGCAGCGGCCATCACCGTGAGCAGCGCCGTGGTAAACGCCACGGCCAAGACCGTGACGCTGACGCTGAGCCGCACCGTGGCCGCAACGGAGACGGTGACCGTCAGCTACACCAAGCCCGCGACCGGCGCCGTGGTGCAGGACGCAGCCGGCAACGACGCAGCGAACTTCAGCGACCGGGCCGTGACCCATGGCACCACGCCCGCGCCAGCAGACACCACGCCCCCGGTGTTCAGCAGCGCCGTGGTCAACGGCAACCGGCTGGTGCTCACGTACACGGAAGCCAACACCCTGGACGGGGCAGCCCTCGCGGGCAACGCCGGCTTTACGGTGAACACCGCCGCTGGTGCAACGGCCATCACCGTGAGCAGCGCCGTGGTAAACGCAACGGACAAGACCGTGACGCTGACACTGAGCCGCGCCGTGGCCAACACGGAGACCGTGACCGTCAGCTACACCAAACCCGAATCCGGCGCCGTGGTGCAGGACGCTGCGGGCAACGACGCAGTGAACTTCAGCAGCCAGGCGGTGACCAACAGCACGCCAGCCCCATCCGCGCTCAATGTCGAGATCACGCTGGCCGACAGCGCGCTCACCACGGGCGAGACCACCACCGTCACCTTCACCTTCAACCGGCCCGTCAACGGCTTTGACAGCAGCGACATCACGTGCACCAGCGGCACGCTGAGCTCGCCCACGGCCAACGCTGCGAGCACGGTCTGGACGGCCACCTTCACGCCCGCGGCCAACGTCAACGCCCCGTCGAATGTCATCAACGTAGCTCTCACCGGGGTGACCGACGCCGCTGGCAACGCCGGCGTGGGTGAAGCCAGCAGCCCCAACTACACCGTGGACACCCGGCCCGCAGCAGACACCACGGCCCCGGTATTCAGCAGCGCCACGGTCACCGGCAACCAGTTGGTGCTCACGTACACAGAAGCCAACACCCTGGACGGGGCAGCCCTCACGGGCAACGCAGGCTTTACGGTGAACACCGCCGCTGGCGCAACGGCCATCACCGTGAGCAGCGCCGTGGTGAACGCCACGGCCAAGACCGTGACGCTGACACTGAGCCGCACCGTGGCCGCAACGGAGACGGTGACCGTCAGCTACACCAAACCCGAATCCGGCGCCGTGGTGCAGGACGCTGCGGGCAACGACGCAGTGAACTTCAGCAGCCAGGCGGTGACCCATGGCACGCCATCGGACACCACGGCCCCGGTGATCAACACCGCCGTGGTCACCGGCGACAAGCTGGTGCTGAGCTACACCGAAGAGGGCAGCCTGGATGCCGTGAACACCGCAGCCGCCTCGGCCTTTGCGGTCAGCAGCGCAGGCAATGCGACCATCAGCGTGAACAGCGTGGCGGTATCGGGCAAGACCGTGACGCTGACGCTGAGCCGCGCCGTAACCAGCACGGAGACGCTGACCGTGAGCTACACCAAGCCCACGGGCAACAACGTGGTGCAGGACGCAGCCGGCAACGACGCAGTGAGCTTCAGCAACCAGACCGTGACCCATGGCACGCCCACGCCATCGGACACCACGGCCCCGGTGCTCAACACCGCCGTGGTCATCGGCAACCAACTGGTGCTGAGCTACACCGACGATGGCAACCTGGATGCCACCAACACCGCAGCCGCCTCGGCCTTTGCGGTCAACAGCGCGGGCAATGCGGTCATCAGCGTAAGTCGTGTGGCCGTATCAGGCAAGACCGTGACGCTGACGCTGAGCCGCCCCGTAACCAGTGCGGAGACGCTGACCGTGAGCTACACCAAGCCCACGAGCGGCGACAACGTGGTGCAGGACGCTGCGGGCAACGACGCAGTGAGCTTCAGCAACCAGACCGTGACCCATCGCACGCGATCGGACACCACGGCTCCGGTAATCAACACCGCCGTGGTCACCGGCAACCAACTGGTGCTCACGTACACGGAAGCGGGCACCCTGGACGGGGCAGCGCTCGCTGGCAACGCCGGCTTCACGGTGAACACCGCCGCTGGTGCAACGGCCATCACCGTGAGCAGCGCCGTGGTAAACGCGACGGACAAGACCGTGACGCTGACACTGAGCCGCGCCGTGGCCGCAACGGAGACGGTGAGCGTCAGCTACACCAAGCCCGAATCCGGCGCCGTGGTGCAGGACGCTGCGGGCAACGACGCAGCGAACTTCAGCGAAAGGGCGGTGACCAACAACACGCCGGGCACCACACCCGGAGCAGACACCACGGCTCCGGAGATCAACACCGCCGTGGTCACTGGCGACAAGCTGGTGCTCACGTACAGGGAAGCGGGCACCCTGGACGCGACAGCACTCGTGGGCAACGCAGGCTTTACGGTGAACACCGCCGCAGGCACGACGGCCATCACCGTCACCGGAGTCGCAGTGCACATAACGGACAAGACCGTGACGCTGACACTGAGCCGCGCCGTGGCCGCAACGGAGACGGTGACCGTCAGCTACACCAAGCCCACGCTCGGCAACGGGGTGCGGGACGCTGCCGGCAACGAGGCAGTGAACTTCAGCAACCAGGCCGTGACCCATGGCACGCCATCGGACACCACGGCCCCGGTGATCAACACCGCCGTGGTCACCGGCAACCAGCTGGTGCTCACGTACACGGAAGCGGGCACCCTGGACGGGGCAGCGCTCGCGGGCAACGCAGGCTTCACGGTGAACACCGCCGCAGGCGCAACGGCCATCACCGTGAGCAGCGCCGTGGTAAGCGCAACGGCCAAGACCGTCACCCTGACACTGAGCCGCGCCGTGGCCAGCACGGAGACGGTGACCGTCAGCTACACCAAGCCCGAATCCGGCGCTGTGGTACAGGACGCGGCCGGCAACGACGCAGCGAACTTCAGCAGCCAGCCTGTGACCCACAGCACGGCAACGCCACCGGGCACGCAGGGTCCCACGCTGGCGGCGACCGATCCGATCACGATCAGCGACAACAAACTGAGCTTTGGCGAAAGTGCCACTGTCACCATCCGCTTCGCCGAAGCCATCGCGACCGACAGCTTCACCACCGCCGACCTGACCGTGGGCGGAGGCGCGAAGCTGTCCAACCTGCAAAGCACCGACGGCGGAACGACCTGGACGGTCACGCTGGCGGCCCCGGATGCCCTTGATATCGCCGCGAATGTTCTCCTCGCCAACGGTTCGACGGGCAACAAGATCCGCGTGAACCTGACCGAAATCACGAACCGCGCGGGCACCGCAGGGGTGGGCACGGCGGACTCCACGATCACCTACGACATTGACGTTCAGTCCCCCAGCGTCAGCAGCGCTGCGGTCAACGGCGACCAACTGGTGCTCACGTACACGGAAGCCAACACCCTGGACGGGGCAGCGCTCGCGGGCAACGCAGGCTTTACGGTGAACACCGCCGCTGGCGCAGCGGCCATCACCGTGAGCAGCGCCGTGGTAAACGCCACGGCCAAGACCGTGACGCTGACGCTGAGCCGCACCGTGGCCGCAACGGAGACGGTGACCGTCAGCTACACCAAGCCCGCGACCGGCGCCGTGGTGCAGGACGCAGCCGGCAACGACGCAGCGAACTTCAGCGACCGGGCCGTGACCCATGGCACCACGCCCGCGCCAGCAGACACCACGCCCCCGGTGTTCAGCAGCGCCGTGGTCAACGGCAACCGGCTGGTGCTCACGTACACGGAAGCCAACACCCTGGACGGGGCAGCCCTCGCGGGCAACGCCGGCTTTACGGTGAACACCGCCGCTGGTGCAACGGCCATCACCGTGAGCAGCGCCGTGGTAAACGCAACGGACAAGACCGTGACGCTGACACTGAGCCGCGCCGTGGCCAGCACGGAGACCGTGACCGTCAGCTACACCAAACCCGAATCCGGCGCCGTGGTGCAGGACGCTGCGGGCAACGACGCAGTGAACTTCAGCAGCCAGGCGGTGACCAACAGCACGCCAGCCCCATCCGCGCTCAATGTCGAGATCACGCTGGCCGACAGCGCGCTCACCACGGGCGAGACCACCACCGTCACCTTCACCTTCAACCGGCCCGTCAACGGCTTTGACAGCAGCGACATCACGTGCACCAGCGGCACGCTGAGCTCGCCCACGGCCAACGCTGCGAGCACGGTCTGGACGGCCACCTTCACGCCCGCGGCCAACGTCAACGCCCCGTCGAATGTCATCAACGTAGCTCTCACCGGGGTGACCGACGCCGCTGGCAACGCCGGCGTGGGTGAAGCCAGCAGCCCCAACTACACCGTGGACACCCGGCCCGCAGCAGACACCACGGCCCCGGTATTCAGCAGCGCCACGGTCACCGGCAACCAGTTGGTGCTCACGTACACAGAAGCCAACACCCTGGACGGGGCAGCCCTCACGGGCAACGCAGGCTTTACGGTGAACACCGCCGCTGGCGCAACGGCCATCACCGTGAGCAGCGCCGTGGTGAACGCCACGGCCAAGACCGTGACGCTGACACTGAGCCGCACCGTGGCCGCAACGGAGACGGTGACCGTCAGCTACACCAAACCCGAATCCGGCGCCGTGGTGCAGGACGCTGCGGGCAACGACGCAGTGAACTTCAGCAGCCAGGCGGTGACCCATGGCACGCCATCGGACACCACGGCCCCGGTGATCAACACCGCCGTGGTCACCGGCGACAAGCTGGTGCTGAGCTACACCGAAGAGGGCAGCCTGGATGCCGTGAACACCGCAGCCGCCTCGGCCTTTGCGGTCAGCAGCGCAGGCAATGCGACCATCAGCGTGAACAGCGTGGCGGTATCGGGCAAGACCGTGACGCTGACGCTGAGCCGCGCCGTAACCAGCACGGAGACGCTGACCGTGAGCTACACCAAGCCCACGGGCAACAACGTGGTGCAGGACGCAGCCGGCAACGACGCAGTGAGCTTCAGCAACCAGACCGTGACCCATGGCACGCCCACGCCATCGGACACCACGGCCCCGGTGCTCAACACCGCCGTGGTCATCGGCAACCAACTGGTGCTGAGCTACACCGACGATGGCAACCTGGATGCCACCAACACCGCAGCCGCCTCGGCCTTTGCGGTCAACAGCGCGGGCAATGCGGTCATCAGCGTAAGTCGTGTGGCCGTATCAGGCAAGACCGTGACGCTGACGCTGAGCCGCCCCGTAACCAGTGCGGAGACGCTGACCGTGAGCTACACCAAGCCCACGAGCGGCGACAACGTGGTGCAGGACGCTGCGGGCAACGACGCAGTGAGCTTCAGCAACCAGACCGTGACCCATCGCACGCGATCGGACACCACGGCTCCGGTAATCAACACCGCCGTGGTCACCGGCAACCAACTGGTGCTCACGTACACGGAAGCGGGCACCCTGGACGGGGCAGCGCTCGCTGGCAACGCCGGCTTCACGGTGAACACCGCCGCTGGTGCAACGGCCATCACCGTGAGCAGCGCCGTGGTAAACGCGACGGACAAGACCGTGACGCTGACACTGAGCCGCGCCGTGGCCGCAACGGAGACGGTGAGCGTCAGCTACACCAAGCCCGAATCCGGCGCCGTGGTGCAGGACGCTGCGGGCAACGACGCAGCGAACTTCAGCGAAAGGGCGGTGACCAACAACACGCCGGGCACCACACCCGGAGCAGACACCACGGCTCCGGAGATCAACACCGCCGTGGTCACTGGCGACAAGCTGGTGCTCACGTACAGGGAAGCGGGCACCCTGGACGCGACAGCACTCGTGGGCAACGCAGGCTTTACGGTGAACACCGCCGCAGGCACGACGGCCATCACCGTCACCGGAGTCGCAGTGCACATAACGGACAAGACCGTGACGCTGACACTGAGCCGCGCCGTGGCCGCAACGGAGACGGTGACCGTCAGCTACACCAAGCCCACG
>NZ_QZCX01000006.1:0-2962 GCF_026127385.1 Verminephrobacter aporrectodeae subsp. tuberculatae
CGACGGGCAAAGCCTGCGGCTCGACTTCCGGATCGAGGACGGCGGCGCTTTCGACGCCGACGGCGAGACCGACGGAACCATTACCGCCCCCGGCACGGCAGCGCACATGCTGCTGTCCATCGTCGGGCAGACGTCCGATGCGCAAGCGCACGGGATCTGGTTCTGATGGACCGGGCTTCGCTGCGGGAGGGATACCCGCTCCATGCGCCAGAAGGTAATTCCCGAGCGTGCTCCCGGCGCCCCGGGGGAGCCGGCACGGCCTGCCCGGAGCCGGAACCCATGCAACAGGCACGGGCATCTGCGTCCCTGGACCGCAGGCGGCACACAAGCTGAATCCGGAAAACCACGCGCAGCCCATTCGGAAAAAGGAAAAGCACCATGACCGCACCCACACTCGCCGCATCCGGCCACTCGATCAGCGAAACCGCCATCGGATTCAACCGGAGAACGACTGTCGTCACCGTCAAATTCAGCGAAGCGGTGAAGGAATTCGGCACAACGGACGTGAGTCTGCGCCCGAACGCTGGCAGCGTGAGCAGCGTGAGCGCCGTCAGTCCCGGCGCCGACGGCAGCAGCGACACCTGGCAGGTCACCATCACATCGGGGCTCACGTGGAACAATCCCTCAACGTCCCAAAACTCCGTCGCGGTGAACCTTGCCGGCGTGAGGAATACCGCGGGCGAAGCGGGAACGGGAACGATGAACGTCCCGGGTGTCCTCTACAACATCGACGCCGTAAAGCCCGTCATCACCATCGAGGTGGACGGCAGCGGCCTGACAGCGACAGAAACCAGCCTCGTCAAGCTCAGCTTCAACGAACCGGTCGTCGGTTTCGACCTGGAGGACATGCGCAGCCTCATCGCGCAAAACGCTACGCTGAGCGACTTCAAGCTACACACCGACGGCACGAGCTGGGTCGCCACGCTGACCCCGAACGCAGGCGCCGAGGGGGCCAACCTCACCATCTCCCTGGATACCGAAAACGCCGGCGTGACGGACCTGGCTGGCAACAAACCCCTGAGCAGAATCGTTAAAAGCAACGCCTACTTCATCGATCTGACACCGCCCACGCTGATCAGCTTCACCATAAGCGATCACGACCTGCGGGCCGGCGAGACGGCCACCGTCACCCTGACCTTCAGCGAAAAGGTGCTCAACATCAACCTCAGAGCCGAGCCGCGCCTGGCAGCGTCAATCGGCACGCTGTCCGAGCTGAGCTCCTCCGAAGACGGCACGGTCTGGACCGCTACCCTGACTCCGCCGGAGAACACCATCTCGCCAGTAAACATCGTCGAGATAACGCGTTTCATCCACATAAAGGACCCTGCGGGCAACTCGATCACGGGCACCGTTCCGCGCGGTGAAAACTTCACCGTGGACACCGTGCGGCCCCGGCTCACCACCAACGGCATCACGATCAGCAGCAACATGCTGAAGACCGGAGAAACCGCCACCGTCACCGTCACTTTCGACATCCCGGTACAAAACATCTCCGCTGCCGTGAGCGCGGCCAACGGCACGCTGTCCAACTGGAATCCCAACACAGGCGGCAAGGTCTGGAGCGCCACCCTGGCGCCCGCGGCGAACGCGGAGGCCGCGGGCAACCGCGTCACGGTGGACATGACCCGCGTGCTCACCCCTTCGGGCAACGCCGGGCTGGGCCAGATCGATTCCAGCAGCGACTACACGGTGGACGCACGCCCCCCGCAGATCAGCGACGACGCCATGGCCAACACGGTGAATGGCAACCAGTTGGTGCTCAGCTACATCGAAGCGATCGGCCTGGATGCGGCGCATGTCCCGGCCACCGGGGCCTTTGCGCTGCGCGTCAATGGCGCCGCCGTGGCCAACGCCGTCACCGCAGTGAGCGTGAATGCCACGGCCAAGACCGTGACGCTGACGCTGGCCAGCGCCGTAGGCCCCGGCGATACGGTCAGCGTCTCCTACACCGACCCCACGAGCGGCAACGACGCCAACGCCATACAGGACGCAGCCGGCAACGACGCCGCGAGCTTCGCGCAGCGGCAGATACAGAACAACACCCCGGACACCACGCCGCCCGTGCTGCTGAGCATCGCCATCGCCGACCGCCAGCTCAAGATCGGCGACACGGCCCAGGTCAGCATCCGCTTCAGCGAGGCGGTGACCGGCTTTGGCAAGGCGAATCTGAGCGTGCCCAGCGGCACGCTGTCCGATCTGACCGCGTCCGAAGGCGGCGTGCTCTGGACCGGCACCCTGACCCCCGCGGAGAACACCGCGGCGGCGAGCAACGCGATCAGCGTGAGCAGCCTTGCCGGTGTCGAGGACGCCGCGCACAACACCGCCACGGGGAGCAGCGTCAGCAGCGAAAACTACCAAGTGAACACCGTGGCGCCGCAGTTGCTGAGCATCGTGCTGGGCGACAGCGCGCTGAAAATCGGCGAGACGGCCCGCGTCACCGTCACTTTCAGCGAAGCGGTGAGCGGCTTTGGCAAGGCGAACCTGAGCGTGTCCAGCGGCACGCTGTCCGAGCTGGCGGCCGCCGAAGGCGGCAAGGTCTGGACCGGCACCCTGACCCCCGCGGCGAACACCACGGCGGCGACCAACGCCATCCACGTGAACACCCTTGGCGGCGTAAAAAGCACGGCCGACAACGCCGCCACGGGCAGCGACGTGAGCAGCGACAACTACAGCGTGGACACCACGGCGCCCCAGCTGACCCAGATCACGCTCGACGACAACGCGCTCAAGGCGAGCGATACGGCCACCGTCACCATCACCTTCGGCGAAGCGGTCACCGGCTTCAACAAGGACCACCTGAGCGTCTCCAGTGGCACGCTCGGCGCGCTCACGCGCAGCGCCGACGGCCTGAGCTGGACCGGCACGCTGACCCCGGCGGCAGACACCACGGTGGCAAACAACGTCGTCAGCGTGAACAACCTCAGCGGCGTCGCGGACGCTGCCGGCAACCCGGCCACGGGCA
>NZ_QZCX01000007.1:0-1839 GCF_026127385.1 Verminephrobacter aporrectodeae subsp. tuberculatae
CGCACCACCTTGCCGCTGTAGGGCTCGCTCGCCAGGTTCACCCAGGTGCCGGTTCTGTCCCGCAGCCAGTAGCCGTTGGCGTGCTGCGCCGGGTCCACGTAGAGGCTGAAACTCTCGGTGTGTGTGCCGGGAGTCAGCTCTACCTGGAAGCTGGTCAGCCCGCCGAGCGCCTCCAGCGCCCGGGGCAGGTTGGGGGGGATCTTTTTCTGCTCCAGGCGGGCGATGCGTGTGCCGTGATCGGCGCTGGGCTTGCCGTTCTCGCTGCCTGCCACCAGGGTGGTGTAGGTGCTTGCCGGCGTGTCGTCCGAATCGTCTTCCTTCGAGGTGCTGACCGAGATGCGGATCGAACTCACCGAGGATTGTTCGCTGTCCCTGGTTCCGTCCCCGTTGCCGTCGCCCGCCACGGGGGCGGGTCCATGGGGGCGGTAGAGGCCGGGGGTCCGGTCCTCTATTTCGCCGGGAACGCCGTCGTTGTCCCCGCTCGGCTTGCGGATCTTGCTGGGCGGGGGGGCGGCAACGGTGTTCTTCGCTTCGTGCGCGCTGAAACTCGCGGCGTCGTTGCCGCTGCGGTCCTGCAGGGCCTCGGCGTCGTTGCCGGCCGTGGGGTCGGTGTACGAGAGCTTCACCGACTGGCCGTAGGCCACGGCGTGGGCCAGCGTCAGCGCCACGGTATTCGCCAGCGCATCTATGGCGACTGCGGTGACGGCGCTGCGCACGCCATCGACGAGCACCGTGAAGGCTTCGGGGGCCGGCTTGTGCTCGGCGTCCAGCGCGTTCGCTTCGGCGCAGCTGAGCACCAATTGGTCGCCGTTCGCCTTGGCGCTGCTGATCACCGGGGCCGTCGTGTCGGGTCCGCTGTGCACCACCATGTCCGTGAAGCCTGCGGCATCGTTGCCGGTCGCGTCCTGTATGGCTGCGGCGCCGGTGTCGGCCGGGGGGGCGGTGTAGGCAACGCGCACCGTCTCGCCGCCGGTCACGGGGGTGCTCAGCGTCAGGGTGACGGTCTTCGCTGCGGCATCCACGGCGACCGCGCGAACCGCGTTCACGACGCCGTTCACGTGCACCGCAAAGGCGGCGCTGTTCGCCGTGTGGACGGCATCCAGCTTGTTCGCTTCGGTGTAGCTGAGCACCAGCTGGTCGCCGCTGGCGCTGGCCATGCCGATGACCGGGGCCGTGGTGTCCGGTCCGTTGCCCACTTCCATGGCGCTGAAGCTGGCTGCCACGTTGCCCGTCGTGTCACGGAGGGTGGCGCTGCCGGTCGCGGGCCGGGTGTAGGCGACGCTCACCGCCTCACCGCCGGTCACGGCGGTGGCCAGTTCCAGCGTCACGGTCTTGGCCGCTGCGTCCACGCTCACGCTGGAGACGGCGTTTGCGACGCCATTCACGAGCACCGCAAAGTCCCCGGGGGCCGGCTTGTTGAGCGCGTCCAGGTCGTTTGCCTCGGTGCAGCTGAGCACCAGGCTCCGGCCGCTGATGCGTGCCTGGCTGATCACCGGGGCCGTCGTGTCGGGGGCGTTGCCCACCGCCATGGCGCTGAAGCTGGCGGCATCGTTGCCAGCAGCGTCCTGCAGGACGGCGTTGCCGGTCTCGGGTTTGGTGTAGGCGACGGTCACGGTCTCGCCGCCGGTCACCGCGTGTTCCAAGGCCAGGGTCACGGTCTTGGCCGGAGCATTCACGCGCACCTGGGTGACGGTGTTGCGGACACCATTCACGTGCACGGCGAAGGCCGTTGCGGGCGCGGTATGCGTCGCGTCCAGACCCAGACCGCTGGCTTCGGTGTAGGTCAATACCAGATCGTTCCCGCTGACCGTGGCGCCGCTGATCACCGGGGCCGTGGTA
>NZ_QZCX01000008.1:0-1446 GCF_026127385.1 Verminephrobacter aporrectodeae subsp. tuberculatae
CTCGGCAACGGGGTGCGGGACGCTGCCGGCAACGAGGCAGTGAACTTCAGCAACCAGGCCGTGACCCATGGCACGCCATCGGACACCACGGCCCCGGTGATCAACACCGCCGTGGTCACCGGCAACCAGCTGGTGCTCACGTACACGGAAGCGGGCACCCTGGACGGGGCAGCGCTCGCGGGCAACGCAGGCTTCACGGTGAACACCGCCGCAGGCGCAACGGCCATCACCGTGAGCAGCGCCGTGGTAAGCGCAACGGCCAAGACCGTCACCCTGACACTGAGCCGCGCCGTGGCCAGCACGGAGACGGTGACCGTCAGCTACACCAAGCCCGAATCCGGCGCTGTGGTACAGGACGCGGCCGGCAACGACGCAGCGAACTTCAGCAGCCAGCCTGTGACCCACAGCACGGCAACGCCACCGGGCACGCAGGGTCCCACGCTGGCGGCGACCGATCCGATCACGATCAGCGACAACAAACTGAGCTTTGGCGAAAGTGCCACTGTCACCATCCGCTTCTCCGAAGCCATCGCTGAAAGCAGCTTCACCATCGCCGACCTGACCGTGGGCGGAGGCGCGACGCTGTCCAACCTGCAAAGCACCGACGGCGGAACGACGTGGACGGTCACGCTGACGGCTCCGGGGTTCCTCGATATCCTCTTGGCTCCGACCGCCGACAGAAACTCGACGGGCAACAAGATCAGCGTGAACCTGGCCGGAATCACCAACCGCGCGGGCACCGCAGGGGCGGGCACAGCGGAGTCCACGGTCACCTACGACATTGACGTGACTCCCCCCAGCGTCAGCAGCGCCGCGGTCAACGGCGACCAACTGGTGCTCAGCTTCATCGACGCGAACATCCTGGGCGATACCGCACTGACGGGCAGCGCAGGCTTTACGGTCGGCAGCACCACGGGCACGGCGATCACCGTGAACAGCGCCGTGATAAACGCGACGGTCAAGACCGTGACGCTGACACTGAGCCGCGCCGTGACCAGCTCGGAGACGGTGAGCGTCAGCTACACCAAGCCCGAAAGCGGCAACGTGGTGCGGGACGCTGCCGGCAACGGCGCGTCGGACTTCAGCGGCCAGGCCGTGACGAACAACACGCCAGCCACGCCAGCGCCAGCCGACACCACGCCCCCGGTGATCAACACCGCCGTGGTCACCGGCGACAAGTTGGTGCTCACGTACACGGAAGCCAACACCCTGGACGCAGCAGCGCTCGCGGGCAACGCAGGCTTTACGGTGAACACCGCCGCAGGCGCAACGGCCATCACCGTGAGCGGCGCCGTGGTAAACGCGACGGCCAAGACCGTCACCCTGACACTGAGCCGTGCCGTGGCCGCAACGGAGACGGTGACCGTCAGCTACACCAAGCCCGAATCCGGCGCTGTGGTGCAGGACGCTGCGGGCAACGACGCAGTGAGCTTCAGCAACCAGGCC
>NZ_QZCX01000009.1:0-1200 GCF_026127385.1 Verminephrobacter aporrectodeae subsp. tuberculatae
CGGTCGCACCGCCAGCATCTACAACCTCCTGTCGCAGGCGGGGCGTTTCGGTTTGTCAGCGCAAGAGGCGCGCGGGCAAATCGATCAACTCGTCAATGTCGTCCGGCATTGGCGCGACGGCTTCCTTGCCTGCGGCGTGTCGGCCAAGGACATCGACTACATCGCTCCGGCCATCCTGCCTGACTGCTTCTTTTTCGAAAGGCAATCCGATACGTAAGTCGGTTATACCGGTGTTCACCTTTGGCAGGCTACGAACGGCTTTTTCGCCGATGTGAGGCCAATATTGTTGATAATTTCTGAGCTACCTACTCGGCAGTGAACCCGAATCCATCCGTCCCATTCGTGGCCGGGGATTTTCTGAGCTACCTACTCGGCAGTGAACCATTTGGAGTATGCGGAAGGCCGGGCGCGGCTTTTCTGAGCTACCTACTCGGCAGTGAACATCCGAATGCGCCGGAGACGGGCGCTGCCCTGTTTCTGAGCTACCTACTCGGCAGTGAACCATTCGCCACGGCGCAGTTCCAAATCAACACCTTTCTGAGCTACCTACTCGGCAGTGAACACCCGCGTGCGCGATGCCATCGTGCGCCGCCATTTCTGAGCTACCTACTCGGCAGTGAACGCGTCGCCAAGAAATTTGCAAGCGCTTTACAGTTTCTGAGCTACCTACTCGGCAGTGAACGAGCTGGGCAAGTGGGACACCGCCAACGACCGTTTCTGAGCTACCTACTCGGCAGTGAACGCGTCAGCAGCGGGGTTGTGGCCCTTCGCATCTTTCTGAGCTACCTACTCGGCAGTGAACTTGCCGCTGAAATACCGGTTACAGACAGAGCACTTCTGAGCTACCTACTCGGCAGTGAACGCAACGCGCTTTTCTGGTGTGCCGGTTGCCAATTTCTGAGCTACCTACTCGGCAGTGAACGGCGCAGGGGGACCTGGACATTGATCCGTCCGTTTCTGAGCTACCTACTCGGCAGTGAACATCAACTCCGGCTGCCCGTGCAGCGGCTCCAGTTTCTGAGCTACCTACTCGGCAGTGAACTCTGTGGGAGGCGCAGGGGCTGCTGGCGAAGTTTTCTGAGCTACCTACTCGGCAGTGAACGGTCTGTCAGGCTCTCGCCCTCGGCCGGGTCGTTTCTGAGCTACCTACTCGGCAGTGAACTCCATGAGCTTCCGCTGTTGCTCTGCGTCGTATTTCTG